>JAZQWM010000038.1:0-28060 GCA_045632345.1 Eubacteriales bacterium | reverse complement strand
CCCCATGGCAAAAATCATAGGAGCAAAAATCAAAGAGAACGTAACGTTCAAGAGAGAGGACGGAACTGAAGGAGAGGTTAACTCCGTAGAATTCCGTTGTGTAATCAAAGACGTAGGCGCTGACATAGTCGGCGGAGACGTCTGCAGGTACTCGGTAAATATTGAGGACTTGCCCGAAGTATTTGACGTAAAGGAAATCAAGGACGTTAAAAACTTCTGCAGGAGCGTACTAAATCGTGAATGTTACCTCGACACCAAAGCAACCGCATTTGGTGGACGTGTCAGCGAAAAACTTGTCGGTGTAACCTTTAAGGAAGGAGGCAAACAGTAATGGCAAATTTTAAGGCAATCAATGTTGAATTGACCGAAAGAGAATGCCAAGTTATAAGCCTGGCAGTTGATGTGCTTTTAGATGTAATCAACGATAAGGATATTAACTTGGATATAGATGACGATACAGTTGTAGACCTGCACAATGAATTGGTAGGGCTACAAGTGGACGGCTTTACACTACGTGACGACTCGGACGAGCTTGACGAGGATTAGAAATTAAGTAGCATTTATGAAGAGAGAATTCGTTTTAGATAATTTTGAGTTGTATGAAAAAATTAAACAAAAAAACTCTGAAGCAATGTTACTTTTTTTCAATGATATATACGGCTTTATTAGATATCATGTTTTTAAATTTATTAGAGCAAATAATGTTGATACTGTAGACAGTCCCCCGGAAAGTTTTATAAATCAAGTTCTTTTAGATTTACCTTATTTAGATTATACCTCTGAAAGCTCTTTTGTTTATAGTTTGTATAAGCGTTCCTTTAATTGTAACAGAAAAGGCGGTTATTCATTCTTAAGAGAGGGTAATTACGGTTTAGGAAAATCAGTAAGTAAAGATTTAATTTGTAGCTTATATTATACGAATGACGACAAAGATGAATATTTAATAACTGATTTTATAGGCATATATGATGATACTATAAACGACTATATTTTTTTAGACGTAGATAAAACGGAAAAGATAATAGATTTTTGCGAAAAGTTTTTAACAAAAAAGCAAAAAGAATATTTTAAACTATTTATGTATGGTTATACGCCATCAGTTATAGCAGGTAAACTTGGTATATCTTTACAAGCTGGAAATTCTTTAAAAAGAAAAATAAAATTTGCATTAACTGAAAATTTTTTTAGTATAAAAAATTTTTTATATGACGAATTTGATTTTTCTTGCCCTGACTGTGTTTCGTTTATAAGCGAGAATAAAAACAGAATAGAGCATGAGAAAATATATCAAAAGGTTTATCAGGCTGAATATCATAAAAAAAGAGTTTAATTATTTAGACCATTTCTAACCTCTTATTTTGTTCAAAGCTGCGAAGCTGAGAACTGGGCACACACACGCTTGCGTGTGTGTGTCTGATAAACAAACCCATAATTTTACCTTTTGTGTTTGTTCACAAGACAAACCGACACGCACGTGCGTGTGCGTAAGCACGCGGGCGTGCGTGTTCTACTTGATTGTACCCTCATTACTATCTCAAACCAAACCAAAAACCAAACCAAACCAAAACCAAACCGAAAATGAAAGAAATACAACTAAAAGAAAATGAAATCATAGTAGGCAAACAAAAATTTTTGTTTGGCTCGGATGATACCCATAATAAGTTGAATGATGTACTCGACGTAGTAGAGTACAACAAGAAAACTTTCCTCTATCCGGGAGGTTACACTAAAGAGGTTTTCGCGAACACTTTGACTTTTCAAGTGCGATTTCCCCATAAACGCAAGATGTCTGAGGAAGAAAGCAGAGCACAAACGGTTAGCCGTTTGTACTATGAATTATTTCTCAATCACTTCATCACACGAGGACCACCCAAGAGCGAATGGGAAAAACGCAAGGAAGCTGACAACAGAGCTGTACGCAAAATAGAGGATATCATCCTATTAAACCCCAATATGCGATATTTTGCAACCTTGACATT
Organism: Eubacteriales bacterium; assembly: GCA_045632345.1. Taxonomy (GTDB): domain Bacteria; phylum Bacillota; class Clostridia; order Oscillospirales; family CAG-272; genus RGIG2000. The sequence continues at coordinate 26,081 of JAZQWM010000038.1, read as the reverse complement.
TGATTTATCAAAGGTCAAGAGCAATGACCAAGAACAAGTGTCAAATGTCTTTACACAATGGCTCAAAAACAATACTTATAGAAAAGGCTTGAAATATGTTTTCGTTCCTGAATACCACCAAAAAGATAACAAGATACATTTCCATGGCGTTATCAATAACGCCCTTACACTCGTTGACAGTGGCACACGCAAGGTCAACGGATATCATAAGCCAGTTAGACAATCCAAGATTGACAAATGGCTTAAAGCTGGGAGAATAACCGAGGATGACATCGGCAACATTGTTTACAATGTGAAAGAATGGCAATTCGGTTTTTCTACTGCAGTCGAGGTACAAAAGAGCATAAAGAACGTAGTGCTTTATGTGACTAAGTACATCAGCAAGGATGTAATGGGCAAAAATAAGATATTTGGCAAGCGTTATTGGTCAAGCAGGAATATTGAAACGCTACCCCCAATACTGCTTGAAAATGTGCCTTTAGACACATTTGAAAAGCTGAATCTAAAAGAATACAAAAACCCATTTGACAACAAATCATACAAATACAGAAATAATATGACGGAGCGAAAAGAATGACGATAATAGAATTAGCGAATGATTTTCGCATAAACTATATGCAACGCAGATTAAAGCCTACAACCATATACGGCTATGAGCACAACATCAATACTTACATATTGCCATTTTTAAGCGGAAAGGAGCTTGCAACGCTCGACTATTCCACAATAGACGATTTCGTGTCAAAAATCGGCTCTAAAGGTCTATCAAATACATCAATCGTTTATGTGCTTGCCACTCTGTCGAAAATGTATTCGTATGCAGTTAAAAGACGGTACACGGCTTTTAACCCCTTGTTATCTTATGATTACCCACGCAAAAATGCTTTTCAATATACCACGCTTACGCAAGAGCAAATTGAAAAGTTGCTCGAAGCTTGCAAGTCTGAGGACGAGTTCCCGGCTCTGTTGTTGGCTTGCCACTATGGCTTGCGTAGAGGGGAAGCCTGTGGAGTGAATACAAAAGACATTGTGGGGAATGTTTTACACATTCGCCGTACCTCAACCCAAATACAAGGCAAGACGGTAACAACCACACCAAAAAACGACAAGGTGCGTTGTATCAAACTCTCGGAGTATGATACAAAAGCACTTAAAGAATACGACAGAAAACGCACGAGGAACGCCGGGGGCGTTTTGATGAGAGACGTAGATGGTGCAACCGTTACACCTAACGCAATTAACAAACGACTAAAAAAGAAGCTGCGTGAACTCGGACTCCCAAGAGTACGATTTCACGACCTAAGGCATAGCTATGCAACAATTATGATGCAGAACGGCATCAACCCCAAGATTGTATCAACAGTGCTGGGGCACAGCTCTGTTGACATAACCTTGGACTTGTATTCCCACTGTTGTATAGATATGCAAGACGCTTGCTTGCAAGTGTTTCAAAAACCCACAGAAAATAAAAAAACTTGAGGCACTGCCTCAAGGTTTTTTATTTGGCGGAGAATCAGGGATTCGAACCCTGGAATCGTGTTACCGATTATACGATTTCCAATCGTACGCCCTCGACCAACTAGGCGAATTCTCCATATAAAAATTGACAGAAAAAACACCCTTTTCGGTTACACGATTTCCAATCGTGCGCCCTCGACCAGCTAGGCGAATTCTGCATATTGCTAAGGTATTATAGCATAATCATATTAAAAAATCAAGATATTTTTTCATATTTTGTAATTTATTTTCACTAAGCGAAAAATAATAATTGACATAGCCACCGTAATAATGTAAAATACAAATAAAAGAGAGGTGAGCAAATGAAAAAATCACTACCGTATATCTTAGATTTTGCATTTTTGACAGTAGGAAGCTTTATTTTGGCATTGGGCGTAAATATGTTTTTAGCCCCAAACAAAATTTCCTCAGGCGGCGTTTCCACCATATGCACTATTCTCTTGCATATGTTTAATATAAAAATGTCTATTACAAATATCGCATGCAATATCGTCTTGTTCATTTTAGGCTTCAAATATCTTGGTAAATATGCTGTTGTTAAAACGGCGTTCGGTATCCTTGCCTTAACTGCATTTTTGGAGCTGACAAGCTATTTTCCGGTTTACTCCGACGATATGCTGATAGCAACCGTTGTGGGCGGCGTTTTAGTGGGAATTGGAATAGGTCTTGTTGTAAAACGAGATGGCTCAACAGGCGGAAGTGATTTTGCTTCACTCATTATAAAACGCTTTATTCCTCATATATCCATAGCCGCAATTATCCTAATACTTGATTGTTCCATAATCATATTATCTGGTATTGTGTTTAAAAGCCTTACGGTAACTATTTTCTCCATAATTTCAATGTTTATTTCATCAAAAATAACGGATTATATTGTAACACTTGGTAATAATGCCAAATCCGTACAAATTCTCTCAGATAAATCTGAAGAAATTTCAAAGTATATCATTGAAAAATTACAGCGTGGCGTTACAGGCGTTTATTGTAAAGGAATGTATTCCCAAAGCGAAAAGCTAATGCTCATGTGTACAGTTAGCCCAAAAGAGCTACCAAAGCTCATAAGAGCAGTAAGAGAAATAGATAAAAGCGCATTTATAATTATAAATGACTCCAAAGAGGTTTTAGGCGAAGGCTTTAAACTCAAAAGCGATTACGATCAACAAAATTAAAAACAAGGCATGCGCGAGCATGCCTTGCTATTTTATTATTCAGTTGTGTAGTTATCAAAGTAACCTTGAATATATACGATAGGAGTACCCTTGTCGCCTGAGCCTGACGTTAAGTCGCAAAGTGAACCGATAAGGTCAGTTAAGCGTCTTGGAGTTGTACCCTCAGATGCCATCTTTCCAACAAGATTGTCATCCTTCTTTGTAATTTCATTCTTAATAGCTTCCTTCAAAGCTTCGCCTGAAAGATTAGCGAAATCATTATCAGCAAGATACTTGAGCTTTAACTCATTTGGCGTACCTTCAAGACCGATAGTGTAGCCGGGAGATACGATTGGGTCAGCAAGCTCCCAAATCTTACCGACAGGATCCTTAAATGCGCCATCGCCGTAAACCATAACCTCAACAAGCTTACCTGTTTCATCAAGAAGTCTCTTTTGAATATCCTCAACGAGCTTTTGGCAATCTCTTGGGAATAATTTAACCTTATCCTCAGTAGCCTTGTTTGAACCTAAAAGACCGTATTCAGCATTGTAACCGCTACCGTTAACAGGTGCATTTAAAATTTCATCAAGACCGTAGTTGATTTCAACGCCAGCCTTCTTCAAAAGACGCTTTGTGCGGAAACGGGAGTGAATATCGCAGTTAAGTACGTTCTTTGTGTAGTTAAGAATAGCTCTTGGGTCATTAGCGAAAATGATTTCAACCTCAGCGCCACATTCCTTAATAAGACCCTCATAGTATTCAACGTAGTCAACACCTGTAAATGGGTGCTTTTCATAACCGAAAAGCTCACGGTATTTTTTTAGATCTAAAACGTCTTTATATGGGTCAACACCCTTTTCGTCCATCATATCAAGACTAATTAAGTGGTTACCAACCTCATCAGAAGGATAAGAGAGCATAAGAACAATCTTCTTTGCGCCCTTTGCGATACCACGAAGACAAATTGCAAATCTGTTACGGCTTAAAATTGGGAAAATAACACCAACGGTTTCTCCACCAAACTTAGCCTTAACGTCAGCGGCAATATCATCAACAGTAGCGTAGTTACCCTGCGCTCTTGCAACAATAGCCTCAGTCATTGCTACAACGTCACGGTTCTGAACCTCAAATTTTGCATCCTTTGAAGCCTCAAGAACAGAATTTGTTACGATATCAACAAGGTTATCGCCCTCACGAATGATAGGCGCTCTTAAACCTCTTGATACTGTACCGACCATACGACTCATAATATTTACACTCCTCTATAATATAGAAAATTTAAACTAAATAAAAATACATAAGTATTATAGCAAAAACATATGTCGTTGTAAAGAAAAAAATTTAAAAAAATCAAATTTTTTATATTTTTAATATAATTGAATATTTTTGAACAAAATTTTTATGTCATTTGACAAAAAATGAAGATAACTCACCAGTGAAAACTTGAAAATAAATGCATTATATAGTATAATAAGAAAAAAGAAAGGGTGAAATTATGAAAATAGGCTTATTTACAGACTGCCATTACTGCCATGCAGATAAAATAGGCGGCAACCGCCGTCCAAAGCTTTCATATCAAAAAATAAAAGAAGCAATGGAACGCTTTAAAGAAGAAAGCGTTGACATGGTATTTTGCTTAGGCGACATGACCGACCATGATGAAAATAGCACCAAAGAGGACATAATTTCTTGCTTCAAGGAAGCAATGCAAGCTATAAAATCATATCAAATCCCATTTTATTTAGTTCCCGGAAATCATGACTATTTAGTAATGACCGCCGAGGATATGGAAAGAGAAGCAGGCTTCAAAATTCCACCATACACCATTGAAACGGAAAAGTACAATTTCATAATCCTTGATGCCAATTACCGTTCAAATATGGTCCGCTTCGATAAGGCAGGAGTAGAATGGACCGACTCTAATCTGCCACCATTCGAAATAGATTTTCTTAAAAATGAGCTTGATAACGCAAATACACCTTGCATTATCCTCGTTCACGAAAATCTCGACCCAAGTGTGGATAAATACCATATTGTTAAAAACTCCGACCGAATCCGCGACATAATAAAATCAAGCGGCAAGGTCAAAATGGTAATTCAAGGACACTACCACCAAGGTAACGAAAACACCGTTGACGGCATCCCATATATAACACTCCCCGCCATGTGCGAGGGCGAAACCAACTCATTCAAAATACTTGAATTATAAACACATTATCGAGGATAATCTACAAGTAAACTGTAGGTTGTCCTTGATTTTTTGCTTTTCTATTGCACAAATCTCTGCCTTGTGATAAAATGAAATCACTAAAACAAGGAGGTGATAATATGAGATTTGCCGACAAAATAATGAAGCTACGAGATGAGCAAGGAGTTTCCCAAAAAGACCTTGCAAAGGCGATGGGAGTTTCAAGACAAACCGTCTATAAATGGGAAGCTGATTTAAGTGTGCCTGAAATTGATAAAATCAAATCAATAGCACAATACTTCGGCGTATCTTACAATGAACTCCTTGACGATAAAACTTCCTTGCCTGGCAAAAAGATTTCGCAATACGAAGGTGATTGCAAAATTGAGCACCAAGCCCCAAACGCTAAAAATAAATCAAAATTAATTATTATTGCGATTGTTTTAGCGTTAATCGCAATTTTAATTACAATTTTTGTTTACTTCTTCATATGTAAAAACAACGATTCATTACCGGAAAATAGTGAACCATTAGACACAGAATGTACCCATTTAACGTTTAAGATTTCAAAAATAATTGAAGAAGAAACGTGTGTGTTAAGTGGCAAAATTGAAATAGAATGTGTGAGCTGCGGATTCAAGCAGGAGAGAGACGTTCCAAACAAAAAACATGTTTTTGAAGATGATGAATGTATAATTTGTCATCAATTAAACATAAGCAAAGGAATTGTTTACGAAATTGATGAAGAAGCAAATACTGCTTATGTGAAATCAAAAGGAACGTGTAACGATAACCGTATTATAATTGCAGAAGAATATATGGGATATAAGGTTACAAAAATAGGAAAAGAAGCATTTATGTATGTAAATTTTGAATCTGTTAGAATTCCTGATTCAGTAACCGTGATTGAAGAAAAAGCATTTTTCTTTTGCAACGAATTAAAAGAAATTAGCTTTGGAAATTCCTTGCAGATAATTGGCGAATATGCATTTTATCATTGTGGTAAAATAAAGGAAATAATTTTCCCCGATTCTCTTGAAATTATTGAAAATAATGCATTTAACTTAACAAAAATAAATACGGTTTTGATGGGTAAAAGCATTAGGATTATAGAGGAAGAAGCGTTTTCCGATTCACAAATAAAGTTTTTGAAGTTTAGAGAAAGAGGCAAATGGGCGATTTACGATGATGGGGGGATTCTCAAAAAAACAATAGAGATTTATCCGGATGAAAACAAGAACCAAGAATCGTACACCTATGCATCATCATTGATTTGGATTAAGATTGAATAAATTCAAAAAGAAAGGAACGCTACAATGACGTTTTCGGAAAAAATATTTAATTTGAGAAAAGCAAGGGGGATGAATCAAAATAAAGTCGCAAAGCAGCTTGGTGTTTCCCGACAGTCAATGTATAAATGGGAATCAGGCGCATGTATGCCAGAACTTGAAAAAATTAAAAAAATGGCAGAAATATATGACGTTACATACGATTATCTGCTAGATGATAATATTGAAATTATCGGCGAATCCTCTCCTGATCAAACAAACCAAAGCTCACAGGACGGTTTTAATTTGTCATCAAATAATGATGCGCCAAAAAACAATAAAAAGCTAAAGGTATTGTTTATTATTACGTCATTTATTATCGTTATATTAGCAACTTTATTAACAATTATTTGCATAAATAACTGCTCTGAAGAGCCAAATCAACCTGAGTCTCCCGAAAAGACGGTACATTTACCGTCGCATGAATTAGTGTTAGCTATAGAATATTCAAAGGTTACATGTGAAGAAAACGGCAGAGCGCTTATGTATTGTAAGGAATCTAATTGCGACCATGTTGAAGTGGTAGTTACCAAAGCCACAGGACATGAGTTTGACAGTAATAGAAAATGTAAAACTTGCAACTACATTTACGGCTCATACGGTATTATGTATGCAACCGATGATGGTAAAACGTATTACGTAAAGTCAGTAGGAAAATGCAGAGAAGAAAACATTGTAATTTCTAATAAATGTAATGGTTGTGATGTTGTGGGGATAAGTGCAAATGCATTTAAGGATAATGTAATAATATCAACGGTTTATATTCCCGAAACTGTAAAAACAATAGGTAAAAATGCATTTTATGGATGTGTGAATTTGCGCAGAGTGAATTTTGAGGAAGGATTAAAAAGCATAGAGCAATCTGCATTTTATAATTGTTCTTTAACCGAATTGACTTTTCCGAATTCTCTTGAAACCATTGAAGAAAATGCATTTGCAATAAATTACGACATAACGTATCTAAGCTTTGGTGCAAATTTGAAATATATCGGCAATAATGCTTTCTCAAAATGTAAAATAGAATTAGTTACATATAGCGGGACAAAAGAATGGCTTTATGATGATAGATTTAGAGAATTAAATGCATTTAATTTGAAAAATTTAACGGGGGTATGGAAAGCAAATGAGTAAAGCTATAAAAAAATATTTTGTATTGACCATATGTTTACTTTTTTTACTTGCGCTTTTCAACTGTGGCAATAGCCAAAACGATGCGGATATAAAAACAGACAATGATACTGGCTCAACAGAAAAATATATTATCCAATTTGAAACTAATACAGATGCCAAAGTACATGCAAAAAAGCAGAGTAAGGGAACGAAAGTCATATTACCCACTGATATTGAAAAGAAAGGATATATTTTTGACGGTTGGTACTGTAATGGAGAAAAGTGGATCGAAGAATCACGAGTAACGGAAAATTTAACTCTTGAAGCTAAATGGATTCCTATTGAGTATAAAATCACATATGTAGATGGAGAAGGAATTATAAAAACATATACGATTGAGGATGAAGTTGAGCTTCCGTGTGTGAAAGAGGATGATTACTATTTTGTGGGATGGACGAAAGAAATTAACGGCACAGAGTTCTACAATAAGATTAAAAAAGGAACGACAGGTAATATCACGCTGTACGCTTCAAAAATATATTTTGGTTGCATTTTTACTGAAAAGGATGATGGCACGTATGAGATTTCAGGATATCATAAGCAGAGTAAAGAAAGAATAGAATACATAAAATTGCCAAATACATACAAGGACAAACCGGTAACGTCAATAGGTGAAAAAGCATTTTATGATTTAAGACTTATAACAACTATGGAAATCCCGTCAAGCATTAAAAAAATAGGAGAGCAAGCATTTTGTAACACACAAATTGATAAAATAATATTGCAAGAGGGTGTTGAAAAAATAGGAAAGCAATCCTTTAGTAGGTCTAAACTCAAAGAAATCGTTCTTGCTAATTCTATTACAACAATTGATGATTATGCATTTAATTACTGCACAACTCTCACAAAAGTTAATGTTCCTAAAAACCTCAAATATTTAGGACAAGCATCTTTTTTTGCTTGTAGAGAACTTTCAATTGATATAGTTATTCCTGAGGGAGTATCGTCTATTGAAACAGGCGCATTCTATGAATGCAGAAAAATCAAATCTGTAAAACTTCATAAAAATATTGAGCATATAAAAAACGATGCATTTTCCAGATGTACAAGTCTTACTGAAATAGAAATTTTCAGTGGAGATATTGGTGCTTACGCGTTTCATAGTAGCACAGCATTAGAAAAATTAGTTGTTCATAATGAAGTGACAAAAATATTTAATGATGCTTTTGGGAATTGTGGCTTGAAGGAAATTATAATATATCAAGGAGTTGAAGAAATAGAACAGTATGCGTTTCGAAATGTTTATGCTCCAATATATACAGATGCAACAACAAAGCCCCAAGGGTGGCGGATTGAAGTCGTATTAAATTACAAGCCGCAATAGCACTTGTATTCCTTTATATAAAAATCCACTCAACCGTTTGGTTGAGTGGATTTTGCTTATAAATTTTCCCAGTCAATCTCTCTATCTTTAAAATAGTATTTTCTATCTCTTTCTCCAATTTCACGCATTACTTTGCAAGGATTACCAACCGCAACAACGTTTGATGGAATATCCCTAGTAACAATACTACCTGCACCAATTACAGAGTTGTCTCCAATAGTAACACCTGGCATAACTACAACACCTGCACCAAGCCAAACGTTTTTACCAATATGCACTTCCATATTGTACTGTGTAACTCTTGCGCGAAGCTCAGGACAAATAGGGTGTCCTGCCGTTGCAATAACCGTGTTAGGACCAATCATGCAGTCATCGCCTATATAAATATTCGCATCATCAACAAGTGTCAAGTTGAAGTTAGCATACACATTCTTGCCCATATAAACATGCTTTCCACCCCAATTTGCATGAAGCGGCGGCTCAATATAGCTGTTTTCTCCAAACTCTGCAAACATATCCTGAAGCATAGCGGTGCGCTTTTCTCCTTCAAGCGGTCTTGTTAAATTAAAATCATATAGCTTTTCAAGACAAAGAACCTGGTCTCCCATTATCTCCTCATCGGCGCAATAGTAAACAAGTCCCTTTTCCATTCTTTCCTTTTGTGTCATAAAATCCCCCAAAAATCGTATTTACCTAATTGTACTACAAAAATGAAAATAAATCAAGCAAAAAACACTTGATAAAATATATAATATATGCTAAAATATCTGTGAATTTTCCCGAAAGGACAGAAAATATGAACGAAAAGCAAAAAAATATAAGAAACTTTTCTATAATTGCCCATATCGACCACGGTAAGTCCACACTTGCCGATAGAATTTTGGAGTATTGCAATGCCGTTACCAAGAGAGAAATGGAGGAGCAGCTCCTTGATAATATGGACCTTGAAAGAGAAAGAGGCATCACGATCAAGGCTCGCGCGGTAAGAATTGACTATACCCACAAGGACGGACAAAACTATATCCTTAACCTTATTGACACCCCAGGCCACGTTGACTTTAACTACGAGGTATCTCGCTCACTTAACGCATGCGAGGGCGCATTATTAGTTGTTGACTCAACACAGGGTATTGAAGCGCAAACACTTGCCAACGCATACTTAGCCGTTGATTGCGATCTTGAAATCGTGCCTGTAATCAATAAAATCGACTTGCCGTCTGCCGACGTTGACAGAGTAAGAAACGAAATTGAGGACGTTATCGGCATTATCGCCGAGGATTGTCCTGCTGTATCTGCCAAGGTAGGCTTAAATATTGACCAAGTGCTTGATGCAATCGTTGAAAAAATCTCTGCCCCCAAGGGTGATTCCGAAGCACCTTTAAAATGCTTAATCTTCGACTCCTACTATAACTCCTATTTAGGCGTTGTGGTTTACGTAAGAGTAATGGACGGCACACTAAGAGCAGGAGACAAAATCAAGCTTATGAGCACCAATGCTCAATATGATGTTGTTGAGGTAGGACACTTAAACGCATTCGGCTTACAAAAGTCTGACTGCTTAACTGCAGGCGAGGTAGGTTACATCACTGCCAGCATTAAAACCGTTAGTGAAACACGAGTAGGCGATACTGTAACAACCGTAGAAAACGGTGCAAAAGAGCCACTCCAAGGCTTTAAGGAAGCGCTTCCTATGGTATTTTCCGGTATCTATCCGGCAGATGGCGCGAGATATAACGACCTTCGTGAGGCTCTTGAAAAGCTTCAATTAAACGATGCCGCTTTAACCTTTGAGCCTGAAACCTCAATAGCCCTTGGCTTTGGATTTAGATGTGGCTTCCTTGGTCTTTTACACATGGAAATTATTCAAGAAAGACTTGAAAGAGAATTCAATCTTGACCTGATTACCACAGCCCCAAGCGTTATTTACAAAATTGAAAAAACAAACGGCGAAATTATCTACGTTGATAACCCATCAAATTACCCAACAAACGATACAATCGCCACAGCATACGAGCCAACCGTAAAGTCAAGCATAATCACACCAACTGAATTTGTTGGCGGCATTATGGACCTTTGTCAAGATAGACGCGGTATTTTCAAGGACATGAAATACCTTGACTCTCAAAGAGTTGAGCTTCACTACATTATGCCTCTTAACGAAATCGTTTACGACTTCTTTGATGCATTAAAGAGCAGAAGTAAAGGCTATGCTTCCCTTGATTACGAGCTTGCAGGCTATGAGCCAAGCAACCTAGTAAAGCTTGACTTCCTATTAAACGGCGAGGTTGTTGACGCGCTTACGTTTATCGTTCACTCAGAAAAAGCATATGCAAGAGCAAGAAAAATTGCCGAAAAGCTTAAGGATAACATTTCCCGTCAGCTTTTTGAAATTCCAATTCAAGCGGCAATCGGCACAAAGGTTATTGCAAGAGAAACTGTTAAAGCTCTCCGTAAGGACGTGCTTGCGAAATGCTACGGCGGCGATATTACCAGAAAGAAGAAGCTCCTTGAAAAACAAAAGGAAGGTAAAAAGAAGATGCGTCGCTTAGGCTCAGTTGAGGTAACTCCTGAAGCGTTTATGGCGGTACTCAAGCTTGACGATAGTGAAAAATAATATGCCAAAAACCTTAGGACTTTATATTCACGTTCCCTTTTGTAAGCAAAAATGTAATTATTGCGACTTTTATTCATTAGGCTGTCAAGAAAATAATATCCCAAGCTATATTGACGCTCTCTGCACTCATATTGAAAGAGAAGCGCCACTATATAAGGACTACCAAATTGATACAGCATTTATAGGTGGTGGCACTCCTTCGCTTTTAAACGTAAATGACTTTGCAAAGCTTGCAAACACTTTAAAAAACAACTTTATATTTACACAGAGTGCGGAATTTTCTATTGAAGCAAACCCAGGCACTCTAACCAAGGAAAAGCTAAATTGCTATAAGCAAAACGGCGTAAATCGCCTAAGCATAGGACTACAAAGTGTAAGTGATGCTGAGCTAAAAACACTTGGCAGAATACATACCTACGATGAATTTCTAAATAGCTATAACCTTGCACGAGAGTGCGGATTTGATAATATCAATATTGACGTTATGTACGGCTTACCTAATCAAGCGTTAGATAGCTTAAAAAACACACTCATCAAGGTATGTAACCTACACCCTGAGCATATTTCCGCATATTGCTTGAAAATTGAGGAAGGCACACCGTTTTATAAAATCCAAGATACTCTTAAATTGCCAAGCGACGACGAAGAATACGAAATGTATATGTACCTTTGCAGCGAGCTTGAAAAGCACGGCTATGAGCAATACGAAATAAGCAATTTTTCAAAAAAAGAGCGTAGATGTGTCCATAATTTGAAGTATTGGCTAAGTCAAGAATATATAGGCTTCGGTCCCTCTGCACATTCATTCTTTAATAGCGAAAGATACTACTATTCAGACAGCGTTCAAATCTATGTAAACGATATAAACGTGGCGCAGAGTGTGGATAATTTACCTAAAAAGCATTATGAGGAGCAGTCTAATTTACCAATTTGCAGCTCCGATGAATATCTGATGCTTAAAATGCGATTAAGCGACGGAGTCAGCGAAGCGGAGTTTAAATCTAAATTTGGCGTTTCCTTACTTGATAGCTATCCCAAAATTCAAAATTACCTAATGGATGGCTATATTGAACACAAAAACGGAGCATATAGCTTTACTCCAAAGGGCTTTTTTGTAAGCAACTATATTTTAGCAAAAATCCTAAAATTCAACATCTAACGCGCACAAGTGCGCGTTTTTTGTCGCAAAAATTTATATAAACTTTTATATAATATTCTAAAAATTCTTGACTTGTCAATAAATTTATGTTAAAATGAACACGCAAATATATAAAGGAGGTAGAAAATGGATAATAATTTTAAATCAATCGTTGCGCAAAACATTTATTATTTACGCACACAAAATTCCATGACTCAATTTGAGCTTGGCGAAAAATTAAACTATTCCGATAAGGCTATCTCCAAGTGGGAAAGAGGCGACAGTATTCCTGACGCCTACGTTCTTAAAAAAATGAGTGAGCTTTTTGGCGTAACAGTAGATTACATTCTTTCCGAGCATACAGAGCAGGAAAGAAAGCTTGAACCAAAGCCAACTAAAATGTCTAAAGCCATGCTTGCTAACGTAATTATGATTGGCATCGGCACAGTCGCTCTTTTAGTTTTTATTTTACTTGCAATCATAACTAAAATTTATCATTGGCAAATTTTCATATACGCCGTTCCTGCTATTTTGATTGTGGGTATCGTATTCTCAGTTATTCTTAAAAGCAAGATTATGGGCATCATTTCAATATCAGGACTTTGCTGGAGCATACTTTTAGTAATTTACTTTGCGCTATGGTCATTCCGTAACGACTACGCAACGTGGATGATTTTACTTTTAGGCTTGCCAATTCAGTTGATTGTTATTTTCAGCTACAAAATGAGAATTTCAATTAAGCTTGTGCCTAAAGAATTTGAAAAAACGACACAGGGTCAAGAAAAATAATCACAAAATAGCCATTCTACTAATCGTAGAGTGGCATTTTTTATATTCTACTGCATTAAGTTATATTATAGAGATAAAAATTCAAACAGTAGGTGGACTATTTAGCGTTTATTTGATATTATATGTACAGCGAAAGCAATAAAATTTGCGAGGATAAGAAATGAACAATTACGTTTTAAGCACGTGCTCAACACTTGATATGAGCGCAGAATACGTTAAGGAAAGAAATATCGAATATATCAAATTTGTGTATCTTACAGACGGCAAGGAGAATTTAGATGACCTTGGTCAAACAATCTCATTTTCCGACTTTTATCAAATGATGCGCGATGGCGTTGATACAAAAACATCACAGCCTAATGTTGATGACTATAAATGCTATTTTGAAAAGCTTTTAAGCGAGGGCAAGGATGTTATTCATCTTAATTTGTCATCGGGTCTTTCCGGCGCACAAACCTCTGCTAAAATCGCAAGAGAAGAGCTTTTAGAAAAATATCCCGAAAGAAAGCTTTATGTTGTTGACTCACTCGGTGCATCTGCGGGAATGGGACTTTTAGTTGATAAAATGGCTGATCTTCGCGATGAAGGAATGTCAATTGATGATCTTTACAAATGGACTGAAGAAAACAAGCTTAAGCTTCATCATTGGTTTTTCTCAACTGACTTAACATTTTATATCAAGGGCGGTAGAGTATCTAAGGTTGCAGGTTGGTTCGGAACAATTTTAAAAATTTGTCCGCTTCTTAATATGGACTATAACGGCAAGCTTATTCCACGCCAAAAGGTTAAGGGCAAGGCTGCGGTTATTAAGGAAATTGTCAAGAAAATGGAAGAAAATGCACTAAATGGACTTGATTATTCCGAAAAATGCTTTATTAGCCATGCCGATTGCTACGAGGATGCAAAATCCGTAGCGGAGCTTGTAGAAGCAAAATTTCCTAAGCTTAATGGCAAGGTGGAAATTAGTAGCATAGGCACAACCATCGGCTCACATACAGGCCCTGGCACAGTTGCGCTATTCTTCTTCGGTAGTGAAAGAAAAGACTAAAATTGGAGACAAATATGTTAGAAAATAAAGAGCACGAAATTATAACGGGCGAGGACTATAAAAACCTGATTATCAATGCAGCCCAAAGCCTTGAGAATAACAAAGAGGAAATCAACGAGCTTAACGTTTTCCCTGTACCCGACGGAGATACAGGCTCAAATATGTCCTTAACTGTTGCCGAAGCTGCTAAAAAGCTCATGAATAACGAAAGCATGCCTCTTGATAAAACTGCAGATGCAACCGCAAAGGCAATGCTCCACGGTGCAAGAGGTAACTCAGGCGTTATCACAAGCTTGCTTTTCAGAGGTATTGCAAAGGGACTTTCCAATGCTACCGTATGTGATGGCGTAACTTGGGCAAAAGCTCTCAAATTAGGCGTAGAATCTGCATATTCAGCCGTTGATAGACCTGCAGAGGGAACAATATTAACGGTTGCCAAAAGATGCGCGGAAATAGCTGAGCAGGCTTCATTAGAAAAAAATAGCTTTGAATACGTTCTTGATGCAGCAATCAGCGAAGCGGAAAAAGCTCTTGACGATACAATTAAGCAAAACCCTGTTTTGGAAAAAGCAGGCGTTGTAGATGCAGGCGGTATGGGCTGGCTTGTTGTTATGAAGGCAATGCACCAAGCATTATCATCAAACCAAAAAATCAAATTTGAGTATAATCATACAGAAGCAAAGCAAAAGGCTTCCTTTGATGACTTTAATACAGAGGACATTACGTTTACGTTCTGCACCGAGTTTATTGTAAAGAAGCATAATCCAGATGAAGATACGTCTAGCTTCAAATCATATCTTAACACAATGGGCGATAGCTTAGTTATGATTGACGATGGCGAAATTATAAAGGTGCATATCCATACAAACGAGCCTCATGCAGTTTTAGGCGAAGCATTAAAGCATGGCGAATACGAGACCGTTAAGGTTGAAAATATGCGCACTCAGCACACTAATAAGCTAACGGAAGCGCCAAAGGAAGAAAAGGCTGAATTAACGGAATACGGCTTTGTCAGCGTAGCCAGCGGAGAAGGACTTTGCGAAATTTTCAAGGAATTAGGTGTTGATGAAATCGTATCAGGCGGTCAGACAATGAATCCGTCAACCGAGGACATATTTAACGCTGTAAATAAAATCAACGCTAAAAACATATTTATTTTGCCTAATAACAAGAATATAATTTTAACCTCAAAGCAGGTTGCCGATCTAACCGATAAAAACATAATAGTTATACCAACTCGCTCCGTGCCACAAGGCATTAGCGCAATGCTTGGCTTTAACGAGGAATGTGATGCTAAGGAAAACGAGGACGCCATGAACGAAATGATGTCCACCGTTACCACAATGCAAATTACTTACGCTGCACGTAACTCAACCTTTGACGGACTTGACATTACCGAGGGCGATTATTTACTCCTTTGTAACGATAAGCTTTTAAAGGCTACAAAGTCATTAAGCGAAGCAGTTGAAGCAATCGCATATCAAGTAAAAGACCTTGATAAATCCACAGTAAGCATTTACTATGGCGAGGATGCAACCGAAGAAAACGCCGAAGAAATCGCTAGAAAAATTTCGTCATCAACCGATGCCGAGGTGTCAGTTTACCCGGGCGGCCAACCGGTATATTATTACGTCATTTCACTTGAATAAAAAACACCGTTACAAGATATCTTGTAACGGTGTTTTTTTAGCTTTCGCTAGAGTCGGTATTGTCTGTGATTTCTTCAATTACCTCAACGCAAACGTCCTCGGTAATCACTATATTGTTGTCTATTTGATTAGAATCAGCGTTATCGCTAAGAAGCTTAGTGTTGTCTTTACCTAAGCGCTTTTTCTTTTTAGGCTTGATTGTATTTGTTGTATTTATCGGCAACACCTCAACGCCAATTTCATTGTCTTCGATATATGAATCTGCAATTACTGCATCATCGCTGATTTCATCGGAAATATCTCTTACTCTGCTGTCAACCTTATTATTAGCCTTGGCAACGATTCTGCCAAGATAGAAAAGTGATAAAAAGTTTTGAAGACCGCATGAGCATAAAGCAACGCCCATAATAATTGAAAAGAAACGGTAGCTTACATCAATGTCAACTCTTAATCTAATTACGAAAAATCCACCGATAATTGATATAACCGCAAATAAAAGAAGTAGCCACCAGCATTTAATCTTGTATCTTTTAGCGTTGATTACAGTTTGAAGCTTAAATGAGCCGTCAAGTATAATAAATAAGCCAATAAGCATAGGATAAAGCTTAAATATTTCATTCGGAATAATAAGCGCCACAACACCGCAAGCAACCGTTAAAACGGCAGAGAAGATGCTTGTAGCAAACGTAAAATCTCTCTTTCTGTCTGCCAAAACCTTAATAGCAAGTATAATGCCAACTAGCATAGCTGCCGCTGCAATAATATAGCTGCCAATCTTTATTGAATCGTTAGGAAAGAAAATAAAGCAAAGTCCCACCGCGCAAAGCACTAAGGAAATAAGCAAATATCCCCATCTGAATTTTTTAGCTGAGCTCATAAGTACCCCCTTAAATAGTCTCTAATTTAATAATATTTGTGTTACCGCTTTCGCCGTTAATAATACCGCCGGTAACAATGATTTTATCGGATTTCTTTAATTTAAACGTAGATTTTGCCGCCTTGCTTGCCATATAAAAAAGCACATCAGTGGAATTTACTCTTTCGCACATAACAGGAGTAACACCCCAGGAAAGAGCAAGCTTTCTCCATGTTTCCTCGCTTGTTGTCATACCGATAATATCAATAGGCGCTCTGAAACGGGAAACCATTCTTGCTGTAATGCCCGAAATAGAGCATACAACAATCGCCTTTGCCTTAACGTCTATTGCCATACATGCCGTTGAGTGCGAAATAGCGTCAACGTCATTTTTTATTGTAAATCCTGAATGTGAGTAATTGGAAGCGTAATCAATACAGCTTTCAGTTTTTTCAGCAATTTTCGACATGGTTTGAACAGTAAGAGCAGGGAATTTACCCATAGCAGTCTCACCTGATAGCATAATAGCACTTGTGCCATCATAAACCGCATTAGCAACGTCGGAAATCTCCGCTCTTGTAGGGCGAGGATTGTAAATCATAGATTCAAGCATTTCCGTTGCAGTAATAACTCTCTTACCCATCATTCTACATTTCGTAATTAAATACTTTTGTACAGAAGGCACTTCTTCAAAAGGAATTTCAACACCAAGGTCGCCTCTTGCAACCATGATACCGTCGCATTCTTGGCAAATCTCCTCAATATTGTCAACACCGGAGCGATTTTCAATCTTAGCAATAATGTCAATATGCTCTCCGCCGTTAGCCTTTAAAAATTTCTTAACGTCAACTAAATCCTGTTTTCTTGATACAAATGAGCAAGCAATAAAATCAACACCGTTTTCGATTCCGAAAAGTAAATCGCTTTTGTCCTGCTCACTTAAATAAGTCTGATTTAATACCTTGTTAGGGAAGCTCATGCTCTTTGAGTTTGAAATATCTCCACCGGTAATAACAGTGCATATAGCCTCTGTGTCGGTTAATTCCTTAACCTCAAAAATAACAAGACCGTTGTTTACAAGTATCTTATCCCCAACACTTAAATCCTTAATCATGCCCTTGTAGTTTACACTAACTCTTTCATTGTTACCAATAATATCATCAGTAGTAAATACAAATCTGTCTCCGTCATTTAGTGTAATCTTGCCACCCTCAAAGGTCTTAATTCTATATTCAGGGCCCTTAGTGTCAAGCATTATAGCAATAGGCATTTCAAGCTTTTCTCTCACTGATTTTATCTTGTTTATAAGAGATAAGTGATATTCGTGTGTCCCGTGTGAAAAGTTAAGCCTTGCTACGTTCATACCGCTTTTACAAAGCTCTGTTAATACCGCCTCACTCTCACAAGCAGGACCAATAGTACAAATAATTTTAGTTTTTCTCATATTTCCTCCCCGAGGTTAAAATTGACTGTTATATAAGCTATAATAAAATCCCTTTTGATTTAATAGCTCCGTATGATTTCCCTTTTCAATAACGTTTCCATCACGCATTACCAATATAACGTCAGCATCCTTAATAGTTGAAAGCCTATGCGCAACAATAAACGATGTGCGCCCCTTCATAAGAGTAGCAAACGCATCTTGAATTTTTAGTTCTGTTCTTGTATCAATAGATGATGTAGCCTCATCTAAAATAAGCATAGGTGGAAGACAAAGCATAATTCTTGCAATGCAAAGAAGCTGTCTCTGTCCATTCGATAGAGAAGCACCGTTTTGACTTATAATAGTATCATATCCCTGTGGTAGCCTCTTTATAAAGCTATGAGCGTGTGATGATTTACAAGCAGCAATAATTTCTTCATCGGTAGCATCAGGCTTGCCAATTCGTATGTTATCCCTTACAGTGCCATCCTGTAACCAAGTCTCTTGTAGCACCATGCCGTAATTTTTACGGAGCGAATGTCTTGTAATGTCTCTTATATCATTTCCATCAACGGAAATCGAGCCATCATTCACATCGTAAAATCTCATAAGCAGATTAATAAGCGTAGTCTTGCCACATCCCGTAGGACCAACAATAGCCACTCTCATTCCCGCCTTAATATCAATAGATAAATCCGTAATTAGCTCCTTCTCAGGCACATAGGAAAAATCTACGTTCTTAATGGAAATTTCGCCCTTTACATTCTCTAAAACATCGTCATTTTCAGGAATTTCTTCTTTTTCGCCAATAAACTCAAATACTCTTGTAGCACACGCTAACGCATTTTGAAGCTCAGTTACAACGCCCGAAATTTCATTAAACGGCTTTGCATACTGTGTTGCATAGCTTAAAAATGTTGATAATGCACCAACAGTAATAGCTGCCCCGTTTGAGTCAATTACTAAAAACGCACCAACAAGTGCAACACCTGCATAAACAAGAGCATTAACAAATCTTGTTGTAGGATTTACCAAGGAAGAGAAGAATATAGCCTTAACGGAAGCTTTTGATAATTTTTCGTTAGCCTCATCAAATTCTGATTGCGCCTCATCCTCGTGTGAAAACGCCTTAACAACCTTAATATTGCCAATACATTCCTCAATTATAGATGTTTGTGTAGCTCTATGCTCAGATTGTGCTTTAAAAAGTGAAAATGTCTTTTTAGAAATAAATGAAGCAATAAGAAGTGAAAGCGGAGTAAATATTACAACCACGATAGTAATTATAGGGCTGATTGTAAGCATAAATATAAGCGTGCCTATAATAGTTACAATTCCTGTAAAGAATTGTGTAAAGCCCATAAGTAGGCCGTTTGCAAGCTCATCTACGTCAGAGATCATTTTACTTAAAATTTCGCCGTGTGAGTGTGCATCAATATACTTTAAAGGCAATTTTTCAAGCTTGTCAAATGCTTGATTTCTTATGTCCTTAGTTACATTAAATGTTATTTTATTGTTAATATTATTCATTACCCATTGTAGGAATGCAATAATAACCGCAATAATACCAACGTTTATAAGCTTAGGCTTAATACTTGCAAAATCTACGTTTCCCGTATCAATAATTAAGTCAATAGCATTACCCACAACAATAGGAATGTAAAGTGATAATGCAACAGTAATAGTCGCAAGTATAATAGAGAAGGCAAGAAGTAAGCGGTATTTCTTAATAGCGCTTAAAACCTTCTTAACAGTTGACATCTCAAATTTTTTCTTTTTCATTATTCATTACCCTCCTTTTTAAATTGTGAAGAGTAAATCTCATTATATACTAAACAGCTATCAAGTAGCTCCTTATGAGTACCAATTCCCACAATCTCACCGTCATCAAGCACAATGATTTTGTCCGCGTGCTGAATTGATGCAGTCCTTTGTGAAACTATAAATACAGTAGGATTATAATCAATTTCCTTAACAGCCTTTCTTAAATTCGCATCCGTTTGATAGTCAAGGGCAGAAGAGCTATCATCAAGAATTAAAATCTCAGGCTTTCGAACTAACGCTCTTGCAATAGTAAATCTCTGCCTTTGACCACCTGAAAGATTTTTACCACCTTGCTCAATTATGTAATCAAGCCCCTTGTCCTTAGAAGCTAATACGTCACTTGCCTGAGCAATCTTAATAGCATCTAAAATCTCATCATCAGTAGCGTTTTCGTTGCCCCATTTCATGTTATCACGGATAGTGCCCTTAAATAATACCGCAGTCTGTGGTACAATGCCTAACCTTTCACGGAGCGTATCAAGCTCATAGGAATTAACGTCCTTGCCATCAATAAATACGTTGCCGCAGGTTGCATCATAAAAACGACCAATCATATTAACAAGTGAAGTTTTACCCGAGCCTGTGCCACCAATAATACCAACAGTCTCTCCGCTCTTAACAGTAAATGAAATGTTGTCAAGACTGTTTTCGGATGCACCCTTGTATCTTAAATTAACGTTCTTAAATTCAACCTTATATTGTGCATTGCCGCAATCATCACAGGATAAAACATTCTGAGAGGACTCAATATCAAATATTGCTTGAACTCTGTTACCGCAAGCAACACTTTTTGTCATTGTAATAATTAAAGAAGCAAGCTTAATAAGCTCAACTAATATCTGGGACATATAGTTGTAAAGAGCAATAACCTCACCCTGTGTTAAATTACCACCGTCAACTCTGATAGCACCACACCAAATAAGCACCGCAATAGATATGTTTACAATAGCATATGTTGCAGGATTCATTATAGCTGAAATCTTGCCTACAAATAACTGTACCTTGTTTAATTCCTCTGTGTATGAGTGGAATTTATTTTTTTCGTCATTTTCCTTGCCAAAAGCACGAATAACCCTAACTCCGTTAAGATTTTCTCTTGCAGTACCCGTAACTCTGTCAAGCTTGCTTTGTACCTTTTTGTAAAGCGGAATAGTGCCGCACATGATACCAAATACCACCAAGGAAAGAAGCGGAATAGCAACCGCAAAAATCCAAGAGGATTTAACGTCAACACTAAACGCCATTATCATAGCGCCAAATACAATAAAAGGCGAGCGCATAAGCAATCTTAAGGTAAGATTAACACCCGTCTGCACTTGATTCATATCGCTTGTCATTCTTGTAATTAAGGTTGATGTGCCAAGGGTGTCCGCCTCAGTATATGAGAGGGAAGTAATATGCTTAAAAAGGTTAGACCTTACATCCTTAGTAAACCCAACCGCCGCCTTCGCCGCATAGTATTGTGCCACAAGCGTACAACTAAGCCCTATCAAACCAAGTAACGCCATAAGTAAACACATCTTAACCACATAAGGCTTATCATTATTAGCAATACCAATATCAATAATATTCGCCACCACAAGCGGCACAAAAAGCTCAAAGCAAGCCTCAAGCATCTTAAAAAGCGGACTAATAATACACTCCTTCGTGTACCGCTTCATATATCTAAGTAACTTCCACATATATACACCTTCTCTAAAATCGTTTGCGATTTTAACTAAGCAAAGTGCCACCATTGCTTGCAACTTCACTGCGTAGCAACTTCACTATGAAATAACTTCACTAATAAAAGCCTATTATGGAATAATTTTACCCAAAACAAGCCCCTATAACTCCATAATACATTATACCACAAAGTTCCAAGCAATACAACATTATATATAATAAATTTCAACAAAAAAGAGCAGAGTTAAAAACCCTACTCTTAATAAGTATTAAATGTTAAATTTTTCTAAACGTTCGATTTTCGTTAACTGAGCCAAGTCCAATGTAAACCGAAAAATTGTTTTGAGAATATTAAATAATCGCTAATTTAATGATTTTATTGAAAAAGTATTAAAAATATGATAGAATTGCCACATAGGTAGGTGAAATATATGAGAGCAGAGGTTCAATATAAATCTAAAATTTTTGGTGAGTGTCCAAGCGATTACGATTTTACAAAGATTACAAATTCAGAAGAACTAAAATTTTTAAATTGGATACACATTTTACAGAGCATAGTTACAAGGCTTCATCTTAATATTCAAATGTATCAATACTATATAAGACTTTATATGTTTAACAAAGTAGTAAGGGAACAGTTTAAAACATATTATACATTTCAGTTAAACAGTTTATCTGCAATGATTACTATTGATTTCTCGTGTTTACTACATAAAGAGAATGAATTGAATGTCTATAACTTAAAAAATTTTTGTTCAAAAAATAAAAACCTTTTTATACACGATATAACTATTGTATTGAAAAAAACAAAGAATATGATAAAATCTGCCGAAGATTTATACAAGACATATTTTGATATTCCACGAAAAAAGATTTTCGCTCACATTGACGAGCTCTTATTAGAGCAAGAAAAGGTTAATGAAATAATGAAAAAAGGCTCAACGAAAACAATGAAAAAAATTTTGTGGTATCTTAAACGGTTCTTAAATGAAATATGGACTTGTTATAATGAACATAAGCTATGTTTTCAATTAGAAAATGGAAATGACTATAAAAAGATTACAGAGTTGATTTGTAAGCATTATGGTGACACAAGATTTCTTTAAGTGCTTAAAAGGAATTAATAATGAGTTTTAAATATAAAAAAATTATTGTTATTGGAAATAACGGAAGTGGAAAAAGCTATTTTTCAACTAAATTGGCTAAAATAACAGGTTTACCACTTATACACTTGGACTTGTTATATTGGAAAGAAAATTGGACGCACCCAAGCCGAGAGGAATGGGCAGAGATTCAAAGAAAATTAGTAGCAAATGAGCAATGGATAATAGACGGAATGCACATAAACACTCTTGAAATTCGTTTTAAAGAAGCAGATGCAATATACTTTTTAGATATTGATACCTGCATATGCCTTGAAAATGTACGACAAAGGGAAACACAGGAAAGGACAGATTTTCCAAATCATTTGGATAAACAACAAGGTGATTTTGAAACCTTTGAACGTGGTGTACTTGAATTTGAGGAAAAACGCAAGCCGAAAATTATCGAACTGCATAAGAAATATCCAAGCAAGAACTTTATAATGTTTAAGACAAGAAAAGAAATAGATGATTATTTAAAAAGTTTTAAAGAGCAATGAAAAGCGAGTGCGTGATTGCACTCGCTTTGTCGTTATTTAAGAAAATTCTTTGCGTGCTCGATAGCCCAGTTTTGCATTTCGGTAAACATTTTGCCCTTTAAATGTTCATACTCTATCCACATAAATTCGTGGTCGCTTTCAATAGGTTCTTGAACCTTTTCCAAAAGCTCGCCAATATAATAAGTTTGGGAGACAGGGGACGGTTCTGTGTCCGTTGCAAATTTCCCGCCAACCTTATCCATTTTTTTATTATATCACAAAATTTTCCGCATTTCAACAAAAAATCACGGCTCATTCAAGCCGTGATTTCGCTATTCTATATCCTTAAATATACAACTTAAATATTACTGTTCCCCCAAATCAATATGCTTCGTTCTCTTATACAGCATAAATAAACAAAACGCCAATATTAAAGCAACAACCGCAAAAATAATCAAAGCCACAATATTCGCATCATAGTCAAAACGCTGTGCAAAAGTATTTGCAAAAATCGCTCTTACTATGTAATATATCGCAAGTAGAATATATGAAATAAATCCTACAAATGTTACGATTTTTCTTCTTTTTAAAAATTTAGTTGACTCAACAGGAGCAAAAGAAGTGTTACCACCGCGGACTATATGTGTAGCCTTGTATTCATCCCCTAAAAATGCATAACCAATTCCAAAATTTATTATAGCACCGCCACCTAACAAAGCCATTATAAGTAGCATACTTGCAATATCGGAGAAAGTTGAAACCCAAAATGATACTCCAATAAAACCAAGCCCTGCCAAAACACAAAAAACTCCCACCGGAATTTTAATAACCATCATTAATGCCTTAGTATACTTATCCATAAATATCCCCCCTCTTTAATCTAATTTGATTATACCATACGATTTTTTCAATTTCAACAAAAAATCACGGCTCAACGAACCGTGATTTTCATAACTAAATATTCATAAGTATCGGTAATACAACAGGCTTTTTCTTTGTCTTATTGAAAATATATTTTGAAATAGAAGCCTTAAGTATGTTTTTAAGCTCTGTCCATTCAGTAATGCCATCATCAAGCGCATCAATAAGCGCCCTTGTAGCCACATCCTTAGCTCCGTTTATAAGCTCCTCATTTTCCCTTACGTAAACAAAACCACGGGAAATAATGCGGACAGGGGACGGTTCTGTGTCCGCTGCAAATTTCCCGCCAACCTTATCCGCTTTTTTAATTATACCACATAAATTCCCACATTTCAGCAAGAGCGATTTTTATGTTTTTCTAGTGTCATTTAGTGCTTTTTAGTGCTATTCTGTCAACCAAATCGTACATTTTCGTGCTCTCGTGTACTACTGTTTCCATGTGGTCCACTCCGCACTATGGTCAAGAATGTGGTCAAAACTCGTACCTCAAAAACCAAAATGTGGTCAGCTAAAAATCGGCCAAAGCATCAGGACAGTGGTAGCAGCCGCAAGCAGAAAACCGACAGAGAAGAAACACAATGTGGTCAGCCCAAAAGCAGCCGACCGAAATATGTGGTCATACAGAACCCAAACCGCGTGGTCAAGCCATGTGGTTGAAAGCCTTTGAGAGCAGGGAAGCGAACTCCCACCTCAAGGGCTTTTCTTCTTCCGCTTGTGTCGTATTGTAACTTAGAATTGGAACTTTGTCAAGTCCTCAAAATCACATTTCCGTTCCCTAAATATTTGGGAGCAATAAACAAAGAAAAGGCTACTCAACGTAATCAATAATATCGAGATAGTTTCTGCTTGTAGTATTGAGAGCAGTAATTTTAATTGGTATCGATAGTTTATCGGCTATGTACGCAAGAAACTTGCAATATTCTTCGTTGCAATTATGCCCAATGATAATTGCTGAGAGCTTTATGCCAATCTTCTCGTATGAAATATTCGACTCATTATCTAAATCAGTAAATAAAGCTCTAATTTCATCTTCATACTTCCAGTCACTGTGTTTGGATGAAGCCCAATGAATGTGAAGCTTTTCCAAACATCGAAAAGCTTCCTCTCTGGTTATTCGATCTTCCCACAAATCTTTTCTCAATCCGTCGATTTCAAAGTTGGGTAGATTTTTCCCATAACCATAATCTACTTCCCATAAATCGTGAGGATCTACTATTTCGAACTCTAGACAGAAGCCCTTATAATTATTTGCGTAATGGGCCCACATAGGTGGAGAATTACTGTATTTGGAGAAGCAGCATAGAAACAACTTGTTTCGCACGGCTTCTGCATATTGCTTCCAATATTCAATTTCATCTTTTGGTAGCGGTATAAAGTCATCGTCATATATAATTCGTCTACCTTCGAAAGGATCATTCAGATCTGGATTGTTGCTTCTGGAAAACCAAAGAGAATTAGTGGCTAGTGAATAAAGTTTATTTTCATTGCTAGTACGGTGTGAAGAGTTTAAAATCCATTTATCTACTTCTGCTTGGTCTGATAAGGATCTAAGTGCGATTCTCTCAGCTTCGCTGGCATCGCTGAGGTAAACGTATTTGTAAATTGTTTTTGGAAATGTTTTTCTTGTCTCGGGAATATATTCATCGAAAAACATTTCTATTTGTTGGTGCTTATACGGAAGCTTATGTATTTTTCGTTCTATCCGCCTAAGGTGATTAAGTCTTATTCTCAATCTGTAAATTCCATATGCAAGGATGTATAGACCTATTCCGATAAGCATAATTGCATATTCGGGCAAATTAAGCATATCTTCTAAATTCATTCCTGCAACAAATGATACAGCTCCGAAAAATA
>JAZQWM010000037.1:0-6352 GCA_045632345.1 Eubacteriales bacterium | reverse complement strand
AAGGTCATTTCAGAAGCCGCTAAGGGCGCAAAGAAATTACCGAGTGGCAAGGGCAAGAAGAACGCACAGCTTATATCTGAGGTCTCAGGATACGCCAATAAAAACCGCTCTGAAACGCTTGCAGAGTGTGTTGCGGATTATGTGGCAAACGGTAAGAACGCAAAGCCCTTATCAATAGCAACATGGAGTATTCTGAAACGTGAATTAGGCTAATGGAGGTTAATTATGGCAGATAAGAAAACAACAGGCGCTAAGAAACCAGCCAAAAGTTCAGGGCTTTCCTTTTCAAGGGCTGAGATTCAGAAGCTTGCTGAAAGCGGCAAAAAGAACATGAAGCGCCTCGGTATAAAAACACCCGAAGAGTATATAGCTCACATAGACAAGCGCAGAGGGTATTGATATAAGGCGGTGAGAGTGTGGCGAACGAGCAAAATTTAAAACCTTTTAGCGATAGAACAGAGGCTGAACAGAGAGAAATTCGCTCAAAAGGTGGAAAAGCATCAGGTCAAGCACGCCGCCGCAAAGCAGACCTCCGAAAAATAGCGCAAAGTGTGCTTGACGGTACTTTCACAGATAAGAACGGCAAGGAATTTACAGGCGAAGGAGCTGTGCTTAACAGCATTCTTGCAAACATCGCAAACCCCGATTCTAAGAATTGGGGCAAAGCTATGGACTTGCTTATGCAACTCACAGGCGCAAATAAGAGCAAGGAAGAACTTAAAGCGGCAAAGGCACAAGCGGCTTTATTGCAGGCTAAAGTTGATTTGCTTACAAGTGCGGACACTTCAACACTTGATAAGCTTGACGGTCTTTTGAGGGAAATGAGAGATCATGCCAATACTGAATCCGAAACAGAATGAGTATATCAGGAACGCTAATGCACGCTGGAATATAAAGTCAGGCGCTGTACGAAGCGGCAAAAGCTATTGTGATATAGCATATGTAATCCTGTCACGCCTCCGAGCTGTCAAGGACGAAAGCGGCTTGAATGCTATTCTAGGCGTATCTCAGGAAACAATCGAATCAAACGTGTTACAGCCTATGAGAGAGATTTACACAGGCGATATTGTAGGGACTATCAACAGCAGAAATATTGCAATGGTTTGTGGCGTTCCTGTTTATTGTCTCGGCGCTGAAAAAGCCTCTCAGGTCTCAAAGCTGCAAGGTAAATCCATAAAGTATTGCTATGGTGATGAAATAGCACGCTGGTCACCGAATGTCTTTGAAATGCTGAAATCACGTCTTGACAAGCCTTACAGCAAGTTTGACGGTTCATGCAACCCCGAAGGAAAGCTGCATTGGCTAAAGATGTTTATAGACAATGATAAGCTTGATATCTATGTGCAGAAGTACACTATATTCGATAATCCAGCGCTTACAAAGGACTTTGTGGACAATCTCTGCAAGGAGTATGCAGGAACTGTTTATTATGATAGGTTGATTCTCGGCGAATGGGTAAACGCTGAGGGCATAGTGTACAGCATGTTTGACGAAGCAAAGCACGTCACAACAGCTGAATATGAAATGAAGCCTGTTTATTACGTCAGCTGCGACTATGGAACGCAAAACGCAACCGTCTTCCTGTTATGGCATAAGCTTGTTGACGGAAGGTGGCTATGCGAAAAAGAATACTATTACAGCGGACGTAAAGAAATCAAGCAGAAGACCGATGAAGAGTATTGCGATGATCTAAAAAAATTCATTGGTGATATTCACATTAACGGAATGATTATCGATCCTTCCGCCGCCTCTTTCATTGCGGCATTGCGTAAAAGAGGGATAACAGTTATACAAGCCAAAAACTCAGTGCTTGACGGTATACGCTTTACAGCAAGCCTGCTTAATAAAAACATGTTGCTCTTCCGTCCCTGCTGTAAGAACACAATAACAGAGTTTTCAGTATACAGCTGGAAACCTGATACAGTGGAAGACGAAGTAATAAAGGACAATGACCATTGCATGGACGCTATGCGTTATTTTTGCTATACGCATCTTGCAACTTCAAAGGTCGGTACTGCGATACTTCCTAAACGATAATTTTTTTTAATATCATTTCCCTGTTTAGGGAAATAAGGAGTGATATAATGCCTTTTCTGCTTAATAGCACGGACGAATTAACGCCCGATTTGATTTGCAATTATATACAGCTGCACAGAACGCTTTTAAGTGAGCGATACCAGCACTTAAAGGACTATTACGAAGGCAGGCATGCAATATTGAACAGAAAGCCAAAGCGTGAAGACGAACCGTGTAACAATGTTGTGTGCAATTTCTGTAAATACATCAGCGATTTTGCAAGCGGTTATCTGATTGGTGAGCCTATAAGTTATCAATCGGAAAGTGATATTGATGATCTTTTAGAGTGGTTCAAGAAAGCACAGGTTGATGTGCAAGATATGGACAACGCTAAGTATCAATCAATATACGGTGTGGCTTATGAAATGGTGTATATGTCAACAGATGATTCACCAACACCGAAAACAGCAAGCATTCACCCTTCACAAGCCTTTGTGATATATAACAACACTGTCGAATTAAAGAAAATGGCAGGCGTTTATTATTACGAAAAGCATGATCCCGATACACAGGATCTAAGCGGCTATATAGTAGAGGTCAGCACAGCGGACGAATACATCAGCTTTGATGTTACAAAAGATTATGCAATTGACGGCGAAGTCAAGAGAGAAGCAAACCCCTTCCAGGCGGTCACGCTGATTGAGATATACAACAACAATGAGCTGCAAGGTGATTTTGAACAGCTCATACCGTTGAATGATGCTTATAACAATCAGCAGTCCAACAGGTTTGACGATGTGGAGAATTTTGTTAATTCTCTCATGGTGCTGACAGGTCAGACACTCGGCGGTACTTCCGAAGAGAAGTCTGAAACATACAGGGATATCAAAGAGAACGGCGTTATTGAGCTGACAGAGGGCAGCAACCTCGGATTCCTGACACGGCAAATAGATCAAAGCGGCAATGAGCTGCTGAGGCAGTCCACAGCTGACGATATTCATAAATTCTCTTGTGTGCCGAGCATGACCGATAAGGACTTTGCGGCGAACGTCTCAGGTGTAGCGATGCAATTTAAGCTGCTAGGTCTGAATCAAATTACGAAGATCAAAGAGCGGTACACAAAAGAAGGTCTAAGAGAGCGAATTGAGCTTTTCAATGCAATTCTTGAAATCAAAGGCAAAACGCCTGTTGATATAGATGAAATTACAATTACTATCAATCACAGCTTGCCAAAGAATCTTGTTGAAATAGCACAGGTAATCGGCAACCTATCAGGAATATGCAGTAAGGAAACGCTTGTTGCTCAACTTCCTTTCGTGGAGAATCCCGAAGAGGAAGTAAAGAAAGCCGATGAAGAGCGCCGAGAGCTTATGAATGAGCAGTTTGTTATGTCAACTGCTTTAGCACAGGCACAGAACAGCGATGACACGGAATGAAAAATACTGGATTGATAGAGCTGATAGGCGCATGGACGGTTATACGCTTGCCGCTTTTGATGTGGCAAGAATAATTGGAAGATCATATAACGCCTTGAAGCTTTACGTGCAGACGGAAATTGCAAAGATATTGCGGCATATAGGTGATGAAGATTCTTTGGCTTATGAATACCGAATGAAGCGCCTTGCCGCATTATTGAAGGATACTGAGAAGAAAATGCAGGAGCTGTACGGCATTAATCTGAATACAACAACTGACTTTCTGAAAGAGATCATTCCCGAAGCATATTACCATACAATCTTTGACATTGCGCAAGGGATAGGCGAACAGCCGCAGTTTTCAACAATTCCTAGTAAGCTAGTAGACAAGATATTGAATGAAGACTGGAGCGGAAAGAACTATTCAAAGCGCATATGGTCAAATACAGATGCGCTTGCAAAGGAAGTCAGGGAAGTATTGACCGAAGCTGCGATAACAGGCGAAAGCATAAACAAGACAACACGCAAGCTGTCAGATGCTTTCAATCAGAGTGAATACAATTCAAGGCGGCTTATAAGGACAGAAACAACATATGCCTGTAATCAGGCTGAATTGCTGTCATATAAGGAGCTGGATATTGAAAAGTATGAATTTGTCGCAACGCTTGACACTCGGACTTCTGATATTTGTCAGAAAATGGACGGCAAAGTCTTTCCTGTAAAAGATGCTGTCGCAGGCGTGAATCTTCCTTCAATGCACCCAAACTGCCGAAGCACAACAATTCCATACTTTAAGGACGGCATGCCCGAAGTCAGGATAGCAAGAGACAAGGACGGCAAGAACATTCAAGTCCCTGCCTCTATGAAATATCCCGAATGGCATAAAAAATATATTGAGCCTTACGAAAAGAAAGGCAAGAAAGGAAAAGAAAAATCATGAATTTTGGACAGGCACTTGAAGCGATTAAAGACGGAGGCAGAGCAAGCCGTGAAGGTTGGAACGGCAAGAATCAATATATTGAGATAGCAACAAATATAAGCTATATCAACGCAAAGGGCGATACAATCAACGCAACACATGAATCCATCGGCAATAAAGCTATTGCCTTTGTTGGTACATTAGGAACTCAACTCGGTTGGTTAGCATCACAGGCAGATATGCTTGCAGACGATTGGAAGGTACTTTAAGACTGTTCCCGACAATAATGTCGGTGTAACATAAGCCCAGGACTGAGGGACGGCTTTAAAAGCTCACTGGAATAGCCGACAGGCTCTAAATGGAGGTAATTTTTATGAAAATTAAAGTCCCAATGCAGTTTTTCGCTGAGGCAGGCGATAATGGCGCAGGCACACAGCCAGCAGGCGCAACAGCGCAGGCAGACGGCAATACAGGCGCACAGAATCCAAACCCAGCGCCACAGGGAGACGGACAGCAGCAGACAGGTTCTGCCTCTTCCAATAAGACGTTCACTCAGGAGGAACTTGATAAAGTTCTTTCGGAGCGATTGGCAAGACAGCAGAAACAGTATGAGGCTAAGTTACAGAAACAGCAAGAGGATCTTGCTGCAAAAATCGAAGAAACTGCGAAGCTTGCAAAAATGAATGCAGAGCAGAAAGCGCAGTATGAAGCACAGAAGCGTGAAGAGGAACTTACTGCAAGAGAGCAGGCAGTCAAGGTCAAGGAGCTGAGATATAAGGCTCTGAGTATGCTTGAAGAAAAGGGAATGCCTTCAACGCTTATAGACTGTGTAAATCTTGAATCTGCGGAGGCAATGGAGAAATCTATTGCGGCTATGTGTCCAGCATGGACTAATTCAATATCTGCAAGCGTAGATGCAAAATTAAAATCTAAGAATCCGCCAGCTCACAGCGGCGGAAACGGACAGACAGATCCATTTTTAGACGAATTTGGACTGTAATAAATTTACAGAAAAGAGGTTTATATTATGGGTGCAGTTAATTTAGCGGCTAAATATTCAAGCAAAGTTGATGAAGTTATTAAAAACGGCGCTCTTTCAGCTCCCTCAGTAAATAACGATTATGATTTTGTTGGTGTTCAGACTGTAAAGGTTTACAGCTTTGATCCTGTTGAAATGAACGACTATACACGTTCAGGTTCAGACAGATATGGTACACCTAATGAGCTGGAAGACGAAGTACAGGAACTCACAATGACACAGGATAGATCCTTTACCTTTACCATTGACAAGGGTAACAAGATCGATACACCCGAAGGCGTAAGAGCAGCTGCAAAGGCTCTGAAAAGACAGATCGAACAGGTTATTCAGCCTGAACTTGACAAGTACAGATTCACAAAGATAGCAGAAGAGGCAACACACAAGTTCTTTGCATCAGATGGTCTTACATCTTCTAATGCTTATGAGCTTTTCCTTGAAGCTAACCAGGCACTTGATGAAGCTGATCTTCCTTCCGAGGGCAGAATTGCTAATGTATCACCTGTTTACTATCAGAAGCTTAAACTGGACAGCTCATTCATTAAGAGCGGAGACCTTTCGCAGAATATGTTGCTTAAAGGTCAGGTAGGTGAGATTGATGGTATTCCGATAATCAAGGTTGCATCTTCACGCCTTCCTGCTGGTTGTCTCTTTGAGATTACACACCCTTCCGCATGTGTAGCGCCTGTTAAGCTTGAAGACTATAAGATTCACGAAGATCCTCCTGGAATCAGCGGTCAGCTTTGTGAAGGTCGTATTTACTATGACGCTTTCATTCTTAACAAGAAAAAAGAAATGATATCTGTATACTATGGCAATACAGGCTCACTTACTGTAACAGCCGCAGCAGGCGCAGACAGCACACATTCTGTTATCACTGTTACAGGTAATACAGCAGGCGGCAAGCTGGTATACAAGGGCGATTATGCAAGCGCCGCAACAGCAACAGCTGCACTTGATACAGGT
>JAZQWM010000036.1:0-14869 GCA_045632345.1 Eubacteriales bacterium | reverse complement strand
GAGTTGGCAGACTGATATTCTCGGCAGTTTCCGACAAATTAAAGAGTAGAGAAACTATTTACCTAATCATACTTGGCTTATCCATTGTCGTTACAGTGGTTGCAAGGTATGCAAATTATAATATAGCTGTGTATGTGGCATTAGTAGTTGTATCGGCTTGTTATGGTGCGGGATTTAGTTGTTTGCCAAGTTTATTGTCTGACATTTTTGGTATGGATAATATTAGTAAGATACACGGATTATCGCTTACTGCGTGGGCAATGGCAGGTCTTGTAGGCAATCAAATAAGCAACTTTGTTCATAACAATACAGGTAGTTACAATCCAGTATTCCCTGTTCTCACGTTCCTGTATGCAATTGCTTTAGTTGCTGTATTGAGTTTGCATTATTTAAGAAAGGAGAAGTAAATGAGTGAGCTTTGGGAGAAAGAATTAGATACAACCGAGTATGACTGCTGCGACGAGTGTGGCGATGCGATATGCAACGGCGAAGGCTACTACGACATAGACGGCAGAAAGATATGTGAAACTTGCATGGACGGGTATCACCGCATCATGGATTACGATGACGTATATACTTATCAAGATTATCTGACCGAGAAGTACGAAAGAGAGCGTCACGATGTTTGATGATACAGTTTACACCCCATTTCCATACGATAAAACGCTACTTTTATGGGTGACTTATACGACAGCAAACAAAAAGGTTTGGTACGTCACATCAGATAAGATGCGCACAGAATATCAACTATGGAACGGCAAAAAGAAAACAGCCCGTAAAGCAATCGAGCCAAACGAGCTGTATAAATATATCAAAGAATAGTTTAAAAACACTTGACAAACAAAGAAATTAATGCTATAATATAATTGGCAAGGGAAGATGTTCTATCTTCTCATTGCCATACCCTTTCAAAGCAACAAATTAGAAAGGAGCAACATGATGACCTATAATTCATTTGGAGAGTACTTAAAGTCTCTGCCACCCGACACCATATTCCGATTGTGGCAATACAAACGTATGTTTACGCCATATGAACAGGAGCAGAAGTTTAGTGATGAAAGCCAGTATGTCAACGTGGAGTGCGATTTTGTCAAAATACTCGACACAATCAATCTGCCCAACGGTGATCTGCTCTTGGCGACCACATACGCCTATGGTGATGGCAAGTATATCAGTTACTACAAACTTAGTGAAATCTCGCTTGGCAAAAGCGAAAGAGATATGGAGGAAGAATAATGGACACACTTACAACAGCAGAAAAGATTGAAAGACTTAGACAGGAGCTTGCAGACCTTGAAGCACAGGAACGAGCAGAGAAAGAAGAAGCTCAGAAGAAGGCAGATGCCGAGCGTGATGCCGACCTCTTAGCTATTATGAACAGTGTCAAGGCGTTCAATGAAAAACATGGCGAGCACATTGCACTCACAGCCAGCACTGACTCTAAGACGGGTAAATCATTATACGATATTTTCTTTCCGTGGATATAAGGAGGAGTTGAAATGCCATTAAAGATAGGCATAGATTTAGACAACGTGGTTATCTCAACCACAAGAACCCTATGTAACTATATAAATGAGAGATTACCAGTGAATCTCAAAATGGAAGATATAACCACATACAGTATTGAAGAAGCCCTGCCTGAACAGTATCGGTGGATCGTTGAGGCGGGATTTCGTGATAAAACTATGTGGAAGGGTGTGGAGCTGATACCACACGCTGCTTTGATGATGGAGTTACTCTACAAAGAAGGGCATAAACTCTATTTTATAACATCATCTCTGCCTGAAAACCTATATAAGAAGATTAACCACCTTTCTCGCAACTTGGGTTTTCTACCAGATGGTTACGTATTCAAACACACCATTAATACGCAAGATAAAAGTATGTTGAATGTAGACATCTTAGTTGACGATTGTCTTGGACACGCTATTCACCCCGAAAGAAGATATTGGTCTATTGTTATGGACTACCCGTGGAATCAGATAGATAAGCCAGTTCCATGTTTATCAAGAGCTAAGAATTGGATTGAAGCCTATCACCAAGTTCACGAAGTAGAAAGTCTTATGAAGGAGGACGAGAACGATGATGTTACACCCTGACCTGTTGCCCGACAGCGCAGATCCCGAAGGCTCAACTCGCTTTGAGAATGTAGATATAATGCACCTCTACATTCCTGCCGACGCTGAGAACTGCATTAACCACTGGTACGAAAAGCTAAACCTGTTTGTGGTCTACGACTACAGCCCGACGTACACAGAACACATCATTGCACGTTTTAGAGGCACAGTGCTTGAAGAAGCCAACGGCACATATAGTTGGTGGAAGAATATTTTACAAATGGGGGATATTGAAGAAGATGAATAAATTTGAAAAGATAAGTTTTGAACAGTGGGAGAAAGATTGGAATGTGGACTACTGGAGTGAGCCTGTAACAAATATATTATATGAGCAAATCAAACTCCCAAAGAGAGCCACAATGTTTTCGGCGGGATACGACATCTTTGCCCCATATGATATAGAGATACCACCCAAAGGCACTGTCAAAGTTCCTACAGGTATAAGAGTTATCCTTGACGACGACAAATTTCTTGCAATCTATCCGAGGTCGGGATTAGGGTTTAAATATAAAATGCAGTTATACAATTCTGTTGGAGTAATAGATGCAGACTATAGCAATTCAGACAACGAAGGACATATATGGGCAAAGTTCTACAATGACAGCCCTGATGGTAAGACAATCACTATCAAACAGGGTGAGGCTATGTGTCAAGGTATTATTCAACAATACTTTACAACCATTGACGATGTTGCTGACGGTATAAGAAACGGTGGCATGGGGTCTACCACTAAGTGAGGCGCGTATGGACGTAAAAGAACAAACAAATTCCAGTATAGATAAAGAAGCCATAGAAGAACAGCTCTATGACATTTTCGCTAAATATTTTTAAGTTGACTATGGGCTGATGGTGTGGTATAATAATACTGCTACCATTAGCCTTCTTATTTTATAGGAGGTTAAATATGATTGCAATTTATGCACGAAAGTCTGTATTTCGAGAGGACTCTATTTCTATTGAATCGCAGATTGAACAATGCCGTTACGAAGCAAAGGGCGCAGAGTGCGTCATTTATTCCGACAACGGCTTCTCAGGTAAGAACACAGACCGCCCTGAATATCAGCGCATGGTGGAGGATATCAAAGACAAGAAGATAGACAAGGTTATAGTCTACAAGCTTGACCGTATCAGCCGATCTATCCTTGACTTCTCCAATATGATGAACCTGTTTCAAAAGCTAAATGTGGCGTTTGTGTCAGCAACAGAACACTTTGATACATCATCGCCTATGGGCAGAGCAATGCTAAACATCTGTATTGTTTTCGCACAACTTGAGCGTGAGACTATACAGCAACGTGTGGCAGACGCATATATGAGCCGCAGTAAGAAAGGTTTCTATATGGGTGGCAGAATACCATACGGCTACACAAAAGTTCCCGTAACGATACAAGGTGTGCGGACTTCGATGTATGAGCCTATAGAAGAAGAAGCTGACGATATTCGCTTTATCTTTGAACTCTATTCGCACCCCAACGTGTCTCTTGGCGAAGTTCAACGTCAACTCACCGAGCAAGGCAAGCAACGCAACAGACGTGGAAGTACAGTCACCACAGCACGATTGTCCGAAACTCTTAGCAATCCGCTATACACGCAAGCAAGCCGAGAGGTATATGATTTCTACAAAGAACAGGGCGTGAATATCATTAATCCAATTGATGATTTTAATGGCGAGACAGGACTATATCTTTTCCACAAGAGTAACAGTTTAGTTGTTGCACCCCATCAAGGACTTGTAGACAGCGAGACATGGCTAAAATGCCGTCGCAAACTTCTCCTTAACACGAAAATAACGCCCCACAGAGCAATCAAATTTCTCTATGCAGGTAAAGTTAAGTGCGGATATTGTGGTTATGCAATGACAACAATCGGTTCTGCCCGTAAGAACGGATATGTCTATTACTTGATTGATGTCGGCAGGAACGAATACCATGTGTGCAACCGCAAAGTAAAAACATTTCGAGTAACCGACTTTGAACAACAAATTACTGAGCGATTAAAGGCTAAGATTGACACGCTTACCGTCCATAAGACAAAGCATGACACCGCCGATGATATAGAGTTGCGAAAGTTACTTGATGAGAAAGAAAAGGTTGACACTGAGATTGACAATGTATTAAAGGCTCTCACAGAAACTACATCAGCGATCACTATGTCTTACATTGAGAAAAAAATAAGCGAGTTAGACACTCGCAAAAAACAAATTGAAGCCGATATTGAAATCGCCAAGCGTAAACAAGAGAGTAAAGAAGTACCGTCACAACTCAGTAATGTGATGTTAAAATGGGAGAAGATGTCATTTGATGACAAGCGGGCAGTTATCTCTCTGTTAATTGACAAAATACTGGTCTATGACGACCAAATTGAGATTATTTGGAACGTGTAAAATCCGTTGTGCAAATAACGTTTCGGAGAAACAGAACGGCAATTACACAATGGCTAATGGTAGTTTGCCTATAAATAGGCGTTTGAGAGCAGTCACAAGCGATTATTTATAGGCAAAAAAAATAGGGTACACAACAAGTCATTGCGACTCACTGTGTACCCTAAATTTATTTTTTGAATATAAGTTTTAATATGACAACTATTGTGCTTTTAATTGTTTGCCATAATGTTTCTTTATTTGGTGACGTAGATGGTATTGTTTTTGTAGCCTTCTTCCGCCAATACTTTTTCTTTGTCTCTGTGTATTTCTGCCCCATTTGATACAACCTCCGTTCCATCTTCTAATATAACACGGTTATCTCCATGCCAATCTTGTTCTATTTGTATTTCGG
Organism: Eubacteriales bacterium; assembly: GCA_045632345.1. Classification (GTDB taxonomy): domain Bacteria; phylum Bacillota; class Clostridia; order Oscillospirales; family CAG-272; genus RGIG2000. The sequence continues at coordinate 9,978 of JAZQWM010000036.1, read as the reverse complement.
TTTCTTCGACATATTCAAATTCGCTAATAAATCTTTCAAATTTGAGAATGACGCAAATTGTAGAGATTATGCATATGATAGTTGCCGTAAATGCAACAACCGTCATTATAATAAGTTTGGTCAGAACTTTATCAAATCTCTCTTGCGCCATTAAATAGTGATTTTTCCAATTTATATTTTCGCAGTTCCTACAATCTGGCATAAGGATCAACTCCTTATTTGATAATCAACTTCATAATTGCTCCAACAATAGCCGCCCCTACTGCCGTAAGCATCGCTGAATTTATCTTTATTAAAGCCCCAAGTTGGGTATTTATTTTCGCTTGCTGCACTGTCAGCTCTGTAATTTGCTGCGCTTCTTGAGTGTGTCGGTCATTACACACATCTTTAAGAACATAACGGCTATCATATCTGCCATCGAGTTGAGCTAAATCTTCTGGACTAAGCATACTGTACCTCCTTTATTCTTTCTCGGTGAGTGTGCCAGCATACTTAACGCCATCAATCACAACTTCAATGTCGATAGTTTTAGGTTCTTCGGGCGTTGGTTCTGGAATAGGTTCGGGCGTTGGCTCTATGGGCTGCGGCTTCTCAAAACCATTTTTACCATCCGCCTTTATCTGCTTTGGATAGTCCACATAGCACTCGTTCATATCCACATTGCCACCTATGCCGTTTACCTTACCTATACTCGAATACTGCCACATACCATACTGTCCGCTATACGACGGCTTAGAAACACCATAATTAGCAACCCAAATTGCAAAACGCTTCTTGACAAACTCTGTGGTGTGTGTGGTTAAAGGTGATGCAGACATATACAGTCCTGCAAAATATCCAGCCTTTTCCATTTCTTCGAGGAAAGCAATTATGATGTCGCTCACACGATCTCTGCCGAGAGCAAGTGTCTTAGCTTCTTCAACGTCAAAATATACAGGATATTCAAACTGTTTGCCTTTAATAATTTCAATGAATACCCGTGCTTCTTCTCTTGCCTCGTCTGCTGACATTGCATAGCTGTACCAATATGCGCCTAATGGCATACCAACAGCCTTCGCGTTTCTGTAGTTTTGTTCAAACTTTGTATCAATTTGAGATTTTACCTTGCCATATCCTGCACGTAAAATAGCGAAGTCTGCATTTACAGCTCCCCAATTAATGTCACCTTGCCACTGTGAAACGTCAATACCTTTAGTCATTCTTTCTCACTCTCCTTTATGTTATCATTATTCTTCTTGCCGTTCTGAGTACCAAAATAGAACCCAACAATAATTAAAAAAGCCTCCCACACTTTATCAGCAGAAATTATTTGTTGTGCTCCAAGATATATAAATAACCCCGTAATCGAAAAAGTAATAAATGTTTTAACATCTATTAATTTGCTTATCCTATCCCTAATTCTCATTTATCCACCTCCTTTTCGACTATCATTAATGAGTCAAATTTATCAAAGTCATTTGGTTTCAACCACTTCCTCTCACTTAAATTTTTATATAATAAAAGGCGACATTATTTCTGCCACCTGAATTTCCATTATTAAACATTTGAGGGTGACGGAATTAACCGTCACCATGAGGGCTTACCTCATTTTTGAAATGAACCTTTCAAACTTCTGCCTTGTCTCCATATCAGGAGCTTTCTCCATGAGTTCTTCAATTTCCTCTATGAAGTCCTCACGAGCATCATCTCTGCTGTAACCTCTGCTACGTCCGCCGCCACCGCCGCGAGCATAAGAACCACCACGAGCGTATGAGCCATCACGGGCATAGGAATTTCTGCTCTGTCCGCCACCACGAGCGTTAGAACGTCCGCCTCTACCTTCCATTGACTCACCGTCATAATAATAATTGCCTGAGTAGCCATCTTCAGCCTCCATCATAGCAATAGTAGTCTTGAGAGACTTCATTGTGTGAGTGAGTTTATCAAGATACTCCAAGTCACCTGCACTCAGCTCTCCGCCAGCACCGTTAATTTTTTCGTTTGCACTTTCGAGTTCCTTTGAGACTGTCTCACAAAGCTCGTACAGCGTATCTAACTTCTTATCCATACTCTACCTGCCTTTCATCTAATCCTGCGAGTGCCAATATACTCAAAGATAATATTAGCGTTCATCACATTGATTGCCTGTGTGCTTATGTTGCGTACCGAAACACTCTGACAGCCACAAAGACTTGGCACTGCCACGATTATTGAAGCTCCAACATTGTCGCCCGATACGTCTGAAACCAGAGGTACGGTAACTGTCATAATGGAACTTGGATCAGTCTCACCGCCTATTGCAATTGCAAGGCTTATTGGTTCAACTGTTCCTGCGGGTTCTTCGGGCAAACTGATGTTGCCGTGGAACTCTACATTGTAAAGTGTTTCATATACTCGTCTGCACTCATAGCAACCTTTGAAAGTAGGCACATTGTTTGCGAGTAAGAATATTCCGCTTTCATCTCTATGGAATACAAGCCCTTCATTGCAAGGAACAGGGGATTCCGAAAAGATTACGGGTGCGGTAGCCTGTACTACCTGTGTCTGATTCGCACTAAATTCACAAGCCATAATTATCACCGCCCATCATTAAAATGAGCCGTTACAACTGCAAGCGTTAGTGCAACAATTAGGGTTCTGCACCATGTAAGCAGGGATAGCGCGAGGAGCAACATACTGCTCTACCTCGTTAGCGAGATTTCTCTGACCAAGTTGGATTGCCGCTGTCTGAACGTCCTGTGAAGCCTGTCCGCGAGCATAGAGAAGCTCTGAGCGAAGCTGTGCGATAAGGTCGTTTTTGCTCTCAATCTTGTCTGAGCAAATCTGATCCTTAATGCTCTGAATACCATTGTTAAAGGCTGTGAGAAGCGCATTAGTATTCTGAGCGTCAGCGGTTCTTGTAGCACATCCTTCCTGTGCAAGTGTGTACTTTACGTCAGCCGTAGCCGCTCTGTTGTCACAGCAGCAAGTAGCAAGCTGAGACTGAATAGCATTTAAGCCCTGAGAATTAGCAGTCTGAGCCGCATAACTTCTTTCAAGGTTTGCTATCTCATTGCCATAGAGTTGCTGTGCAAGTGAGTTCTGTGCGCCAAAGACTGAATTGTTCACGCCGTTAAAGCCGTTAGCAAGGTCGTACCTCATATCGCCACAGCACTGACAAAGCTGAGTGCTAAGTCCCTGTATGCCGTCGCGAATAGAAGTCACATTGCTATTGAGCATCTGGTCGCGGAATCCGTCGTTGATGTTCTGGCTGTTGTTGAGCCACGGATAAAGACCAAAGCCGTCTGCCATACCCATTCCCATCATTGCGCCATAACCGCCGCCAAAGCCACCAAAGCCAAAGCCACCGTTACAGAGTGCGATGAGGAACAGTATGCCGAGCCATGAGTCTCCACCACCAAAGAATCCGCCATTGTTGCCGCCGTAGCCAGCAGTAGGAGATACGAGCATTGTTGTGTCCATTCCGTTTTCTGAAAGAGCCATAAAGCCCTCCTTTCTCCCCATAACTTGTAGGGGTTGAGCGTTCATATCCTGCGTATGAACGGTGTGTTATATATCAAAGGCGGTATTGCCTTGATACCGAGGGTTAATTCCTACCAAGCATTGCGTTTACACGCCCTTGAAGCATTGGCGGGATTCTGCCGTTATCGGCTAAGTATTGTACAATTTGTTGTGGAGTTGTAAGCTCCTTTGGGATATTCATTCCCATAAGATATTGCATAGGGTTTTGCATAAACTGTTGATACAGTTGATTAATGTCGGGCTGTTTCTGCACAAAAGGATTACCCATCACCATTCAACTCCTTTACTATTTTTTGCATATCATCAATAATTGTTTTATAAGATTCAAATTCTGTCCGTGTCATATACTCTGACATATCTGGTACAACTGCGGTAGTTGCTTCTTGTTGCTGTTGCTCCTGTGGCGTAGTCCTTTTAACCATGTCGTATATTTCAAATACGGGTGGTTCAAGAATTGACATTCCAACAGATTTTTTATAAAGGCAACCTTCGTTTTCGTTTATGAAATTTGTTGTTGTATTAGGCGGAGTATTCCACCTATACGCAACATCTTGCGAAGGTACATTTATAAAAGTTGTGATTTGCGATTGTTGTATTGGCGGACTTGTAGGATATTGTTGCCCATAAGAATTATATCCGCCAGTAGGGAAGTAAGGAACTCCATAAGCCATTTACTCACCTTCTTTCGTGTAATAATATATTGGCATTACATGACCGCTATCCCAAGCATCATAGTAATCGCCATTAACTACTGCGACGGCATGAGTGCCAGTTGCCACTATGTATTTGCCAGTCGGGTGATCGTTTGCAAAATCTTCAAGCGAATAACAAAACGGACAGTCATTAGGGCAGATATATCTCTTGAAACCTAAACTTCTCAGATACCAGTCCCACGACGCGTTTGTGTTGCCCCAATCGCCTAAGTAAAATCCTTCAGCACAAAGGGTTGTATAGATTTCGTCCCACGATATTCCAGTGACAATATTAATAGCTCTGATTACACAATCTCCTGCGTAGTAGTTGTTTCGCGGGTTTTCGTTGTAGTATATATACATATTCACCTCTCTTGCTCACTATAAATGGTAGGCAAATCCCAATCCATAGCGTCGCGCACTCTGTAAAGCAATTCGGCGTTCTTTAATTCCTTATCAACGTCACGTATATACTGCATTATGAAGTTGGCGGCAGCTATCTCAGAGATATCTATAAGGTCACGATAAGCGTTCTCGTAAATAACTTTGCTTTCTTTTTCCCACTTAATCCACTCTTTCATACCATACTGGATTAGAAAAACGCGGTCATCTGGAGATAAGTTTCCGTTTGACTCTTGCAATATGCCAAGATTCAGAATGTCAATTGACGGAGGACTGTTTGCCGTTATTAGCATATGGTGATGTTGTACACAATACTTTTCAAGTTTCAATAGTCCGTCAGTTTCATCGTGCAATTGTTTCTTTTGTTGTTTGATATCGGACATGAGGTCTAAGAATACAAACAACTCTGTGAGCTGAGTATGAATCATCATAGCTCCGACCATACGGTTTGATAGCTTTTGAAAAATTTCGTGCATTGGCATCTACCTCCTTTCATGGTTAAAGGCGTGATTAAATTAATGACCACGCCTTTTAGTTAAAAATATAATTTTATCCTTTACGGAATATAATATGAATTAACCTGTTATGTTATGCCATACTCCGTTTTCAGCATCAAACATATAAGTGTCACCAGTATCGATTTCAATATATGTCGAGCCGTTTGTGACAATCATTCCTTCGATTTTGGTAGTTGGCTTTGTGTCGGTAGATAAGCCCCTGATTTCCAGAAGGGGGGTATTATATCTACCACCTATTTTCGCAAGTGTTACCATTCCATCGCCCCCCTTTTTATATTTAATATAAACACTCGATGGCTGTACAGTCGTTCCAATCGAGAAAGTGTTTGAACCGCTTACCGTTGGTATTGATATGCCTGTATCAGTCATGCTTATACTGTCAGACACTTCAAGAGGTTCATCAAGATAAATTGTTTTTGTCTCGCCACCGCAAATAACAGGAATTTTATATTTCCCATATGGTTCAAAAGGTAAAGAACTTGAACCTACATTGAGCATAGGCTGTAATTCGACACCTGAATAATCAATACCATTAAGAACATGGATTCTTAAATAAACATCTTCTTCATCGTTTTCTAAAGTAAATGTCGCTGTTCCATTAACCATCTGGTCAGCACTAATTGATTTGAGAATAACATTCGCTTTATAAATTTGTATCATAACAGTATTGCTATCGAGATTTTTGTTGGCATTAGCTGCAAGTGTATATGTACCAGCCGAAAGGCTTATAAGACTATATATATTTCCTTCTTTAGTACATTCATTATCAAGAATTATTTTATTATTTTCTGAAATTACAGTAACCCCTCTGTATGTTTCATTAGTCCATAAATTCCATAAATTAGATGTTGAATCTCCTACACCACCGCTTTTTCCGTCTATTCTCCAATCAATAAGTGATTCGCCGTTTGCCATAAAGCTTAGAGGCGGAGTATCTTCAAGCTCTTTTATTATTTCATCGTTCACTGTATTGCCCCCCTTTTTTTATATCAGTAAGCTTTCAACGAACGACTTGAATCTTGGAGCGATAAGTTTATGCCCTGTTTCGTCAGGATGCACTCCATATCCGTCATCCTTGCTATAACACGCTTCTCGTCCTTCCTGTGTCCACGGTCTAAGGTTAGAACAGTGGAAAAGGTCAAGAAACGGAATTGAACGTATCATGCAGATTTTGCGCAGAGCATCTGTGTATAAATCTGCATTGCTGTTACCGTTAAGCGTAGGACGTGCCGTTTCCCACGGTGTAGGTGATACAATACCGAGCGAAACATCAGGGATTCGTGCAATAATATTATCAATAGTCGTATTGATACATCCGCACAGAGTAGATGTTCCTGTATCTGTCGGATCTCCGAGCGATGCGATAAGCGTCAGATCGTTGAAACTTCCGAAAATTGTTACAATATCTGCATCTGTCGGAATAGTTTGAACACGCTGATAAAAGGCAATATCGTCATCTTCGTGTCTCTTATAGCCTGTGCCACTTACGCCAAAATTAACAGTTGTTATTCCTGTCGCATCTGCAACATAGTCAAAATAATGCTTTGTTGTCTTTGAGTTCACTTCTGTCAGGCTATCTCCGACACATACCCACTTTTTACCTAAATATGGAAGATTATACTTTAAGCGTTCAAAAAGATCTTCTGTCAGGTCATTTGCCACAAGTCCTTCGGTAACCTCTGTAATTTCGACTGTTGGTCTTGCGCCGTTTACTATATTTGCAGCAGAGCAGTATTTAGCACCCGCAGGAACGATTATTTCCTTATCTTCTATCAGTGTTACTGTATTACCTGCTGCTGCTAATTCTTGCGCAAGAATATTGTCGCTATCATCTTTTACGACGTATAGAGAGTTACCATAGTTAGCACTTGCAGTGATTTTTAATTTGCGCATACCACTGATATCTGTTGTTGCGACAGTATACGTCGTTAATCCAGATGCATCTGTAACCACACCTGAGCTGTTAATTAGCTTTTCTGTAACTATGGTAAGGCTTATCGGATTATCAATATCCGAGAGATTTGACATTACAATGTCTGTTGTTTCCTTAGTTCCTTCGGGGAGAGTATCATTAATCAAATCAACGATATCATCTGACAAGCCCTCTGTAATATCGTTTGCGACAATTCCTTCAACAACATTGGTTATTACTATCGTTGGTCTTGCTCCATTGACGATATTAGCAGCACTGCAATATTTTGCACCGTTAGGTACATATATAGTTTTATCTGTTATTGCTGTAACTTCATTACCGTCTGCGGATTTTTCACTTGCAAGCACATTACCATTTGTATCTTTTATGACATATAATAAGTTACCATAGTTAGCACTTGCTGTGATTTTTAGTTTTGTCATGCTACTGACATCAATTGTAGCGACGGTATATGATTCCTGTGCTATGTCAACTATTTCGCCATTATAGTTGATGAGTTTATTTTGTACAATAGTAAGTGCTGTCGCTTCATCAGTATCAGATAAGTTGGATGATACAATACTTGATGTCCTATTAACAGTATCAGGGATGGCATTGTATTCAACTATTGGTTTTATCCAGAAGTTGTTCTGGTTGGTACTCGATACAACGACATATGTTGCCCCTTTAGGTACAGCGACATCTTCAAAGAAAGCCTGAGCTGCACCTGCCGCAGCAGCCTTGCCAGATATAAAGTTATAGCTTGCATCATAGAATGCATAGAAGGCGTGAGAATAGCCGACAGAACACTTAACCTCAATAAACGCATATTCATGCACATCGACATAGTTTGTTATTATATATGTACCTGTAACTATTGAGCCATCAGGTTCAAGGAATTTGTCAGCCGTAACGGTATATGATATATTCTCATAAATCTTCTGGAATGAATCACCAAGCAGAGCATATACACTATCAGCTTTATCTTTTGTCAAACTAATACTATTCGCCGTATCTTCATTTTCAGCGTCGAGACGTTCTTTCAGAGTGCTGTACTCAGTGCCGTCCTCGCTCACTCTTGCAGCAGCCACTTCGGGAGCGACAACAGCCTCGGCAGATGCAGATATAACTATCTGATTTATCTGCGACTGTAAGTTAGCATCTGCTGTTGCTACATCAGAAGCGTTAGCCTTGCCAGCTATAGCTGTTGCATTAAGAGATATCTGAGCCACTAACTCAGAAGTAATGCCCGAATTGCAAGCTGTAAGCTGCGCAGTTGTGAGTTTATCCTGTTTACCCGAAAGAACTGCATTAATAGCCTCTATCATTGCTGTAGTAGCCATGTGTGCTACGCAATCGGCAAGACTTGAATATCCATTAACTGCTATATCAATATCTTCAATTAACTTAAAACTACCACCATTTTTTGGTTTTAAGAGGTCTATAATTTCAATCATCTATTTTCACCTCCTGTTACGACACAACTACTGTAGTGTTGCCAAGATTGGCATTTGTTGATTTATAAACATAGTAAGCTTCGGTATAACCAGAAGCGTTTGTTAAATTCTTTTCTTCGGGTGAACTAAATCCACCATCAAATCCATTAACCTTAAAAGTTACTGTTCCCAATCTCTTGGGCAATGCATAAATGATATATTTACCACTTCCTGCATTGACTGTGATTGTGCGACCTTTAGTATTGCTTAATACTTTGTTTGATAATGATGTTACAGAACTCGTGTTTTCTGCTGCACCATAGTAGATTTGATTTGCAAAACTTACACTTACAGACTTACTATCAGATGTTTGTCCGTCAGTTGCGGCAAGAGTGAATGTGTGGCTTGATGATATACCTGTAGCCGAATATGACGTTCCAGACACAGAAGTTCCGTCGATTGTAACATTTGAAGGCTTAGAAAGCGTCCATGCTAAATTGATTGTATTAGAAGAACCAAGCTCACACAAAGTTGGATTTGCCGTAAAGGTATTTATCTTCACAGTAACATATTCAAGAGCATCTAACCTTGAAAGCACATCAGTCATAGTGGTAGACAATTCAGAAACATCATGTGCTGCACTATTTGCCCTATCAAGTGCCGCTTCAACCGCACGAGAATCGGGGTAGGTTGAACTTAATGTACCCATACTACTCTCCTTTCTTTATCTTATTGTTCTAATTGCTTCATTATCGTATGTGTTTACTGCTTCACCATCATGTGTGCGAAGTATTACGCCGTCCGAGCCATTTGACGAATTGTCCGCCAAGACAATTTCATAAAGCTTCTTTTTCCCATCACAAACGGTGCAACCAAGTTCCAAACGAATAGGAATGGTTTCATCTAATTCAAAGCTCAACTCAGTAGATATGTCGGGGGTTGCATTATTTGCAGTAACCCAAACGGACATAATCTTTTCAGTGTTACATACTGGTGAAACAAGCAAAAGGAAACGAACTTTCCATGTCTCAGGCATTGTTGTTACGCTATTAACTATCTCTGTACCTTTATAAGCATTAAACTCATATAGTATTTCAACAATATCTCCTTCAACTAATGAAGTCGGGAGTAAGAATGTGCCATTAGTAGATGATATTGCAAAATGCTCATCGTCTGGCACAGCACCTTGCTGAAACGGCTTTTCAATACTGTCATCTTGTGATAATTGATGAGCCGAAATTTCGTAATAACCACTATCATTAATTCGAGGTGTTTCGTTAAGGTCAACATATCCATTATTAATGTCGGCTTGTGTAAGCGTATGGCTTTGAACGTATGGAACACAGATGGGTTCTATATCATAGGGGTTTTCAGTGCCATCTAATTTTCGCATTTCCGAGCCAGAAATGGCAGATATAATATTCAAATCCCATTGAGACACTTCAAAAGACACACTTGCACTTTTGCTTGTATTAAGTCGAAATACTGTTGCTCCCGAAGAATCTTGCTTACGTGTT
>JAZQWM010000035.1:0-21528 GCA_045632345.1 Eubacteriales bacterium | reverse complement strand
ATATCGCACCTATTTCAACGCCTGAGGAAGATCTGAAGATGATTTATGGATGATAATATTTTTGTAACTCATAATTTGAGGGCTGACGATTATTTTTCGTCAGCCCTTTGGCATATTGTTCTCCCCGACAAATTCTTATTTAACGTTCTGTTTTCTCTGCCGAAATTTTGTGTTCGCAAATTCTCCGTTAAGGACAACAGAGAAACCGCTAAGGTGCTTTTTTGTTATGAAATTACCGTTATCAAATTTTGCTGACTGCTAACGGCTGACCTCTGTGAGCGTAGCGAGACTTAAAGCTTTGGGATTTTTACAATCGCAATTTCTTGCCAGATTTCAGTTCCGTCGCCGCCGTTTGGCATTTTTAAGAGAATTTCGCTTACAGCTCTGCCATCAAGCAAAATAAGTGACGGATTTTCCCCAAATGACGTTACAGAAATAATTGAATATTGGCTTTCTCCTTGGTACTTTACGTACACCTCAACAGAGTTATTGCCTGCACCCTTTAAGTATATTCCGTGGGGGGATGTGTTTGGTTTTAGTGAAATTTTTACGGAAATTTCGTTATTTTCCTTGCCACAAAACGCGTTTTTACTCTCATCATTCCAATTTTTATTAAAAAGGCAATCAACGTTATTCTTGCCGTAGCCTTCGCCAATAATTTCAGCTAGCATTACCGTGTCGGTAATATCGGTAAGCTCAATTTCCTGCACGTATTCACACACGTAGCATGTACGGGATGTTTTCATAAGAGAGAACGTCCAATTATCATTATATTTATGGCCGTATGCATCCTCAATTATTTTTAGCTCCGCTTCGTTACAGTCAAGACAGTATCGGGTAGCGGTGGCATCGTCTGTGCAGGTTGGCACGTTGCTATATTCCCAAAGTGAAAAATTATGGCTTCCGCTTTCGCTGATTTGACATTGGGTATGGAATTGATATTTTGCGCTTAATGTGATTTCCTCAAAAACCACTGAGTTTTTTGAGTATCTTACGCCGTTTTCGTCATACCAGCCTAGGAAGTAGCTACTGCCAAAGGACGTTGGCTCAGGCAAATCTGTCAGCCTTGCGCCTTTTTCCGTGACGTAAATTTGCTTGTTTTCGGAAAGCTTGCCCTCCTTAGGGTCAAGAGTAATTAAAATAACGTATTCATTTTCATCCCATTTTGGAACGATATACGTGCTTTCATAAAATACGGTGGAGGAGTCAACCTGCTCAAGCTCCATTTTGTCGTTTCTTCTAAACCAGCCAAGGAAGTATGCTCCCGTCTGTTTAAGGACAGGTAATTCTCCAATTTCAGTGCCGGGCTTAAGGTAAATAACGTCGTTTTCTACCTTAATTTCAATCATTTTTTCCCACTTGGCGTATAGCGTTATATCGTAAAGAATAGGCGTTTCCTTAAAGTCCCAAATGTTATCGTAATCATCGTACCAATAATCAATATAGTAATGCTCATACTCAATTTTTGGCTCGGTGGCGTATCTGCCTGAGCCTACGTATTGTACCTCTGGAATGCTACCGTAATCGGTTACAAATGTAACGGTGCGACGTGGTATCCACTTGGCGTATAGAGTAAAATCGCACTCCACAAGGGAGCTGAAAAATTGATATTTTTCATCGTTTTCCGTGTACCAGCCGTCAAATTCAAAGCCGTCCTTTGTGGGATTTTTGGGACGCTTAACAGGGGAATTTTCCTGCGATTGCACGTCCTCAATAGCGCTTCCACCCTGAGAGTCAAAGGACACCGTGTAAATCTCAGGCTCCTTTTCAAACATGGACGTGTCAATCAAGCTCCAGTCCACCTGACAGGACACTAAGAAAATTGAAATAGCTATAATAAAAAGTAATAAAAATCGTTTCATATCTTGCCTCAATGATAAATACATCATGTTAATACATTCTATCATATAACCAAAAATATTTCAAGCGATATTTATCGGTAAAGTGTACCGGTTGGGCGACCTTTTGTCGCCAACTATGATTGCCTACGGCAAGTTATGATGTGCCTGCGGCACAGTTATGATTGCTTCGCAAGTTATGATGTGCCTACAGCACAGTTGAAGATTACGTTATGGCAATCATATCATAACGTTTACGAAGTAAACTCATAACATTTAGCAACGCTAAATTCACAACGCTTGCATATCAAGCTCATAACTAAAATCTAATAACAAAAAGCGATATCTATCGGTAAAGTGTACCGGTTGATACCGCTTTTTTTGTTTTATAATATTTTTAAGGTTCGCTACGCGAACAGCCATCAGCCATCAGCCATCAGCCGTCAGCGGTTAGCGGTCAGCGAGATTGGTTAAATGATTATAAAGGAGAAACAAAATGGAACAACAAGGCTGGGTAAAATTTTATAGGGAGTGGATGGAAAACCCGTATATTTACAAGGATGGCGACCATATGGCGATATGGTTGCATTTATTGTTAAACGCAACACACAAGGAGGTAAAAGCACAATTTGGCACTGAAATTATCACTTTAAAGCCAGGTCAACTATTAACAAGCTACCGTGAAATTGAGGAAAAATTAAAAATCAATAGGCGAAAGGTGGAAAAGGTTTTTGCTATGTTTAAAAAGGGGACACTGATAGGGACAGTGACGGATATGCGAAAAACCCTTGTAACTATTGAACTTTGGAACACTTCACAAACAGAGCAAGGGGACAGTAAAAGGGACACTGTGGGGACAGTAGAGGGACAGTGTAGGGACACTAACCAAGAAACAGAAAACGAAAAAGAGAAAAGAAGCAAAAGAGAAAAAGATAAAGAAAAAGAAATAAACAAGAATGAAAAGAATGAAAGAATATATATCCCCCCTTATATCCCCCCATTAGGGGAAATGGACGGAAACGCTCCTTTTTCCCTTTCGGAAAAGCACGGACAGGGGACGGGGGCGTGTCCGCAGGACATTGAAGGGTGGCTTGAAGAGGATGACGGTATCGACGATTGGGACAAAGTTCAAATTTATTATAGAAATTTGAACAGCCGTCAGCAAGATAGCTTAACAGAGGATAACGAAACGAACGGTTTTGCACTTACCAATCCTATTCAGCAAAAAAAAGAAGAAAGAAGCAACCCTCAACCCCAAACCCCTTCTCCCTTCGCCAAGCGCGGTGACACGCCCCCGTCCCCTGTCACCGATATGTTTGAGGAGTTTTGGAAAGCATATCCTAAAAAGGTTGGCAAAGGATACGCCTTTGATTGCTTTAAAAAGATAAGAGTATCGCGTTCTCTCCTTGATACTATGCTTGAAGCCATTGCCAAGCAAAAGAAAAGCGATATGTGGAAGCGAGACAAGGGTCAATACATACCAAATCCGTCAACGTGGCTGAACCAAAAGCGTTGGGAGGACGACCTTGACGGCGAAGCTGACGACGACGGTCAAATTCCGTGGAGTGCTTTTAACCTTGGAATTGTTTTGTAATTTGTTTTAAAAAAAGTTTGATTTTCGGTAAAAGTGTACCGGTCAGTCCCGGTTTTTTTATGCAATAATAGAGTTGCAGGGGACAAGGGACAGGGGCTCATTACATTCGCAGGGGCAACTTTGTCGCAGGGAATAACTAACCCTCCCTGTGAGCGAAGCGAACCCCTGACCCCTGACCCCTAAAGAGCGACTGAAAGGAGCGAAACAATGAAATTTAAAGACAAGCTAAACGACCTCCTATCAAAAAAGGTAGATGTGGGAACGCTTCCCGAACCGATACAGAAGCTATCGACAGGAAAGAAAATCACCTTGCTTGATGCGGTTTTAATAGCGCAAATTTGCAAAGCCATTTCAGGGGACAATACGGCGGCAGCATTTTTGCGTGATACGTCCGGTAACAAGCTTAAGGACTCCACAGGGGAGACGGTGGTAAGATTTAAGTTTGAGGACTTATGATGCGGAGCATAATAGGTCAGCGGTCAGAAGGGCAACTGTGTTGCCAGCTATGATTGCCTTCGGCAAGCTATGATTACTACGTAAGCTATGATACGCTTCGCGTAGTTATGATGTGCCTTTGGCACAGTTTAAGTTTACTTTATCGCAATCATATCATAACTTTTGCATAGCAAAATCATAACTTTTGGCAACGCCAAATTCATAACGCTTAACATGGTTAAGCTCATAACTTTTTATAGTCAGCGAGATTAGCTAACGAATAGCTGACAAAAACAATATTTAAAATATTTGCAAAGGAGCTTGGCGAAATAGTTAGCTGCTATTTTGGTAGTGCCATATAACTATCTACTGACCACTGACCACTGACCACTAGCCACTAAACTCCTTTGCAAGCAAAGGAGTTTTACATGAAATTAGGAAACATTAAACTACAATCACTTTCATTAATTTCCCCCGATTTATCGGTGGAATGTGATGAGGACAAGCTAAGCGACGCTTTATACGCTTTAAGGCTTAACCCAAGCTGTGCGCCGTATTTGATAGCTTCCGTGGGAGCAATCAATCGTGCTTTTGCGCAAATTGAGGGTAGGTTGCTTAGCGGAGTGGGCGTTATTTTACTTGAATTATCAAGTGAGAATTTTCAAAATTCGGCTATAAGTCTTGATAATTTCAATGATATTTTAAAAATAAGCCAGATTAAAATTAACGGCGCATCCGTGGGCTTTGGAGCTATGGATACAGGCAAAATCAAGGTTGATTATCACGCATGCTTCGGCAAATGTGAGATAACCTATTTTAAGAAAATCAAGAGAATAAATTTATTAACAGGAGCGCTTTACGATATTGATTTAGGCGGCATTGAGGAGTTTATTCCTTACTACGTAAAGCATGAGCTTATTTCTTCGGAAAGCTACGAGGAAGCGGAAAAAGCCATGGAAATCTTTGAAAATGCGCTGAAAAGCTACGAAAGCGCAAGCGCAAGCGGTGATTTCGTTGATACGGTTTATTCTCTAAGGAGAATTTAATGAGAATAAATTCGAGAAAAAATTATCAGACTAAATCATTTTTAGGCATTGAAAAATCATCCTCTCCCCTTGGTATTAGAGAAGGCAGATGCATGGGCGCTAAAAATCTTTTATACCGCGACGGTATTTTAAAAAAGCGTAACGGCTGGAAGGAAATTTATCATTTCATGGATCAGCATGATAATGACCTGAAAATTTACGGCATTTATCCTTATGGAGATGAGGTTATTTACCACGCGGGACAGTATTTATTCCGAGGAAAAAGCAAAATAACAGACGCGATTTTGCCTGAGTGTATCAGCTTCGGGTATGAGCATGGGGGAAATTTATATATAGTGTGCGGCGGGGAAATTTACGTATATAACGGCGTGGAGCTTACGGAAATTTACGATAGCGAATACGCGTACGTTCCCACAACAACCAAGGATATTTCTCCGATGAGCGTAGAAAGCACAGAGGTAAAAGGGGAAAGCGAAAGCGCATTGACCTCAAATCGTAAAAACGCGCTAATAGGCGCTAAGGAAAGGTACAGCACTTATTTGCTTGATACCGTTCTTGACACGGAAAAGCCTGTTAAAATCAAAGGCAAAATGTACGTGGAGTACGGAAGCCAAAATGACTTTACCTGTCCTTATAACGCTTTATATAACGATACGGAGCGTCTGAGCATACGCAATATAGAGCGCGTTATGGGGCTGGACGACACTAACGCTGAAAATCTGTTTACAGAGAGTGGAGTGAACGTAAATTTATCACTAATAAGCGAGGTTGAAGCGTTTTTAAAGGAGCCTATTAAGGTAACTGAGGCGATTTTTAAGTCATGGACAGGCACAGGTGTGCCAAGAATGAGCTTTTATAAGGATGCTGAGCTTATATACGATATGCAAATCGCGGTGGGTGTATCTATTTGCGATTTAACGTCTGAGCTAAGCGGAAAGGTCATTAACCGAATAGTAATTTACGGCAACAGCGAAAGCTATACTCTAAAGGAAATTTCCATTTACGGTAAGCAAAGATACACAGGCACTATCGCAATTGAATATTACGAGGAGGAAATAGAGCTAAACAGAAGCATTAAGCCAAAATCAATTACCGACGTGTGCGGAAAATCCCTTTCCTTATACACAAACGAGGAAGCAAGCGCACAGGCTACCTGCAATTTGTTTTTTGAAAACAGCGTAAGCGGAACAACGGTAACGCTTGATTTTATTTCAGTAAGCGATTCAGCTAGCAGTAATTTTGAGATTGAGTTTAGCCAAAGAGATGCAGAAAAGCTGCGTTTTAAGCTCTTGGAGCATTGTAAAACGGACACAGGTCTTGACGTTTTAGCGTTATCGGACGGGAAAAAGCTATGTATTGCCACGCTGGACGGTGGATTTTACGCGCCGTATCAGACTGACTTTGATGAGATCACAGCTCTTTCAATGGCTGACGGTGGCGCTCTTATGGTCTTTGGTAAAGACGAAGCCACAACGCTTAAGCTTACGGAAAAGGACGGAAGCGTAAATTGCTCCCTTGTGGACCATGCAAGCTATGGTGGCTCAGTTAACGCTCAATGCGTGGCAACCGTGAATTTTGATACGGTTTCATTATCAAGGGAGGGCATTTTCGGCTCTCACAGCGGTAAGCATAGGGTAAGACGCGCAGAGGTAATTGAAAAAACGATACCCACAAGCATTGAAAAAGCCGTGGCTATACAGTACGATAACTGCTACTACCTTTTTATTAACGGGGGAGTGTACGTGGCAGATACACGATTGAAGTCATACGATAGCGGAAGAATCGACAGCGATTTTCAGTACGAGTGGTGGTATCTTGACAGTATCCCTGCATCATACGTTGCATGCATTAACGGAGAGCTTTTAATCGGCAGAGATGATGGCAGAGTGGTGTCCTTTTATGACGGTTATAGCGACGTATATTATGAAAAAATGCACACAGGTAGCTACCTTTTTGACCAAAATGAGGACGGAGTGTCTGTAATTTACGTAAGCAAAGCGTTAAACGCGGGCGCGTTTGATACGGTGCTTTTAAGCGGCTGTTATAGCTTAGTGTGTAACGTGGCAGGCTCATACGAAAATGAGGACACGGTAACTCTTACTCTTTATGAAAATCAGCTTTTTGATGAAAACGGCTGCTTAAAAATCTATCCTAATACCAAGCTTTCTTTAATGAATGATAACGGGGACGTTATAGAAAGCGAGGTAATTTCAGTTGACGGAGCTTTAAGTGAAATTACCGTAAAAAAGGTGGGAAATAACCACACGTACTTAAAGATTTTACATAAAAATCAAGACACAGAGTACGTTTTAGAGAGCCAAGAAAATCACTACGTGCTATTAGATAAGTATGGAGATACGGTAAATCTTTTCTATGCGGAAAACGCTACGGTATTATTAAAAAAATCAACGCCTGTGTTAGCCGAATACAAAAGCGCGCCACTTTTAAAGAATGGAGAAGCTAAGCGTTTATGCGGTATTAGCGTTGAGGTAACGGACGATACTGAGGGCATTGTAGAGATTGAATATGAAACCGATAAGCGTGTGCAAAAAGCATGCCAAGGCGCAGGCACGCTATTTAATATGGACGCGCTTGATTTTAATGCTGTGTCCTTTAATACGTCCCTTAAAAAGAAATTTACCTTGCGAGCATTTGAGCGCAGCTTTGACTACGTAACGTTAAAAATCAGCCATAGCGCAAGCGCGCCCTTTGGGCTAATAGGTTATAGCTTAAGCTATGAATAGAGAAAGGAGAAAAAATGATAGATTATAGACTAACCGAAGAAGAAATAAACAAAATCTTAATGTCCTCGCCCATGGTGTTGCCGGAAAATCCCACACAGTATGGGCTAAAGGGCAACAACATAAAAAGCTATTTTTATGACTTTATAAGAAAGCTTATGGTGCTTTTGAATGAGCATTTTGTGCTTATTGAAAGAGATAAGGCGGAGTCAATTTTAAATCATGATGAAAATGAATCTTCCCATAACGATATCAGAAAAATCATAAGCGACCTGCAAGCAAGAGATACAGATCTTGGCAATATGATTGCTAATCATTATAGCGAAATCAATCTTAACCACGATGATATTAAAGCTAAAATCGCAAGCGATATATCAAGCCACAATATTGACAAATACGCTCATAACGATTTACGCTTTGAGTTTTCCGAGGTAAAGAGCATGGCGCAAAACGCGCTAAACTTTGCCCAGGGTAAAAGCAAAATTTATCCTGTAAAGGATATTTTTGAAATGACAAACAAGCTAAACGATGAAATGAACGTGGGCGATAAGTTTGTGCTTCTTGATAAAAACGTGCCTGACTTTACCTTGTTTGAAAAGAACGCCACAGAGGGCGGCACCGTATTTACTCACGTTGATTTACTAATGGGAAGCGTGGAGTTTTTACCGGGAGAAAGCTACATATATAGCGGCTATCTTTTAGTGGCGTCGGAAAGCGGAGTTGACACCTCAATGCTTGTTAAAAATGAGGATTTTGAGCTTTTAGAGCTTATTGTCAGTCAGCTTGATTTAGAGCTTGAAAACGCTGTTAAGGAAATTGAAAATCAGCTTGCAGGGAAGGAAAATGCATATCAAAAGGTAGCGGAAAGCAGTGAAAGCGTAACGCTTCAAAACAAGACTGAGCATGATTTAGGTTTAAGAGTAAGCGCCACCTTAAATGTGCCAAGCGATGTGGCAAGTGATTTTGAGTGCATTGTAAATTTCCGCTCAGGAGAGAGCGCCACCGCCTTTGAATGTAACGGTATCACATTCACGGGGGACGACTGCAAAGACGGTAAGCTTTACCCAATAAGCAACAGGCTATACGAAATCAACGTTAAGTGCATAGGAGAGCATCTTGTAGCCAGAGTGGGAGCGTGCGATTATGCGATACTTTAACGAGCATAGGCGAAATCTTATAAAACAAAATTATATGCGTGGCACAAAAGCCACAGCGCAAGGCAATAAGAAATTAGAGCTTGAAGACACGGTGGATTTTCCACCGTGTAAGCTTGAAATTGAGGGGAACACGGAGCAAAAGCAATCTCCAAGTGTAGATAATCCTCAATCAATAGAAAGCGTTAGCGATTTTAATTTGACGGTGAGAGGAAAAAATTTAATAAATTATCCAGACCAGCACATTATAACTGATAATCAATATTACAGAGACCACTATACTAATGTTATTTTAGAGCCTAGTACAACCTATACGTTTTCTTTTGATTATGAATTTGTAAGTCGTGTAAACAAGGGATACCCCACGGCTGTTGTCTTCTTATACGCGTTATCGACCGGGTTGGGCAAAGTACAAATCCGAGGCATAGAGTTTCCAAATTATGAGAAAGGAACATTTGTTGGGTCATTTACAACAAATGCAGAACTTGGAGATAAAAACAACTTGGTTATTCGTATTCCTGCTTCCGATGTTCAACAATCGGTTGAAATGTATGCAAGAAATTTTATGCTTACAAAGGGAGCGTACGATGAACTATCGTATGAGAGGTATTTAGAGCCAATTTCTCTATCAATTCCGCGTGTTCTCGAAAGTGAAAATTTATTAAATCTTAAGCTTCTCGCTAATCAAACGGATAATGCGTTTCTTAATGAGGATGAAAGTGTTTTTACTATAAACGTAAATGGAGCTTACGGTCTTGGTATACTTTTTCAAGATTTTTGTCCTACAGTTAAGGTTGGAGACAATGTTACTATAAAATTTACAACAACAAGCTACGAAAAAGGAATTATTTTACCCGGCAGCAATATTGAATGGAAATCAGGACAAACGATAACTGTAACAGAAGATATTTTAATGAGTGGTATATTGTTTTTATGCTTTAGTGACGGAAATCCTACCGAATATTACAATTTGCGAATAGTCAATGCGGATTTTGAAAAAGAATTAAAATTTGCAAAATACAATGATATTAGAGATAGATTGGTGATTGATAATATTCATAAAAAAGTCATTTACAAGCAGGCTCTAGACAAAATTACCGTTACACACGATAAGTTTATATACAGATTTAGGGAGAAAGATTGCAACGGAATATATGCTCCTAGCGTATTACCCTATGAATGTTCATACCAAAAAGGTTTTTGCTCTCACGCGAGCAATCTAGATAGTGATTGTATAGATAACGGTGTGTGGATTGGTCGAAACAATTATGCTATATATTGGTCAGGTATAATTTCACTATTAGGCTATGATAGCGAATGGGCAGATAAAGAAAACCCAACGAGCGGTGAGTGGACAAATGCATTAACGGCTTTTAGGAATTGGTTAAGTGAGCATGAAGCAAACGGACATCCCTTTGAGTGCGTATATGTGTTGCCAACACCGATAGAGCATGACATTACAGACACAAAGCTAGGTCAAAAGCTTTTAAATTTAAAATTGCCTGAGAGCGAAACCGTGATTTTTGAGGTAAGCTCTCAGCTGTCTCCATCAAGCGTTACCCTTGAATATTACTCAAAAACGAAAGAGGACAAGCGTAAGCTTACGGTACGTTATAATGACATAGACGGCAACGTAATTTACGAAAGCCAAGAGTATTTTGTAAGACAGGACAGCCTGTGCCAAATTACACCGCCAAAAATTCACGGCTATGAGCCAAAGAACGAAAGCGTTTGTGTGCTTGTGGCAAATGACACGGAAATTACGCTAATTTACAATAAAAAATAGAAAGGAAAAAACATGAAAAAAACATTATTTTTACTATTTACACTAATAATTATGATGCTTCTTATAGTGGTATCAGGCGCAGAGCAGGATGTGAGTGATAAGATGTCAGAGGTCAGTGATCAGAAAATAGAGGCTGGGGAACAACTCAACCTTCCCTGTGAGCAAACCCCTGACCCCTATCCCCTGTCCTCTGACCCCTTAAAAGCCTACGTTGAGGAAAAGATTTTGCCTGTTATTGTGGGTGTGGTAACGTCAATAATTGCGCTTTTATCTACACTTAGAGGCATTTTTTCCTCATTAAAGTCTTTAAAAGCATCAAAGGAGCAGTTTGATAAGGAGCAGGAGAAAATAAAGGAAAGCTCAAGAGCGGAGCTTGAGAAAATTACCGAAAAGTATAGTGAAATTAAGTCTGAAATTAAAGCGGTTTTACAGGTTAGCGATGGGCTTAAGGATTTAAAGGAAAAAACGGAAATTTTATCAAAGGAAATTGCCAACTTATCGGAAATTGCCGCACTTGGTTTTAGCAAGGACAAGGATTTAGTTTTAGAGGGTGCGTCAAGGGAAATTGTCATTCTTGCAAAGGAAAATAAGGAGCTAACTGACCGTGAAGAGATTTAAAATTTTCATTTTGTATCTTATTTCATTTGCATTTAGCATAGGTCCGCTTTTTACTTATCTTATAGTAAATAGGGACAGATATTTCTGCACAAAATACGATGCAATCAAGCTGTTTTCAGGCGGACTAATCATTATGGTAATGCTGCTCCTAAAAACGCTAAAAAAACTGAAAATACCCACAGGAGTGTCGTTTTTTGGGCTAATTTGCATGCTTTCCTACTTGCTTTCTCCGGTTATTCAGGATTTAACGGTGCTATCCTTTTTAGCATTAGTTGGAGAAATTGGAGATAGCATTATGCAATCTATTATATCAAAAGAGAAAAGAAAGCTATTTGCAAACGAAATATCAAACCAAATAAACCGATAAGGAGCGACAAATGGAGAAAAACAGCTTTTTAGAGAGCCTATATAAAAATGCAGGGTACTACTGTGTTGGGCTGATTTCACTAATATACATAGCCAGCTCGCTGGTATTGATTTCAAAAACAGGCAAAAGCGTTTATGAAATTATCGGTACAGGCTTTATAAGCATGGTGGTGGGCAGCCTCATAAACGGCTCTTTACGCTCCGTTGGCGTAAGGCGTGGAGAGGAAGACCAACGAATGGTTGATGCGCTGAAAAGTCATGCTGACACGGTGTGTGAGGTGTCCCCATTCCTTGATAAGCTTGAAGAGTTTTGCGATAACGAAAACAAGAACGCCATTAAGAAAATTCGCATGAAAATTCTAGCCAACGCAGGGCTAAAATACGACGATTGCTTTGATGAAAACGGCGTTTGCAAGGAGCTCTTACTAACACAGGATAGGAAAAACCGAAGAAAAAACCGCAAAATCATGCGCGCCTACCGTAAAGCCGTCAATTTAAAAATCAAGGAGCTAACGGTCGATACGCTAACCTTTGACGGTGGCAGTAGCGATAATCCCTTTGACTTTGGAAAAAGCAAGCGTGAGTTTTCCAAGAGCAAAAACGCCACCGATATAATCACTCGTGTTATTATGGCAGTAATTTTCGGATATTTCGGCGTAACTCTGGTTAGCGAAATTAACTTTGCCACCGTGATTTGGAACGCCTTGCAAATCGTTATGTATATAACTAGCGGAGTAATCGGTATGTATTCCACCTACATGTGGATAGTTGAGGACTACCGACAGGGAGTAATGAAAAAGGTTGATTACTTAAAGAGGTTTGTGGCTCAGTTGAAATAGCGTTATTGTTATGTAGAAATAAAACAGCCAAAATGTATTGCCTTTTGGCTGTTTTTGGTGTAAAATGGTTTTTAGCGGTTAGCCGCAAGGAGACAGGGGACAGGAGACAGGGGTTCGCTACGCTCACAGGGGTGGTTAGTTCACATTTGCGAAGCAAATATATCGAATGCGAAGCATATATCGAATTTTGCAACGCAAAATATATCGACACACGCAGTGTGCTGTTCAGCGGTTTTGAAAGGAACAAAAGCATATGAAATATAGTGAAATTGTAGAAAAGCTATGCAGCTTCGGCGTTGAAAATGCTGAAATTGAAGCGGAAATAATTTTAAATCATCTTTTTGGTGTAAATAAATCAAACATAATTTTCGACAGAGACAGAGAATATGAGGACGGGAAAATTTTACCGATTTTAGAGAAAAGAGAAAAGCATATTCCTATTCAGCATATTATCGGCAAGTGGTATTTTATGGGGCGTGAGTTTTACGTTTCCCCTGACACGCTAATACCAAGACCTGACACTGAAGTGCTTGTGGAAAAAGCGTTAAATGAGCTAAAAAGTGGGGGATGTGTGGCTGATTTATGCACGGGAAGCGGTTGTATTGGCATTTCAATGCTTGTTTATAGAGAGGATATTTCCTCTATGCTTCTTTGCGATATTTCAAACGATGCTTTAAAAATTGCCAAGAAAAACGCTATTTCCAACACAGTTGCAACAAGATGTGAGTTTTTATGTGGAGATATAACCAAGGACTTGCCAAACCGTAAATTTGATATGATAGTTTCAAATCCGCCGTATATTCCAAGCAAGGATATTGAAAATCTCTCCGATGAGGTAAAAAAAGAGCCAATGCTAGCTCTTGACGGCGGAGATGATGGTCTTGACATTATCCGATTTTTAATCGGCGAGGGACTTAACTACCTTAACGAAAACGGCAAAATGCTTATTGAATTTGGCTTTGACCAAGGTCAAATTATGGATACTCTGTTAACCCAAAAGCAAAAGGACGGCAAAATTAAGCGTTATGAAATCGTGAAGGACTACGGCGGGAATGACCGATTGGCACTTATTTGCATTTAATAGATGATGCCGTAGTCAGCTGTTAGCGGATAGCAGATAGTTAGGTTAGACAATCAAATAATCAAGCAAAAAATAAAATAACATACAGAAAATGCCAAAAACTACTTGATTTTTGGCTTTTTTTGTTTTACAATAAAAATAATTATATTATAAAAGTCTTTATTATATATTTAAAGGCAAGGAAAGGGCAAAACCTAACCACCCCTGTGAGCGTAGCGAACCCCTGACCCCTGTCCCCTATCCCCTATTTTATGACTGAAAGGAATAAAATTTATGAAAATTGTCCAAACTGCGGAGCAAGCGTAATTGATACCGCAAAATTCTGCCACAAGTGTAGATTTAATATAAAGAAGTATGAGGAAGAGCAGTCATCAAGCGAGGCTCTATACTGTACAGAGTGTGGCGCGGAGCTACCAAGCGATGCAGATTTTTGCACCGAGTGCGGAGCTGACGTTGTAAAGACCGATGCTATCTCAAGCGTAGGTACGTCAAGCTTTGATTTTGATGCGCTTAGCTCAATTTCCGCAGTTGCCACTGAGCAATTATATTCCCAAAACGGATTTGAGGTTGAAAATGGCGTTTTAGTTGGATATACAGGCAAAAAAAGAAGCATTACAATTTTTGGCTCTATTGAGGAAATTTACGATAGCGCATTTGAGGGAAATCAGACAATTACCTGCGTTGAGATTGAGGAGGGCATTAAGAGTATTGGCAGAAAAGCGTTTGCCTCATGCTCATCTCTTATAGAAATTTCTATTCCTGCAAGCTGCAAAATTATTTATACCGATACATTTAAGAATACATCTCTTAACACCCTTATTTTAGGCTCTACCTTCTATAAGGAAAGCGTTATTAAGGCTTGCTTAAGTGATAAGGCTCAAAAAAATGCTGACCTTGTAAGCATTAAGAATTTCGTTACAGAATGTGATGGCAAATCAAGAGTTAATATTGTGGGCATTGAAAATGCTATTTTAGGCAAAATCAAAGAGCAAGAGGACAGTATAGCCGAGGAAAAGCGCAAGGAGCAAGAACGCATAGAGGCTGAAAGAAAGCGCAAAGAGGAAGAGGAAAGAAACTCAATATATAGTCAGTATAATGCGGGAACAACTCACGTAATCGGTACTTATAATCATGGAGTTTCTACACAAGGCATTGTGTGGAATGTTCTTGAAAGAAATGGCAATAAAGCGCTTTTAATTTCCAAATATATTATTGACACACAAAAGTTTAATGAAAGCGCTGAAGCGGTCGATTGGGAGCGCTCATCTATTCGTAAATGGCTCAATAACTATTTTTATAAAATTGCTTTTACCGATGCGGAAAAAAGCAAGATTTTAACTACCGCTTTGAAAAATACGCCAAATCAACAGCACGGTACAAGTAGCGGTAATGATACAAACGACAAAATATTCTTGTTAAGCGCTGATGAAGTTCAAAAATACTACAAAACCTTTAATGAAACAAGATGTCAAGTAACATTGTTTGCAAAGAACAACGGTGCATACTGCGACGGCGCATACTTCGGCTATTGGTGGCTTCGTACCGCAGGACAGCTTCCACAAAATGCATCGTATATTTTCTATACAGGTGGCATATCTCAAATGGGCTACGATGTTACAGGAACAATTTTCGGTGTAAGACCTGCAATGTGGATTAGCATTGGCTAAGCCAATGCAGCTATGATTGCTATGCAAGTTATGATACGCTTTGCGCAGTTATGAAATGCTTCGCATTGTTATGATGTGCCAAAGGCACAGCTTAAGGTAACTTTATGGCAATCATATCATAACGTTTGCATAGCAAACTCATAACATTTTGCAACGCAAAATTCATAACGAGTGCGTAGCAATCTCATAACTAATAATTAAACGATGTTGCTTCGCAAATGAAGTTGTCCTTGCGGACAAATGATGTTGAACTTCGTTCAAATGAAGTTGCCTTCGGCAAACTTGCTGAAGGCTGTTACGCGAAGCAAACCACAAAGGAGCAAAAACTAATGATAGACAACAAAACAATCAACACATACATAGATATACTAAAGGAAGAGCTGCTTGTGGCTATGGGCTGTACTGAGCCTATTGCTATTGCTTATGCCGCATCGGTTCTTCGCAGTCTGCTTAAGGACAACCCTAAAAGGATAAAGGCTGGCTTTAGCGGTAATATTATAAAAAACGTAAAGAGCGTTATAGTTCCGGCAACAGGCGGAATGCACGGTCTTAGTGCGGCAATTTGCGCAGGAATTATAGCCAACGCGCCAGATAGCAAGCTTGAGGTTTTATGCTCCCTTAAAAAAGAGGATGCAGACAAAATTAAAGCGTACCACGAAAGCGTTGAGATTGAAATTTACGAAATTGAAACCGACAAAGCATTCGAGGTTGATTTACAGGCTGATGGAGCTAAGGTGCATTTTGCAAAGCGCCATACAAATATTACCCATGCAAGCATTAACGGCGTTGATATGACGGAAAAGTATTCCGGCGGACAAATTGACTCCGTAATCGGAGAGAGCGTTGACCGTTCCACGTTAACGGTTGAGAAAATTATAGAATTTGCTGACACCGTTGAAATTGAGAGGGTGGAAGAACTTATTCAAAGACAAATTGACTTAAATATGGCAATCGCCAAGGAAGGCATAAATAACGAATGGGGCGCGTGTATCGGCAAAACGCTTTTAAACGGTGGCACAGACACACGAATCCGTGCAAGAGCATTTTCCGCAGCAGGTAGCGATGCAAGAATGAGTGGATGTGAAATGCCTGTTTGCATTATTTCAGGCAGTGGAAATCAGGGCATGACAGCCACAATTCCTGTGGTAATATATGCAAAGGATATGGGTGCTACTAAGGAGCAGCTAATCCGCGCAATATTAGTGTCCGACCTTATAACCATCCACCAAAAGACAGGCATTGGCTGTCTTAGCGCATACTGCGGAGCAATTAGCGCAGGCTGTGGCGCAGGATGTGGAATTGCATACCTAAACGGCGGAAAATTTAATGAAATTGCCCACACATTAGTAAACGCGGTTGCAATTTTATCAGGAACAATTTGCGACGGAGCAAAGCCGTCATGCGCGGCAAAAATAGCAATGGCAGTTGAAGCGGGAATTTTAGGCTACGAAATGATGAAGGCAGGCAGAGAATTCCTAGGCGGCGACGGAATTGTAGTAAAAGGCGTTGAAAATACAATTAAAAACGTCGGCAGACTTGCCAAAGAGGGTATGAGTGAGACGGACAAGGCAATTATCCGCCTCATGTTAGAAACGAAGTAGTGGTCAGTGGTCAGTGGTCAGTGGTCAGCACGCACCGAAGGTGCATATCGCTACGCCTTAGGCGGAATATCACGCTTAAACATAGTTTAAGCATATCGCGACCGTGCGAAGCGTGGTCATATCGCGCGTACATTGTACGCCATATCACTCTGCGAAGCAGATATATCAGTGGTCAGCACGCACCGGAGGTGCATTTTATGTGCCAAAAGCACAATTCATGGCTCAGCCTTGATGATATACACGCCTTTGGCGTGATAGCGACAAAGTCGCTACCCTGTGAGCGTAGCGAACCCCTATCCCCTGACCCCTATCCCCTGTTTTATGACTGAAAGGAATAAAAACTAATGACTAATGCAGAAAAAATAAGCAAATACCTAGAGCTATCAAGCATAATAGCTTCAAAGGAAAGAGAGCTACCAAATAAGGAAAAGGAATATCAAGCTCAATTTCAAAATACCTACGAAAAGCTTAAAAGAGAGAGCTAAGCGGATACTTTTCAAAAATTAAATCAACGGTTGAAACAGTATGCGGTATTTACAACCAAACAGCGCAAAAGAAAATGCCACGTTGTGTAGTTGTAATCGACGAATTTTCAGAGCTTGTAAAGGAAAGCGACGAAGCAATTAAGCAAATTGAAAAGATTGCCCAAATGGGCCGTTCATTCGGTATCAGCCTTATTGTTTCATCAACCGTTTTCCCTGTTGAAACAAACGCAATTAAGCACCTTTTCGGTAACAGAATTGAGTTCAAGTCTGGAGAGAATGCAGGTCAGCTTATTCCTGAGGCGTCAGAAATGCAAAGCACGTTAGTTGGCGCTAAGGGTCTTTGCTTCTATTCAAACGGCGGAAATATTTCAACGGTTAAGGTGGCATATTCTGAAGAGGGCGAAAAGCTCAAACCCCACATAAATAGCGTTAAAGAAAAATATCCTAACCATAAAATGGAGCTTCAAAGCGAAATTAAATCTCAAAGAGTTGAGAGGGACTCCGACGCACCGTTCACAGTTCGCAACGCTGCGCTTGCATACGATGAGGAAGGCGTATTAAGAACACGCTTAGGTAAATCCTACCTAACGAACAAGAGCGTGGAATTCCCATTTGATTCCTCAAATAACGTGTTGTTTATTTTTGTCCACTTCCTTGAAACAAAAGCCATTGAAGCCGCTTTAATTAAGGACACTCTTGCATTATCTAAGGATATTGACAACACCACAGCGTACTATATCAATCTTAACAAAAATAACGCACTTCGCCGTCATGATAACGTAATGAAGCGCCTTCGCGACGCGTGGGAAACAAGCGGTAAGGTGGCGTATGGGGATAACGACTCAGTTGAGGATATAATGGACGAATTAAAGTCTATTATTGACCAGCGTGAAACGGATATGGATAGCGAAATTTATCCAATCCTGGTTGTAATGACAAAGGCTGACGAATACCTAGCCGATGACGATAAGCTTGACGATTTAAAGGAGCTTATGAACAGAGGCAAGGAAAATAATATCTACTTCGCAATTCAATGCGGCGAATATCCAAGATTTTTCGGCGCAAAGGATATTATCGAAAGTGCAATTATCTTACCAGACAGAGCAGTTGGCACAGATGAGGGCTATTCCTCAGCGCAGCTCTGCGCAACCTTTGAGGAAATGCTTGCAAGCCAAACCCCAAGAGGCACAAAGCTTTTAAGAAATGCATCATCCAGCGCATTACATCCAAAGCTGCACCTACTTTGCATTAAGAATAAATTTACGCTATTCATACCATACGATTATAACGAAAATTATCTAAAAGGAATAGTAGATTGAGCGACCTTGGCGCTAGCTGAATTTGCTGAAAATTAAATCAATAAACAAATTTCGCTGACTGCTAACCGCTAACGGCTAACGGCTGTGAGCATAGCGAACAAAAGAAGAGAAAAAATGGATTTTGATATAAGTGGAAACGAATTAGTAAGATAAAGAGGAAATGCAGAGCATGTGGTTATACCATACGTTGTTACCACCATTAGAAGCAATGCATTTGAACATTGTGAAACTATGAAAAGCGTAGAAATACCAAGCACCGTTACGAGAATTGATGACAACGCATTTTATGGCTGTTCAAGCTTAAAGAGTGTAGAAATACCGGGTAGTGTTAAGATTACCGGCGAGCGTGCATTTGGAAGTTGCGAAAGCTTAGAGCGTGTAAAACTACATGAAGGCTTTAAGAGTATTGGTAGACATACATTTGCATGTTGTGTAAGCTTAACTAATGTAGAAGTACCAAGCAGCGTTTGGGCAATTAACGAGGGTGCGTTCCGCCATTGCCGTAATCTAAAAACCATCTACGTACCAAAGGACTGCTATTGCTACCCAAAATGGAACGAGGACTGTCCGGTTGTGGCAATTCGTTATTAAGCAAAGCATCAATCCTGTCGGTTAGCAAAGGAGCAAAAATGAGCTTTATCATA
Organism: Eubacteriales bacterium; assembly: GCA_045632345.1. Taxonomy (GTDB): domain Bacteria; phylum Bacillota; class Clostridia; order Oscillospirales; family CAG-272; genus RGIG2000. Next base: position 2,314 of record JAZQWM010000035.1, on the reverse strand, counting down.
GAAAACGAGGTTTTACTTAAATATAAAGGCGAGGAAAACGAGGTTACAGTACCTAACGGCGTTACAAAAATAGGAGAGTGCGCATTTGAAAAATGCAAGAGCTTAACGAAAATAAATTTCCCAAATACCTTAAAAGAAATTTCTAACAACGCATTTAGCTGGTGCGAAAAGCTAAAGGAAATCTCCTTGCCTATGGGACTTGACAGAATAGGCGCAGGCGCATTTTCATTTTGCGCTTCCATTTAAAGAGTACATATTCCCGAAACTGTTTACGAAATAGGAAATAACGCTTTTTCAGGCTGTAAATCACTAAAGGTTGCGGTAATTCCAAAGAGCGTAAAAAAGGTAGCAAATTATATGTTTTCAAACTGCTACTCACTTGAAACGGTGGATATTTACGACGGAATAACCGAAATTGGCAGCTTCGCGTTTGCAGATTGCACAGCTTTGACCGACATTAAAATACCAAAATCCGTAACCGAAAAGAACTCCGACGCTTTCTTTAGAGCCATAAAGGGATATAAAAGGGTGGCTATGCCAAGCGGCAACGTTCGCTTCTTAGGCGGAAAATCATTTAATGCTAAAATGGCAGACTTAGGCTATGAAAGAGTAACACAATCGGACGGTAGCGTTATTGATAAAAATGGAATGATCCATTGGGAGAAGATATGACACAGATAGATATTAACGCTTTAGAAATGGAGCGCAACGAAATACTAAGCTTTTTTAAAAAACAGCTTGAAAAATACCGTCAGCTTAAAAGAGAAATAGAAAAGGTTGAGTGGACGGACTCCAACTATGATGCAATGGTAGATGCCATGAACCAAATAGGAAGCGCGCTAACGGAAGCAATCGGCACGCTTACAAACGGTTATAGCGCATACATAATTGATGACCTTATCCCTCTTGCCAAGGACTATATTGCAATAGCAAGAGAATTTCCAAGATAATATAAATAGGAAGAAAGCCAAGCGGTTTTCTTCCTATTTATTATACATAGAGCTGTCAGCTGTTAGCAGGGCAGCTGTGTTGCCAACTATGATTGCCTTCGGCAAGCTATGATTACTACGTAAACTATGATACGCTTCGCGTAGTTATGATGTGCCTTTGGCACAGTTTAAGTTTACTTTATGGCAATCATATCATAACGTTTGCAACGAGGAACCATCAAAAAGAAGTATGAGTTTTGGGGTTCACTAGGTGTAAACTCATAACTTTATGCGAAGCAGAATTCATAACGCTTAACATGGTTAAGTTCATAACTTTTTATAGTCAGCGAGATTTGATTATTGAATTATCTAACCATAATCACGCGAAGCGTGGTCATATCACGCGTACATGGTGCGCTATATCACTCTGCAAGGCCTTATCCTATTTTACAGCTATCGCCATCGCAGCCACTTGATTTGCTTTCCTCAATCATGGTATTAAGTGCTTCAAGGGCATCGTTTAGTCCGCCAACTTCATCAATAAGACCAAGCTTTACAGCCTCACGCCCGTCAATTACCGAGCCGGTGTCGGTTGCAATTTGCTCCGTTTCAAGCATAAGCTCCTTTAATTTTTCAGGAGTTATTTTTGAATTGTCGCAAACAAACTTAATAATTCTGTTTTGCATTTTCTCAAAATAGAAATAGGTTTGCGGAGTGCCAATAACCGTACCGCTGACTCTTACAGGGTGGATAGTCATTGTGGCAGACGGAACGATAAATGATTTTCTTGCGGAAACTGCCAAGGGTACGCCAATGGAATGTCCGCCACCAAGCACTAATGAAACCGTAGGCTTTTTCATGCTGGCAATAAGCTCCGCAATAGCAAGCCCCGATTCCACGTCTCCCCCTAAGGTGTTCAGTATAATCAGCGCGCCCTCAATGTCCTCACTTCGCTCAATGGCAAAGAGCAGTGGAACAATATGCTCATACTTAGTTGACTTTTGGTCGGTTGGCAATACATAATGCCCCTCAATTTGTCCAATAATACTTATGCAATGCACGTTGTCGGCTTTAATGCTTCCGCTTTTCTCGATTGAGTCGAGATTATCGTTAAATGATTCTTCGCCGTTTTTATCTCTGTTATCCATAAAACCGCACCTCTTTTTTGAAATTTTTATTATATTATGGTCTGTTTTAGACTGAAATATACCCAAAAAACCCAATAATCACGGGCGTTTTCAACTTTTTTAAAAAAACTTAAAAAAATTTCAAAAAAGGTATTGACAAAGGGGAAATGAAGTGATATAATAGCTGAGCGTTGTGAGGAACAACGGAAAGATCCTTGAAAATTGAACAATGAAAATTAAGAGAAACTTTTAAATTAA
>JAZQWM010000034.1:0-122435 GCA_045632345.1 Eubacteriales bacterium | reverse complement strand
TCGCCTATCACTCTTTTGGCGTTTGACAATATTTCGTCTGTATTATTCTGAATATCAAGAGCTTCAGGGTATTCTATTTTTTTTGCCGCCTGTGCCGCTGCCTCGTTTGCGGTTTTAAGCTTCTGAACTTCTTGTACAGTTTCTTCTACGACATCTGGATCATAAGTCACCCATTGTTCTTCAAAAGGATTTCTTCCCGTTACAGAATTTATAGTTTCTATAACAGTATTACCCCATTGAATATAGGCTTCTTCATTTTTTTCAAGAGTATCATCAATATGAATAAAAGATTTATCCATAAATTCGCTCAAATCTTTTATTCCTTGAATTATGTCACCTTCGTCAATTATTGCATCTCTTAAAGGATTGATTTGATTTACACTTTCAGCAAAATTACCCCAATAATATGGCTTGTCAAATTTGTAAGTATTAGCATCAGCACTCCAACGCCCCGCGCCCAAAGCCTTATCAAGCATATTTTTAGCATTTGTTTTATTGTCTCGTGCATATTTGTCTAAAGCATTGTATTGATCTGCCGTTATAAATAATTGTTGTTGCTCTCTTTTTATTCTTTTAATTTCTTCTTGCGTATCTCTGAGATCATCATTGGTAAGAGAAATTTCCTGTCTATAAGAATTTGCAAAACGAATAAGCTCGGTCATATTTTTTTGAGCCTGTTCGCCCCAGCCGCCTTCAATATCATAAGCTTGTTGGTAATCAGCAAGAAGCCTTTTTAATTCAGCTCTATGTTCTTCTGTATGTCCTTTTGGGTATACCAAGTTTAATGCTTTCTCAATTTCTTTAGCTTGTTGTGTAAGATTAGTTTTATTTACTTCTAAGCCTTTTTGTATAGAGTTTGCATTTACATTGATATTTATGCCTTTGGTTAATTTTCCAAGTTGATTTTGAATATCAGAAATGCTTGACTGAGCAATGCGACATTTTATCTCAATAGGATTTTTATTTAACTCTTTTGTTATGCTTTCTAAATTCTTTTTTATTTCTTCAATAGAGTCATCGGGATTTAACTCGGCTATTAACTCTATCCTATTATCTGCCATATAACCACCTCTTTTCGTCAATATGCTTTGCCGTTGAAGAAGTCATCGGCATTTATTTTTAAACCAAATTTATTTGTTTTGTTAAAATCTTCAATACCACGTTCTACTGCATTAATACCTGCAAAATAAGTTAATCGGGGAACGTGCCTGCCGATCATACTTGCAAGTCTGGGCGCATACCAGCCTTTTTCCATAAGTAACGGCACAAAACTTTCGTGCGAATCCTTAATTGGAATCCATCTTTCTGAGCCATCACCTTCCTGCCAATATACAGATGAAAGATTTGAGTGCATAGCCAAATCGTTTTGAATTGCAACGCCGATCCGTATAGTATCTCCTACTACACGTATTTCTGCTAAGTTTTCTGCATAAAATGCTTTTTGATAATGGTATGTGCGTTCATAAATTATAGGTTCGTAAGACTCATAATATTTATCAATATAGTATTGAATACAATTATATAATCTTTTGACTTCATGCGCCATCATTACAGCAAGAGTTTCGCCGTTTGACATTTTGACTTTTTTAAGTGCGATTTTAGCCAGTTGCTCCCTTAGACTTTTCACTGCCATTATTATCACCAGCCTTAGTCTTTTCAATAACATTTTCGGTTACTGCTTTTACAAATTCTTGCTTATCAACTTTATTAAGTCCGTCAAGCACTTCCTTTATATCTTCAACATCTTGTGTATTATCTATTTTTAGCACTTCCGATAAATCAGAACAAAGCTGGTCGAACTTTGTCATGCGTGTGTTTATACGATACTCAATCATTTCATTAATAGTGCTTTCAATATCATAATATACAGGTATATTTAAAATCTCATTATAAACTTCTCGCCACCAATTTGCCTGAGAACATTTAAACAGTTCCTCTATTTTCATATCGCCAAGTTCGATATCTGTGAAGTATTTAATATATGCCCATCGCTTTGCAATTTCTTTAAATTCAGGCTTGTATTGCCCTGATTCGTCAAAGCAAGAATTTACCACTGTGTAAATACAAGAAGCATAATCATCTACCGAAAGGTATGTATTAATCTTTATTTTGTTTTTGCACACATTAATTATCTTATTTTCAAGTGGGGACTTGTCCAGTATATTAAGTATATTTGCCATAAGTATTTCTCCTTTCAATTCGTTACAGTTCGGTTCTGATAGCATAAGTTCCTATTGCTATCGCATCACTTAAATCATCTGTTTTTATATCAAGACCGTACAGGTCATTTATTTTCTGCATTATATCTGCTTTGCGTTCTGGGCGCGACATTTCGCGTGTGTATGTGCCAAATGTCTTTATCCATTTGCTTTCCTCCACAATCACATATCGGACATTATGCTTGTGACATATGTGACATATAAAACCCTGCAATCTTGCAAGACTGCGAAATCCACGAGGGTTAGCGTTTTCAAATATTTCTTCAAAATACACTACATCAGGATTAAAACCTTCAATCAGTTTCTCGATCTCGTCTGATATAACGGTTGTCCGAAGTAATGTTGTGCCATACATTTCTTCTGGCATTTTTATACTGCATAGGTGCGGCTCATTCTCTACTATCGCACTATTAACTTTTTTGCTGATTTTTGGTTTTATAAGAATATAATCAACAAGCTTATTATCAATAAAAATAGACACACCTGTTGCGGATGTGCTTTGATCTAATCCAATTACTCGCATTTATTTCTCCCTTAGAAAAATTAGGGGTAAGCCAATTTTCATTAACTTACCCCTTTCTAATTCATTCTTTATACAATTTACTTTTTTTTGCCTTTTTTATCACCGTTTTTTCCTCAACGGGTTCATTCTCAACAGTTACTATTTCCAATATATCATTAACAATATTGGGTTTAAGATTGCTCAAATCAGAATCCGCAGTTATTCCCATTGCTTTAAAAGCTTCAGAAGCCTTTTCTTTATCAAAGACTTCTGAATTATATTGCTGAAATATTGTAAATATCTGATAATGTTCATGGGTGTCCGTATAAAGTCTCCACCCATTAGTTCCAGCGCAGTTAGGGCAATAGTTATATTCTTTGCCGCATATTACGCATTTTGTGAGATTACCCATTTAAAAGCCTCCTTATTCTCCCGCAATAACCATTCTATAAAGCTCACGATCGTCAGAGCAGTAATCATATGAGCAAGTAAGGTTACAGTCAATATTCTGGTCAAGTGCCATGCCAAGAGTGTAATTGGTCTGGAACTTAGCCGAAGGGAATATAAAGTAAGCATAGATAGGAGCTGACTTATCACAAACGTCATATCCTCTTACAAGTACCTTAACAACAGAAGCTACAGGGAACTCTTCAGCAGAGTTGACAATCTGAATTGCGTCTGCTGTCAGATATTCATATGTGATAAGAATAGAAGCACCAGCAAGGTAATCAGAGTTTTTAAGCTTTATCTTGTCAGGAGTTGCAGGATCACCAGCGGGATTTCCTTGTGTGAATACAAATTCACCATCAGAAGGATTAGCGCCGCCACCACGAGAAAGTTTCATCTTAGTAGAACCATCTTTTGTAAGATAAGCAGCCGAAATCTTATATTGAGCATCGCCTTCAATACCACTATTTCTTACATAATGGTCAAGATTTACTGTAGTATAGTCACCGCTTATTACAACCTTGTCTGCTGTTTCAACAAGCTTAACAGTTTCAAATTTAGGAACTGCAATCTTTACTGTGTCAGTACCGACTTGCTTATCAGTTCCGTTCATTGCAGCTACTATTTCAAGTGTAAACAGAGGTGTTGTAAAAGATACTTCGCAAGATTTTGCTCTTGAAATTGAGAAAATTGTATTTCCTTGTGCGTCGGTTTTGGTATCTTCCTCGGAGCTTACAGAAATTTGAAAATCTTGAAGCTGATTGGTCATCCACGCAAGGCTACCATCACTATTTTCACCGACGGCATATATAGGACGCTCAGGCACAAATGTCGAGAGGTCTGTGCTAAAACCTGTTGCCATAATAATACCACCTTTCTTTAATCAATTGGCTTGAGCCAATTCAAATCTTTTTTAACTTTGTTATATTCTACGCAACCACTATATAAACCTTGATATAGATGATTTGCGTTGTCAATTATTGAAATGCGTTTTAAGCTGTCGAAAAACGCATAAACTTTCATACTCCATACATCGTCCCAACTGTATTTAAAGTTAGGGTGATTTACAAGAGCTGATATGTAGGGTTGATATGTTGAGTGTTCTCCTCTAATCTCGCGTAATCTACGATGATATTCCGCATCATTTCTTGCGTCAAGAATAAGTTGGGTTTTAGCAAACTCATTTTTGACAGTTGTATATTGTGGTTTAGGAATACCATGCATTTTACGTATGTATGCTGTCATTTCTTCAAACACATCTTCTGTAAATTTAATTCCAGCATTATTAATCATACATAGTTTACCATCACATTCAACACTAATAAACGAAGAAAAATCTAAATATCCAAATAAAGGAGATGTGTCTATCTTGTTATTATTTTCTTCTTTGTGATTGGTTAGCATAGAAGCAAACACTGTAAACATCTGAAAATTAGTTATTTGGGTATAATCAATCCCCATATCATCTAATTGAGCACACCTATCTATGTTAGTTGCTGTGAATATAGAGATCATAGAAAGATACTCGCTCTCTCCATAATCACAAATTTCGCCCAGTGTTGGGCATTTTATTTTAATACCGTTAGGCAATTCATAATCATCGCCTCGGTATAGTTTAAGCTCGTCGATGTCTCGCAATAGGAAATCACCCCTCGCAAAGACTATCATCTAAATCAACCGCCTCAAAGACAAGTTGCCTATATCTATAGGTTGTATTTACACTACCTGCCGTATCTGATTTTAAGCGTAATTCTCCTATTCCAAAACCTTGCCGTCCCTCATATTTATCTTCAATTAGTTCTGCAAGATAGTCCATACGAGTACCACTTTCTCCAACTAAATCCAATCTCATATCTTCTTGGTGAGTAAGTACATAGAATATAATAATTGGACGCACCCATATGTCATTATCGTTGCTGCCATATCGTGTTCTGCGCTCTGGAATATCAATTTCTACAAGAATATAGGTTTTTACTTCTTCTTCTGTTTGCGGTATATAATAATGTGGGTAATATCGCACCCAAACTAAGTCATCAGGAGATTCATTAGGATTTAGCCCAAGAGCATTTATAATTTCATCGTCTTGCGATAGTTCAGACATGATTTGATTTTTCCATCGTCTTATACAAGAGCTTTTCACCCCAACACCTCCTTAAACTGCGCCAATAATCTTCATAAGAAGTTCGCTGCTTTGTCCGCCGCCTGTAACCATTACTTTAAAACTTGAGCCGACCATTGCACTATCATTAGCGCACTTAATCAAACATTTATTGCCTGTTTGTGTTAATGTAATTTTACCTTCCCACATCGCAGAACTTACCAGTGAGAATATAACATCGCTCTCTGCCTCTGCATTTAAGGTCTTACGTCCGCCAATTCGTATTTCAGGACTGCCGCTATATGTTATGAGGATGGGGGAAGTAGGTTGCGGAACATCATTTGGATTTACATAGTCGCAAATCATTAATTCGATATTATCTACGTCAGGATTTAATTCAGTTTCAGTCAAAACAAGAAGAATACAGCCCTTACCATCATATGCTGGCTCTGCAATGCCGTCATAGCTCATTGTTACTGTATCAACACGAGTAACATCATAGCACTTTGGTAAGTCTGTATTAAAGTCAACCATAAGTCTCTTGTTCGCCCTCAGTTTAAGCGTTTCAGCATCTAAAGGCAAATACACCATAAGTTGATTTGAACCGACAACAATAATGTTGTTATACTTTTCACCATTATTATATTTTGAAGCTGAAAGAACAACAGACCAGCGCTCAATAATATCAGCCGATTTAGTTTGCCATTTTAAAACATAATTACATTGTTGCATTTTGCCATATGTATAAACTTCTTTGTCCCAGTCACAGGAAACCATAAGCCACATACTGTCAGCCCATTCAATATAATTCCCAGCCTCAAAATATTCATCGGGCAAACTTTTGACATTTTTGTAATAAGGTAATGTGCCATCATCAATTATGAGCAATTGATCTAACCCATTGACTTTGCATTGTTTGCAAGAGAGGGAATTAACAGCAAGTTCCTTTAAGTGTTCTTTCTCATAATACAAGGTTCGTTCACGTATTGTTTCGCCGCGTTGATGAACCCTTGCCTTATACGATTCAAAGGTCGCCATTTAATCCCTCCTTTTCAATCTCATTTATTGTTTTTTCAATAAGGTGAATTGCCTTGAAAACCTCACGTTTGCAGGTTGATATATCATATTCTTTTGTAGACAGATATTTAACTATATTTATTACAGCTAAAAACTGTGAGTTATCACAAAGGATATCCCACAGTTCATAACAACCTATAAGTTCATTTTCCAAACTTAGAAGATAAGATGTCAACGTATCACACTGTTCTTCTTTCATTGGCAATATCTTATAAACCTTATTGATAAGATTATGCAAATAGCTGTTCAAAGCTTTATAAGGCGGTTTGCAATTTTTGCTCATTTTAATTCTCCTATATTGTTATATCTGTAAGAATATTCGTTTATCATTGAACGTGCTCTTTTGTGAGCCGCCTCATATGCTTCACGGTTTTCCTTATGTAGATTAGCGGGGGAGAACGTTGTAAAATCTTTAGTGCTAAGTTGATTACGCAATAATTCCGCAAAATTAACTCTTGGTTTATACCACGCTTCAACCATAAGCTCTGCCAATATTTCTATTTCATAGTCCGTCAGATCATCTTCCCACCCTGTCGGTGTAACGGTAGATAAATCCTTCTTACAAGACTCGCTAAAAATTACAATGCCATATCTAAGCAAATCACTCATAACGCTATTTGCATCTTCTTCTGTCATAGCCGATAAATCATTATCAGTTATCTTGCCAAGAAAACTTTCATACACAGCGCTAAATTCTGTTGCCATTTTTACACCTCACTGAAATCAACATCAAGTATCTTTTCAAGAGCGGCGATCTTTGTTTTTGAATCCATACGCGGATCGCCGTCCTCATAAAGTCTTTTTGCATAAGATGTGAAAGTGTTACGATAATCCGCACTCATTCCTTTAAGATATTCAGCAATCTCTTTTGGTTTCATTGAAATAAGAACTTCAACGTCTTTGAACTTGTCAGCATTAGGATAGTATTCTTTAACACCAAGAACGGTATAAAGCTGCTCGGAAGTATAATCTTTTGTAGGCTCAAGTATAAGCCAGTTTTTCTCAAAAGATTTCCTACCATATTTTCTTATATCTTTTACTCCGCTCCACGGCATTTCAACAATATCGCCAATGCCATACCATTTTTCATTCCAACCATTGTCGCTGAATGTAAGTGTGCCATCAAAATTTGACTTTACAGGAACGATGTAATCATCGCTTATTGTAACTCTTCCTTCCATAAATAACTCCTTTTACTCGTTTTAATTAAAGCTGGTAAACGCCAACCTTGCCTGCCATAATAACTTCAACACCGTAAGTACGCTCTACCTGAAGCTCCTGTGTCTTGTCAGCAGTCTCAGTAAAGTTATGAGGTATAGTAAGTGTATCGCCTTCATCAAACATCTTGATAAACTTCTCATCTGAACCAACTACAAAGAGTTTGTCAGTAGGAACATTCTTGCCTGAGATACGGAATGTATCATAGCCGTTGAACTTGCCCATGTAACCAAAGTTGTAGTAATCTCTGCGAACCTCGTCGCCAGCCATAGCCATTGAGAGATTGCGAAGTGCCTGAAGTGAACCAAAAATCTTAGGTGTATTACCGTCATTCTCAACAGTTGTAAGCAGATCAATCATATCGCTTTCGCTAAATGCTGTACCAGCAGTACCCTTTGAGTAATCGCCAGAAGCAGTAATTCCGCTGAAAGCAGAAGCAACAGCATTAAATCTGTCGTTGTCAAAAGACTTGCCAACCTTTTCTACGAACTTAGCCCAGTTAAGACGACCAGCAGCAAGCCTTACCATTTCCTCGTAAATCTTGATTGCCTTAGTTGTTGTTTCAACTGTCAGTTCTCTACTAAGCATACGCTGTCTACGTACACCCTGAGTACCATGTGTTATTACATCTACATGAAGAAGGTCGTTACCCTCTACAGTAAACTTGTTCTTGTCGCCAAGAGCTGCGGACTTGAAATCAACAAAGTTCCAAATCTCAGAGTTATCATTTGCTGAAAGGTCAATTGCAACATCAATAAGCTCATTAATGATCGCAAAATCAACTTTATTATAAGCAATTGCATTTCTTACAGCCTTACCATCATTAAGATTAATGCCGCCAAAAGCCTTATTAAGAGCGTTGCGAATCATGTCATCGCCAGTTTCACCATTCTCAAACTTTACATCAATGCCATTATAAACATCAATAGCAAGCTGTCTTAATTCCTTACTCATATTATTACCTCGCTTTCCTAAAATTAAAGAACCTGATATCCGTAAAATGTTACGCCGTCCTGAACATCAGAACCTAAATATTTTGCAAACGCATTAGCACTTGTGCTGCCTACTGTCCACTGTCCGTTTGCAGCTACAATATACTGATTTGTAGTTGTAGGAATTGCAGAAAGAACCTCAGAAGTTACTGAGAAAATGTCATACTTTTCCATTGCAACTGCTCTGCCTATTGCGCCAGAAGCATTAGTAAACTCAGGAAGAGTGTACTTTTCATAATCAAGTTCAGGTGTAGTTACTACCCAAACATTAGCGGGAGCTGCGCCTGTTGCAGCAGAAGTAGTAAATACCTCTCTTTCGCCAGCATACTTGCCAGTTGTAGCAAGTGCGCCAAGAACTATAGGAGCGCCGTTATCAATCTCACCATAAGTTTCGATTGTTCTGATCTTTGCAGGATCGTGTGTATAAGTGCAATTATCTGATCTAAAAATACCATGTGCCATAGTCATACCTTCCTTTCTGTTATTTGGTTTTATAAGTTTCATATACATCGCCGTAACGATTTACCTTCTGTTCAGGCATATTGTCCAGCGCAAATGTAAGTGTTGGTTCTGTTTCAGTTTCTTCAATTTCTTTCTTAGGCTCGTTCATAGCAAACTTGCCAACAAGAATAAGACATTCTCTTTCGAGGTCTGCAATTGAATATTCGCCAGCCTTTGTCTTGAGCACCGCATACTCAGGCATTTCACCTATGCGTGAATCATACTTAGCGAATACACCGTTCTCAGCGCTTTCTCTATCAGCCTTTTCAGCAGCAAGCTTGTAAGGCGTAAGTTCTTCAATACTGCGTGTAAGCTCCGCTATCTGAGTTTTTAATGCCTCATTTTCAGCGATAGCATCATTGTACATTGATTCATAGTCAATTGTTTCTTCCGCTGTCGTTTCTGATTCATCTTCTGTTTTTGCAGGCTCTTCAATTTGCTGAGTTTCTGCGACGGATTCATCTGCGATTTCAGTTTCAAGTGTTATTTCAAAAACTTCGTCCTCATCTTTTTTCTCCACAACATCAATGTTTTCTTCCTGATTTATAATATTCTCTGTCACGTTTACCTCACCTTCTTCTTTAGTATCAAAACATTCTTTAATTGCTTCTTTCAATTCGTTAAACTTAGTAACAAAATCGTTTGAGCTAAAATTAATAGGTGTAAGTTTAGAGCTTATAAAGCATGGTTCATTATTCAGTTTGGGATCATCTGACTTACCAAGTAAACAAAGCGCTGAAAAACTGAAATCCAATACTTCAATATAGTTTGAATCTTCCTCTAAAATGCGATGCTGATTTACTAAAATTTCCATAGACTCAGCACAAAAGATTTCATCACTATACTTGCAGTCAAATAATTCAGGATATCTTCCAGTCCACAGAATAACATTTGCTGTCAAATATTCAACGTCTGTGCCATATTCGTTTACAGTTTCATATCCAAAACTATTTTCCATTACAACACCAACAGGAGTTGTTAATGGTATGAAATCCCATGTCTCCATATCAAAATCAACATCATGTGAACCCAACCTATACTTTCCATCTTCTCCCTTTATCAAATGTCCGACTACAGGAGCGTAAGACAATGTAGGCAGAGCATTATCCATTCTTTCTTTTGATATGTAACTCATGTTCCTGTTTTTGCCTACGCCAGCAACCCAGCATTTAAACAATGAAAATTCTTTGTTTATAGGTCTTTGAAATTCAAACTTTGATACACCGTTTAGATTAAATCTCTCCATTGCTTTTACCTCCTTTCCTCAATATTTAAAAACTCAGAAGAACAGTTTGTCATCAAAATAGCATATGCCTTTTATATCTGCATATTTAGAGGCAATATACTTTCTTAACTCCATACTGTCGGTAAAAGCAAAAACTTGCTTGTCACCAAGTTTTTCAATTGTATAAGAAAAACCTAAGTTAGCAAGTTCATCTTGTAACTTAGGCTCTAATACCTTTATAAATTTATTCACAACGCCACCTCACTTATAATTGTCGTTGTTTTCTATGCTTGTTACAGTTTCTTCGGCTGGTGTTTCAGTTTGAGGTCTGCCGCCATTTTCCCCATTACTTAAAGTACTACTACTAATAAGAGGGCGATTATATATATCACTACCACAATTTAAAATAACATTTTCTAAGTAACTTGCGGTATAAGCGTCTATAGGCTCTTGACCAAGCGCTGCCGCATACCATAACTTAGACGGCAACCCGTACATCGCAGATTTTTGCAATCTATTCGCAACCTCATCTTTATTAAAACTGTATTGGTCAAGAAAATAAATTTCAAAAAGATAATCGTCGTGAATTGACATTTCGCGTTGATACTTTACATTAAACACCCTCTCAATTTGCCGCAGCAATTTCATCATCATTGTTGCATCAACAATAAGCGAAAGCTCAATAACTTTGTATGTTGGGTTAGCACCTATACCAAATAAAAGCGGGGATATACCAACATTATTAAACAAGTCTTTTGTTGCGTCCTCGGTATAATCTTTTTGTGCATTTGTCGTGTCTTTAAGAGTAATTCCCTGCGCCTTAAAAGGATTGACAGCAATTCCTATTCCTTCAGGTACAGCGCCAGCAATTTGATTGTAATATTTCTCAACCTGTTCAAATGACAATGCAGGATTTCCGTCATTGTCTGTCTCAACTGTATAATTGATAAGTTTATAATTATCAAGTATAGCTCCGTCCTTTTTGATTTCCTGATAAGTTTCAAGATCAATGATTGCTTTGAAACAGCCAGCAAGCGGTGGGATTATAAAAGGATATTCCTCATCAAACTTTACACAGATTTGTTTCTTTGGTATAAACCAACGCAAAGTCTTATCGCCTTTTATCTCCTTTTCTTCATCACCCTTATAAAGCTGATATGCCTTTACAAAATCAGAACCATAAGAGGGGAGTAAAGCTTTCGCTTTTTTTGTATCAAAATAACTTAAATCAAAAGCAAACCGCCAAACGCCATTTTCTACCAAAGCCAGTTTACAATATTTATGCTGCAATGGCTTTAAGAAAAAACTGCGCTTATCTTCAATCATTAACCCGTAATAAATACCATCAACCAAGGTACGTAACATTATTTGAGGGTTAATATCTTTAAATTTATAACGGTTACATTTTAAAGCATATTCAATATACTCATTTTCAAAATCTTCTTTTGTTGTTGCTAAATTTTTAATGTTTGCGATGGGGCGAATAACATAATTATTGGTCAGTATAGTTGCAAGCATTATAATTGCTCTGCGATAATGCGGTGAGATTGCATAAAAGAATCGGCTAATCTCTCTTAGCACTTCTTCTGACCTTGAACTTGTTGGATCAGCCAAAGCAGCAAGAATAATTTTGCGAGGATATTTTTTCAGAAACACACACGCCTCGTCCATATTCTGCTTTAAATCGAGTAATATGTCTGAGCGAAGTTTCGCAAATCTTTTGAGATTATATATCTCAAGCATTTCATTTTTATCTTCCAAATAATTCACCCCTTTCTTTATTCATAACGTTTTGCAGGACGTGCCATAAAATATGTTGTAATATCTTGTACAGGTTGCTGACTAACAATAGTTCCACGCCTTAACTCGTATAATCTATGCGCGAGAAGAATAAGAACATAAAATCTATCATCATGCATACGTGATTCTTTTTCTTTTGAAAGCGCATAGTTTACAGTTGTTTTTTCAGCGTTTTGTGTTTTGTGTATTGACGTAACTTCGGTTTTCATTAGGTCAATCTGAACGAGTGCCATTTTTTCGTCATCAGATAATTCGTGATTTTCCCATATCTCATTTCCGTCTTTGTCTACACCATTAATAACTTTTAATGAGTCCTGCCCCGAATATTCGTATGGGAATCTGATAACGCCTAAATCCATAAGTTCTATCATTTCTTCAACCATTTGAGTACGATATTTCTTAGGGCTTATAAGTCTTAATTTGTCACAAGCGTTTGGATATCGGTTTGTAAAGCTTTGATAAAGTTCACTTGTACTATCAATAAAACCTCTATGTTTTTTACCAAACTTATCTGAATAATCATTCAGTAAACCGTCTGCATATGTGCTGACACCGCCGCCCGCAGCTCCAGCATCAACATTAAGTACATCTATATATTCATAATCTGGATTTTGACCATTATAGCAAACAATTAATTTTCTAAGCTCTTCTAATTGTCTGTTTGAATCAAGCTTGTATTTCTTTTTTGTTACCGTGTCAACCATATTTATACAGTTAATAATATCACCGCACCAGCCTAATTCCTGATCCTTATACATATTCATCACACCAACAATTGAATTATCTCCCGTTCTTGCAGGATCGAAAGCCAAAGCAATTTTGCTATTTGGTTTCCAACACAAAGTTGGCAAATAAAACTTTTCATTTCGTCTTACAACATCCCATTTAACAATTTGTGTACTTCCGCCATCTGCCGTAGGTTGATTAAAATATTCTCTTAAAGCTTTTTCTTTATTACTTTTTAACGCAGCGTCTACTTTGCTTCTTGTAAGCAATGGTATGTATGGTTCGCCGTTCATATATGTATCAATTGCAACATCACATATCATATCGCAAACAAAATAATCTCTATCGCCAGCAATCATTCTCTTGGCAAAATATTTGTAATGCTTATAAAAAGTTTTATCCATTTGATCTTGAGAAGATGCATAAACCAATTGCGTAGGCACTTTTCTTTTTTCCGTTTCAGGATTAAAGTTATTCTCAATTGAAGTAATAAAGTCTGTATTCTGCGTCGCAAAAGCCTCACAAACTGCTATTAATTCATCAGAGCAAAATGCAGCTTCGTCAAAAAATACGAGTGTAGCACGACGGCTTCTTGCGGAATCGGGTTTACTATTTAATGTATGTATTGTGCTACCATTATAAAATTCAACAGAATAACCCGCAGGATTATGACTAAAGCCCGTTTTATTTGTGAAAGACTTTTTTGTTTCTTTTTCGGCAATGTCTTTTAAAGAACGGATTGAAGCCGCGGTTTTTCCCATGCGAGTTACTATCTCTTCAATTTTAGTAAAGGTTTCTTTAGACTGATCTCCAACAGATGATACTATATATATAGCCTGATTTTCATATAGTATTGCCTTTAATATCATAAAGATAGCCCCCAAAAACGATTTACCAAAGTTTCGGCTACAGCACCATACACTGTGTTGCGCGTTCCAAGTACTTTGCAATATCCATTTTTGTGCGTCAATAAGCTTTATGCCAAGCAAATCCTCACAGGCAATACAAGGATTGCGTCTATAAAAAGCTATAGACTCAGCGTCTAACTCATATATTTTTTTCTTTATAGGTGTAAGAATGATTTTACGTTTTTTCATCGTTATCACCATTCTTTAATTTTTGTATTTCCAAAAGCAATAGTCTCTTTTCTTCTGTAAGATCATCGACTTGCGACTGAAGTTTTCCCACCATTTCTCTTTTTATACTATCAATTTCACGCATATCATTTTCATCAAAGAAAGTATTTTTCTGTATTGCACTCATTGATATTTCAGCCGCCCATCTCGTACCAGCGGATTTAAGCTGATCGTAATAATCTGCCTCGGCTTTATCAAAATCTTTCTCACGTAAATCTCTCATAAGATATGTGAGAGTAGATTTTCCCGCATCTTTATTCGACCTGTTCTTTACAGATATTTCATTTTCTTTCGCAATTTTATCATTAGACATAACAAGTTTGCTTTTTAATTCATTAAGTGCTTGTATGTCCTTACTGTCACTTAATGGCTTTAGTTGGGCAATTAACAAGTCGTATTGTCTTATCTGGTTATTATTATTTACTATTTGTATTATTTGGGATAATTTATAATTATCTTCCATAACTTCTTCGTCATCAAGGTATTTAACAAGCTCACTAAAAAGATAACGTCTGTCAACTGACTGATATCCTGCAAATGGATCATAACCTATTACTTCTATAACAGTATGCATATTATTTTGCTCTTCCTGTGTCCAGTTAGCTTCAAACATTTCTTCTGTTTCTTTTTTTGATCTTAAATATTGTTCATTGGTTATTGATGACATAATGTAATCGACAAAAGTTTTATTTTTGTTTTGTGACAAGTTTAATCTTCTGGTATAATTACCAAGACTAATTTCATCGCCATCTTTTTCCTTTGTCTCAAGATATGTTTTTTCAGAAAAAAACCAGCCCATTTCGCAGCACGTAATTAATAATGCAACTTTTTCGTCTTGATATTTTTCTTTCATACGTTCAAAGAAATTCTTACAGCAAGTCGTACAGATATTACTATAATTATCATTGCCATCATATAGCGAATTTTGAACGACTTTAAAGAATTTACCTTGTGGATCGGTAATAAGTTTGCCGCAGCAAGAACATTTATATAAAGGCGGTAAAGTGCTTGTGTCTATATCTACAGGTTTTGTAGTTTTTTTCTTTTTTGACAGCGATTGTTTTGTACCTCTTGCTGGCAATTAACTCACTCCTTTATTTCATTTAAAAACTGCACAAATGTTATGTTGGGTATCAATTCAAAGCCCTTCATAACTGAAGCATAAATTTTAGTTATATATTCATCTTCAACATTTGCAACTATAGGTTCACAAAGTTTCCAGTAATCTTTACAAGCCAATAAGTAATCATCAGCCATGTCTGGGTTTTCATCAAGCACAACATTGTAATATTGATAAACTACCACAAGATTCTGCAATACTCTATGTGTTATTTTTGCACGATCTATATTACGGTCATTGCAATCCTTTATATATTCAGACACAGCGTCAACAAAAACACGCTTGTTCTTATATATACTTTCATGCGTCACACTATTTGGATTATCACGCCAAAGCAATGTTGTCATAGGAATTTCAGTTGATTTTGCACCCAAGTCAATTAGAGTCTGATTAAACTCTACATCTTCATTAAGCCTAAGATTTTCTTTGAAAAACAAATGATTATCTATTAAAAATTGGCGGCGCAATAATTTACCATGCATCCAAGTTGGACTATGTTCAATTTTCTTAATGCCTATGCCGTTGTCAAATCGCATCTCTCCTTCAAATGCGCTCACAAGAATATCAGCTTTCGCAGCTTTAATCCGACACAACATTATTTCTAACGCAAGACAGTTTGTGAAACAGTCGTCAGCGTCAATAAAAGTAATATAATCTGCCGTTGCATTTTGTATGCCTGTATTACGCGCAGCACCACAGCCGCCATTTTCTTCACGTTTGATATATCGTATATCAAGTTCAGGAAAGAGATATAATATATCATTATAATACATTCCGTCACAATCATTAATAATATAAACGGTTATATCGTCTGCAATACTCTGCATTGCAATACTGTGAAGTGTTTTCGCTATAGTATCTCTTGCTTTATAGCAAGGAATAATAACATCAATCTTGCTCATTCAAGCAACTCCTTTAATTCAAATTGGTGCAGCTCTTGCCTCGTGCGGCGCAGGCTACATAATAGGGGAGTTAGTCACTCCCCGTTTAGGAGGAAATAAAGAAACTTTCTTTGGTATATGTGGGCAACGTCGCAACGCCACCCACACTCGCTACTGCGATTATTAATTTGGAACTCAGTTCAATTTTCAAAATTTGGTTGCAGCCCCAAGAGTCGAACTCGGAACATAAGGTTATGAGCCTTATATGATACCATTTCACCAAACTGCCAATTTACTCCACGAAATTGTATTAGACACAATTTCACGGAGAGAATCGTCTGTTCCCGCGTGTTTACACCACGCTTAGACTTTCATCGGGGTTACAGACTATACAGCAATTTTACATCCTCTGCAAGATGTCAAACTCTTTATTCCACCAGTGGACTGGTCACACCAGACGGCGACGCTCCGTCCTTTTCGCCTTGAAAGGGCGATGTCCTTACTAATCATAGACGATGGTGCGACATAGCTCTTTTTACACCGATTTACCCTATGGGTTGCTATGTAACGTGTCATCGGGAACGCTTACTCTAAAATAGAGCCTCGCACAGCGAGTGGAGCATAACGCTCGTTGGTCGAAGTGGACGGAATTGCACCGTCACTTAAAGCAGTAGTGTGCATACGCTCTTGCTGTGAACTTCTACTTCGATAATGCGCTGGTTTGCTACTTGTCCGTAACCTACCAATACGCAGGTTTGCCTTTCCACATTAGGTTGTGGCGACCATAAAAGTCCTTGCGTAGTCAGCTTGTAGGCATAACAGAGGCTTGCAAGGCTCATTAGAGCAGACTTTAAGTCGCAACCTCAAAATCCGCGTGGGCGGTGCAATTGGACTGACCACCGCCTTGTCAGTGTCGGTTCTCCCGTCAGGAGGAGTGGTGAGCAATCTCGGATGTGCGCCGAGGACTTCCGCTTTTTATCGCGTTGCTTTACTGCCAAGCTCATTGCCCATACGGGGCGTATTATTACCTTTGCCCCGTTCCGCTATTATTTGAGCGCGGCTTGTCGCGCTGTTATGTAAATAGTCATAAAGACTACTAAAACCTTATCTTTTGTTCAATTTTAAAAGGAATAATAGTATTTGTAATGGCATAATTCATAGCACATATTGCATCATATTCAACAAAGTATTTGCTATCTATAAAACTTATGGGCTTATCTGTAAATAAAGCCGCCTCGCAAATCACAGTTGCATTATCAAAAATAGTAATAAGCATATTACCATCATTCATTTGCGCTGTCGCAATATCATCATCAAAATGATAAGCGCTTTCAATATCAAGTGCAAGACTTTTACCATTCAGCACTTTGTTATTAATATTTGCAATAAGTCCTTGTACATCTTGCCAGTTACAAATAATAACCACATGATGATCTTCCATTACAGTAAAAAGGATGTCTCTTATAAAATCATCAAATGTTTTATATTTACGGTATGCCGCATTAATCATATTAATTGTCACCTATAAGTTTAATAACTGTTTCTTCACTTTCAAAAACAAAATCTTCGGGTAGATGTTCTCCAATTGCAGACACATCAATAAAATACAAACCTTCACCACGAGCAACAGAACCGTTGTCAAGTATTGCAGGTTGTACATAAATGCCGCCATCTAAACATACGTCTAAAAGATACGCACCGCCATAACCTCGCCATTCAACTTCGCCTATTTCTACATCAACTATATATGTATCAGGCAAAGATAAAAAGTATTTAAAAAGTTTTTTGGTATTGGCATAATTAGTTACAACCGAAACATCCCTGCCATTTGACTTTGCTTTCAGCAATTTAGCAAATACTTTTTCTGTATTCATATTTACACTCCCTTAATTCAATGCAACCAGTTCAGTTTTATCACGAATGGTTTTGCCATTTATATCTTGACAAAGATAAACAAAACCTTCTTTCTGAGAATTGTAAAGCTGACCGTTGCTATAATTATTTTTTGACACATCACTAAATGCGCCCTGTTCAATTATTCTTGTATTGCCTATATAATATTCACCAACTCTATGGGTATGAGCCATGACAATTTCTGTAAATTGCAGTCCTTCATTGCGGAAGAAATACATAGCCTTTTCCGCAGTTTTAAGAACGCCCGAAGAAAATGCAGATGGGTGAGCAAATATAGTATCACCAATTTGTGTCCACCAATTATCGGTATATTCAACCTCAATTGATGGGAACAATTGCTTTATAGGCGTATACCACGACTTTGTACCTTCGCGCTTATCATAATGAAAAAATCCGTCAGTAAATATAAGTTCAAGACTTGTTCTTGGCATAAGTTCAGCCAACGCATTATCAAGGTTTTTTGCCAAGTAATTTTGGAAGCGTAAGTCGTGATTGCCATATGTCACAACAACCTTTTTGGGTTGCAGGTATTCAATCATTTCAATCACATATTTACGTGCCTTAATAATTTCTTCCATAGGCGATACGCGGTAAACTTTGCTAAATTTTGAAATTGCCTGACAATCACATATATCGCCATTAAGCTGAAGTATATCAACTCTGCCCTTATAGTCTGATAACATCTCAATTGGAAGTTCAAATGGAACGTGTGTATCTGACACGCTAAGAATACGAGTTGCAATAGCCGTGTTGCCTTTTTTCCTCAGTGCATTATCCATTAAAGAGTAATATTGATAGCATTTTCTAAATGCGCTGGAACTTACATCTGTTCCAAACTCAGCATTAAGTTGTCCAGCAATTTCCTCCCAAGTCGTAGTATTAGACTTGCTATTGCAAATTTCATATATGCGGCAATATTGTTCCGCTGTAAATTTCTTCAAATGAAGATTCACTCCTTTAACTCAAATCGTGATTTACTAAATCATAATTAGGCAAGTTCAACACTTTCTGTCACATTTATTGCGACCTCACAACTATCAAAGTCAACAAGCAATCTGGCAAGTGAAAGCGTTTCGCCATCTTCAACTTCCACATAAATTTCATCATTGTCTTTGCTGATCTGAAGAACGCCCTTAATGCTTATAGATTTCTTCTTAGTAATCTTTGCCATATTATCTCCTTTTACACAAATCGCATTTTTTGGAACATCGTTTTTCCACAAAATCGCATTTTTTAAAAACTTATTTTATCCCCCATTACAGGAGTATAAACCTTTGATGTTCTACTTGCATTGCTTAAACCATCTCGTAAAAGCTTTGCAAACTCTTGTTTGCCATTACTTTCAGAATGGACGAGGTAAATCTTATTGTATGGCATTGACGTGTATCGTTCAAGCAGTTCTGATCTACAGGCATGACTTGAAAATGAAGTTAGTTGCATCACATTCGCCCTACTTCTAATTTGTTCGCCATCAATAACAACCCACTTTTTACAATGCTGTATCTGGTATGCCACGCTGTTTTGATCGCCAGCATATCCGCACAGCATTACGCGAGAGTTTTCATTAGGCAGTATTGATTTGAGCCATGATACTATTCTTCCGTTTTTCAAAAAGTTAGACGAACTGATTACCACCTGAGAAGTTTTCAGCCTTTGCCATTCTTGGGATTCTTCAAAAGAATCAACCCAGACTATATTACTCCATGACATAACCTGTTTCCAAAGTTTCTTATCTTTCTCAACAAGTTTATCCCATATATCCGAAATTTTTTTTGCAAGCGGCATATCACAGATTATGGGAGTTGCAAAAGTTTCATCATTCCCATAAATCTTATATATAGTTGTAAGAATATCCTGCGCTCTATTAAGCGAAAAAGAACCAAATAAAACCTTTTGCGTATCATATTGACAACATTGGTCGATGACACATTTTATCTTCTCAACATCCTTATCTCTATCCTTCTGCTTGTGAGTTTTATGACTGCCGCCATAAGTACATTCAGCAAGAACAATATCAGAGTAAGGGAGCGGTTCGTAAGGGATTATATAATCCTTTTCAATATCCGAACCAATATCACCTGTGAAACCAAGTGCCTTAATCGTTTCCCCAAGTTTGAATGTCATATGAACCTGTGCAGCATTGACTATATGACTTGCATGATAATATCTGACAATAAGATCGTCAAATAAAACAATATCATCATTAAATGGTAATTCAACCAAATGGTCAAGCGCAATTTCAATATCCTCTTGTGTGTATAAAGGCGTAGCATTTATTCCATGTCGCTTTTCCAATTTTACACAATCACTTTCAAATATTTTAAGGCTGTCCTCCCACATTATACGGGCAAGCGCTTTATTCCCTTTAGGAATATAAACATTGCCCCGATAGCCGCGCGAAAATAAAAATGGCACAAGTCCGCAATGGTCAATATGAAAATGACTGATTATTACGGCATCAATATCATTAAAAGGAATTTTATAATTTCTGTGATTGACCTGATATTGTTTAAGAATATCATCTGCACTGGTTTGATATAGTCCTGCCTCAAGAAGAATTTGTTTGTCATTAAAGGCAATGTAGTACATTGAACCTGTAACACCATCACCAGACTTACCTACAAATTCTATTGTAACTTTTTCTTTGCTCTTAGCCATGAGGCATCACCTCACAGTATACAATCAATATCAGAAATTATCTCGTCAACAACGCCAAGTTTAACTTGGTCATTTACCTCTAAATACCAATCTCTGTCTTGATATTTCTTCATAAGAGATTTTTCAATCTTTGTTTTGCTTATAATAAATGTTCTCATTTCATTAACCATTTTTTCATAAGCCTTAGTTGCTTCCTGTACAGTCTCATAATCACCACTAATTCCTTGTGCGCTGCCGCTGTGAATAAGTACCTGCGATCTTGGCATACAATATCTTTTGTGACCAGCCATGAGAATAAGACCAGCCGCACTATATGCAGAGTTCATATTAACTGTAATTATGGGAGTTTTAGATGTCTCCATAATAGCAATTGTTGCATAAGCGGTGTCAAGATTACCGCCGCAGGAATTAATAAGAATAACTATAGGCTTACGTTCTTCAACAGGTTTGCCCGTATCAGAACGGTTATATTCAAGTATTTGTCTGCCCACATCTCTTAGTAAACTTTCATCTATATCATAATCAATATAAATTACTCTGTTTTGTCTGTCTTGATAGAAGTCAAGTGTTTCGGGGGAGGGGAGTTTTAAATTCTCCACATCTTTAGGAATTGTCAACTCTAATATCTGAATGTTATCTTCCATAATATTTTCCTCACTTAATAAAAAAAATACAGTCATCCGACTGCCCCTTACAATAGTAAAGGATATTAGTTATTTGGGTATGTTTCAATCACCTTTATTGACTTGCGGTAAGTCTCCAATAATTGCTGTACGTGTTTGTCGTCAGGGCAATAATACTTGCCGCGTGATTTGCCCTTGCGCTTTAGCCTGCAAGTGCGTGGACAATATACTCCATGCTCTGCCAGATATTTTGCTTCGTCGCGTGTAATTTGATTCATCTTATTTTCAACACCTTTATTTTATTTATGAACAATTGAGCAAATGTTCATATAACGAAATAAAAAAGATTATGTATAAAAAGAGAGGGAGCATAAGTTTTCCTCTTACTACTCCCAATTTCTTTTTAGAGCTGAATCATGACATACATAATCTCTTTCATTTAGCGGCGAAAAAAATGACCGCTATTTTGTTTAATGGCTAATTATTGCATAAAATCAGGCATTTTCGGTTGCGTACAAACTTTTCCTATATCTTTGTATTCTTGCGGTTTCTGATTTTCTTCTATGTTTTGCTTGACACTCCGCACACCTACATTTGCCATTAACACGTTTAATTTCAGTACCGCAATCTACACAAACATAGCCATACTTGATTTTATTGGCTTGAATGTTTTCATATAGAATATCGCCATAGATATGAAAGAAAAATTCTTTTCTGCGGTCATTTTTAAATGTATTATGATCTTTAAACATATCCTTTACAAGCATATCGCAGATTTCATATTGTGCATAGTCCAATTTTTGCATAGCAACAATTATGTCATTTATAATAGTTGCGTTGCAATTTTCTTCCTTACCAACTTTGAGCTTTATGTTTGACACGGTATCGCTGTAAGTTCTTAGCACCGTTTCATCTACCTCAATATCGGGATTGTTCATAAGCATACGATAATCAAATCGTTTCTTATCCTCAAATTCAAGTTTAAAGTTTTTTTCTGGATATAATGTAAAAATGCGATTTACAATACAATCATTTATAGGCTCAACTTGATCCGTCCGCTTATCCTTTGCATAAACAAAAAAGGCGGGCAACTTTTTGTTTACATATTTTGAGATTATTTCCTTAATATCCTTCGGCGGAGTGCTTTTGTATAAAGTTTTGGCATAATCAATAACCTCATTATTTACCATGCAAAGATATTTCAAGCAGTCCGTTGCTTCTTGTTTTGTTTTGGGATTTCGTATTTCAGGACTGTTTTTAATCTTACTGATATTATTGGACACCACTCCAATGTTGCCGCCTGTAAAAGCATTTGCAAGCCCCTTATATCTACTATCGCTTGTAATAGGCTCTTTTGCAGCCTTACGCATATTGTAATATAAAGGAACTACTCCAACCTGATTGCGCTTTGCAAGATCAATAACATTCTGATCTTGTATAATCAGTGTCTTATCACCGTCAACGTCATACATAAGAATTTTGCTGATAACATCATGTGTACTTGCATAGCAGCCATCAGTGATAAACCACTTTCGCAATTCAGGTCTTGTAACATTATTGCGGATTGCGTGTTCAAAATAAAGGTGAGGGCTTCTTAGGCAATCAACTTCTTTTCCAAATTCATGCAAGCGACAATAAACCTCACCATCAGCAAGCAAACCTTCTGGGATTTTAACGCCCATAAATAGCCATTCACAAAAAGCATAAAAGTCTGGAAGAAGAAATGTATAATAACCATTGACTCTGAATTTGGCAGAGTACAGGTCTTTAATCAATTTCTTGCGAAAATCACGCAGTTGCTCCCTAAAGAAATTATCTTTGAGTAAACCGTTATATTCAATCAGGCATTTTTGCATACCGTTATATTTGCTGAATGGCTTATGCTCTTTTATACCAAACATTTCAAGTTGCACGTTTTTATCAGAGCATATTCCGTTAATAAATTTAACACTGTCCACGCACATTTGCTTTAGCTCAGAGTCTTTATAGTCTATAAAGCTTTGAAGCATTTGATAATTCAAACATGACTTCTTAAAATAGTTTTCCTCCACATTACAAGTCCCAGCTCGACAGCCGTACTTTTTAAAGCGCTCCTTATAATCATCCCAACTATCAAAATATCCTGCCATTTTCAGTTGGCTTTTTGTTAAGATGATTTGTATATTATCCTCAAAGACATCCCATTCCTTGCCCCATATATCTTTTACTTTAGAGGAACAGTCATGTTCTTTGATAAATCCTTTAAAATCAAAAACGCCAAGAAGCCCTTTTGTCCACGGCATACGCACCATAAAATTCTTATTGCTCAGTTCTGGGCTTATCATTCCCGCGCCATCAGTATGGGGAATTGTCACAGGCATAGTTTGGCGTGTGATGCTGTAATCTCTATCATCAACGTAGTCAACCTCAGTCACAACATTGGTTTCAAAATCATCAACCACAATACAGCGATCTATGTCAAAGTCAGCCCAATCTTCTGTAGCCGAATTACAAAGTGCAAGATATGCGTTATATTTATTGAGGTTCATTCCACCTTTTGCATTGACTTCTTCAACCGAAAGCCCGCAGGTTAGTTTATTCCAGCATTTGTCAAGCAAATCCTCACGCACAAACACAGCCTTCTTTGCGCGAATTTGTCCCGCGCTGCTTGCAAAATAAACATATTTATAGCCGTTGTGAATATAACCCTTATGGATAAGATTTTCAAGAACCTCAAAATAAAATACCAAAACAACCATCATTTCCTCATTGACAGATGTATCTTCTATTGTCTGTCTTACATTGAGATTTAAAGGATTCATATTAAGGCTGCGGGTTAGTTCTGAACTAAAGACAGTAATTCTATTACGATCATTCAATTTCATTTCATTGATATGTCTGAGCCGACACATATTACCCCGCATCATAGAAATTAAAGTTTCCTTTAAATCTGAAAGTTTTTTTGAAACTGATTTGTATTTTGCCTCTATAATAAAACGTATAGCATCATCTAATTTCTCATCACGCAATAAGCTTTTATATTCAGCTTTTTGTCTGCGTAAACTGAACATTTTCTGCTCAACATTTTTCTCATCATCAAAATAAAAAGCTGAAGTATCTACCCCATAAATACAATACTGTTTATCTAATGCCAAATCGCATACCCCTTTCCGCCAGATACCGCAGTGCCGCCTCGCCGTTGTAGTAGTCCAGCACGTCCCTTATTGACATATTGACCTTTTGATACATCACACTGTATTCAAGATCAAGTGTTGGTTCTTTCCATTCTTTTATGCAAAGATATATATTCCAATCGTTATAAAGAAGAATTTTTCCCCGTTTTTTCTGTATAATTTTTGGCATAACCATACACAAATTTGCATCAATAATATCGTTCCACGTAAGAGCAAGCCTGTAATCTTGAGGCTTTTCCTCACAAAGAACTTCGTGCCAGCCGTATTTTGCAGCAATAGTTCTACCGCCTCTAATCAGTGAATATCTTACCCTGTAAAATTCAAGCATCTCATTTCCTCCCTTGCACAAAATCTTAGTGAATAATTGCAACTTTTACACCAAATAGGGGGGCATACATATAGGATTACCCCCTAAACGATGTAATGCTTGGATCAGACAAATCTATTTCACCACGCTCAAGCATACCAAGAAATTTTCTTGCCGCACTTTCAGGAACATACATAAGTGCAGTCACACCATACCAATCCAGCAAAGCCTCAAGAGCGTTTCCTTCGTTTGTGTCCGTACTAAACTTTTTTATCTTAAAGGTTGTATAGTCAGTCATCCTTATTTCTCCTCTCAATCCATGCTGCCGCCATTTCGTCTGTAATTGGCGAAAGGTCAAAATCCTTTTGCCCATAATATAAAGCAAGTTCTTTTAATGCCGAACCATGTATATCCCCTAAACGCAGCACATCTAATATCACCCTTACTGTCATACCCTACCTCACAATTGTTAAAGTGTTGTTATTCTTCCAGTCATAAGCACATTATTTTTGCCCTTCAATATTTCCCGCAGTTTCATATCGCACCTCCTTTATGTTTTTCATAATATGCATAAGCTGACATATAATTCATGCAACTCATTTCCCACTCGTCATTAATCCACACATGATACACAGGGTTGGTAAAGGAATAGCAAGGAATACCATTTCCGTAAACCTCCTGCGTCTGAAATAGTCCCGTAGTATCATTTTCTTTTTCAAGCATATACAATCTGACATTATCGCCAAACCTCGCAGCCCATTCAGACAGTTTGCTCATATTTCACACTCCTTTGCGATATCCCACTACATTGCGTTGGCGAGGGGTACAAAATCAGCACCACTCATCACAATAAGCGGCGTAGTCATACAGCATCATAAATTCATCGCGGTATTCATTATTTTGAATTTCCCTTAAATCAATAAAATCTTTCAGAGTTCCGCAATAATTACTCCAATCGTTCATCCCGATTCTCCTTTATAGTAAATTCGTCCAGCACACTAAGCATATCCGATTTGCACATATAACCAGCATAGAATTGCGGGTTTATCAGCACAAAGTTTCTCTCCCCGTCATTTTTGTAATTGGTCACAAGAGTTATCACACTGCGTTTGTCGCCATTCTTATCCACGAAAGACAGCTTAAACAAAGTCTTGATAAACCTCTTGACATTAGCATCATCAATCCCAAAGATATGGCACATATCCTTTGCCGTCATTCGCACAATCTCGGACTTCTCAGTTTCCAAAGGGTTTTTGCAAAATACATTGTGCCGCAGATTGATATACGGGATAAGGCGAAACAAATAAGAAATGTATTGATGGGATCGCACATCTATATTCTCGTACATATATCGCACCGCGTGAGTAAAGACTTTCATTGCCGCCATGTTCTTTTTTGTAAGACTGCCCTTACAAAATAATGAGCATACGCGCAGTTTACCGTCTGGCTCTTCTGTTATAATTCCAGTCGCCAATAGCTCCGTCCAAAATTTGGGGAATTTAGTCCTGTAAAGTCGTATAACCTTTGCCACATCTTTTTTGAGCATTGGTCGTTTGGGCGAAGTAGGGGAGTCCTGCACCACCAGCAAATTGGAGTCGTAGTCCATGTAGGTTATCAGGTACACAATCTTCGCCAGCATACTATCTGACACATCAGGATAGTATTCTTCCTTGCTGTCAAACAGCGTCCAGTAAAAATCCCCACACACATCTTTTTGCGCCACCACGTATTCTTTGTGTTCTTTTGTTTGCTCTGCTTTGCGCTTGTAACCTTCTCTTTCTTCTTCGCCCATAATAGTTGTGTTCGCCGCCACGGGCATAACTTCTCCCGTAGCCCCGTCCACGTAATAGCCATCATTTACTGTTCTTGTTGGCATTAGCATCACTCCTTTTTCATCATTGAGGGAACATTCCCTCGGCAAAAATCCTTCATTGAGGGTACATTTTGGGGCATTTTTCCTTCATTGAGGGTACATCAAAAATAGGGGTTTGCGCCTATATATCGCCAAAACGCCCCAAAGTGCTCTTCTCAGTCTCTATGTAGCGGCGACTATTTTCTCTCTCCCATTACTTTCCCATTATATCACACTACATTGCGGTTGTCAAGTACCTCTCGCTCCTTTTTTCTATTTTTTGCCCATTTTTCCCCACACCTTGTCCCCAAATCCCCACAATACGCACCTTCCCCACTTTTATTTTATTCTGTTTGAAGGCAATTTTACGAATTAGTGAGCGAAAATAGGAGGATGATTTTGAAAAATGGGAGGATGAGCGAGGGAGATGACCTTTATCCCAAACGGCGGCGGAGAGCCGCCCTCGGAGTGTAAACCTACCCCTCCGATAAGTATAGTATGAATACCCCTCAAACGGCGCAGAATAGGCAAATTAAAACATTAAATTATCATTTTGTCTGAAAGTGATAATTTGCACTTATAACCAGCGGCAGCCCAGAACGCAGCCGAGCTAACACGGCAAGACCTTCCAGCCCCGCGCCCGCCCGCCGCCGATCCTCACGGCGGCAGAGCGGCGGAGCGCGGACAGCAACCAGCATCGGCACGGCAAGAACGCCGAGAAGCGCAGAAAGCGCCCAACATAGCTATATTATCATATCATAACAAATCAATCATCATACAAGCAGCGGCGAATATCTCAGCCCAGCCCCAGCCGAGCGGCGCGGGCGAAATCTGCCAAGGCGGCAGACCTGCCGAGCAGCGAAGCGGCGGAAGCTGGACAGCGGGAGCGAAGCCCCCGCGCGGCATAATGCAACCAGCCGCCAGCACGCACGAGAACGGCGGGAGCGGCGGCAAGACCTGCCGAGGAGATCAGCCGCACACAAAGCTGAAAGCGGCACAACGACCGCGGGCAATACCCGAAGCCACACAGAGCGCAGCGCAGGACGGCAGCGGCGCAACCGCCCCGAAGAGATACCGAACACCCTGCCGAGATCAGCGCCAGCGGCGCGGCAGACCAGCCGCAGCCGATCCCGACCGAGGCAACCGCCGAAGAACCTGCCACGAGCAACCGCGGCAAGGCGGACAAGATCAGAAGCCACCAACCGAAGAGAGCGCAGGCGACCAGCCCAACAAGGGAAGCAACCCGAACCACCTGCCGAGGCAATCAGGGCAGCAGCCACCAGCCCGAACTACCTGCCAAGAGATCAGCAACAGCGGCGCGAGCACTTCCACGGCAGCCCAGCGGCGCGGGCGACTATCTCAGCCCGAAGAACCTGCCACGAGATCAGACAAAGCCGAGGACGACAAACCCGCCCGCCGAGATCAGCGCGGCAGCACCCAAAGCCCCAGCGCCGAGGCGGCACGACCAAGAAGAGCGGCAGGGCAGCGGGCGACACCTGCCGAGCAGCCCCAGCAGCAAGGACGGCGGACACCTGCCGCAGGAGCAGCGGCGGGAAATCTGCCAGCGGAAGCCCGCGCAGAACAGCAGGCGGAAAGTTGTATAATTTTATCGGAATATTACAAAGCGTATTAAAAATGCAACGAGAAGGAGAAAAACAAAATGAGCAGCAAACAACGCAGGGACGCGGCAAAAGTCGCCGAAATTGGAGCAAAGAAAAACGCCATAAAAGGCTATAAGCCGCAACAGTCGCAGACAGCACCAAAATGCACGAGAACGCGCCCCAGACACCCAGCCAATATAATTACAGCGCCCCAGCCCAGAACGGCAAAAAAGGGCATTTAAAAGCAAATTAAAATAATATACGCCGTATAATATGAGAAACGATAAATAATTATCGAATAACGATAATACAAGCGCCGCCCTATATTAATCTATAGTATTAAAAGACGGTAATTTGATGATATTATACAAGGTGTATTAATCAGGCTTTTTGTCCGATTTATCGGGCGTTGACAGCTTGATGCGGGAAACGTCAATATAATTTTCATAGCAATAAATGACACATTTTTGAATTAATGCAGCTTTTGAAAGTTGCATATTTGCGCTATATTCCGCGATTATATCAGATATTTCTTTTTTTATACGGATATCACAACGAGTATAATTTTCTTTGTTGTAAGCATCTTTATATTTATTACTATCAAATTTTTGCATAAAAGCACCTTCTTTTTATTGATTTATAGGCATAAACGCCAGTTTGTGAATTGATTAATATATAATGCTAATTAACAGATATTCAATAGAATATTTACAATTTATTTATTTACATCTGCCGTCAGATATGGTATTATATAGTTGAGGGCAGAGCGCCCCGAAGAGAATAAACCCCGATACAATGAAAGGCAGGGCGATATTATGGCTAAGTGGGTAAGAAATTACAAAGGCGATAAACAGTGCAAAGATTATATGGTCACTTGTTTTATATTGATGGATGAAATTGGCGGCTATTTTTTGGGCGAATATGAAATATCAATTCATTCATGGCACAAAGATTTTTATAGTAAAAAATTCAAAACTGCCGACAGTTTCAGCGAGCACAGATACAAGAAAGCATTTAAGGACAAAAGCGAAGCTAACAAAATTTGGAAATGGATAACAGAAAACGAACCAAACTACAAACAACTTGAAAACGCAGGATTTACAAAGTCAATGTGGTAAAATGCATATAATGCAGAGTGACGCGGGCAGCGCCCGCGGTAATGCAGCCCCACGGCGGGAAGGTTACAAGCCCTGAAAGCCGAGAGCAGCAGAGAACACAAACCACCAGCCGCAACCGCGGCAGACCATGAAAGGAAGTTGAAAAAAATATGATGTACTGCGAATTTATAGAGCGCACCAAGTACGGCGAAAGCTATATAACCGAATCAATGTATCATGATTACATTGAACCCGCATATATTGAAGCGCCCGACGAGATCAACAAAGACCAATTTTGCAAAGACTTTTACAAACTTGAATCAGCGGCAGTCTCAACCGTAATAAGCGGACTAATCACAGCGACACCCACAGAAACCAAGGAAAGATTTATAAACGGCGAAAACAGCGCATTTTCCGACATAGAGCAAAAACACACCGTATTATTAAACATCTTCCTTGAAGCCTTTACAGGCATTTATAAAAACTACTGCCGCGACCACTACCAGAAGTAAAGCACGGCGGGAGCTATCCCGCCCCACCTGCCTATTATACCACAAACCCGAAACCAAGTCAAACGGCGCGGAACTCACACCGCGCCGAGAAGGAGGCGCAAAGCATGAAATATTACGATATATTGTATTATAACTATGATGAGGCGGCAGCCGCAGCCACGGCGGAAGAACTCGAAGAGGCGAAAAACGCTATTTTTTGCGACTATCACCGCATTATTGATGATATAGCAGCACTACAAGCGGAAATTGACGAAAAAAGAAAACTATTAAGAGCAAATGACGAGATTGAAAGAATTATCACGCGCGAACTTGAGAAGCGCGAAGCCGCGGAAGCATAAGCCGCGGCAATATCGGAGCGCCGCCCGCAGGAGAGCAGCGAACCGACCAGAAGCGGCAGACCAGCCGCAGCCGAAGAACAACAACCAGAGACAGCCGCGGAAGCGGCAGAAAGTGAGGACACTATGAGTATTAAGGAATTAAAGCCGATAGACAACAGAAAAAGCTTTTACGGCAAAGCGCAGGCAGTCACCAACGGCGACGAAATAACCCTTTATAGCTATGAAACCGCAATATTAAAGATCAAGGGCGGCAAGCTCTTCCGAATCTGGGAAGGATGGAGCGCGACCACACAACGCCACATAAACGCATTTTTGCAGGAATACGCCGACGGGCAGAGCGGCAAGGCGTTTTTTATTTCTCTTCCATTCGAGGAGAACCCAACACCCGCGCCCATACTGAGAGCGCCCCGCCGCACAGCTTGAAAGGAGGCGCAGACAATGACAGCAGACATTGACATAAAAGCAATCAGCCGCGAAGTGAATCGCATATTGCAAAAGATGGAAAGAGCGCAGGAAGAGCGCACCCGCCGAGCCTATAAGCCAGCCAAGACCAGACCGAGCGCACCGCGCCGAACAACCTGCCGCGGATATTCTCAGCCCCGCGCCCGTATATGCTAAGACCAGCCGCCCGCCGAGCGCGGGCAATATCGGAGCAACGCCCGCAGAGGACGAAGCGCCGACCAAGAGCGGCAGACCAGCCGCAGAAGATCAGAAGCCGAAGAACCTGCCGCAGCCAAAGCCGCGGCGACAACGTGAAAGGATGGTAAACCATGAATAAAAAGGAAGTTTGCACAGGCAGAGCAGCCGCATATATAAGCGCATTTGGAGGAATAGAGATATTCCGCATAGAATACGGAATCAACGACAGTATTATATTTACCGCGGGAAGCTGGACAGGACACCCGACCGCGCACCGCGCCCGCATTTACTACACGCGCGGCGGCGATCCCTATTTTCTTTACAGCGGGCAGCGCTTGAAACTGTCCGAGGCAATACGCAACAACTAACCGAACAGCCGCCCAGCACGGGCGGCAATAACGCCCGAAGCCCGCACGAGGACGGAGGACGACCAGACCAGCACAGCCGCAGCCGAGGCGCGGACAACAGCCCGCGCCGATCCTACCACGACCGCAGCCCGAAGCCCCTGCCGCCGAAGAGGAGACAGCCGCACCGCGGACGACCTCAGAAGCCCCGCAGGACACGCCACAACGCACAGGAAGCCCGCCCACGACCGCGGGCAAGGTAAACACACAGCCCCACCAAGGGCAGCCCGAAAAACGCATTTAAAACGACGGGCGGCAACCGCCAGAAGAGGAAGCCGCCCGAAGAACCTGCCAAGGGCGACCGCCCCGAAGAGCAGACCAGAACCGCGGCGGAGATCAGGACGGCAGCGGAAGCCGCCCCAGAACGCGCCAGAACGCCCCAGAAGCCACGGCAAGCGCCGCAGGCATACAGGGACACCGACAGCGGCAGAAGCCCGCAGAGGACACGCAGAGCACCGCAGGAGCAACCCGAAGAACCTGCCACGGCGGACGATATCGGACGCGCCGCAGACCTGCCGCCAGAAGCGCGAGAACGCACGCAGAGCCGCGGCAGCACCCGCGGCAAGGTAAGACCACCACCCGCAGCAGAGGCGGCGAGAAACGCAGCCAGCGCAGCGAGAGAGGCACGCCGAGAAGATCAGCGCGGGCAATACCAGACCACGCCCACGGCAGGAGCACGCCGCAGAACGCACGCAGAGAGCCGCACCGAGGACGGCAGCCGCCGCCCGAACCACCTGCCGCAGCCGCGGCACACCAAGGAAGGAGCGCAAAAATGAGTAAATTTTTTGACAAAGTGAAAACTCTTGACGACCTCAAGAAGATGTACAAGGAGCTTGCAAAGCAGCACCACCCCGACCGCGGCGGCGACGTTGCAACAATGCAGGCTATAAACGCCGAATTTGACAAAATGATAGAATATTTTTCAAAGTACGGCAGCAAGACAGAACGCGAGAAGGCAAGCGCCGCGCCGCCCGAAAAATTCCGCGATATTATCACCAAACTGTTGACACTTCCACACGTTCAAATTGAAATTATAGGCGGCTGGATATGGTTAGACGCAAGCGCCGCCCGATATTTGCGAAAAATACAATCTTTAGGCTTTTTATACTCGAAAAAACAAAAGCGCTATTATCTGCCAGATATGGCAACAAGAAGCGGACGCGGATCACGCTATACAATGCAGGATATACGCGAAATATATGGAAGTACAATAATTGAGAATAGCACACCATTGAAATTTTTAGGCTAATCACATATAAAGCTGCTCTATCGGCTATACGGGAAGAAGGGAGAAAGCTATGTTAAAAACATTCTGGACAGTAAAAAGAGCTATTTTCGGCGGCGATCCTGCAAACGTATATTTTGAGGACTACCAAAGCGCAAAGGAATACGCCCGCCGCGACTATTGCGACAAGCCCGTAAAACATACTGTTAAGCCCGAAACATACACGGCGCTTGAGAATATCGGCGCTTTTGAATATGGAAGGAGCGCGGCAAAATGAAAAGATATACCATGTACAGAGAATCCGCCGAGATCAGCGCGGCAGCTTTTAAGCGGAACGGCGGCGACATCATCAACGCGCTATTTGAGAAAGACCGCGACGGCGGCGAAGCTATACAGCATTTTGAAACGCAGGAAGCGGCAGCGGCAGCCCTGAAAAACGAGCGCTGCACATATCATTTAACAAAAGGCTGGGCAAATGTTAGCTTTTATGTATGCACATATTACTACATAGAGGCGGAAGAGTACGACGAGAACGGCGGAAACTGGGAGATCAGCGGCGAATATACCGACTTTGCTGCTATCGAAAATTGAAGAGGAGGCTAAAACTATGAAAAAGCATATCATTTATGACAACTACAACGACGACGACTACAGGGAGGGAGCAATTGAGAACCTAATGGAAAATTGCGGCTATACTTCCATTGACGACATACCAGAATCAAAAATCTGGGACGAAATCGCAAATATGCAGAACTATTATTTTGACGACGAAAAAGAAATGCTGCAAAACTTCTTTGACGGAAAAATGCTGTTAGTTTGCGGCAGCGTAGGACGCTGGAACGGAAAATTTGCGGCTGGAAAAGTCATAACTTTTGACGATATCTGGAAATGCTGGGAAAATTGCGACTATATCAGCATATACGACGAAGGCGGACACTTTTATATAAGATCAAGTCACCACGACGGCACAAATCTATTTGAAGTCAAAATTTTGACCGATAAAGGCGCGGAAATATACGACCGCTGGGAAAATTGGGAAATCTGGAAGGACTTAAACGAGCGGCAGGCACATGAAAAGCTATGGAATAATGCGAAATATACCCACATACCACATTATGCGCGGGAAGTTTTCGGATGTAAGACCAGATAAGGGAGGCGACGAAAAAATGTTATTTGATAATATTTGCAGCGCGACAGTATCAGGCAATAAGCGCGGATTATATGTTGATCCGCGCAACTGCAAAACATTCATTGACGTGACAAAGGCGGAAAATTACAAGCATATCAACTTTGAAGGCGTGAACGGTATTCATATATATAGGCACGACAATGGAAATTTTTATATAGCGCAGGCGGGCGGATATACTGACGAGCGCGGCTTATTCTGCGATTTATACGACGAGCGCGGAAAAATAAAGAAGGAGGCATAAATTATGTGTGAAGAGAAAAGACGGAAAATTGCTAATTTAGAGCAGCAATTAATCAATGACGGATGGTACAATGTGGCTATTAAAATGTCAGATTTGGAAATTTTGGAAGCTTCCAAAATTGACGACTACAACGAATACACAGAATATATGCAGTATATGAGTAGAAAGTACAACGTTTGATCTTTTATCTTTACTGCCGCGGAATATCGGCAGTAAACACAAGAGATTAAAACCCCACGACCACAAAGGAGGCACGGAAAAATGACACTTTATCAGGAGATCAAAGCAGAATTAAAAGCGAAGCGTGAAAGTATAAAGCACTTCACAAAGCAATTTCTGCTTGACTACATGGAAGCTAAAAAGCAGGTAACGGAAAATTACAAGCGCGGCATTGACAACACATATACGGTTGACAATGTTGTATTGACACATGAATATGACAAAGTATATTCAAGTAAATTCTATCAGGACAACGGCGGCGCGTATTGTGTATTTTTAGAAATTATGCACGAGCGCGAGAAAAAGGAGGCGAGAAAAAACAATGTATACACTTGAAGGAAAAAAGATTGACCGCGCAGAGGCGGACAGGATCAGAGCAGAGAACACCAGAATTATTGACGACATAACAAACGGCGGCGACATATCGCAGCTAAAAAATATTGTATGGACTTTCGGCGAGAAAGTTTATACAGCTATGTGTGAGAAGGAGGCACGGAAAAATGGTTGACACTCAGAAGAGCACCGCGGAAATATGCGGTATTAATATGAATGAAATAACCTTTAATACGCAGTATGAACTATTTCACTTTATGCGGGAAAAAGCCCGCGAAACCTGCATATACTATCAAACAGATGTTGCTATTGACATTGAATTTATTTTAGAGCGGAAATATGAAGAACCAGAACGAGACATTAATTTTATATGGCAAGTCGGAGAATTTGGAACGCACAAAATATGGCTTGACAGCGACAATTTCTCTAATGAATTGAAAGCCGTATATACTAACTATTCAGAGGATCAGGGAAATAAATATTATCATCTTATACTCACAAGGGAGGAGGCAGAAATGTTAAAAATCGGCAAATGGTATTTGATTAATAAGGAGATAACAATTTGTCCGAATTTTGGCGGCTGGATAATCACGGGCGAGAACTACCACGACTATAATATATACCGCCGATATACAGACGCTATAAACGCCTATAAGAAGCACAAGGACGGGACAAACCGCGAAGAACCCGAAATCATTGGAAAAATGACAGACGAGCAGTATATAAATGCTCTATGTGATAACGAATAAGGAGGCAACTATGGAAAAGTATTTTAAATTGAGCGCAGCGCCCTACAAGGATATTAATGCAATCAGAGTATACAGCGACTACAACAAGAGGCAAGGCGGCTACACAGTGACAGCGGAGACAGTAATACACAACGATGGTATGTTAGGAAAATGTTTCTGCCGCGAGTATTACGAGCACGACGGCGACGGAATAGCAAAGGTTATACCAGCGGGCAGGAGAAGCCCGAAGCGCGAAGCGGAGGCGGCGGACTACTGCCGCCAGAACGCCCGCGAAATTGCCGAAAGGTATTTGAAGCACATAGTCACAAAGCTGAATATCAGCGACGATATAAAGATCACAGAGGAGGAATAAAAGCCATGAAAGAAAATATGTGGATAATCACCGACAAGACAATGACGGAGGACGAGGCGCGGACAGCTATTGCCAGCGTTGACACATGGAATATTGACAGTATAGAGAATATAACAGAACAGGAAGCACAACTAATGGCAGAGCGGCACGAAGTAATAAAGGGACACGACATATATTTTATAGACTTCAAAGGCGCTTTTGGTTACAGCTATGTGACATTTAAAAATGGTCATCACCTGCGATATGCAGCAGACTATCAATTACACCACAGCCACAGAAGCCGCGCAGAGCTTAATGAATACTATTTGAAGAGCCTGAAAAGCCGCTTATTTTCCGAGGCAGAATTTTATACAAAGATTAAAGACTATCACGAATACCGCGCCCGCCGAAACTACTTGACAAATTATTATAGCGACATGGAAAATCATATATCATGTTTTGGAATTTTTAGCGATCCCGAATTTAAAGCGCGGTATGAAGCCGAGACAAAAGACCTTCACTTTAATCATTATACCTTCTCTTATTGCCGCAGCCTTGACTTTATATATAAGTGTGCAGAGCTTGACAAAGCATTAAAAAACGCGCTGGAAGCAACAAGACACAACTTTGAATTTTGGAAAAAAGCCTTCAGGTATGAATTTTCAAATTATGAATGCATATACGGCGGCAGGTACAGCGAAGCCGCCAGCGATGCAACAAACGGCAACGAGCTAAACGAAGTACAGAAACGCGCATACAAGGAAGCCAAGCGCGAGTACGAAAAGTATTATTATAACAAAGGTTTAATATAAAGGAGGATAAAACAATGACAAGGACAATTAATAACCTGATAGAAGAGAAGCGCGACAGTTTTATGCAGATTTTACGGGAGCAGACCGAAGGCGAACCGCGCACAAGCTGGAATAATGTGTTAGACCTCTTATTGTATGACTTTGAAGCATACACAGGCGACGAGGCAAGCGGATTTATTGACGAGCAATACGAGCGCGGCGAGATCGACGACAATGAAATCTTATGGCAGTTTGAGCAGTTTGTGATGTTCTTAGAGGACATAAACGAATACGACACAGAAGAGTGAGGAGGATTTTATGAAGGTAACAATTGCTTATTGGGAAAACTTGAACGGGAAAATAACAATTAATTCGAGGCGCAAGACAGAAATTATAATTGGTGAAAATGCAAAAGACTGCATGAGACAAATTGAGCAGAAAAAGGCAAATCACGACTTATGGAAAAATTCGCCGATTGAAATAGTAAACATAGAAGATTAAACGCGAGCCGAAGCGGTCACGGCAACTTGACCGCTTCCACATACGTTTAAGCAACAGAAATTTAAAAGGAGAGTGTTTTATAATGAAAGAAATCAAAAATTTATTAGCGGAAAACCGCAAGGCATTGCAGGGACTTCACGCCATAGCAAATATGGATTTTGAAAAGCCCTTTATAATCCATGAACGCACTGGAAACTTCACTTATAATAGCATCCTGAAAGACCTCAACGGCGAAGCCTATAATAGCAAGTCAAAACTATATAACAAGATCAACACATACGACTATAATATATTTGTCCTCTTCAAAAGAACAGATTATAGTTGCTATCAGGACTTGTATATTGCACGACTTGACAATGGCAAATTTGAAACCGACAGAAAGTCAATTGAAGGTTATGAGCAAGTAAGCGGCTGGAGATGGTTTGACACGACAATCGGAAAAGAGCAATTTGAAACAGCCCGCAAGAGCGCCATAGGACACTATTTTATAGTCGCACAGGACAAGCAGTATAAGAACACGCGCCAGACCACACACGGCAATACAGAGCGTTATAGAGTGTATATGAGAGACAGAAAGCACGTCGAAGCCGCAACACCATACTATTATAATAGTGATGAATATTATGACAATATATTAGGCTATTACGACCGCCGCACATTTGACAAATCTGGATATATTCAGCAAGTCAATAATTATGAGCAGCGCGTGAAAGCCCTGAAAGCGGAAAGATCAGCAGCGGCGGCAGCCAAGTTTGACAACTCGGAAAAACTTGCCGAATTTGAAACCCGCATAGGAAATTTAAAAGCAGCTATCACCAGAGCCATGAACGGCAGCGCCCCAAACTTCACAGCTATATATCATATATCGTTTGAAATGTCATGGATGTGGGACAACTATTTGAAACTCAAAGAAAACAAATTCACGTCAATGCACGATGTTTATTATTGCATTAATAATATAAACCAGCGCTTGACAAAAGCCGAAACCGAAGCCCAGACCATAAAGGAGTGATTTATATGCAGGAAAAACAGGTATTAATGCAGGAACTTGAAAACAACCTCAAGACCAGCGGCGGCGACCTCACCGCAGTATGTAAGCTTTACGCCATAGCAAAGGCAATGGAAGAGGAGATTATAAGCACAGCCAATAAATGCAAAGCGCAGGTATTAGCAGAAAAATGTTATTACCGCAGCGAGGAAATGTCAAAGCTTCTCGGAGAGAAAACCCCGCAGCGCGTGACCGATCCCGAAGATATACCAGATATCAGCCGCGAATACTGGGACGAAATATTTAAAAAATCTTACGAATTATACAAGCAGCACGGCATTGACGATCCGCGCGGCGCTGATTATATCCCAGAAGCAAGAGCGCGTGACCTCAGATTTAAAGCTGAAAATTGTTTGATTGACACATTCGCAGCCCTTTGTCCTTCCATGTTCACGGCGGAAGATATCAGGGACATAAAGCGGCATTTACTTCACAGACAGAAGTTTATTGACATTGCAATGACCGCAGGACTTGCGGCAGAAAAGGAGTGAATTTTATGCCAAGGCGCAAAAGATATACGATCATTGAAAAGCTCAAAGTCATATACAGGAAAGAGGCGGGCGGCGGAATAGTCGCCTTCCTGCCAGAGCTGCCAGCAGCCCGCGGCAACATAGTTTGTTACGCGCACACAGGGCAGCACAGCGAAGCCAGCACAGACTATTACAGCCACACAGAAGCCGCGACACCTGCCGAGTATAACGACCTTCACAGCGAATTGAAAGCCATATACAACGACGTTGAACTCAGCATAAAGCAGCGACTTTACCGCGGCGACCTTGAAAAAGCATGGAGGAGATCAGAATGAAAGAAATGATATTTATAATACTTGCATTGACGAGCAGCCCCGCCCCTGCTTCCAATTTTTACGCGGCAACGTCGCCAGAAGTCGCCGCAGAAATTCAGGAGCTTGTTATAAGCGGCGAATATCGCACACACTTAGATTTTAACGGCGACGGCGAGTTGAATATGGCGGACGTTGTGGGAGTTTCAAAACGATATCAGGACAACTGCGAGAACGGCAACGAGATAACACTTGACCGCGCAGCCGTTGAGGATATCGCCGCAGAGAACTACCCAAACCCGCTTATATATTGGGAGATAGACAGGATCAACGGCGAGTTATGCAGACAGTACGAGTTGACCGCTTCCGAAGTCACCGAAGCCGAGATTTATCTTGAATTTGAGGACTACAGCGACACGGTATTAGTTGAGTTGAACCCATATAAAGAGATCGTAATTGTAAAGGAGTGAATTGTATGTTAAGTAAACAGGACAAAGAACGCCTCACAGCGGCAGAGCGTGAATATTGGAAAGATGAAAGTATGGTAAAA
Organism: Eubacteriales bacterium; assembly: GCA_045632345.1. Classification (GTDB taxonomy): domain Bacteria; phylum Bacillota; class Clostridia; order Oscillospirales; family CAG-272; genus RGIG2000. The sequence continues at coordinate 83,417 of JAZQWM010000034.1, read as the reverse complement.
CATTGCGTAAATTGCGCCGCGTTCTTATTTGACTTACGCGGAAAAATTGTTATAATAGAAAAGACGGGCATAAAAACTGACTTCTGTTTTGGCTATGGCGTTTTTGGCGGCGACGAATCATTTGACAATGCGCTGGAAATGGCAGCCCACGCCCGCAAGAGTGAACGCTATTTTATAAGGGAGAACCACAGGAGCGCCCCTTATGCTGAGACAATAGAAGCCCTTAATAATAATAGTTGGATCACTTATGCCTCACCGAAGTATATCGGAGACAGCAAACAAATGTTGAACATCAATTTTATGCGCGATTATGAATATTATGGAAGAAACAAGCAATTGCCAGAAAATTCATTCCTTCTTACAGACGAGGAGAAAAGGGCATACAAGCTTGTACTTGCAAAGGCAGCGCAGGAACACCACAAGAAGATAAAAGCATATCTCAAACGTTATGGCTTGACAAAGGTTAATTCATGGACGTACTGGGCGGACGAATAATAAGGAGGCAGCTATGAATTATCTTGACTGTTTAGAAATCCTGAAAGACAATTATTGCCGCGGCGGAGAAACCGACAAAGACGGGATATACAGATATACGACAGGCGGAAATTTACTTTTCCTTGCAAACAAGGCGGGCGGCTGGTGTTTTATCTATGCAGGATCAGCCCACAACATGATTAAGTATTCAATCAAAGCGGATGGAAAAATGAAGAACGGCGGCAAGTACAGGAAGAGCAATATAATTGACCTTGAGAACATTTTCAGGAAGTCAACAAAATATGCAATTCTCACACCGCAGCAGGACAATGACAGACAACCGCTTGTATGGAAAAATATTTAAGGAGGCGCGATTTATGAAGTATTTTATAGTTAGGACAAACCTTTACAGAGGCGGAGATATTGAGGAAATACTCACTTCAAATGGCGATATAAAGTATTATGACAAGGCGACAGCGGAAACTATCGCAGACAACAAAACGATGCATGATCGGCAGTATCACTATTTCGCTGTTGAGGAAAAACTTCTCGCTTACTATCGGAAAAATGAAAAGCTTGCAGAGCAGAGAACAAAGTATCGCAGAGCAAAGGAAGCCGCAAGACAGGAAACTATTGACTGGCAGGCAGACTTCCCAAACCATGATTATACTTGGGGAGAAATAGCAGAATATCAGACATATTTTGAAAGGCTGGGGCGGCGCTATGGACTTCTCAGGGTGTTCAGAGAGAATCTTATTTGTTGAGGAGGCGCAGCAGTATGAAAAAACGCGGATATATCACGACCACAAGCAAATATCACTTTATACTGCTATCGGAAAAACAGAAATTTACCGTATATATGCTTGCTGCAATGATCCGAAAGATAGCAGAAACGCAGGAGCTTCCGCCAGAAATGGCGGAGGCGGCAATGCAGGACAGTACAACGCGGCGGGAATTTCGCAAGCGTATTATCCCTTGCACATATGAGATCATGGACGGGCGGCAGCACATTGAAATCGGAAAATCAGAGTTGAACTATCCGATATCGGAAAAATGTGTTGTGGTATTTGAAGAACCGAAGCCAAAGCCCATTATATCGGAAATTTACAAGGAGGCGTAATTTATGATTATTACACATTACGACGAGAGCTATTTTAAAATAAAGCTTCCAAAATATTTATCGGAAGCAATAAAGCGCAACATGGAAAAGTACCATGTAAATTTGGGAGATGCCGTTGAGTTTGCCTTCCGCGAAAAGGCGAACAACAAAAATACATTATGGTGGAAAGCATGGTATTACAACGATTACAGAGAAATTGTCCCCTGTATTTATGAAAAAGAATATCTGGACTTTAAAAAATATCCTTTAAAATATGATCTGGCGGCAAAAAGAAATACCTTCCTCGCAGCCGTTGACACGGTATGCGGCGATTGCCATTACTGCGAGGAAAAGTATTGTGAGAATTGCCCTGTCAGAAAAACCGTTGATGAAATCAAGGAGGCATGAACTATGAATAAAATTAAATGGACAGACTTCCTTCCAGCGGAAGTATACACAAGATTAGGCGTATGCCACAACACTAAGAGCGATTTGTCCGAGTTGGTAAAAGCCCGCTGGACATATTATCAGAAAATCGGTAAAGACCTGCAAGGTTTTACGAGAGAAGATGCTTTAATATTCATTCTTGAATTGCTGGATTGTAACGGTCAATTTTTTGATCCGACAGAAGAAGAATATAACGAACTTGCTGGAAAATTTTAAAGGAGGCGTAAACTATGAACGCAAAGGAATTTTTACAGTCGATATATGGTAATGACGTAAAGGAAGTTTTTTATCAAATATCTGAATCTTACCCTTATAGAGCAATGCCAATAGAAGAAGCTGTCGAGAAAATTAATGCAGATATTGAAGAAATGAGAGAATTTCTTTCAGAGTATGTTACTGACGATGAGCTTGACGAAAAGGCTCATAAGGCAGCATTTGGCATTTGGAAAAAACACTTGTGGAACGCCAAATAAAAGAGTGATTTAAAAGGAGGCTATTATTATGACATCTGAACAGATTGCTAAGAAGCTGGGAGAGCTTGAAACAGAAAAGGCAGCGCTTGAAAAGGAACTTATGGCGACAATAGAGCGCGAAAACAAGGAGCGTGAACAGAACCAGATAGACAAGATTAAGGCAACTATCAGGGAGCTTTGGAGCTTGTATTGGAAAGACGACGACAATACCGAATCCGAAAAAAGCATGAGTAGTATATCTGATATTCCGCGCCTTCATGTATGGCTTGAAAATGATGTCGCCGCAGCATTAAAGAAATCAAAACTAAATGACATAGACAGGATCAGAGAAATTGTCGCAGGCAGCGGCACAGAAATTGACTTTGAAAAATGTGTTAGGGAGGCAGAGATCAGGCTTGACTTTGCCAGCGCGTTAAGAAGCGTTAAAAATGGTACAGATTTGTCCTATCCTCTTGGCTGGGGATTTGGCAAGGACGACTTAATGGCTCTTATGGCGCTTCACAAGAGCAACAAATTCCGCAGGAAAATTGAGGACTTGCTGGAAGATTGCAATTTCCATACTGAGTGTGGCTTGTTATCGGAAAAGCGATATGAAGAATTTGAACGTTTTGTAAAGGAAAATTAAGGAGGCTGATGTTATGAGTACAAGAGCAATTATAGCAGTTAGAAATAACGATGGCACTATTACAGGAGCTTGGTGCTGGAATGATGGTTATGATATTATAGAAAGCCTGAGAAAAGACTTTATCACAAAAGAAAGTATTGACTTCCTTCTTAAACTTGGAATGTTCAATACAATCTTTACAGAAGAGAGCGCAGCAGACTATAAGAAATGGTGTAAAAATCAGGGCATTGATTGCAGCGATAAGGAATTTTACGAATATGGAAATTCTCTTATCTTACAGGACGAGAGATACAAAGACAGAGAAGCGGAGACATACAAGGATATGAAGGACGCACTGGGACAGGATATTAATGTTCTTTATATTGCAGATGGCAAAGGCGGTTGGGAAATTTATGGCGACTATGAAGAGGACGAGCAGCCCGCAGAACCTTACATTGACAAAGTGAAAGAACTTGCCGAAAGTGAAGGCTGGACTGTTGATTATGACGACAACAGCATAACATTTCAGACTTATACGACCTACGGGCAAGACTGTTCATTTACACTTGACATAGAAGAAAGAGCGGAGGACTTCTGCGACAGCCTTTACAATTACTACGATAGCTTTGATGTATCAACGGAAACTTACTACTGGCTGGACAGCGACGGACACGGCGCAAACGGCGCTCCCTATGACATGATGGATGTTTATAACGACATGGCAGAGTACAAAGACAAGATCGAAGAGCTTTGGAAAACTGTCAGAAACGCAATTGAGAAGGAGGACTAACTATGTTGAAAGAAGTTAAGGGCATGGAAAAAGTATATCGCGTAAAGAATGTTCACGGATATTGTTATTATGTTGTCACGGACAACGAGGAAGAGCTTGCAAAATTTTGCGCGATAAAAGATAAGGCTGGATGTATCATAAGCAGCGTATCAGAAATGCAACCAGATGGAAAAACACCGCGCGTTTCTGTTTGTTCTATGCCAGCATACAAAGAAGCCAAAAAGAAGATTATGCCTTGGGATAGATTTCAGGAAACAATGACATTCAAAGCCGCAGATGTATTTGAGATCAGCGACACAGACGGGAACGAGATCAGCCCCGAAAATGTCAAGTCGTATTGGCTTGTAGTTGACTATCATCTTAAATCAGGCTTTTTGAATATTGTCATTTATAATGACTAAGGAGGGATGATTATGTTTGAAAACATAAACTGGGAACGGAAATTTGCAGACTGCGTTCAGGCTTTATTCAGGTCGCACGGCGCAGACAGTCCCAAAAATGATAAGAAGCAGCGGAAAATTGTTGAATATTGCCTGAATGATATTGAACAGCGCCCGACATTACGAGCGGCGCTCCTGCACTCTAAAAATGATATGAAGTATTATATATTACAATGCGCTCTTGAATGTGTTGAGGAGGCAGAAATATGAAAAAGTATGCAATAAAATGCGTCAATCGCGGAATGTGGGGCTGTACTTCTCTGCTTCACTCTGATGGAAAAACGATTACTTATGATACAAAGGAAGAGGCTCAGAAGGAAGTTGATAGAATCAATGAGAGCCGCAGCCCGATAAACAACTTCACAGAATATTTTGTGACGGAAATCGAAACGGATAAATAAAAAAGACTGCATATAGCAGCCATTGGAAACTTGACAATATTTAAAGTGTGTGGTATAATATAAAGAAGAGAATACTACACAAAGCGGTGAGGCGGTTAATTTATCTCCATGAAATCTGGTGATTCACCATGACAATAATGGAATTATTAACTCTTTTAACAGTTATTATTTCGATTATCAGTCTTGCGACTGGTAAAAAGAAATAACCGCCCCACTTCCACATAGGGCGATTATTCATTCGCATAAACCTACGTCGGAGAAAACCGCTGAACCGCAGTATTCTCTTTCTTCATACATTATAACATACCAAATTGAAAATGTCAAGTGAAATTTGTGAGCATAAAGAAATAACCGCCCTCTCTCGCAAGACGGCGATTAATTTCTTATTAATTGCTCAAACTAAGAGACAATCGCAAAACGACAAAAAATAATCGCCCACCCGTCAAAGTTAGCAATAAAAGACAGGTGATTGTTAAGCGTATGTTCTCTTGAAATTATTATATCACAGCATTTCGGAAAAGTCAAGCATAAATTAAGGAGGCGGCAGACATGGCAGGCAGCAGCGAAATCCGCATACACCCTTGCGAACCTGTATCAGAAGGAAAACTCTGCCTGTTTGAGATCAGGGAACGCTTTGAACGGAAAAGTGTTGAGCGCAAAGTGTATTGTGATAAACACGATGGGCTTTATATAACCTATAAAGGCAAAAGGTATTATGAATACGAGTTTATATATTAAGGAGGTGTGACTATGGAAAATCAGGAACTTGACAATTTTCTTGACAATGGTTGGTATACTGAAGGCTCTAATAGCGAATATGACAATTGCTGGCTGAACGGAAATTATGTAGATCAATATTGCCCGTGCTGTCCGTACAAGGACGAGTGCAGCGGCTATGAAGAAGATTAAGGAGGTATGTTTTATGAATAAAATTGCAAACATTATTACATCTGCATTGATTGCTGTGAGTGCAGCGATCCCACTTGCGACATATGCCGAACAGCGACCGCCCGAAACTGAAAATTATGGATTTTTAAAACTCGACATGAATTATGATGGTATAATTGACGCAATTGACGCATCAATTATTCTTTCTGAATATGCCAAAATATCAGTTGGCGAACCTTATTCGTTCTCAGTCACAAAACGCTGCATAGCAGATTATGATGGAAATTCCAAGATTGACGCGGTTGATGCCAGCGCCGCATTAAAGAGTTATGCTTATAATAGTTCTCATTCAGATAAATATGAGCAAAGGTATGCTTTTTTCAGTGTATCATATAGCGCAAATGGTCAATACTCTTTGACGAATGAATGTTGTACATTTGAAGAAAGCTTAAAGCTTATAGAAGATTTTAAAACCAAAATTAATAATAATGAAATCTCCTATATTGATGTAAATGCATATGATATATGGTTGACAAATGTGGTTGGTATGCAGCGTTCTCAGCAACAAGTATACGAAGAAAGATTGACGAACCCGTGGAAGGGAACATATTACTATGGTCTGGCTCGATAAAAATATGCCGCGTTTGGAAATTTTCTAAACGCGGATCGAAACGCCTTGACAAATGCAATGTAGTGTGCTATAATATACACAGAATAACACTACATAGCGCACAAATATTATTATACAGCTTTGTAGTGGGAAAGGAGAAAAACAAAGATGAAAAAATATCGCTTAAAAGAAAGGGTGATTTTGCGGCTGGAAGGATTGATCTTGATATTGCTTGCCTATGCCGCACATATTGTACAGGCGGACGAAGCAGCGATACTATTTGTATTGATTGGAGCGGTAATGCTGCTGTCAAGTCCGCAAATTCTGACACGTTTCTTATATAAAATATCAAAGAGGATTTACCGCAGATATAGGTGGACGGAAATTCGCGGCAAATAACTTCTCTTTGTGCAATTTGCACTTGTTTTTTTTTTTTTTTTGTGATGAATTTATAGATATTTTTGTTAAATAATCGTTGACTTAAAGCATATTTTGTGATATAATCTAAATATCACATGAGAAACACACCTGTATTTGTACAAAAGTATTACGAGAAATATAATCTCGCACAAAATATACAGGACGTATTAATTGAGTGAAAGGAGAATTAGTATGGCTGTTGAGAAATGTCATGTGATAGATGTCAGACCGTCAGGTTTTACGACATTGTATAATTTTGATAGCCTAATACCGCAGGCTGAATGTGATGATATTGAAGCCGTGACTGAATATGCTGCGAAGCAGCGGCAGAGTCAGGGAATGGATTGTTTACCGCTTGACCTCTATAATCAAATGTTGGAAAATTGTTTGGAAAACGGTCAATACAGATCGGCTTTCTGGATAACAGCAATGGCGAACTTTGGTTTGCGACATTCTGATGTTACAAAATTCAGGCGCATAGACCTTATAGATGAACATAATAAATTCAGAGATCAGATTTTATTGCATGAAAAAAAGACCTCAAGGCAAAGAGTGGTCTTTATAAATAAAGCTGTAAAGATGGCGCTGTTAATGCATTTATGGCATAGTGATATAGCGCCTATGGATTTTTTGATTGCCTCTCAGGGCAGACGTAAGGGTTATGAATTAGAGATTGGTGCAGACGGAAAAGCCAAACGCGAAAAGGGCAAATATGTATACAAGCTTGACGATCATGGTAATAAAATCCCGAAGCCGCTTACAATTTCTATGTCGGAAAAAATAATGAAAAATATTATCATTGAGAATATCGGCATAGCATTGAAAAATGATAAGCGTACCAAAGATGATCCTGATTGTATTGGAAAAATCTGCACACATTCTCTTCGTAAACTTTACGGTTGGGGAATTGAGCAATACTTTATCAATCAGTTTGACAGCGACATAGCTTATGCACACGCAGCGGCATTGCAATTTCTTTCGCTTGATTATGGTCATAGTTCAGTTGCCATGACATTACATTACAGCAAGGATCACGAGCGGCAGAAAAGAGAAATCGTTATGAATATGAACTTAGGACTTCCAGTATTGGAAAAATACTTTGCAAAAGAGTATGAGACAAGATCGAAAAAATTAAATTTAAAATGGAGTGATATAAATGCCAAGACCAAAAAGGTCTGTAACAATTGATGATGAAATTGCAAAACAGGAAGAAAAAGTCAGAAAATTCAAAGAAGATTACGAGACTAACCTCAAAAAGCTTGCTGATATGAGAGCAAAGAAGGCTTTATTTGATGCCATAGAAAAAAGCAAAATGAGTTACGAAGAAATAATAGCCTTGATTTCAAAGGAGGATAATAATGCCGCGATATACTAAAGAATTGCGCGAAAAAGCTCTGAAGCTTTCTGATGAAATTGGCAATAAAAAAGCCGCCGAGGAAATGGGAATCAGCAGTAAAACATTGGACTACTGGCGTGGTGTCAGGAAAAGGGAACAAATTAAAAAGGACGAATATAAATCTCAAAAGGCTGTTAAAGTAGAAAAAATTGATTATCAGGAAGAGCTAAAGGATAATCCGCATATAACCTTTGAATCATCCCAAGAACCTCCACGTTTATACAAACGCGGAGAGATATATTATGTATCAAAAGGTTGTTCAATTGGATCGGAAATTTATAGCGGCAGACCTGCGGTTATTGTATCAAATGATACGCTTAACAAAAATCTGCAAAGTGTCGAGGTCGTTTACCTGACAACCCAACCCAAACATTTTGCTCCTGAATTTACAACGATCAAGGCAACAGGAGTTCTTTCAACTGTTGTGGGTTGCCAGATAAGTTCTGTTGATAAAAGTCGGATTCAGAATTATATAGGGGAATGTACACCAGAGGAAATGGCAAAGATTGAAAAATGTTTGCTTTACTCAATAGGCTTAGAAAAATATAGTTCTGACTTAATGGGTGACGACCAGATCATATTAAGATTGTCTAACATAAAGGCGGAACGCGATGCATATAAGGATATGTATGCAAGATTATTTGAGAGGTATACAGTGGAAGTTAAGAGAGGTAAATAATATGGATGTGTACACAAAAGCCTCTTAGCATTATCACACAATTATCACATTGAACACACAATGTTCACTTGACAAGTGCGAACAGATGTTCTATAATAGTAATATCAACAGAACATTCTATCGGGGGAGAGATAATTATGAGAGCAGAAGTTTTTACATTATTGGGTATGATAATTGACACAACCGTATCGGACGATCCTGTATTTTATATATCGCGGGAAAATGATGCTCTCTTAGTTGAGTGCGACGATACGGACATAATAACAGGAATGATTTTGCCATTATGCAATGATAAAGTGTATCAGTTTTTGGAAAGATGCAATTGGTTCGTTGCGATATTAAAAATTACAAAAAATCACATTGCCGAGATTATATTTGAGAATGATTTAGGTGAATCTTCTGTCTGTGATATAGGTGAAGATTTACTAAATATTCTTGCAGATCGGGGCGTTGATGATACATATTTAAAAATTTGTCAAGAAATCACAAAAAAATGCGTAGTGTGATTGACAAGTGAGATGTAGTGTGATATAATGTATGCAGTCTAATGAAAGGATGGGTGTAATATTTATGTTATACTTAATAGATGAGTACAATAAGCAATATCCACACAGACGACTTTGTGAAATTCAGAAGTTTGAGAACGCTAAAAAATATCTGCATGAAATGACTATTGATGAAGTTAATAGTGAATGTGCGGATTGGGAGGCGGTAAGTTCCGAAACTGCTGCAAACACAAAGCGTAAAATTGCCCAGTATTTAAACTGGCTTAGTGAGCAAGGCTGTGATGTTGGCTTTAATGCTTCTGATATAGCTCTGCCCATAAAGGAGGATATTGTACCACAGATTTATTCAACAAATGACATTCATAGGTATTATGATACTTTGAAAATGGCACTGGAAAGAAGTGCTGTACAGAACGGCAGTAATGTATCAATGTTTTTCCTTAATATGTCCCACGCCGCTGGTGTGCTTGCTTTTTATGGGCTGACGGACAATGAGATACTTAATATTGATTTGTCAGATGTGCAACCCAGCGGAATTAATGGCTATGATCTTCCGTTGACGGAAGAAGATATTGATGTATTGCTTCAATACAAATATCAGACAAAGTGCAGCAACAATCTTGTTTTGCAGGGAACAAAATATTTTAGGAATACTAAGATTGGTGGCTCTGTAAACATGATATATGTCAACAGACCTATAATGGATATATCTGTAGAAAGAAAGTATCAGTATCTTAAAACGGTTCTGAAAACATCTTATATATCCTTGTGCGGAAAATTTGACAGAGCTTATCGTATGGAAAAATGCACCAATATGACTATTATGAATAATCATACAGCACCACAATGGTTTTCGGATATTTTTCAGGTGAGCAAAAATATGCTTGTTCGCCGCAGAAAAGAATACATAGCTTATCGCGACCAGCGCGATGCGTCTATGCCTGAATCTGAATGTGAAACTTATCAATCTAAGGAAGCTATTTGTGACAGAATTGATACTATACAAAAACACATAAACGATCTTAACAAAGAAGTAGAAGAACTCCGTAAGAAATTACAGACATAATGTAGTGTGATTTAGGAGAGGTATTCTGCCTCTCCTATCGTCATGCCTTTTTGCTTTATATTTAGTGGGATATAGCCAAGTGGTAAGGCACAGGAATTTGACTCCTGCATCGTGGGTTCGACTCCCTCTATCCCAACCAATTGTGCAGAACATGGCGCTTTTCTGAACATATTACACAGATGTCGTATGTTTCACCATGATTTCCTTTCGTAGAATAATTGGATTTCTGCACAATACAACTCTCTGGCATGAGAGTATTTTGCGGGTTTGGAAATTCGGGCTTTTCCGATCCGCACTGTCTGAACGTAGCTCAGTAGAAAGAGCGCTGTTAAGAATATGGGCAACAGAGGTCGCTTGTTCAAGTCAAGCCGTTCAGACCAGTGAGGGTTTTATAAAATTCCTCATCTCCTATATTTGGCAAGCTTGAGAAATAATTAAATGTCACGTTTTCAGGCTTGCATAAGGGAACGTAGCTCAGTGGTAGTAGCAACCGCCCTTTAAGCGGTAGGTCGTGGGTTCAACTCCCACCATTCCCACCATAGCAGAACAATTCTGCTTACTATTTTTTGTGGATTGTTTTCACAATTTGTCTCCTTTTGGTATGGGCTGAACCACCAATCAGCCCATAAACTGATTGCATAGCTTAATGGCAGAGCGATTGCCTTTGATTATTTTCTGGTTCATAGCTTCTGTATCAGATCATTCTGATAATGTCCAGTTTTACATCATATCCCACTTTGGCAATAGATGGGGGTTCGATTCCTTCTGCAACCACCAATCGCACTGGTGCGCTTTCCTTTCAGTGCGCGGATTTTGATTTGTTGTCATTTGCAAATTCCAGCCAGTGCGATACTACTTGTTCTACTTCATCTTTATAATACTTCCTTTTCTTCGACCTGAGTATGTCGTAATAACTGCTCTTCTTTTAAAAAATTTAGCTGACACTCGTTGCGCCATAGTGACGAGCCTCCAAAAAGCCCGTCTTGGGCGGGCAATATGGGTAGAATGGGGTAACGACCTATTCTGCCATCCAATAATTTTATTAAGGAGACAATATTATGGCTGAAAAAGACGAACTTAAATATCTGACAAGCAATGGCGTTATGTCCATTAAAGTAATGGACATTACACCACATAGGGCAGCACAGTTTTTAAATCGCAACACTAATAATCGTACCTTACGTGCCAATAGAGTTGCTGTTTATAAATCTGAAATGATGGCTGGTAATTGGAAATCTAATGGTATGCCGATTGTTTTTGGCAGCGATGGTACATTAAAAGACGGGCAACACCGATTAAAAGCTTGTGTAGATTCCAATAAAACAATGAAAGATGTTATTGTTGTGAAGCTTCCAAAAGAACAAGCAAATTGTTATGATATAGGCGGTCAAAGAACAGCGCGTGATATTGCAAAGTTTGAAGGTTTAGATGATACTCCTTTTTTCAGAAGCTTAAATATGTATGCTACAGTTAATACTGCTATATCTGGAAATTGCTATACAAGATCATATTCAAAACTCAAACTGATTCAGGAAATGCAAAAGCATTATGATGCCTGCGAATTTGTATATAACAAGATATATCTGGCAACATCGTCGCGCAATAATTCAAAGACACGCAAATCAAGTATAGCAGCAGCTATATTTAATGCATTTTTAAATGGATATGAACGCGAAAAACTTGAGCGCTTTTGTGAAGTTTTGAGTTATGGTCTTATTCAGAATGAAAATGAAAAGCCAATAATCACATTAAGAGATAATATGTTGTCAGCCAAAGAGATGTCAAAGCAGGATAGAACAAAAATGTATCTGCAATGTCAGGCGGCGCTTAAAGCCTTTGAACATAGCAAGATTAATGTTGATTTAAGGAAAGCCGATAAAGAATATTATGCTTATCCCAAATAATTTTCATTCTGAACTCAGTTCATTTTTCAGAAAAGGAGTGTGATTAAATGAGACTTTGGCATTATAAGCTAATCCCTTATCTGCCAAAACAGCAACTCTTGGGACAATGGCGTGAATGTTGCTCAATAAAGGCAAACATTGTTAATAAGGGGAAGCCCAAGCACATTCTTGTTAATCGAATTATGGATTATCCAAAAGACCATTTCTACACATTTTGCAGACTTATTCAGGATCAGATGTTAGAAAGAGGTTGTAATGTCAGAGATAAGAGTCGTAGTAAAATCTGGACTGAGTGCTGGAGTTGGATTGATGAAAGTGAACTCTTTCCAAAATGGCATGACGACATTTATCTAAGGCAATGTCTTTATAATCTTGAAGAGAAGTTTATTTGTGGCGGAATAAATCAGGAAGAATGGGATAAAATTTATAATGCTTTCAAAGAAATTACGCCGCTTGTAAGGGTTGGTATGAAGAACCTGTAATCCGTTGGCTATAAGAGGTAATAAAAATGAGACTATGCAAAGATAGGTAAAAGGAGTTTCATAAAAATGCTTGAACTTAATACTATATATAATATTGATTGCATTAAAGGAATGTCTCTTATAGATGACAAGTCAATTGATATGATATTTGTTGACCTGCCATATCAGAAAACTCAAAACTCTTGGGACGTAATGATACCTTTCGAGCCTATGTGGGAACAGTTTGAGCGTATCATAAAAGATAATGGAGCGATACTTCTTTTTGCACAAGATAAATTTACAGCCAAATTGATTTTGTCAAATCCGAAAATACATCGCTATAATATTATATGGGACAAGGTTTTACCCAGTGGTTTTCTTAATGCCAAGAAGCAACCATTAAGATCACATGAGGATATATGTGTCTTTTATAAAAAGTCTTGCACATATAATCCTCAAATGGTTAAGGGTAATAAATGTCACAAACGAGGAAACAATGTAGGGAAATCAAGTGCTGATGTTTCAAATCAACTTAATTATGGTGATTATAATTATGTCGAAACAGAGGGAGATTTAAAATATCCAAAGTCGATATGGACATTTCAGAAACCGCACCCATCAATTGCCATTCACCCAACACAAAAGCCTATTGACCTTTGCAGATATGTAATTCGCACCTATTCTAATGAGGGAGACATTATTCTCGATTGTTGTTGCGGCAGCGGATCGGCTCTTGTAGCTGCAAAACGCGAGGGAAGAAACTATATTGGCATGGATAATGGTATTTGTGATAAAAGAAAAAGTTCATATTTTGGCAAGCCTTGGGCAGAGATTGCCGCAGAAAGATGTTTGAAAGAAACAATGGTTGATTAATATGGAATTATGCGAAGAAATGAAAAAGCTCCGCCAATGGTTATCTGATAATGATATTGTGTGGTTTGAGCGAAGCAGCATTATGTTTGAAGAAAAGATAGATTATTTAATGCATATATGCGGCGAAACAGAAAGAGCTTACTTTGACACATCAATATATAGAACACATTTTATAATTAATGGCGAATTATGGAGTGTGATAAACGGATTTTACACTCATGGTGGATTTGAACCTTATGTGAATAAAAATTATGGAATGTTAGAATTAAGAATTGGCGACAATGATCCTGTGGGTTGGCTCTCCGCCGATAATATAATTAAAAGGATTAATAGGGTGGCTTCAAAATGAACGTTTATAATATCCCCGAACATAAAAATTGCACTAATTGCGGAAGATGTTGCGGTTTAATTCCCGTTACATCTGATGAACTCAAAGAGATACGCAATTATGTTACAAAACATAAAATTAAAAGAGCCAATACTGACCGCATGACTTGTCCCTTTCGTGATGACAAGAAAAGGATTTGCCTTATATATCCTGTAAGACCTATGATTTGTCGGCTTATGGGTGTTGTAAAAGGAATGGAGTGTCCTAATGGCAATACTTGTGAATTGGATGGTCGCATATTTTTGCCAAAGTCTACACCCGATTTAATAAAAAAGAAGCGCATACTTAATTTTTTAGAATGGTTATAAGGAGGAATGAAAAATGACTTTCATTGAAATGAGAAACAAAATGTTGGCACACTTAAATGAGATGGCGGGGGAAACATCTACATTATATCAAGTGGATTGTGACAAGGATAAACTGTGGAGCTTATATCTTGACAGTTTCCCGACAGAGAAAAACCCAATATACAGAGAAAGAACATGGCATGATTGTTCTTGTTGCAGGCATTTCATCAAAACAATGGGCGGCATTGTGGCAATAAAAGATGGCAAAGTTATTTCTCTTTGGGATTTTGATATTGAAAATGATGACACATACGAGCCTTCTATCAAGTCAATGAGAGAGTACATTCACTCCTGCCATATCATAGATAAATTTCTTACCAAAGAGAATCGTATTGGCGTAGAACGCAACAAAGAAATGGTTGGCGCAGAGCTGATAACCTACGATCATTTCTATGCAGGCGTTCCGCTGGCGGCTATAGCTGATGGCGATATCTCCGAAAAGAAAGCACAGTTCCGTGATACAAGAAATGTTTTTAAACGTTCTCTTGACGAAATTTCAGCGGAGGCTGTCAATATAGTTTTGGAGCTTATAGCTCAAGGTTCTCTTTACAGAGGCGACGAGCATAAAGATGTCCTCACAAAATTTGCATGGTTCAAAACAAACTATGACAAATTAACACCTGAACAAAAAGAGATTTTTGCATGGGACAAGTCTTATGAGGCAGGCTATGCTGTTGGCAGGATAAAGAATCACTCCATCGGAACGCTTCTTATGGATATCTCAAACGGCGTTGACCTTGACGAAGCTGTACGCCGATATGAAATAATAGTTGCACCTGCAAATTACAAGCGCCCAAAAGCAATCTTTACAAAGCGTATGCTTGAGGATGCGAAGAAAACGCTCTCTGATATGGGATATCTGGATTCCCTTAACAGAAGATACGCCAAGCTTGATGACATAACAATAAACAATATTCTTTTCTGCAATAAGGATTCCGCCAAGCGCATTGTGGGCGGCGATGTATTTGATGAAATGGCTGCGACTATTGCCGTTAATCCTAAAAAATTCAACAAGGTTGAAGAGATCAGCATTGAAAGTTTCATTCAGAACGTTCTGCCTTCAGCAAAAGAAATTGAAGTGCTGTTTGAAAATAAACTTTCGGGCAATATGGTATCACTTATTGCACCAAAGGACAAGGATAGCAAGACCATGTTTAAGTGGAATAACAATTTTTGTTGGGCTTACACTGGAAACGTAGCAGACAGCATGAAAGAACGTGTAAAGGCGGCTGGCGGTGATGTTACGGGCGATTTGCGCTTTTCAATCCAATGGAATGAAAGCGGAACAGACAATGTAGACCTTGATGCTCATTGTACAACTCCTCGCGGTGGTCATATTTACTTTGCTCATAAGCACGACTCAACATCTAATGGAACGCTTGATGTTGATATTCAGCGCCCTAATGAAGATAGGAGAGCCATAGATAATATCGCGGTTGAAAACATAACATGGTCAGACCGCAATAAAATGCCCGATGGCGAATATAATCTTTTTGTCAACCAGTATTGGGGAACTCTCAGGGGCGGCTTTACAGCCGAGGTCGAGTTTGATGGACAGATTTATTCTTTTGCATATACGGGCGTTTTAAAGCAGGGCGAAAAACTTATTGTCGCAAAAGTTACTCTGAAAAATGGTGAGTTTATAATAAAGGGCGCACTCCCTGAGAACAATCGCGTTTCCACACGCGAAGTCTGGGGACTTAATACCAATCAGTTTGTGCCTGTATCAATAATAATGTATTCGCCTAACTATTGGGATAAGCAGAATG
This sequence comes from Eubacteriales bacterium, assembly GCA_045632345.1. Classification (GTDB taxonomy): domain Bacteria; phylum Bacillota; class Clostridia; order Oscillospirales; family CAG-272; genus RGIG2000. The sequence goes on along the minus strand of JAZQWM010000034.1, from coordinate 67,382 downwards.
GCATCGGTAACAAGCATTATTTCTTTATGCTTAAAGATTGTGTTAATCCTGATACACCAAACGGATTTTACAATGAGTTTCTTAATAACGAACTGGGTAAGCATAAACACGTCATGGAGGCTCTGGGTGGCAAGCTTGCAGTTGCAGCCGCGGAAGATCAACTAAGCGGAATTGGATTCAGCTCTACTAAGCGCAATTCAATTGTTGTTAAAGTAAAGGGCAAGACCGAAAGAACTTTAAGGGTTAATTTTTAATATTAACAATTTTGGGGATCGCCCCCCGCAAGAAAGAGAACGGAACTCTAATCAAAGAAAATATCCAGTGGGGCGACGGGTGTACTACAGGGAGAAGGACAGAGGTACACAAGGGGGAGTGGCGCGCAAGAAGCAGAGGAGAACTGCTATAAAGATATCGGCGACACCGTGCGGACTACCGATAGGTGGACAGAGGTTCGCAAATCAAAAAGGAGTAAATAGTATGAGTAGAAAATTAGCAAGCATACAACGCATATATAAGATAGAGCCTATCGAGGGAGCTGACAGAATAGAACTGGCATATGTTCTTGGTTGGCAATGTGTTGTTAATAAGGGACATTTTAATGTGGGCGATCTGGCTGTATATTTTGAAATAGACAGTTTTCTTCCCATACGTCCTGAGTTTGAGTTTCTGAGAAATTCCAGTTATAAGAAAACTGATATCATGGGCGAGGGTTTCCGTCTGAAAACACAAAAATTCCGCGGTCAAGTTTCACAAGGATTACTTCTGCCCATAAGCCAATTCCCTGAAATTCCTGCGGATATAGAACTTGGCACGGACGTTTCTGAAATACTTAATGTTCGCAAGTGGGAGATAGAGGAGCGCGTTACTACAGGCGGTACTGTGATAGGTACACTTCCACATACTGTTCCTCATACCGATGAAACAAGGGTGCAGGCTGCACCAGAACTTATTAACGAATTTGCAGGGCTTGAATATTATATCAGCACAAAAATGGACGGCAGCTCTCATTCTGTAAGTGTAGATGAGGACGGCGTTCATGTCACTGGACATAATTATGAGTTCAAAGATGATGGCAGTAGTAGTTTCTATAACCTTGTAAATCAACGCGATTACAAGAATAAGATAAAAGCCTTTAAAGAAAAAGAGAACTTAGGTACGCTGACGATTCAAGGAGAGTTTTGCGGCGCGGGCATACAGCAGAACCGCCTGAGACTTAAATCTCCTGAATGGTATGTTTTCACAATTATGGAGAACGGCAAGCGTGTCAGCCTTAATAGGATGCTTGAAATATGCGCTGAGATTGGACTTACAAATGTTCCCATAGAAGAAGTTGGCACTGACCTGCCTGCAAGATATCCGACTGTAGAGGCTCTGCTTGAACGTGCCGACGGTGAATATCCTAATGGCGGCAAGAAAGAGGGTATTGTTATCCGCCCAACCGAGCCAATCTTTAGTGCTAATATTGGCGCTGAATTAAGCATGAAAGTTGTAAGCAATAAATACCTTTTGAAGAATGGAGAATAATATAATGGATAAAACATCTCTGGGCGACAGAATGAAAGGCTACGAGGCTGTCTCGAAAATACATCTTATGCGCCGTACCCCTGTAATAATGCGGCTTGATGGCAAAGCATTTCACACTTTTACAAGAGGATTTGACAAACCTTTTGATGAAGATTTTATGACGGCAATGCAGCAGACTATGAAGCTCCTTTGTGAGAATGTACAAGGCTGTGTGCTTGGCTATACTCAATCTGACGAAATTTCGCTTGTTCTCTGTGACTACCAGAAGCTTGACACTGATTGTTGGTTTGGCTATAGTGTGCAGAAAATGGTATCGGTTGCAGCTTCAATGGCTACATATGCTTTTAATAGGATGATAGACAATATTGCAGCAGAAATGTTTGAAAAAGCGGGCAACAAATTTACTGCAAAATGTGAACTTCTTAATAACAAAAGAAATATAGGCGCGTTTTTTGATGCTCGCTGTTTTAATGTTCCGCTTGCTGAAGTTAATAACTGTCTACTCTGGCGACAACAAGACGCAACACGCAATTCAATTCAGGCGCTTGCACAATCCTTATATTCACAAAAAGAATTGCACGGCATAAACACAAAAGATTTACAGGATAAGATGTTTACTGAAAAGGGCGTGAACTGGAATGATTTGCCTGTATATAAAAAACGCGGTTCTTGTTGCATCAAGAAAGACGAAGGTTGGGAGATTGATTTGGATATTCCAATTTTCTCGCAGGACTCAGAATATATAAACAGCAGGATTATTTTTGAAGGAGAGTAATTATGAATATTTTTGAAAAAGCAACACGCGAAAAAACAAGGTTTTGTTTCAAAGGTCTTGTATCTGTTGAGGAACTGTGGGATTTATCTCTTGAATATCTTGATTCGCTTTGGTCTGAGCTTGAATCCGAGCTTGAAAAGCTCCCCAAAAAATCTCTGCTTGCCACAAATACAAAGCAGCGCGACGAAATTGAATTTAAGCAAGAGATAATCAAACACATCGTAGAAACTAAAAAGGCAGAAAAACTTGCCAATGAACAATCAAAAGCTAATGCCGCAAAGAAACAAATGGTGCTTGATATCATTGAGCAGAAGAAGAATGAGGATTTAAAATCTATGAGTTTGGAAGAACTCACAAAGCTTGCGGAGAGCCTGTAATGAGTGACTTTTATAAAAGAATATCAAGGACAGATTTCATCTTAGGTATTATATCCTGTGCTGCTGTATTGTTTGCCTCAATAAGTCTATGTACAGATTGCGGCAATAAATATTTTATGATATCTGCTATTGTTATTAATTCTGTTTGCGGCACGATTAATTTTCAGCAAAGCATACGATATAAAAAACAGGCAAAAGAAGAAGCCGAAAAATGTTATTGGTGTATTTTAGGATTTCATTGTCTTAAAGGCAATAATACTGGGTTTTGTATGGATCGGGAGCAATGTTCTGATTATATGCCCAATAAAATAAAGGAAAAGGTAAAAGAAGATGCTGAACATAACTGTTGATGGTGGGGCGGTGCGCTTCCATGCAGCGGGTAATAATGAATTGTTGGACGCTGAAATGACTTGTGCAGGTGCAGCCATAATAATGCAAATGGCTACAATTAATCATTGCTCTTTTGAAGCAGCGGCATTAATGCTTCTTCAGCAAAGTTCAATATTACATCAAGGGGATATAAAACAATTTGATATTAATACGGAGGAGAAATAAATGCAAGACTTTAAAAAAAAATCCCGCCATAAGGTATCGTTTTGTAAGGGTTAGAGTGAATGACAAAGAATATGCCGAATTTAACAATCGGGCGCGTGAGCTTGGTTATTCAACTGTCAGCGATTTTCTTCGCAGCTTAATTAGCAAAAGAGGTAATGATAATGAAGTTCCGAGGCATAAACAAAGTAACCCATGAATGGGCTTATGGAGAATTATTTCAGAGTCAGGGGCAAACTTTTATAGGCGAAGAATCAACTGGTTATGTTGTTGAGGTTGAACGTGGTTCTGTTGGCAAAACAAACGGCAAATCAGATGAAAGCGGCAATGAAATTTATATTGATATGTTTCCCAATGACTAATACGTTGTGTTTTATAAGTGGATTCTGCCTGTAATATGCAATATATTGTATTTTAAGGAGAGTGTTTATGAACTATGTTATTCTTATAACCCCCGAAGATACCATTGAAGTAAAAAAGTATAAAGACTATCATACGATAAACGAACTGGTTGACGGTTGGTATGAACGTTGTGGAGTTTTTGGCGCTGCCGATAAGATGTGTATGTTATTCTGCAATGAAGAATTTCTTTTTCAGGATAATTGCACTTTTAATTCTGTTGCGACCGCACTTGCGGGGCAGCCTATATATGGCAATGTAGTTGTTACAGTTGATGGTCATAATGATGAAGATGAGCGCGATGCTTTGCCTATGAGCTGCGCTGACGCTCAAAAAATTTGTGCCATACTGAATGAAATGAGAACTTTTATCGCACCGACCTTAAAGGAGCTTGATGCCAAATACAAAGGCAAAAAGCCCGCCCCAAAATATGAAGCTGTCGCTATGACAGAAGAAGAATTTTTTAAGGCATTGGGTGTTGACGATGAATGAATACTTATTAAAATCTGATGTTGAAAAAATACTGACAGAATGGGCAATTAAGGCGTGGCAGGATGAATGGAAACCAACACATGAGAATACAAGAGGCGATACTTTTATAGAGGCAAAACTCATTGTAAGCAATATGCCTTCTATTCAAATTGATAAATTAATACAAGGTGAGACAAATGACATTGACAATTGAACATCGTGATTTATTTACTGTACCTAAAGATTATTTTCTGTGCCATTGTGTGTCATCGGATTTTGCTCTTGGTGCAGGAATTGCCAAAAAGTTTGCGGAACTTGGTGTGAGAAACGAACTGAAGGGAATTGCTGCTTTTATGGGCGGATCAATGTGGGACGGCAAGGGTTATTGTATTCACACACTTTTTCCGACTCCACATGGAGCATTTAATCTTGTCACAAAAGAAAAGTATTGGCACAAACCTACACTTGAAACTTTGAAACAAGCTCTTCAGGATATGGCAAATGACGATTGGCTTTATGAGTCCTCTGTCAAAATTGCAATGCCCAAAATTGGCTGTGGACTTGACAAACTGAAATGGAACGATGTCCAGCAAATTATTCAGGACGTTTTTGCCGACACAAATATTGAAATTTTGGTATGTGATTGGAGTTAATATGGATTTATACATCAGCAGATCAAAGGCAATACAAAAGTTCAGACAAGTCGCTGAAAGAAATACTAAACTTGCTGAAAGTACCAATAGTGATTTTTACCGTGGTGCAGCTCATGCATGGTCACGGGCGGCTTTGATACTAAGCACAATGCGAATAGCCGAAGTTCAGCCTGTAACTTATGCTCATAAAACCATAAATGTAGGACTTCGGAGTTATTGCAGTAATTGTGGTGAGTTAGCTTATATGGAGAAATTCTGTACCAAATGTGGTGCAAAAGTAAATGATAATGACAAAGTTGAACCTCCTTTCAATTGTATTGGCGAGGAGTTAATATAGGTAAAATGGAATATAAAAATCAATACTTTGACAAAATAGGATATAAAAATTCCTGCATTGAAAATCTCTTTTATAAAATGAAAGGTGATAAGCGCGAAAAGAAATGGAAGAAACAACGCAAAAAGTATGGCGGATTCGATGAAAGATGTAGTTGGAACTTAAATTGGTTTATGACCGAGCATATTTATATATGGCTGAAAATGTATATGAAACACGCTGATGGATTTATTGATTTGTCATTTCATAAATTTCAGATTAATGGCGAAGAAAAAACCGAGCGTGAAGCCATTCTTGAAATTATTTCTGATCTTGAATATGTTTTATCGAACTATGATTCAGATGATAATGAAAAAGCAGAAGAAGCATTACGCCGAGTTGCAAATGCTTATATGATTTTGGGAATAATTTATCCGTCCTTATGGTGGTAAATTCTTGTTTGCAAGGAGATTAATTATGATTCTTTATACCAAAATATGTGTTGCCTGTGGCAAAGACTTCGAGGCAAAAGCACACAACGCAAAGTATTGTTCGCTAAATTGCAGAAAATCCGCAACAAGAATAAAATATGAACCCGTCAAAAATGTTTGTCAGACTTGCGGCAAACAGCTTCCAGATGGTCGGCAGCAATGGTGTATTGATTGTTTGCTTGAAGATTACAAAAAAACAAGATCAGAGCTTGCATATAACCGTTTACGCAATCGTGGTTATGACAAAGAAATGATAAGAGAAGAATTAAAGAACAGGAGAAAATAAATGGTATATATTACAGGCGATATTCATGGTTCACTTGAGCCTATATATGATTTTATTGATTACTATGATCCGACAACCGCTGATGTGATAGTCCTTTTGGGGGATGTGGGCGTTAATTATTTGGGAACGCTCAGAGACTTAGGCACAAAAAGAGCCATGAGCAGAATCGGTATGACATTCTTTTGTATTCATGGCAATCATGAAAATCGCCCACAGAACATTGCTTCATATAAAGAAAAGGAATGGCATGGCGGGCGTGTGCTTTATGAACAGGATTTCCCAAACATTCTTTTCCCAGTAGACGGAGATATATTTGAGCTCGCAGGCAAGAAATGTTTGGTTATCGGCGGCGCATACAGCGTTGATAAGTTCTACCGCCTGAAACGTGGTCTGTGTTGGTGGGCTGACGAACAGCCATCGCCTGAAATAAAGGCTTATGTTGAAAAACAAATTTCGCAGAAAAAAGTGGACGTTATTTTCTCCCACACTTGCCCAGCAAAATACATTCCGACAGAGTGCTTTCTTTCCATGATTGACCAGTCAACAGTTGATAACAGCACAGAGGAATGGCTTGATACAATTGAAGATAAACTTGATTATCAGGCTTGGTATTGTGGACATTGGCACACTAATAAACACACTGATAAAATGCACTTTTTATATCATGATATAGAAGTGTTATAAAATTGTGGAGGTTAAAACTATGGCTAAATATTTGGTCGCATTAGCTGTCGGCGGACTTATGGAGTGTCCTGAGATAACTTATCAGGACTATCAAGAGATTGAAGCTGATAGTGCGGAAGAAGCTCGTAAGATATACAACAAGAAAAATAATTGCGACTTCTTTTATGGCGAGGTTATCCGTAAAATAAATGATGATGACGTTGCAATCGGTGAGGAATATGAGTTTTGCCCTCATTGCGGCATGAGACTAAAATAAGGAGTAAATAATGTTTTTGATAGGCTGTTTTATTGGTGGAGGTAAAGGATATATTATAGCGGCACTGATGTCTGGCTCTAAAGATGATCAAAGTCTTGTTTTATGTGGTGGTGGAATAGGTAGACACTGATGATGGGAAGGTATACAATTTCCTGTGGCGACAGTGAGGCAACCACAATATAGGTTGCAAATAGCTGAAGTGAAAGTATATTATGTGAGGTGCAAATCCTCACCCACATAATAAAAGAATAATTTTCATGAGAGGTGATAAGATGTATAAGTTTGATATAGTAAAAGACAGTACCGAGCTGAGAAAGGCGATTGCTGAAAATCCTGAACTGCCTATTGTGGTTATGACAAGCTATGATGCCGTTAATGATGAATTTTACTGGACATATTGCTCAATTGTACATTGCGAGGTAGGAGAGGTGCTTGATTGTGAGTGTCCGTGGAAAGAGGGAATAGTGTACAGCAGTCGCACAGACTTTGAAGAAGATTTAGCCGATTACTTGTCGGAAACAGTTGAGGGTACTAATAAGATGACAGACGAAGAATTTGAGCACTTTTTGGAAGTACAAAAAAGTGTTTATGATGAGTATTGGCATAAGGCTATTATTGTTAAAGCGGACAATTGAAGTTAGGAGGAAAAGTAAATGAAAATATTAGCTGTCGGTTCTGATAAGACTATTACTGGAGAATTTATTTTTAAGTGTAAGTGCGGAACTGTATGGGCTGCTGAACGTAAAGAAGTCAACTTCACACCGCCTTGCTTGCCTTATGACGTATATATGAAGTGTCCTTATTGTAACGAAACAAGGTATATTTCTGAAAATGAGGAGGGCTAAAAATGACTGTGTACTGTGATTACGATTCGTGTGAGTACTACAAAGATGGATGCTGCTATAATGACAGAATATTTTTATCGGAAATTGGAGAATGTGAATCGTACAGACAAAAGATTGAGGAGGAGGAAAATGACAATAGATGAAACTATAAATCATGCTATTGAATTAGCAGAAGAACAAGAAGCTAAAGCGATAAGTATTGGAAATCAACTTGTTGGCTCTGCAATAAGACAATATCGTGATGAGCTATCGGAGTGCGCTGAACATAATAGACACCTTGCGGCATGGCTCACAGAGCTAAAAGAGCTTAAAGCCGCAGACGTACAGCCAAAAGCAACTTGCAGAATGACACCACTTGAACCTGATTGCAGAGGGTACACAGATGTATTTATATGCACTCATTGCCATCAGCATATACATTTGGGATTTATCAGTAAAGAGTATAGCGGCAATTTCTGTATTGAATGTGGGGCAGAAGTAAAGGACGATGAGCAAAATGACACTTGAAGAAACAAAAGAAGTATTGACTGAAATTCAATGCTGCAACACAAATCTTTCAGAAAAACAAATTAATGCCTTGACTGTTGCTATTGACTTAATTAATGAAGATTCAACGATCGCAGAGCCAGTAAAGCATGGTTGCTGGGAGACATGGGGTTATGTTTTTCACGGCATTAAATGGAAGCGGTGTTCTTTGTGTCACAAAACTGCCGATGTGTCATATTCCGCATTGATTGAGGGCGAAATAAAAATGGTGACTTCGGCAATATGTAGTTGCTGCGGCGCAAGAATGGATGTAATATATCAAGATGATAAAATCAGGGCGATTAAAGTAACTTAAAGGGTGGTGAAACAAAAATGACACTCTATCATGTAACAACAGAAAAGAAAGCCAAGCATTATCGTGATACGGGCTTTATTTGCAAACCAGTCCGAGGTTTTGATACTCTTATGGGCGCTATGGCTTGGGCAATAAAAACAGGTAGAAAAGTTATATATGAAGTTGAGGGCGCACCAGCCTATAAACTTCCCGATCATCATAACAAATTTGGCGAAGCCTACTGGATTGACCAAGATGTGCCAATAGAAAAAACGAGATGTGTGAGGTGGTAAAATGCTTATCAGATTAAATGTTAAAAATTTTCTTTCTTTTTCAGAAAGAGAAAAATTATCACACGAATTTTCTACAATTGCTGGCAAAACACGGCTTAAAAATGACCATCTGTTTGAAACAAAAAATATAAAAGTTCTCAAATTTTCAGCGATTTATGGAGCAAATGCATCGGGTAAAACAAATTTGATAGAAGCATTGTCCTTTATCAAGCAAACTGTAATTTCGGGCTTACCTCAAAGCTCTTCTATGATGTTCTGTAGGACTAATCCCGAAAATGAATTAAAACCAAGTTACTTTGAAATTCAATTTAGCATAGAAGATCGCTGTTATTCATACGGGTTTGAAGTAATTTTGTCCAAAAAGGAGTTTATATCAGAATGGTTGGTCGAGGTTCTTAATCAAAGTGAACACGAATTATTTACAAGAGATATTAAGAACGGCAAGACAGAAATATCCAGCAGGATCATTAATAGTAAACTAAAAATGTATTCTGATGACATATCAGAAGATAGTTCCGCATTATTGATTACTGTAATGAATACAAACAAAAAACAATTTTATAATGATTGTCCTGAAGCTCTTCCTCTTTATTATGTATTTGAATGGCTTAATAGCAAATTGAAAATTCTGCCATCTGAAAAGCAAGATTTGAATTTTAATTATATGTTTGACAATTCAAAACATGATAAAATCTGTAATCTACTTCGTTCTTTTGACACGGGAATTACAGAATATATAACAGACGTAACATTATCTGAGGACATATTATTTCAACATGGGGAAGAAATGATATTTCCATTAAGTCATGAGTCCTCTGGAACAATTCAATTGATAGGCTTGCTTCCAGTGTTGCTTTCAAATGAAACTGATGATAGTACATATATTATTGATAATCTTGACAGCGGCAGAAGCTTGCATCCACTTTTAACATATCACTTTGTATTGAAGTTTTTAAATCGTGCAAGCAAACGAAATCTTCAGTTGATTGTCACCACTCATGAAACCATGCTTTTAAATTTTGATTTGTTGCGGCGCGATGAAATATGGTTTGTTGACAAAAATGCTCAAGGAGAAAGCAGCGTCCACTCTCTTGACGATTTTAATGTGCGATTTGATAAAGTAATTGACAAAGCTTATCTTGAAGGAAGATATGGCGGTGTTCCTGTTTTTAAGAAAGAGGTTTTACAATGAGTGAATTATGTCCGATGTGCAAAAAACATTCAGCAATAATCAGAAAAAGGCAGACTCAGAGTTTGCGTAATGATAAGCCAGTTGAATGTGAAGAAGAATATTATTTTTGTTCATATTTGGGAGAGGACGATCCTGATGCATATTTTGTTTCGCCGCAAATGATGAATAAAAACCTACTACGGCTCATGCGGGCTTATGAAGCAAAATACCCCATGTCAGAACAAGACATGGAGTACAAGAAAAAACTTGAAGAAGATGTGAGAAGATATGAACAATAAAATACCAAATGCCGACAATGCACGTTTAGTATTGCATAGTCCCTTTGATATAAAGGTTCACAATAAGAGTGGAGTCCATAAAGATGGAATGGGCTGGAACGCTAATGGTGTTTGGTGCGGCGAGTGTTGCAAAGATACTTGCGAGGGCTGCGAAAATGAACATAAGTTTTTTGAAGGATTTAGTCAAGAGACAATTGATCGCCTGAAAAAAGAAATCATGGAGGATGACAATGAACACTTATGAAAAAACTATTGAAAACATTTTTGCTAAAGGCGATGCTATTTTGAAAAGAGGTGGAAGAATTAAGTACAGACCACACAGGGGACTCCTTGCCGACGCAATGGCAGAAATGAAAACCTTTGACACGGTTGATGAAATGCTTGACTATATCGCCAGTAGATATTCTGATTATCTCAGCAAAGAAGATTTGAGTGTTTCTGATGATTTAGGCAAAGATCACCGCATAGATTGGAAGGAAACGCGGTACGTTTGCACAAAACGCTTTGGAGTAGAGTCTTACGCAACTCCTATATGTATAGGTATGTGCAGTTTTGAAGGAGATAAATATGACAGACCTTGAAAAATTTCAAAAGTTTTTTGACGAAATTGGAATTGAGTATGAAACTCATGCTGACACAGATGCCGAAGGCGGTGTTCTATACATTGATTCTTTTGAAGTAGACGGAATAGAACTTGAACAATTGGTAATCAAGTTTTATGATGACGGTGAGTATCAGGAGTTCAGCGCTTATCCTGTGCCGCCCAACTTTGTGAATCCCAAATGGCGCGATCCGAAAGAACTAAAACCATGTCCTTTTTGTGGTGGCAAGCCCTATCATCACACTGACGAATATAATGTAAATCCCGAAACAAAAGAACCTTGTAATAAAATCATGCATTTTATTATGTGCAGCGATTGTCCAGCTTTAACTTGTGGCGCTACAGAAGAAATTGCCCATAAGCGTTGGAATCACAGGATCTATATTGACAAGAAGGCTTAGATTTGGCTACAAAAGACAAAAAGAAATAACCGCCCTTCTTGCCAATAGGACAGTTATTTCTTAAATAATACTCTTATGAGGCAACCGCTTTCGCAGTGTTCTCTTTTCATAAACATTATAACATTAAATAATTTGAATGTCAACACTTTCTTGACAATAGAGCTTAATTATGGTATAATACCTGTTAGAGAACACTACAAATAGCGTTGGCGGTTAATCTTTCCTCAGAGATGAGGTGAGGTCAATATGACTATATCTGAACTAATTGCGCTTCTTGCGTTAGTTGTTTCAATTATGGGCTTGATTGAACTCGTAAGAAAGAAATAATCGCCAGTTCCCGCAAACTGACGATTATACTTTGTAATTGCCATAGAGGAAACCGCTTTCGCAGTGTTCTCTTTACATTAATATTATAACACTTAATTTTTAAAATGTCAAGTGTAAAAAGGAGAATGGTCAAAATGAAAAATGTTAAGATCAATAACAAAGCGCAATTGCTTGCAGGCTCATTTCTTGTATTAGAGTCTTTGATATCAACAATCGGGCGCAACTACTTTGAATCTGCCTCTGAGATAAGATTGCCGCTGGCAATATTGTGTGGCATAGTTGGCGGACTAAGTTGTTACAATGCTATAGATATAGCGGAAGATGACGAAAACTCTGAACAAGGTTGACAAAATTATTATGTCGTGATATAATAGATAACCGAGAACACCAGAGAAAAACGGTAAGGCGGTTATCTACATCTCCGAAGGGAGGTGTTGCTATGGATATAATGGCTGTATTAACACTGTTGATCGTAGTCATTGAGATTATAAAACTCTCCAACAGCAAGAAGTAGCCGCCAAACTCCACTAAGGCGACTACTCTTTTGAGCATTTCACTTTAAGGGATAACCGCTTTTACCATCGGTGTTCTCTTTTCATATATATTATAACATATAATATAGTAAATGTCAAGTATGTAAATTGGAGGTGTGACAATGACTAACAGACAATGGCTCGGCAAGATGTGTCTTGCCGATATGATGAAAATAATTATTCAGAACAGCGATGTATGTGTCTTGCATTTGTTTGGATATAATGCAGGCGCAACTGAGTGCGGCAAACTTATAGCATTGCTCGGAAATGAAAAGGAAATTCCGCTAAATGACATATGTTATAACTGCGTTTGTTCATGGCTTAATAAAAAACACTAAAAAATTTTTATTTTCCTCTTGACAAACGCAATGTAGTGTGATATAATAAGTACATAATCCCAATACAAATTATTTTTATATCATTACAACAGCGATGTAGTGGGAAACAGATAAGGAAGTGTGATAAAATGTATGACAAAGTTGCAGTATTCGCTGAAGAACTTTCCCTTATACAAGATAAGGATATCCGAAGTTTTACAGAGAAATGTATTTTAAGAACGCCTGATTATTTCTATACAGTTCCCGCGTCCTCTACGGGCAAATATCACCCTGAGTACAGTTTGGGCGAAGGGGGGCTTATAAGACACACAAAGGCGCTTGTATATTTTGCAAAGGAACTTTTGAGCCTTGAATATAACAAGCAAAGGTTTACGGCTCTTGAGCGCGATATGATTATTGCCGCAGGTATTCTTCACGATTCTTTTAAACACGGTGACACAGAACAACAGTATAGTATAGCAAATCACCCAGTAGTTGCCGCCGATCATATTCTTGAATGGGCTGATGAAAATGAGCGCGAGTTTGCCAAGACTATATCTGACTGTGTGAGGTCGCATATGGGTGAGTTCAACCAAGACTACAGAACAAAGAAGGAGATAATGCCAAAGCCACAAACGGATATTGAAATGTTTGTACATGAGTGTGATTATCTCGCAAGCCGCAAGCCTTTAATTGTTAAGTTTGAAAAGCCTTACAATCCAAATGACTATGTTCTTACAGCAACAGCGCTGGTTGAAGAAATTATTGCGATGTGCAAGATTAAGATTTCAGAAGGTTGCGACCGTCAGAAGCTTATCAAAATAATTGCTGATAACAATAATGGCTGTGGTGATCCACGCAAGATTCATACGCTTGCCGAGGCTAAGAAAATATTAAGATTGATAAGGACACAACACAGAACTAATCTTCATAATGCCCTTTGACAGAAGCAATCCATAAATTGTTGTCAACAATATTATAGACTATGCGATTTTTGCGATCAATGTGGCGACTCCACCCCTTGCGATATCTTAACGGCTCTGGGTGTCCGATGCCTTGCGAAAGCCCATTGCGCTCAATATCTTTTATTAGTTCATTGATTTTCTTGACAACCTTTTTATCAGTTTGTTGCCAGTAGAGATATTCGTCCCAAGCTATATCTGACCAAAGCTTATTCATCGTCGGTGTCCTCAATCAAATCATGTCGCTTTCCCTGATGAGATTCCAGTTGCTCAAAGGCTCTGTCGATTTTGGCAAGATACTCGGCATTACGTGCCGCTTTCATTATATTATTGTACTGCTCAAGGCTCATTAAGACAATATTCTTTTCGTTCTTGCGGGTGACAATAACAGTTTCGGCTTCATCTGTAGCCTTATCACAATAGTCTTTTAAATTATTTCTGATTGTTGAATAATTAACCGCTAACATATAACCACTCCTTTTGCACATTTTATTGTACAGTTGTTTGTACAATTATATTTTAGCACAAAATAATCAAAATGTCAAGTGGATGTATTTCTAATAAAAATTTTGAACAAGGAGCTTACTTATGATAGGTTTAGAATATATTCTTAATATTGAAAATATGACAAAATCAGAATTTGCAGACAAAATAGGAATATCAGCATCTATGGTGTTTCGATGGGTAAAAGGTAAAAGACCTATTTCACAAAAAAGAATTATACAAATACATAGAGAATTATTCCCGCTTTATCCTATGGAATATTATTCAAAAAAAATAAACAACTATGACATGGCTATATTACAAAATATTAAGCAAACCAACTTTATATCGGGCGCAAGAAATTTATATGAACTGACACAATTAGCACTATTTAAGGAATTGGGTATTGGCGCACATTTTAATGATTTAACTATTGAAAAGTCAAACTCATTTGATAGTGAAGTCTACATTCAATTGAGAGAAACTTTTAAAGGCATTATATCAAGATATAAAAAGCGTGATGAAATACACAAGGTTCTTGTAATGAAACTCAATGCAAAGAATAATCCCCAATTAAAGGAGCAAATTTTATAATGAATATATATAAAGAAAATATTGATAATCTTCAAAAGGAACGTGATTTTCTTAAAGAAAAATGTTCAAAATTTTATGGCTGGGAAGATGATTGTTCTCTTGGATACAGAAGGTTCAAATGCAGGAGATGCGATTTTGCAATTAACTTGGACGAAATTGAAATTTTTAGATTTTGTCCTATATGTGGCGCTAATAATTGGTACACCAAAGGGCTTCTACATGCTAAAGTCTCTTATGATGTTAGTGAAGTATTTCCGTGGCAAAAATGCAAACATATCAAAATCATAACAACAAGCGAAGATTATAAAAGGCACATAGAAAATAAATATGGCATAAAAATGCGAGAAGTTACAGACGAAACAGAAGAACAATTGTTTAAAAATAAAACTGACAAACAATAAAACAAGTCAGTTAATATAAAGGAGGTTTTATATGCCAACACCAACAAAGAAATCAGTATTTGAAACCATGTCGGCTGTAGATGTGAGCCCGTATCTTTTTACCAAGAACGGAATGTCTTATCTGCCGTGGTCGAGAGCTATTGAGCAGTTGAAACTCAAATATCCCGACGCAGACGTTCAGCCAGTAATGTATGAAACGGAGAAAATAGTCACAGCTCTTGTCGAAAAGAACGCGGACGGCACTGAAAAATATGCAAGTCATCTTGTAAAAGACAGTATGCTTTTTACTCCCGAACATGGCGGCTGCACAGTCAGAACAAAGCTTGTTATCCCAAGCGAAGGCATTGAGGTTGAAGAAACTCTTCCTGTTCTTGATTTTAAAAACAAGCCTGTAAGTCCTGAAAACGTCACGGCAGATCAAGTAAATAAGGCAATCAAGAGATGCGGCACAAAGAATATCGCAATTGCGACAGGGCTAGGATTATCGCTTTGGCACAAGGAAGAAATGTCTGAGTCCGCAAAAGACCAGAAGGTTATTGACAAGCTTGAAAGTAATGAGGTTATTGCTAAGTTCAAGGAGCTTGTTGCTAAAGGTTTTGACAAAATCAAGCTTGCTAATTGGTGCAAAGAAAACTTTGGAAGCAGTAATCCAGCCTCTATCAAAAACGAGGAGATACGTGCCAAAATGTTAGAAGCACTTGATAAGCTTGACATTAAGGATTTCCAGCCTGATAAAAAATCAAAGTAAGAAAAGAGGTGTTGATAATGAAAGACTTATGGCTTACATATGACATCGCAGAGGGTTTTCCAAGTGTTATTACCATTTTAGAAAATTGCGATGCGAACCAAGATGAAGATGGCAATATAATAATTAGAGGCGGCACAGAAGTTTCAGTGACAGCCGACGAATTAAACAAAATAATACAAATATTAAAAAATGAAGTTGAGAAAGGATTAGAAGATTATGAATAAAGTAATTCTCACAGGTCGCCTTACCGCCGATCCTGAATTAAAGCAAACTCAAAGTGGTATTTCCTCATGCAGATTTACAGTGGCGGTTGACAGAAAGTTTGCCAATAAAGAAACAGGCGAAAGACAAGCTGATTTTATTACTTGCGTTGCGTGGAGACAAACTGCTGAATTTCTGTCAAAATACTTTAATAAGGGCAAAATGATTTGTGTAGAGGGCAATCTTAGAACAGACTCTTACAAAGATAAAAACCATGACGACGTAACACATTATACAACAGAGGTATATGTTGACAACGTAGAGTTCTGCGGTGGTAAGAATGATAATGGCAGCAGTCAAACAAACACACAGCCAGCAGCTTCCGCTCCCGCCGAAGAGACAACAACTGATGATCTGCCATTCTGATGGATTTAAGAAAGAAAAAATGGAGCTTTAGTTCTGTTAAACTGTTTGAACAATGCCCTTATGCTTTCTATTTGAAGTATGTTCAAGATCAGCCCGAAGAAGAAAACGCCTTTGCACAACACGGTAAATTTGCACATAGCATTTTGGAACGTCGTTTGAAAGGCGAACTACTGGCTTTTGAACTTGCAGATGTATATGAGCGTGAATATCAGGCAAATGTCACAAAGCAGTTCCCATATGCAAATGTAGCAAAGTCATTCTATGATAAGACATTGCGATATTTTGAGGAGTATGACGATTTTGCTGGCGAAGTAGTAGGTGTGGAAGAAAAGCTTGAAACTAAATTTGGGGATATTGATTTTATAGGATTTGCAGATTTAATAATGCGTGATGAGAAAGGGATATACATAGTCGATCACAAGTCCCATGCCGCCTTTAAAAGCAAAAAAGAGCGCGAAGAATATTTTAGGCAATTGTATTTGTATGCCGAATGTGTCAAGGGCAAGTATGGCGAATATCCATATAAGTTAGTTTTTAATATGTTTCGCATACCTAAATTAGAGGTAGAGCTTTTTGCGCCCACACAACTGCAATGTAGTGTGATATGGTTTGAACGTAGTGTGAATAAAATATTGCAACATACTGACTGGGATTGTAATGTCGATTCTTGGTACTGCTCAAATCTTTGTGGAATGGATTGTGCTTTTAGGGGGTGAAAATGTGGTTATTGATAATAGCAGAATTAACGAAGCAAAAGCAAAAATAGGGGATAGAACGGCAGATTTAATTGCCGAGATTTTGGAGGTCGAGAATTACGACGAGCACAACAAAAAAGGCTGTTGCCCTTTTCATCACGAAAAAACGCCATCTTTCATCTTCAATCCCAAAACGTATAAATATCATTGCTTTGGTTGCAACAAGAATGTTGATATCGTTGATGCTTTCATAGAGGGGCAACATTTAACATTTAATGAGGCAGTTTCTAAAGTGTTTGAACTTGCTGACATGGACATTCCTATGCCAGAAGTGGGGTTGAAATCAAACAAGAATTATCGCTATCCCTCTTTGACAAACGCTGATAAAACGCCTGTGTATGAATACTTGGCAAAGCGTGGCATAAGCAAAGAAATAGTAGACTATGCAGGGCTTTCTTGTGACGGCAAGGGCAATATTGAGTTTCCATTTTATGATAGTAATGATGTCATAAAAACTGTAAAACTTCGCCCAGCTCGTAGAGTTGACAAAACAAAGGGAGAAATAAAGACATGGGTGCAAAAAGACACAGACCATGAAAATGTTTTGTTCTTACAAAATCTTGCTAACCCCGAATTTCCATTGCTTATTACAGAAGGAGAGTGTTTTAAAGGCGATACAGAAATTCTTACTCCTAATGGTTGGGTAAGACTTGATCGGTATAATGGCGAAAAAGTTTTACAAATAAATGATAATGGAAGCGGAAGTTTTGTTACGCCCAATGCTTATATTTCTAAACCGTATAATGGCGATATGTGGAGCGTCGAGAGTGGTGGCAATTATCACATTGAAACAACTCCGAATCACAATATGGTTTATAAGTGGGGATATAGTAATCACTTTTACAAATGTAAAATGTGCGAGATGCCTAAAACCGTTGGTAGTATTCCCATTTCCACTCTGGTTGAAGGAGAAGGTATACCCTTAACCAATAATCAAATTGCTTTATATCTTGCTGTAAGCGCTGATTGCACTATTGATGTACGAAAAACAACAAGGCATTGTCGCTTTTCGGTAAAAAAAGATCGTAAATATAACAGAATGAAGAAGATATTAGACGAATTGGGTATAGAGTATTTTACAAACATAAATCAAGTTTCAAAAGTCGGTTATAAATATATTGGCTTTACAACGCCCGATTGGATAAAAAGCAAAATGCTTCCTCAAGAGTGGATAGGGTTAGCAACAATAGCGCAGAGAAGGTTTATCTTAAACGAGATGGTGCATTGGGACGGCAACCATGTTCTAAACAGAAATATGTTTGAGTATTCAAGTAAAGAATATGAAAATGTGACCTTTATGCAAGCTATTGCACATACTTGCGGATATTCCTCAAATATATGTAAAAGGCATAACTCTCACGGTGAATGGTATAAAGCATCTATACTATTTGGTAAAGATCATGTTTCTTGGCAAGGTGTTACACCTAACAAAACTAAATATCAAGGTACAGTCTATTGCGTTTCTGTTGATAGCGGAATGATTTTAGTAAGAAGCAAAGGTAAGATAAGTGTTTGCGGCAATTGCGATGCTCTTGCTGCAATACAGGCTGGATATAAGAATACAGTATCAATCCCTTTTGGATGCGGCAATACGAGGTTCATTGATGAACAATGGGACTTCCTTGAACAGTTTGATACTATTGTCGTAGCGGGAGATAATGATGAAGCTGGGCGCAAATTCTCTAAGGAAGTTGTGGCAAGACTTGGTAACTGGCGTACAAGAGCAGTGCAGCTCCCCACATCATATACTAAACCCGATGGCACAAAAATTGCTATTTCTGATGTTAATGAGGTTTTGTACTATTATGGTGCTGAAAAGGTTTTAAAGTGCATCAATGAAGCCATTAACAAGCCTATTCCAACAGTTATAGACTTCTCTGACACAAAAGACTTTGATATATCTGAACTCGACGGAGTAAACTTTGGATTAAAAGAAGTAGATCAAACGCTAATGAAAATATTTAATGGCAGTTTGACAGTTCTGTTTGCAAAGGCAGCATCGGGCAAAACGTCATTGACAAATGCACTAATCAGCAATGCGGTCGATGACGGCAAGTCGGTTTTTCTTTACTCACAAGAACTTGCCAATAATCTTACGGCAAACTGGATTATGTATTCGCTGGCTGGGCGCAGAAATATAAATTCTTATGTTAGCAAAGAAGGAAGCACTTACTATAAAGTAACTCCAAATGCTCGTAAAAAAATAATGGACTATTATCGCAATCAGCTTTATATCTATCGTGATGGAGAAAGTATTGATATAGATGATATACTTAAAACCGCAGAATTATGTGTGCGCAGGCAAGGTGTCAGTCTCGTAATTCTTGACAATCTAACCTGCATTTCTTGTAAAGGTTGCGAAAGTGACCTTATGAGACAGACAGAAATAACGAGGAAATGCGTAAAATTTGCCATTACTTATAATTGCGCTGTTGTTCTTTGCTGCCATAGCCGCAAAACGAATGAAGGATTGAGCATGGACGATCTTATGGGCAGCTCCAATACTGCTAATCTTGCAGGGCGTGTTCTTGCTTTGGAAAGAGATGAAACGGGTGTTACCCTCAAGGTGTCAAAAGATAGATTTTTGGGTAAGAATGGGACTAATATTAGACTCGCATTTGATTATCCCTCGCGTAGATTTTTTTCACCATCAAATCCAGAAGCAGAGTTAAACCGTATATTTAAGTGGGATAATGGCGAGTGTATAGCTCAAAATCCGCCTAAAAGTATTGCGTTAGATCAAGTGAAGCAAAAACAATATGAAGAACAAGAAGTTTTTGGAGAGGTGAATAATAGTGCCTGAGTATTACTTCTGTTACCACAAACATACTGACTACAGCCTTCTTGATAGTTGCACCAATTACAAAGAATACATTGACTATGAAGTAAGTCTTGGGCATAAGGCAACGGCGTTCACAGAACACGGCAAACCTTCTGGCTGGGTTAAAAAGAAAATGTATTGTGATAGCAAGGGCATTAAATATATTCATGGTGTTGAATGTTATCTTACTGAATCGCTTGAAAACAAAGTGAGAGATAATTACCACACCGTTTTGCTGGCGCGAAACTATGAAGGTGTTAAAGAGATTAACGCCCTTATATCGCGGTCAACTCGCAGCGATCATTTCTATTATGTAAACCGAGTTACTTTTGATGAGTTTTTTGCTCTTTCAGACAATGTAATTAAAATCAGTGCGTGTCTGGCTTCGCCGCTGAATAAGTTTGACAAACAAAGTCCGTTATATCAAAAGCTTGCAAAGGCTTATGACTATTACGAAATACAATATCATAATTGTATAGAGCAAAAAGAATATAATACTTACCTGTACTATCTGGCGCAGCAATATGGCAAAAAGCTTATTGCAGCAACAGATACGCACAGTTTAAATAAATACAAAGGCGAGTGCCGCAAGATGCTTCTGATCTATAAGGGCAAGAGCTACGGCACTGAAGATGCCTTTGATCTGTCCTATAAATCCTATGATGAACTTGTTGCTGCGTTTCGTGAACAAGGAGTTTTTTCCGACGAAATTTTCTTAGAAGCTATTGCAGAAACAAACAGACTCGCAGATAGTATTGAAGATTTTACGCTTGATACAAAACCAAAATATCCGATACTTTATGGGACTATTGAAGAAGATAATAAGCGATTCGTAGATTGTGTTAATAATAATTTTGAAGCGAAACTTAGCAACAATATTATTCCTGCCGATAAAGCAAACTTTTATACGGCGGCAATCAATGAAGAATTGCGTGTTTTTAAAAAGCTTGATATGTGCGGCTTTATGCTTTCTATGTCCGAATTTATAACTTGGGCAAAAGAGGAAGGCATTGTAATAGGTGTTGGTCGAGGCTCTGTGTGTGGTTCAACAATAGCCTATCTTACAAATGTCACAGACGTTGATCCTGTAATCTGGGGTACGGTATTCTCCCGATTTGCGAATGAGGACAGGCAGGAACTTGGCGATATTGATATTGATGTTATTGCCGAGGACAGACCGCGCATATTTGAATATATTATAAATAGATTTGGAACTGAAAAAACAGCTCGTGTACCTTCGTATGGAACGCTGGCTGATAAAGCTGCAATAGACGGCATATGTAACGCACTCAGCAAACTTTGGCTTAAAGAACACACAGGCGATAATCCTTATGATTTGATTAAAACAAAGCAAATCAAAAAGGAATATGAGAACGATCCTGAAAAGGCGAAGAAAAAATATCCTGAAGTATTCTATTATTTTGATGGACTCGTCGGCACAAAGATTTCTCAATCAGTACATCCAGCAGGAATGATAATAAGTCCCATTACACTTGCTGATAATTTCGGAACATTTGATAAGGATAATGAAAATTGTCTGATGATTGATATGGACGAGTGCCACGATGTAGGACTTGTGAAATATGATTTTCTTATTCTTAAAACGCTTGGTGTAATTGCTGACACTTGTAAACTAATAGGCGCTGATTATCCAAAGGCGCATGAAATAAACTGGAACGACGAAGCAGTATGGGCTGATATGTCAAGAAATCCTGCAACAATATTCCAGATGGAGAGTGAATTTGCCTCTAAATCATTAAGGCAATTCAAACCGCGATCTATATTTGATATGTCTCTTGTAACGGCAAGCATACGACCGTCAGGAGCTTCTTACCGAAACGACCTTATGCAACGCAAGGTTCACAAAAATCCTTCAGAACTTATTGATAAACTGCTTGAAAAGGATTATGGCTATCTTGTCTATCAGGAATCAATCATTGCTTTTCTTCAACAAATATGTGGGCTTACGGGAAGTGAAGCTGACACAGTGCGACGCGGTATTGCAAAAAAGAAAATGGATATTCTTGAAAAATGGATGTCTAAAATTCTTGACGGCTATTGCAATAAGTCTGATAAGCCTCGTGAGATTGCTGAAAACGAAGCAAGGGAATATCTTAAAGTTATTGAGGACGCATCGGCATATATGTTTGGATTAAATCATTCAATAGCTTACTGTATGCTTGGTTACTATTGTGCTTATTATCGTTATTATTATCCTCTTGAATATATAACAGCTTATCTCAATAACGCTGCAAATGAAGATGATATTATTAGCGGTACAGAGCTTGCCAAAGAATATAAGATCATTATTACTCCACCGCGCTTTGGTCAATCCGCTGGTAGGTATATGCCGCACAGAGAAAGCAATACAATTTCTAAGGGCATAGCAACTGTGAAGTATATGAATAATGCAGTCGGTGACGAGCTTTATGAAATGAGCCAAAAGGGATATTATAATTTCCTTGACATTCTGTACGATGCTAAAAATACCAGTATAAATATTCGTCAATTATTCATACTTGTTAAGATAGGCTATTTCAGCGAATATGGCAATATGCGCGAACTTACTAAGATGATTGAACTATTTGATTATTTTAAGAACGGCGAAGTTTCCTCTATTAAAAGCGAAGATATTGATAAAGCTTGGTGGGGTGATATTGCAAAAAAGTATTCCTCAAATATAGGCAAACACGGCAACACCCTGAAATCCTACAAAGTATTCGATAGCAAATCAATGCTGCAAGAAATCTGGGATAGCGTTTTACATATGGGTTTGCAGGATTTGAATGACAAACTCAAAATGGAAGCGCAAAGAGATTATCTTGGTTACGTTGACTTAACTACAAACAAAGAAGAGGACAGGCGTAAGCTTTTAATTGAAAAGGTAATCCCGCTAAAAAAAGCTGGTGAAGAACCGTGGGGTTATGCCGTGTTTACAAGGTCAATAGGTTCAGGCAAGGCGGCAAGACTTACAGTAAGGGCAAAAGTGTTTGACCGCGATCCGCTAAAAGAAATGAATATAGTATACGCAAAATCAGTTGAAAAAAATAAATCGGGCTATTGGTATCTTATTGATTATGAGATA
Source organism: Eubacteriales bacterium (assembly GCA_045632345.1). Classification (GTDB taxonomy): domain Bacteria; phylum Bacillota; class Clostridia; order Oscillospirales; family CAG-272; genus RGIG2000. The sequence continues at coordinate 44,518 of JAZQWM010000034.1, read as the reverse complement.
CTATCAGCCTGAGAAACGAGGTGCGAAGTGGCTAAATTTAAAGTTGGAGATAAAGTAAAAATACTTGATGGTTCGGGAATTAATAATTACTCAGGTGGTTGGAATGATTATATGTCCGAACAGATTGGCAAAATAAGCGAGGTCATTGAAGTTTATGAACTCATGTTCCCCGATAAAGTTGCCTATAGATTAAAGGATTTATATTGCTTTTGGGACGAGCGCGGACTTTCATACGCAAATAATTCTATGGTTATTTTGTTTGAAAATGGTTCTCACATAGAAGCCTTACCGACAGGAATTGGGGTTTGTAGAAGCACGAGAGGTTTAAGCGATTATGAATATTTACAAAAAGTGTCAGACAAATATAGAAAGGTGGAAAAGAAAGTGGCAAGAGAATTTACGTTTAATGTAAAGGAAGGTACGAGAATTGACAAGACCTGTAATAAACTTATACCTACAATGACAACATTTATCACAGCAAATAGCTATGGTGATACTATACACGGCGCAGCGACTTGTGATAAAACAGATTACTCGGAACGTCAGGGCTGTTTAGAAGCTCTTGCAAATTCAGTTCTCGGCGGCAACTTTGATAGAGAGTTCAACAAAGCAGTTAAATCTAATGCGCTTGCCGATAAGAAGTCTCGCACTTGTACTTATTGTGGCAAAGTATTTGATACTGTAGATGAACGTGAGGCAGAAGAAGCTTGGCACGTTGAGCGCAAGAAGGCAAGACGCGAGCGTTATCTTCTCCGAAAGAGAGCAAAGGAGATCGCTTTTGAGGAACAGGCTCAGAAGATGGCAAAGGAGATTATTGTCAATGAGGGACGTAAAAAGACTTGATGAATTTTATGATAAACTAAAAAACATTCATAAAAAGTCTTTCGGGCAGTGGCGGTTCGGACAGCTAATGTTTAACTTTCTAAGCGAGTGCGGCGATCCGTTTTATTGGGAAGAAGATAAGTTTATTGAAGAAATAAAAAATTACGCCAATAAATACAGCCCTTATTGGCATTGGGAGACATAATTTTAAAAAATGAACTGAGTTCAAATTTTATAATGGAGGAATAATAATGGGATTTTTTACAGATAAAGATGGCGACATACGCGGTGGCAGAATTGTTGCTACAGCAATTGCTGGCGTTGCGGCGATTCTTTTAATTGGCGGCTCAATAGCAAGAGTTCCAATAGGCTCAATTGGTGTAAAAACAAATATGTCACAAGTTACAGGTCGCACATATAGTTCAGGCTGGTATTTTAAAATACCATTTGCAGAACACATGATCGATATGTCAATTCAGCAGCAGACAGTTGAATATCCCACCATTCAGGGTGAGCTTTCAGGCAAAGAGCTTATCAATATGACTCTTAAAATGACCTATTCCCTTAATGGCGACAAGGCGGCATATGTTTATGAGAACTACGGCGAGAATTATATTGCAACTCTTATGCCGCAGGAAGAAGTGTTTGATGTTGTAAAGGGTATTGTTGCGACTTATGATATTGAAGATGTTCGTACAAATCGTGCCGCTATAATGCAGCAAGCCGCCGACGGTCTACGTGAAAGATTTGGTTCACGCGGCATTACAATTACTTCGCTTTCACTTGCCAACTATGATTTTGGCGAGCTTGAAGCTGCGATAGATGCCGAAGTTAAGGCGAAACAAGAGCGTAAGACTGTTGCAGAACAAAATCAGCTTGCGATTGAAAAGGCTGAAAATGAAAAGAAAGTAGCTGAAATTGAAGCTGAAAAAGCGGCGGAGGTCAAGCGCACTCAGGCGCAGGCTGATGCTGATGCGGCAAAGATAAAGGCACAAGGCGAAGCTGACGCTATTAAAATTAAGGGCGAAGCCGAAGCAGAGGCAAATAAAAAGCTTGCCGATTCTCTTACATCTGAACTTATAAAGGCAAAAGAGATTGAGCAATGGAACGGTTCTAAGGCTACAGTTATTCTTGGTGAGCAGACACAGCCTATTGTTCCTATACCAGAAGAGCCACAGGAGGTTCAATGAAAGATTGGATAGGTAATAAAACTTCTGTATTCTCTACACTTGCGGCAAGCAGCCATTCAAAAGACGACAGAGCTAATGATGATTACTATTGCACACCGCCGCAGGCTGTAGAGGAATTACTGAAACGCGAACAATTCAGCCATTACATACTTGAACCCGCAGTAGGGGGGGGGAGTATTGCTGATGTTTTAGTTGACCACGATCATAAGGTACAGTCAATGGATATAGTTGACAGAGGTTATACTGGCACAGAAGTAAGAGATTTTCTTACAACTATCAAAGATGACTTAAACTTTTCGCCCGATATAATCACAAATCCGCCTTATGCAATGGCAAAAGAGTTTGTAGAACACGCCCTTGACATTTCAATGGATAGTGTTAAGGTTGCGATGTTCCTCAAGATACAGTTTCTTGAAAGCAAGAAACGATATGAATTATTTAAAAAATATCCGCCTAAGAAGATATATGTTTTTGTAAATCGCGTGAATTGTGGCAAAAATGGTGTATTTGGCAAAGAGTCCTCTGCTGTCTGCTATGCATGGTTTGTCTGGGAGAAGGGCTACAAAGGACTTCCGCAGGTGGACTGGATAGCGTAGGTGATAGATATAGGATTTTCAGAAGCGATAAAAACAAGCATTGGTGGTGATGAATATTACACGCCAGAAAATGCAGTAGAAATGATCTTGCCCATAATAAGAAAACGTGGATTCAAAAAGATTTGGTGTCCTTTTGATACAGCGGAAAGTAATTTTGTGAAGCTTCTTAGTAAAGAATTTAATGTGGTTAATGGTCACATTTTTACAGGTCAGAATTTCTTTGATTATCTTGTCCCCCCCGCAGATACGGAGTGTGTAGTAAGTAATCCACCATATAGTAAACAGAACGAAATTTTCCAGCGTTTATATGAATGGGATATTCCTTTTGCTTTGGTTATGAATATGAATGGCATTTTTGATAGCAAACAAAGATATGAAATGTTTAAGGACAAAGATGTAGAGTTTCTTATTCCGAAAGGCAGAATGAAATTTTTCACTCAGGATGGCGTAACCAAAAATTCGCCTAATTTTCAGAGTATTTATGTATGCAATAAAATGCTTGACAAACAAATAGAATTTTCAGAAAGTGAATTTTGAACAGGAGAAATCATGAAAGACTTTTTAAATAATGATATTAATGTAGGCGATATAATTTTATACAACGAAAAAGGCTCAAGAGGCTATAGCTCTTCATTTAGTGAAGGAATTGCCGTCATGGGCAAACGCGATGTTGCATTGCTTGATATTGACAAGAAGGGCAAGTTTAAGGAAGCCCTTGACCATTATGCCAAATATAATAGATTGCCATACTATGTAAATCGCAAACATTCATTTAACACAATAAATCTCACTGCATTAGGCGTAAGAGAAAGGATTGAGCTTGATGAAAGTATACAGAGTTGAAAATTCCAAAGAAGAGCATGGCTTATGGCGTAATTTTGATGGCTCTCCCTGTAATGTTTTTGAAAAATTGCAAGTAGGGAAGTGCCGTGAAATGCCAATGCCAGATAATGACTTTTATAGAGAGGGCGGCAAACAATGGTTTTCTGCCACAGATACGCCCGATAAATTAACCGCATGGTTTGATGTTCTTGATATTGTTCAGATGCGCCGCATTGGATATAGGGTTTATGAATTTGAAGTTTCAAATGTCAGAACAGTAAGCGAATATGAAGTAGTGTTTACACGCGATTCTATTAAGTCTGTTGTTGCTATTGATCCAGCCGAAATTTGGAGCGACTTTGACGAAATTTTAATAATAAGCGATTTTAAAGGTGGTTTGCAGATGTTAGCAGAAAGGAGAAACAATGATTAAATACTGCTTAGAGCATTGGGATAGAAACAAAAAGGTGTTGCAGGGATATTTTCAATCCCATTATGAAAATTTTTTCAGAGAACTTAATTATAAACAAATATGCCGCCTTACCTTTTTATACATTCTTGGCAGAGATGATGAAGATGATATAAAACTTGACCTTGACAATATAACTGAGATTGACAACGGTGATTATCAAGGAACGCTTCTTTACTTAATACCTTTTGACAGATATCAGCCGAGTGAATATGAATACTTTATGACTTATACAGGATATGGAAGTTGCAGCGGGTGTGATGCTCTTTATTATCTGCAATCACTGGATGATAAAAAGGACATGATAAAAGAACTAATGCTTATCTGTAAGGATATGATAGCAAACTGCATTGTCCCATATAATTATGGTTGGCGATATGAAGATAAATTTGACAAGGTTGAATGGAATGAATAAGTATAAAAAGGTATTTCTACATATTGATGATTAACAAAGGAGGACTTAATGAATTATTTCTATGAAGAAATAGATGAGCATATACAGTGGCTTATTAACTTTATGAACAAAGAATATCCCAACAACTACGAGCTTGTCATTGATAATAATAGTGGTACGATCCGCAGTACGTTGCAGGCGCAAATGTTCTTGAGAAGTGATTTGCACATGAAAAGAAATGAGGACTAAAGATGTATACAACATATGATGTCGCAAAACTGACAGAGTTTGATTGTTGGTGTTGTACGCCAGCAATAGTTTGCGATGATATAGGAGGTAGGAGATGTCGTGCTGTATTCTTTGCAAATATGTCTTATCGAATGATTATGGATGGTAAATACTGAACGAAAGGAGTAATTATGGCAGACAATAATAATTCACATAGCAATAGTGGTGGTATAGGATTCATTGGTGCATTACAATTAGCCTTTATAATAATGAAACTTACAAAGCTTATCAAATGGAAATGGATATGGGTATTATCTCCCACATGGATTACTGCCAGTCTAATAATAATAAGCATATTAATAATGGCGAGATTAATAAAAAGGTAGGGAGTACAATGTCTTTATATGTCGATTATGCAGCCATGAAACCTTTACTTCCGCAAGTTAAAGAACAAATATTAAATTTTGTTGACTGTGGACTTTGCAATCCTTCTGCGATTTATAGCAATGGTCGAATAACACGTAGACTTATAGAGCAAGCAAGAGAAAAGGTTGCACAAGCGATAGGTGCTGACGCTGATGAAATCTATTTTACAAGCGGTGCAACTGAAGGCATCAATTGGTTTTGTCATGAGGATAAAGAATATATATTGACTACACCCATAGAACACAAAGCTATTATTCGCAATGCGCTTAAAAACAACTTTATACCGATAGATGACAACGGCAGGATTGGGCTTAAACAATTCCGCAACATCGTAACAAGTGTAAGGGGTGCTTTCAGTGTGGTTGTGGGTTGGGTAAACAATGAGATAGGAACAATTCAGCCTATAAAAGAAATTGCCGAGATATGTAAAGAAGCGAAAACTTGTCTTTGCATAGATGCAACTCAGGCGATAGGTCACATTCCAATCAATGTACATGAATTAGGTTGTTCTTGCTTAGTCGGTTCTTTTGGCAAACTTGGCGGACTGAGCGGCAGCGGCTTTATGTATATAAAAAAAGAAACATATCTTGAGCCTTTGCTTAAAGGCGGCGGTCAGGAGCGCGGTATGAGAGCTTCAACAGAAAACGTACTTGGCATATTGGCAGGAGCTACGGCGATAAGTATTGCAACTCAGGACATTGAAAAGAAAACTGCAATTACACAAAAGAAACGCGACATGATTATTGAATCGCTTCTTGAAATTCCAAAATCTCATCTGAATGGCAGTTTAAAAGATAGGGTTTGTAATAATATCAATATTGCCTTTGAAGGAATTGAGGGCGAAAGTCTTGTTCTTCAGCTTGATACTCGCGGTATACAATGTTCAACAGGTAGTGCTTGTAACTCTCAAAGCATTGAACCGTCATATGTTTTAAAGGCTATCGGATTAGATGATGATACCGCAAGAGCCTCTATAAGAATAACAATAGGCGATGATATTTCAGATTTGGAAGTTGATTATCTTATCAAGAATGTCAAAGAATGTGTGGCACTATTAAGAGAGTCCTCACCATTATGGAAGGAAATTAACTCTACATCCGCCAACACAATGTAGTGGTATTTGTTGTAACAGGGCTATTATTTTACCCTTTACAAATAGTATGTAGTGGGATATATCCCTCGTATTCCACAAAACAATTTTACCAAAGAAAGGAAAAGGTGATACCGATGAAGAAGTTTTCATCAAAAGTACGAAGTCTCCTCTTTGGGGGAGCAATAGCAATTATTACATTAATCTCTGTCTTATTCGCTTATGCAAGCTGCTCACACGATAAGACGGACACAGGCAAATCCAGCAGCGTAACGGAGGTGACAACGTGTACAACTACTACGACGACATCTACTACTTCCAACTCAACAACATCCTCTACGACCACAAGCACGACAACGATAACTACTACGGCGGAGATTGTTTTGACGACAGTTCCGATTGCAACGAGCCAGACGATTGCTGTTGCTATTGAAACCCAACCAGTATATATCCCACCTATTACAGAAACCTATGTTGAACCAGTACAGAACTTTGGATATTCAGAAAGCGATGCAATTCTTATGGCGCAAGTAATTAATAAGGAGGCTTCTGCATCTTATGATGGCAAAGTCGCCGTTGCTTCTGTAATTTTGAATAGGTCAAATTATTATGGGCAATCCATATCTGATGTGGTATATGCTCCAAATCAATTTTCTGTTGTGGGTAATTTAGGTTCATATACTGATGCAGATTATCAGGCAGCGGTTCAGGTGCTTACAAATGGAAGTATGAATAATGCTTACTATTTTGATGGTTGTCACCCAGACGGACTAAACCATTTCCGTGATATAAATAATAATTATATAGGGGCATGGTAATAACGCGCCCCGCCTTCGGGCGGGGACACACTAAGAAAGGGAACAGAATGAATGATAGCAGTTGAAACAAAATATATGTGGTCAATAAGATACAGACTGGAAGTTGAAGCAAACATAAGAAAATATAATGATCTTAATAAGCTTCAGCCCGTATGGACAAGACCTTTAGATAAAGAAGAAAAGAAGCAGATATTTGGCGGCAATCCAAATTATATAAAGAATATAGGACGTAAAATAGATGGCAAAGAATGGGTGTTGATTAATGATAAAAATAGAAAATGAAGATATTTCAGGATTTCAAGCTGCGATACGTGGAATGAGAAACCCTATGAATAGTTGGGATAAATCAGACAGTCTTTTTATGACAATAAATGATATTGTTGGTCATCCATGTGATGACGGACTTCAAAAGGAATTTGTTGTCGGCAACAACGACTATGACCTTATGAAAAGATTAGTGTCGGCTGGTTCAGATCATAGCAAGTTTATGCGAATGATAAATGTTACCTGCGATATTACCGCGCCTCTTTACTGGTGGGCTGAGTACGATACGTACAAGGTTGGCACTGTCAGAAATTCATGTAGTAAAATGCATAAATTACTGCATAAGCCTTTTGAAATGAGCGATTTTAGTTTTGACCAATTAATTGGATATAAGAATGAAGTTAAGCAATTCTGTCCAGAAGTTGATGAAGAAACTGAAATTTGGAAAGCAACAACTTATTGTAATGATTACGAGGTCAGCAATCAAGGCAGAGTGCGTCATGGCAAAAGAATTTTGGGTGGTAGTTTACATAACGATGGCTACATTTTTATCACCATAAAAGGTAAACAAATTCCACTTAGTCATATTGTGGCAGAAGCCTTTATTAAAAATCCTGAAAACAAACCAGAAGTAAACCATAAAGATGGTAATAGGCAAAATAATTTTGTCGATAATCTTGAATGGAATACAAGCAGCGAAAATCAAGAACACGCTATAAGGACAAATTTACAACCCAAAGGTTTGTCAACTTATAAAGGCAAATTTTCAAAAGAACGAAGAAATGAGATTAAAGCGCTGTGGAACGAAGGCAAGATAAGCAAAAGAAGAATTGCAGAAGTGTATAACGTTTCACATACGTGTATTACAAACATCATTAATGATAAATATAAATATGCGGAAACTGTAAATACTTATGAGAAAATAGCCAGACCTATTGTAGATACGCTAAACGAACTAAGGGATAGTTATTTATCATGCGGCGATTCTAATGTGCAAAAAGAAATATGGTACACAATAATGCAGTTACTTCCACAAAGCTACAATCAGAAAGCAACAGTGCAATTGAACTATGCGGTTTTAAGAAATATGTATCACGCACGTAAATCTCATAAACTATCAGAATGGCATGAGTTGTGCAACTGGATTATGAAATTGCCATATGGTGAACTAATAACAATGGAGGTGAAATAAAATGAAACCTTTAATTTGCATACTGGGAGTTTCAGGTTCGGGCAAAACCTCTCTTGTAAATAAAGTCAGCAAAAAATATGGCTACGAAGTTTTAAAATCATACACAACGCGCCCAGTTCGTGAAAACGATGATTCCGATTTGAGTTCCCATACATTTGTAACTCAACAACAAGCGGACTTAATAGCAAGTGAAGATAATATTATAGCATCAAATATATTTGCAGATCATTTCTACTTTGCAACTCGCAAACAATTACAAAGCGCCGATTTATATGTAACTGATATTGTGGGACTTAAGGAGGTTTACCGCAAATTTACTGATAAACCCGTATTAAGTATTTTCCTTGATGTTTCGCCTGAGATAGTTGCTGAAAGAATGTCGAGGCGTGGTGATGACGACGAAGATATAATGCGGAGACTGCAACACGATCAACAAGCTTTTAATGGCGCAAAAGATTATTGTGACTTTGTTTGCGATAATTCAACACAAGAGAAGTGTAATGACATTGTTGAATTTATAGATATGCTTTTTAAATATTATAAGGGGTAATTATGATAGTTGCTTATTTAGACGGCTCATATGAGAGTTTTAATATCGTTCATCAACTGGACGACAGAGAGATACCTTATGAAGCTAAAAATCAGACAGACGCACATGAGTTTGGCTTCTATAATCTTCCTGTGCTGATTGTTGGCAATAAGGTTATGGAATATAAAAGGGCTTTAAAATGGCTTAAAAAACAGGGGTGATAGAGATGGTTAAATTATATACGATAGATTGTCCTAAGTGCAAGATACTTGAAATGAAATTAAAACAAAAAAATGTAAAGTATGAGATATGTAAAGACAAAAGTGTGATTATAAACAGGGGATTTGACTTAATGCCTGTATTAGATGTGGACGGTCAAATTATGAATTTCGTAGAGGCAATACAGTGGATAAACAATCGGAGAGAGGGGTAAGATATGAAAATTGATATTAATTTAGACAACGATTTTGAAAAGCAAGTTAATAAGCTTAAAGATAAATATGGTGAAGAAATAACCCGCATAAATGGATTCTCAGACGAGCAACTTGACTATACTTGTTTTATTGATAACTTTGTTGATAGTGAAACTGTGTCGCAAGCAACGATAGATGAAAGCGCCAATATATCGACAGGAACTAAAGACGTAAGAAATCTTTTAGATGAGATGAGCAAGCCGCACTCGAAGCTTCTTTCTCTTAACAAAATTTATTATGAAATCAAAAAAGCTTATGGCAAAAAGACTGCAAACAAATGGCTTGAAGATGAATGGTCGGGCGCGATATACACACATGACGCTCCGTCTGCTTCTTTTTACTCATACTGTTATGCCTATGAATTAAAAGGGCTTGCAGAAAGAGGTCTTTACTTTCTTCCAAAATCAAACACAGAGCCGCCAAAGCACCTTACCACTTTTATGGCTCATTTAAGAGAATTTATCGTTTGGGTATCTAATAGGACTGCTGGAGCGTGTGCGTTGCCAAGCTTCTTCATATACACATGGTACTTTTGGAACAAAGACGTAAAAGAAGGGTATTATCTTGTTGATCCTGAATATTATAGAAAGCAAATGTTCCAACAGTTTATTTTTGAGGTTAATCAAATACACGGCAGAATTGTTCAAAGTCCGTATACTAACCTCATTATAATGGACAGAAACTATATTTCTGAAATATTTGGTGATAGAGAGTTTCCAGACGGAACGCTTGTCATAGATCATGTGGAGGATATTATCGAGCATCAAAAGGTTTTCATGGAAACTGAAGCAGATATAAGAAAAGAAGTGTTCCACACTTTTCCTGTATATACCTATTCTCTCTTATTTCAAAACGGCAAGTTTGTTGACGAAGAATTTGCTCATTGGTGCAATAAACAGAATCTCAATTGGTATGATAGCAATTTCTACGTAGGAGATAGTGTTACAAATCTTGCGTCGTGCTGTCGTATGCTCAATGATGTTTCAAAGCAAAAACAGTTCCAGTCGAGTATAGGTGGTTCTCTTGTCGAGATTGGTTCTGTAAAGGTAAGCACAATCAATCTTATGAGAATTGCTCTTGAATCTAATGGAGACAAAGAGAAGTTTATCAAGATACTTAAAGACAGAGTTAAACTGAATATGTTGGCTCTTGACAGAATAAGATTTATAATACACAGAAATATAGAAAAGGGATTGCTTCCAAACTATAAATACGGTGTTATTAACCTTGAAAAGCAGACAACAACAAACGGTTTGACTGCCATGTATGAAGCAATTGAACAGATGGGCATGATAAATACTGATGAATTAGGTAATGTATCTTACAGCGATGAAGGTATTGCCTTTGCAAGCAAAATAATGGACACCGTAAATCAGTTACAGGACGAGTCAAACTTTGGTTACAATGTATCGTTGGAGATAATACCTGCTGAATCCGCAAATATTAAACTCTGCAAGAAAGACAATATCATTTACGGAGATAAAGGCAAGTTTATTTATAGCAATCAGTGGACTTCACTTATGGCAAAATGCAGCATAAATGAAAGAATAAAACTTGCTTCTATACTTGATAAAAAAGCTGGCGGTGGGCAGATTCTTCATATCGGACTTGACGGTGCAAGGCTAACTGAGGAACAAAGTTGGGAAATGCTAAATTATATCGCAAAAAGCGGAGTAATATATTTTGCATACAATCCTAAACTGTCAATCTGCGAGAAGTCCCATACTTTTTTCGGTGATACTTGCCCTATATGCGGTAGACCAAAATCAGATGAAGTAAGTAGGATTGTGGGTTATCTTGTTCCTACAGCATCATATTCCGAAGGCAGAAAAGACGAATATAAAAACAGACAGTGGTATACTGTTGGCGATGACATTTATCTTTGAGGTCTTAATATGAAGGCTGATTTAACAGGTCAAAATATAAACGGCTGGCAAATCTTAGGGATACACGATCCCAGAGTTAATAATCATGGCGAAATACTTTGGGATTGTGTATGCCCCTTCTGTAAAGAAATCACAACTCAAACTTATTATATTTTAAGAACCAATAGAGTCAAGGGCTGCAAGAAATGTAGAGGTAAAAACACAGCTGTAGATATCACTGGACAACGCTTTGGGAGATTAACGGCTATAGAATATATAGGCAGTAATAAAGGTCAAGGTGCTATATGGAGATGCAAATGCGATTGCGGCAACGAAGTTGATGTAAAAAAGAATTGTTTGACAACTGGCGGAACAAAATCGTGTGGATGTTTAAATAGAGCACAGTTAATAAGTCCCAAAAGAGATTTGACTGGCGAAAAATTTGGTTTCTTGAAAGTAATAAAATATACAGGAGACAACAGTAAAAACAACGGTTCTAATTGGCTATGCTTATGTGAGAATTGTGGAGCGGAAGTTGTTGTTTCTCAACATTGCCTTATGCAAGGGCAAATTTCTTGCGGTTGTGTTAAATCAAAATCAGAAATAGTAATAACGCAATTTTTGACAGAAAACAAAATTAGTTTTTTAAAACAATATCAATTTGATGATTTAAAATCTTCTAAAGGTTATCCTCTAAGATTTGACTTTGCTATCCTTAATGACGATAATAGCCTACAAATGTTATTGGAGTATCAAGGTCAACAACATTTTAAAGCTGTACCATATTGGGGAGGCGAAGAAGGCTATAAACAACGTAAAGAATACGACGAGTTAAAAAGAAAATATTGCAAAGACCACGGCTTAAACCTTGTAGAGATAACTTGTTATGACAACTTAGGGCAAAAGCTAAAGGAGGTGTTCTATGATAGTTAAAGACATTATAACCGAAGATTTTGTAAATTATAAAAAGCCGTGCATGACTATAGGGTTTCCACATTGTAGTTTTAAATGTGAAAAAGATTGTGGTATTCAGTGTTGTCAAAACAGTGCACTTGCAAATGCTCCTGACATACAAATAAGTATTGATCGTATTGTAGAATTATATGTTAATAATCCTATAACGCAAGCAATTTGCTGCCAAGGCTTAGAACCATTTGATGACTTTATAGATTTATACGGATTAATTAAACAATTTAGAAAACACACTCAAGATGATGTGGTGATATATACTGGATATACCAAAGACGAAATATCAGAACATATTAAATATTTAAAAGCAAATTTTACTAATATCATTGTAAAATTTGGTAGGTATATTCCAAATCAACAGTCACATTATGATGAAGTTCTTGGTGTAATGCTTGCAAGTGACAACCAGAAAGGAGTAAAAATATGCTGAAAATTTTTAAAAATCCAGATAAAGAAGCCTATAAATCTATAATGGCTGAAGTCAAAGCGAATGACGGGTTCTGTCCTTGCCGCCTTGAGAAAACGCCCGACGCCAAATGCCCTTGCAAAGAATTTCGCATGAGTCAAAATGCTGGCGAGTGTCATTGCGGAGCTTACATAAAAAAGGAGGTATAATATGAGATTATTTTGCCCACAATGTTTTAGATTTACAGACCACATACGCCATTGTACTTATTGCAATGAGCCTCTTACTGTAGGCGACGAGGTTTACAAAACAGAAGATGACCGCATTTATTGCAATCAATGTTGTGGACTTTTTGAGCTTGAAATGCCAGAACCAGACTTTGATGAATATGAATGGAGAAACGATTACTGTGATGGATAAAACTGTTTGCACAGAGTTTGAGTACGATCCGCAATATCTACTTTGGCTTACATACAAATCTGAAGGTGATCATTTCTATTATGTAGTGTCAGATAAAATGCGAACCGAGTATTATCTCTATAAAGATAAAAGAAAACTGTCTAAGAAATCAGATAACCCTTTTGATTTATATAAATATATAAAGTAAAATATGCCTTTATCGGAGGTAAAGATGCTAAATCTAAACAAGATATATTACATTGAATGTCTCAAGGGTATGAAACTCATAATAAGTGAATATGATACATCAACAAAAGAATGGTATGTTTATACAAACATGAGTTTAGAGGAGCAGTAAAATAAATGAAATGTTTAAATTACAAAAAATCTACAGACAATAATTGTCACAATAAATGTCAGTACAATTACAAAGACTGTCTTAATTTTAAATCCGATATTTTTGATTTCAGCAAATGCCGCAATAGTGATCTAAAGCCTGACAAGAAAGAAATCTCTGAATTTACTCAGTATTTAAACAAAATAAATGTGCCTTATAAAAATAATGATGGCACTTTCAGAACTATGTATGAGATACTTGAAGATATTGCCAAAATATACAAAAGGAGTAAAAATGAAAGCAATAACAGCAATTGAAAACATTCTCAAAGAAACTTTGCCTGATACCATTAACGGCATACACATCAAATACGATTTGCGAGAGGTTCAATCTCTTGTATATCACGACCAAAAAGATTATATTCTTACTCTTATGCCAGCAGAGATTAGGTGTGAGGACATAGCGGTATCTCTGAGAATAAATCCATATACATTTCCTTTTGACTTTGACAAAACGTCTTTGGCATACAAATATTTGCAAAAAGAAGTTGGAGAAGCACTAATGACATATATAAGAAATATGAAGAAGTGGTATGAAAATCAAGGTTGAAATATGCCTTTTATTTGCCTTTGCAGAGTAACAAACTAAAAATAAGGAGTAATCAAATGCTTAAAGTATTAGTAGCTTGCGAGGAATCGCAGCGAGTATGTTCTGCCTTTAGGCGATTAGGTCATGAAGCGTATAGCTGTGACATCATTGAGCCGAGTGGCAGGCATCCTGAGTGGCACATTAAAGGCGACGTTCTGCCGCTGTTAGAGAGAGAGAGAGAGAGTTCGCCACGATGGACGGTGTAACTCATACTGTTGATAAGTGGGATTTGATAGTGGCGCACCCGCCTTGCACATATCTTAGTAATGCAGGTGCAAGACATTTGTGGAAGGGACACGAGCTTAATCAAGAACGATACCAACAAGGGTTAGAAGCGAAGGCGTTCTTTATGAAATTTTTAGAAGCTGACTGTGAACATATTGCAATTGAAAATCCCATTCCGTCTAAGGTGTTTGAGTTACCAAAGTACACACAGACAATTCAACCCTATCAGTTTGGACATCCGTTTACTAAAAAGACTTGTTTGTGGCTTAAAGGTTTGCCAATGTTGCAACCGACTAATGAAGTCGAGCCAATAGCGACATGGTGTCCAAGCGGATCGTATTCTCACAAACATGGAGATAAGCATAGGGGTATGTTTACAAAGGACAGAGCAAGAAATCGCTCAAAAACATTTGAGGGTATCGCAGAAGCTATGGCAGAACAGTGGAGCGCATACCTAACCACATAAAAGAAAACTTTCATTAAGATAGCAAAAATTAGAATTGAAAAGGAGTAATACAATGCAATACAATTCATTTGGCGAATATTTAAAATTTCTTCCTGCCAACACAGTTTTTCGGCTGTGGGAATACAAGCGATTATTTACACCATACGAGCAAGCAAGACTATATGAAGATCAGAGTGTCTTAGAGAATGATGAATGTTTTTATGTCTGCATAAAAGACATAATCAATCTCCCTGATGGTGATATTCTTTTGGCGACATATAGTGTAGAAGGCGGCAACATTGACGATTATATCACATACTATAAACTAAGCAATATTGCTCTTGCAAAATGTGAAGCAGATATGGAGGAGAATTAAATTTGCTAAAAATAAGACCATGTACTCTAAAAACTGCAAATGAATTTGTTCAACTATACCATCGTCATCACAAACCAACTGTGGGACATAAATTTAGCATTTGTTGTTATGATGATGACAGACTTTGTGGAGTTGCAATATGCGGCAGACCTGTATCGCGCCATCTGGATAATGGCTTTACTCTTGAAATTAATCGCCTTTGTACTGATGGGACATATAATGCTTGTTCAAAATTATATGGCGCTTGCAAACGCATTGCAAAAGAAATGGGATTTAAAAAGATAATAACTTACATTTTAGAGTCTGAAAACGGCGCAAGTTTAAAAGCAAGCGGATATATTTGTGAAGGCAAGGCGGGGGGGGCTGTATGGACTGGCAAAAGAAGTGGAAGAGACAACGGAGTTCCAAAGGAAATGAAAACAAAATGGAGCGTAACATTTGAGGAGGATGATAATGCCTTTAACAATAATGATTGATATTGATGGTGTGCTGAATACTCTTGATGAAACAGTTATTGATGTTTACAACGAAGATTCAGGTGATAATCTTCGCCCAGAAAATATTACTGAATATCATATTGAAAAGTTTGTGCTGCCAGAATACCGTGAAAATTTCTACAAATATTTTCTGGATAAACGTGTTTGGCAACGCATAAGAATTGTTGATGGTTGTCAACAAGTAATTCAGAAGCTTTGGGGCGAGGGTTACAAGATTATATTTGTTACAAAGACTGAATGTGAAAACTTAGTAAAGAAGCGCAACTGGCTTAATAGGACTTTCCCATTTATAGGTGAGGATAATATGCGTAAAATACTTTATTCTTGCCCTGTAAAACAATATATCCGCGCCGATATTGCAATTGATGATGGACTATTCAATCTTGTGGGAGACAGAACATACTACTCAATCTGCCTTGATAAACCTTATAATCAGACAGATGATGATAAAATACCTCGTTTTTTCCGCGCCTATAACTGGGACGAAATTTATGGCTTTATAAAAATAATCGAACACTTCAAGAAATATGCATAATTGTACAACATGACTACCCTAAAATATGTATTTTAGAAAGGATATATTATGGCTATAATGTTCAATCCAAATTTATTGCCTGAATCTGCCGATCCGCAAGATTCCACCCGTTATGGCAATGTTAATATAATACATGAACAAATAGAGTGTTCACATGATGAAGTTAAGTTTTATGACAATATTGCCGAAAATTATACTTTTATAATTGAGGATAAGTCACCAAACTATGAAGGTTATGAGTGCTGCATTTTCAAAGGCACAGTCGTTAAAGAAGATAATGGAACATACCATTGGTGGAAATCACTGTAAGGAGGAACTACTATGAATAAATTTCACAAGATAAGCATTGAAAGATTTTATGATGACTTCTATAATTTCTTATCCAATTCTGAAATGAATGAAGTCTATAAGAATATTAAACTGCCGCAAAGAGCCACAACAGGTTCGGCTGGATATGATATATTTGCACCGTTTAGCTTTGAGATATTGCCAAGACAATCGAAGCGTATTCCTACGGGAATAAAAGTTGAACTTGATGATGATAAATTTCTTGCTGTTTATCCGAGGTCTGGGCTGGGCTTTAAGTATAAAATGCAGTTGTTTAATACGATAGGTATTATAGATAGCGATTATTTCTATTCTGATAACGACGGACATATCTGGTGCAAGTTTTACAATGACAGTCCTGACGGCAAGACAATTAAGGTAAACAAAGGTGAAGCTATGTGTCAAGGTATAATTCAGCAATTCTTTAAGACTGACGACGATCAGACGGACGGAATACGTAAAAATGGGTTTGGCAGCACAACATAACACGCTTTAAAATGCCCTGTAAGCCCCTTGTCAATTAAGAGGGATAATATGACTTGCGGGCTTACAGACTGGCAAATAAGGTATGAAGAATAAGTGATTTTAGAAGAAATGAACTGAGTTCAAATTTCAAAATTATATTGGATATAGAGAGGTAATACATAAATGAGTTATAAATATGATGATGCAAATACAAGAAAACAAATTGCAAACTTTTCAGTAGACGAGTGGATTGGTTTTAGAGAAAGACTTGACAAACTAATTAAACTTGGTGAACTTTCAGAAAGAGATGAAAAGATTTTAACAGAGCTAATTGTCAAAATGAAATCCACAGCACAGCTTGGGTATTTAGCAAAAACTGATGATAATTATAGTTGGTTAAAATCAAATCAAGGCAAGCCAATGAGTACAAGAAGAATACAGCAAATTCTTACAGAATATTTTCCTGAGTTTCATATTCAGACAACACACAAGAAACAACGTAAAGAACAAAAAATAAGAAACGAGCAAAATATAATACGCCAGATTATGATTACTTCTGAGTCAAGTTGTGGTAAATGTGGCTGTAAAGAAAATTTGCAATTGCATCACATAATACCTATTACGCTTGGCGGCAACAATGATGATGTCAATTTAATAATACTTTGCGATAATTGTCATAGAAAAATTACTAATCGTTATTTAGACTGGATTCGCAAAAATCGAGATTTGTACAACCAGTTAGTTTCTAACATCACTTGACAATCTCCTACAATAATGATATAATATAAATAGTCACAGGTTTGTCGGGCTTATGTGACTGTCAAGCCATTTGCAAAGATAGTAACCAACTATGTTTGCATAAAGAAATCCAGAGGGTTGCGGCTCTCTGGATTTTTACTATTGACAAATCGTAATTGATATGCTATAATATACATAACCACAAATGACATTGTGTGCATAAATACACGAATTGAACCCCAAGAACTGCAATCTCTTGGGGTTCTTTTTGTGGTTATTTGTCGGCAAATAAGCCAAAAGTTGACAACCCCCTATGCTATAATAAAGTGTTATAAGATTGTCGGACTTCTTATGGCTGTCTAACCAATTATGTTGCATGGCAATCCGAAAAGTTGCGACTTTCTGGATTTGCTATTGACAAATAAAAAAGTATGTGCTATAATATATATAACCACAAATGAGAATGTGTGCATTGATACACACAAAAGCAATCCCCCAAGAGCCGCGAACTCTTGGGGGATTTTTTGGGCTATTTGTCGGACTTAAAGTGTCTATCTAACCACTTGCCCACACAGTCACCGACTAAGCGAGCCATGACAGCCACTACAAATGAGAATATGTAACGCATTTGATACACCTCCTTCCCATCGGAAGGTGTCCGACATTTAACATTGTAACACATAACTCTTTAAATGTCAAGGACAAAAAATTCGCAGAAATGAACTCGGTTCAAATCTGCGAATTTAATTTAATATCTATCATCGTTTTCAATTATTTTGCAAAAATAAGCATAGCGATCTGTTATTTTATTTTTTTCGGCATAAACATTTAGCTTTGAATATATCTCCGACAAATAATCATACCGTGCAAATTCAATTCCCATTTGATGTTCTGGCAACTCTTTTCCGACAATGAGTTTTGAAATATGTTCTATTTGTGATTCATTAAATTCATTATTACAAGCGCCCGCCAAAAAGCCTAACCGTTCATTACTATAATTATACTCAGCAGCGTCCGAATCAAAAAAAGAAGTCTGCCCCGAAATCTCAGTGCTATCGTCTACTGGCACATTCAAAAGCTCTGTTTTATTCTGCATATTTATAAAATTATCAAGTGTAAGTGGATTGACATATTCTGTATTTTTAAATATATTGAATACAACTGAAAGCCATTTTCCTCCCCTGCCAGCTTTGCCACGTTCATAAGTATAGTATATATCCGTAGTTTGTTTTAATGCTTGCTGGCAACTGTCAAGAACTTTCTTTTTAAAGTCAGACCAACCTGTGCGTCCAGAATAATCTTTACTATCTATGCCAAGAAGATCACGAAGTTCTGTGACTTCTAATTCTCGCTTACCTATTTTTTCATATTGTTTGAGTATTTCATACATACGCATTTGGTTTGTGCTTTTTAACCGCAAGGCGTTCCATAGTTCATAAGTAAAGTATTTATCTTTAAATTCAAACATTAAAGGCAACGCTTTATCGTGAGCATCAAACTCAACAAACCATTCATCATTATCATCCTTATCAACAACTGCCTCTTTAAAAAGCTGAAAGGCTTTATATCCCACCCCGTTTTCATTTGGAACTTCAACTATTTGCTGAAGGATATGTCTGACTGTATATTTAAAATGAGTAATATTCATATCACTACCTATCCCCATGATACGCCTAAAATCATCTAAAGGAAACCGAACCACTCTTGTTGAGATATCGAAAGGATTTATTTTTGACAAATAAATACTAAAAAAGCGAAGTTCCTGCAATGACATACTATTGCTCCGCAGTTCGTTCAATACATTTCTTTTTTCGACAATTGCCGTTTCAAACAATTCACGCATACAAATCACCTCTTAATAATTATAGCATCTAATTACGGACTTGTCAATAGCTAAATCCGTAATTGATTATGAGAAATAAAAGTCCGTAATTAATACGCTTTTGCAGACAGAAACGAAAGTCCGTAATTAAAAATATCAGTTTCAAAAACTGGGAACAAATGTCCGTAATTAAAAATGCAATAATTATATCCGAAATGAAAGTCCGTAATTAAAGATTATTAAACAGACGACATTGAGGATTTAATGCTATTTCACAAGATGAATTGTTGTTTTTTTAGAAAACCATACGCAAGAAATGAAAGTCCGTAATTAAAGAAATAGAAGTCCGTAATTAAGGAAACAAGTGTCCGTAATAGGCAAAACAAGAGTCCGTAATTAAAGAAATGAATGTCCGTAATTAAATCCAAATTTATGCAATATACCTACATTTGCGATAACCGAAATCACTTATTAAATCACTTATAAATCACTTATTAAATCACTCTATCAATCAAGGACAGATTGACAGACAATAAGAAGCCTTTATAGAAAAATCTCCCATCGTTAGACGGGAGAGAATATATCAAACACAATATTTATTTCTGAACTTACTCAAAAGGTTTTGAATTTCTTTCAGTTCTTCAGAGGGCTTCATAGCAAGCAGCTTTTCAATAGCCTTATCAGCCTTATGAATTTCCTTGTCAATCATCTTTGACTGTGCGATCACACCAGTCTTATCTTTCTGAACGTCATCAAGTCCCTTACCAACAGAACAGAAGGTGACATCGTAAACTTTTTTTACTTCGCTGTTCTGCTTTTGAGTTTCAATGTCAACGTCTTTGTCAATCTGAGCCAAAGTTGCATTATACTTGGCGACATCTTTTTCAGCGTTAAGCTTGCGGATCGTAAGCTCCGATACTTGGTCATCATTCAGGTCAGAGGCTTCCAGTTCCTTATCAATCTTCGCAAGTTCTTCCTTTGCCTGAACCAGACGACCACTGTAATAAACATTTGAAGCCTTTTGTTTTGCAAGTGAAGAATTTGTTTTGGAGATTATATTCTTTGCACGTTTAGCAAAATCCAAAGCACGTTCAATCGCATAGTCCTGTTCTTCTTTGTTTTTATCTATACTGGGCTTTATAATATCTACAGCGTATTCCTGATAGCCAGAGGGCAACTGAGCCAAAGCAGCCGATGTATTAATATCAATAACGTCATTGTACAGCATTTCTTTTAAAGGCAATATCAATTCAGAAGTAATAGAAATAAGTTTAAGCGCCTGACGTTCACTAACATTAAAGGCTTTGGCAACATACTCTTTAAATTTCCTTGCATCTTCTTTTTCATTTGTCTTTTCAAACTTTTTGATTTTAGCCAGAAAGCTTTCAATGATCTGAACCTTTTCTTCTGTTGAATATTCACGGGTTTCACTATTGGCAAAGAACAACATTTTCAAAACCTCTAAATCAGAAAGGTCTTTTTTTATTGTAGCTTTGATCTTATCCATGCCAAGATATTTCATTGCCCTTGTTCTACGTTCACCAGAAATCAACAGATATTTATTCGGCTCTTTTTCAACCACCACGATATTGTGCAGTAAGCCGTTTCCTTTTATGTTTTCAGCAAGCTCGGCAATGCCTTCATCTGAGTCATCAATATTGAAAACATTGTCACTATTAAATTCAATTGAGTCAATAGGAATGATCTCAGTACGTTCAACAGCCTTTTGTTCTTTTTCTATTTTAGCGCCAGCCTGTGCCAGACGATTATTAACACCCGAAACGTTTAACTTCTTTGCCATATTTATTCACCTCTATCAATAATATTTTCAAGTTCTTCTGCGACACTAAGATAATCCTTTGTGACATTTTCATTAGGGGCATAGATAATTAACGGCTGATGACTTGACAAGCTTTTTTCAACAATAGTCGTTTTTCGGATTTCAGTTCCGAAGAAATGATAAGTTGTCAAACTTTGTTTGAATTGGTCAAGATACAAATTCTGAGCTGCGGTATTCTCTTTGCGTGTAAACAACATTCCCGCAACTTTAAGATTGGGGTTGACATATTGCTGAATATTGGACACAAATTCATTCATGGCAAGAATACTATCAATGCCATACTCTGTTGCTTCGCAAGGAATTACAGCATAATTACTTGCGGTCAGAGCATTTGCTGTCAAGTTGTTACGTGCTGGTGGGCAGTCAATAATAACATAATCAAACTCGTTCGCAACAGCACTTAATCTATTACGCAGGATAAACTCTTTAGCTACAGGCAGAGTCGCAATTGTTGTGTCAGCCTTATCCAGATTGACATTAGAAGGCAAAAGTTTTAAACCCACAATGTCGGTATCTATGATAGCATTTCTGATATCCATGTTTTCACAGATTACATCATAGACACTTTTTTCGTCTTTGGTCAGAAACCTTCCCAGATAAGTTGTTGCGTTTGCCTGCGGATCAAAGTCAACAAGCAGCACCTTTTTGTTTTTTGTTTTGGCAAATATAGCTGCAAGATTTACGCTTGCGGTGGTTTTGCCAGCCCCACCTTTTCGATTTAATAATGATATAACAATCATTGTTTTCTCCTTTCACTGTCTGAGTGTTTGATTGTTTGCATCATCATTATATCACCACTTTACATAAAAGTCAATAGGTATTTTTAAAAATGAACTCAGTTCAAATTCAAAAAAAGTTTCACATGAAACAATTTTATAAAAAACGAACCCAGTTCAAAAGACAAAAAAATAGGGTACAACAAATCTGTAAATAAGATTTGCGTACCCTAAATTTTATTTTGAGAGAGCAATAATAATCGCAGTCGCAATGCCCGTAGCGAACATCGTTGCAACAGCAGTTATTGCAGCAATTTTTATTTTTTTTAAATTAGCAAGCGTTTCCTGTGCGGGAGCGTTTTCTAATTCTGCAACTTTTTTGGTTAGCGACCTCTGACTTTCAGTAAGACTTTTTTGAGCATCTTTAAGCTCTGATAAATCATTTTCCAAATGCTTTAGCGACTGAGCTATCAAAGACAAGTTCTTGCTTATCTCATACAGTCCCTCATACTTGCGCTCTATGTCACTTATTCTTTTGGCTAAATCATTAATGTCTCTGTTGTTCGATTTAACTTGTAATTTGAGATCATAAAAATCTTTATCTTCTATTGACATGACATCACTTCCTTTAAATAGAATATATATCACAAAGCGCATTAAACATGGCTTCTTGACATTTCTCATCAATCTTGCCAGTGACATCACATTTATAGCCTTTGTTATTAAGAGTGTTTTGCAATACCTTCACATCATCAGTATTATTCAGATTTAATGCAGCATATTTTATATCACTTGTTTTTATAGGCGATTGAATATTTCTGTCCTTTTTCTTATTAAGACCAAGAACAGCTCTGTCTCCTGATATAGAGGCTATATACCATTTATCATTTTGAACCCAAAGGGGAATGGCAGTATCATTATAATACTTAGCGCCAGATTTTATTTTTACAAGATCACCGACCTTGAAATTTTCCGCTGGTTTTGAAACTGACGGTCTGTAGCCGTCGTCATATGTAACTCGTTCTTTGTTTGGTATTCCTGAAAGTGAGCATACATTTAAAACAACAGCTCCTTTATAAAAACCTTTGCGTACTTCATAATGACAATGCGAACCAGTTGAATATCCTGTTGAACCCTCAACTCCAATAACATCTGTAATTTTAACAGATTGACCTGTCTCAACATTAATTTTGCTTAGATGACCGAAGTAATAGAACCAGCCATCAACGCCTTTAATACAAACATATAATCCGAAACCTTGTGAATGATTTAAAGGATTTTCCCAGCCAGCATAATGAACCACACCTTTTTGTGTAGCATGGATTTCTTTGCTGTCAACGCCGACCAAATCCAAACCATCATGTTTCGTGGGGTAATAACCTTGTGAGACATAAAATCTTCCTTGATATGGGCTGTTCATACATACTCACTCCTTTCTGTTTTCGTCTGTGTCGTTTTTCTTATCACGCTGAAAACTAAAATAAAAAGTAAAAGCCATCGTGCAGACAGTAAGATAATCCTTGACATCAACACGATCATTTAAAAAACCGATAGACAAACATATCGCAAACAATAGAGAGATTATACTTTTTACGTCTATCAGTTTAGCTATTTTTTGAAACACTTCTCTCATATTGCTACCTCCTCTATAATAAAGGGCGGCAGCAATTAAGCCACCGCCCATAAAAATTATTTCATTTCTTCAAGCATACGCTCAAACTTCATTCTTGTTTTCTCGTCGGGAGCTTTCTCCATAAGTTCCTCGATTTCATCAATAAAATCCTCGCGGGCATCATCTCTGCTGTAGCCTCTGCCTCCACGAGCATATGAACCACCACGAGCATTAGACCTGCCGCCACGTCCGCCACGAGCGTATGAGCCGCCGCGTCCACCACGAGCATATGAGCCGCGTCCGCCCGCCATTGACATATCGCCATCATAGTAATATCTGCCGCCATAGTAATAACCTGAATTGCCCTCCTCAAACATTTCACTTTCCATCATTGCGATAGTAGTTTTCAGGCTTTTCATTATATGGGTTAAACGATCCAGAAATTCAATATCGCCGCCAGAGACTTCGCCTCCAGCGGTTTTGATTTTTTCGTTTGCTGTTTCAAGCTCTTTGGAAACAATTTCACAAAGGTCATACAGCGTTTCAAGCTTTCTATCCATTACAATTATCACTCCTTTTTTAAGCAATACGGTTAATAACAAAGTTTGCGTTCTGTACTTCAATTACAGGTGCGGGAGTAACAGTAGGATCAGCCGACGCTGGAACTGCCTCTACAGAAAGAGAGAAACAGCAACCACGCGGAACTTTTATGATTGCCGTACTTGTCAGATTTCCATATTCCTCCGCAGCGGCGGGCGTGTATATAGCACGACTTGTTAAGCGCGGCTCACCATTGACCGTTATAGCCACGGCAATTGGTGTCACTGTACCGCCTTCGGGGATTTGCACGTTGCCATTGAAGGTTACTTGATAGGTTGCAAACTTTGCACACTGATTATTCACGATACCTCTGAGAATAAAAATTCCTGTTTCATCTTCGTGATAAACATAACCACGATTGCAAGGAATAGAAGCCGTAAAGATAATAGGAGCGTTAAGTGAAACGTCCTGAACTGCATTAGCTAAATATTCTGCTGCCATATCGCATCACCTCTTAAAATGAACCGCAGCCGCAGCCACAGCCATTATTGCCGCAGGTGAATATATTTTGCTTTCCATAAACGGGAGTGCTGGGAATTGGGCAGTTATTTAAGCGTGTCACGAGGGCATCAATCTCATTATTTTGTCCCTGTAAAATCTGAGCAGTCTGAGCTGTCTGTGAAGCCTGCATTGTTGCCATATTAACAGCATTTTGGAGTGAAACATTTTCGCGCTGTGCCTGAGCCAGTTGCGACTTAACGCCATCAAGTTCAAGAGCACAAAGCTTGTCAAGAATAGCCTGAGTGTTTCTTGTGTTGGAATCAATTATGTCACGAGTATTCTGTGCAGCCTCGTAGCGGTCTTGGCAGTTTTCTGTTGCTACTGTATATCGAACATCAGAAAGTCCAGCCTGTACGCCATTAAAGCCTTGTGCGTTTGCTGTCTGTTCAGCAAACGATCTGTTAAGGTTTGCAATTTCGTTTGCGTTCATTTGCTGTGCAAGAGCAGTCTGAGCGCCAAAAATGGTATTGTTTACGCCGTTAAATCCGTTACAAAGATTGTTGTTTACAGAATTAATGGAATTACTCATATCGTATCTCATATCACCACAGCACTGGCAAAGTTGTGTAGCCAAAGCGGATATTGAGTTTTGAACAGAAGTAATACTGTCGTGAAGTTGTGCATCTCTAAATCCTTCACTTACATTGTTGTTAATTCCGTTCTGACCATTAAGAAGCCACGGGAAGTCATAGCCCAGCATCATATTGCCAAAGCCTCCGCCAAAGCCTCCACCAAATCCAAATCCTCCGTTGCAAAGAGCAATAAGAAAAAGGATTCCAAGCCAACTATCGCCGCCGCCGAAAAGTCCGCCGCCGCCATAGTTTCCGCCGTAGGGTACACCGCCTGTAGGTGATACCAGCATTGTTGCGCCTATTCCATTTGTTTCTTCTGTAAGAGCCATAAAGCCCTCCTTTCTCCCCGTAATTGTTGGGGTGAGCGTTTACATCCATTAATGTGTAAACGGTTTGTGGATTTGAATATATATCAAGGCGTTTGCCCTAATACCATTTTTTATTTTCTATTTATCATAGAATATACCTGCCTCTGAATAAGCGGCGGTATTTGACCATTGCTTGCTAAAAACCTGACAGCTTCTTCGGGTGTTTGTATTGCCTGCGGCAAATGAAGATTTGCCACATATTGTCTCCAGTTTGGAGCAAATCTCTGATATAACTGACTTAAATCAAACATCTGATTTTGTTGATATTGTCCCGCGTTAAGAGGATTAGCCATCGCCGTTCAGCTCCTTTACTATTTTCTGCATATCTTCTATAATTTTCCTATAAGATTCAAATTCCTCTTTTGTCATATAGGCTGATAAATCAATTTGAGATGTTGTTTGAGTTTGATCCGAAGCTTCCTGATTATTATTTATTGCAATTGATTCTGCCTCTTCCACAAGTCTGAACCGCTTGAAAACAGGAGCTTCAAGCATAGACATTCCCATAGATTTTGTGTAGCAATATGGTTTGCTATCATCTATAAAGGTCACAGAACTATTAGGTGCTACGTCCCATCTTCGTGCTACCTCTTCAGAAGGAACATGAATTATAGTGTTGCTTTGAGATTGCTGCTGCGGCATTTGTTGATATTGCTGCATCGCCATTTGTGCATAGGGATTCATTGCACCATAGAATTGATTTCCAAAAGCCATTTAGTCACCTTCCTTTGTGTAATAGTATATTATAGGCACAGAGCCGCTATCCCAAGCGTCATACCAGTCGCCCGAAACAAGCGCGATTGCGTGACTGCCAGAAGCGAGAATGTATGAACCCGTCGGGTGATCTCTTGCGAAATCCTCCACTGAGTAACAATAAGGGCAATCGTTAGAGCAGATATATCTTTTATATCCTAAACTTCTGAGATACCAGTCCCATGCACCATTATTGTTACCCCAGTCTCCCACATAAAATCCTTCAGCGCAAAGTGCGGCATATATCTCGTCCCACGATTTGCCAGTTACAACAGAAATAGCTCTTATAACACAATCGCCAGCATAATAGTTGCCACGCGGATTTTCATTGTATTGAATAAACATAACTACTTCTCCATTCTTGCCTGTTTGTCATAAATAGTTGCCAAGTCCCAATCAATAGCATCCCTAACTCTGTAAAGCAGTTCTGCATTTCGTAATTCCTTATCAACGTCCTTGACATATTCCAGAACAAACTCCGCTGTAGCTATCTCTGACATATCCACAAGGTTGCGGTAAGCGTCCTCGTACATGATTTTGCTTTCCTTTTCCCATTCAATCCATTCTTTCATGGCGTACTGAATGAGATAGATTTTATTGTCGGGAGACAGTTTATCGTTTGGCTCTTTGAGCATACCCAGATTAAGTATGTCAACCTGCGGAGGATTGTTTGATGTTATAAGAATGTGATGGTGCTGCGCTGCGTACTTTTCCAATTTCAGCAAACCGTCTGATTCCTCGTGCAATTGTTTCTTCTGGCGTTTTGCATCGGTTTCGAGGTCTATGAAATTGAAAAGTTCTGTAAGCTGAGTGTGAATCATCATCGCCCCAACCATGCGATTAGATAATCTTGTAAAAATATTGTGTATTGCAATCAGCTCCTTTCATAATGAAAGCGCAACCAAACTAATGATTGCGCCAATTTGTTGAAAAACGACAGCCACCTTGCGGCTATATACCATTGTTTCAAATCCGATAGATTTTCAAATTCCAATCCGAATAATTCTTAATTTTGTAGTATTAAAATATAATCATCTTACAAGAACATACTGCTTGCCTATTCCGTCAGAAGCATAAATGTTTGTACCATCAGTCCAAATATTTCCTCCGCTAAAGCTTGTAAATCCCGTCCATGTTTTAGTACTCCATGTGGAAGTTGATTTATCAAGAACGTATTGCTCATATGTGCCATTAGAATAGAAGGTATAGCCATTAACAGACCATATTTTAACTCCATACATATAATAAGGAGCATTTGTCCACGCTTTCTCAGACCAAGTAGAAGTTGATTTATTAAGAATATACCTTGTAAAATAGTGTGAATAATAAATATTGTTTCCTTCAAACCAAACATCTGAACCATCGAAAGAAGTAAGACCATTCCATTCCTTTTCAACCCATGTGGACGTTGCCTTGTCAAGAATGTACTGATTTGATGAATTTGAGTAATACACATTATTTCCATCTGTCCAAACGTAACCTCCATCAAAGCTTGCAAGACCATTCCAAGTTTTAGCGCTCCATGTAGAAGTTTGCCGATTAAGCACGTATTGGTCATTACCAAAGGAGTAATAAATATTATCCCCATCTGTCCAAATGTGTGCTCCATTGAAAGATGTAAGACCATTCCAAGTTTTAGCGCTCCATGTAGAAGTTGACTTGTTTAGTATGTACTGATCCATAGCCATGGAGTAATAAATATTATTCCCATCAGACCATATACTTGAGCCTACCATTCTGTTATAACCATTCCATGATTTAGCAATCCATTCACTTGGTTCAGGAATGACTATCTTAGTAGGCTTACAAATCTTATATCCGTCATACGTAAGGCTCATCTCAGATGGCTTTACTGATGTGTTTACATCTATTGTGGTAGGAGAAGAAATTGTGGGGATTGTAGGAACGGTCACTTGTTCTGTTACGGTTGTTTCAATCACATAATAAACGGTAACAGGTGTTCCTGCGGCATATTGCTCGGCAAGATAGCTTGCAAGCTGACTTGCTCCTTCGTTTGTCTGCGGATATGAGCTGTCTCGTATACCTATATATGTTTTATCTCCACTTGATGCAACTCTTACAAGGATATGCTTATCTTGCATATCGTTGAAACTTCCTTCATCTTGATTGATGTAATGAGTACATAATGCACAATTATTTACAAAGTTAGTATCTGACCGCTCACAGAAAAATATATTTGCAGGCGTTCCAGCTCTTGTAGTCCAACCTTCCGTTCCTTTTAGTTCAATCTTCTTAATATACCTTATCAAACTACCGCTTGAAGCCAACCTATCCGCATAGTCATTTATCTTCATAAGCTGCTCTGTCAGATATACAGGTGTCAGAGCTGTGCCGTTTGCACTGATTGGGATTTTATAGCCATAGGGTTCATAGGGTAAAGCTGTGCTGCCTGAGTTGAGCATAATAACAGCAGTACCATTAAGATACTGTGTAGCATTTGGTCTACTTGATACAAAGCCAATATATAATTTACCATCATCAGAAGTCGTATATTGTACTGGGTGTTCAGCAAAAACGACAGAACTAAAATCAGTACCGCCAAAATATAAACTTCTATTTGATAACGCATCACCCGAAATAGAACCTGTGCCTGTACTTGATAATGTATAAGTTGTATTTGGCTCAACTGTGAGTATTAATAGATGTTCAAATGTAAACGTAATATCTGGTATTGAACCTGCTGAGGCTGTCGCAAGCGCAGTAAAGTCCAATAAATTCGCCGTTCTTTCACCAGTACCATTTATCTCAATAGGATTTGTCGGTGAAGCCGTACCTGTATGCTGTTCATTTCCCTTCATATTCCATGACGATATACTCTGCTCTTGTGACCTTACCGCGATAGGGAAGTTGGAATACGTCTTGCTACCAGTCGTAGCCTTGCAGTAAGATTTGGTATTCCATGTGTTACCATAAGGCTCATATGGGAGTGCGGTTGAACCTAAGTTGAGCATAAGACTGTTGAACCATTCATAAACCAAAGAAGCTGAACCTTGAAATATTATGTAGGCATCGTTTGCAGAAGTTGTAAATGTGTATTCTTGCATATTCTCAGAACGAATAAGGGTTCTTACTCGTACACCACTGACAGAAGGTTCTATATTAGCATTGCTTGACGCACAAATTCTGAAAATGGGAATTGCAGAAGATAATGACAAAGTATATTGTGTATTTGGTTCACAAGGTATCTTGATACTTCTGCTATCTTCACTCGGTATCCATATTGAACTTTCCGAGTCAATTGCAAAATATGCATTGTATATTGTTGTATTATCTTTATCAAACAAATTCTCACTTACATGATACTCTTTTATCACGGAATATCACCTCCTTTATTTTAACTAAATCTAAATTTCTTCGTTTTGGTTGTTTTATAAAACTCTCATTTTATTGGTTTTATTATTTTATACTTATATACATGAGGGCAAATTATTCAATCCTGTTTCTTTAGATAACACATATTGAGTTGAACCATTCGATAAATATATGTTGTTACCATCTGTCCAGATAAATTGTGGACTAAATTGTTTGTCCCATTTTCTTGTATACCATGTTGAACTTTGTCTATCAAGTGCATACTGATTAGAAGAACCTGACGAATGGTATATATATTCTCCATCAGTCCATATAGCGCTTCTCTGTGGAGAAGCAAAACCATTCCATGTTTTAGTTTCCCAAACATCATCATTTTTATTATACACTAACTGAGACGAAGAACCATTTGAGTGATAAATATGCTCACCGTCAGTCCAAATGGCATTACCGCCCTGTGGGTTATTACCATTCCAAGTCTTTTCAGTCCATGTGGAAGTTGATTTATCTAATATGTATGTAGTACTACTCTGTGTGTTATATACATTAGTACCATCTGTCCATACATGTTTTCCTCTAAAAGAGCTAAGTCCGTTCCACTCTTTATCACTCCACGTTCCTGTTGATTTATCAAGAACGAAGTTATT
Organism: Eubacteriales bacterium; assembly: GCA_045632345.1. Classification (GTDB taxonomy): domain Bacteria; phylum Bacillota; class Clostridia; order Oscillospirales; family CAG-272; genus RGIG2000. The sequence continues at coordinate 14,212 of JAZQWM010000034.1, read as the reverse complement.
ACCACTATTTGAATAATATATATGTTCACCATCAGTCCAGATGTCATCACCTGAAAAATATTTATTCCAAGTCTTTTCAGTCCATGTGGAAGTAACTTTATTAAGAACGTATTGAGTAGTTGCATAGGAATAGTAAATATTTTCTCCGTCCGTCCAGATATTTTCTCTATCAAAATTCGTTAAGCCTATCCATGTTTTATTTACAAATGTTGCATTTCTATTAGACGTTGTGATTGGTGTGCACTTTAAGTCTAATGATAACCCAGAACCACCGCCCCCACTCGGAATTGTGGCAATATCAGCAGCGAAGTCCTCTAATCCGTCATTAGCTCCAACAGTACCGCCTTTTGCTGTAATGGCTGCTCCTATTGCTGTTTTAACTGCCTTAACACGGTTTACATTTTCTTCAAGTGTCGGCATTTACAGCACCCCCTCAAGTTCAGTATTAGCGTAACCGACTTGCTGTTGAAGCGATGAAATGTTAGTTTCGTTGTCAGCCGTTCTCTTCTCGATCTTGCCTATTGCAACATTCAAAGAGTCGCTTGCCGACACATCTGCGGCTGTCTGAGCCTTGGCATATCCAGTCATAGCAGTTACATCAGATGACACTATAGGCTCATCGCTGAACCAGTAATCTCCGCTTGACGGATTTGAAGGAGTTGAATCCTGTAAATAATAATCCTGTGTCTCCGTACCGTCCATGATAATTCTGTCAGTGACCGCCTTTATACCAGCAATAGCGCCAATTCTCGTGTCGTTACCCATAACGACTTGTGTTGTGCTTGCATCGCCGCTTGTTGGCACGTCCTTATAAGCCGCAGTTCCCAAACCACTATAATCGCCAAATTCGTGCCAGTAAGTGCCATCAAAATAAAACTCTTTGTAACCATAAATAGCCACATCATTAGCTTGCGCCGTATACGACTGTCCGTTTATTGTTATAGGATTTGTAGTTGCACCTTCTGTAAGCTGAGTGGTTGTTACACCTTGTAAAACAAGACCGCCGCTTGCACCACCGCCACCGCCGCCAATTGACACTTCATACCATGTGGTGTTGTCATAATCAAACATGAAGTTTTTACCAGTATCTACTTCCGTATATACTGAGCCATTAGGTATTCCCATACCATCTATTTTTGTCGTGGGCTTTGTGTCAGTGCTAAGTCCACAAATCCACATTTGATTGATATTATACTTCACACCGCCAGAAAGCGCACCATATTTAATTAAAGTTACCATGTATCATACCTCCTTCCATTGCTGACTATCGGCATTAAATAGGTATTTCTTATCTGTGTCCATTTCTATAAAATCAGAACCGCTTGCTATGTAAACCCCTTCATAAATTCCCGTAGGCTTAGTGTCGGTGCTGAGTCCGCAAAAGGAGCAAACTGTCGTATTATATTTTGCCCCATATTTAAGTAGAGTTTCGCTCATACGAGCCTCCTTTCTTTATATCCACACTTCCCAAGTGGTATTGCCAAAACTGCTATTGGCAGTTCTTACATATAAATGATGAACTGTAGGCAACCACAAAATCTGTGTATACTTTCCATAAGGATCATTAAGGTCGTATGCTTGCAAAATGCCTCTTGTAGAATCATACGACTGAGCTTCACTGTCCCACATCTCATCTGCAAACCTTCCTACCATAACGCCATCCCAAAACCTATCAAGGTCATCAAATCCAATAATACCATCTTCTGTTTTAGTTTTAGGAACAGCATATTTATTTACATTATTATTGACATTATTCAAACTGCTCTGTATTGAACTTACATTACTTGTCAGTGTATTAATTGTACTTGTATGCCCAGCCACGGTAGTTGCCGTGGTAGAAATATTGTCGGCATTAGTTTTCATAGCTTCGTCTATGATATCCATGTTGTCAGTAATGACATTCATGTTAAACACATCACTATGATTGACCTGCTTGCCTAAATTATAATTATCAGTATAAACCGTAGCCACTTAGTTTCCCTCCATTTCGTTAATAGTCTTAGTTTCCAGTTCTCCAATTGTATATCCTTCCAAACTACGAATATCCGTCATTGCAGGAGAACCGCCGCCGTAGAAATAGATTTTGCAGCCTATGGGGAAACTCGTAGGGTAATATGTACAATCACTTGCAATTTTGACCGATTTGAGATTTGTGTCACGGAACGCATATCTGCCTATGCTTTTGACAGATTCGGGGATTTTAACATAGATGAGATTAGGACATTCATTAAATGCGCCTTGCGTATCAACAAGTATATCAGGTAAACCTCTTGTTCTAAGCTGTCCGCCACTATCCCTATACCACTTGCCGTATGGATATGGTCTTGCCCATTCAAGTTGTTTGGGCAGTTTGCCAACAATCGTCAAAAGATTATCGTCATCTCGTGTCCATGCATCTCCACTTGGGATTTTAATTTCGTAAAGTTGAGGGCAGTTATATACGACAGTTTGACCACCTGCTTGTTCTTCATAATCGTTATAAAAATTTACAGTTATCTCATAATCCCATGTACGAAAAGGATTAGGAGGATTATCAGGATCGTCGGGAGAATGGTAGAACATAGAGTATTCTGCATTGAAGCTTTCGGGATCTTCATATAAATAGTCTCCAAGTTCAACATCCTTATAAACGCCTTTGCAAACGCCAGATATTTTTTTGATACTGCCATCACTGTTGAACTCAGTATGAAAACCATCTTCTCCAGCATCGAAAGTAATTGTACCGCTTTGAAATGTAGAAGCTGTATGAAGTGCTCTTTCTTCTCTTTCGTCAGCGGAAGTCGAAGAACAATACTGAGCAAATCCTGCATCGGTTATGGTGAGAGTTTTAATTATGTGGTCATTGTTATATAAACTAAATTCTTTTAGTGTCTCATCATACTCAGCAACATATCCTCTTTCCACATCAGGAAAGTTAGGAGTGTCAGGTAATGTTCCTTCTGCTCTTAAAACTTCTTTGGTTTCAGTTCCAATGCCAACAAACTCGTATAATTTATAGCCCTTATTTATAAGTATTGAGTCTAAAGGAGCTTTCAAATAATAAGAGCGAGTAGTAATTGATTGTTCTGTATGCGGAGGATTATCACGCCAATAATTTGCTTTGTACGTGAGTTTATAAGTGAAATACACAAACCGACTTCCATTATTAGGATATTGAGCTTTCCAGTCATTTGGTCTGAAATAATCTTGTCTATCTGTCGTACTTGCCATTTAATCACCTTCTTCGGTTGTCGGGAGAATAATGTCAAATCCACGTTCAGATAGCGATTTGTCGTTACCAAACTGCTTGACTGTTACATATATAGGCGACGCTTTGCTTGTGTTTCTATATGTTGAATTATATACATCATAAGTATCAATCAAATCACCATTCACGTCTTTTGTTCTCATTGTCATAACGCCAAAGAAGTTGCCAGTTAAAGACTTTATATAAGTTCCACTTGGTTCAGAACCACTTGGAGCAACAGATGATACATCAACATCAAATACGTTCATGGCAGACTGAGGATTAGCAGAAGAAACAGATTTTGCGTTAATGGTATTCATATAACCAGCACTACCATATGCCGATATTGTCATGTCCCCTGATATATAACAGCCATTCATAATAAAAGGAGAACAGGAATACATCTGCCTTTCAACTCCGTCTTGTACAATAGGATTTGAACCACCAGTTGTTTGCTTGGGGCAAACCTCCCAACCAGTATAATGTTCCTTAAAATTGCAGTAATCTGCCGTAAATCTGCAAGTATATGTGTCTGTTCTCGCCCACTTTGGAGCTAACGCCGTCCAACTCTGCTGAGTGTAAGGAATATTTGCTCCCATCCACGGCATATCAAACGCACACGATAAAAGCTGGATTTTTTTGTCATGCCCCACATTAAACAGATAAGCTTCGCCGCTGCGACTACCTGTAAAACGACAATGGTCAGCCACAACCCCCGCATCGGTATCACTTCCTACAATGCTAATAAGGTCTGCACCATTTAAGATAAGATTTTGCCAGTCGATATATTCAAGCGTAACGAGTCCGTCCGAATAAATGATATAGTATGTATTACTTGCCGCATTTTGCAAATTGAGAATTTTATGTTTTGCTGGCTCTACAGACAAATATTCATCTCTATTGTCCAATGTTTCTTTGTAATAATAATCCTGATAATTGCTATCCCAATCATTGGGCTTTACCTGTAAAACTGTATAAACATCTTCTTCCGAAACTACTGTCTTGACATAGTATCTATTAACTTCAAAGGTCGGAGCGTGTTTGCCTGAGATAGTGATATCTTTGCCGCTTGTTCCAATATTGATTTGAGCAACACCCTGCGGATATTCAAGATTGCAGTTTATGTTGGCGGTAAGCTTGATTGTATCACCGTCCGAAGCCGACACAATAGCTGCCGCCAATGTTGCCCAAGTATTGACTTCTATTGTAGCCATTTTATCACTCCTTATCTTTCATATATTCCTTGCCCTGAAAGGCAAGAGTCTATTTGTATAATATCTCCAACACCGTTTGCTATAACTTCAATTGTGTGTAAACCTAATTCTTCTACTGGGATATAAACATTAAAAGAACAATGGTTATAGCCGACAACTGTTGTGAGTTTGGGCGTATACGCTAAAGCTGTTTCATCAAAAAGAATTTGAAAAGTTACATCGCCACTTTGCGCGTTTTCGATAACAGCATTAAAATTTATAATTACATAAGTCTTTGCCTGATTTGTGAAGCGCACCCTTGCAACACTTTGGTCTGTTTGTATCAGGCTGACCAAAGATTTTTGACAAGGGATAACAAAAGTTGCACCCGTGTTTGTGAGTGCTGCCCCTATATATGCAGATTGATTTGATATAAAACCGCCAGTCCAATAAACATGAACAAGCTGACCTTCTCTAACATCTGAGCCACTGTAGTTAGGGATAGTATACTTTGCGCCTGTTGTAAATAATTTGACTTCGCACTTACTATCATCAACCGATATAATCTGTGCAATTTGGGAGTTGACACAATTAGACTTCGCCAACCCCTTTTCAATGCGACTATCTATTAGTTCAAGCAAGCTATCCAATCATATCAACTCCTTTACTCAATTGTAGTAACACCATCGGGAATAATAACTCTCTCAATATTGCTTTGATAGAAGGTGTCATAACCCACCTTTGTTAATGGCTTGGTTTCAAACGAATCTGGCATCTTGATAATTGTATGTGTGCCTTTATATTTAACTGTCTGAGAATTATCTGGATTTACAATATAAATATAATCTTCCTCTCTTGTCTGATAGTAGTCAATCTGAGGTTCAATAATCTGTCCTTCGCCCTCAAAGTCCATATCATTAGGCAACCAGTTAATATTTGTCGCACTCACATTCATCTTATCGGCTGATAGGGGTATTGTAATACTTTGCACAATGAAAATGCCATCATCAATACCAACCATTTTGTCAGTAATGCCAACTGTTTTGTTGACATCTAAATGAGGAATTATAGGACAATTAAAGTTAAGCTGCATACCTATAAGACTATTCCTAAGTAAATAATGATTAGCCGCCGCACGACAATCTTGTATCATTTGCTGTGCGTTTTGTTCAGGATCAGAGCTATATTCATAATAGGGGATTTCCTGCGAAGGTGCTCTGCGTATGCCAGCATTTATATTAAGAGGGGATAGGGGATTAGTATTATAGGCAGTCCACGCTACATTTGCAACGCCAGTATCATTTGAATTAGTGTAATAAGTAACAGTATTCTCACCCTCATAGAAATAGTTGTAATTTACATCTTCAAACATTGATGATAAATCATTAAATTCCCATTGTTTGGGTACATACTGATAGCCAACGCTTTCTATAAATGGTACAAATTTGAAGTAACCTTCTGTATCATAGTAACAATCAGCGTCATAAAGTTCTGCAAGTTTGGTGAATATTTCTCCGATATAATTGTTAGCATCTACAACAATTTGGCTATAAACGCCCTGATTAAAATACTCTACGGCAATTATAGGTTGCTTACTATCCACAGGCTTGCTACCACTATACATCAATCCGTTTATAGTGGTCATTTGCGATGCGCCTACATCAAGCGACAATATTTGCTTGATTGTTTCTGCCAAATTATCATTGCGTTCAATAAGATACTCAGCATCAGTCATATTAAGTTTAAGTGTGCCGTCCAATGCCGCACCCTTATCAACACCCTCTACTTGCAATGTGTGACTTTGTGCCACCGCCGAAACTGTATAGAAAACGCCTTGTGACCACCAATATACATCACTTGATGTTATTAAGTTATCATTACTCTTTTGGGTGTCAGAAACAACAACACCAAGCCACAACTTAAATTTGCGGTTAATCCAAAACGGAGAGTTTTTATGAGGAATATATTTATCTTCTACATCAATTAATGTAAGACTACATGATCTGCGAGTTATTTGCTCATAATTAATCGTTATCTGTCCTTGCGACGAGAGTGATAAATCTTGCGTAATATCACCCACGACATATTCATCATCACTGAGTAATTCAAGGCGTAGTTTATAATGTGCGTTACCCGTTTTTAAAGTGTTTATATAGGCATTACTATACGTGTTGAAATACTCCATATAATCACTTCCTATCTATGCTGCCATAAGGTAAATCATCAACCACAAGAATATTATCAACATTGCCACACTCTATCCATGAGAATGTAAAGTCCACAGGGAGCTTTAAAACGCTTTCATTGTATTTAGTATTGCTGCTTTCTGTAATTTTTACAAGCCACACATCACCCTTCTGTGAACGCAAAATAAACATACAGTCCTGTGAGATAAATCTGCGCCATGCATTAACAACCTCAATATCGTCCTCAAATGTTTTTGTTGTGCAATTCATGTTGCCAAGCGAAGCTGTCAACGCCCCACTCATATAGTTATTATCTGTTGACGTTGATGTGGCGTATTTACCATAACCAACGTGTGTGATATGATTAAGATTCTGCACATTGTCTGTGTCTTGAATATCGGACATAAACTTCCATGTGTCGCCTTTAAAATAAACAGCCCTGCCATCAGCATTTTTACCACTATCTTTAAGCGATGTAATTGTATAACCATAGAAGTTTGTCTCAACCACAGGAGATACAGTTGCTTCATATACCGTCGTTCCACCAATTGAATTGTCATAAGGAATAACGATATACCGCACTCTCTTATGATTGCCTAACGAGTAGTCATTAAAGCCACCCGTCGCAACATCGGCAACAAGAGTTTTCTTGGGGTTATTAGCATAATCCTGAAATTGTTTATCTTGCCTTTCATTTGGATTATATAGCCCGTCAGCATTGATGCGATATACCCTGTAACTCAAATTTAAGCCGCCATCTGGTTCAGTCCAATGTACATAAACCTTATTATCAATATTAGACAAAGTTGCACTTATTTCACTAATGCTCTTAGAATCATCACGCTGTGGTTGTACTGTATTATATTGTTTTGTAAAGGTCATGCCATTTTGCAGAACATAGTCCACGGTAAGTCTGTATTCACGAGTTGAATAATTGCCACCATGTAAAGAAGCCACATCGTAATCATCGGCAAAATAATATTCTACATTCTGAGAGTAGATTTTGTCCGACTGTTCCACATTGTAAGATACATCGTCACGTATCTTGTCAAGTTTAACTTTGTAGTATTTTAAACCTGCGCCGTCCTGTATAAGCGCAGAGTCTCTTTGCCAAAAATAGCCCGCAAATGTGCCACCATGTGCGTTCCATGTAACCCATATGTCGTTATCGCTTTCATCTTGCGAATATGCCTGTATTACTGGTTCAGCCGCAACCTCAAAATAATACTGCTCAGTCACAAGGAAGTTAGCGTACATCTTGTACGGTGTGCCAGATGGATAGTTATTTTCAAACCAATCATGTAACTCTACCACGCCAGTCTCATAGTTGTAATTGTTTATTCTTACTCTCTCTCCGCCCATTTCCATAAGCATATCTGTTGTTCTTATCGTTACAGATTCACCCAATACGGTTATTGTCGCTTCGGTATGCTCAAAGGTATTACCAATTCTATTCCACGGGTATATAACATTTATTCTATCCTCTATATGAATAGTGTCAGAGTGAGCCGTATGTGCCAGCGTTGTCTTTCCACGAGACACATATCTATCAAACGCACTTAAAAAACTTGTGTTGCTCAAACTTGTTCTTGTTTCTGTGAACATCATTTGAAGAAGATACTTTCCTTTCGGCAAATTAGCAAGGAAGTTTCCAGTAGAATTATAGTTTTCGTTGTTGTATGCGAGAGGGGTATATGATGGATTATGCCACACACCATAGCGCACAATTTCTTGTGTGTCATAATTATAAACACGATAAAATATACAAGTAAGTTGATCTCCCTTAAATGTGAAGTGTAAATTGCGGTCATACGTTTCTTTTGTACTATCAAAAGCCACTTTGTCGGGATAAACATTTATGGGATATTGTAACACGTTATCCCTCCTTTCATGATGAAGCCCCTCACCGAAGCAAGGGGCTGTATATTATTGTTTGTTTGTATAGCTCTCTGTAAGCTTTGTCCGATAATATCTGTCAAGCTGTCTCGCAAAATCTTCTGGATTGTTTGTAACAATTTTGTCAATATAAATACTTGTGTTTGCTGTCGAGTTAGTTGTATTCTCATTGCTGCTAAGTTTGAAACCGCTGAGTTTAGTTGCCTGATTAATCATATCTGCCATAAGGTTGGGAGTGTTATGAACCATTTCGTAAAGCTTTGCAGAATCATTAGCGTTGAAGATTGTTTCAGATTTTTGTTTTGTACCATGAAGCATAGCAAGACCAGTATAATCAGCAACACCACCTTTAGCGTGTTCACCTTGTATCAGTTCCTTAATCCAACTATTTACCAAGTCAGCATCAGTATATCCGAGTCCCATTGCTTTTACTATATCCGATATATTATTAGCATGGAATGTACCATTTGCCAATGAAGTTGCAACAGCGAGTCTCTCTGCTAATTCTGTTGCTTGCTGCAATTGATCCACACCAGTAATTGAGAAGCTGATGCCATAATCGCCAGTCAGCCCGTCAAATGAAGAAGTAAGTCTGTCAACCTCACCCTGTTTAGCAGTAATTGTTTCAATTGCACCCGTCACTTTAGTTTTAAATGTATCAAAGGCTCTGCCACGATTTTCTAATGTTAAAGGTTCTGTTTCGTCAAGCTCTCTTACAACAGACATATAGCCTTCTTGCGCTGTTTTGATATCTTTTACAGCGTCTTGAACATTAGTCTTATATTTCTTCCAAGACTCAATCTGTTCTTGCTTTGCCTTTATTTCAGCGTCCTTTGCCTTAATCGCTTCTTCCTTGAGTTTAATTTCTGTGCGAGTAATGTTCTGTAATGCAGCATTGTGGTTTCTGTATTCAGTCCTAAATTTCTCGGCAGTTTCAATGTCAAGATTTGCAATATCTTCACGCCACTTTGAACCCAAGATTTGTTCAGCAAGAAGTTCATTTTCTTTAATAATTATTTCATCAATGGTATCTTTATAGAATTGTGCATATCTGGTCTGTTCTTCAATTTGCTCATCAATAGTCTTTGTAAGCTCATCACGTTCTTTTTCAAGCGATTTAATTTCTCTCTCGCTTTCAAACTTTGCAAGGTCATTCTCAGCTTTGACAACATCTTCCTTAACAGACTCGTAACGCCAACCACGCGCTTCGTCATAAACACGACGTTTATTATTTTTGGCATTTTCAAGATTGGCAAGCTTTTGGGCGTATTCAAATGCGTCCTCCCGCTGTTCCGTTTCTTCTTTGAGTTTGTTAATTCGTTCATTGTACGTATCTTCAATTGCCTTTTTCTCAGCCTCAAGTTCCTCTTTGCGCTTATCTACAACATCTTGAACGAGGTCAGCAACAGTCTTATAGTTATCAATCGTTTCCTGAATTGCGTCACGTTGCTCATTAAGAACATCAAGTTCTTCTTGCAAAGCGCTCTTCTGTTCGTTTAGAACATCAACTTCATCTTCCAGATTATCAATGATCCTGTCAATGCGATATTCATACGCCTTTACATAATCATCAAGGTCATTGGTTAGTTGCTCAACTTCTTCCTTTAAACGATTAAGATAATTTGCCGTATCGCCAAGTTTAGAATTAAATTCTTCTACAAGAAGATTATTTCGTTTTTGCTGATTTTCAAGTTCTACAAGCAATCCCTTTGCGTTTCTTATAGCCTTTTGCGCTTGTGCAAATTCTGTACGATAAGCTTCAACAGCCATTCCTCTTGCACCAAGTATTGAAAGTTCTGCTTCCGCCTGTGCAATTGTATTTATGAGCTGAGTTTTTTGATTTTCAAGTTCTTCGTTTTGAAGTTCAATTGAAGCTACCTGACTTTGAATGTACTGATCTTTGAGCGCAATAAGTTGATCTTGATTTAATACAAACTGATCGCCAACCATTTTTATATCACTTATAATATGATTAGTGTCAATTTCCATTATTTTCCAAAAATCTTCAGATGAAAGAGCGTCACCGTCCGCAATAGATTGAATTGACTTAATTATAGGATCAACTGTTTTGTCAAAACCTTCTTGAATTGTCTTATAATTGTTAAACCACTTAGCGCGAGATTCGTCTGCTGCCTCACCTTCTAATTGCAAAAGATATATTGCTTTAGTTGTTGTATTATTAAGGGTTTCAACATATTCAGCTTCATGCAGCCTTTTTTGTTGAATATATTTATCGGTATATTCAATTGCATCACCAATCTTAATAAGCTGTGCGCTTAATGGCGCTAACACATTTTCATCAGCATTATTTTCACGTAACAACTTTATAAGTCTATCAAGTTGGTCATAAGCATCTTCAAGTCTGCCAGATAAATATAAATCGTCTTTTCTTAGCCCCTCTGCAATTGATGCTCCATTTATTTCATCAATATATTTACGAACTTCCTTTGAAACATTTTTAACTTTATATAAGGAGGCGGCAAGTTTATCTTCATTCTGAATTTGTCCTTTGTAAAATACTTGATCGTACTTATTCATTTCGGAATATTTTACAACGCCATATCTGTCTGTAAACATATCACGATATGCAACATTGTAACCAGCAAGTTTTTCAGCCTTTGCTAACTTATCAGCATTTTCACTTGCCCATTTAGAATATTCCTCATCCGATAATTCCTTTATTTTTTTGATAGTTTCATCATAACTATCATTCAGAAGATCAATTTCAGCTCGTTCATTCTGAAATTTTTCAATAAGACTATCCTGAATTTTAATTAATTCATCTTTATTTGCAGAGATGTCTTGTGTTGAAAGAATAAGTTGTTTATATCTACCAACAAGTTCTTGAATATCTTCTTCCTTTTTTATAATGTCGCTTAACTCACTTGACATCTTTTGCAAGTCTTGAACAGCCTCATCACGAACCTGTGCAAGTTCTTCTTCCGTAACAACAAGCTTGTCTACTAATGCACTTATACCCTTTGTTATTAAAGTAATTGCAGACATGATAGCTATATTTCCAAGAGCGTTAAGTGCTACGCTTAAAGCCTTAGATGAAATAGTTGCCGCCTTTTGTGCAGTAGATAAACTTAATGTAGCGGCTTCATATTGTTCTTGTGATATTTCACCAGTACGAAGCATATCATTAAGCGCTCTAAATTTCTCGGCTTGCTTCTGTGCTGACTTGCTTGTGCCGTCCATAGCAATTTCTAAAGAGATATTTTCTTTATTGCCCGACTTTAAGATATCAACATATTTTTGCAGCGCCGCAATATCATCTTTAGATAAGCCGACTAAATCTATATTATTGGCGCTATACAATTCTTTTATAGAGCCATACGATCTTAATGTTTGAAAACTTGCCTTGATAGATTCTAAGCCGTCTTTAAAAGATGTCAGCCCCTCAGTGGGGAAGATACCATGACCTTTAACGCCCATTACTGTTGATATTGTAGCCAATATCGGCGGCAATGTGCCAAATATGTCAACAATTCCAGTCAGTGTTTCTAAAAATGTCTGTGCGATTTTTAATATTGACTTTACTGAATCAGAGCTAATTACTTCTTTTGCAAATTCCTGATAAGCAGCCTTTAAATTATCAATTGAATATTGTATTGATTTAGCATATTCAGCCTGTTCACGCATTGCCGAACCTGCCGAAGCTTCAGATGTTTGATATACTCTCTCCAGTAATTTTCCATTTTCAAGAATGGCTGCACCTATATTAGCTTGGCGCTTACCAAAAAGCTGTTCAAGCACAGAGGCTCTTGAAAGGTCGTCAAGCCTGCCCCAGACTTTAGAGATTTCCAAAAGAATTTGATAACTTGATTTAAACGTCGTATCGTCTAATTGAATATCAACACCAGTAAGAGCAAGTATTTGTTGTCTAAGTTTAGATACATTTTCCGCCGCACCTTCAGCATCTTCGCCCATTTCCTCTAATTCTGTTTTGGTTGAACGAAGTCTCAGCGCCATTGTTTTCATACCCGTACCAACAGCTTCGGGGTTCTGAGCTATAGTGTTTGCGGTTGTAATTAATGCGATACTTTCTGAAAGACTGTTGTTGGCAGTAGCCAAAGCTGATGCTGAACGTTTTAAAGCTTCGCCTATGCCGCCAGAAGTAATCGCAAAGTTGTTCTAAAACTGTTACTTCGGTTTTCACCTACTGACCATCATAGATGGCGGTATGTCATTTCTGGCATACTCTCACGTTTCTTTTTTAGATTATAGCGTGAGATCAGACTGTATATTACTCTGTTTTTTAACAGAGGAGAAACTTCAACGCTTATGTTACCATAAACGTCCCGCAGTCGTTACGGTTTACTATGTTTATTATTTTCTTTTCAATATAATATATTGCCGAATATAAACATAGTCTTACCTCGGTCTTATCCATCTCTGGACTTTAACCGATATAGTTTCTCAGGGGCAACAATTTTACCCACTTCGTTTAGTTTATCAACAACTGTAATGGCATCTTTGGCTTGAATATTGAAAGCTTTCATTACTGAAACTAAATCTTCAGAAGCCTGCGCCTCAGTAATACCATCACCAACATTTTGATAAATAGTTGCTATTCTTCCAAGCGCAGTTGCGTCCTCTAAATTTTCGCCCAATCTTGCGAATGTACTTGTTGCATTAATTACATCAGTAATACTTGCACCAACTTCTTTTGCAATGGACGCAGCAGTTTTTTCGTATTCTCTAAAATCCTCATCAGTTGCAACAGTAACTTTACGCAATTCTACCATTGCCGTATCAAGTTCGGTAACTTCATTTATTAGTTCTCTAATTTGTCTTTTAACAAAATTGAAAACCATATTTGCGGTTATATAACTTGACATGGTTTTAAAAGAATTTAAAAACTTTCCAAATGCGCTTTCACCAGCAAGTCCTGCGGCTTGTGCTTCTTTCTTAAATACCGCCATATCTGTCGCAAGGTCTTTAAGTTCGCGGTCTGTAAGATCAACGCCCTTTGCCATCTCGGTTGTAATGCGTGTCCACTCAGAGGCAAATGTCTTACCGTTTGACATTTGCTTCATAGATTTAGTTGCGCGCTGATTTGCTTCGCCATATTTATTAACTTCGGCAGCAAGACGTTTTATACGATTTTGTAGATTAGCAATTGCATTTTCTTTACGCGCTTCAGCATTAAATGCTTGCAACTTTGCATTTGCAATATCGAACTTATCAAGAAATAAGTTCATAGTAGATGTATTGCCGCCATTGTTAGGATTTGCGTTATTTAATAACTGATAGAGTTCTTCAATATCTTCCTTGAGAATTGTGCTTGCAGCACCAGCCTTTTCGGCGTTAACAGCAAATTTTTTCAAATCTTCTGCTTTTGTCGCCCATTGAGTTGACAAATCTTTGCTTCGTAAATCAGTAGAGTTATCAGCTTCACGAATTGTTTTGCCAACATATTCGTAAGCATCTCCTTGTTCATTAAGAGCATAAGTTAGAGTTTCAACAGATTTATTTTCTTTTTCAACTTGAACAATAAAAGATTTTAAACTGCCTTCAGCATCTTCAACCGCTTTTGTAACTCGGCTAACTTTGTCTTTTGCAGTTTCCGCATTTTTTGCCAACCCTTCGCCTATCACTCTTTTGGCGTTTGACAATATTTCGTCTGTATTATTCTGAATATCAAGAGCTTCAGGGTATTCTATTTTTTTTGCCGCCTGTGCCGCTGCCTCGTTTGCGGTTTTAAG
>JAZQWM010000033.1:0-3471 GCA_045632345.1 Eubacteriales bacterium | reverse complement strand
ATTTTTAAAGTCTGCGAAATTTATGTCATTTTTCATCGCTGTCATTTTCGGACAAAACCCTACAAATAGCCTTTAAGAGAATATGCAAATAAGTCGGATCGTAGCCATGTCGTTCTGTGAGCCAAGGAGTTGGCTGTGGGTGTTGTCTTCCTAAGACCGCTTGGCCTCCGACTTATTTTTAAAGTCTGCGAAATTTATGTCATTTTTCATCGCTGTCATTTTCGGACAAACCGCTACAAATAGCCTTTAAAAGAATACACAAATCCCGACAATTGCGGAGCAAACTCTGGCAGAACTGCCACTTTGGGGCGAAACATGGGGCAACTAAGCGAATGGCGACTTTCTCTTTGCTCTGACGAGCTTTGTGGGGAGTACGGTGTACTTCAATTCTCGCCGTTACAATTAGACTGAGGGCGACTATGACTATGAAAAATAAGTATTTATTATTATGGGCTACCGAAGAACTCTCGGCTACTATTACAGTAAGGGCAACTTTTTTTTCTTTTAGGGGCTTGACAAAGAAAGAAATTAGTGTTATAATGGGATTGAGGAGAAAAGTGTGGGATAGGTCTGTCTTGACAGGGGGAGAAATGAGGTGTTGCCGTAAAGGGTAAGGGGGTTCAAATGCCGATGTATTGGGGGTGTGGATATGCATTTTAACACTTTTTTAATACCCTTCTTTTAAGAGACACAATGAATAAAGACCGAAAAATAGGCAAATGTGGAAGTGTTTAACACTTTTGTCGTGAGCTAACGCTCGTCTCCCCGAAAAAAGGTGTTAGAATTATTGGCTATTTATAGGCGTTTGTGGCTTATCACAAATCTGAGACTAAGAGGTGTTAAAATTAAGGAGATGATTTATTGGATTATAATTGCAAAGTTCATGTGGTGGACATGATAATGGGAAGTGGCAAAAGCTCGGCTGCCATTAATTATATGAACGCTAACCCAGACAAGAAGTTTTTGTACATCACGCCGTTTCTGAGTGAAGTCATGCGAATTAAGGATGCTTGCCCAAGTTTGAACTTTACTCAGCCAGAAGCAGAAAAGGGCGGAAGTAAGCTCAAGGATATAAAGAAACTTTTATCTAAGGGCGAGAATATTGTGAGCACTCATTCCCTGTTCCGCTTGTTTACTAATGAGATCATTGATATTTGCCGTGCTATGAATTATACGCTCATAATGGACGAGGTAGCCGACGTAGTTGAGCCTTATGATATCTCGAGTGATGATATGGAGATTATACTGAGGGATTTGGCATATGTTAATCCTGACGATAATTTACTTTACTGGCGAGATGATAAGGCGGATTATCAAGGAGAGTATGATGACATTAAGAGCAAAATCGATATGCACTCTCTTGCAATGTATGGGAGTAGTAATAGAGATGTTGTACTATGGTTGATGCCAGTTCACAGTTTCAATGCTTTTAGAGAAGTGTATATTCTGACCTATCTGTTTTCGGGGCAGATTCAGAGATACTATTACGATTTCTTCAAGCTCCCCTACGACTATTTGTATGTAGAGGGTGACAAGTATGAGGACTACGCCTTTACATCAGAAGTGCAATGCCAACGTATTAAGTATGATTACTCAAAGATTATACATATTTGTGACAATGAGAAGCTTAATGCCATCGGAGAGATGAAAACGGATTTATCAAAGCATTGGTTTATAAGAAATAAGTCTAACAAAGTGGTGCTCCCGCAATTGAAGAAAAATCTATTCAACTTCTTCCACAACATTCAGAAGTCCTCGTCCGAAAATAATATTTGGACAACATTTAAGGATTTTAAGAAGCCACTGTCGGGTAAGGGTTATTCTAAGGGCTTCTTACCAAGCAACAGTAGAGCCACTAATGCCTATAAAGATAGGACTTGTGTGGCATATTGTTTGAATAAGTATATAAATACCATTATCAAGCTTTTCTTTAACAATAGAGGAATTGAGACAGATGATGATGTGTATGCCACATCTGAGATGCTTCAGTTTATTTGGAGATCGGCGGTACGTGAAGGAAATGAGATTTGGGTGTATATTCCCAGCTCTCGTATGAGAAATTTATTAATACAGTGGATTGCAGATAATCCGATTAGTAAAGGAGAATGATTTATGAAAATATGTGTGTATGATAAATATGATAATCCAGACCATCTTTTTAATGTTTTAAGAAGTCTTTTTAATAAACTTGATAGCCAAAACATACAGATAGGAAGTATGGTAATATATGCTACCACATGGAATAAAGAAACAGGCAAGTCAGAGGAAGTTGTTGATGAAGATGGAGATAAAGTGGCTTTTGAGATAGGGCAGTTTCCTTTTGCAGAAATAGAAGAAATGGGAGAAAATGATAATCTGGTGTTAGTCTCTCCTGTTAAAGAGGGGCGGGAATATAGCCAAGAGGGATATAGGCAGGCTTGTTTTTCATTTGAGAAGGAAAAGGAACTTGCCACATTACTTCCTATTGTACGTACATCAAAGGCTGGAAACACTAAAATATATTCAACGATTGACGAAATAAAGAAGGATAATTTTTCAAGATTTCAGATTTTAAAGGCAATCAAAACTGCTTCAGTATTCAGAAATTATAAGTGGAGTAGTGAAAAATTTCAAAAAAACTCTTGACAAAGTAAGAAATTAATGGTATAATGTAATCAGAAAGAGGGGATAAGCTTTTTCTATCCCCCCCGCAAGGTAACAAATTAGCGAAAAGAGGTGAGAATAATGAATGAGCTGTGGCAGTTTATGACCGTCCGAGAAGTTTGCGGTTTATTAGAAATTATAGTACAGTCCAGTAGTCAGGAACAGGAGTATCGAGATGATTACTACGGCTGCCCAGAATATAAAGATTACCAAGAAACTTGGAACTGAGGAGGAATATATATGACAGCTTTGGAAAATTTTATTGCCAAAACTAAAAACGGTGTTTGTCTCGTGCTTCAGAGTGACGGAGAGAGCGACTGCTTACTACGTGTGCTGCACCGTGGATTTTCGGAGTATGCGGTATGGTGCGGCGGTGTAGAGATCTGGCGCACACTCGACAGAGAGCAAGCACAGGCGGTATACAACAGGCGTAGAGCTGAATACACGGTACGGCTCGATAGACTAAGTTATGCGGGATAAGGAGAGATAATATGGATTTTAAGCAGGAAACACGATATTTTTTAGATGATTTGGCGCAGCTTTGCCAAAAATACGGCGTGGAGAGCATAGCCATAAATGACGACTGCGTTCAAGTGACTATGAAGGCTGGTCACGGCGGTGTGTCATTTTGGAACATGGAGGACGGCGTGTATCACGGAGTTAAGGAAATTCGCACCATGGCGACATATCACGCAGAGTTGGGAGATGGATTTTGATGGGAGCATATATAAACAAGACTTGGTATGAACCACCTGAGTTACAGGCTTATGTGAATGACCTAATCAAACAGCGCGATGCCTATAAGCAAGAGCTGATAGACACGCTTCG
>JAZQWM010000032.1:0-38867 GCA_045632345.1 Eubacteriales bacterium | reverse complement strand
CAGAACGACATGGCTACGATCCGACTTGTTGCCCCTAGCGCCCCCTATAGGGCTTGACGGGGGGAGTCTCCTGTCAGAGTCTGGCGTCAACGTCACGAGAAAATTTAATCCACCAATCCTCTATATACTTTGTCCACTCGTCCTGATCTCTGGACCTGTCAGCAGCTAGCCGCTCCAGACATTCCGCTCTACTTGTATCTATGAATATCTCACGAGCTCCTAGCTCTTTACATAGCCGCTCACGCTCGCTCTGCAATGGATAGCCGCCAATTATGTAAGCGTTATTCCATCTGCCTAGTCGATACCTAACAGCGTCTAGCAGCGTGTCCCTGAGCTTAAAGACAATAGGCTTTAGCTTATATGGCTTAACATATCTATCACAGCCAGAGACAGCAGCCCATAGATTGTCTAAATCTATTACTAAATCTCCCTCACTCATAGCAGCCTTAACCCATGAGCTTTTCCCTGCCATTGGAGAGCCATAGACTAAATAGACTTGTCTCCTGCTATATCCTAGCTTGTTATGAATAAAGTTATGACAGCGTGCATGTACTAACGCCACGTTGTCAGGATTGAGAGATATATTAAAGTCGTTAACGTTATCGTCTGTAAGCTCTGTCTTATGATGTCCTATAATGTCATAGGCTCGTGTTATAGGCTTGCTGCAATACTCGCATATAATCTCGCCATCCGGCGTTAATCTATCTATCTTAATTTGCTCTAGCAGCTTGCGCCACGGCTTGCATTGATAGAAATTATCTAACGTATACATAAGCTATCCCTTAATGAGCTTGCCGCTCTTTAATAGATCTAGCAGCTTTGTATTTTGTGGAGCTGTACCGCTGTAATTAGTAATGCTATTTGCTTTAGCAATCTTTTTACGATTGCTAAAAGAGGAGTCAACTCCAATACTTGCCAGAGCGTCTACTAAGCTCGTGCTCTTGCCTGTATATTTCTTGTAATATGACTGAGCAGCTGCTGCTGAGCTGCTAGTCTTAACAGGAGTGTCAAACAGCTTTTTTTCTGCTGCTCGCCTGCGTGTGAGCCCTGCTAATACTTTGCCGCTTGCCTTGTTATAATTAGGCAGCCTTGCACTAATCTGAGCTAATGTCCTATTGCCGTTATTAGTGATCTGCTTTAGATTTCCAGAGCCGCAATTGTAAGTAAACGAAACTAAAGCGTCAAATTGATTTTGATTATAGTTATATTTGTATTTGCTAACAGCTTTCTCAGCGTTAGCAACGTCCTGCTTTAAATATTCGTCAGCCTGAGCCTGTGTTATCTTCTGTCCTAGCTTGACTCCCTTTGTATGTCCATAGCCTATCGTAGGAATGCCTACAGGATCTTTATAGGCTGTTAAGTGGCAGCCCTCAAATTGCTTAATTAGATTTAATCCTGTTAATGATATTTTCATAAGCTATCCTCCTACCAATTGTCCTGCTCTAGCTTTTGCTTTTGCAGCTCAACTTGTTTTTTCTTTATGTCCATAGTCTCTTTATCGTCATTGCGCCAATTAGGATCTAAATTTTTAAGCAACAAATGCGCCGCTCCTGTGTCTGGCTGCGCATATTTGCGATTAATCTCTATTCGCTCAATCCACTCGCTCTCAGCCTCAGAGTCTGGATTATGGATTTTAATAGTTTTAACCTCCTCATAGTAAAAGCCCTGAGCTTTTTTCTTTAGAGTGTCCTTTAAAATCTTAACTAACTTCTTTTTGCCGTCCTCGATAGCCTGAGCTAACTCTGGATAATCTTTTTTATACTTTGCAAATGATCTACGACTAACTTTTAGCTTTTCCGCTATTTGCTCGTCAGTTAGCGTCTCTGTCCAGATTTTAATATCTTGTAAATAGGGCTTAACGTATGTCTCATATTTAGATTTATTCCCCATAGCGTCTCCCCCTTTTTAAAGACTGCGCAATAATGCGTTAATCATGGATTATTCATGTCTTTTTGCCCTTTCCTCTAATGAGCTAATACGTTTCTCGTGTTCATCATGCAACCTAAAAAGCGTCCCTATACGCTCGTTAGATTTAATAATCTCCTGCAAATTTGCGTCTATTCTTTCTGCGCTTTTTTCGCTATTTTTCGCTATATCTGACATGCGATTTAAAAAATCGTCTAATTTAACGTCAATCTGCGCAAAGTGCTTTTCTATTTGAACCTCTTTTAATTTGTTTGACTCGCTTTCTCGTCTGAATGAAATGAAAATATTAGCGATAACGCCAATCATTGAAATACTAGAAAATATCAACGATAGGCTTATAGTTGCGTCTGCTCCCATATTAAAGCCCTCGCTGATTATTAGATTTTTCTGTCGTCCTCAACCTCTGGCAGCCCTGCCAATGATGTGAGTAGAGATAATATAGCAGCTACAGCTGCAACAGATAGAGCATAGCTCCAATTAACCTCTAAAAGTGCTACACCTGTGCCAATTCCTGCTATTAAAGCCTGAGCAAATGTTTTAATAGCTCTAATTCCTGCTGCTTTCCACCAATTCTTACTCATACTCCCACCTCCCCTGTGCTCGTTGTAAAAACCTAAAACAATAATAGACGCTATGCGCATGAATTACAGTAGCGCCACTGTGCGCCACTCCATCAGGACACAGCAAAAAAGCCTAGAACAATCTAGGCTTAAAGGCTTATTATGATTTATTTGTGAATTGATTTAATGCGCATAGTGTGCGTGTTAAATGCGTGTTAAATGCGCATTAAAAGCGCATAAAAAGAGCCGCCCTGCTGCAACAGCAAAACGACTCTATGTAAAAAGGAAAACGAGATATGAACGTCTGGAGATATTATAGCATACATAAAAATAGAGGGCTAATTGCCCTCTTAAATTATCTTAGTGAAACGGATCAGCAAGACCCTCCTCAATTAATATGTCCGCCATTTCGTCAGTTGTTTCTAAAAACTTGCCCTCTTTTTTTAGCCAGACTTTAACTTTTGGCTTATTTTCATATTCAAGCCACGGATTAACACAGTGCTCTATAAGTCCGTTAATCTCGCTTAAAGCTATTTGCTTGCTGCTATAAGTGAAATTGTCATAGTCCTCAAAGCTATTAACAAACTCAACAATGTTAATTGGATAGCTATAGGGATAAACTTTCATGTTTTCCCACTTATACTTAGCTATAAGCTCTTTAATCTCTTCCAGAGTCTTTTTAACGTCCTCAGCTGCTGCAATCTCAAATCTTTTATTAATTAACTTGTCCATGCTGCCTCCTATCTCCAAACTCCTAATATTAGCTTATTGCCATCTATACACATGCCCGTAACGTCTAAATCTCTTACGGCTTTATATTCCTGCCATGTGCCGCCCTCAGAGTTAAATAATATATCTCCTGTCCTGTTATCTACAACTATAAAATTATCATTTGTCTTTCTCTCAATGTCTCTAACTGTCATTACTTAATCCTCCTAAACATATATAACAATTCTATTATTTTCTTCTACAAAAAAGTCTTTAACTTCTGCTCTCAACGCTTTTTTTACTTCATTAGGATCTTTAACTAATTCCTCGTCCTTGTAAATTGCAACTCTCATTGAAATATATTCTAAAGATTGCTCTGAGTAATCGCATACTCCGTTTAATTTCTTGTTTGTTAATAATTCAAATGCTGTCATGTTTTCGCCCTCCTTATTGGCTCTCTGTCATTTGATAATATTATTATATACCTTTTGTTATATATATCTATTGACGGATTGCACAAATAATGACGGGCTTTTTAGTCATTTTATATACTTTTTGTTATATATACATAATACGCATATTCTGCGCATACTTTGCGCATGAAAAAAAGAGCCAATCCTGCACCCTTAGGACGGCTCTCTTTTCTTGAAAAAATTGTATAGGGTTATTATTAATATAATATATTTCCTATCCTGCTGCAATCGCAATTTAATCAACTAAAAACATTGTAGCAATTGGAAACCACTTGTCAGCGCCAAAAACAGCGTCGCTAGAGATAGCCTCTAGCTTAATATCTCCTGTAGTAGTAACTGTTACTCTAGTTTGAGTCGCTACGTTTCCGCTGCCTAGACTTGTATTCTGGACATATGGATTAGCCTTTGTTGGTCTATAACCTACAGGCAAATTGCCTATAACTGTATTTCTAGCTGTAACGCCTTTAACAGTGCCTCTAATAATAACTAGCTTGCCTATTTTTCTATACTGAGGGATATTAGCCTCGTTATAAGCTACAATCCCCTCGCTCAGAGGCAAAGTGAGCCAACCGCTGTCCGCTGTAGCTGCTTTTAAATTGCTTACGTCTATCTGCAATTGCGCTACGTCGTCGTAAATGCTCCTGCTGCCTGATCTAGAGAATATCTCATTAAACTCTCTAATCTCGTCCTCTACTGTGTCTGCACTAATTGTTAATGAAATCATGGTAAAACCTCCCTAAAATTAAAATTTTATTATAAGCCCCTTGTACAGAGCTTATTGTCTCTCCTCCTGCTGCTGCAATCGCTTTATTTTAAACTTACAATGTTTCCAGACGCAATTAACTTTATAAGCATTTTCGTTATATTTTGGATTATTGCATATTCCTAACTTTTCATTGTTGAAAATGCACTCTTTACAATAGTTTTCATGCGTAGGAAATAATATAAGCTCTCCCATTATTTCTCCTGCTGCAATCGCTTAACATTGTCCTCATAATCCAGATTTAAGGCTATATAGATTTTATCGAGCTCCTGAGCTACTTTTAGCGGAACTCCCATAAATCTATCAAATCTCATGCTTATAGCGTCGTGCAAAATTACCTCCTGCGCAAAATAGTCTATAGCTAACTCGCTTAGTATGTCGTATTTATTTTCAGGAATAATTATAACGAGGTTTTCAAGTAAATCTGGACGCCCTTTAAAAACCTCGTGATAATATCCTAATTTGCAATTAATCTCCTGAGCTATGTCCTGCGCCGTCATTTTGCCTCCTTAATTCGTCTATTGCCCTTGCTGCTGCACCCTCGCCACAATCTCTATCATATAGCCAACTATCAAAAGAGTCGCCGCTTAAATCGACTTTAAGGACACGTCCATGTAAATAATCAAAATATCCGTTAAAATACTCAATATGCTCTTTATAATCTCTTTTGGCGTCCTCTAGTGTATAAGTATTTATTGCCTGTAAAAATCCTAATCCCTGACAATGTGAACCATTGTATAAGGCTAATAATACCTCTGCTTTATCTAATCCTTTAATATCAATTACGCTCATTATTTCTCCTCCTGCTGCAATACATAATCCATAACCTGAGCAGCTGTTAGATAGCCTATAGGCTCTCCGTCATTTACCGCTGCACTCATAAGCTCTAAAAGCCCCATATTTTTTTTATCTCTAAAAATGCCAATTCCTCCATAAGAGCCAAATCCATTTATAGCACTCCACGCATAGCCTTTATAGTCAAAATGTGTCCTATCCATCTGTAAAGGATAATCTGGAGGAGTTGAGGCGTCATGCCACTCAATCCCCTGCTCAGTTAACAAGTTTCTTAGTTTTGTCATTTCTTCAACCATTTTTCTATTTCTTTTGTTCCTCCTGCTTTGTCTGGAAAATTCATTTCTAAATAATGTTTATATGTCTCGTCTAGCTCGTCTAACAGCTCCTCAGGGACTAAATCTAATCCAAAAGTATTTCTTGCTAAACAAATAAGAGCAGCGTTGTCATAAGAGCCGTATTTCTCTACACAATCGTCACAAATCAAATAGCCCTTATGTCTAGCCATAGGAGCGTTATCTGTATTACAGCAATTACATAGTATAGGCATAGCTAATTATCCCTCCCTATGATGATCTAAGCGAGCTAAATAGAAAAGCCGCTATTATAATGCACCAAAAGAGCCTCCAACCTATTTCAATTTCCATAACCGCTCCTCCTACTTTTCTAGCTTTTGCCTGTAAAGCTCGTTCAGGACGTCCAATTGCTCTTTACTTTCGCATTCAAATGCCTGAGCGCTATCGGATAATTCTTCTATTAGCCCTAATATGCTCTTATCAGACAATGCTGTTACCTCACTCATTCTATTAACCATTGAATAAATTGCAACTAACCATGCTGCGCCATTACAATGATCTGCTGTAAATTTTACTCCAAATCCATTAACCTCTAACTCAAATTTTCCTTTTGCGCCCTGTAATTCTTTAACTATTTCTCTTGTCATTTGATTTAATCCTCCTCTGTTAGATCTGGCTTTAATAATTTCCATGTGCAATCCTGACAAACCCAAAATCGCTTTTTTAATACTTTAACGCCTGCCTCATTTTCTGCCTCAACCTCGATTTTAACCTCTAAGCGATTAAAGCAGCCTTTGCAGGCGCATAGCCCTATGTAGTTTTTAAACGTGTTTAGTCTCATGTGTTCTCATTTTCCTTTGTGTTTATTAATCTTGCTATAGGCTTTCCGCAATAAGGGCAATAATGCCAATGCTTATTATAAGCTGCTCTCATACCGCAACCGCTAATATATCCGTGCTTATTTTTCGTATACTCGCAACATAATTTAGGTATGGTTCTATGTATTGTCATGGTTATTCGCCCTCCTGCTGCAATAGCAAAAATAACGCTTTAATACTTTACAGGCTCTGTAATATCAAGCTCAGCCTCTAGCCTGTCTAGGCGCTTATTATGTATCTGCAATATTTTAACAGTTGCCTTGTCTATAATATCGCCTCGCTTGTCTTGTCTGGCATTATGTTTAATTTCTAGCGTATTATATAAGCACCATAATGCTAGAATGCTAATGATAATTTCCATTATACGCATTTTTACTCCTCCTGCTGCTCTATTTGAAAACGCTTTCAAAAATCTTTTTCATAATTTCATTTTCTACGTCCCTTTGCTCTTTAGATATATCTTTTCTCTTTTTATTTGCTGCAAATTGTTGCAAAAGTTTACAATAATCGTCTACTGTAAACATAGGAGATTTATTTATAATTTCTTCTGCAATGCTTATTGACATTGGTATTAGCTCGATTAGACGTCCCTCAAGTTTTATTGTATTGCGTCCCTGTTCATCAGTTGACGCCTCAATTTTTGCAGGTTGATTTGTTAGTACCTCTTTCATAAAGTTTTCTAAATTCATGTTACTGTTTCTCCTTTTCGTTAGTTATTTCAATTTTCAGATAATCACTAGTATAAATATCGTTGTCAACGATAATATACTTAACGTCACAGTCTCCAAACTGTCCTAGCCATATTTCCCTAGCCGTCCCTTTAAAGAGCTCTCTCCATCTGCTCTCCCTCAGGATCACTTTTTGATTATGCTCTATGTATCTTAGTAGCTCTTTTAATTTCATAACTCACAACCTCCCCAGATTGCGTTAATAGTGCCTGTTATAATAACAAGCTCTGTCCAGAGCCCTATATTAATTCCTCCTACAGCTCAGCTATAGGACAGTTAGCGCATTTCCACTCTAACTCCTCCTCTGTCTCAGCTGTCTCTTTAAACTTGCAAAAGTCGTTACACATGCGCCGCTTTTGATAATCCTTTAGCTTGCTCCGCTGCCTAATAGTCTCAGCCCATGCAACAGCAGCTTTGTGATTTCTCACGGATATAGCTGTTATAACAGCAGCTACAGCTGTAATTAACCCTGCTGCAATCAAACAAATAATAGTTACTTTCGTCATTCTCTGCCCTCCTTTTTGGCTTTATTTTACTTCTCCTTAATCTATGCTATAATAGCAATAACCCCAAACATTATAATTCCAGTTCACAAAAATGCTGCTAGCTTTGGCTAGTGGCGTTTTTGTTTTATATAATCTCGTTGTATATTGCTAAACACAGCCTTTTTTTATTCCTGAGGATAGTAGTCCGCTCAACTCCTAGCTCCTCAGCTATTGCCTCAATCCCTTTTTTATCCTCAAAATACATAGGGATTATTTTAAAATATGGATCAAAACGCTGCCCCTGTATTGCGTAGGTTAGCGCCTGATCTGTTTTATCTGAATTGTAGTAGCCTGTTAGGATCTCGCATATATCTGAGTAGGCTACGTTGTCAGAATCCTTTAAGAGTCCGCTCTTTTTATACTCAGCTATAGACGTTTGAACAGCTAACTCTATAATCCTCTTAATCTCGTCGTCTGGCATTTCATAACCTCCCCTAAAAGCTATTTAATGTCAATCTAACCAACTGTTATCCAGATAATAAAAGCCTCCTACTGCTGCAATCGTTAGGATTGTCCATAAAATCCAGAAAACAACCTGACTACAATCTCTGTTTTTATCCTCTAAAACCTCTGCTATAGTTTGATTTTCGTAAAAATGCAAATTGTCCTCGATTGTGCCATCTGAGAGCTTAGTAAATATTGTCCCTGTATGTTCTGGAGGCGTGCCGTAATATACATAGCGAACGTCACTAAATTTATAGATTGTGTCTATATAGTCAATGTCAGCGACCTTGATTTTATTATAGTCAAACTCCACGCCTAAAAACGTTATTTTTTCTGAGTGCTTTTCCTCAGAGAAAACTGTGTCCCATGTATAATAGACCTCTGTCGTGTAGTATGTATGCCCCTTAGAGTCTCTGTGCTCTACCTCTCTCTCGTGTCTCCTATATTCCTCTCGATTTTTTTCTATCCAGAGCCAACAGCCGCCCACCTCGTCAAATGTCACTGTGTCAGCTGCTGCAAGCTCGCCATATACAAAAGCATTTCCTACGTTTGTCTCCATGCCATATTTAAACATTTCTGGAGTCTCAACCTGTAGAGCCTGATTATACATGCGTTTTTTGTCCTCAACCTCATTAGCGATAATCTCAGAGATTGAAAAGCCTAAAATAAGCATAATCGCCACAATCGAGAGGCTAACTATAATTTCACGCTTTGTTATTTCAAACTCGCCACAATCAAATATAACTGTGTCGCTGTCTGGCTTAATCAAAGAGGGAAATTGGCTCGCTGTCTGTTTTATCTGTTGAATAATATTCATACTGTTTAACCTCATAGCCTATAAGGCTCAAGAATTGTCTACTAGGGAACTTTCTAACATAACGATTATATGATTTAATCGACGCATTATAAGCCTGCTTATATTGAGCTATGAGGTTTTCAGTCGTGGCTATTTCCGTCATAAACTGTTTATAGTTTTCCTGACTCTTTAGCTCTGGATATGCCTCCGCAACAGCGTTAATCTGAGCGACAACCTCCTCAGCCTCTGACTCAGAAATATTTGCGCCTCTAGCCTCAATAACAGCTGTGAGCGTTTCGTACTCGTGTTTATCGTATTGCTTAACGCATTCTGCTAACTCTGTGAGGACGTTGTAGCGTCTCTGTAGCTGCGTGTCAACGTCAGCTTTAGCTGTCTCTACGCTCTCCTCATAGCCTATAGCCTTATTGCCTGAGCCCTGCACTGCAAATACAATCATCAAAATGACTGCTGCAATAGCAGCGATTGAAATAATTAAAGTCTTATAGTTTTTCATTCTAACCTCCTTTGTGTTCAATAGTTAATTTTTTCATTGCTCCAATTGTTTTAATAGCCAATTAGAATAAGAGTGAGGCTTATTGTAAACTCGCAAGTCATGGATAGTGGTTTTATCCCAAAGCTCTTTCCAGAGCTCCCAACAGCTCAAGCGTCGTCCGTCAGCCTTGCAAAAATTATTCTTAGCCCAACTCTGTAAATAGTGCCTTATATTGTTCATTAGCATTGAGGACGTGACATAGACATTTAGCTCACAGGGCTTATTTTTAAGCCGCTCCACTGCTGCAACTAAGGCTGTAAGCTCTGCCACGTCCTTAGTCGCCTCAATCTCTTTAATTACATGGACAGTAGCAAGC
The DNA here is from genome assembly GCA_045632345.1 of Eubacteriales bacterium. GTDB lineage: Bacteria > Bacillota > Clostridia > Oscillospirales > CAG-272 > RGIG2000. Next base: position 29,089 of record JAZQWM010000032.1, on the reverse strand, counting down.
CCTTTAGACGTCTCTGTTTCTAGCAAATAGATATACTTGCCTTTTTTCTTGCCAATGCCTTTAATATTTGTCTCAACGTAAAGATTAACTACGCTCATAGCTAGCCCTCTAAATACTTTGTAAGCCTGTCTAAAAATGTTTTGTATATCGCTAATTTGCCGTCAACGTAGCCGTTATTATAACCAACCCTTAAAAAGCTACGCTGACTGTTATAGTCGTCATATTCCTTTAACAGAGCTGTCCTGTCCTGCTTGATCTGCTTAATAAGCTCGTCGTATTTCTTAGCTTTGTCAACAGCCTCTTTTAGTGATGTAAAGTCAGTGTCCTTTTTCTTAGCTCTAGGCGTCTCTGGAGTCTGAAAACCTCTCAGCCTTGCAATCTTGTCATTATCTCTTTTCATAATCTCAGCCCCTTAATAGGTTTTTGTAATGCGCTTAACGTCTGATTTCTTAAAATGCAAATTATAGTTATCCATTACCAAGTAATAGCCGCTATGCCATATATTTTTATTTAAATTAGGCTCGTCAGACCAGATTAAAACCCCGTCAGACCATGAATTATCTGTAAATACTACTCTAACTCTTTGATTTAAAAATTGATCTAGCTTTATGCTCTTATGCTTATTTTTCATATAACCTCCTCTTTTGCTCTATTTAGCACCTGCTGCAATAGGCTGTAATATTCATTAGTGAGCCATTTAGTCGATAACAGCCCATAGCTTAAATGCGCAATCCCTAGCTTATCTAAAGCCCATGACAGCATAGCTATTTTAGTTAGCCTGTCTGCCTCTGCGTATTTCTTAGCCCACTTTGAGTCTGTAGCTATTTTCTTATGCTCCTGAGGCTTAGGCTTAGGATTGCGCTTAGTTTTTGGAGGAGCAGCTGCTGCACTATCGAGCGCTATATTGTCTGACTTAGTAATATTAAATGCTTTCTCCATTGCTTTGCGATTTGCCCAATTATTCCTCTGATAGGCTTTTATCTTGTCATAATGGCTCTTTTTGTATTCCCTCTGATAGATTTTTTTAGCCTCCATTCTGCAAACAGCTGAGCAATAATCTCTATTAGCTCGTCCCTCAAATTCATTTCCGCAAATCTTACAAATTTTTCTCATTCAAGAACCCTCCACCCCTCTATATTGGCTAGCTGAAACTGTGCTATAACTGCGCCTTGAATATCGTATATAACTAAATCTCCCACATTGGCAAACGCTAAAATATTGCAACCCTTAACAGTTATCCGCTTGCCGCTGCATGTATAAACCTCGTAAATCTTTTCTTTTACAGCTATTAGCTTGTCTGCGCTCATATCCTCTCCCCGTATAACTATAAATTGCTATAGTGCCAATTACCTTTATCGTCCTTATAGACCGCTCCACCTCCAGAGCCTAGCTGCTTTTCGCATTCTATTAAATCCTTAGTTTTGCGCTCTATAACTCCATCAAAGTATTTGCCACAAACACCGCAATAAGTGCCCTCTGTGCTGTGCTTTTCGCTATTTTCTGCCCTGCAATATGGACATTGAAAGTAATAAGCTGAGAGTCCCATGTGATATATTAACGGCTTGCGCTTATAGTTTTCTTTTTTAGACTCCTCAGGTGGATCTGGCTGCTTAGGCTGCTCTATAAAATCAAATATATCTGTCTGCCCGTCGCATTCATAACCCTCTAAATCCTTGCTCATTTTGCTTTCTCCTGTTGCACTTGCTTGTAAATCTCTTTAAAATCATAGAGCCGCTTATCTAGCTCAGTTTGGCTCATGTCCTGACAGAGCTCAGCCCATTTATTATTTATTTGCCTTAATAAATTCTGTTTGTGAGTCTTTGCCCTAAACTCCTGAGTATAGTCAATCTCGCATTTGCGACAATAAGCACAATAGCGCCCCTGAGCTCTCATATACCTAAATTCTTTAACATTTTTAACCTCGTGACACTTTGAGCATTTTTTCTCCATGCTTTAACCCTCTAATAATTTCTCCTGCTGCATTTGTCCTATGAGCTGCTTTAGACCCTCAGGCAGCTGCGCCTGTTTCTTTTCACGCTCAGCCAAAGATTCATAAATCATTCTAAAGTTAGCCCTGTCCGCTGCTATATTCTCACTAGCGCAAAGCTGCATATATCCTAAACGCTCCACGGCTTTTTTAGTAAGAGGGCTGAGACTCTTTAGAGCCTCGCCTGCTCTATAAGATCCATAGCGTTTTATAGCAAACGTGACCTCTTGCCACGCCTCGCCCCACTCTGGCAGCTCGCCTAAAGTAATTGAGGCTGCTGTCTCTCTAATGTCCGCTATTGTAGGACTCCATTTGTTAGTAGCCGCCCATTTGTTAATAGCAGCCTCAGCGACTTTATAATCTAAATCTTTGAGTTGCAAATACCAAAGCTCTATAGCCTCGTCTGTTGGTAGAAAATTTTTTTCTTTTGGATAGTAAGAAATTAAAGCCAGAGCTAAAAAACTAAATTCCTTTTCTGTCATTGCGATTAGCCTCCTCTCGCTCTAGCCGCCTAATTAAATTAAAAATCTCTTTTACAGTCATTGTGTATTGCTTAAAGGCAATAAGTAGCAGCTCGTCTTTTAATTTATCGCTGTCTATAAGTGGCACTTAGTGAGCCCCCTTGTAAATTATTCGCTCCGTGAGCCAAAGTTAATAAGCCTTTGCTCAAGCTCGCTATATTGCTTGTCTCTGGACGTGCCTCTTTCTGAATAGCCTTTTTTAACATTATCCACAGTTTTTAGTGGGAAAAAACCTTGCCAATTGTTCAGGATTGATTGCTCAACTATTAATATTTGCGTCTCTGGATTAGAGGACAGCTGATATAGCTTTTTAATCAGCAGCTCTAGCGCATGATCCGTAGGAGGCTTTTTTGACAACTTGCGCATTTTAATAAATTCAATCATAACCTCTTTTAGTTTTGGATCAGTGACGAGAGAGTCTAAAATCTCGTTGTAGCTGCTGCTCTTTCTTTCTTTCTTAATATCTTTAGTATTTAATTCTTTAGTATTTAATTCTTTAGTATTTAATTGTCTGTCCTTGAGGGTATGCCCTTGCACGGCATGCCCTTGCACCGCATGCCCTTGAGGGTAATACGGTAAATCTTCTGTCTGAGGCTTTTCAAAAATATCGTAAACATAGGCAAAATGCCCTTTTTCGTCGTTAACTCTAGTCCTGATTAAATAGCCTCTGTCCTCTAGCTCCTGTAAAGTTGACCTAATAGCCTTAACGCCCTCTTTATTGAGAGAGGCTAGCCCCTCGATTGAATAATCCCAATCCTCAGGAAGTGACAACATTTGAGACAATAATCCTTTAGCTCTAAGCGAGAGCTCTTTATCTTTAAAGTGATAATTGCTCATTGTGGTATAGTCTTTATTTTTGTTAACTCTTATAACGCCCATCTTTTCCCCCTTTACTCTCTGCTAATGCCTGCTGCTGCTTTTTCTTTTTCTTGCGTAAATGTGTTGCTAGACTTTTCTTTTTTCGCTTTGCCATTTTTTAATATTTCAACCTCCTGCTCATAGAGCACGTTATTAATTAAATAGATCCGTCTGTCTATTGCCTTAACTTTTATATTGCTTTTATTCATTTTCTTTATAGACGTTGCTAGCGAGCTCTGGACTGAGCTATAAGTTTTATAGTCGCCCTCATTCCATAGCACCTCAGCAACAGCTGCGCCAGACTCTATAAATTCGATAATGAATTTTTGTAGCTTTGTTTTTCTAAATCCTTTAAAGTTTTCTACGGCTATAGGTTTTAGTCTCATGTAATTTTCTGCCCCTTAATCTAGTAAATTTTTAAATTTCTTTTATCCTGATCCCGTAAACAAATAGCATGAGCTTGCGCTTGATAATATAATCCTTTGTCCTCATGCCTTTAGTGTCCTCTACAACAATCTCTCCAGACTCGACGACTGTATAAACAAAGTCAGCCATATAACTACACTCGTGCTCTATTAATTTGCCTTGCTTAACCCCTCCACGCTTGCCTACTGTTGCAGGCTCTCGCTGAGCAGGGATTAATAAGTATTTGACCTGCCTTTGCAAGTCTGTTATAATTCCCTCCGAAATCAAAAACCTGAGCTCCTTGTATCGTAGAGCCTCTTTTTGACTATCAAATTTGAGCCCGTCATATTCGACGGATTTAGCGTTATATTTATTTTTCTTAGAGCGTCGTAAACTGTAGGGATAATAAGACATAACGCCTCCCCTCTGCCTCAACTCAGTAGACCGCCTGAGTTAAGGCTTTTTTTATTTGTGTGGTATAAAACAATAAATTAAATGGCAGCATTGAGCCATATTAATTTTAAGTGTTCGTCAGGCTTGCCCTCTGGCTCTTTAATAAAGCCCTCTAAGCGTCCATCATTACAAATTGCGGCGTAGCCCTTGCGTTTATACATTTCCTCGCAATCATCAACAGTAACATTAGCTAACGTCTCAGCATTAAATAGCAGCTTATCCTCCATCTTTAGAACCTCCCCGACAATTCTAAATATTTTGAAAATAGCGCATAAAAAATAATCCCTTAGCTTTAGATCTAAATAGGGATTATTTTAAAAATTGATTACGACAAACTAGCTTTGACCGCTGCGCTAGTTTGCAGCTTTACAATTTTTATTTTTACTCTCCCTGTTTTCTGTTAGCGATTTAATATGCTCTGGATCAGTTAAATCATAATTCTCATACTTAGCCAGAAACTCCTGTAGCGTCTCATGTCTAACTTTGTATGTCCCTAGTTTAATAAAGGGCAATAGTCCCGATTTTCTTAGCATGTGGACATAAGAGACATTTGTTTTTAAAATCTCTGAGACTTCTTTTACTGTGTATAGCACAGGCTGCACGCCCTCTCTGTCATATATTGTTATCTCTTGTAACTAGGTGTGCTTACAGATTATTCCTTTTGACCTACGTTGTCAACAAAAAACGCCTCTTTATGTAATTACTAAACATTAACTATTCAAAAACATTACGTTGTGTAGTATCATATAGTTAAACCTAGTTAAAAGGAGTGAAAAAAGTGTCACAGAATTTTTATAAAAAAGTCGGAGAAAATCTTAAAGCTCTCCGTAAACAGCGAAAATTATCTCAGGGCGATATAGGCGCAATATTAGGACATAATGGCAATGTCTTAGGCTCATACGAGCGTGGAGATCGTGCTATTAGTCTTGAATATATCGTTAAATTGTGTAAATTCTATGACGTAACTGTGAATGACGTTATACCACAAGAGGATAGAGCCCCTATCGGAGAGGAGCTTACTCAGGAGTTGAGATTTTTAGAGACTCTAAAATCAAAACATTTTACAGCTACTGAACAAAAGTTAATACTAGACTTTGCAGAGCTATTAATAAATGCTAGGAGTGTTAATATTGGCTAGAGTCACGACCAGAGACAGAAATAAGGGCAAAGTATATAAGGACGGACGCCCTAAGCCGCCTAATTGGGAGTATCGTTTCCCTATTGCGCCTGTGAATGGCAAAAGACAACATAGCTCACAGGCAGGCTTTAAAACGCAAAAAGAGGCAGCTGAGGCAGGCACTAAAGCTATGGCTGAGTATTTAGGCACAGGAGACGCTTTTAAGCCTGAAAAAATCAGCTACTCAGACGTTTTAGACCTCTGGCTTAAAAATCATGTGAGGGCTAATCTAAAAGGGCAAACTGTAGCGTCTTATGAGGTTATTATTAAAAACCATATACGCCCTGCTCTAGGACATTTCTTTATAACACGGCTGCGTCCGCTTGATCTGCAAAATTTCTTACATGAGCTTGCGAAAAAAGGCTATGCTACAGGCTACATAACCAAAGCTCATATAATTCTAAAGGGCTCGCTTAAATACGCTGTAGAGCCTTGTCAATACATCAAACAAAATCCTATGCTATATGTGAACACAGTTAAAGGCTCAGCAGAGCGCAAAAAAGAAATTATAAGCAAAGAGAATTTTAAAAGGATCTTAGAGCGTTTTCCTGAGGGACACCATTTTTACACGCCTCTAATGATTGCCTATCATACAGGGCTCAGACGTGGAGAGGTTTTAGGGCTGACGTGGGATAATATAGACTTTGAGGCTAAAACTTTAACAGTCGAAAAGCAACAGCAGCTCTTTAATTGCTACACTGACAGACAGCTAGCTATAGGGACTCCAAAATCAAAAGCAAGTGAGAGGACAATAGCTATAGGCGAGACGCTGCTAACGGCTCTAAAGCGTGAAAAGCTGCGCCAAAAAGAGAACCGCCTACGCTATGGACGATATTATTATAAATATGGCTATAGAGAGATTAAAAGCGAGCTTAATGAGATTGTTGAGGATAAAAACGGGGATTTAGATTTTATTTGCGTTAAAGAGTCAGGACAAATATTAACGCCTACAGCTCTAAAACATTTATCCAGAGTCATAAATAAGCAGCTTAATATACGCTTTGAGTTTCACGCTCTGAGGCATACTCATGCAACTATGTTAGTAGAGTCTGGAGCAAATGTTAAAGGCGTGCAGCAACGATTAGGACACGACCATGTTAAAACAACTTTACAGCTCTACGCTAAAACTACTGAGTCAATTATACAGGACACTATTAGTATTTTTGAGGAGGCTCTAAAATAAAAATGTGTCCACAAATCCGCCTGATCCGTGGACACAAAAAATAGTGAGGACAAATTGTGGACAAAATCACGTCCATAAGATTAAAAAAGCAGGGCTAAACATTGATTTAATAACCTCTATGCGCCCTGTGTTCCCTGTCCATCATATACAGGACATATAATAATTTAGTTTAACCACGCTGCCTCTAGCGTGGTTTTTAAATGCCGTCATATCAACGTTTCTTAGGAGCATAATAATTTTAAACGTTTTTATTTAATCTTAAATAATCTCGTTTAATTTTTGAGATTGTGGACAAATTGAGGACAAAATAAAAAGCCCTGCTACACCTTAGCAGGACTTTTTACAGGAGTATTTGTTTTTGATTTACACGCCAAAAACAGAAAACAGTAACAACCTTTAAAAGGCTATCAAATGACATAAGCCTATTATATCACTCTTAAATTTTATGTCACTCGATAAACTGTTTACGCTATAGGCTCATATTTCGATTTTAAGAGCATTTGCTCCTATACCCCTATATTATATTGCTTGATAGGTTTTAGATAGCTAGATTTTGAAATATGACGCCATAGCGGACGGATTAAATTATTTTTTGCACTCTAACAAAATAAGTCTTGCAAACAATTTTATAAAATGTTAAAAATAATGTATGCGCATAGTACACTCATACTATACGCATAATAAACGCATAAAATGCGCATAGTAGAAAAGGAGAAAAACATGAAAACAGTATTATTATGCAACCAAAAAGGAGGCGTGGGAAAAACTCTCATAGCTGACGAGCTCGCTTTTGCTCTGGAGAGGGACAAAATCCCTTATAGCTTTTTTGATTTAGACGATCAGGGCTCAGCTATTCATACCACTAACGAAAATCCTGAGGCTGTTGTCCAGATAGTAGACACAGCAGGAGCTCTACAGTCTAATCTCGTTAAATGGATTGAGGCAGCTGATTTTATAATCGTGCCTACTATGATGTCAAATAGGGACGCTGCTCCACTAGAGCGCATGATCCAGATACTAGCACCTTATAAAGACTCAAAGCCTACTCTCTACGTTTTTAATCGTTGGAATAGATTTAATATAACTAAGGATTTTATAAATTGGTTTAATTCAAAATATCCAGACTTAAAGACAGCTATTTTAGCAGATACTACAGCATTCAATCAAGCAGGAGCTTGCGGAATGTCTATAGAGGAGTATCAAGCTAGTAACATAGGCTGCAAACAAATAGATTACATATACAGCTCTGTTAAATACGAGCTAAATCTAAAAGACAGGAGACACGCATAATATGGCACAAAAAAAGCAAAGCATTTTTAGCGTAGACGCTGCTAAACGCCATCAGGAGCAAACAGCTTTAGCTAGTGAGTTAACAGGAGCTCCTAAGCCTACTCGTAAAGTCCCTATGAATATTACTTTACCTCTGGAGCATAAAAAAAAGCTGCAAGCTGCTGCAAAAGCTAAAGGGCTCTCAGCCTCTCTTATTATTCAAATGTGGATAGACGAGCATTGTAATTAATGCGCATAGATTGCGTATATAAAGCGCATAAAATGCGCATACATAAGCATAAAAAGAGGGCTGCTAGAGCCCTCTTTTTTGCTTGTAATATTCATCATAATTAAACTCATACTCATAATATTCTCTGTTATTGATAACTATATAGAGCCCCACGTCTCGCCTGTAGCGGACTACTCTTTTATATATTTTGCCGTCAAGCTCTACTGTGCATTGTGCGCCCTCAGATATAGGCGTTAACGCTTTTATAACTCGTGCCATGTCTCAACAACCTCTATTCTATCTCCTGCGTAAATTGTCCAACTGTCTATAATGTCCTGCTCTGATCTATTATTAGTTACTGACTCTCTGGCTATTTCAATTCCTAAATCATTATACAATACAACGTCAATCATTTTAAATCCTCCTATTTTGTGCCAGAGCTCTAGGCTCTGGCTTGTACTAAATTACATGCTCTAAGTATTGGAGCCATTGAATATTTGCCCTCAGGCATTACGCATTCGTTGCCGTCAAACTCGCTGAGCTTTTTATTAATACGGCATTTCTTTGTATTTCTGCCGTCAGTAATTGTGAGCGTGCAGGCTGTGCGATCTAATACAGTGTATGTTACAACTAAATCGCTGTCCCCTATATATGTCATTGAGTAGCTGTTTCCAATTTCAAATGTTTTCATTTTGTTTCCTCCTGATTAACTGTTTTTGTTTCAACTGATAATATTATTATATACTATTTGCTATATAATACAATATACAAATTAACCAAATAACGACGGGCTTTTTAGCTATTTTATATAGCAATATGTATATAATAACTATACGCATTGATTGCGTATAGTGTGCGCATAATCTGCGCATAAAAAAAGAGAGCTATTAGCCCTCTTTTCTTAATTCTTTGTAAACGTGATCTCCTAATTCGCTCATAGCCTCAGGACACTCTTTAACAAATTGATAAAATATAAATGTCATAAACTCTGATTTTGTTTGCTGCCACTCCTCAGGAGTCATGTTAGGGTTTTCTGCTAATTTCATGCTTAGCAGCTCCTGAGTCAATTTTTGCCCTGCCTCTGTATTTAATACTTTGCGCTCTGCCTGTGATACTTTCTCAATAAATTCGTTAAAATCCTTTGCGATCATCATTTTAAACTGTCCTCCTGTTTTTCATTGCCAGAGCTCTAGGCTCTGGCTGTCATTATTAACCTACTAGCTCAACCTCTCCTAAATCCTTAATGATTTTCTGAGCCTCTTTAACTGTTCTAGCCTCTGCTACTTTCTCCTCGTTTTTCCATTCCTCGTTAGAGCTTAAAGCGTAGCAATACATTCTAACTCTGCCCTCTGTGATTGCGTAAATTGTATATTTCATATTTCCTTAACTCCTTTGCTTAACTTATGTATTTATTATATAGCATTTGTTGTATATTGTAAATAGTTTATATACAAAAAGTTGCATAAAATAATATATATTTTTTGTTGCATATTTAGTATATACAACAAATAGTATATATGATATTATAGCCATAATTTAATAAATGATTTTTGGAGGATCTAAAATGTATAGTCGAAAAGATTTAGAAAAAATGAAAGTATTAGGAGAGCTCGACGTTTTAGCTCGTGGCTATGGACTCGACATAGACCACATGAAAAAGAGCGAGATTATAGACGCTATATTTGAGGCTGCAAATGCAAAGCCAGAGACTAAAGAAGTAAAGCGCCGTCCACCTAGAAACGCCGCTCAGACTAAATTAAAGGCTCTGAGAGTCAAGTCTGGACTAAAGCAAAAGGACGTAGCATTAGAGGCAGGCTTAAAGCTACCTGTATACTCTCAATATGAGCAGGGCATACGCAATATAGACGGCTGCAAGCTCATAACGCTGCTTAAAATTTGCAAGGTTTTAGAGTGCAATTTAGTTGATATAGTAGAGAGTCCTGAGCTTATAGAGCTTTTAACTTTAAATCAATTTAATTACTAATACGCATTGATTGCGCAGAGTACACGCATAATATGCGCATAGCAAAGCCCCCACCTGCTAACAGCAAGTGAGGGCTTTTTGCGTCCGCTCTGCCTTGTTTCAGACTCTAGGACGCATATAACAAGCTATGGCTAGCGTTGTTAATAATGTGGATTAATCTAGTTGTCCTTATATGGTACAAAATAGACTCTATATCCCGTAGCTGTAGGCGCTATTGTAAATGCAATAGTTGAGCCAGCAGGAATGAATTGCTCATCAAGTTGGAAAATTGTCTGAGCTGCAAAATACTTGAAATTTTCATTATCAATAGTCAAGTATGAGCCTGTTGTTCCTGAAATATAAAACGAACCAATTATAGCACCTTTTTTACTTGTAGTAATAGGGCTAGTTGTAATTTCGACTCTATTAGCAATATCTAATTCTGGCATATCTGCACCTCCTAATTTTAAACCAATGATTTTTGTAGGTATAACATAACTATTTTGTTGCTGCCCCGTCTGAGAATTGTATAAGAAACAATTTGAGAAAAATACAATGTTGTTTCCTTCAGAAGAGGAGGAGCCATTTGCTATACACCTAGTAAGTATATTTTGTCCTCTACCTACAAGACCAAAAAAGAAACGAGAAGTTGTACTATCATAATAGGTTCCAATAAATTCCGAAACAGGTATTATAGTAGAACCATTAATTGTAGTACTGGTAGTTGAATAATTGCATTCTACACGTATATAGTCATAATTAAGCAAGGACTCGTTTAATTGAATTGATTGATTATTAAAACTTGAACTAGGGGCAGAATTTTCCCATAATACAGTCTCAATAAGTGAACCGCCTCCGCTAACGTTAACATCAACAAACTCATAATTAGCCACGTCTATTCCTGTGCCGTTTTCAGTTATTGTTTTTGTGCCTGTAGGCTTAACAAGTCCGCTTGTAGTTACTTCTGCGTTAGCATAGGCTGCAACGTCATGCGTTGTTGTTCCTGCTGCATTTATTGTTATTTGCTTTGTGCCCGTAGGCTTTACAAGTCCACTAGTAGTTACTTCTGCGTTAGCATAGGCTGCAACGTCATGCGTTGTTGTTCCTGCTGCATTTATTGTTATTTGCTTTGTACCTGTTGGAGTAATGCCGCCAGATTTTTTATTAGATCTATATACATTAGACATTAGCCCACCTCCCTAATAACAAGATATACAGTAACAGCTGAGCTCTGAGCCTCAAATGTATAAACAAGAGTCCCTGCTGTTGAGTCGTCAACAGCTGTATAGTCTAGCCCTGCTTTGCTTGTATAGACGTCTATAGTGTTGTTGCCTGTAGTAGGCACGCCTGTAAAGGTTACGCTAGTAGCCCCTGCTGCAAGCGTAGCCGTTTTAATTGTGGCTGAGTCCTCTTTACCTGCTAAAAGACTATTTATAGTCGCTGCGTCGTAACTAAATTGAGTAATTGAGGTTACTTGAATTGATGTAATTTGCATGAAATCAGGCAGAGCATAAATAGCCGTAAAGTATTCAATATCTTCCTCAGAATAAATAAATTCGCTTAGCCCCAAATATATAATGCAATCATCTTGCGTTAACGCTACAGGAATTAGCTCGCCTTTTGCGCAAATTACTGTAGTTGTAAAAGTTGATTGCTCAATTTGTATGCTGAAATTTACATAAAATTTACCGCTGCCATTATTAACTAACGGCTGTCCAGACTGTAACGACATGACTTTATATTTGTTTGAACTCATGAGATTGACAGGCGTCATTTTCTTAGTGCCGCTAGCGCCGTTGTCAACGATTAAATAATCGCCACTCTCAGCGGCTTGCTTTTCAGTTAACTCTGTTATTCGTTTATCTGCCATCTTTTAACCCTCCTTTATTCTCCTCCTGTTATATTGTCGCCCTGATCCGTTACGATTGCATTGCCCTGTGAGTCTACCATCTGAGCAATACCTATCTTTGTTTTTAATACTCTAATATAAATCTCGTCTGTAGTATTAGAGCTGCCTACTAGATTAACGTGTAGCTCTGGCGGCGTCTGTCTGGTATCAAGTAACCAATCCACGTCAGGAGCTGCTGCAAGTCCGTTAAGATATACAGTTATTACGTCTGTAGGCTCATAAGTGTAATTTTGCATGTCAAGAGGTATAATTTTGCTGTCGCTTTGAGTAACAGTCAAATATTTATCGTAATTAATTAAATAAGTGTTAACTCTAAGCGTTGTTTGCAGCGTCTCCATAAAATCGTTGAGCTGCTGCTGCACAGCTGCATAATAATTGCTATACGCTGTCTGCCACTGATTAAATAGAGTGCTCGTGTCTACTTGCTGTATAAGACCTGCAACCCAACCGCAAACGTCTGAGTCTGCTCTAGTGTCTGTTATATCAGCCTGAGAGATAGCTGAGACTTGCTTGTTAATAGCAACTGTAGCTAAACAATACTCCTGTCTAGTTGCTGTCCTCGTTAAGTCTGGAGCTACAGGATTAGTTGCAGGAGTGCCTTTAATAACGTCTATTCCCATTTCTCGTGCCTGAGTGTCAAGATAGAAAATAACTCGATCTATTCGATTGAGTAGAACGTCTGAGCCGTCCAATGTAATCGAGTAGTCTGTTGTGTTTTCCATCTTCTTTCCGTTAATCCACGCTGAGCCTGCTTTAACAATTAAATTAAAGCCAGAGCTCGCCATTACCTGCAAATTAGTAGAGGGATTAGGAAATACGCCAGAGCCTACGAGTAAATTTAAGTAATCGCTCATATTTTCGGCGTTATATTCTCTGTCCCATGTTCCGTCAGGATTAGGCAGCGCATTAAAAAAGTAGCTGTTTATCATTTACTTATCCCTCCTTTATGAGCCAAATGTAGGTATTATTGAATATTTGCCGCTTGCGTCAACGCTCTCGATAACCTCAATAATTCTAGCGCTAAAAGCTACGCCTAAATTTGTATTTTCGATTGTGCAAATATCGCCTATGTTTACGTCCTCTTTATAATTTACGCTGTTAAAATTAGCCTCGCCTGCAAATGTAGTTTCGTAAGTTGTCAGGCTCTCACGTCCTAGCTCTGCTAGTTGGTTTAAATAATCCTCCTCAGGTATTTCGCCCTGATTAGAGCTAGTATTTCGAGAGTCGTCATAATACTCAAACCTATTTAGCCCTGTAGGATTAGACTCGCTTGTTACCCAAACTGTTTTTCTATCAAGTCCCTCGCCCTCGCCTGCTGCAAGTACGGCTGTAACTAAATTTTTAGCGTCCTTTTGATATTCTGCATTTATTAAATTGTCGTACTGATTGCTAAATACAACGTAAGGATTAGCGCTTTGCTCGTAGGATCTATTAACGCCCTCGTAGAGCTCAAATACAAACTCGTTATCGTCATTGAGCGTAATCTTAAATCCTATGCCATATTGCAAGCAAATGTCTGCTATAACTGTATAGAGATTTTTTCCTGTAAACTGAGCCTCTATTGTGGCTGTCGTTGTATATGTGCCTAGAGTAAAATTGCTAATCTGTCTGTCTGGCAGCTCAGGACTAATAATAGCGTCAGTGATTAACTGATTTATAGCCTCTGCTACAGTGCCGTTAACTTGCGTCTGCTTAGCTATAATACGTCTGCCTAATATCTGAGTTAAAAAGCGTCCTGAGGCTATAAGCAGCTGCTCGTTAGTCTCAGTAATTTTTAAGTCTAATTTTTCAATTATTCCTATATTGTCGTCGTCGTCTCTGACTATGTAATTTCCAACCGCTAGCAGCTGAATAGTCACAGGCGAGACGCCTATAGTAATTTCAAAGTCGCCATGATTATAATAGCGAGTTGTCCAGATCAGGCTTTTATAGTTGTCTATTACAGCTATACGATTAAAATTTTGATCCATGACAACGGGTAAAATCTGTATAGCCATATTAAACCCCCTCGTATAAATCATAATGCTTTATATCTACCTCTAAGCTCTGGAGTGAGCCAGAGTCTACCTGATAAACATATACAGAGCCGCCTGCTGCAAGCTGTAGCCATGTGCTGCCCTTTTGCAAGCTATTAAATATATTTGTCTCTACGGCGTTTCTAATGAGCGTTACGCTCTTTTGTCCCGTCATAGTGTTAATAATAATTAAATCGCCTGCCTCCATGCTAAAGTTTAGCCCTATATAATCCTGAGTAATATAATCAAATATTTTAGGATTAGTTACAGCCTCTTTAGCGTAGAGCTCAAACGTTAGCCCTGTAGTAATACCGCCGTTGTTAACTACTACAGCCTTAGCCTCAGTGTCAATAGCTCCAAATACGATTGTAGCAACGCTATACGGCTGCCATGAGTCGTCTGTAACGCTTGAAAATCTAACCATAGGATAGAATGTTAGGTTATTGACTGTAGCGCCCTCATATATAACCATTCTAATATTAACGCTGCCTGTAGCTGTAGGCGTGTAGCTCGTGCCCTCGCCCTCGTCATAATTACCGCTAACGCCCTGCCAATAGAGCCTATAGGTATTTCTGCCGCCGCCACTAGGACAGCCGTTTAATATATAAGTCTGGTTAGCCTGTAAATAGACCGCTCCAATAACTAAATAAGCGTTAGCTGTAGCTGTGCCGTTAACTGTTACGCTGCCGTCTGAGTTAACTGTGAATGTTATTCCGCTGCTCGTGCCTGAGCTTGCTGTATTCTCTAATAGGTTTTTACCTACAGGAGAGTAAGGGAACGGAAAATGAAACATGTCTGTAATAGACGACAGCTCGTTAATTACTTCTTGCGCATTTTTCCAATAAGGAAACGGGCATAAAATAGCAACTGTTGCCTTTTGCTTTTGCTCAAAATGTCCCACGTCCAGAGACTCAACATAGCCCTCTATAAATACGTCTAGCGCATTGCTCTGATAATAAATAGTTATAGGCTCTTTAGCCCTGAGAACCTTGTAAACATTCAATCTATTAGCCTCTACAGGATATTCGATAGTAAAAGCTAAATTTATAGTCCTCATGTTAACCTTAGCGCTATTAAACGTGCCGCCATCTATAAGAGCTGCTGCGTTAGTGTTAATCGTATTTTTAGCAGGGCTCAGCCCCTGAGCGTTAGTAATGTTATAGTTAGCTCCAATGCTATTAAATTCTAATTGCAATCCGTCTTTATTTTCGATTGTTAGACTATACATTAGCTCTACCTCGCATTCTGAGCAGCAAATAACAATGAGTTAGTATCTCGATATATAGAGAGTCTATCCAGAGCCTGAGGACTAGAGTTATTCTGTACAAACGAGTAATTATTATTGATAACAGGAGCTTGCTGTAATCCTGCTGCAATAAGTCCCTCGTTAGTTAATGCCTGCTGTAACGCTTTAGCTGTTGCTGCTATCCACTTTCTATTATTCTCCAGAGGGACAACAGCCTCAGCTCCTCGACCCTCTAACAGAGCTATCTGTCCTCTACGCAATACGCCGCCTCGTGCTAGCTCTGGTATTTGTGGAATGTCAAAGCGACTAATAAGCCCTGCAAATGGCTTAAAACCTAAAATCTCAGCGTCTCTAATCTTATCTAGTGCGCTGTTAATTGCCTTAAATGGAATAGCAATAACTTTGTTAATGCCTCGAATGATTGCATTAACAACAGTCTTAAACGCCTCAGTTATGCCCTCTTTAATGCCGTCAAAAATCTTGCCGCCTGTCGAAAATACGTCCTTGACCTTTTGCCAAGCCTTTTTAAACTTAGACTCAAACCACTCAGCCACAGGAGCAAATACTGATTTAATCCCGTTCCAAGCGTCGGACGCTGATTTTTTCAAATTTTGCCACATTTCAGTAAAGAAATTGGAGACAGGATCAATAATTGTGTTCTTGAACCAATCTTTAACAGTCTGCCAAACAGCTTTAATTCCGTCCCAAGTGTCGGACGCTGTTTTTTTCAATTTGTCCCACATTTCGGTAAAGAACTTAGAAACGGGCTCGATTACATTGGACTTAAACCAATCTTTTACCGATTGCCATGTCGATTTTATAAAATCCCAAGCGTCAGAGGCTTTCTGTTTTAATCCCTCCCACAAATCACTAAAGAACTTTGCGACAGGCTCAATAACGTTTGTTTTAAACCAATCTGAGACTATTTCCCAGACTTTTTTAATTATGAGCCAACAACCATAGGAGAGCTGTTGTATAATCTCAATTGTTGTAGAAAAGAAGTTTATAAATGGTGCAAAGGTTTCTAAAATATAATTTACTGCTGCGTCCCAAATCCCCTTAATAAATTCTCCTGCTGCATTAAAAATTTCTTTGATAGCCTCCCACTTCTCAGAGAACCAATCAGTAACAGAGCCCCAAATTTCTTTAATAAAATCTCCTGCTGAGCTAAAAAGTTCTTTAATAGCCTCCCACTTTTCGGAGAACCAATCAGTAACAGAGCCCCAGATCACTTTAACTTTCTCCCAAGCGTCGGAGAAAAATCCAGAGATTGCCTCCCAAGCTACGCCTGCAACCTCTTTAACCTTTTCCCAAAGTCCAATCCAGAACTCTCTAAAAGCCTCTGACTTATTCCAGAGGATCACAAAAGCCGTCACGAGTGCCACAATAGCAGCTATAACAATTCCTATAGGATTGGCGCTCATAGCTGCGTTTAGTAGCCACTGAGCCGCTGTCTGGGCTTTTGTAACAATAGTTAGAGCTTTCCAACCCTCCTCCATGACCTTTAGAGCAGTTGTGTAACCGACATAAGCCGCAACGCCTGCCGCCATAGCGCCTAAAGCTGCTACAAACTCAGCGCTATGATTTACAACAAAATCAACAGCGTCTAATAGCTTATCTAAGACCTTAACGCCATCCCTTAAAGCAGGCTCGAATTTTTCATAAATCGCAATCTGCACGCCCTCTAATTTAGACTGCAACAGCGTCATGTCGCCGCCTAAATTGTCGAGCATTGTATTAGCCATTTTTTCAGCTGCGCCATCTGCGCCCTCAACAGCCTTAGTCAGCTTATCTACATCCTCTGGAGCAGCATTCATTATTGCAAGCCATCCGCTCAAAGCCTCCTGTCCTGCAATAACCTTTCCGTAACTTGTTTGTTGCTCTGCTGACAGTCCTGCCCATGCCTCTCTTGACTCATTTATAATATCGCTTAGATCTCTAACTGTTCCGTTTGTGTTGTAAAATTCAACGCCAAGCTCATTTGTCAATGTGCCCAGAGCACCGAAGTTGTTAGCCGTTGCTCCTGCGTCTGTTGATAGTCTTGTCAAGATACTTCTTAAAGCCGTGCCTGCTTTCTCGCCTTTTATTCCTGCATTAGCCATTAAGCCCACAGCAACAGCTGTGTCCTCCATGTTCATACCTAAAGCGCCAACGATAGGCGCTGCATATTGGAACGTTGCGCCCATCATTTCAACATTGGTATTTGCATTTGATGAGGCTGCCGCCATTACGTCCGACAATCTGCCTGCGTCTTTAGCAGAATAGCCCATTGCTGTTAATGCGTCTGTTACTATGTCTGACGTTGTAGCAAGATCTGAACCTGACGCCGCTGCTAATTGGAGAATGCCGTCAATGCCGTTTAACATATCCTCAGTTTTCCATCCTGCCATAGCCATGTAATTAAAAGCGTCAGCCGCCTCGCTGGCTGTAAATTTAGTTGTAGAGCCCATTTCTTTAGCTTTATCTCTTAACGCCTGTAATTCGTCTGCTGTAGCTCCAGATACCGCTCCAACTTGAGACATAGATTTATCAAAAGCCTTTCCAACCTCAATTGAGCCTGCAACCATATCTCGCATTTTGCCGATTACATCAGTAATAACGTTAGCTGCTAAATTACCTAAAGCGACTGTAAAAACAGATAAACCGCCGTTAGTAGTCTCCTCTAGTGACTTATCAAACTCGTCAGCTGCGCTCTCAGCCTCTGCGAGCTTAGTCTTATTGTCGTTAAGTTCACCTGAGAGCTCAGATATTTGACTTGCAAGCTCTTTAGCTGCTTTAGAGTTTCGCCCCTGCTCTAATACGACGTTAGCATACTGAGATTTTAAAGCGCTTAAATCATTTTCCTGTCCTGAGATAGTTTTCTCTAACGACTCAAAAGCTGTAGCTTGCTTTTCCGCTGCCTTAGCGCTCTCAGCCTGCTCTTTTTCGAGCGCTGCTAATGCGCTCTTATAATCGCCTAGAGCTTTCTGAGTCTTAATTACAGCTGCTCTCTGATTTTCATACTTGATCTTAGCGTTGTCAGCCTCTTTAGAGTTTTCGCCATATTTAGCAATGACTTGCTCCATTTCCTGCTTATAAGAGTTGAGGATCTTCTTTTGTTGAGTTAAAACTTTGTCAGTCTGCTCAATCTTAGCAGCAAGTCCTGACGTGCTATTGCTCCACTTATCCATAGAGGCTGAGGCTGCTTTAAACTCAGCATTAGCGAGCCTAATCTGTCTGTTAGCCTCTTGTATGCCTTTTTTCAGATCTGATATATCTACGCTAAATTTCGCTGTAGTATTGTTGTCTGGCATAGCTCAACCTCCCCAAGTTAAAACCATGTATCACTAGCAGGACGCCTAATAATTTTCGGTTTACTAGGCTGCTCTGCTTTTTTCTGCTGCTTATCTGAGTAATTGCTATAGCGGACTACTAGAGTAAAAAAGTCTCTAGCCTTTTCTCGCCTTATAGTTAAAGGCGTCATTGTAGGAAACCGCTCGCATATACTCATTTCCATTTCAAATAATAGCTCGTATAAGGGTGTATTATCGACTACACCCTCACTTAGTTTTTTGAGCTTTTAAGAATGTCCATATTATCCATAATAGACGTGCCAATCTGGACAATTAGACGGATTAAATCATTCATTTTAATATTTCTATAATCCTCGTCCTGTAGCTCTGGGAATATATCCATAATTAGAGGCTTTATCTGCTTATAGCCCTTAGCTGCCATCTTAGCAACTTCTGTCCTATCGTTTATCTTGTCTAAATCTATAATGGCTACAAAATCGTCAATTGTACCCATCATTAAATCATAGCCCTCAACCTCTAAAGTCTTTTCTACCTTTGTTTTATCGTGCTTATCATAAATATCGAGTTTAATTATAGCCATAGTTTGTTAATCCTCCATCTGCGCATATAATGCGTATAGTGTGCGTATACATTACGCATAATCTTATAAAAAAGGGACGGACAGCAAAGCCGCCGCCCCTAAAATCTCCCTTAGCTAACTGTAATAGTAGCTGTGTCTGTAAAGCTGCCGTCCTCAGTAGTAACTGTGATAGTAGCCTCGCCTGCTGCTACACCTGTAACAACGCCTGCCTCTGAAACTGTAGCAATAGTATCGTCGCTAGAGCTCCATGTAACATTCTTGTTAGTTGCGTCAGCAGGAGCAACTGTAGCTGTAAGAGTAATTGTTTCTCCAACGTTAACAGTGTCTGTCTGAGGAGAAACAGTTACGCCTGTAACAGCAACAGCAGCCTCGACTGTTACGCCACAAGTAGCCTGATAGCCGCCGTCTGTTGTTGTAACAGTGATTGTAGCGTCTCCTGCTGCTACGCCTGTAACAACACCTGCCTCTGAAACTGTAGCAATAGACTCGTCGCTAGAGCTCCATGTAACAGACTTGTCTGTTGCGTCAGCAGGAGCAACAGAGGCTGTAATAGTAAGCTGCTCGCCTACAGTTACTGAGCCTGTAGTAGGAACTACAGAAACGCCTGTAACAGGGACGTCGTGATGTGGATCAGGGCTAACCTGAATAGAGTCTGGAGTCTGGATTGCGTCAAAGAATGTAGAAACATCAGCTAATCCATAACGAGCGTCTACTACGATACCCTTAACGCCTGCAGGACTCCATGATGTGCCATCATATACGCCCTTTGTAAACTCATACTCTGTATAAATACCTGTAAAAGTGATCTGAGTATTGTTTGTGTCTGTGCTATCGTCCTCTGTGTGATATGTCTCCTCAGGAATGCCAAATTGACCCTTGAGACGAGTAACATAACGATAGCCGCCATCTGTGCCCTTAGTCCTATAAGTAATAGCGTAATACTTATTCTGTCTAGGGCTGTCTACCATCATGCCTGTAGTAGGATCAAAGCTCTTGCCAATGAGCTTAGTCAAAATATCAAGAGCAGGAGGCGCAACTGTGAGAGTAATAGTATCTGCACTCTCAGAGTTAACTACGATCATAGCTTTATTATCGTAGTAATGAGCCTCACTCGCTGAGTCTGTAGACTTGCCGATTTCCTGCACAGGGATATGAATAGGAGTAGCCGTCTCATACCCTGTAGCGTCGTCTTTTGTAACTTCTGCGAAATAGAATTTATCTACTCCACGAAATTCAAAGATCTGCTGAGATGTATCTGCCATCTTTTTTCCCTCCTTAATTTTCATTCTGTAAATACATAACTACCATGCCACGCCCTATATGAGTAATTTCGTCGCTAACTACGTCATAGCCACGAGTAGCAATAACATAGCCTGCGCTCTTTAGTAGCGCCCTAGCCTCTCCTAAAAGGCTATAGGCTCTGTCAGGATCTGTTGAGTAGACGTTAACTTGAAATGTCCAATCAACGTTAGCCGTGTCGTTATCATAGGCGCTATGCTCTGACTCGTCGCTATTCCAGAATGTAAAAAACGTGTCTGGATATGCCTCGTCAGGAGCTAAAGAGCCCTGTCTGATAACAGGATAATTAAACGACTCTAAAAGCTCGATTAAATTATCTACCATGCTATTTACCTCCTACTCGTGCCTCTAGCTCTGCTGCGAAAAACTCCATAATATCCTTAACCATGCGATTTTTATATTTCTTTCTAACGTAAATGTCCTCTAACGCATAGTTAGGCTGCATTCGTGGCGTCCCTGTGATTAGCCATGAGCCTGCGTTAGGCGTCGTCTTGTCAAAACCATAACCAACGTCGCCCCTCGTGCCGCTCCATCTAACCTTAGGATTTTTGATTATTGCGCCTTTAGTCCTGCCGCTAGAGTAATTACCTTTAGCAGGCAGGTTATTAGAGTCCATAGCCTCCGCTGTGTCCTCGTCCACAGTGTCAGCTGTTTGCTCCATAATGTCCGTAAAAATTGCTTGCAAGTCAGCTCCTAGTCCGTCAAGCTCCTCAGCGAACTCCTCAAATTGGCTAAAATCCAAATAGAAATTATTACGCCGCTTTGCGCCGCCTTTATTTCCTTTGACGCCTTTTCTATTGCCGCCTCGCCTAGCCATTTTTTACGCTCCTCCCCTAACAGCCCTAACTTTAAATTTGCAAAATTGACTCCTCATGTCGATATTTTCAGGAGTGTTAATAATTTCGTACACCTGACCCGTCGAGAGGACTTTAATCCTGCAATCCGCTTTAATATCAGGGCGAAACCACGTCTCAACGTGCGCCGTGTCCTCCAATACATACACGTCGTTAACTGTCGTCTCTGTGCCTCCATAGGTTTTAAACGAGCAATTTAATCTTATGCCCTCCTCTGGAAAAGCCTTTTTTGTGACGCCTTTTGTTGTCGAGTATGTGGGTATTAACAGCTCTATAGCTGTCGAAAATGGAAAAGAGGGCTTGTAAGTTTTCATTGTCAATCCCTCCTCCTATTGTTTGTAGCTTAGCTGCGTTGCTCGCTGCATGAAATATTGCGAGAGCTTGCCGTCAGCTGCGCCATAATTCCATAAGTCAGCGACCCCTCTGGAGACAATGCCAGACGTAATATAAGCTGACTTAACGCCTGCGTCAGTTAAAAAGGCTACAACCTCGTCAATATATTCGCTTATAGTGGCGTCCTGATAGTCGCCCTCTATTCCTAGCGCATTTTTAACGTTAGTTAGCATGCTTGCGTCTGCCATCTCTCAACCTCCTAATATTCTGGCTATAAGGCAATGCCCTATAGCCAGAATAGATCAATTAAAATCCGACCTTAGTAATAGTTACAGCGCCGCTAGAGAGCTCTGCCTTGTAAAGAGTAGAGCCATCTGCTACAACGTCGCCTGTAGGAGTTGTTGCAGCTCCTGCAATTGTAAAGCCCTGATAATTCAAAGCAGGGATAAAGTATACTGTTGCTGCTGATACGCCTGTAGCAAAATCTAATGACATAACAGGCTCTGCTGCTAACTGATCGCCGCTAGCTGCTGTTGTGAGACTAAACACGCCTACAGAAGTAGCCTGCAAAGCTGCTACAGTCTCGCCTGCGATTGTTAAAATATTTCCGTAAAGAGTTAATAAATCTGTCGCCATAACAGGGACAATTCTCTCTGTATTAATCATTATTTTTCCCTCCTAAATTATTTTTTTATGACTCAGCGGCAGCCCATGCGCCGTCTACAACTGTTAACACTTTGCCGTCGTCCTCGGCTGTGACAGCAGGTAAAGTAGCTCCTGCAACTCCTGAGGCAACTGTAGCAATAGCGTTAATCATGTCTGGGATTGTATTAAGGTTTTCTACGTCCTCAATATTTCCTCCTAGAGCAACGTATAAGCCCTGTAAAGCTGTAATATTGTTATCCATAGCCTAACCTCCTCTTAGTTGCCCTTTTTCTTAATGAGATAGAATCCCATAGGATTGAGTACGCGTCCGTCTACAATTGTGAGGAGCTTATTAACCCATTTATTAGTCTCCTCGTCAAAGTAGCGCTTCATTGCCATCTGCATGTTAGTATTGATTGCGTACTCCTCAGGCTGCCAGAAGATACCAACAACAGCGCCTGTAGGAGCTGCGTCAAAGTCTGGAATAACATCAGGCTCAACGAGTGAGATTTCTCTACCAAAGAAACGTCCGTTAGGGTTACGAGAGTCGCCGTCGTTAACCTCTAAGCCTGTAGCCTGTCTAAATACAGGATTATTGTTAGCGTCTGCCATTGTCTCTAAGTATGTCTCAACTGTAGAGAGTGGGAAAATAAACTCGCCTGCTCTGTAGCCTAAAGGCAGCTGAGAGAAAAACTTCTTTCTCCATGCTGTCCAATTGTTAAACTCTGCTGCTGTCATTTCTACGACATTAGTAACTCTAGGATCGTTGAGAATACCTAACATTTGTCCCTTACCTGTGCCGTTAACAATGCCCTTGTCCATAGCCTGCAAATATGCCTTAACCATGATAGAAACGACTTCACGCTCGAACAAATCGAGAGCAACGATTGAGCTGAGGAGAGACTGAGCTACTCTAATCTCGCCAATGTTATACTCAAACATAATATCGCTCATTGTGCCGCCGTCCTGACGTGGGCTAACAGTGCTCTCAGAAATCCAATGGAAAGTAGCCTGTAACTCGCCTACAGGAAAACGAACGCCGCCCTGTACGTTGAGCTTACGAACCTTTGTAAAGAGCTGTCCGTAAACTTTGCGGATCTCGTTAATAAATTCCTGAATGAGAGTTGTAGGAATGATAGCGCCTAGCTGCTCTGTGTTAGCTGCTGCTCCAGAGCGTGCCTGCATTGCTGCAATGCCCTCTGAAATGAGAGGAGTAGTTACGCCTCGCTGTACATAATCCTTAAAAGCCTGTCTGTATTCGAGAGACGCAAACTTGTCCTCGTTAGAGCGCTCCTGTGTAGGAGCTGCACCCATGCCAAAGCTGCCGACAGGATTAACTAAAGTAGCATTTGCAGGGACAGGGACATTAGAACGCTGCTCGCCGCCCTCTGGCTGTGGCTCTGCTCCTGCTGCTGCCTCCTCTGCATTGATAGCGTCGAGCTCCTGCTGAGTCTCGCCAATTTCTGCGTTAACGTCGTCAAGCTCCTCAGCGAGTGAGCGAACCTCGTTAGCGTCTGTAGAGGCGTTGCAGCGCTCTACTAACTTAGCTTTTTTAGCCTGCAATCTAGCTAATCTCTGCTCTAAAATTTTCTTTCTCATTTTTGAACCCTCCTAAAGTTTTGATCTAAACATAAACTTAGCTTTTTCAAGCTCCAACTCGTTTAAATCTGTCTCCACAGATTGTCCTCGCTGTTCTCTAGCTTTCTCCAAAGCTAAACGGGCGCTCTCCAGCTCCTCTTTTGAACGAGCATTTATCTCAGTGGACTCGTAAGCAGGGAATGTTACGGCGCTTACCTCCACGACTGAGCCAATTTTTTTAATGTGTCTTGTTGGATGATCTGACTCTAAATTTTCCCACTCATAATCATCAATCGAAAACATAAACGACATGCCTGTTATGTCTCCTCTCTGGACGGCTGAATAAAGGGATCTAGCCTCTGAGTTGTTCTCAGTGTCAAGCTGCACCTCTATAGCCATGCCCTCATAATCAGGGCTTAGCTGCATTGTGCTATTTCCATTATTTCGACGACTTCTAGCAAGAGGGATCTTGCTTATATCGTGATTTACTAAAAATCTAACGTCTGTTAAGTCTGAGCCATCTAAGGCGCCTCGCTCGATAATTTCATCAAACCAACCTAAGTCCGTTTTAGACTCGTAGACTATAGGACGCCCTGTAATTATATTGCCCTTTTCGCCGCTCTCAGCTCTAACCTCAAAGCTATAGCTGCGCTGCTCTAATGGCTTTTTATCTCCCATTTTTCAACCCTCCTAACCATGAATTAAATTATTAGTCTCAGACCATGCTCCCCATGTGCCGCCCGTCTGGACTCGTGTTTTAATTTCGCCTGTTTGAATATCTACAGCCATCTGAAAACAATAGCCTGTCAGATAGTAGCCACAAACAATTAAAGCTGCATAACTAAAAGGGCAATTGGTGCATGTCATTGCGTTATAGAATCCGCTAGTTACAATGTTGTTCAAATTCTTAGAGTATAGCTCCATAGAGCCTTTATCATTTTGAGCAATGCCTGCAATAGAGCTATAGAGTTTATCGTTAACAGCGTCTATAGCTGTTTTAACTCCTCCACTAGTTACAGGATTGTCTGAGCTTGCTGTTGGTGTAGTGTCAAACGTTAGCTCGTCCTGCTTGCTGTCAAGTGCTGTCTTAACGCCTCCTGAGGTTACAGGATTGTTTGAGCCTGCTGTTGGTGTAGCGTCAAACGTTAATTTGTTCTCCTTACCATCTAAAGCGCCTTTAATGACTTTATTCTGTACAGGATTTTCGCTTGTGCCGCTTATTTCACTATCTACAGTAGGGATATTTATCCCTAAATCCTCTAAAGATTGATTGCCCTGTAAAGTGACGCTGTTAATTTGAGGCTTATTTGAGAGCCCGTTATAGTTAGTTGTGCCGCCTCCGCCGCCTCCTGCCTCAATTACTGCTTTAAGCTCAATCAATAGCTCCTCTATGCGAGACTGAGGCGGATCTGTATAGGGTGTGCCGTCTATAGTAGCCTGTAATATAGCTGCATTTCTGCCCTCGTATACGTCGCTCATTTCTAAACCTCCTCTTTAGTTTCGTCTACAACATCAACTTTTACATTATCGTCCTTGCCTACTTGATATTGATTAGCATTATTAGCGTCTATCCAATTGAGGGACATATAACGTTTGCCCTCTAGCTCTGGCAATGGCATAAATCCGAACGCTGTACGCTTTTCATTTTCAAACATGCCACCTGTAGGAGCTAACAGATTAACTAAGTTAATCGTCTGGTCTACGGTCATAAAGATTAACTTTTTAGGATAGAGCTCTATCCTATTTCCAAAGCTGCGCTCACGCCTCGTTAGCATTTTCTTAGTAAATGCCTGAGAGATTGCTACGATAATAGGCTCTAAAGTTTTTTGATAAAATGCCTCATATTGCTGCTTTGTATAGTCGCCCGTTAGAATGCAAAGAGGGACGCCAAAATTTCGCAAAATCTTTTCGTCGATAAATTTAAGAGTATTCTCGTCTACAATTGCTGACGTGTGAGGCAATGGAGTAAACTCGCTCTTTAAATCCAAAGGCAAAAATCCTGACTCGCTGTTAGCTAGCTTTTGCTCTAACTCCTGCAATGCTGCCTCTGTCTTGCCGTCGTCCATCAGCGTATTATATTTAACTACGCCATTAACGGCGTAACTTGCTTTCATAGCCTTAGCAACGCCCTGTAGCAGCTGATAGTTTAAATCCAGAGTCCCTAATAAGGCTGTATGATCTGGCTGTCCTGCAACGTTGCCGCCCATATACTCGTTAACTGAATAGTTATACTTAATATGGATCACGTCGTCATAAGGGATTGTTGTATTTTCGCCGTTTTCAAACCAAAATTTTACATAGAGCTTTCCGCTGCTCTCGTCCTGCAAAAAATCAACCTGATAGGGATTAATAGGATAAAGCGACTCGTAACGCCTGCGCTCAATCTTAATCCTGTTGCCGCTTGCGTCCGTTGTCTCCTCCTCCCATGTGTAGTAAGTAGGAATAATGAAAACGTTGTAGTTAAGAAGTAGCAGCCAGACTACTTTCTCCAAAAATTCGCTAGTAGTCATTAGCTCATTAGGAGACTCTAAAACGTTTTGTATATTGCCCTTTACAGGGACAGGATCAGAGCCGTTATAGCGGACATGAGACGGATTTAATTTTTTCATTTCGTCAACAATACATTTAAGCGCTTGCTGCACGACGTCAGACGCATAAATGTTAGTCCCGAACTGAGTAAAAATTGGAGTAAAGCCGTTTAGCATTGCTGCATATTTTGTATTTTTTGGCTGCTTTTTAAATAATTTATTAAACCACTCCATTTTTTTAACGTCCTCCCGTCAGCTTTTTAAAGTCGCCCCTGTATCGTCTTAACATTTCATATAGCGAGACTAGAGTAACAGTCCCGTCTATCTTCTTAGCGTCGTCTGTCTTAATGACTAGCGCCTGTCTCTGATCGTTAACCTTTAAGCAGCTATTGCCAAAGCACCAACGATCTACAGGATTTTCGTTGTAATTTATAAGCCTTGCCTTTAGATCTGCCTCAACTAAATTTATTGCATTGTTGAGCGTCTGAGCGTTTTGTAAAACCATTTCTATATCTTCATATTGCTTAGTCCACCCGTAGAGCTCCATCTGGTTAAGCCAATCCTTAGCAAATCTCTGGTCGTAACCACATTTATATAGCTTTATGCCATTTTCTTTTTGTAGCTTATAAAACCAATCAGCAACAACAGTTAAATCTATGTCGTTGCCCTCGCAAACTGTTATATAGCCCTGCTGCGCCCACTCTTTATATTTTGCCCCTGCGTTATGGTCGTCATTTTCAGGATCTAGCTTGCTTTGAGGGATAAAATATTGAGTAACTATGTATTTAATTGGATCGTCTGGCAGCATTACAAGCGCCTTAGCGCAACATAAATCCGTTGTCTCTGCTAAATCGACATGTCCCAAACAAAAGCCGCCTCTAAAATTCTCTATGTCATACGTTGCGCTATAGCTAAAGTCCTCAATATTTAGCCATTGCATAACGCCATTTTGCTTAAAATTAAAGTCCTTTGACAGGACGAAAATCCTATCTGCTTTGCTCCTTTTAGCTAAATCAACCTGCTCTCTCAAATAATCACGCTTTTTTACAATGTCTATAGCAGGGTTTGACTTTTGCCATGAGCGCTCATTAGTAAAGACCTCCTGCTCTGAGTCCTGAGTATAGAGCCACGGCAAAAAGCGCATAGCTGCTATAGAGTCGTCCTCGCCTTTTATAATTGCTCTGGCTTTTTTAAGCTCCTCGTCCAGATAGCCCTCATTAACAAAGCCCTCTGTAGTAATTTCAAATAGCTTAGGATTTTCTTTTAGGGACTGAGATTGCTCAATAGACTTAACAATAACGTTGTCTTTCATTTCGTGAACCTCGTCTATAATTGCAAAATCTATGTTACGTCCCTCTTTATTTCGAGTTGTGCTCGATAGTTTCCATATTTTCGTATTATTAATTTTATTGAGTATAAAGCGCTGATTGCGTTTAGTGTCTAAATCGTTAGGATCAAACAGCTGTCTCATAGTGTCCATAGCGTCATAAACGATTGACGCCTGAGCGTCGTCGTTAGAGCTACAAACTAAGTCAGAGCCCTCATTACCTACAATAAACTCAGCATTGCCTAGCCCTGAGCATGTCTCAGACTTTGTATTTTTACGAGCTATTAAAAGCAGGATTTTTTTAAATCTGTCTATTACTTTTTGCTGCTCTTTAAAGTCCCTCGCCATCTTGAACGAGTAGGACGCCTCAATAAAAGCCTTTTGCCATAACATGAGTCGCATTGGCATGCCGTAATAGGGCGACTTAGTGAGCTTAATGCAATTTTCCATAAAGTCCATGCGTAAATTTGCCGCCGTAGTATCATAAAAATAGTTATCATTGTTAAATAGATCCTCTACTAAGTTTTCGAGCTCCATGTAGAGCTCCTGTCCTACTACTATTTCGCCCTCGTCAATTTTGGCTTTGTATAATAACAATTTGCTATTATCTGGAGTCCAGATTGTTTTCTCTTGAATAAGCATTTATAACAGCTCCTGCCTTGCCTTAGCCCATTGTCTTAGAGGACTCTCCTCCTCAGGCTCTCCTCCTAAATCGCCGCTCAATCTTAACAGCAGCCTTAAAGAGTTGTTATATTGCTGCAACAGCTCCTTATATTGCTTAGAGGCAGGAGTAGCCTTTTGCTGCATTGGATTTTTAGGATTTATATTTATAAATGGCAGCTTTTTAAGCTCAATTAGCTGCTCCTCTATAAATACAATCTCGTCTATTAGCTGCGTGGCTTTTATGTCATTGTCTGCGCCTGATTTCTGGATCAGACTTAAAAGCTCCTCTTTTCTATTCATCAGATCTGCTAAACTCATAAACGTTAAATTTAACATCAATTATTAAAGGAAATTGCTCGTCGTTTGTTCCTGCGTCTGAAATATAAAAATGTATTTTTATTTTAGTTCCCACTTGCTCAATACTTCTTATTCCTACGCTAATAGCATGATAGAAATTTTCATCTTCAATAACAGGCTGCGCCTCTACAATGCAATTTCTTCTCACATGGTCATAAGTTGAAGTAGAGCTAAATAAATATGTACCAAATTCAGGGACTTCTAAATTTCTAGCTGTGTAGGTTATTATTCTCTTTAATCCAACCACTACTTTGCTTTTGTCATGATCACTAAACGCCCATGCCATATTTATTCCTCCTATATTTGCAATTTACTTTTACGTTTTTGCATTTTTTGTCATTTTTTGAGGTTATATTTGAAATTTTTTGATTTTTTGAATTGAAAAATCTCATTTTTTGGGTTTCTGCGCTAAAGACC
>JAZQWM010000031.1:0-6908 GCA_045632345.1 Eubacteriales bacterium | reverse complement strand
CCTGCTTTTGTGGGATATGGGGCAAGGTGTACGCCCTCATTCATCGTCAAAATTTGGATAACCCTTATAATATAAGCTATATCCAAAAAATGTATATGTAGCCTGTTACCGTCATTGTGGGGGCTACTCTATTTTTTTTCTTATGAAAAAAAAGAAGAAAAGAAGTGCATGAACCGTAATTGTAGTGGCTTGACACAAAGTATCTTATCTGATATAATTACATTAAATCGGGGGCAAACTATATTATATATAATGCCCCTTAAATGATGTAAAGGGGAATGACTATGACAAAGAAGTATATTGCAGACTATGACGCAGAATTTGACATTATAGGCGAAATTGATTATCTCATGGAATGTCAAAAAAATGGGGGAACTGATATTTATATAATGCAAGCCCCAACAGGACACGGAAAGACAAGTTTTTTTATCAATCAGTTTTATAATTCATGCAAGGCAAAGGGATATAAAATATTGTTTCTGCTGCCGAGATCAGCTCCCACCGCACAAATTATCAAAGACACAAAAAACAAAACAGATGTTATCACGGTCAAAACTTATCAATCTATCACTTTTGAGCATATCACAACAGGCAAGTGCGATCTTGACTATGATTATATCATTTGTGATGAGTGTCACTTCTTCGTGACGGACAGCCTTATTAATACAGGCACGGATATTTGTTTTGATTTGATACATCAGAGCCGAGCCTTTAAGATATATATGTCAGCAACGCCCGAACCTTTTATAGAGCTAATCTTCAATTATCTGCCCTGCCCAAGTACACACGAAATAAAAATACCGTCCGAGAATACAGTTATTCGTGATATTAACTTTTTCAGCAGTTATCAGACCAAAACAACGCAAGAAATATTAATTGATATCATGCAGAATGTAAAGGATAAAGCAATTATTTTCTGCAACTCCGCAGCAATGGCGAAAGAAATATATACTATGGAGCAATTCAGAGACAACAGTCTTTTTATCTGCTCAGAGCATAACAAGGACTACAGCCAATACATTGACACGGAACTCAGAGACAAAATGATTGAAACGGGCAAATTTGACTGTAAATACCTTATCTGCACAAGCGCCCTTGATGTGGGATTTAGCATAGAGGACGAGCAAGTTAAAGACATTGTATGCACATTTTCTCCCGAAAACTGGACTAACTTAGTGCAGAGCATAGGGCGAAAACGTCAAGTAAATCCGCAAGACAAAGCAACTTTGCATATACGGGACTATTCGCAAGATCAGATTGACAAGGCTATTGACCGAAATGCAGAAAGATTTGAATACTATAATTTCTATCAGCAGAGGGGCGAACTTGAATATTTAAAGGCATATCGCAAGAGATACCACGATAAAAATGATATCATGGTTTTTGATTACAGGCTTGATGATAACGGCATATTGCAGCCATATTTGAAAATAGATAAGTTTGTACTGGCTTATTACAAGTATCAAGAGAAGATCTTGAGAGAAATAAAAAAAGCCCGTAGTTATGCGGAATATCTCAAAGATAAATTGCTGATTGCAGATGATGTGGTGATCCGTCGCAAGAAAAAAGATGACTACATAGACAGCCGTTTAAAGGCAATAGCAGCCGAGGGGAAAATATATGATTCTGATACTTTGGACGAACTTACAGCAAAATTAAATATCCGCAACAGCAAGCGAGAACCTTTAAAACGTCCGTCCTCGATCAATAAGCGACTGCAAGAAATGGGCAAGCCATACATGATAAAAACAACAGAGGACAAGCAGCGACACAAACAATATCAATTAGTCTATACGGGGCAGGCTTGAAAGTCTGCTCTTTGCTTTTAAAAGCTCTCACAAGCCGTATAAGCCACGCTAAAAGAGATAGGGTAATTATACCACCTTATCAATTAAAGGCTGTTACAGCGCATTGTATGCCGTTAAAATCAAATGATTGGAGCAAGCAGGCGTTTATGCCCTTAAAGGCAAAAAGGAGCTGGGGATTGCTGTTGTCTGTCCGTCAATCCGTCCTTTGATTGATAGATTGATTTAAATATGATTTAAATATGATTTAATATATATTTTCGGCTTTGTAAACGTCGCTAAATAGGCAAATACGGAATAGATAAGCAACCTTTTATATTCAGATAAGCAACCTTTTATATTCAGATAAGCAACCTTTTATATTCGGATAAGCAACCTTTTATATTCGGATAAGCAACCTTTTATATTCGGATAAGCAACCCGCTATTGACAAAGGTGCTAAAGTATGATATACTGTTGAATGAGGTGATATGATGGCAGATATCTATAATAATGCATGGGTGCAAAAAAGAAATATCCTCAACGAATTAAGGGCAAATAAACTCACATTGCAGGAAGTCCGCTTTTTTAGTATTTATCTATCCAAAATAAACCCGTTGGACATAAATACAAGAATTGTCAGTTTTAGATTAGAGGATTTTCAGAGAATAATGGATTTTGATACACTAAATTTAACTCAGCTGAGATCAGCAACAAATAGTTTGCTTGGTAAAGTGGTAAACATACCAAAAGAAAATGGGCGAGGTTATACAGCGTTTCAGTTATTTAAGAAATGTGACATCTATCAAGACGATTTTGGAGAATGGTATATAACTATTGATGCACATGACGATGCGTTGCCATTAATGTTTGAATTT
Source organism: Eubacteriales bacterium (assembly GCA_045632345.1). Lineage (GTDB taxonomy): Bacteria > Bacillota > Clostridia > Oscillospirales > CAG-272 > RGIG2000. Next base: position 4,246 of record JAZQWM010000031.1, on the reverse strand, counting down.
AAGGACAAATACTTTAAATACCGACTTTACAACGCTTTACGCCTTAAATCAGCGTCGCATATCCGAATGTATGAAATCCTGAAACAATATGAATCACTCGGAAAAAGAGAAATAGCTGTTTCTGATCTGCAGGATATGTTAGGCGTTCACTATTCCAGATGGGAACGATTTAGAACAAAGGTGCTTGATAGCAGTCAACAGGCATTACGGGAAATGACGGATATTTGCTTTGACTACAATAGAGGCAGAGTCGGAAACGGTGGGAAATGGCTGACTATTATATTCACAATCCGTGAAAATATCCCAGAAGATAAAAATATGATCGTATTTATAGACGAACTGGAATGTACTTTGCATAGCACAGCCGCATTAAAGGCATTAGAATTTAGCGAACCAGAGCCGCCAATAAAACGCAATACAGACATTGAAACTATCCTTGACCTTTACCCACAGTTTACAGACAAGGATATCACAGCAATTTACAACAGAATCATACAACTACAACCCGATAAGGGACAATACGGCACAGCCCGAATTGATTATTTTAAATCCGTGTACGATGATGCAGCAAGGCAGGAGCAGAAGAACGGCACCAAAATAAACGACTACACAGCATATATTATCAAGATGCTTGATAAGCGTTTACAGGCAGGTGATGCGGAGTGAGCGAGTATCTCAATATCTCACAGATAGCACGGGAACTGAATGTATCACGACAAGCCATATACAGCAAGCTCAAATCACCCGAAATTCAAAGTGTAATGTGTCAATACACTGTCCGACACAATAACAGAACACTTTACACTTCCGATTTTGTAAACGTCCTAAAACAAGCCTTTGAAAGTGTCAACACTGTCCAGACACTTGACACAATATGTCAAGAAGAAGTGTCAAGCCCGTTACAGTCTCAGCTTGATTTGTTAAAGGCTACAATTGATACTCTCACGAATCAACTTACAGAAAAAGATAAGCAGATTGCAGAGCTGACAGCAGCACTAAAAACATCACAGCAACAACTCACAGTCGCACAGGAACAACAGACAGCACTCACAACAGCATTAACGCAGCAGCAAGCACTCCATGCAGGGGATATTCAAAGACAGCTTACGGAGCAACGTGCAGAAGATCAGACACAACCAAAGGAGCCAGCAAGCACACCAGAACCAGAGCAGAAAGAACTTGCTGAAGATCCACCACAACAAAAATTATCCTTTTTCCAAAGGCTTTTCCGCAAAAAATAAGTGATGATGTACACAACAGACTGATTCACCCAATATCTGTATTGTACGTTAACAGAGTTAACAAACAAAACAGAATGTCATTATTGTATCATTTTCCGCTGTAATTTCCGATACTGGCAAGCACAGAACGTGTGTGCCCACGAGGTCAACGTTCTGCTATGTTAGGGGCAACCCTAAAACCCGAAAACAGAAAGTAGGTGATTAGATGTTTACAGCAAACAAAGAGCAGATAACCATTGACGGGCTTATGTACTATTGCATTTATGGGCAATATGAAAGCGGTGTATGGTTATGTATTCTTAACTTTGGTGTGGCTGCGGAACTGTCTGCAAGTCCTTCCGATACAGCCTATAACACAGATAAGATATTAAAGGCACTTGAACACAGCCCCGATGCTGCATGGCTGCCACAGTCTGAGAACGCCCGAAAGAAGATAGCACAGGAACTTTTGAAACACATAATCAAATAAAAAAAGGCACTCTCCGCAAACCGACCAAAGCCACGGAGAGAGCCGACCACAAACCAAACCTTACACACTTGCAAGGGGCTTGCTATACCATTATAGCCTTATTATGCCCTTTTGTCAATGTGTACACGATCTGACAGGAGGGATTTTTTTATGCTGCATAAGCTAATCTTTGAAACTGACTTTTTATTGTTTGCGTTCTGGGGGCTTGTTATCTTCGGAACTGTCAAATACCTAAAACACAGGAAATACCACAAGGATGATGTGCGATTCTTCCGCATTTATCACGGTGTACATGATTTGGAACAGATTGTATCACAGCTTGAACAACTGGAAGAAATACAGACTTCCATTGAACTTGCGAAATTTCATCACCTTAAAGGCGTAACAATACAATTACCCGATAGCTTGGGACACGATCACAACCACACATTGCTGATTAACGGACATGACCGAAATACAAAAGCCTTGATGAATGTTGTCATTGAAGAACGTGAACGGCTGCGAGATACTTTACTGAAAAAAATAAAAGAGTTAGACAAACACGGCACGACTCAACTTCGCCCCGATCTGGCAATGAAGGAAGTTGTCGAGTGTAGCACCATGAGGGTTAGGGGACAGCACTTTGCACCACTTCCCCATGATGTACCTGCAATTTCTGAGGACTGTAATGCCGTTATCAAAACGAATGATTTTGACTTTCACTTTGCAGGGGAGAGCGATCCGGAAGAAGGTGAAGAAGAATGAAAGGTGATAAATGCTGCGTGTGGTGTGGTGCATGGCTTGGAAACTACATCACAGGAGAAACACCAACGGGAACGGCAAGTTATTACAGCATTATTCGCAGGAAGTATTGTCCCGATTGTTACCCGTACCATAGAACACAGGAAGTGCGATTCAATATGCACGAATACCGCAAGAGAAAGAAGGAGCTTGACAAGAAACGGGAACAGGCTTTTACAGTCTTAAAGGCAGAAAACAAAGCCCTTAAACAAATGCTGTCGGAGCTGCGAGAAGAAAATGAAAGGTTAAAAGGTGATTATGTATGATGATGATTAGAACAATAATTCTTATGATAACTTGTTTCTGCGGTGCTATTATGATTTGTTGTGTATTCCCTGCGATTGGAAACAAAGTCATTGACGGCTTTGAACTCATTGTAAACCGTCGGAAGATGTACAGGGCATATCTGCAACGGCTTGACGATTATGAGCAGTACAGCCCATACATGGAGAAGTGCGAGAAGAAACATCAAGAGAAATGGCTGATAGATATACAAGAGAGAGCAGAAAATGAGAAGAAAGAATATTGGCAACACTTTAGCCAACTGAAGCGAACCAAATCCCGATAGCCCCATCGAAACAGCAAGAGCCGATAAACGCCTATAAATAGGGAAATATTGACAAGTGCCGAAATCAGCAACATTATATTTCTTCTTTTTCAAGGGCGATTTGTGCCGATATATCGTTATTTGCCCGAAATGGCTGTTGTATTCGTAAAGGTACACCATTACGAACAGTCTGAACAGCCTTGAAAACAGCCACTTTTGTTATTCGTAAAGGTATGTAAACAATTTATGAATATTCGTAAATTACGCTTGACTTTTGCGAACAGTTGTGTTATACTCAGTATAACGAAAGGCGAACAGCCTAATTAATGAAAGGTGGTACACAGTTATGATGTACGGATATGCAAGAGTTAGTACGAAAGGGCAAAACCTTGAAAGACAGACACAGCAGCTTAAAGCCTTTAACCCTGAAATAATCATAATACCAGAAGAAGAAAGCGGCAAGGACTTTGCGAACAGACCAAAGTACATGGAGTTAGTGCACGGCAAGGCACAGCTTGGACTTCGCAAGGGTGATCTTCTTGTAATATGCAGCCTTGACCGCCTCGGACGTAACTACACAGAGATTCGCACGGAATGGGAATACATCACACAGCACATACAGGCAGATATCAAAGTATTAGATATGCCGTTACTTGATACAAGTGCAGACACAAGCAATCTTGATAAAAGATTCATAGCAGACTTAGTATTGCAGATACTCAGCTACACAGCAGAAAAGGAACGTGAGAACATCAAGAAAAGACAGGCACAGGGCATAGAGGTTATGCCGATAGTTGACGGTAAGAAAGTCTCATTGAAAACAGGCAGACCGACAGGCAGACCAAATGCAGAAATACCCGAAGGATTCACAGAGCAGTACAACGCATGGAAATCTGGAAACATAACAGCCACAGCAGCCATGAACAATCTGAACTTGAAAAGAACTACATTTTACAAGCTCGTCAAGGAATACGAAAAAACATTATAATAACAACATGGGGGGAGACGATCACAGGCGGATCGCACTCCCCTTTTATTTATGGGCGCATAGTTTACATTTTCACCGCCCCTGCTTTTGTGGGATATGGGGCAAGGTGTACGCCCTCATTCATCGTCAAAATTTGGATAACCCTTATAATATAAGCTATATCCAAAAAATGTATATGTAGCCTGTTACCGTCATTGTGGGGGCTACTCTATTTTTTTTCT
>JAZQWM010000030.1:0-5158 GCA_045632345.1 Eubacteriales bacterium | reverse complement strand
ACTGATACTGATACTGATACTGATACTGATACTGATTCTGATACTGATACTGATACTGATACTGATACTGATACTGATATTATCCTTACGGATAATAAATCTCATAAGAATAATAAATCTTCCTCAAAGTCTGATTTCGATTCTGAGTTTGAACAGCTTTGGAAATCCTATCCGAGGAAAGAGGGTAAGACGAATGCTTTGAAAGCATACATCAAAGCACGTACTGACAAAAAGAATCCTGTTACATTCGAGCAAGTCCAGGAAGGTCTTGACAAGTATAACAGGCATATCAAAGACAAGAAAACAGAACAGCAATATATTAAGCATGGTTCAACATGGTTTAACCAGCAGTGTTGGAATGATGATTACAGTGATCCGCCGAGTGATGTTGATGAATACAAAAAATTTATTAACGAATTTTTGTATTAAGGGGGTTCAATATGGACACAAAGGAATTATTAAGGACAGCAGCCGAGACTATAAACCGTCTCGGTTCAGCTGCTCAGGACTGTAAAACGTGTGCAAAGCTTACTCTCTGTAATGCTTACTGCACGGACGGTCAGATGCATGACTGTCAGTATGAATGGATTCATGCTAAGGAGGCACAAGATGAAAAATCGGGATCGATACGTCTTGAAGGTCAATGAGTATGATATGCTTTCAGCTCTGAACGCTGAGATTATGGACGGAAAGAAGTGCATTATTGAAGCTTTGACAGGTGAATACCAATACGGAGAAGAAAAAGAACGCTGTATTGCAAGCTCAGATCGTAACTGTGAAGCTTGCATACAGCTATGGCTTAACAGTGAGGATTAACGAAATTGGATTTCTTCCCTTTAAGGAGGTGTAAAAATGGATAAATATATAAGCAGAGAAGCACTAATTGAAATGGTAAATGGTAGCGAAAGACCTGAGAACGAAAGAATAGATATTGGCTACAATGAGGCGTTAAACGATATTAAACAACGATTGGTGGAGATGCCAGCCGCAGACGTACGGCCTATTCGTCATGGGCGGTGGATAATAACGGACGATGTAGAGAATTTCATAGCGGTATGCTCGGTATGTGGAAGAACAGAAGATAGTAGATGTATCGATGATATGCCATATTGCCATTGCGGTGCAAGAATGGACGGTGAACAGAATGACATGGATACTTAAAGAACTATTAGCTTGTATCATTATGTTTGCTATTATTGGTATATCGTTTACAGTGTACTGCATTATAGGGCATTTGATACAGAAAGCGATAAACCGTAAAAATCAAAAAAGGTGAACAATAGTGAGTAAGATTGATATTTACAAACAGATAGTATCATACTGGCTAAAATACCCAAAAACGCTTAAAATTGCTTGTGAGTATTGGAGAGCTAAAACGAAGAAAGGGTAATTTCTTTGAAAGGAGTGAAAACATGGCGATTCGTTCAAAGACCGTGCAGCAAATAGTCAGCTACATTCCAGTGGTTGACGAACTGCAAGAAGCGTTAAATATAATTCAAGATGAATGGAAATGTAAGGTTAAATCTGTAATTGAAACAAAAGTTAATGAAAGCCCAGGTAGCAGCAGTCAAGGCTTTATTATTCTTTATGATGATAATGGAGGTAAGGAAGATGAATAATAATGATCTTCTTTCATTGTATACTCATACAGAGCCATATGATGAAGAACATTTTATTATGAAAACATTTGAGATATATGCGACTTTTGACCATATTGCAGGCTGTACACGGATTACAATTGTAAATGCTGATTCAAGACGTAAGTATATAATCTACCTTGATTATATTCAGCCTGTAAAAAGTTTGCTCGTTGAAGCGGCAGAGACATTAATAAAGACAAATTTATTGATTTAAGGAGGAATAACAATGATAAAGTTCATGATTCTATTTGCAATAACAGCCCTGACAGGCTACATACTAGGTTATTTTGTCGGACGTTTAACGGCAGAACAAGAGTTTAAGGAGAAGCGCCGAGAGTTAGGACTTGACGAAGAGGAAAAGGAGGCTGATCCTTACGATGCCTTATTCAAGCAATGATATTAATAAAAATTACGATATAGCAAGGCAATGGGCTGAACAGCAGGCAAAAAGTGAAGCGGAATCCTTTGAAAAGGCTATTAAACGATTGAAGCCCGAAGATCGTATTCATCAGCTGGAGGAAGAGAACGCCGAGCTGCGGCGGCAGAATATATCGCAGCGTGAGCAAATCTTAAAGCTCCGTGAAGCTCTCCGCAGAGGTCAGGAGGATTATTATGAGTAACATCATTTTTCTAATGGCAGGCGCTATAATTGGATTTTTTATAGGCGCTTTAATTTCAGCATCAAATGACAAAAGATAACTTTCAACAAACTAATTTATATTTCTGTAAACTAGTTTGTTGAAAACTCGTTCATTTTCATGTTTGCTGCGAATAGTATTTTTTGCCTATATATCGTATAATATTATTAAGGGCAGTGCAAGGCATTGACGGAAAGTGTAATATTCCTGTTCGGGCTAAAGTCCTTGCACTTCCCACACATCTTTTCTACTTTTTCTACATAGACTTTGGTATAATTTCTTTTTTTGTACTCCTTTCAAGTGAGAGAATCCGTTTTCCCCCTTCTCTCACATTTATACTCAAAATAGGTGCAATCCCTATGCCGAGTTCCAAAGCTGAATATTAGCCTCCTAAAAGGTACTTGCAGTTTCCGCCTTGCCACACCTTCCGCAGCAAGGCGGTTTTCTGCATATATTAACAGAATCGAGGGTAGTATGAATATTATCGAAATACCTTTATCACAGTTAAAGCCTTACTCTAAAAACGCCAAAATACACACCAAAAAACAGGTAGAGACAATAGCAAAGAGCCTTGAAGAGTTTGGGTGGCAGCAGCCTATTGTTGTTGACAGGGATAATGTTATCATTGCAGGGCATGGCAGATATGAAGCCGCAAAGCTCTTAAACTTTGAATCAGCTCCAGTGAAATACGCTGACGAACTGACCGAAGATCAAATTAAAGCTTACCGCCTGATCGACAACCGTATCAGTGAGGGCGAATATAATCTAAGTTTGGAAGTTGCCGAGCTACACAGTATCGAGCTGGATATGTCTCAGTTTAACTTTGATATCGAAAAGCTTGAAATCGATATCACCGAACATGAAATAAAGCACGCCGAGTACAAAGAAAATACCAGGCATGATGTGCTGAACATTGTAAACCTGGAAAAAGGTCAATTCAAGGGCGCTGGTAGATATGATATACCTTTGTTGCAACCTGTTACCGAATTACCGCCAATTAAAGAATGGATAGGCTTTAACTATGTGCTTTCGGATAAAGATCCCGAAGGCAAAGCGGTTCATTTCTTTATTGACGATTATCAGTTTGAAAGGGTTTGGAACAGCCCTGAAAAGTACGTTGAGAAGCTGCGGCAGTATGTGTGTGTCGCAACTCCTGACTTTTCCCCTTATGAGGATATGCCGCATGCCTTGCAGATTTATAATCATTATCGCAAGCATTGGGTTGGTGCATGGTTGCAGGAGCATGGCGTGACCGTTATTCCAACAATAAGACCTGTTGAAGGTAAAACATGGTGGCTGGACGGCACGCCCAAAAACGGCATTTATATCACTTCTGCGATATACTCAAAAACAGTGGAAGAGGAAACAGAAGAAACAGCGCCTTATGACAAGATTATTATTGACAAGCTCAAACCCCGAAAAGTTTTCATGTACAGGGGCAAGGGCGATAACTTATACAGGAAATACGGCATTGAATGCGAATATATTAAATCATTTACACAGCAAAGGCGGGATACATAGTGGCAAGTTCCAACAAACGTGACAGAGGCGGTCAAAGCAGATATGGCGGCGGTGACGTTGATCCGAATGATATCGTATCAGAATCTGATATGATTGTTGAACGTGGCAATTATCAGACCGAAATTGACGATGTATTGTCCGTCTCGAAGGATCTTCTTGATATATACGGTCAGGACGTACCATTACAGCAATTCTTTATAGCTGAAATGAGAGGCAAAGGCAAGAATGTATTAGGATACTATGACGGCGCTAACATCGCTATTAACGAAAGATTCCTTGATACAGCCGCTATGAATAAGGCTTATGAAGAATGCGTAAAGGCAGGATTCCACCCAAATAACGGTAATAAATCAGGCATGCAGGCTGTTGTGGCTCATGAGTTCGGTCATGCCGCAACAGATGCTGTTGCTAGAAAAATGGGCTTAACAGGTACATTTGCATTACATTCCGCAGCTGACAGAATTGTCGGTGAAGCTGCTAAAGCAACTGGACACAGAGGCGTTGTAAAAATGGCGGCTAAGATAAGCCGATACGCTACACACAGCAATGCTGAGGCAGTCGCAGAAGCTTTCGCCGATGTTTATTGCAACGGTAAGAAAGCCACAAAGGAAAGTCAGGCAATTGTAAATGTTATGAATAAATACTTGAAGTCATAAGGAGGCTTGTATTATGGCAAAACAGATTAAATACTCAGAACCAACAGGATACTTCCCAAAAGAGATCCTTGACAAGTTTAACAAGACAGCAAAGACCTCCAAAAAGAAGGCAGCTCCCAAAAAGAAATCAAAGTAATATGGGAACATCAGCGAAGAAAAGCAGAGGCGGCGCAAAGACAGGTGCAGGGGCAGGCACAGCCGCAGGATCAGGAAAAATAAATTCAGTCGCAGATGCGACAACTCTTCAAGAGCTTGCGGACTTCATGAACGATAAGCATAAAGTGAAGATCGATACAAGTTCACTAAGCAATGTTCCTCTTGAAAATGTCAAAATGGCGGCAGAAGCAATTGTCCAGCTCCAAGACGAATTTCCAGGAGCGGCAGACTATTTTCATGAGCTTGTCGGTGATGATTCAGTTGATAGAGCCTTTGCTTATGCGACATATGGCGGCAAAATTGCTATCAATCCAGTAAAATATGTCACAGTGCAGGAAATCAACAGCAGATATGATTCAAATGTCAGCACAGGCTATCACCCAGCAGGCACAAAAGCCTTTCATATTGTCTCACATGAAGGCGGTCACATCATGGAAAGAGCGCTTATTGACAAGTTTATCACTGAACCTGGTATTTTAGGCGTATTGGCTAAAGGTGAGGCATGGAATAGACACCAGGTTGCATCTAAGGTCATTTCAGAAGCCGC
>JAZQWM010000029.1:0-2007 GCA_045632345.1 Eubacteriales bacterium | reverse complement strand
TACCCGTTTATCTTTGCAACGCTTGACGGTGAGATCACAACCGCAGACGGCAAACGCGGAATACTTGAAATCAAAACCACAACGATACAAAATAAGCTGCAATGGGACGATTGGGACAATAAAATCCCTGAAAGCTATTATGTGCAGATTTTGCACCAATTAGCAGCCACGGGGTGGGATTTTGCAATCCTTAAAGCGTATATCCGTTACTATGTTGACGGCGAAGTACGTGTAACAATCAGACATTACAGGATTAACCGTGACGATGTTGAAGCGGATATTGAATATCTTATACAACAAGAGTGCATATTTTGGCGGCAAGTGCAGAACGATGAACAACCGCCGCTGAAACTGCCGACGATTTGAAAAAGGTATTTTAAACAATGGGGGTGATACGGAATGATTGATTTTATAAGAAAATTCTTTGAGCTTCTTGGAATGTGTACGCTTTGGGTTGTTATCTATTTCATTGTCAGGCTTTGGTGGGAGAAATGGGGGCAATTTTGGTTTAAATACCATAAGCACAGCTATCAAGTACATCATATATGGCGTTATCATGATATAGAACGTGGCTGTGATTACTGGGAACTTTGCTTAAGGTGTGAAAAATGCGGAAAAGAAAAGGCTTGCAGTTTTTGGAATGACAAAATAAAGCTAAAAGTCGATTATGACGATGAACAGGAGGACTGAAAATGTCTGAATATACCGATAAAATAATGAAAATATTTTTAAATAATAAAGAGCATGGAACAGGTGGTGCGAAAATGGTTGAAATAGAAATATTTAGTGCTCAAAACACAACAGGAATTGCTATAAATAATATGCGTGTTACGAAAACAAAACCTTATGGTTTTATTCAACCAATGCAGAAATATGTTGTTGATGAGAAAGCAATAATTGAGGCAATCGGTGCAGACGTACAACCTGTGAAGCATGGGTATTGGAAAGAAGAAGAACCGAGAGTGCTGAAATGTTCAGTATGCGGAGAGTATGCGCCTATGAACTACTTAGGGCAAAATTGCATTGATAGCAGGTATTGCCCGTGGTGTGGCACTAAAATGGATTCAAATGCAGACGAACCGTGGCAGTCTGACTGAATAAAAAGGTAATTTAAAAGCTTAAAAAAGGAGATGTAAATAATTGGAATTAGTATTAAAATCAGCAGAAATAAATTTACCGCAAGAGATTGAAAATCTTGCAGCACTTAAAGCAGAACTAACGCCAAAGCTTGATTATTATAATTCACTTGTGGTTACAGCTGACAGCATTAAAGCAGCCAAAGCAGACAAAGCTGCATTGAACAAGCTGAAAACAGCAATTGAAGATCAACGCAAGGCAATTAAAAAGCAATATCTTGAACCTTATACGGTTCTTGAAACACAGTGTAAAGAAGTTGTTGCACTGATTGACGCACCGATATCTGCGATTGACAAACAGATAAAAGTTTTTGAAGAACAGGACGAACAAAACAAATACAACGAACTGTCAGACGCATTTGACCAGCTTGCACCGCCTGAGTGGATAAAGATTGAAGATGTTTTAAATCCGAAATGGAAAAACAAGACGCTGAAAACAGACGCTTTAATTACGGAGCTGACAGCAGCAGTTAAAGAGCTTGTGGACGGACTTGCAAAAATATCTGATATGTACAAGGACGAACCATACTTATTATCAATCACAGAATTTTTCAAGGAACACAAGGACTTTTCAAAAACAGCTGTATATGCTGCACAAATGCAGACCGCATACAAAAAAGAACAGGCAGCGAAAGCAGCCGCAGAAGCCGCTGCACAAAACACGCTTCAAAATGCGCCACAAGACGCGGCAGCCGTAAGCAATGAAAGTATATTACCACAGCAGCAGACACAGCAAGAAAAGCAGCCAGAGCAGCCGCAGAAGCTTTTTAAAGGGAAGTTTGAAGTTGAAGGAACGAAAGAACAGATTATTGCACTTGGCAACTATATGAAAGCTAACGGCATAAAGTTCACAACGATAAAGTAAAGGAGA
>JAZQWM010000028.1:0-3238 GCA_045632345.1 Eubacteriales bacterium | reverse complement strand
ATTTAACTTTATCCTCAAACGGATTGTCGATTGTCGGATATTTTGTGCTGATAATAAAGCCTAACTTGTTTAATATGTTTAACTGGCCCGACTCCATTGCATCTATCGGGTAGCTTACTGGCAACGCCCCGACCTCATCTGCACAAAAAGCATTTGGCAATTTACCGTCCATCCTGCTTGTTGAGTATGACAACGGCGTATAAGTCGTTTCCGTGATTTTGAATTGAATATAATCTCTTAAAATCTTGAAACGCTTTGTCCCTTTGTACTCATATATCAATGGGCTTGAACGGATTGTCTCTGCTATGGCCTCTCGAATCTCTCGAGACAATGATCCGTCGGGCGCTACACTGTAAAACTTTGAAAACTTAGGCTCTGTCAAAAATAACAAAATAAAAATAGTCGCTATCGTATATGTTTTAAAATTTTTCCTGCATATCTCCAAAACGCCTGTTTCATATCGGCGCTTTGCGTGATTATCTCTGTACACCGTGCAAAGAATCGCAACAAAAAACAACCATTGATAACCGCAAGTGCAATTAATTAATGGTTGTCCAGCTTTTAATCCTCTAGGCATACGCAAAATTTTTAAAACAGATACTATCTGGTTATATTTTTGCTCGCTTATAATATACTTTTCATTTTTGCCCTCGTATGTTTGCATAAAGTCCTGCATCTGCAATTTAACATATTTAGGCGTTGTTTCCAGCTCAACATTTGCTTTGCAAAATTCATAGGCTTTATTCAACTGCCTCACCGCCGTTTATTATTGACAACAACGGATCTACGTCCTCATTGTCCGAGTCGTTATTGACGTTATAGTTTTTAAGTATTCTCATAAGCGTGGCTACTGTTTTATTTGCGCTGTCGGTTGTCTTGTTATACTCTGCGACAGCGGGGTTGCTATATAGGTTTTTACGGCCTTTTACATATTCCTTTTCAACTAACATTCCCTCATCTTTTAAAGTTTTCTCCAGCTCATTTAACATATTGACCTGTACTAAATAACGCTTAAATGTAGTCTTGAAAAAAAAATTGCTCTGTGCCCCGCTTTCCTCTGCAATCCTCATTATTTCTTTTGCCTGCTCTGCTAGGCTCTGCTCGCTTAAACTTATTTTTGCCATTTCTCCACTCTCCTTTTATCTCATTATATGGCAATAAAAAAGCACCCGCTTGGGCGCTTTTAATTATTTTTTATTAACAAAGTCTCTAAACGCCTTGTTTTCATCCTTCTTTTTCTTTTCTGACTCATCCTCTGCATACTCGCCCATTTTTAGCTCTTTTCTAAGCTCTTTTGGGAAAAAATCTGCTGGCTCTTGATAACTTGTTTTTACTCTTTTCATTGTTTTTGTCCTCCTTATTTCAACATATTATTCATAACATTAACAATGGCTCTTGAGGCTTTATTAGCTTTATTACCGTTGCAGTAAACATCTGCGAAAGCCTCTGCTAACGCCTCTGCGTTATTTGTTTTTGCATAACCGCTTATTTGTTTTCTCATATCTGCAATAGATTTAAAGCCACCTTGCTTTTTTGCCTCTTGCATTACTGTATTTGCGGTTTTATCAATATTAAAAAACTGCTTGCCTCCGTTTTTCATTCCTATTTGGTCTGTCAATTTATGTCCCATTTCGTGTGCGACAACAGCCTCCATACCGCTCTTATTACCTCGTGATGGATGGAAACCCGATTTTGCCGTCCTGTCCATTGCCTCGTCCATCGTTGCCGTATTAAAATAGGCTTTATTAACAGCCAAATTACCTTTTGAGTCATAATAAGCCAACGCTCTTTTTGACGCTCCTTTTAATTCCACAACTTGAACGTCCTCTAAAACAGATCCGTATTGCTCATTTACTCGCCTTAATACTTCGAGTGTATCGTCTACCTCTTTTTGACTATTCTCTCTTTCAGATATAAGCGATGTAGCGCTTACAACATTAGCCGTACCACTTCCGCCTGTCGTTCCTCCAGCCGTCGCTCCTCTGCCTCCAAACTTTTGTAAATCCATTTTCATTTTTATTATACCTCATTTTTCCAGTTTTCTGTAACTTTATTATCAAAATAGATAACATTTATGTTTCCGTAGTCATACTCTAACTGTCCGCCGTAAACTATAATAGTTTGAGGTTGGATTTCTTTTATCATTGCATCGACACCCTCTGTCCAAATTTTCAAGGCCTCTTTGTCTCGTTTGACTCCGATTGTTGAAATTGAAACAACAGATCCTTTTGGTATCCCCTTAAAGCAAAACTCAAAGGTCTCTGGCTCTGCCCACGATATGGTAGGGATAACTTTAATTCCTTTTGACTGATAATAAGCTCCGACAAAACGACTGCGGTATATATTCCAAATTTTCATCGGCATTGGCATATCCATATAAAGGCTAAAATCTGGAGACAATATGCAATCATAGTCCAGCAGTATATCAATATATTTCTCTGGATCATTCCAAAGCCGTTCAAACTGATAGTCGTCAACGTAAAAGTGTATACCGACGTTTTTTTCTTTGTTTGATTTGGCATAGTTAAAACCGATTAAGTCCTGCGGGATAAAATTGTCATTTTGTATAAACGGCATTTGCCAAAAATCATCCGTCAAATTGTCATAATCAATCAACCGCAAGTTATAAGCGTTATTTGTACGCTCTCGCTCGTCTCCGTAATACCCCGAGTCGTCCTCGTCAAACTTCTCTAGCTCAAAATCGGCTATCTCATCCAAATTAATTCCAAAGTCGCCCATATCAATGCTTATGTTGTCCAGCTCAACAGCCAGTTTGGTGTAGTCCCACGCTGAAAACTCGCTCACTTTGTTGTCCGCTATCCTAAAGGCGTTTATTTGGTCGTCGCTCAAGTCATCCGCCTTTATGCACGGGATTTTTTCAAGTCCTAAAAGCTGTGAGGCCTTATAACGAGTGTGTCCCGTTACAATCACGTTATTTTTGTCAATTACAATCGGGACTTTAAACCCAAACTCCTTTATACTGTTAGCAACATACTGTACTGCATCGTCATTGACTCTCGGATTGTTGTCGTATGGCTTTATTTTGTTTAAATTGAGGCTTATTATCTTAATTTGTTTTATTTCATTATCCATTTTCGTTGCCCCTTAAAGTTTTAAACCGCTTTTTTGCGGTTTTTCTGCGTTTTTATACAATAAAACGGGATTTTTCGCCATTTATCCAAAAAATCCCGCATTTTTGATTATTTTTGTAAAAGAAGGAAGTCGGATCGTAGCCATG
>JAZQWM010000027.1:0-401231 GCA_045632345.1 Eubacteriales bacterium | reverse complement strand
TCTTTACTTAATAAATTACTTCGTTTTGAGTATCTAAACTTAAAAGAATTTTAAGAGTTCCGTCTTTGTACATTAAGTTATCTCTTAATTTAAAAGTTTCTCTTAATTTTCATTGTTCAATTTTCAAGGATCTTTCCGTTGCTTTCTCACAACGCTCAGCTATTATATCACTTCATTTCCCCTTTGTCAATACCTTTTTTGAAATTTTTTTAAGTTTTTTTAAAAAAGTTGAAATAAAACGTACAATTTAAAGAATTATTAGATTTTATCTACTAAATACCTATTGTATTTAAGTTTTTTCTTCATTATTTATAGTATAAAATATATTCAAAAATGCAAAAAAATCTCCCGCTAAAAAGCAGGAGATTTTTTTGCATTTTAATTATTTAAAGAATTTAACTGCGGATTTGAACATCTTGATGTCATATTCGCCGCAAACGTTCTTATAAAGACCTCCGTCAATACGCTCGGAGTGACCCATCTTACCGAATACACGTCCGTCAGGAGATGTGATACCCTCAATAGCAAGAGTAGAACCGTTTGGATTGTATTGGATATCGTATGTAGCTTCTCCGTTTGCATCAACGTATTGTGTTGCGATTTGTCCGTTTTCAATAAGCATTCTTATTGTTTCATCGTTTGCAAGGAATTTACCTTCGCCGTGTGAAATTGGAACGTTGATAATATCGCCTACGTTACATTCATAGAGCCATGGAGACATATTAGAAGCAATTCTTGTTCTAACAATCTTAGATTGGTGTCTTGAAATGTTATTGAACGTAAGTGTTGGGCAATTTTCATCGGTGTCGATAATCTTACCGTAAGGTACAAGACCTAGCTTAACAAGTGCTTGGAAGCCGTTGCAGATACCGCACATTAAACCGCCACGGTTATCGAGCAAGTCAGTAACTGCATCCTTAACCTGTGCGCCACGGAAGAACGCTGTAATGAATTTACCTGAACCGTCTGGCTCGTCGCCGCCGCTGAATCCGCCTGGAATAAATACCATTTGTGATTCCTTGAGCTTTCTTGTAAACTCTTCTGCGCTTCTCTTAATGCCTTCTGCGCTTAAGTTATTGATAACAAATATTTCGCTATCTGCGCCTGCATCGTTTACTGCTTTTGCAGAGTCAAACTCACAGTTTGTACCTGGGAATACAGGAATTAATACCTTTGGCTTTGCAACCTTGATATTAGCGCCGAAGCGTTTTTCTGTGTTATAAGAAATTGTTTCTGGCTTTTCATTATTGTATGCGATATTGCATGAGAATACGCTTTCAAGCTTGTTTTCGTAAGCATCATTAACCTTACAAGCACATACCTTCTTGTTACCATATACAAATTCTGCTTCTTCAGTTGTATAACCAAGTGTTGTACCGATATCACATGTGCAATCAAGCTCAATGATAAATGAGCCGTAATTATAACCGAAGATATCGTTGAGAGATAACTCTTCGTTAAACTTAAAGCCGTAGCCGTTACCCATTGCCATCTTGCAGATCGCTTCTGCAACACCTCCGATTGTAGGTGTGTAAATTGCAAGAGCCTTGCCTCTTCTTACAATGCCTGCAACCTTGTCAAACACCTCAAGGAGTGAATCAACCTTTGGAAGATTATTTTCATCATATTCAGGCTTTAAGAGTACAACCTTGCTTCCTGCCTTCTTAAATTCAGGAGATGTGATAACATCAATCTTTTCTGTTGTTACTGCAAATGAGATAAGTGTTGGTGGAACGTCAAGCTTTTCAAATGAGCCGCTCATTGAGTCCTTACCACCGATTGAGCCGATACCAAGGTCCTTTTGAGCCTTGAATGCACCAAGTAAAGCAGACATTGGCTTGCCCCAACGAGTTGCATCCTTTGTTGGCTTTTCAAAATACTCCTGGAACGTTAAATAAACGTCCTCGAATTTAGCACCAGTTGCAATAAGCTTAGCAACTGACTCTACAACTGCAAGATATGCGCCGTGGAATGGGCTCTTTTCTGAAATGAATGGGTTATAGCCCCAAGACATAAGTGAGCAATCGTTTGTGTGTCCCTTTTCACAAGAGATTTTATGTACCATTGCTTGAATTGGAGTTCTTTGATTCTTACCGCCAAATGGCATAAGAACTGTGCCAGCGCCGATTGTTGAGTCAAAGCGCTCACTAAGGCCTCTCTTTGAGCATACGTTAAGGTCGCTCATTAAGTCAACTAAACCGCTTTCAAAATCAGCAGGGATTTCCTTTGAATAGTCCTTAACAGGATTACATTCAATATTGATATGCTTTTCAGCACCGTTTGAATTTAAGAATTCGCGGCTTAAATCTACGATTGTTTTGCCATTCCACGTCATTCTGAGTCTTGGCTCAGCAGTAATTTTAGCTACAACAGTTGCTTCAAGGTTTTCTTGGTTTGCAAGAGCCATAAAGCGTTCAACGTTTTCCTTTTCAATTACAACAGCCATTCTCTCTTGAGATTCACTAATTGCAAGCTCAGTACCATCAAGACCATCATACTTCTTTGGAACTGCGTTAAGGTCAATTAAAAGTCCGTCTGCAAGCTCGCCGATAGCAACGGAAACACCGCCTGCACCGAAGTCGTTACAGCGCTTAATCATACGGCAAGCTTCATAGTTTCTGAATAATCTTTGAAGCTTTCTTTCCTCTGGAGCATTACCCTTTTGAACTTCTGCGCCGCAGCTTTCAAGGGATTCAACCGTGTGAGATTTTGATGAACCTGTTGCACCGCCACAGCCGTCGCGGCCTGTTCTACCACCAAGTAAAACAACGATATCGCCATCAGCAGGAACTTCTCTTCTAACGTTCTTTGCAGGAGCTGCAGCGATAACTGCACCTACCTCCATGTGCTTTGCAGCATATCCGTCATGATAAATTTCATCAACGATGCCTGTTGCAAGTCCGATTTGGTTACCGTATGAGGAATAGCCTGCTGCCGCAGTTGTTACAATTTTTCTTTGTGGGAGCTTGCCCTCGATTGTTTCATTGATAGGCTTAAGTGGGTCAGCTGCGCCTGTTAAACGCATAGCGCCATAAACGTATGAACGTCCTGAAAGTGGGTCTCGAATAGCACCACCTATACATGTAGCCGCGCCACCGAATGGCTCAATTTCTGTTGGATGGTTATGTGTTTCGTTCTTAAAGAGGAGTAACCATGGCTCAGTAACGCCATCAACATCTACGTCAATTTTAACTGTACAAGCATTGATTTCCTCGGATTCATCAAGCTTATCAAGCTTGCCTTCTTTTTTGAGATATCTAACTGCAAGAGTTGCAATATCCATTAAGTTAATAGGCTTTGTTCTGTCTAATTCTTTTCTTGTATTTAAGTAGTCTTGATATGTTTTTTCAAGAATTTCATCATGGAATTTAACACTATCAACCGTTGTTAAGAACGTTGTATGACGGCAGTGGTCTGACCAATACGTGTCAATCATCTTAATTTCAGTAATGGTTGGGTCTTTTCCCTCTGACTTGAAGTAATCTTGACAGAATTTGATATCGTCCTCGTCCATTGCAAGACCGTTTTCCTTAATGAAGCTAGCAAGACCTGCTTTATCAAGGTTATTAAAGCCTACAAGAGTTTTAACCTCTGTTGGAATGTCATACTCTTGCTTTAAAGTTGCTTTTTCATCAAGTGAAGCCTCTCTTGCTTCAACAGGGTTGATTACGTGCTTTTTAATTCTTGCAAGCTCATCAGCTGAAACATTGCCATAAATAACGTAAACTCTTGCGCTATTAACAGTTGGCTTTTCGCCTTGAGAGATAAGCTGAATACATTGAGCTGCTGAATCTGCTCTTTGGTCAAACTGTCCTGGGAGATACTCAGTTGCAAATACTATACCGCCCTTAGCGTCAAGCTCCTTTGTTGCATCATCAAGCTGTGGCTCTGAAAATACTGTTTTTACAGCGTAATCAAAAAGCTCCTCAGTAATGTTTTCTGCATCGTAACGATTTAAAATTCTAACGCCCTCAACGCTATCAATACCTAAGAAGGTTTTGATTTCTGAGGCTAAAGCATTTGCTTCGTTTTGAAGTCCTGCTTTCTTTTCAACATAAATGCGATATACCATTATTTTTCCTCCGTTGCCATAAGGGCTCTTTTACCGATATCATGACGATAAAATGCATTGTCAAATTTAATTTTGCTTACCTTTGCATAAGCTCCGTCAATGGCTTCCTTTAACGTAGGCTGTACGTCAACTACGCCTAAAACTCTGCCGCCTGCTGAAAGAAGCTTTTTGTTTTCGTATTTTGCGCCTGCTACGTATACAAGGTCTTCAATTTCCTCAGGAATTTCCATTTCAAAGCCGTTTTGATACTTTTCTGGATATCCCTTAGAAGCCATAATTACACAGCATGCACTCTTATCTGAGAATTTAACCTCACAATCAGAAAGTGTGCCGTATGTTGTAGCCTTCATTATAGTAAATAAATCGCTTTCAAGTAAAGGTAAAACAACCTGTGTTTCAGGGTCTCCAAAACGACAGTTGTACTCAATTACCTTTGGTCCGTTAGGTGTTAACATAAGACCAAAGTATAAGCAGCCCTTAAAAGTTCTGCCTTCCTTATTCATCGCATCGATTGTAGGTAAGAAAATAGTTTCCATACATACGTCGGCAATTTCCTTGGTGTAATAAGGGTTTGGAGCGATCGTTCCCATACCACCTGTGTTAAGGCCTTGGTCGTTATCAAGGGCTCTTTTGTGGTCCATTGATGAAATTATAGGCTTTACTGTTTTACCGTCTGTAAATGCAAGAACGGAAACCTCAGGACCGGTTAAAAACTCTTCGATTACAATATTGTCGCCACTTGAGCCGAACTTTTTATCGTTCATTATGGATTCAATAGCGTCAACAGCCTCTTCTCTTGTAAGCGCGATAATAACACCCTTACCAAGCGCAAGACCGTCAGCCTTGATTACGATTGGTAGTGCAGAGGATTTTACATATTCCATAGCAGCGCTTGCATCTGAGAAAACCTCATAGGTTGCTGTTGGAATACCGTATTTTTTCATAAGGTTTTTTGAGAAAACCTTACTGCCTTCAATTATTGCGGCATTTGCTTTTGGTCCAAATGCAGGAATACCTACCTTTTCAAGTGCGTCAACGCAGCCTAAAACAAGTGGGTCATCAGGAGCAACTACTGCATAATCAATTTTGTTATCAACTGCATATTTTACTATTGCATCAATATCCTTAGCACCTATATTAACAGTTATAGCATCCTTATGCATACCGCCGTTACCTGGAAGTGCGTGGATTTCAGAAATTTCCTTGCTTTCTTTAAGCTTTCTTATTATGGCGTGTTCTCTTCCGCCACCGCCAACAACTAAAATTTTCATTTGTTACCTCGTTAAAAGATTAATGGTGGAAAAGTCTCATTTTTGTAAATGCCATAACGATGCCGTATTTATCGCAGCATTCAATTACTAAGTCATCTCTGATTGATCCGCCCGGCTCAGCGATAAATGATACGCCGCTGCGCTTAGCTCTTTCAATATTGTCGCTAAATGGGAAGAACGCATCTGAGCCAACGCTTACGCCTGTAATTGTATCAAGGTATGCTCTCATTTCTTCAGCTGTAAATGGTTCAGGCTGACTTGTGAAGTATTTTTGCCATACTCCGTCTGCGCATACGTCTTCTTCATTCTTATTTATATAGCCGTCAATTACGTTATCTCTGTCAGGTCTTGCGATAGTTGGTAAGAAAGGAAGATTTAATACCTTATCATGTTGACGAAGGTGCCATGTATCCGCCTTTGTACCTGCTAAACGTGTACAGTGAATTCTTGACTGTTGTCCTGCGCCTACGCCGATTGCTTGTCCGTCATATGCGTAGCAAACAGAGTTAGACTGTGTGTACTTTAACGTGATTAAGGAAATAATAAGGTCGATAATAGCGTCCTCTGTAAATTCCTTATTCTTTGTAACAACATCTGAAAGAAGCTCTCTGTCAATTTTGAAGTTATTTCTGCCTTGCTCAAAGGTAATGCCGAATACTTGCTTCTTTTCTTGTACCTCAGGTACATAGTTAGGATCAATTTTTACGATGTTGTAGCTACCCTTTCTCTTTGATTTGAGAATTTCAAGTGCTTCATCAGTATAGCCAGGAGCGATAACACCATCGGAAATTTCGCGCTTAATAAGTGTAGCAGTTGTAGCGTCGCATACGTCTGAAAGTGCAATCCAGTCGCCGAATGATGACATTCTGTCAGTACCTCTTGCTCTTGCATATGCGCAAGCAAGTGGGCTTTCGTCAAGTCCTTCGATATCATCAACGAAGCAAGCCTTCTTAAGCTTTTCGGAAAGCTTTTTGCCTACTGCTGCTGACGTTGGGCTGACGTGCTTAAAGGACGTAGCGCAAGGCAAGCCTGTTGCTTCCTTTAATTCCTTTACTAATTGCCATGAGTTAAATGCATCAAGGAAGTTAATATAGCCAGGTCTTCCGCAAAGAATTTCTATTGGAAGCTCTGCGCCGTTTTCCATGTAAATTTTTGAAGGCTTTTGATTTGGGTTACAGCCATACTTTAATTCAAATTCGTTCATTTTAGTACTCCCCCGATTATTTAGCGTTTTTGTTTATCATTCTGTTTTCTACATTACCTGTTGAAAGGTCAACATAGCGAACATAAAGAGAAATTTTGTTTTGCTCATTAAGATTTTCCCAAATTGTGTTTGTGAATTCATCAATGCAGTTTGGAATTCTTACTCTTTCAGGCTCACCCTGGAAGGTTGGGATTGGGTTACCATCGCATACATAAGTATGAATGAAGTGTCCAAGTCCATTGAGTGGAGCGTACTCATAGAAATATCTGTTGCAAGCGCTTCCCTTTTCATCTGCGCTCTTTAAAATGCTCATTTGATATTTAAAATCATTATTGCTAAATGTAAGCATACCGCTAATTCTTGGGGTAAAGTTTGGAGCATCAGGCTCAAATTCTCTTGTCTTTAATGCTTGCTTGAAGCATTTACCTGTGCTAACAAAATCGTAAATTGTGTCTGTTTGGTCGCCGTTTGTTACGATAAGCTTGTTTTCAAACTTACGGATTGCAGAATAGATAATGAGTGATGGGTCTTCAACCTTTGAAAAATCAAATGGCTCAGTTACAACGCTATCGCCGTCAACCTTAAATACTCTGTTACGGCTATTTTCGCTTCTACCCATAATGAAGTATGCGATTACAGCGTTCTTACCGTCCTCGCTTTTACCGATGATAATTCCTCTGCCAGGATACGTATTGTTGCAAAGAAGCTCGGAAGCCTCGTTAATCTTGTAGATATTCATATTTATTTCTCCTTAATAATTTCAGAACATACTTTTTCGCAGGATAGAGGGAGAATTTTCCATTCAGCCTCTTCCATAATTCTCTTTTGAAGAACTTCAGGTGTGTCGCCTTCCATAATTTCAACAGCCTTTTGCATAATGATTTTTCCGCCGTCGGGAATTTCATTTACAAAGTGAACGGTTGCTCCACTTACCTTAACACCATACGCAAGCGCAGCCTCGTGAACCTTAAGTCCATAGAAGCCCTTGCCACAGAATGAAGGGATAAGTGATGGATGAACGTTAATAATTCTGTCTTTATAATGATTTGTAAAATCTGCACTTAAAATGCTCATAAAGCCTGCTAAAACGATAACGTCTGTGTTTGCATTATCTAAAATTTCAATAAGCTTATTTTCAAACGCTTCCTGTGAGCCAAGCTCTTTTTTAAGAACTACCGCAGTATCAATGCCTGCATTTTTTGCTCTTTCTAAGGCGTATGCGCTTGAATTATTGGAAACAACTAAAGAAATTTTGCCGCTTGTTATAATACCGCTATTTTGAGCATCAATTAAAGCTTGAAGATTAGTACCGCCACCTGAAACAAGAACTGCAATGTTAGCTTTTAGCATAAGATTACGCCCTCATCAGACTTAATGATTTCGCCGATTACGTATGCGTCCTCACCGTTAGCCTTTAAAATTTCAAGAGCTGTATCAACCTCGTTTGCAGGAACAACAATGCTCATACCAACACCCATGTTATATGTGTTGTACATATCTCTTTCAGGAATGTTACCTGTTTTCTCAATAAGAGTGAAAATTGGGAGAACCTTTACATCGCTCTTGTTGATTTTAGCTGCAAGTCCCTTTGGAATTGATCTTGGAATATTTTCGTAGAAGCCACCGCCTGTGATATGTGAAATACCCTTAACGTTTACCTTCTCAAGTAAAGCAAGAACTGATTTTACATAAATCTTGGTTGGTGTAAGTAAGGTTTCAGCGATTGAAGCACCGCCTAATTCTTCATTTGGTGCATAAAGTGAAGCTGGATTGTTATCAATATCAAACACCTTACGAACAAGTGAGAAGCCGTTTGAGTGAACACCGCTTGAAGCAAGAGCAATTACAACGTCGCCCTCTGCCATCTTTGTGTTATCAAGAATTTTCTTCTTGTCTACAATACCAACTGCAAAGCCTGCAAGGTCATAATCTTCAACCGGCATCATGCCTGGATGCTCTGCTGTTTCGCCACCGATAAGAGCTGCGCCTGATTGTACGCATCCCTCTGCAACACCGCCAACAATGTCAGCAATCTTTTCAGGAATATTCTTTCCGCAAGCAATATAGTCAAGGAAGAAAAGTGGTTTAGCGCCGCAGCAAATGATATCGTTTACACACATTGCAACCGCGTCAATACCGATTGTGTCGTGCTTATCCATAAGGATAGCCATCTTTACCTTTGTTCCGCAACCGTCTGTACCTGAAACAAGAACAGGCTCTTCCATACCTGCAATAGGTAAGCCAAAGCAACCACCAAAGCCTCCTACGTCATCAACACAGCCCTCGTTCTTTGTACGCGCGATGTGCTTTTTCATAAGTTCTACTGCCTTATAGCCTGCAGTAATATCAACGCCTGCTGCTGCGTAGCTTTCTGATTTTGAATTCTTCATTTTTTACTTCTCACTTTCTGAAATTTTATGTTCAAATTTATTTATAATCTTTTCTGGGATTTCCGTTGGGTATTTGCCGTCAAAGCATGCGGTGCAATAGCCCTTGCAGTTACCGCTGTCGCCTAGCTTTGTAACGTCCTCAAGAAGAAGATAGCCAAGAGTGTCAACACCAACGATTTTTGCGATTTCATCAATGGTGTGATTGTTTGCAATCAATGCTTCCTTAGAATCAATGTCCGTTCCGTAGTAGCATGGATTGATAAACGGTGGAGCTGATGAACGAAGGTGTACCTCAGTTGCTCCCGCGTTTCTTAGAAGCTTAACTATTCTTGCACAGGTTGTTCCTCTAACGATAGAGTCATCAACTAGCACAATTCTCTTGCCCTTTACAGTTGCAGCAACAGGGTTAAGCTTAATTCTAACCTTATCCTCTCTTACATCCTGTCCTGGAGCAATAAATGTTCTTCCGATATATTTGTTTTTAATTAAGCCAATTCCGTATGGTATGCCTGATTCTTCCGCATATCCTATTGCAGCATCAAGGCCTGAGTCAGGAACGCCTACTACAACGTCAGCTTCAACAGGGTGAGCCTTTGCAAGTAATGCACCTGCTCTCTTTCTTGCATCATGAACGTAGCATCCGTTGATGATTGAATCAGGACGTGCTGTATATACGTATTCAAAAACGCATAATGCTTCCGGCTTTTTCTTGCAATGGTCCTTAATTGACTTTATGCCGTCCTTGGAAAAAACTAAAATTTCGCCAGGCTCAACGTCTCTAATATAAGTTGCGCCAACAGAATCAAGAGCGCAGCTTTCACTTGCAATTACGTATTGACCGTTATCGCGCTTACCGTAGCATAGCGGATGTAAGCCGTGCATGTCTCTTGCGCAGATAAGCTTCTGTGGAGACATAAGGATAAAGCAGAAGCCACCCTCAAGCTTGTCCATTGCTTTAGTAATCGCTTCTTCTATTGAATCAGAAGTGATTCTCTCCTTTGTGATTATGTATGAAATAACCTCAGCATCGCTGTTAGTATGGAAAATCATGCCTTGAAGCTCAAGATCGCGTCTTAACACATGAGCATTAACAAGCTTACCCTCAGTGGCAATAGCCATTCTACCCTTACAGTGATTTACAACTATCGGCTCAGCGTTCACTCTTTCCTTTGTTCCAAGAGTACCGTAGCGCACATGACCGATTGCCATTGTTCCAAGTCCTAAATGTCTGATAGCTTGTGGTGTAAACACATCATTAACAAGACCTGAATCCTTATGTGTACGGAAAATGCCATCATCATTTACTACAATACCCGTACTTTCCTGTCCTCTGTGCTGAAGCGCATAAAGTCCGTAATATACGCTTGAGGCTACATTGGTCTTCTCTTCGCCGACAATACCAAAAAAGCTCATTGATTTTCCCCCAAATTATTTATTGAATTTTTCTTCGATTGCTTTGTTCTTTTCAAGAACCTTTTCTTCGCCTTCTTTTCTTGCCTTAACAAGCTTTTCTGCTAATTCAGGCTCAGATAATGCAAGAATTTGAACGGCTAAAAGCGCTGCGTTTGCTGCGCCATCTATTGCTACAGTAGCAACAGGCATTCCTGTTGGCATTTGAACAGTTGCTAAAAGTGCGTCCATGCCACCTGTGTTTTTACAGGAAACCGGAATTCCAATTACGGGAAGAGTTGTATTTGCGGCAACTGCGCCTGCTAAATGCGCCGCCATACCTGCTGCAGCTATCATTACACCAAAATCATTTGCTTTTGCGTTTTTAACGAATTCTGCTGCTTGTACCGGTGTTCTGTGTGCAGAATATACGTGAACCTCAAATGGTACGCCGTATTCTTTAAGAACGTTGATACCCTTTTCTACTATTGGAAGATCGCTATCGCTTCCCATAATAACTGCTACTTTTTTCATAAATATCTCCTTTTCAAATGAAAAAATTAATCAAAAAACAAAAAATGCAATCCACCCCTAAGAAAGGTAGATTGCCCAGACGGTCGGCATTAAATGTTTTTGCTCCATGTGGTAATCCACTTCCGTCAGTTACAAAAACCCTTACCGCATATTATTGTAGCATAATAATAAATAAAAGTCAATAAAATTAACGTTTAATATTAGATAAAATTTTCCTCAATATATATGGTTTTTTGTTTAATTTGTGTAAAATCAATTAAACTAATAAATTTTCTTGAAATCTTACTGCGTTTTGGGTATAATGAGAATAGAAAAATTTCCGAGGTAATAATCATGAAAATTGCTTTTTTTGATACAAAATCCTATGACAGAGCTTCTTTTGAGCAGCTTGGCAAGGATAATAACATAGAATTCAAATTCTTTGAAACTAAGCTTAATGAGGATACGGTTAAGTTAGCAAGCGGATTTGACGGAATTTGCATTTTCGTTAACGACAATGCAAACAAAAAAGTTGTTGATGCTTTATACGAATATGGAGTTAAAATTATTGTGCTTCGCTGTGCAGGATTTAACAACGTTGATTTAAAGGCGGCTGAGGGTAAGATTGCCGTTGTCAGAGTTCCAGCTTATTCTCCATATGCGGTAGCTGAGCATACCATGGCGTTAATTTTGACGTCAGTAAGAAGAATTCACAAAGCATTTGTTAGAACAAAGAGCTTTAATTTCAGTTTAAGCGATTTGACTGGATTTGATTTATACGGCAAGACGGTTGGTGTTATCGGAACAGGTAAAATCGGTAGAATTTTCATAAACATTTGCAAGGGCTTCGGAATGAAAGTAATTGCTTACGATAAATTTCCTGATACAAGCTCGGATATAGATTACGTAAGCTTAGATGATGTTTTCAAGAAAAGCGATATCATCTCTCTGCACTGTCCGCTAACCGATGAAACGTACCACATCATTGATAAAAATTCCATTGAACAGATGAAGCGTGGGGTTATGATTGTAAATACATCAAGAGGCGCATTGATTGACGCCGATGCTCTGCTTGACGGTATTAAGTCAAGAAAGATTGGCGGCGCATGTCTTGACGTATATGAGGAAGAATCGGATTTCTTCTTTGAGGATTATTCAAGCCATATTGTTGAAGATGACGTTTTAGCAAGATTAATTTCAATGCCGAACGTTTTAGTTACGTCCCATCAAGCGTTTTTGACCGAGGAAGCTCTTGCCAACATTGCACAAACAAGTGTTGAAAACATACTAGAGTTTTTTGAAACAGGAAAATGTAAAAACAAGGTTGTATCTCACGAATAAAACAAAAAGGCTTTTGACCGAAATCAAAAGCCTTTTTTTTAGAAAATTTCTTGAGCGTAGCGAACGGCATCCATCGCGTCCTTGGCGTATTTATCCGCGCCTATCATTTGGGCGTATTCCGGATTTAATACTGCTCCGCCAACCATAATTTTTGTGTCGGGATATTTATCTTTTACAAGTTTGATTGTCTTTTCCATAGCAGGAACGGTTGTTGTCATAAGAGCTGATAAGCCAACTAACTTACAGCCTGTTTTGTCTACACATTCTAGCACCTTTTCAGGTGGGACGTCCTTGCCTAAATCATGGACTCTGTATCCGTAATTTTGCAAAATAACCTTTACAATGTTCTTGCCGATATCGTGAATATCGCCTTTTACCGTTGCAATAATTATATCGCCCTTTACGGTGCTTTCATCAGCGCTAATGTTTTCCTTGACAACCTCAAAAGCGACAGTTGCAGTTTCTGCGCTCATTAAAAGCTGAGGTAAAAAGCTACTGCCCTTTTCGTAGTCTGAGCCAACCTTATTTAGTGCAGGTATGATGTGATTATTTACAATTTCAAGTGGGGGAGTGTTAATTATTAAAGATTTTGTTAGCTCTCTTGCTTCGTTTTTAAGGCCCTTGATAATTGCTTTTTCAAGTGTCAAATCAACTTGTACGCTTGTAGTCTTGGTTTCCTCAGTATTTGATGCAAACATAATGTAATTTTCGCACACAGGGTCAAGTCCTTTTAAAGCATTATAGGTATAATACGCCTTCATCATTTCTTCGGAATATGGATTCATAATTACGCCGTCTAAGCCGTTTTCAAGAGCTAAAATAAAGAAAGATGCATTTATAAAATCTCTCTTTGGAAGTCCAAATGAAACGTTAGAAATTCCTAATGATGTTTTTACTCCAAGCTTTTCCTTAATAAGCTTCATTGCATCAAGAGTTACTTTTGGAGCGTTTTTGTTAGAGCTTACGGTTAAGCATAGAGTATCAACGATTATGTCTTTTTTATCTATACCGTATTCCTGTGCTTTTTCAACTATACGCTTTGCAATTTCGTATCTTCCCTCGGCAGTTTCAGGAATACCGTTTTCATCAAGAGTTAAAGCTATTACTGCTCCACCATATTTTTTTATTAGTGGGAATACGGCTTCCATGCTAGCTGCTTCTCCGTTTACAGAGTTTACAAGTGGCTTTCCATTATATACGCGCATAGCGGCTTCAAGCGCTTCCTTATTCGATGTATCAATTTGAAGCGGCAGAGTTGATACAGCTTGAATTTCTTTTACTGCATTATATAGCATTTCCTTCTCATTAATTTCAGGAAGTCCTACGTTTACGTCAAGCATATCGGCGCATTTTTCCTCTTGACCTATTGCCTCGGAAATAATATAGTCCATATTATTTTCACGGAGCGCTGCTTTTAATTTTGGCTTTCCGGTAGGATTTATTCTTTCGCCTATCAAAACAACCTTTTCATTAAACACACACTCTTTGGCATACGAGGAAACAACCGTTAGATTTTTCTTTACTATTGGATTTGGCGTTTTATTCTTTAAGGTTTTAGTTAAAAGCTCAATATGCTTTGGTGTAGTGCCACAGCACCCGCCTAAGATAGATACGCCCATTTCGGCGATTTCTGCCATTTCATAAACGAAGTCCTCAGGTGTACTATCGTAACAGGTTTTGCCCTCGTGAACGCAAGGCATTCCTGCATTTGGACTTACAATTACAGGTATTGATGCGTTAGCTAAAATTTCCGGAATAAATTTTTTTAATTGTTTTGCTCCAAGGGAGCAGTTTACACCTAACGCGCTAACTCCAAGTCCCTCTAAAAGAGCGACCATTGCGGAAATATCGCACCCTGTGATTGTTTTTCCCTTTTCATCAAGAACAAAAGTTGCAAAAATCGGCAAGGTGGAATTTTCCTTTGCGGCAATTATTGCAGCTTTTAACTCATAAGGATCGTTCATTGTTTCGATAATTATAAGGTCGGGCTGTGCCTTCATTCCTGCTTTTACAACCTTTGAAAACGCTTCTATCGCATCCTCATAATCTAGGTCGCCAAGGGGCTTTAAAAGCTTACCTGTCGGTCCTATATCAAGGGCTACGTATTGGTCATCGCTTGTAATTGCTTTTTTAGCATTGTTTATAGCGGATATGATATATTCTTCATATTTTGGTGTTTTTATCGGGTTTGCACCAAAGGTATTTGAGGTTGCAATATTTGCGCCTGCTTCAAAATACGCTCTGTGTATTTCCTCAATTACGTGGCTGTTGGTTATATTCCATTCCTCAGGTGCTTCTCCCGGCTTTAAGCCTTTTGATTGTAGCTGAGTGCCCATGCCGCCATCAATAAAAACAAACCCTTTTTCAATCAATTTCTGTAAATTCATTATTTAAGCCTTCTTTTTTAATTCCTATTATTGCTGTAACAGATTTCGCTGGCACCATCATATAGCTATCAGTTAATGAAATTCCTATTTTTTTGTTAGCGTCAAGGAAATCAAGTATTTCCTTTTGGTGCTTTATATCAAAATCTCCATACCCAGGGGAAAAGCGCATTACCGCTTCTCTGTTTCCAACAACATATTCGTTTACGTAATCACAAAAGCTTTCAATTAAAGCGGATGCGGTTGCATCGCAAACTGCCGCTTTTGTTTGTAAAATTCTATTGTATTTTTCAAAAAGCCTATCTACTCCAACGCCTAACGTGGTAGCGATTACGTATGCTTCCTCACAATCCGCTAAATGCATGGCTAAATTACTGCTTTTTACTTTAATAAATCCTAAGTCAACGGTATTGTTTTTTATTTTAACATCCACCTTGGTATATACCGCCTTAGGAGCAGCAGCCTCATAAACACACTTATTGCTTTCATCAAGCAAGCGTCTTAGCGTTGTATCACTTTCTTTTGCTCGTAAATAACGCATAACGTCTTTAACTCTAATTTTAAGGTCATAGTTATTTACCATATACATGGTACGAAGCTCGTTCATTACTTTATAATCTCCGAAATATTAGATTGAATTTTTCTTGCTACGTCCTCTTTGTTCATTGAATAAACGTGAACTGCATTGATTCCGTTAGCAAAAAGGTCTATAATTTGCTCAGTTGCATAAGCAATACCTGCTTGCTTCATAGCGTCAGGATTATCAGAATATCTATCAACTATCGCTTTAAAGCGTTGAGGCAAATAGGTGCCTGAAAGCTGACAGCTTCTTGCAATTTGCTTTGCGTTGGTAACAGGCATTATTCCTGCAACGATTGGAACAGTTATGCCAGCTTCTCTTATTTTATAGATAAAGTTATATAAAATGTTATTATCAAAAAACATTTGCGTTGTAAGGAATGAGCATCCTGCATCAACCTTTCTTTTAAGGTTAAGAATATCTTCTTTTTGGTGAGTGCTTTCAGTATGTCCCTCAGGATAGCAAGCTCCACCTATACAGAAGTCGCCAAACTCCTTAATTTCACTTACAAGCTCGTTTGCATGCTTGTAATCCCATTTTTCTCTGTTTTCGTTGCCTGCAACTATGTCGCCACGAAGAGCTAAAATATTTTCTATACCGTTTGCTTTAAGAGCTTCCAATCTTGCCTTTACCTCTTCTTTGGTTGAGTTTACGCAGGTAAGATGCGCAAGTGCTGTTACGCCGTAATTTTTCTGTATGTTTTCTGCGATTGACACGGTGTATTCACTAGTTCCGCCACCTGCTCCATAAGTAACGCTCATAAACGATGGCTTTAAAAGCGCGATTTTTTCACTAGCTTCCTTTACGCTTTCAAAATTTGCATGTGTTTTCGGTGGAAATACCTCAAATGATAATGAAGGCTTATCCCCTGTTATAATGTCTATAATTTTCATTGTATCACCTAAAATCTTTATCCCCTTGTAAAAGCAAGGGGATGTTTTTAATTACACATATTTTAACATATAATATATAAATATTCAACCTTTATCAACTAAAATATATAAATATTTTGCTGTTATATATAAAAACTCAGGTAAAAATATTACCTGAGTTATTTATATGATTATTTTAAGAAGCCGTTTACGATTTGTTCCTCTGCCTCTTGCTCTGTTAAGCCTAAGGTCATAAGCTTAATTAACTGCTCTCCTGCAATTTTACCGATTGCAGCCTCGTGAATAAGGCTAGCGTCAATATGGTTTGCAGTAATTTCAGGAATAGCTGAAACAGTTGCCTCGTCCATAATGATAGCATCACATTCGGTATGTCCTGCGCATTTATTGTTGCCTTTAATATTGGACAAGAATACTTGATGTGATTTATCCTTTGCAACTGAACGCGAAATTACGTTAGCGCTTGAATTTTCGCCGTTTAATTCTACTGTGAAATCAGTTTTTGCAAGCTGAGTGCCGTGAGTCATAATATTTTCACGAATTACTAGCTTAGCATCATCTGCAAGCTTAGCGTTTGTTACTCTTACTGTTGAGTCAATTCCCTTGATTTGAGTTGTTACCATTTCAAGGTAGCCACCCTCGTCCACTTCGATAATTGTGGTTGGGTTCATCACGTTTTCGCCCTTGCCGTCGCCAGCTCCATAATGCTTTTCAACATATATTACTCTTGCATTTTTGCCTACGTGGAAGGAATGGATGCCATCATGCTCAGATTTTGAATCGCCTGTATTGTGAATACCGCATCCTGCGATAATTGTTACGTCGGAATTTTCTCCGATATAAAAATCGTTATATACTAAATCTTCAACTCCTGTTTTGCTGATAATTACAGGAATATGAACGCTTTCGTTTTTTGTATTAGGCTTAATGATAATATCAATACCAGGCTTGTCCTGCTTTGTTACAATGTCAATATTAGCAGTGGTATTTCTGCCGCCAAGCTCTCCGTTTGCTCTGATATTATATGCTCCTTCGGGTACATTGTGAAGGTCAGCCACCTGCATTAATAGATTTTTTTGAATGTTGTCCATAACGTTCTCCCGATACTATTTAGTTGCCTTGCTGCATACACTTGAGGTTTCGCCTCTTAAGAGTGATGGCAAGATGTCATCCTTGTTTCCGTATTTTGTAACCTCGCCGTTTGCAACAACTAAAATTTTATCTGCAATATTTAAAATTCTTTCCTGGTGGGATATGATAAGAATAGAGCCATTTGTTTGCTCGTGCATTTTTTCAAAGACTCTTATGAGGTTATTAAAGCTCCACAGGTCAATTCCTGCCTCAGGCTCGTCAAAAACGGATAATTGAGTACCTCTTGCCATTATCATGGCAATTTCAATTCTTTTAAGCTCTCCACCTGATAATGAAGCGTTTACCTCTCTATCAATATAGTCTCTTGCACAAAGTCCAACCTCGCTAAGATAAGTGCATGCTTCGGACACGCTGATTTGCTTGCCTGCTGCAAGAGTGATTAAATCTCTTACGGTAAGTCCTTTGAAGCGTACAGGCTGCTGAAATGCGAAGCTTATACCCATGTTGGCTCTTTCCGTAATGTTTTTATCTGTTATATCAACACCGTCAAACAAAATTTTTCCGCTTGTAGGTGTGTAGATACCTGCAATTATTTTAGCAAGAGTTGATTTACCGCCGCCGTTTGGTCCTGTGATAGCAACAAAGCGGTCATCAATCTTAACGCTGATATCCTTTAATATTGCTTTTTTTCCACCGTCCTCGGTGTCAACTATAAATGAAATATTTTGAAGTTCTAACATAACTACCTCTTACTTATTTAATTATAGTATTATACCATATTTTAACTATATTGTGAAGATATTTTATTAAATAAATACATAATTGTATAGAAAAACAAAAAACACACGATTTAACGTGTGTTTTATGTTAGTTTTAATTATTTTGCAATAACGTTAACTCTCTTCTTGCCCTTTGCAAGGAAATCGAACTTAACTACACCATCAACTAAAGCGAAAAGTGTATCGTCCTTACCAAGACCAACATTGGTACCTGGATGAATCTTTGTTCCTCTCTGTCTTACGATGATGTTACCAGCGATTACGTTTGAACCGTCTGCCTTCTTAACACCAAGACGCTTAGACTCACTATCACGGCCGTTCTTTGTAGAACCAACACCTTTTTTGTGTGCGAAGAACTGTAAGCTAATTCTTAACATTTTATGTTCCTCCGTATAAAATTTACAATTATTTGTTACCAGAGATTTTGGTATTACTCAAAATCCTTTTCTACTACCTCTACGTCTAAGTAGTCGTAGTATTCCTCTACCAAGTCAGTTAACTGATAGAAATAAGCCTTAATAAGACCAGAAATCGCATAGGATTTCTTCTCATCCTTCTCATAGCTTGGTAACGCGCTACGAGCTTTAACGGAAATGTTTGTTGTTTCTTCGTCGATTGTATAATCAACCATGGAATCGTATGAAACCTCAATCGCATTGATAACAAGCATTGTCATAGCAGAAATAGCCGAGCATAATATATCGTCGCCACTGCTTGCAAAGCCTGAGTGTCCTTGCTCTTCAAAGCCCCAATAGATATCGTTTGATTTGTAAAATACGACTTTTGTCATAATTCTTCTCCGAATTAACCAACAATCTTTTCGATCTGAACCTTTGTATATGGTTGTCTATGACCGATCTTCTTCTTCTCGTTCTTCTTTGGCTTGTACTTCATAACGTAAATTTTCTTTGCTTTGCCGTTACGAACAACCTTTGCTGTTACGGAAGCACCGGAAACATATGGAGCACCAGCTACGAAGCCATTGTCATTTGATAATGCAAGAACTTGATCAAATGTAACTTCAGCGCCTTCCTCTACGTTAAGTTTTTCAACGAAGATTACGTCTCCCTCGTTTACTTTGTACTGCTTTCCGCCTGTTTGGATAATAGCAAACATGAAAAGCACCTCTCTTTCAACAAAACTCGCTAAGCAGGGTAGGATTTTATCCATTTTCGACCACTACATTATGCGGCGTTAGTATTTTATCATACTATTATATAAAAGTCAAGAGATTTTTTGCTTAAAATGTGAATTTTTTGTAAAACCTCAAAATATACATTTTTTTATCTTGACTATTATATGTTAGTTGTGTTATTATTTAGAATATTAAAAAAAGGAAGTGATTTTACGGGAATACCTGAGTTGATTATTACCGCTATTGCGCTTTCAATGGATGCTTTTGCAGTTTCTATTTGCAAGGGACTTGCTATGAAAAGAGTATCTATCAAGGAAATGGCTATTGTGGGGCTTTGGTTTGGTGGATTTCAGGCACTCATGCCTTTAATTGGATATTTTCTTGGTAGCGCATTTGAAAAATATATAGTAGCTGTTGACCACTGGATTGCCTTTACGCTTCTTGCGCTTATCGGAGTGCTTATGATAAAGGAAAGCTGTTCTAAGGACGAAGAGGACGCTGATGCTTCTCTGTGCTTTAAAACAATGCTTCTTATGGCTATTGCGACAAGCATTGACGCGTTAGCAGTTGGAATTTCCTACGGTATTTTACCTAACGTAAATATTTGGGTGGCTATTTCCTCTATTGGAATTATAACATTCCTGCTTTGTATGATTGGCGTTAAGCTAGGTAACGTTTTTGGTGCTAGGTATAAATCAAAGGCAGAGCTTGTTGGTGGCGTAATATTAATTTTAATCGGTTTAAAAATTTTACTTGAGCATATAGGAGTTTTAAAATGAATAAAAAAATCAAAAAGTTATGTGTATGCGGTATGCTTGCCGCGCTAATATTTGTAATTACAGCCTTTGTTTCTGTTCCTGCAGGAGTTTACGGTAACATTAATTTAGGAGATGCATTTATTATAATTGCCACGTTTATACTTGGTCCTTACGGAGCTATTTGCGGTGGTATAGGCGCTATGATTGCAGATTTAATCGGCGCATATGCAATATACGCCCCCGGAACACTTGTGATAAAGGCGCTTCTCTCTCTTGCTTGCTACTTTACATATAAAGGAATCAACAAGATTACCCGCTTTGATTTAATTTCAAAGTTAATCGGCGCACTTTGCGGCGAAGCTGTTATGGTGCTAGGATATTTCCTATACGAATGTATACTATTTGACGTAAGCACCGCTGCTATTTCAATTCCTTTCAACGCTATTCAAGGTGGAGCTTCGTTAGTATTAGGAACAATAATTTCATATTTATTAACTAAAAATAAAACTGTAAATAAATTTATAGAGGATTTAAAATAAGTCATATACATAAAAAAGCATTGCCGAAGCAATGCTTTTTTGTTTTGTGATTATATAATGTCTTCAGCTGGTGGAGCAATATAGTCAGGGTTTACTGCGTAAATTTCAAGCTCACCAATTTTATGGGTTTTGGCTCCTTCGCAGGAGTGATTTGTCCACTTTAATTCAGTGATAGTAATTTCAATTTTCTTAACCTTTACAGGTTCCTCTAAATTAATAAATCCAGTAACCTTATGGTTTGCTGCCTCTGCACGAAGCTCACCCTTTGTAACCTCAAAGCCCTCAGCATCAAAACAAACAAATTCAGAAAGTGTCCAGTTGCCTGTTACGAATGCATCCATTCTGTAAATTGAAATTTCTTCCTTGAAAATAATAGTTAATTTATCGCCAAGCTTACCACTCCAATAGCTACCTTCGATATCTATTTTTGTTTCAGGGTGGTTACTCCAACCGATATCAGGAACGTCTCTAATGCCATCAAACAAATCAACACCGTGTTCCGGTCTGTAGTTGCCTTCGTTTGCTGTAATAGACTCAACGTAAGATGAGTCAATTTTAACCATTGGATCGTTATATTTATCAAACCATTTTGCATGTAAGGTTAAATCCTCAGCAAGACCATCTGTTGATATAACTTCATTAGTAAACGCTTCATCAGTAAACCAACCGACTAAATATGTTCCCTCTTTTGTAGCAGGTACGAATTTAGCATTATCTTCAACGGTATACGTTGTTCTATTGCTTTCTGCATTTACACCGTCATATAAAACATAAGTGATATTATATGTAACAAGCTCCCATCTTGCATATAACATAATATCAGCAAGAGTTAACGCAGGAACCTCTTTTACAGGATCTCCTGTATATTTATCATCAAGATACCAGCCAAGGAACTTATAGCCACTTCTTACTGAATCGTCAAGAACTAATTTATTCTCTCCAACATTTTCAACGGTGTATGAAGAAGGATTTCCTTCAGGTCTAGAGCCATTCTTTGTGTCATATGAAATACTATATTGATTTGCTGTAATCTTTGCATATATTTTAGAATAGCCAAACATTTTTTCTATTGCTTCGATATATTGTGTGCAATCACTATCAGTATACCAACCCTCGAACGTATATCCATTCTTAACATTAAGAGGAGCAGCAAGTTGATGAACTGTTTCAACTGTATAGCTGGATGGGTTATCTGGATTTTCTTCAGCGAGACCACCAAGAACGTATTTTACGTCAGTTGTAATAACTTCCCATTTAGCATAGATTGTTATATCTCCCTTGCTTCCAAAGTTTATACCTGTGATTGATTCTGTGTACTCTTCATCTAAATACCAGCCAAGGAAGGTATATCCATACTTGCTTGGTTTACCAAATACAATCGTTGATTCTTCATTGTATTGAGTTGGATTATTTTTGTTGTTTTTTCCGCCATCTAACTCATAGTTAATATCAAAGTTTTCGATTTCAAATTGGGCATAAAGCGTAATATTGCCTGTTGAAGTAGCGGGAATTTTCTCGCATGGTGTCATAAACGCTGCATCAGAATACCAACCTACGAAATCATAACCAACACGTGATGCGCTCTTAAGT
This sequence comes from Eubacteriales bacterium, assembly GCA_045632345.1. Lineage (GTDB taxonomy): Bacteria > Bacillota > Clostridia > Oscillospirales > CAG-272 > RGIG2000. The sequence continues at coordinate 379,304 of JAZQWM010000027.1, read as the reverse complement.
ACAATTTCATCAGATGTGATAGTATACGTTGCAGGGTTTTCAGCGCTATTTTCGCCACCATTTAAAACATACGTAATTGTGTACGTGATGGATTCCCAGTTTGCATATAGATTGATATCTCCTATTGAGCCAGCAGGAATTTCTTCAACCTTAGTGGTAAATTCAGCATCTGAATACCAACCCAAGAAATTATAGCCTGTTTTTGAAGGGCTAGCAAGAATAACGTTAGATGATTCAACTGTGAAGGTTGACAAATTGGTATCATCGTTTGTACCGCCATTAAGTACGTAGTTGATGTTATACTCTATAGGAGTTTTGATTGCTGTAACAGTCATATCGCTTGAAAGATACGTAAGGTCAGTAATATCCCACGCTACCGTATAGCCTTCTATTTGCTTTAGCTCTGGAGCAGTTGCTGTTTTACCTATATCAACAGTTACCTTTTCTTCTGTACCGTCAGCCTGTATAAACGTAACGGTACATTTATTTGCAAGATTTTGATTTGAATCAGTATTTGTGTCATTGTCTCCACACGAAATTAATGCAAATGACATAACTACAATAAGTAACATTGACATCAATACTAATAACTTGATTGATTTTTTCATATTTTTCCTTATTTATTTTATAGTATGTTTGAAAATTAAAAGTGTGCAATTAATTTTGCGCATTTTGATTAAAAACAGGAAAAGGAATTTCCTTTTCCTGTTCAAAATACACTTTATTATTCAGCCGCTGGAGCTTCATATGCTGGATTTGCAACTTCTACAATTACTTCTCCAATTCTGAAAGGCTTTGATAAAGACTTACATGTAAATGTGATAGTCTTTACATTTTCATATACAACACCATCGTATGCAGAAATAAACACATACTCCTGAGAATTAGGATCGTTACCAACATTAACAGAAGTTTTAAATATTTCATTTCCTTCTGCATCACAGAGCTTTAGTTCAAAATCAACTCCTGCAGCTAAAGCTAAAACTTTAAATCCTGTAATACTGGTTGGCTCATTTAATGTCATAGTTAGAGCTTCCGTTCCCGTTGACGCGTGCTTGTTAAAATACCAATCGCTTTGAGACCAATCATAAAGGCCGTTAACTACTCCTTTGCCATCCAACAAAATCTTATTTAAATCAGCATTAGCATAAGCATTTTCTTGAGTAATTGTCATATTTTCCGCTGTCAATGAAAGTGTAGGTGACCATTTTGCATAGAGTGTAACATTTCCTACTAAGCCATTTGTTGCTTCAACCTTTGTAGTAAATTCAGGCTCTAAATACCAGCCGATAAAGGTTACATTTTCCTTAATTGGGGCAGCTAATTCAAAATCATTATCTCTGCTATACGTGTTTTTATTTTCAGCAGCATTTGCAGCACCAACTTGATTTAAAACATATTCGATGCTGTATGTAGCAGCTTCCCATTTTGCAGTAATTGTAACTCCGCCTACTGTTGCAGGAACCTCTGTTACCTTATCTTCGCCAATGTACCAGCCTAAGAATGTAGCACCAGCTAATGTAGGATCAGCTAAAACGATTGCTTCATCGCCAACGTTTTCTACTGTATATGTAGCTGGGTTTGTTGAAGCGTTTTGTCCGCCGCCAAGCTCATATGTAATATCATAGGTTATTGCTTCAAACTTAGCATATAGCTTTGGAATATTAATAGTTTTATCAAATGCTGTGATTTCGTTAATATGACCGCCTTCAGTAAACCAGCCCTTGAATACATAGCCTTCCTTAATATTAAGAGGAGCAGCTAAGTCTTGATAAGTTTCAATTGTATAGCTTGTTGGGTTTTCTGGGTTAGCTTCACCAAGACCGTTAAGAACATACTCAACCTCGTATGTAAGAACTTCCCACTTAGCAAAAACAGTTACAGGAGCTTCTGTTCCCTTAGCAATGCTTGTGATTTCAGTACCAGCAGCAAATTCTCTATCTGTGAACCAGCCCTTGAATTCGTAACCGTTTCTTGTAGGAGCTAATAATGTAACAGACTCTGTTTTGTTAAAGTCAGCAGGGTTATTTTTATGATTTCTACCGCCGTTTGTTTCGTATGTGATATCAAAACGCTCGAACTGATATTTTGCGTATAATGTGATGTCGCCTGTTGTACCAGCCGCAATCTTATCAACCTTTTCAGTTAAGTTAGCATCTAAGTACCAGCCCTCAAAGTCAAAGCCTGCGCCTGCAGCTGCCGGCTTTAAAATGATGTCATTCTCGGAAATCTTGTACTTTTTGATGTTACCTGGGTCATTAATACCATCGCCTACTTCGTAGGTAATGGTGTACTCAATCGCTGTCTTAACAGCATTTACTGTCATGTCAGCAGCGATGTTTGTAAAATCAGTTGTTTCCCATGCTACTGTATAGCCATCAATTTGCTTAGCATCTGGAACTGTTACTGTTTCGCCAGCTTTAACGGTTACCTTATCTTGAGTACCGTCAGCGTGCTTAAATGTGATTGTGTAGGTTTTCTCAACTACACTTGAATCTGTGCTTGAATCTGTTACAGAAGAATCAGCACTTGTGTCTGTGTTTTGGTTGGTGTCTGTATCTGTGTTGTTATCGCCACCGCATGAAATTAATGCAAATGACATAACTACAACAAGTAGTAATGATACAAGAGCTAACCATTTGATTGTGTTTTTCATATCTTCCTCCATATATCTAAGCGTTACCGCTCATTTTAACAAAATTATTTAATTTTCACAGTAAATGCGAAGTTAATTTTCTTTTCATTTAATCTGTATTCAGGTTCAGTATCCGGGCCGCATGATGATGAGCCGACACCTGAGTTCTTGTAGTCAATTCTTACGTGTGTAGCGTAGGAATCGCCTATTTCGTCAGTATGCTTTGCTTTGTAAAGCTGATCAATGCTGTAATTGGATACGTTTATATCAAAGCATTTATTTGATTCAAAGGTTAGCTTATTCTCAACGTTAAGTACGCGTACCTGTCTATGTGTACCATGCTCTTGAGGCATTACGTAGTTAACATATTCATCGCTTGATGTGCTTTCAAACCAGCCTTGTTTTACGTGGTGGCACATATCAATATAGTTTTCATATGGTCCCATACCGAAGTATTCAAAGCGTTGATTATTTTTATTAAGTGTAAATTCAAAGCCTAAGCGCGGTAGCCATACGGTATCCTTTCTAACATCGCCGTTAAGTACAACTGAAATTTGACCGTTTGAGTAAACTGTAAGCTTTAATTTATACTTAAAGAAAGGTACGCGTGAAATACCACCGATGCTTGCATCAGCAACGATTGAGCCGTTTACGATTTTCGTATTATAGACGTTTGTGAATTGATAGTCAAGGTTTTCGCCCTGCCATTCATCCTTCTTTGCCCAACGGAAAATCATTCTCTTATCGTTATCTGTTGCTGCTCTGAATGCGCTAAGCTTAACAGGCTCATAAAGAAGCTCTTCTCCGTTTACGACCATGCTATCAAGGTTGCCAAGCTGTTTATTGAAGCGATATTCAAAGTTTTCGCCCTTAGCGTAGATATAAATGCTTTCTTCTGTTAATTGAACCGGTGTAAGCTCCTCTTTTGCTTCAATTATCTTACAAGGAATTGTTTGTGAAAGCTCTCCAAGTAAGCTGCCATTTGGAGCGTATAAGGAAACGTCAACGCTTGCGCCTAAATAACATTCAGTTGGCGCAACTTCTGTTGCGATATAGGCACTCTTCTTTGCTGCAAGAGCAATTTGGAATTCCTTTTCTTCAACAACGTTGTCATCTACTCTGATTTTGTATGTAAATTTATGATTTTCAAGGTTTGTAAAATCATAATGGTTTGTAATCTTGATTTTGCCGTTTTTGTATTCAAAACGGAATGGAGCAAATGCGGCCTTTACCTCATATGAGCCTGCTTTAAAGGTTCTATCAGCGAATACAAGACCGTCGCAACAGAAGTTACCGTCGTGTGTAAGCTCGCCCTCAAAGTCTCCGCCGTATTTTTGTACGCCGTTATCTACTACAACGTGGTCTGCCCACTCCCAAATATTACCGCCTATGAAGTTTGGATATTTATGGAACATATCAACGTATTGCCATACGTCTCCAGGGCCGTTACCCATAGCATGTGAGAACTCACAAAGATAGAAAGGCTTACCCTTGTTTTTGTAAATAAGCTCATCCATCATTCTTTGTCTGCTTGGATACATAACTGACATTACGTCGGTTTTTGCAATACCATCTTCTCTCCAGCAAGCGCTTTCAAAGTGAACAAGTCTTTCGCCGTCATGCTCTCTTAGGTAGTTTATCATCGGGTCATTGGAAATTGGATGGTAGCCGGCTTCGTTACCCAATGACCACATAATGATTGATGGGTGGTTCTTATCCCTTTCGTAGGTACGTGCCATTCTTTCCTCATGCTCCTTAGCCCAATCAGGATGGCTACATGGCCATTCGTTGATGGTTGAGTCATAATTATAATTTACATTAGGGAAACGACGAACAAAGCCGTGAGCCTCATTATCGCACTCTAATATTACGTAGAAGCCCATTTCATCACACATATCAACAAACTTTGGATGCGGTGGGTAGTGGGACGTTCTTACGCTATTGATATTTAATTCCTTCATCAACTCAAGGTCGCGGCGCATTTCCTCGTCAGACATGCAATAGCCTTTGCCTATCATTGTGTCATGATGGTTGATACCTTTGATTTTAATAGGCTTGCCGTTTACTAAAAGCTCTTGCTTATCTGACACCTTAATTGTACGGAAGCCAACGTTTTGCTCAAAAATTTCGCCCTTATACTCAACTATGAGCTTATATAGATATGGATCCTCAGCGGTCCATAAATGTGGTTTGTTTACTGTAATTTCACAGCTTTTACCTTCACCCTTGCCAATTAAGATATCATCATCATAAAGCTTGTATGAAGCGTTTTTATCGGCCTTAATAACAACTTTTTTGTTATCAACGGTTCTTACGTCAATATCCTTAATATGTCCCTTTGGACGCGAGAGCATATAGACATCTCTAAATATACCGTTAAAGCGGAACATATCCTGGTCTTCAATGTACGTGCCGGCACAATATTTATACACATTAACGCGAATTGTGTTGGTGCCTTCCTTTACATACTTAGAAACCTTAAATTCTGCTTGAAGGTGGCTACCCTGCGTAAAACCAACGTACTTACCGTTTACATAAAGTACTGCGCAGGAGCAAACGCCCTCAAATACAATATACGTTTCATTTTTAGTATCGGTTACCTCAAATTCTCTCTCATATACGCCCATTGAATTGATGTTTGGAACGTAAGGCATATCGCATAAATGAGGAAAATTGATGTTAGTGTAATTTGGATATTCATAGCCGTAAAGCTGCCAACAGGACGGAACAGGTATTTCGTCCCATTTTTCAGGCTCGCCAGCAATATCACTATTTTCAAAAAAAGCGAACTTCCAAGTGCCATTAAGCAAAGTGTATTCTCCGTTGCCAGATGGAACGTAGTACGCTCTTTGCGGCTCTCTGTTTTCGCTAGTTTTTAGTGGATTTTCGTAAAATCGCATAAAGACCTCGCCATTTTTTAAAGTTCTATTGTTATTTTAGCACATAAATTAAATTTAGTCAACTATATATTTACAAATATTTGATTTTATGATAAAATAATATAAAAGGAAACAGGGGGTAGTTTTATGAATAAGACTGTTTTAATTACCGGTGGAAGCCGCGGTATAGGAAAATGCGCCGTTGAAGCATTTTCAAAAAGCGGATACAACGTTGCTTTTACTTACTTAAATTCAGAGAAAAATGCCGAAAATATCGCCACAGGGTGCGGTGCTTTTCCCATAAAATGCGACGTTTCAAAAAGTGATGAAGTTAAAAATGCAATAGATTTAACCATTAAAAAATTTGGTAAAATTGATATTTTGATAAACAATGCGGGAATTGATGAATTTTGTTTATTTACAGATATTACCGATGAAAAGTGGCACAAAATTATTGACACAAATCTTTCCAGCGCCTTTTATGCTTCAAGAGAAGCTTTAAAGGATATGATTAAGCGACAGGACGGCGTTATAATTAATATTTCATCAATGTGGGGGGAGGTTGGTGCTTCCTGTGAGGTACACTACTCCGTTTCAAAGGCTGGGCTTATTGGATTAACTAAAGCACTTGCAAAAGAGGTTGGACCTTCAAATATAAGAGTTAATTGTGTTTGTCCCGGCGTTATCGACACAGACATGAATGCGCATCTAACAAAAGAAGATATGGAACAGCTAAAATACGACACTCCCCTTGGCAAAATTGGAAAATGTGAGGACGTTGTAAATACTTTATTGTTCCTTGCAAGTGATAAATCTTCATTTATAACAGGTCAAATTTTAGGTGTAAATGGTGGCTACGTTATTTAATTTTTGAAAACAATAAAGAAAATACTCTGTTGCGGTTGCAACAGAGTATTTTTTATTTATTAAAGACCACGTTTAACGTACTTTGTGTGGAGAATTTCGTGAGCCTTGTGGCTGCCTGGTTCGCCAAAGAATTCATCGTAGAGCTTCTTAACTGCTGAGTTCTCGTGTGATTTTCTTACATCGAGGTTCTTATCAGCTGTGTAAAGAACGCTTGCACGGAGAGCCTTGAGATCAACGTTGTTACGAACAACTGCTGGTTGTGTTGGCTGACCACCACCGTTTACACATCCGCCTGGACATGCCATGATTTCAATAAAGTCAACCTTTTCTTCGCCTGCCTTGATAGCGTTGAGAAGCTTCTTAGCATTTGCCGTGCCGCTTACAACTGCAACCTTGATTTCAGCGCCGCCGAGAGTATATGTTGCTCTCTTAATGCCTGCTGTACCACGAACATCTTCAAATTCAAGCTTTTCGAGCTTCTTGTTTTCAAGAACCTCAGCTGCTGTACGAAGAGCTGCTTCCATAACACCGCCAGTAGCACCAAAGATAGCGCCTGCACCTGAACCGATATCAAATGGATTGTCGAACTTTTCGTCTGCAAGGTCTCTGAAGTTGATACCAGCTTGCTTAATCATTCTTGCAAGCTCTCTTGTTGTGATAGCAACGTCAACGTCAACAACGCCTGCAGCGTTTTGATGATCTCTTTGTACTTCATACTTCTTAGCTGTACATGGGATAGCTGATACAAAGAAGATATCCTTTGGATCAAGACCCATCTTAGCTGCGTAGTATGTCTTGTACATAGCGCCGAACATTTGTTGTGGAGATTTGCATGATGAAAGGTTGTCTGTGAATTCTGGGAAGTAGTGCTCACAGTACTTAACCCATCCTGGTGAGCAGGATGTGATAAGTGGGAGATTCTTACCTTCCTTAAATCTGCCAAGGAACTCTGTAGCTTCTTCCATAATTGTAAGGTCAGCTGTTAAGTTCATATCATATACACCATCAAAGCCAAGAGCCTTCATAGCTGCAACCATCTTGCCCTCTGTGTCTGTACCAGGAGCGTAGTCAAAGCATTCGCCGATTGTAGCTCTGATAGATGGAGCTGCGCAAATTGCAACGTGCTTTGTTGGGTCTGCGATTGCATCAAGAACCTTTTGTGTGTCGTCCTTTTCGTAAAGAGCGCCAACAGGGCAAGCTACGATACACTGACCGCAACCAATACATGATGTCTTATCAAGTGTTTGCTCAAATGCAGAAGCAATGTGTGTGTCAAAACCACGGTCGTTAGCACCGATAACACCGATTGCTTGCATATTCTTACAAGCAGCAACACAACGACGGCAAAGGATACACTTTTCGTTATCTCTTACAATGTAAGGAGTTGTATCATCAATTGGGTAAGAGTTGTTGTTACCACCGAAGTGATCCTCATCAACACCATACTCTAAGCAAAGCTTTTGGAGCTCACATGATGTTGAACGGATACACGTTAAGCACTTTTTCTTATGTGCTGAAAGAACAAGCTCGAGGTTTGTCTTTCTTGTTTGTCTGATTTTTGGAGTATTTGTTAATACTTCCATTCCCTCATTTACTGGATATACACAAGCTGCTGCTAAGCCTCTTGCACCCTTAACTTCTACAAGGCAGAGACGGCAAGCGCCGATTTCATTGATATCCTTGAGATAGCAAAGTGTTGGGATTTCAACTCCTGCGTATCTTGCTGCTTCAAGAATTGTAGCATTTGCAGGAACGGAATATTCTTTATTGTTAATTTTAATGTTTACCATATTTTCCATTACTCTCTACCTCCTATTAGCCCTTATAAATTGCATTTACTCTCTTACATGTTGGGAGACAAGCACCACACTTAACACACTTAGAAGCATCAATTGTCATTGAAGCGAGCTTATGACCAGCTGCAACATAGTCTGTTCTTGTGATAGCATCAGCAGGACATTGCTTAGCGCAAAGACCGCAACCGATACACTTATCAAGGTCAATCTTATATGTAAAGAGATTCTTACATACGCCTGCTGGACACTTCTTGTCAACGATATGAGCTACATACTCGTCACGGAAGTTTGCAAGTGTTGAAAGAACTGGGTTTGGAGCTGTTTGGCCAAGACCGCAGAGTGAAGCGCTCTTAATGTAGTTAGCGAGCTCTTCGAGCTTATCGAGGTCTTCCATTTCGCCGTTACCTTCTGTAATCTTGTTAAGGATTTCAAGAAGTCTAACTGTACCGATACGACATGGTGCGCACTTACCGCAGGATTCATCAACTGTGAATTCAAGGAAGAATTTAGCAAGGTCAACCATACATGTGTCTTCGTCCATAACGATAAGACCGCCTGAGCCCATCATTGAGCCTTCAGCAATAAGGTTATCGTAGTCGATAGCAACATCAAACTTAGAAGCAGGGATACAACCGCCTGAAGGACCACCTGTTTGAGCAGCCTTGAATTGCTTGCCGTTAGGAATACCGCCACCGATTTCCTCAACTACTTCTCTTAATGTTGTACCCATTGGGATTTCAACAAGACCTGTATTTGTAATCTTACCGCCAAGAGCAAATACCTTTGTACCCTTGGACTTTTCAGTACCCATTGATGTGAACCAATCAGCACCATTTAAGATGATTTGTGGAATGTTAGCATATGTTTCAACGTTATTGATGATAGTTGGCTTGCCCCAAAGACCCTTAACTGCTGGGAATGGTGGTCTTGGTCTTGGCTCACCACGGTTACCCTCGATTGATGTGAGAAGAGCTGTTTCCTCACCACATACGAAAGCACCAGCACCAAGTCTAATAAACATATCGAAGTCGAAGCCTGTGCCAAAAATGTTCTTACCTAATAAGCCTTGGTTTCTTGCTTCGTTAATAGCTGCTTGAAGTCTGTTAACAGCGATTGGGTACTCAGCACGAACATATACATAACCCTCGTTAGCACCGATAGCGAAGCCTGCAATAGCCATAGCCTCAATAAGAGCATGTGGGTCACCTTCAAGGATTGAACGGTCCATGAATGCACCTGGGTCGCCCTCATCACCGTTACATACAACATACTTTTGGCCCTTAGGTTGAGCTGCTGCGAAAGCCCATTTTCTACCTGTTGGGAATCCACCGCCTCCTCTACCACGGAGACCTGAAGCAAGAAGTGTATCAATAACATCCTGTGAGGACATTTCTGTTACTACCTTAGCAAGTGCAAGATAGCCGTTTGTACCAATATATTCATTGATGCAAAGTGGGTCGATTAAACCACAGTTACGGAGAGCAACTCTCTTTTGCTTCTTGTAGAAAGCTGTTTCGTTAAGAGAAAGGATTTCGTCTCCCTTAAGTGTTTCAGAGTAAAGAAGGTTCTTTACTGGGTTGCCGCCTACTAAATGCTCGTTTACGATTGTTTCAGCGTCCTTGATTTCAATTCTTGAATAGAATGTTCCTTCTGGATATACGATTACGATTGGACCTAAAGCGCAAAGACCGAAGCATCCTGTTAAAACTACTTGAACCTCGTTTTCGATGCCTGCTGCCTTAATAGCCTCTTCCATCTTTTCTTTAATTTGAACACTCTTTGATGAGGTACAACCTGTACCGCCACAAATAAGCACGTGCTTCTTGAAGTTGCCATCAGAAGCTGCTGTGCCTTGACGGAAAGCGATTTTGCCTGCATATTCGTCTCTTAATTTAATAAGATCATTAATGTTGTTAATCATTTTTGTTTCCGTCCCTTCTTATTTATTGTACTTGTCAATGATACCTTGGATCATATCTGGTGTAAGTCTGCCGTAAACCTCTTCGTTAACTGTAAGAACAGGAGCAAGACCGCAAGCACCGATACAACGGGTAGCGTCAAGGCTGAATTTTCTGTCTGCTGTGATTTCGCCATTCTTGATACCGAGAATTGACTCAAGCTTGTCCATTAAAAGACCTGCGCCCTTAACGTAGCAAGCTGTACCAAGGCAAACTGCAACAGCATAGTCGCCCTTTGGATTGAGAATGAATTGTGAATAGAATGATGCTACACCATAAACCTCTGATAGTGGAACATCCATTGAGAGAGCGATATGCTTTTGAACCTCAATTGGAAGGTAACCGAAGATACCTTGTGCACCTTGAAGAACCGGCATTAATGCGCCCGCCTGACCTTTGTGATTTGCAATGAGTTCATCAAGCTGTTTGAATTGCTCTTCTGTACCATTGAAAGCCACGGTTGTAAGTTTCTTTTTCATACAAAAAACTCCTTTATATAATTTTTTATAAAACTTAGTTAGCGCTGAGCTTCTTTTCAATTACATTGGCAGCATTGTCAAGGTAATCGTTTTCCATAAGCTCAATTATTCCCTTATCGCATAAAGCGGTAAGCTTTGCATCAATTGGAAGCTTGCCTACTAAATCGTAGCCGAACTTTTCTGCAATTTTATGTGTCTGACTTTCGCCAAAGATTTCCATCTTCTTGCCGCAGTCAGGACAAACTATATAACTCATATTTTCTACAAGACCTAAAACCGGAACGTTCATCATTTTAGCCATGTTAGCTGCCTTTTGAACGATCATGGAAACAAGATCCTGTGGAGTTGTAACAATTACAATTCCGTCAATTGGTAATGATTGGAATACTGTAAGCGGTACGTCTCCTGTTCCCGGAGGCATATCAACGAACATATAATCAACCTCATCCCAAACAACGTCTGTCCAGAATTGTTTAACTGTGCCTGCGATAACAGGACCACGCCAAACAACAGGTCGGGTTTCATCCTCTAATAAAAGATTTACGGACATAATGTCAATTCCTGTTTTTGTGGAAACAGGTAAAAGAAATTCGCCGTTTGAAAGTGCTCTTTCTCTTAATCCAAAGTTTCTTGGAATAGAAGGGCCTGTAATATCAGCATCAAGAACTGCAGTTTTATAGCCTTTTCTTTGCATTAAAACAGCAAGCATTGATGTTACAATAGATTTGCCTACGCCGCCCTTGCCGCTTACGACTGCGATAACGTGCTTAACTGAGCTAAGCACATTTAACTCTTCCTTAGGAATGCCCTGAGGCTTAGATGAGCAGTTTGCGGAGCAGGTAGAACAATCATGAGTGCATTCTTCTGCCATAACAATTTCCTTCCTTATTATTTTAACCTTATAGATTATACTACAAACGTTAATTTTTTTCAATAGTTTTTGCGAAATTATGCACAAATTCATTAATATTCATATATTTTTGCGATATATTTTGAATTCCTTAGATACACTGTCTATATTTTCGTAATCAACATAAACGTATTCCTGCATTGACGATAGCAAGCTTAATGCTCTTTTTACAAATTTCGGCTTTTTTGTTTCCTCATTTTTCTCCAATTCGTTTAAAATTTGCTTTGTCAATGGAGAATGGATTTTTAAGAATTCCGGGATTGTTCCCATTCTATTTGTAGCTAATCTATCCATAACAAGGACATCTCTTAGTCGTTCCTTTGAAATTTCATTTTTTGATGAAAAATAATTGTAAATTTCAAGGGTGAATTGATCCAAGCCTTTTACGGCATTATCCTTTAAGTAGTCAGCAAATTCAATGAAAATTTTAAACGGGTTTGATAGTGCTTCTTCTATGTATTTGCAGGTTCTTTTGAAGCGCTGAGAGTTATACATTCTATCAAAAACGTCCTCACATGTGTGCATAATTTGCAATTCTTCTTGTGATAACCAAGGGGTTGAAATTATCTCATATGGTGGCTCTAAATTATACTCGCATTGGTATTTTTCATCTTGCTCACGCATATCAGAGCCGTGCAGCATTTTTAAAAATCCGAACTGAAGCATATGGGCGTTTAGACTATACGCAGTATTGAAGCTTTTTTCAAAGGATTCAAAATTCTCATATGGTAATCCTGCGATCAAGTCAATATGAATGTGAATATTTCCTAGTGCTACTAACGATTTCACTCTGTTCATCAAATTATCAAGATTTGATTTTCTGTTGATTGCCTTTAAAGTTTTTTCGTTGAAGCTTTGTATTCCTATTTCAAATTGAAACAAACCGTTTGGTGCTTTTTTGACAATTTCTATTGTTTCATCATCTATAAGCTCACACTCAATCTCAAAATGGAAACACACGCCTTTTGGAATACTTGTACCATAGTTATTAATAATGAACCTAAATATTTCCTTCGCTCTGCTTTTGTTAGCATTGAAAGTTCTGTCAATAAACTTGACCGTTTTCGTTCCGCTGTTTGCCAGCTTAATAATTTTTTGTTTAGACTCCTCTAAATCAAAAAATCTAACTCCGCCACAACGTCCCGATAGACAAAATGCGCATCTAAACGGACATCCTCTGCTTGTTTCCAAGTATGCAATCCTGCCGTTTAGTTGTTCAAAATATTTTTGGACATAGGGAGACGGGGGATCGTTTTCTAAAACGCTCGGTTCGCTGATTATTATATTGTTCTCGTCTCTGTAACTAAGTCCACTGATAGTTTTCTTATCTACGCCCTTACATAGCTGTGCAAAGGAAAGTTCTCCTTCTCCACTCAAAACATAGTCTATGTTGGTATCAGATAATATTTCCTTGGGATTATAGCTAACCTCAGGACCCCCTAAAACGATTATTATTTTTTTAAACGCTTTAATTTTTTCGCACAGAGAAAGTACTATTTTTTTATTCCAGATATATGTACAAAAGCCGATTATATCGCTATTTTCAGAAATTATGCGATTGAATATATCATCAACACTTTCATTTATGGTTCCTTCTATAACGTTGTACTCTATTTCAGGCGCATATTCTTCAAGTCCTCCAACTAAGCACCACGGTGCTAATGATGAATGGATATATTTACTGTTGATTGCGCATATTGTTGCCTTCATTGTATCACCTCGCTTAATATTTTATCAAAAAACGTTCATTATGTCAACTTTTTTGCATATATAATAAATTAAATAATTTACCGTATGTTATTGACAAACCAAATCAATTATGTTACAATGAATAGCGTTGGATAATTTAAACGAGGAGAAATTGTTTTGTTTGATTTAGTTGATATACATTGCCACTCATTATTCGGCGTGGATGATGGTGCAGTTGATGAAAACACAATGAAATCAATGCTGGATGCTGCTTATAGCGATGGCATTCGCACAATTTGCTTTACTCCGCACTTTAAAACCTATGAATTTCAAGACGATATGGATATACAATCGTACAGAGGAGACATTGAAAGAAGTTTTTCTGTTGCTCGCTCTTACGTGAATGAAGTATATCCTGACATGAGGCTGTTTCTCGGCAACGAAATCATGTATCACAATGAAATTTTGTCTTCCCTAAAAGAAAACAAATGTGATAGCTTAAATAGCAGCTCATACGTTCTTATAGAATTTCAGCCTTCGATCACTGCATTCGAAATAGAAGCTGCCGTTTTACGCGTTTTGCGCGCAGGATACAGACCTGTTATTGCTCACATCGAAAGGTACGGTGCGTTAATTAAAAAACCGGAATTAGTTAAAGAGCTTAGAAGCATGGGAGCTTTAACACAAATAAACGCTCGTGCTATCTCAGGATTTAAGATAGGTAAAATCGCTAAGTTCATTAAAATGGTTTTAAAATTCAAATTGGTTGACGTAGTTGCATCTGATGCACATGACAATTCTGTTTTTACTCAACAATTATCAAAATCAATGTTATTTGTTAGCAAACACTACGGTGATACCTATGCAAAGAAAATTTTTTCAACCGTTCCGTCAGCTATTCTTAATAACGAAAATTTTCACTAAGGAGTTTTATCATGGATTCTTCTAACAACGTAAACAACTCAAAGGTTGGAAAAGAACTTGACATACGTGATATTGTAAGTTATCTTTTAAGTAAAATTTGGATTATTGCTTTAGTTGCAGTTTGCGCTGTTGTTTTCGCGTTCTTATTAACGAGCTTTACAACACCAACTTATAAATCTTCAACTAAAACAATGCTTATCAACAAAAATGCTGGTAGTTCAAGCATTGATGGTAATTTAAACGTATCTGACTTAAATGCAGCAGTTTACTTAACAAAAATGAGCTCTGAAATTTTCACTAGCGATTCATTCTCTGTTAGAGTTGCTAAGATGCTTAACGAGGACGAAGGCTCTTTTGCTAATTTTCTCGGGTTTTATGAAGGCGAGGAAGGAAAGCTTCCTCAAACCTTTAAAGGATTTTACGGCGGTGAGATCAGCTATCGCGACGTAAAGAGTAGCCTCTCAATAAAGTTCAACGAGGATACATGCGCAGTAACAGTTTCTTCCACAACTGTTGATCCTACTCTTTCAGTTTTAATTGTAACTGCTGCTTATAATTGCATGCAGGATCACATTAACGAAAACTTCAAGGTAGATTCAATTATTGTTGGTCAAATTGATTATGGTAAGCTTCCATCAACTCCATCCAATATTCACTATTTTAAGAATATGGCTTTGGGTGGTGCTATCGCTGTAGTTGTAATTTGTGCTATTTTATTAGCATTCTATATCTTTGATGATAAGATTAAAACCCCAGATGACATTGAAAAGCATCTCGGCCTTAGCGTTTTAGGTGAAATTCCTGAAATTGAAGATGAAGCGTGAGGTGACGAAAAATGAAGAATATAGTTATTAATGATATTAAAAAACAGAATTATTCAATTCGCGAATCCTTCAAAGCGCTTAGAACTAACTTCTTATTCTGTGGTTCTGAAAACAAGGTTGTTCTTATAACGAGCTGTGTTAAGAACGAAGGTAAAAGTACAGTTTCTATTGAGCTTTCTAAGTCTCTTTC
This sequence comes from Eubacteriales bacterium, assembly GCA_045632345.1. Taxonomy (GTDB): domain Bacteria; phylum Bacillota; class Clostridia; order Oscillospirales; family CAG-272; genus RGIG2000. Next base: position 364,153 of record JAZQWM010000027.1, on the reverse strand, counting down.
TCTTTCAGAGAAAAAGGTGCTTTTAATTGACGCTGACCTTCGTAAATCCATGTTCGCTTCTAAATACACAACTAATGACGGAAATATATTAGGTCTTAGCGAATACTTATCTGGACAAGCTGAATATGACGATATTTTATATGGCACTCAAAATGAAAATCTTCATTTACTTTTTGCCGGTGCAGTTCCACCTAACCCTGTTGAGCTTTTAGGCTCACAAAAGTTTGCTGATCTTGTTAAAAAGGCTCGTGATGAGTATGATTATATCATCATCGACGCTGCTCCTCTTGGTGCAGTTATTGACGCTTCTGTTATTTCGACAGTTTGCGACGGTGGTGTTCTCGTTATTACTGCTAACTACATCGGTCAACGCTTTGCGATGGACGTAAAAGAACAGCTTCAGAAGAGTGGTTGTAAGGTTCTTGGCGCAGTTCTTAACCGTGTACCTACAAAGAGTGGCTCTTACTATAATAGATACTACAAGAGATATTACGGCAAGTATAAAAGATACGGCTACGGTGGCAAATATGGCAGATACGGTAAATACGGTCACTACGGCAGATACGGTGGTTCTGGTACAGGCTACGATGATGACGCTAAAACAACTGATAACGTTTCTAATATTTCAAATAATTAAAACTTAAAAAATCTCGGCTTAATTCCGAGATTTTTTAATAATTGGGGAGTGATGATGTGGAAGATTTAAAAACCAAATACCTTTCATTTATTAATTCATACTATTATCCTTTAATATGTGTTATTTTAATTTTCATTAGTCATACATTTGCTATTGAGCTTTTGGGTATAGTTTCCGTTGGATTAAGTGTTTCATTAGGTTTGCTAATTTCAAAAAATCTAAATTTTCTTTTAATTCCTGCTTTTACAATATTCTTTAATTTATCAGAAAAAAACTCCTTTAACGGTGAAGGAAAATTCTTTTCTTTCCCATCTATATTTACTGTTGTTATTGTTTCGTTATTCTTTATTGGGTGCTTAATTGTTCATATTGTAAAAAACAAAGAATCCTACAAATTTAATGATGCTTTTAAATCGCCTCTTTTCTATGGAATTCTATTTTTATCCTTTAGCTTTATTCCAAACAACCTGCTACCTAAAGAAAATTTTTGGCTTAAGGATTTAGGTTTTTCCTTTGCTTTGGTATTGTCTTATATAGGTGTTTATTTGCTTCTATATGTTGGTCTTGAGTTTGACGACAAATTTAAAAATAATATAATATTAACTTTATTTGTAGCTTCTATGCTCGTTACTTTTGAGTTTTATTCACTTTTTTTAACTGGACAAATTCAGTTTGAAAACGGAGAAATAGTTAAAGAAAGCATACGAACCGGCTGGGGCATTTGGAATACTATGGGTTGCTATCTCTCAATGCTGTTGCCTATTCACTTCTATTTAGCCACATTTGTGAAAAAATACGGGTTTATATTCTACGGAACAGGACTTATATCTTATTTAGCAATCGTATTGTCATTGAGCCGTTCTTCTCTGCTTGCAGGAACGTTTGTCATGGGTATTTCAATCATTGTATGCTGCTTCTTTGGAGAAAACAAAAAGGTTAACAGGATCATAACATCTGCTCTATTTGTAGTGGCCGTCATTGGCGTGATTTTGTTGTGGGAAAAGATTTCAAACGTTTTAGGCGATTATCTTGAAAGAGGTCTAGATGATAACGGCAGATTTGAAATATACGCTACCGGTTGGAAGAAGTTTTTGAGTCATCCTATATTCGGTTGCGGTTTCTATAACGCACACCATATAAATGAAGTTGGACTTCCGTTTGGATACCACAACACCATTGTTCAAATGATAGCTTCATGCGGTATAATAGGTTTAGGCGCATATTTGTATCACAGATATCAAACTATCGTTCTTTTTATAAAGCAAAGAAGCGTTAAAAACTTCTATTTGACATTATGTATTTGTGCTTTGCTTATTACAAGCCTATTAGATATTCACATGTTTAGTTTATATCCAACACTATACTACATGCTTATTCTAATTACAATAGAAAAAACGAAATAGCAAAAAAGCTTAGCAGAAAAAATCTGCTAAGCTTTTTTATTATTTTAGCGTTAAATTGATTGAATCAATCGGTGTGAATTCGCCATCTATATATACAAAGTTATTGATTTTTTCGCCAACCTGGTACGTACCGATTTGGATAGAATAACTACCTGCTGTGATGTCCTCGGAAATACACGTTAAGCTGAGCTTGCTTTCATAGCTCTTAGGTAAACGAAGAACAACACTCTTTTCGCCGTTAGTAACTCTTAACCAATTTCCGTACGTTGCATTATTAGTGTTTGGGAAATTGGAAATTGAAAGGTCATTAAACATTGTATCTGCTGTAACAGCTGATTTAGTAGATGATACTGCAATTACGGTACCACCGTTTACAATTAATGTTCCGTCTGTTAAATCGAGCTTTTCAAGAAGGAATACTGTTCCGCCATCTACTGTAACTAATTGGCTATCAACCGCATCGGAAGTACTGATGATTGTTACTAAGCCATCTTCATTAACTGTAAGATTTGGTGTTTTAACGCCTTTATTTGAATACATTATTTCAAGTGTGCCACTAATAGTTACATTTCCTATAACGTCAATACCGTCATCCTCTGACGCTAATACTACTCTGCCGCTCTTGATTTCAACATCTACGCAATCAATAGCATCCTCATAGGAATCAATTCCTAATACAGCGTTTTCAATTGAAACGTTACCCTCAACCTTGATGCCCTTGCAGCTCTCTAAGGTATAGAACGTTTCATTTGGGTATTTTGTTGTGTCAACTAATGTAAATTTATGATTTTTAATAATGTAGCTACCGTTAGGATCAACAACAAAAGCGTTATTGTCAACATTAGTCTTTACGTAAATAGTTCCTGTTGTAGCTATATTTACTGTAACTGCATCTATACCGTCATTACCGGATAAAACCTTAACGTTAGCTGAGCCTAAAATATCTAAGGTTTCGCTCTTGATACCATCATTGTCTGCATTAATAAGTACGATACCACTATTAAAGGCTGTTGTTTCGCTAACGTCGAAGCCATCAGATTCAGAATCAAGATTAAGTCTTCCGTTGTTTACTACAACTGAGCCATAAGCTGAAACGCCGTTTGTTTTGCTAGTTACATTGATGCTACCGCCATTGATTGTCATTGTGCCGACAACCGCTTCAAGTGGCTTTTCTTCATCAAAGTCGCCTGTTTTAAGACCGCTCTTTGCAGATGTGATATTAAACGTACCGCCGTTGATAGTTAAGCCCTCTTCGCCTTGAATACCATGGCTGAACGCTGTTGATATATTATAAACACCGCCTTCAACCGTGAGTGTCTTTGTATTAAAGATACCTCTTGCCTTTGTTGCATTGGCATTAAGATTTAACGTTCCCTTGCCGTCTAAAATTAAATTGCATGAGCGAACGTGAATAACGCCTTTTTCAAGGTTATTTGTTGTATCGGATAAAGTTGAAACTGAATTTTCAGGTAATATGATTGTTGCTTTTTCGCACTTTTCAATGTAGATAACAGATTTTGTGCCCTTATAAGACATTTCAAGATTGTCTAATACTAGAACGACCTCTCTGTTTACTGCATCGTCAAGATTTACTAAAATTTGTCCGTTTTCGCTTTTGCCGTAAATTCTGTAAACGCCTCCCTTGGTAATTGGGTAAACCTTATTGTTAGCTAGCTGAGAAACGTCAACAGGTATTGCGTTTGTATAGTCAACTGTGTTTCCCTCGTTTCCAAAGGTGTTAACACTATCGAACACGTCAAGCTTAACGCTGTTATCAACCTTAAGATTATGCTCAATAAGTGTATCGTAATTAGAACCACTACTGGAGCTGTCGCCAGGCTTATTATTGTTGCCTGAGCTTGGCGTTTTATCAGTATCTGAGCTTGTGTCCTTATTTGTATCTGTTGTTTGACTGCCTGTATCAGTGCTTGATCCTGTTTCGGTATTAACAGGTGGATTGTTGTTACATGAACAAAGCAATACAGTCAAAGTCATAACAAGTACTAAAAGAATTGAAAGTATCTTTTTCATTTGTGTCTCCTTAATATATATACTTTATGTGTATATTTTATCATATTTTTAAGGTATAGTCAATACTTTATTTGTTTACAATGTATGAACTGTTATTTTATATTTTTGGCAAGTGATGAATTTTTGTATTCATCATCGTCAGTTACCTCTTTTATTACTTTTATGCTATTCGGGATTGAAATCTCTTGATTTTCTGAGCGAAGCTCTATTTCCATTATGGCTTTATCATTCCAAAATGGATATACGTCGATTTCAAAATATTGGTTTTCATAAACTAGGCAATATCGAGTTTTTCTGATTTGATGCTTTGTTGTATCAACGTCTAAAAGCAGTTTTAGATATTCATCCTTAGTTAGTCTTTTTTCGATTTCGATGCGCTTTGTGTCGCTAATTTTGCGTTTTGTGGTTTGGAAATATATAAAATTTCCGTCAGCGCCTCTTTGTCTAATTCGTGTTTCGTCTCCGTTTGGAGCTTTTAAATACGTTTGAATAATTTCTACCTTTTTGCAATTCGGCAGGGAGTCTAAATATGTAATATCAGGATATTCAATCAGGAATTTTCTTTCAATTTCAAAAGGCTCTGGCTCGCCTAAAAACGATGCAATTTCGGCAATTAGGCGTGATAATTTTTCATTAAAGTCAGTTGCATTATCAATTATACGAAGATGTGGATGTCCTGTCCAAGCGGAAATAATTTTATCGTCTAATTCTCTTGCCTGCTCAATTGTTTCCGTTCTTGCACAGTTATTTGACAATGTGTAGGCATATTCTGCACCCTTTGCAGCAGATACTAAGTGGAATATCGCACCGTAATTATCTCTTAAATCAACCTCATTGGTGTTTAAAGATCTTAACGTTTCATTAAATTCACTATCTGACATATATGCTTTACTGTCAAGAGCGCCACGGTCGCAAACAATAAGAATTTTTTCTTTATTCATTGTGGATGCGGCTTTTTCAAAGGCTATTTCCTTTTCAAGCTGCAATTTTAGATGACACTTTTGATAATCTAAATTTGTTCCGCAGGTCCACGGTGCAACGCCGCCTGTGATAAGCTCTGTGGCTGTTTCCGGCACAAACAAAACGGTATAGCCCATTTGTTCGAACTCATCATGAATTTTGCTTAATGCGGTTGATTTGCCGCCACAGGGTCCGCCTGTTATTACAATTTTAGTAATTTGCATTTTAATACTCCGTTAATTGTTATTTAAAAATTCTAATGCTTTTTTGTATTTTTCTTCGCGTTTAAGTGCCCACTCATCAACTACGTCTAATCTTGATGTGTCGCTATTGTGAGTTAAGTCTGCGATTTTAACCGCTTTTGCAATAGGATTTACTGAAAGTGCTTTTACATAGTCCATATATGGAACATCTTCTGCGTGTGTTAAAAGCTTTAATGCTTCGATAACCTCGTTGGGAAAACCCATATTTATTAAATTCTCAAAGGTGTATTCGGTATCTTCAACTACATCGTGAAGTAATGCACATACTGTGGAATATTCATCCTTCATTTGCTCCGCTAAATGGAATGGATGAAAAACATATGGCAAGCCTGTTTTATCAACTTGATTTTTGTGTGCTTCAAAGCAAAGCTTTAATGCTTTTTTTAGTGAGGGGTGTGTAAATCATTGCAATATTTCCTTTTTGATTTTATTTTAAACTTGTATATTAACGATTGAGAAAAAATGTTGCCCACATGGTATATACGCCATAGGATAGTGTGTCGGGGTCTTCCTCTGTTGTTGGCACCTCGTAGCCCATTTCTTGATTATGCCAAGATGCGATACGCTCGTCTGTAATGCCGTATATTTGTTTTAGCATATTACTGTTTTCTTTGTTTCTTGTTATTTCAAACACTACTTGATGTCCAAGCTCGTGGAATAAAACCTCAATTAGTCTTTCGTGGTCGTTAAGCAGCTCGGCTCTGATTGAAATTCTGTAGTCCCAGTGGGCTAAGCCATCAACTATCATTCCGTTAAAGGTTAGATTTGGTGTAAATTCCACTTTAATTTGTGAAATTTTTAAAATTTGGCAAACCATATAGGTTAAGTTTTCGCAACGTTTTATACGCTCTTCTGTATTTGCGGTTTCCCATGGACAAAGACCTAATTTTGTTAAATAACATTCGGTTAAAAGTGCGCATTTCATTTCAATAGCGGTATATTCGTTGTTATCATAAGATTGATAGGATAAAACTCTATCAACTATTGGCATATTATTAACATCATAGATTGCTCCGTTGTCGTTTTGCAATACCGCTTTTTTCCATAAGCTAAGCGCTTGAGGTAAAAATAGGTCTCCACAATGGTTAAAGTATAGTCGTGCAGCTTCGCACATTGACCAAGTATCGCCTTGGGTAGCTCCTCGGCTAAAAAGCGCAATTTCGGCAGGCAACTGGTGTTGTAAGCCATTTTTATCTTGCATTACTCTTGCAAGGTTCCAATTATCTCTGCCCTGTCCGTTATGAAGCACTTCTTTCATAAATGGGATATTTGATTTTTTAAAGATGTTTTTCATAGACGCTCTCTCCTAAGTTTTTTATATAGGAATATTATAGCTTGCTTAAAATAGTCTATTTCAGTTATTTCCAATCACATGTTTCCACTCTCTTACGATTTCGATAACTAAATCAAAATCTCGATGGTTATCAATATAAAATGCGGCTAAAAGTGCTTCTACAGCTGTTGCTATATACTTGTATTTTACTCCGGTATATTCATAATCTTGCGGAATTTTTTTATCAGCACTATCATATTTTATATATTTGATCAGGTCATATTTTTTTGCTATAACTTTAACCAGGACCTCATCACTTTCAAATTTTTTCTTACTCTCGGTAATATTTTTCACCTTTTCTTTAAATAGAACTTCACATAGTGCTAATTTCAATAAAGCATCGCCATAGGTGGCAAGATTGCTATTGACATTATTATCATTTAAATCGTGTTCTATATTCTTATAAGAGGTAGAAGTTAAAGCTATTTTTCTAAGTTTGCTACGCCCTTTTTTTAAATAATTTTCAAATGTTTTTGTCATATGTATAATATTCCGTTTACTCGATTTAAAGTTGAAGACATTTATTTTCTTGTTAGATAAACAACGATTTCTAAATGTGTCAAGTCTCTAGTTGATAAAATCGACTTTGTAATTTCCAAAAGTATATTTATTTGCCCTTTTTGAAACATCCTTTGTCCACAAAAATATCGTAATATAATGTGAAGATAGTACCGCATTTTTTACACTTAATTCTATACCACAACCCATCTTGTGACCATTGTTTAATCGTTTTCTCTGGATTATTGCCTCCAATATATTCACAGTTGTCATTTTAAACCAACAGTTTCATTTCTTGCAGTATGATAAAAAAGTCGCTTAAATTTTGAATATGATTTACGGTTTCTATGTTTTTACATTCACTGCATAATTTTTTAAACAACATCATGCTTATCTCCTTGTCAGACAAACGACACTTTCCACGTGGGTGGGGACTCCAAAAGGTCTCAAAATGGTCGAAAAATGGGGGTTGTAATCCCTTAAAGTCCCAAATCTTTATATTTTCAAGAAATTTCTATTTGCCAAAAAATCTTTTTACATCTAATATACGGCTCGCCCATTTCCGAGTCATAATCACAGCCATCAATCCAACCCGCAAAACCATCTAGTACAGTGAATGAAAATCCGTCATCGGTTTTTTTGATTTTGGAATCTAATATCTGACCAACTTTTTCCTTAAAGTCAGCCTCTGTAACTCCTTCAAAAGTCACGGTAATATAGCAATCCCAAGTGGTATCGAAGCGTACTACGATGCCGTTTTCGTTCTCTGCATACTCGAGTATAAGAGAATCGTGAAAACCAAATGATACACCTTCAAGAGAGGCAATATCTTTATCGTCTTTTATTTCAAAACGCTCCGGTAAGTGGATCTCTTTGCAATAGTTTTTGAACAAAGGAAACGACTCTACAGCTGCCCCTCTTTTTGAACGAAATGCCTTAAAAAGTGCTTTGTCATTGATTACCCAATCAAAGCCAGCCCAATCGCCCTTGCTTGTATCAAAATCGTTTTCAATCACAAATACAGTTCTGCCAATTCCACCAAATCCCGTGTCATGCAATTTGATTCTTATGATTTTCGAAAATGTTTCATCAAAGGCCACCGCTTCTGATTTCCAACCAACATACTTTAATGCAAAGATAGGAGAAACATATGTTCTACCGCTTTTGGTTTTAATTATTCCATATGTCATTTTGATATGCTCCTTTCGATATGTTAACTCGTACTGCTGTAAATGAGAGTTTTGAGTTTTGCTCAAACTCACTTTTGTCCCAATAAATTAGTGAAGTTTTTGCGTTACAAAAGTGAAGTTGCTCGCTTTGCTCACAGTGAAGTTTTGCTCGTTTCACTCGCAAAGTGAAGTTAAGTTTGCCCAACTTCGCCGGCAGGCGAAACTTCACTCACGCAGTGAACTTCACTGCCGAAGGCAACTTCACTTGCCCGAAAGGGCAAACTTAGTTGTTGAAAGTTCGTTTGAGACAAACGACACTTTCCACGTGGTTTGTGTGCGGAAACAAGTCAACCGGTTGGATTTTGGTTGCTTTATAGCCGTTTTTGGTTAGTGTTATTAAGTCTCTTGCTTGGGTTTCGGGGTTACAGGATATATAGACTATGCGCTTTGGGGAGAGAGTGAGTAGGCTTTTTAAGAATTTCATACTACAGCCGGCTCTTGGTGGGTCGGTTATAACCACGTCTATTTTCTCGCCTTTTATAGCAAGGTCGTACATAAAGTCGCCTGCATCTGCGTTAAAAAATTTGGCGTTTTTTACGCCGTTTAGCTTGGCGTTTTCTTTGGCATCCTTTATTGCATCGCTATTTACCTCAACTCCGATTATTTCCTTGGCAACATCTGCCATTGTAAGACCGATTGTGCCTGTGCCACAGTATGCATCGATTACTTTTTCGTTGCCTGTTAGTGCGGCGTATTCCTTGGCTATGGAATAGAGCTTTTCGGTTTGTGTTGGATTAATTTGATAGAATGAGCGAGGGCTAATTCTAAAGGATAAACCGCACAGAGTGTCGGTAATATAGCCGTTACCGAATAAAACTTCACTTTGGTTACCTAACATTAAGGCGGTGCTTGTTGTGTTTATATTCCATACGATTGTGGTAATTTCGGGGTGGCGGCGAAGTAATTCATTTACAAATGACGTTTTAGATTTAAAATCGCCTTTTGCGGTTACTAAAACCACCATAATTTCTTTACTTGAAAAGCCTTTACGAATTAACACGTGGCGTAAAAAACCGCTACCTGTGTTTAAATCGTAGGGTTTAATTTTGAAATTTGGGCATAGCTTTTTAATGGTTGCTACTATTTTTTGTGCAGCTTCATCCTCTAACAAGCAAGTATCAACGGGAACAATTTTACCTGTTGCAGATTGGTAAATTCCTGATATGGTTTTACCGTTTTTTAAAGCGAATGCGGATTGCACCTTATTGCGATAGTAGTATGGGTTTTCCATACCGATAATTTCTTCAACGTGGCAGAATTTACCCAGTAAGCGTATTGTTTTTACTTGCTTCATTTGAAGCTGTTCTTTATAGGTTAGGTTTTGAAGCTGACAACCGCTACATTTTTTTGCGTATTGGCAATTACTCATTTTGTCCGCCTTTAATATACGTAATAGTCTAAATCTACTTCTGTCTCTGTAAGATATAAAAATTCTATAATATCTCTTTCAAGGGAGAGATATTGCTTTGGCTCATCGCTATCACTATAAATTTCAGGGACTAAAAGAAGGTAGTATCCAAGATTATACTCTTTTTTGAGATTTGCTAACATTTCTGTTTGTGGGATAAGGTCTTTAAGAGTTTCTCTTATCATTTCGTTGATGTCAACATTATATTTATCATTAAAGCCGATTTCAACATCGTTATACTCCCATACCTTTTGGCTTCGTGGGTTTACATCGCCTTTATTGATGATTTTATCTGCTTTTACATTTAAGATAGATAAAAGCTCATTTGCTTCAATATCTCCAATTATTCTAAAATACGTTCTGCACTTATGGTTCTTCATTTTATTTCTCCTCTTTGAAAAATACTAACGCAAGTATAAGGCTCATTGCACTGCTCCATATAAACAGTACGCCAAAAAATCCGATAAGGTCGGTTACAAATGGTTTGCCTGCTTCCTCGTGGAATGTTAGTGTAAATCCGTCATCGGTTACAAAATGGAAAAAGTAATATGCGATTGCAAGGACAATAAGCCCGATAATTAATGTGATTAAAGATAATTTTAGTAGGTTTTTCTTGTTCATTTTTTCCTCTTACTTATTAAAGTTTATTGTGAATTGGCTTTTTTCACTTCCGTACATATCCTTAATTACGGAGTAATATCTAACGGTTAAGGTGTTTCCATCCTCTGAAAAATAGAACATTGCCACCATTCCTGTGCCGTCAAGATAGAAGTCAGTATTTTGTGGGTCAATCAGCATTTGATGAACGATGTTTCCGTTATCGCCCACCGCTTCTGCATGGGTAATATCCTGTGACGGGTCATGTCCAGAAATAACAAGCTCTATATTTGCATGTTTTCTTATAAGCTTATCCCAAATTTGTTCTCCGTTATTAGTTTTTGCAGGGTATGCATCATCTGCGCCTAAGGTTGTGCTATCTCTGTAAAAATAGCAATGTGTTAACACTATAACTCTATGCTCCGGATATGATGCAATTAAATCATTTGCCCAATTTAGCATTGTGTCATTTGGTCCGTAATCAAGCATAACTATAAGATAGTTATTCTCGCCTACTGTTAATAGCTTGTAGGCGTTTGTTACGCTATCGGCGGTAATAGTGCCGCTTAATTCATTTTTATATTTATCGTTATTAAAGGTAGCGTTATAGCCTGCTATTTTATCGTGATTTCCTCTAACTAAGGCATATGGAATTTTACCGTTAAGCTTGAAAATTTGTGATTTAGCATGAGCCCATTCGTAATCATAGCTTTTTTGAGTAATGTCTCCAAGACCTAATACGCATTTGATTTTTTTAGCATCCTTGTTAGCTAAAAGCCAATCGTAAAGAGCTGTCATTTTTTCCGGGAAATCATCAGATAGCTCTTGGGTATCTCCTATTACGGCAAAGGAATATGCGTAGTCCGTTACTTCCTCTACTTCATCTGTGTTTTGCCATAATTTTTGGTAATTTAAGTTGTTTTTGTTTAATGATTTATCTTCTTTTAAGCAGTAATAACACTTTGTTAAGTCATATGATGCAAGCATATTTTCATCAGTAAAGTCAAGTGCACTTGCATAATCGTTTGCAATTTCCTCGTTTGAGCGCACGTCGCTCCAAATTGAAACAGAGCTAATTGAACCGGTAAAATGCTCAGAGTTTGCTCCGCGATAATCTCCACCTATTGCAAAATTATGCTTTTGCTCATAATTTTCCTTTATTTCTACATTTTCTATGGTTTGGGCTAATTCTCCGTTTTTGTAGCATAAAAGCTTGCTGTTTTCAATATCAAAGGTTATTGCTAAATGTACGTTTTCATTGGATCTTACATCTACGTTATCGAAAACGTATTCGTTTCCTGTTTTATAAAAATTTACGTTTTTAAAGAACACGTGTGGATGTCCTTCTATATCAACGGTATATTTTACACATCTGCTCCACATATCGTCATTACCAAGAATGGTAGCGCCTGAGCTGGTTGTAAATTCGGTTGACGGTGTAAATTGAATTACCGCTTCCATAGTCAAAGGCACGCTATTTATGTGTTTGCTTAAGGTAAAGCGTTCATTGATGGAAAAAGTAAGCGGTTGTGCTTCTTGGCACGCATCACATTCACTTGAAATAATGAAGCAAGACGTTAAGGAAATAACAATTAAAGCAGCCAAAAAGATTGATAAAGTAATTATTTTTTTCATAATTGCTCCTCTGTGTATGTATATACCTCGCCACATTCAAAATATTTTGTTTCAAAGGTGGTATGGTTTTTAGATAATCTTTCTGCTAAAAGTCTCATTCCGTCTCTTTCAGAGCCGATATGTCCCATTACTATGATTGATTTGTTGATACCAAGCGCAGATGCATCTCTTGCGTATTCGCAAAGCATCCATTCACAGGTTTCTCCGGTTAGGACTATATCAATATTTTCATCACGGAGCAGGTCATAAACTCCACCAGGTGTGCCGAAGCATAATGCTAAATTAGTTGACTTTTTGTTTCTTTCGCCAGCAATTTTAACATGCTTGATATTAAGCTTATCCTCAATGAGCTTAGCAAGCTCGAGTGTTGTTATTGACTCATCTAAGTGGTAAATATATGAAGCAAAATAAGGTGTATTTTCAATGGTGCCTTTAAGACCTAAATAATGAATTTCGCCCTCGGGAATTTGGTCGATTTCTCTATGGTGCATAAAATCGTGATAACGGAAAACAACAATTCCGCTTTCTTCAATAAGCTTCTTTTTTGCTTCGGTTACAGGATTTGATATCATTTCCTCATAGTGATCGTAATAGGTTGGCTCATGAACGATAAGCATATCTGCTCCCCATTCCTTAACCTTTTTAAATGTATCAATAGTAGCAAACATAGATACAGCTACCTTTTTTAGCTCCTTTTCAGGATTTCCTGCTTTTACTGTATCACAGGTTCTATGGTGTGGAGTAAATCCACCGCTTTTCAGTTCTTCAATTAGTTCTATTGCTTTCATTTTTACTCCTTGCATAAGTCCTTTATGTATAAAACATCACAGGCGAAGTGTTCGGTTTTGATAGCAGGCTCGTAGATACGGATAAAGCCGTGTTTTTCGTAGAATTTTTGGGCGGCTATCATATTTGGAAGCGTTTCAAGATAGCACTTTTTATAGTATTTTTTAGCATAGTCAAGTGCTATTTCTATTAGTTTATGGGCTATGCCTATACCTCTAATTTGCGGTAAGCAATACATTTTTTGAAGCTCGCATATTTTGTCAGTGCCTTCAAGGTTGCCTATACCAACTCCACCGAGAATTATTCCGTTTTCATCCTCGATTATCCAATATTTATTGCCTTCTGTATTATAGATTTCAGAAAAACGGCAAAGGTCAGGGTCTGCCCATGCGGTGCCCTCGTGATTTGCACCAAATTCTATTAAGCATGTACGAATAACAGATTCTACATCTTTATTATCTTTTTGTTGTATTTCTCTTATATTGTAGGTCATGATTATTTAAGAGTTAAGCATAAAACTGCTTCGATATGAGTGGTTTTCGGGAATTGATTGTATGTGTAAACGGGAGATGATATAGTATAACTGTCAAGTAACACTTTTAAGTCGTTACACATTGTGTCTGGATTGCAAGATACATATACGATTTTATTAGGCTTTAGACGAAGTAGTGTATCAAGCATGAATTTTGATAGGCCCTTGCGTGGTGGGTCGATGATGCAGGCATCAATTTGCTTATCAAATTTGCTTGCATCCTCAGCCTTAAACTCTATATTTTTAACATCGTTTAGCTTAGCATTTTGCTTAGCGTCCTTTACGGCACTTGGCTCAATTTCAATGCCATAAACCTTGCAATTTGTTCTTTTGGCGGTTATTATTCCCATTGTGCCTGTGCCGCAAAACAGGTCTGCGACCTGCGTATTGGGTTGCGGATCTAAAAGCTCTATTGCTTTTTCATAAAGAAGCTCGGCGCAAACAGGGTTTACTTGATAGAAGGATTTTGGGGAAATTTTAAAATCAAGTCCACAAAGAGTATCTGTAATATAGCCGTCTCCGTAAACTGTTTTAAAGTTAAGCTTTTCAATGGCAAAATCCCTGTCCTTTAAACTTGCAGACAATACGGTTTTAACGTTTGGAAACTCGTTAAGCAGCTCGGCTACATATTTAAAAATATCTGTCTGAGTATAGAAAATAGGACAAACCATTATTTCGCTATTATCTCTGTTTTTGCGAAGGAATAATGCTCTTAGCGTTGTATTTTTTAATTCTTGCGCAGTAAAGCGTGCAATATCGTCAAATATTGTATGATTTAAAATACAATCAGTATGTTCAACAATCCTTGTTGTTGATTTTTCGTTATAACCAAAGCTATTGCCATTATAGAAAAGAACTACCTTGTTTCTGTATTTTTCTGACACAGGGCAAATGATTTTTTCAAAATCTGCTTGAATTTTGTTTTTTGCAAAAACGGATTTTACAAAATTTTCTTTTGTTTGATTTTCAAATTCTATTGAGGTATGTAAAAATGAGCAGCCACCGCATTTTTCGTAATTTTCACACTTTGGTACTTCTCTGTATTGGCTTTCATCTAAAATTTCAATACATTTTGCATATGCATAGCGGGGATGCACCTTGGTAATTTGAATTTTACATTTTTCGCCTTTTAATGTGTTTTCTACAAAAACAACAAAGGAATCAATATGGCAAATGCCGTTTGCAAAAACGTTTGTATCTTCAATTTCTACTGTATATATTTCGTTAAGATTTACCATATTTTCTCCTTAGCTCTTGAAATTATACTCCGATTCTATTATAATATATAATAAGTGAAATGTCAATTTAATTAGAGGTAAAAATGAATTTTGAATCATATTTTAAGTGTCCTATTTGCAAAGGCGACTTTTCAAGAGTAAATAATTCTTTAAAATGCGACAAGGGACATTCATTTGATATAGCTTCAAGTGGGTATATAAATTTGTTAAAGCCCGGTAAAATGAATAATGCTAAGGCGGGAGATTCTAAAGAAATGATTCGTGCAAGAAGTAATTTCTTTGAATGTGGCGCTTATTTACCAATTCAAGAGAAAATTTGCGAAATTGTGGGTAGATTTAAAAACGATTTAACTATTGATGCAGGATGTGGCGAAGGATATTACACGTTAGGTCTTGCAAGCACAGTTAAATCAGTTATCGGCTTTGATATGTCTAAATTTGGATGTGAGCATGGAGCAAAATGCGCAAGACGTGTGTGTAAAGACAACGTTTTATTCTCTGTTTCAAGCATATTTGAAATGCCATTATCAGACGGCTGCGCTGATATGGTTGTGAATATGTTTGCACCTGTTGCGAGCGAGGAATTTCACCGCGTTTTAGCGACACAGGGGTACTTGATTGTGGTTTCTGCCGGTGTTGAGCATCTTAACGGACTTAAAAGAATCTTGTACTCTGACGTATACGATAACGAGGAAAAGTTTTTAACTTATGACGGTTTTGAGCTATTAAGCGTTGAAAATTTAAAATATGATACTTTAATAAACGGAACTGAAGCTATCTATAATCTTTTCACTATGACACCGTATTATCACAGAACAAGCTTAAATGACAAGGAAAAGCTTAAACATATTGATAAATTAGAGACAACCGTTGAAGTTAACTTTTCCATTTATAAAAAGAAATAAAAAAGCTACCTGTTTTCAGGTAGCTTTTTTATTTCTTTTTAATTTTTCTAAGAGTAGAGAAAAAACGAATTTTTGCTCTTCTTATAGGCAATTTTCTTTTTACGTATCTTTGGTATTCCTTATTATCAGTCTCAAAATATTCTTCGCCACGATATATTCCTTTGACCTTAGCAAGAATATTATCTTTTGTTATACCATGCTCGTGTGAGCATTGATTATCGCCACACATAACGTACTCTTTTCTTGTTATTTTAATGGCTCTGTGCATAACAAACTGTCCGTTTGCACGCTTATAAAGCAGAATATCATTCTTTTTTATATCATTAGGAGCTACTAAAACTACAGAATCTATTCCCTGTCTCAAAAGAGGATTCATGCTTGTACCCTTATGAAATAAGCGCACCTCTCCGTTACTTGATATAACAGGCTCGGCAATTTGCCAAAATTCACTCATGCTAAGCTCTAAATTATTCAAGAATGTTATCCCTCACAAGCTTTTCTACAAATATATCAACATCTTTTTCCACAAGAGATCTTTCAACGCCCTCGTAAACCTCAAGCATTTTATCGACAATTTCTTCCTTGGTAATATCATTTTCTAAAAGCTTCCAAATGAATTTACCGGTTTCGTTAAGAGTAATCATACCCTTGAATTTTTTTGAAAGCTCGCCGGTAGCAACAACAAAGGTTTTGCCAGCTACGTCTCTTAATATAAATCCTGCTTTAATTTTCATATTTTATCTCCTGACATGTTTTCGTATGCGATTTTTGCCGCCTCAATATCCATATTGCATCCTAAAAGCCAAGTGTCAATTTTCATTAACATTCTATCCATTAATTCAAGTGTTGCCATTGCATCAAACGGATCGGTTGGCATCAAGATTTGTTGCATAATTCGTGATGCACATTCGCCTTTTTCTAGAGGCTTAATTGAGTTGTTTTCAGCTCTTTCAAGAAAGCAAAGTCCCTTTAACGTGGAGCGCATGTTTGTTTGCCAGCCCTCTTTACCGCACCATGGTGTACCGTATATGTAAAGCTCTCCATTTATAAAGCGCAAAATCGGTTTATCGCCATTTACAACGATTGCTCTTTCTCCTAAAAGCTTTTTCCATAGATTGATATGTGTTGATTTTCCTGTGCCACTTCTCGCAGTAAAAGCATAAGATTTTCCGTCAACATCCAATACGGCTGCATGCATTAAAAAAGCATCGTGTTTAGGAAGCTGTAAGCATAAATTTCTGTAAACGCAAACGGACTCACAGTATCCATAGTTTGCATAGGAAGGATTATCGTAATTTGCGATTTCCGCCTGTATGTCTTCGTCGGTGCATTCAACAATAAAATCGGGTACTCCGTCATTTACTATATAACTTCTGCATTGTCTTTCTACAAAGTCGTATTTATTGTTGATTTGTATAATGAAATCTGCTAACTTTAATTTTATCATATCATTGTTGTGGTAAAGTCCAATCAGGACCTAAAACGTCATTTAAATTTTCGCCATCAGCACGGTCAGACGTATCTGTATCAGTATCAATGATTTGGTCTGAATCTGAGCTTGTGTCTGTTTGTGTATCGGTAGTAATTTGTGTATTGCTACCTGTTCCTGTATTAACAGGTTCTTCGCCACACGCAATGGCGAAAACTAGAACAAAGAGAAACATTAAAATTGCAATTAATTTCTTCATACAAATCTCCTTAAAGGTTATTTACCTTAGTAGTTTACCATATTTTTGCTTAATTGTCAACCAAGTTTTATATTTAATTAAATATTATACAGTTGACTTTTACTGTTTATTATGGTAAAATACTTTTTGAAATTATTTCTATGGAGGTAATTTATGAAAATTTCTTTAATTATCCCGTGCTATAACGAGGAAGAATCGCTTTTACCTTTTTATACCGAGCTTAACAGCGTTTCAAAGGAAATGGCCGATTATGAGTTTGAAATGCTATTTATTGATGACGGCTCAAAGGATAGAACTCTTGCAATTTTAAAGGATTTAGCAAATAATGACAATAGAGTAAAATACATTTCTTTTTCGAAAAATTTTGGAAAAGAGGCGGCTATGTATGCAGGATTCTGCAATTCCACAGGCAATTATACAGCTGTTATGGATGCTGATATGCAAGACCCTCCTGCTTTACTTAAAGATATGGTAAAGATTCTCGAAAGCGGCGAATATGATAGCGTTGCCACTCGCAGACAAACACGCAAGGGAGAGCCTAAAATCCGTTCTTTTTTTGCAAGAGCGTTTTATAAGGTTATGAATAAAATTTCTACTCTTGATATGGTTGACGGAGCAAGAGACTTCCGCTTAATGAAACGTGATATGGTTGATGCTATCATTTCAATGTGCGAAAATAATCGTTTTTCAAAGGGAATTTTCGGTTGGATTGGATTTAAAACATATTGGATGTCTTATGACAATGTTGAAAGAGTTGCAGGTCAAACAAAATGGAGCTTTAAGAAGCTTTTAAAATATTCTTGGGACGGCATCATCAGCTTTTCAAGTTTTCCTTTAAAATTCGCCACAGGGTGCGGTATTTTATCATTTTTAGCTTCTATTCCACCTTTTGTAATGGCGATAATAAAGTTAGCAGAGGGAGAGCGCTTTAATGGCTTTTATTCCGACGTTTTACGATGGAATACAACGATATTTACAATTTTACTTGTTAGCGGTATGGTTTTAACGTCTATCGGTATTGTCGGTCAATATATTTCAAAGATTTTCAACGAGGTAAAGGGACGTCCACATTACATAGTTGCTCAAACTAATAAAGAAGACATAGTTAAAAAATAATGGAAAACGAAAAGAATTTACACGAAGGACACAGACAGAGATTAAAGAACAGATTTTTAGAAAGCGGTCTTGATGATTTTCAACCTCACAATATTTTAGAGCTACTTCTGTTCTACTCTATTCCACGTAAGGACACAAATGATATCGGTCATGAGTTAATTGAAAAGTTCGGATCACTAAGCGCTGTCTTTGATGCGAATATTGAGGATCTTGTACAGGTGGATTACATTACAGAAAACAGTGCTACTCTTATTAAGCTGATCCCTGCATTATCTCGCGCATATTTAATTGATAAGAATTCTCATATTAAACAATTTAGTAACATAGGATACATTAAGCAATTTTTACTAGGACTGTTTCACGGCGAAAAGACTGAGAAGGTTTACGTGTTTTTCTTAAGTAACTGTTTTGATTTACTTGGATACGAAAAGGTTCATGATGGGTCTGTTAACTCTTCATCTTTAGATGCAAGACGTGTTATTGAGCTAGTTTTCAAATACAACGCATCAATGATTATGATTGCGCACAATCATCCAAATGGAACGGCATTTCCTTCAATGGAAGACATTTCAACAACCGGACAACTTTCATCAATGTTTTCTCCTTTCAATATTCCGATTGTAGAGCATTTTATTGTAAACGAGGCAGATTGCTATCCACTTATTAATAAAACTGCCAGTTTAAAGGCAAACAATGAAATAAACCAAAAATTATTTGGTGAAATAATTTAAAACACGTCCTTTGACGTGTTTTATGCCTGCATAGTTAAATGGATATAATAAACCCCTCCTAAGGGTTAGTTATGGGTTCGATTCCCGTTGCGGGTGTAAAAAATACCATAGTCACTTATTGTGACTATGGTATTTTTTCTATCCTCACGGAGAACCATCTTTGTGCTTTGCACAAATTGGGTTCGCATTTTTGACGAAGCCGTTGTCAGCTTGCTAGCATAAGGCTCGGCAAAAATAGTTCACAAGTTGAACCTTCCTGTATGCAACTTATTTAACATCAAATTCAAACTAACTCTTAATAACTTACTTTTATTATGCTACAATATATTTGTAAATTTGATTTAAGGAGAATTACATGGATTTAGCGAACATTAGAAAAATATTACTCGATTACTGTCAGTCACGTAACTATAATTTTGAATTCAAGGAAGTTGAAAAGAAGATAGTCATTTGCGGTAACTTAAACTTTGGTGATTTAGGTGCTACAGGATTTTGCTCGTTCAATTACTTTAAGAGCGGACTTGCACTTTTCAATATTTTATTTGATGACATTGATGCAACTAATGAGGTTTGTCAGCTTTTAAACGTATATAACTCTAACACATTCCTTTTATATGCTTCTGCTGATGAATGCTTAACTCTTGAGCATACAATTTACATTTTACATGAGGAAGATATTTTCACTTATACAGATGCAATTATCGAAGAATTGTCTGATGAGGAGACAATTAGAAACTTAAAGCCACTTTTAGATTTAACAAAATAAACAAACAAAAAGCAGAAATCATTTGATTTCTGCTTTTATTATATATTTGTTTTGCTCATATGATAATATGTTCATGTGTAAATAACAGTGTTAAAACAGCAGCATTACGCAAAATCCTACTAGTAAAGCGTATGAAGCGGCTCTTTCATTGCCATGAGAATGTGTTTCAGGTATCATTTCATCGCTAATTACATAAAGCATAGTGCCACCCGCGAATGATAATGCAAAAGGTAATATTGCTTCGGATATATTTACAGAGAAATAGCCGATAAACGTACCGATTACTTCTATAAGTCCTGTTAGTGCTGCAAAAAAGAACGTTTTCTTTGGGCTTATGCCAACGGAAAGCATTGGTCCTATTATTACCATTCCTTCGGGGATATTTTGAAGCGCTATTCCAACAGCGATCATTATTGCCGAGGAAATATCGCCTGTACCAAATCCTACGCCTGCGGCAATTCCTTCTGGTAGGTTATGAATTGCGATCGCTAGAACGAATAGCATTACCTTTTTAAAGCTTTCGTTATCGGTGGTAGTGATAGTATCTATATGAGGGACAAGCTTTTCAATTAAGTCAATGCATAATGCGCCTGTGAATATTCCAAACAAGGATATGATTACATTATATTTTGTACCGTATTCTAATGACGGTAGGATAAGGCCTAATATTGACGCTGAAAGCATTACGCCTGCACCGAAGGCTAATACAATATCTGAAAACTTATGCGAGATTTTTTTAAATATAAATCCGATTAGCGCACCGAAAACCGTTGCTCCGCCTACGCCCAATGCGGTTAATAATACAATTTTCATTTTAATCTCCTAAATGAGAATATTTCTCTTAATTAGGATATGAAATTTTGCATTTTTTGTTAAAAAACGACAGCTTGCGCTATTGCAAATTACCTTGATATATGATATACTTAATATGTTATAAATTACACGAAAGGAGTTTAATATGACTGATAAAGGTGTTAAAATTATTGCGCCTAATAAGAAGGCGTACCATGATTACTTTGTAATTGAAAAATACGAAGCGGGCATTGAGCTTTTTGGTACTGAAATAAAATCCTTACGAAATGGACAAGTCAATTTAAAGGACTCCTTCTGTAAGGTTTATAATGGAGAGCTTTACGTTGTTGGAATGCATATTTCTCCTTATGAAAAGGGAAATATTTTCAACAAGGATCCATTAAGGCTTAAAAAGCTACTAATGCATAAAAAGGAAATTATAAAGCTAAATAGCTTTGTTGCAAAGGACGGCTACTCTCTAGTTCCTCTTTCACTTTATTTTAAAGGTTCAAGAGTTAAGGTTGAGGTTGGCGTTTGCAAGGGCAAAAAGCTTTATGATAAACGCGAAAGCGATGCAAAAAGAGATGCACAAAGAACAATTGAAAGGGCTACTAAGGGTGATTTTTAATGAGAAACTACATTAATGAATTTATGATTGAAGGCGAATATCTTGAATCTGACAGAGAGTTTTTACTTAATGCTTATGATAAGATTATGTCAAACGACGACACAAAGAAGGAATGGGAAAGAATTTTAAGTATTTATGATGCTGATATTAAGTGCGATTATTATCACGGAATTCTTGTTCCTGCACAAAATGCCGGCAAGGTAGTTGGAGTTCATCCATATACATCCGGATTACTTATTTTTATGTGTATGTCAAAGCATTTAAAGGATTTATACATTGAAAGAGGTATTTCTCTTGATATTTTCAAAAAATCAATGCTTGATTTAAAGTACAAGCTCGATGAATGTAAGACAGTTCGTGGTGTTATTGGCTCGTTTGTTGCTTGGTGGTTCCCAGGATTTTTTGACCTTACAAGATTTGCTCTTGGCAGATTACAGTTTGAGGTTTCAAAGTTTGGTCATGATTATGATAAAAACGGACACAAGCTTACAAAGGATAGCTTAGCTATCGGTATTCATATTCCTAGAGACGGCACTCCATTTGATGAGAAAAGCTGCATTGAAGCTTATAAGATGGCAAAAGAATTCTTTACTGAGGTTGAAGGCGATGAAAAGCCATTTATTTGCCACTCATGGCTTCTCTACCCTAAACATGAGGAAATGTTAAATCATAATAGCAATACATATAAGTTTTTCTCTCGTTTTGACGTGTTTGAATATGCTGACAACGAGGGCGAGGACCTTTGGAGACTATTTGACACTGAGGATAGAAATCCTGACAGATTACCTACAAATACTTCATTTAGACGCAACTATGTTGAGCATCTAAAAAAAGGTGGCTTAGTTGGTTGGGGTCTTGGTGTATTCTTCTTTTAATAGCGAATTTTAACCGACAAGCAATGCTTGTCGGTTTTTGCGATTTGTTTTGGAAAAATTTCATTGACAAAACGGTTGTAATGATATATAATAGTAAAGCAAATCCAATATGGGGCTGTAAAGGTTTCGACGGGGATTGTGAGATATAATAAGCGTAGCGGGCTAGCTAATCCCGTATAATGGCTAACTTAAATAATAAACGACAACAATAAAGTTGCTATGGCTGCCTAATTGATTCTCCTTCGGGAGTTTCAGTTAGCAGTGCTGTGGTCATAAGCACCACCCGTTCCTCTTGGGAGTACCTCGCCCTAAGACTGAGCGTAATGTGAGAGGTGAACTTGAATTGAGAGTTTTGTCTGTATCAATCAAGCATTAAGACAATACCCGAATGAAAGATTGTTAATCATCGTTCTGTAGGGGAAATTCAAAGGATTAACTGACTACGGAGAAAGTTATGTCAAGTGGTTTTCGGACGCGAGTTCGACTCTCGCCAGTTCCATCAAAAAATAACGGATAGGTCTTATGGCCTATCCGCTATTTTTTTGATTAAATTATTATTTAAACTGTCTTTTTAGTTTACAATTAAACGATACAATAATTGACAAAGCTATGCTATTATGATAAAATGTTATTATGAACTACGAAATTATTTATTCAAAAAGAAAGACGCTTTGTTTACAGATTAAGAGGGACGGGCGTGTTGTTATTAGATGTCCGTACAGGACAAGCAAGGAACGGATTGAGAGCTTTTACAATTCGCATTTAGAATGGGTACAAACGAAGGTTGAGGCTACTAAAAACAGAATGGTGCCTATTGATGAGCTTAGCGAAAGTGAAATTAAAGAGCTTAAGAAAAAAGCGTGGGAGTTTATTCCAAATAGAGTTGAGTATTTTGCTAGCATTATGGGAGTTACGCCATCTAATGTATCGATAAATCAAGCAAAAACGAGATTTGGAAGCTGTAATTCTAAGAAGAGGTTAAACTTTTCTTGTAACGTTATGAGATATCCAAACGAGGCCATTGATTACGTGATTGTGCATGAGCTTGCACATATTAAGGAGCTTAATCATTCTAAGCGATTTTGGGCTATTGTGGAGTCTGTTTTGCCGGATTATAAGGATAGGCAGCGAATTTTAAAAACGAGGTAATGATATGAATATAGTTATACTTGATTATATTACACTTGGTGAGGATTTAGATTTAAGTCCTGCTGAAAGATTCGGTAGCGTTATAAAGTATCCTACATCATCACAGGAAGAGGCAAAAGAAAGAGTCAAGGATGCTGATGTTATTATAGTAAATAAGGTGAAAATGGTTGAGGATGTGCTTATAAATGCACCAAATTTGAAGCTTATTTGCGAAACTGCTACGGGATATGACAATATAGATTTAGAATACTGTAAAAAGCGCGGAATAACCGTTTGCAATACTCCTGCATACTCTACATACTGTGTGGCACAGGTTACTGTTGCTATGGCATCATATCTTATGACAAGTCTTGGGGAGTATCGCGATTTCGTACATAATGGCGATTATTCCAAGAGTGCTAGTGCTAATATGTTAAAGCCTGTTTACCATGAGTTTTACGGTCGCACCTGGGGTGTTATTGGATTTGGTAATATTGGTAAGGCTGTATATGACGTTGCGAAAGCACTTGGCTGCAACGTAATTGTAAACAAACGTACTCCTGTTGATGGATTTGAGTGTGTTTCACTTGAGGAATTACTTAAAAGATCGGATATTATTTCAATACACTGCCCTCTTACTGATTTAACAAGAGGAATGATTGGCGAAAATGAAATTGCTCTTATGAAAAAAGATGCCATTTTAATCAACGTTGCTCGCGGTGCGGTTTGGAACGAAAACGCTATGGTTGATGCGATTTTAAATAATAAAATTGGTGGTCTTGGATGCGACGTATATTCGGTTGAGCCTTTTAGAAACGATCATCCCTTTAGTAAGATTTTAGACAGAAAAAACGTGTGTTTAACCCCGCATATGGCTTGGGGTGCATTTGAAACAAGGACTAGATGCTTTAATACTGTTGTATCAAATATTGAGGCTTATTTAAACGGTTGTCCTAAGAACGTAGTTAATTGATTTAATAAAAAATGCTATTGCTTAATTGCAATAGCATTTTTGTTATAGTGTTTTTACTGTTTTAAACATTGGGATAATATCTGTTTCTAATGGGTATCTATCGACACTTGTAGAGCTTTTTGCGAATTGTCTATTAACCAAATCAATATACATTGTGGCTTCTCCATCATTGCCCATGAACATACTTTCATAGTCTTCCTTTGAAATAATGCTTTTAACATCTAATTGAGATAGCGCTAAATTATCAAAGGATACGCAATCGAATTTATTGAGTAATGACGGTAAAATTTCTTTTGTGTGTTGCTTGTTACTTTCAATTTCGCTATTATAGTATTTTTCGCCCTTACCGAACATTTTATAGCCTAAAATAAGGATTTTAAGGTCTTGGTTAGATATTTATCGTAGTCCTCAAAAATGCCGTTTATAACGTGTAATATGGTGTTCTTATAGGATTTTGCAAAGCTTACTGCATACTCATTATATGATTTTATCGACACACCTAAGCCATAAATTAGATTTTGAGATATTAATTCATCAATCAATTCTCTATCCTTTTTTAGATGCGTTTCATTAACGGTAAGGTTACAGATTACGCCTTGCTCTTTCATTTTAGTTAGAAAAGTTATAAGGTCTGGGTGGGACAATGGATTACCGCCACCGATTGCTAATTCTGTGCCTTTTTTAAGAGTTGAAAGAAAGTCCTCGCTAAGATTACCGTGCTTTCCGTTTACGCTTGATTTTTCGTGGCACATTGGGCAATTCATATCACAGTAGTCTGTGATTTTTAAGTCCATACTGTCAGGAAAGCTTGCTATGAATTTATCATCCTTTGTTGTTTTTATTTTTGTACCATCACTATACAATTTTACTGAGTAGTTGCCGTTTTGGTACAATGCAATAAGCTTACTCATTAATAAATTACCTCTGAATAATATTGCATAGTATATCCATACTTTTCAGTTGCAACAAGCTTACATTCATCAGATAAAAATCTTCTTACTGTTTCTCTTAATGCATTTTCATCATTACTGTATATATCTATACCAAGCTTTTTACAGATATCTCCATAAGACTCAAAGCCACAGTCACAATCGTCAAGTGCGCCTTCACAGAAGTATCTATGACAGCAATATTTACGACCTGGTTGGTTTTTAAAATCTAAATAGTTTTCATATAGATATTTTTTAGCAAATGATATTATATCCTTATCTTCGCTTGCATCATAAGCCTCTCTTAATCTATAATCTCTTTTCATTAGCTTTTCAACATTTTCCTTAGCATGCTCATTATCTTCTAAAGCATTCTTAAGCTCTACATATGCAAATGCTTCAAAGTCAATTTCTTCCTTTGCTTCATCATATGGTTTATTAACGATTTTTGCATATTCCTCAAAGATGAGTGATTTCATCTTCAACATTAATCGTTTTTCTTGCATATCATCATAAAAGAAGTATTCAAACTCGGAATTTCTATCAAAATATTCCATATAGTCTTCAAATTCTTCTTCATTATTGAAATTTTCTATATCATTAATTTTTAATAATATTTCTAAAATATTTATTGATTATATTTCTTCTAAATCAACATTTTCAAGAAGGCTTGGATTAATTTCTCTTATTCTATCAACCGTTTCCTTTTTAACACGATCCGCTCTTTCATCATATTCATCTCTTAAATAGAATGGGCGACAGAATCCATCCTCGGCGTTATCAATTAAACCAAGCATAGTTACCGCTTTGGCAAGAGGAGATTGAATTACAAATGATGCATCCTTTTCAGGTACATCCTTGGCATTTCTTTTTAAAGATAATGAGTGAGTTGAGGAGCTATTTGTTTCAAATACACCTTTTCTTATTACTGTTTTCATTTTAAATAATATCTCCTGTTTCTTCTAAATAAACGCCGTTCCAATATTCTTTTGCGACAAATCTTGTTTCATCATTTAAGAAATCTAATGCTTTTTGCTTTAAATCATCATTTGAATCGGTGTCTAACAAATTAAGTGCTTTTTGTAGTTTGATATAGTTTTCCATGCCGCAATGACATTCATTTAAGCAGCCCTTATCAAAATAACAATCACAACGAATTTTATTTCCTACCATTGATTTAATTCTATTGCAATCATCAATATAATATTGCTTTGCAAATTCAACTATATCTTCTTTTCCACTTTCTTCGTAACCCATATTAAATGCAAAATTGTCAAGCTTATATTCGTTTAGCTTATCCTTATCATTCAAGATATCTCTTAGATACGTATCTGAAAAAGCTTCAAAATCAATTTGCTCCAATGCTTCTTCTCTTGTTTGATTGGTGATTTCGCTATATGTATCAATCAAAATTTCCTTAAAATTCAAAACAATTTCTCTTGGTGCACGAAGCTTTTTAGGAATATTAAATTTTGGGTCATCAGAGGTGCAGTCATATTCTGCATTATTGATTAAGCCAAGTAACTGTACCATTTTAGCAAGTTTAGAACGGACCTCAAAGGTTGCGCCCTTGGAAATTTCCTTTTCATTGGATTTCTTAATTGAAATAGCATGAGTGGATGAACTATTTGTTTCAAAAACGCTTTTTCTCATTACTGTTTTCATATTTCTTTTTCAATCCTTTCTAACCATTGATTTAATATTTCATCTAAATTATCGTATTCAAAAACCTCTATAATTGTGTTATTTTCTTTTGCAATTTGACACGCGCGAGTTATGGCAAACCAATATTCTGATTTAATATCATAATTTGTAGCTTCATTTTCATAAAAGATAGCTATTCTTTTTTTACCTTTAACAGCATCCATAAGCTCAACTACTGTACCAACGGAAAAATCCTTATCGAATACACAACAAACAATATCGGAGCTTAAAACCTGTTTTGTTTCCTCAGTTACAACTGTATCACAATCGGTAGAGGTAAAATCTCCGTTTGACGCTTGCTCACAATAGAAGCAACCGTTATAAATAACGTTATAGTTTTTTAAGGTTAAATTGCTACTGTAATAGGTAAGCTTTTTGCTATCGCCTAACAACTTACTTCTATAATCATTAGTAAGTCTATCACTTAGATTAGTAAAATTGTTTGATAAATTAAATTTACCTGCAAAATAAATCTTTTTCATTATATTACCACACAAATAATAACTTTCTTTTATTGTAATACAATATAGAGCTTATTTCAATATAATTTTCAAAATAAAAAAAGAGCTTCAAAGAAGCTCTTTTTTATATACATAAATTTAATTATGCAAGAATTTCAGTAACTGTACCTGAACCAACTGTTCTACCACCCTCACGAATAGCGAAACGGAGACCCTTTTCGATAGCGATAGGAGTGATGAGTTCAACTGTCATTGAAACGTTGTCGCCTGGCTTAGCCATATCAACGTCTTCTGGAAGGTTGATGATACCTGTAACGTCAGTTGTTCTGATATAGAATTGTGGTCTGTAGTTTGAGAAGAATGGCTTTGAACGGCCGCCTTCCTTTTCTGTAAGAACGTAAACTTGACCTACGAACTTCGTGTGTGGGTTGATTGAACCTGGCTTACAAAGAACTTGACCTCTTTCGATGTCGTTCTTGTTTACACCACGGAGAAGAAGACCAACGTTATCGCCTGCTTCAGCGCTGTCCATAAGCTTATGGAACATTTCGATACCTGTAATAACTGTTGTCTTTGGTTCGTCTGTAAGACCAACGATTTCAACGTTATCAGCCATCTTAACTGTACCACGCTCTACTCTACCTGTAGCAACTGTACCACGGCCAGAGATTGAGAATACGTCTTCTACTGGGAGAAGGAATGGCATGTCAGCCTTTCTGTCTGGTGTTGGGATGTATGAGTCAACAGCATCCATAAGTTCCTTAATGCAAGCATACTCTTCAGCATCTGCACCGTTTGAAGATGTAAGAGCGTTTCTAGCAGAACCACGAACGATTGGAATGTCATCGCCTGGGAATTCATACTCAGAAAGAAGCTCTCTGATTTCCATCTCAACGAGGTCGAGAAGTTCTGGGTCGTCAACGTCATCGCACTTGTTGATGAATACAACGAGAGCTGGAACGCCTACCTGACGAGCGAGAAGGATGTGCTCACGAGTTTGAGCCATAGGACCATCTGTACCAGCAACAACGAGGATTGCACCGTCCATTTGAGCTGCACCTGTAATCATGTTCTTTACATAGTCAGCGTGGCCTGGGCAGTCAACGTGAGCGTAGTGACGATTGTCTGTTTCGTACTCAACGTGACGGGAGTTGATTGTGATACCTCTTGCTCTTTCTTCTGGGCAGTTGTCGATTTGTGAGTAGTCAAGGAACTCTGCACCGTTTGTAAGAGAAAGTGTCTTTGTGATTGCAGCTGTAAGAGTTGTCTTACCGTGGTCAACGTGACCGATTGTACCAATGTTAACGTGTGGTTTGGTTCTTTCAAATTTTTGCTTTGCCATTTGAGTTATCCTCCATATAAAATATTTTTAATTAATTATATTGCTATAAATTAGCCGTTGTTACGTCCACGAGCTGCGATAATGCCCTCTTGAACGTTCTTTGGAACCTCTGCAAAGTGGTCTGGTTCCATTGAGTAGTTTGCTCTACCCTGTGTGGATGAACGAAGTGTTGTCGCATATCCAAACATTTCAGCAAGTGGTACCATAGCAGTAACTTGTGTAGCACCTGCAACTGGGTCCATGGACTGAATTTGTCCACGGCGTGAGTTAAGGCTTCCGATTACGTCGCCGAGGTAATCATCAGGTGTTACAACAACAACCTTAACTATTGGCTCTGTAAGAACTGGATCTGCCTTTCTCATAGCTTCCTTGAATGCCATTGAAGCGGCAATCTTGAACGCCATTTCAGATGAGTCAACTTCGTGGTATGAACCATCATAAAGTGTAACCTTAAAGTCAACAACGCTATAACCAGCAAGAATACCAGTTTGTGAAGCAGCTTGGATACCAGCATCAACGCATGGGATGTATTCCTTAGGAATAGCACCACCAACAACCTTGTTGATGAACTCGTAGCCCTTGCCTGGCTCGTTTGGTTCCATGATAATCTTAACGTGACCGTATTGACCCTTACCACCGGACTGACGAGCATACTTATGGTCAACGTTTGCTTCGCGTCTGATTGTTTCCTTGTAAGCAACTTGTGGTTTACCTACGTTAGCCTCAACCTTGAATTCACGAAGGAGACGGTCAACGATAATCTCAAGGTGTAATTCACCCATACCAGCGATAATTGT
This sequence comes from Eubacteriales bacterium, assembly GCA_045632345.1. Taxonomy (GTDB): domain Bacteria; phylum Bacillota; class Clostridia; order Oscillospirales; family CAG-272; genus RGIG2000. The sequence goes on along the minus strand of JAZQWM010000027.1, from coordinate 334,768 downwards.
TTGGCCTGTTTCTTCATCTGTATATGTCTTGAACGTTGGGTCTTCTTCAGCGAGCTTTGCAAGTGCAATACCCATCTTTTCTTGACCAGCCTTTGTCTTTGGTTCAACCGCAACAGAGATAACTGGTTCTGGGAATTCCATTGATTCAAGAATGATTGGATGCTTTTCATCACAGAATGTATCACCTGTTGTAGTGTTTCTTACACCGATAACAGCGGCGATATCACCTGCGTAGCAGATATCGATATCTTTTCTATCGTTAGCGTGCATTTGAAGGATACGACCGAATCTTTCAGTCTTGTCCTTGTTTGAGTTATAAACCTGTGTACCAGCTTGAACTGATCCTGAGTAAACTCTGAAGAAGCAGAGCTTTCCTACGAATGGGTCAGTCATAATCTTGAATGCAAGAGCGCTGAATGGCTCTTCATCGCTTGCATGACGCTCATCCTCTTCCTCTGTATCTGGGTGAATACCCTTGATAGCAGGGATATCAACAGGTGATGGCATGTACTCGATAACAGCATCAAGAAGCTTTTGTACACCCTTGTTCTTATAAGATGTTCCGCAAACAACTGGAACGATCTTGTTTTCGATAACAGCCTTACGGAGTGCAGCCTTGAGCTCTTCGTTAGATGGCTCTTCGCCCTCAAGGTACATCATCATAAGATCATCATCAGTTTCGCAAATTGATTCTACAAGATTTGATCTGTACTCATTTGCTTTATCAATGAGATCAGCAGGGATATCTTCAACTCTCATATCCTTACCGAGGTCATCATAGTAAACGTCAGCCTTCATTTCAAAAAGGTCAACGATACCTTTAAATGTGTCTTCAGCACCGATTGGTAACTGAATTGGTACTGCGTTGGCGTGGAGTCTGTCCTTCATCATGCCTACAACTCTATAGAAGTCTGCACCCATGATGTCCATTTTGTTAACGTATGCCATACGTGGTACACCGTATTCGTCAGCCTGTCTCCATACGGTTTCAGACTGAGGTTCAACGCCGCCCTTTGCACAGAAAACGGTAACGGAACCGTCAAGAACTCTAAGTGAACGCTGTACTTCTACAGTGAAGTCAACGTGGCCTGGGGTATCAATGATGTTGATACGTGTTCCAGGGAACTGGTTTGCTGAACCTGACCAGAAGCATGTTGTAGCAGCAGAAGTAATTGTGATACCTCTTTCTTGCTCTTGCTCCATCCAGTCCATTGTAGCAGAACCTTCGTGAGTTTCACCTATTTTATGTGTTTTACCTGTGTAAAACAAGATACGCTCTGTAGTAGTGGTCTTACCGGCGTCGATATGAGCCATGATACCAATATTACGAGTGTTTTGAAGTGAATATTCTCTTGGCATCTGTTTTTTGTCCTTTCATATAATAAGGGGCGTGAATTAATATCTGTAATGAGCGAAAGCCTTATTAGCTTCAGCCATTCTGTGTGTTTCTTCTTTCTTCTTGAAAGCTCCACCCATGCTATTCTTAGCATCTAAGATTTCGCCTGCAAGTCTTTCAGCCATTGTCTTTTCACCACGGTTTCTTGAATAGTTAGTGATCCAACGTAAACCGAGTGTTTGGCGTCTCTCTGCTCTTACTTCCATTGGAACTTGATAGTTAGAACCACCTACACGGCGAGCCTTAACCTCTAATACAGGCATTACGTTCTCAAGAGCCTGTTGGAATGCTTCAAGACCATTTTGACCAGTTTTTTCCTCTACAAGCTTAAATGCATCGTAAACGATCTTTTGAGCTACACCTTTCTTACCATCGAGCATGATGTTATTGATGAGCTTTGTTACGAGCTTTGAACCATAAAGTGGATCTGGTAATACATCTCTTTTGGAAATTTGACCTCTTCTTGGCACTTTACTTCCCTCCTTCATTAATTTTCATGATATCATTGGTACTCGAAAGAAATTCTCCCGTCGTGTCCGTTAATTAGTCACTGATATAAACATTTATTCAGCTACATTTAAGGAACTACGATTAAATTACTTTATCTGTTACCTTGCAAAGAATGAATTATTTTTTCTTTGCGCGCTTTGCACCGTATTTAGAACGGCTTTGGTTACGATTAGCTACGCCCTGTGCGTCGAGTGTACCACGGATGATGTGGTAACGGCAACCAGGTAAGTCACGTACTCTACCACCACGGATAAGTACAACAGAGTGCTCCTGAAGATTGTGTCCAATACCAGGAATGTATGAAGTTACTTCCATGCCGTTTGTAAGCTTAACTCTTGCAATCTTACGAAGAGCTGAGTTTGGCTTCTTAGGTGTGGTTGTTGTAACCTTTGTACATACGCCTCTTTTTTGAGGTGCACTTTGATCGATAGACTTGTTCTTTAAGCTGTTAAAGCCAGTTTGGAGAACAGGTGTCTTTGACTTGTAGGTCTTTTCGCTTCTACCTTGTCTTACGAGCTGATTAAAGGTTGGCATCTTTTTCCTCCTTCTTCAAAGATAAATGTTTATACTTCAGTGCCTTTGGCACGATGTATCATTTCTTGCATGCTAAAAATAGGCGTAAATATGGCTTATTCTTAGTCGCACACAGTTGTATTATAACAAAAAGATTAAATAATGTCAAGCACAACAATTTTTAATAGTAATTTTCTGTACTTTTGCACAAAAAAGCGTTTACTTTAGTTCTGCTTTTTGTGATATTTTTGAACAATTCTAACAAAATTTAATCATTTTAATGCTTTTTTGCAATATTATGTTCAACACATGAATTCATTTAGTTAAATATAATAATAATGAAGATTTGTTTTCTCAAATAAAGACACAGATTTGCCTGTGTCTTTATTTCAAATATGGGAGATATCAATAATTTTCATCAAAATCGTTCGCTATTGTTTTGTCGCGGTTTTTATTAATTATGTCAATAATATCGGAATAATCATCCTCGGCAGAAAGCTTTTTGCCTTGAATAATTGTGTCAACATTAACCTCCTCAACATCAACAGTCATATTTTTGTTAGACTTTTTATCAAATCCCGTAGCAATAATAGTTACCTTTACGGTATCCTCTAAAGATTCATCAAAATTTGTTCCCCAAATAATATTTGCATTTGCTGCAGCCTCACTAGTAATCATTGATGATGCTTCATCAATCTCGTCAAGCTCAACCTCAGGGGATGCTGTAATATTTACAAGAATACCCTGCGCGCCCTTAATGCTTGTTTCAAGAAGTGGACTTGCTATCGCCATTTTAGCAGCTTCAACTGCTCTGTTTTCTCCGCTTGCTTCGCCTACACCCATATACGCAAGACCCGCATCCTTCATAACTGCTGATACATCGGCAAAGTCAAGGTTTACAAATCCTGTTTCATTGATAAGGTTTGAAATACTTTGAACTCCGCGTCTTAACACGTCATCCGCTATGGCAAATGCATTCATAAGCGTTAGCTTTTGCTTTGAGATTTCTTTAAGTCTTTCATTTGGAATAACAACTAGCGAATCAACATATTTTGAAAGCTCAACTATACCACCCTCAGCCTGAAGCATTCTTCTTTCTCTTTCAAAGCTAAATGGCTTAGTTACGATACCAACCGTTAAAATTCCTAATTCTCTTGCGATTTTAGCCACAACAGGAGCTGCACCTGTACCTGTTCCGCCACCCATTCCTGCGGCAATAAATACAATATCTGCTCCTTTAATTGAGTCCTTGATAGCTTCTTCGCTTTCATGTGCAGCCTTTTCTCCTATATCCGGATTAGCTCCTGCGCCTTTACCGTTTGTTGTTTGCTCTCCGATACAAATAATTGTAGAAGCTCCTGATTTTACTAAAGCCTGTCTATCTGTATTTACAGCGATAAACTGTACGCCCTTTATATTTGAATTTATCATACGGTTGACAGCATTGTTTCCACCGCCACCAACGCCAATTACTCTTATATCTACGCCTGATTCAAAATCATTATCTAATTCAAATGTCATCTTTGTTCTCCTAAATAACATAATTTTACATTATATATAATACACTTTTTATTTATTTTTTTCAAGAGCTTTTTTGAAATTTCATTTGGACAGTTTTATATTTTATGCCAAATTATACTATTTGCCATATTTTTGTAAAAATTATTGACAAAAAAGCAAATTTTAGTTATAATCAATATGTAAAAAAATATAAAGGACTATTTTATGAAAATCAAAATTAACAAATATCTAAAAACCGCGATTGTACTGCTAGGTTTTATTCTTTGCTATATTGCTTCTGCAGTATTCACTACTTTTTTACTAGACTATTCAGTAAGCAATTTCTTTAAGTACGACTATATAAATGCAATTTTAGGAATTGTGCTTATTGTTTTATTATCGTGCATAACTAATTTGCATTTAAGCTCATATAGACACGCAAGTGTTGGGGAGATTGTAAAGCTCGGTGCTATATCCTTCATAATTTTGGTTGTTAACATTATTGTTTCCTTAATTATGCCGGGTGTTTCAGTAAACCACAGTATAGTTACAATTCTTATTTTCTTTTTCTTAACCTCTTGTCTTGTTTTTTCAAATAGAATTTTTGATTATGCAATAAAAAAATTTGAAAGAACAGCTCATCCTGATAAAAAGGTGTTAATTGTTGGTGCAGGCTCTGCCGGCAATATCATTCTTAAGGAAATTCAAACATCTAATAAGATTAAATACAATGTTGTTGGATTTGTAGATAATGACAAAAATAAAATCGGTACATATATTTCAGGTGTTAAGGTTCTTGGAGAGCCTGAAAACATTAAGCTTTATGCAGATATTACTGATGCTGACTTAATTATCATTGCTATTCCAAGAGCAAGTGCTAAGGAAATAAAGAGGCTCTCTAATCTCTGTCTTGAAACAAAATGTGAAACAAAAATTCTACCTGCAATTTACCAAATGCTTGATGGAGAAATTTCCGTTTCAAAATTAAGAAATGTTGATGTGCATGACTTACTTGGTAGAGATCCTATAAAATTAAATACTGATGAAATTATGGGATATATCAAGGAAGAGGTTGTTCTTGTAACTGGTGGCGGTGGCTCTATCGGTAGTGAGCTTTGCCGTCAAATTGCATCCCATGAGCCTAAGCAATTAATTATACTTGATATTTATGAAAACAGTGCTTATGAAATTGAGCAAGAATTAAAGCGTAAGCATCCTAATTTAAACCTTGTAACGCTTATTGCTTCCATTCGTGATAGCGTAAAAATGGATGATGTATTTAGAACTTATAAGCCAGGTATTGTTTTCCACGCGGCAGCGCATAAGCATGTTCCTTTAATGGAGACAAGCCCCAATGAAGCTGTTAAAAACAATATTATCGGCACATACAAGGTTGTTAAGTGTGCAGATAGATATAAGGTAAAGAGATTTGTTCAAATTTCAACAGACAAGGCTGTAAATCCTACTAATATTATGGGAGCAACAAAGCGTGTTTGCGAAATGATTATTCAAGCATTTGCTAAAAAAAGTGAAACAAAGTTTGTTGCGGTTCGTTTTGGTAACGTTCTTGGTTCAAACGGCTCTGTTATTCCTTTATTTAAAAAGCAAATTGAAGAAGGAGGCCCTGTTACCGTTACACATAAGGATATTATCAGATACTTTATGACAATTCCAGAAGCGGTTAGCCTTGTGCTTCAAGCAGGCGCATACGCTGAGGGTGGCGAAATTTTCGTGCTTGATATGGGTGAACAGGTAAGAATTTACGATCTTGCTTACAATCTTATTAAACTATCCGGATTTGAGCCTGAAAAGGATATTGAAATCAAGATTACAGGTCTTCGTCCTGGTGAAAAGCTATATGAGGAAAGACTTATGGCTGAGGAGGGACTTAAGAAAACTGCTAATGATAGAATTAGTATCGGCAAGCCTCTTGAAATTGAGGAACAAAAGCTATTTGATGCTTTAAATGTGCTTTATGATGAAGCATATTCAGAAAGCACAAGAATGAAGCAATTAGTTCATGAGCTAGTTCCTACATATAAAATTGATGAAAGTAAATAAACATAAAAACTCGCACGTTCGTGCGAGTTTTTATTATTTTAAGATGTAATAAGAGGGATAAACCGCTCCGCCATTCTGTGCTTTTGGTTCATAAATAACTACACATTCCAAGGAATCGTAATTTTCTGTTTTGATGTTCAAAATAGCTACGGTTTTATTTATTTCTTTATCTAATTTTACTTCAACATATTCAACAGTTAATATATCTCCGTATTGTTCTTTAAAATCTTCAGAGTTCTTAATGAACTGCTCCGCTTCTTCAAAAAACCATTTTTTCTCTGTACTATTAGCACAGTTATTGGTGATTAGAAACACAGGTAATAATACAATATTCCATACTAAGATAAATAAAATAATTTTGATAGCTACTTGCTTGGCTTTACTCAAGCTATTTATTTTTTCAAAAAGCTTCATTGAACAGCCTCACTTAAATTTCTTGCTCTATTTAATAGTGCTTCTTTTTCGTTTGGAATTTTTTCTTCCATTACCTCTTCTAAAAGAGTGTTTAGGATATTTCCTAATTGTTTACCTGGCTTAAATCCGTTTTTTATAAGGTCGCCGCCATTGATTTTAAGGCTACCTAACGTAAAACAATCCTCGTTTACTATATCGGTTGCGATTTTTTCAATTTCATCAATTATATCAAGACGGACCTTGTTTAGATTTTGCGCTAAATTGTCTGCTCTTTTTATTTTGATTAAATCAAAAAAGCAATCCTTTCCCATACGATTTATTCTCTTTTTAATGAGAATTCTATCCGGCTCTATGGGTGTATCGTGAACCTTTATAAGCTTATAAACTCTTTCCTTGGTAAAGTTATCGTACTTATATTTTGTAAGATAATTTTCTGCAATTTCTGCGCTTTTATCGTTATGTCCGTAAAAATGTCCTATGCCATTATCATCAACTGTAAAGGTGTGCACCTTGCCTGTGTCATGTAGTAATGCAGCTAAGCGTATATGTGCTACCTGCGGTGTGTTTTCTACAACAACCGCGGTATGAGTTAGAACATCATACACGTGCCAATCATTTTTTCGGTCAAAATTGTGCATTGCTTCAAATTCGGGAATGATTTCACTTAAAATATCGTAGTGGTCTAAAATTGCTTTTTTTACGTTACTACCAAGAACGAATTTGTTAATTTCTGTGGCAATTCTTTCTTCGGAAATGTTGTGCAAAAGATGCTTACATTCAAGCATAGCTTTCTTTGTGTTTTCTTCAATTTCAAAGCCTAATTTAGATGCAAAGCGAATTGCGCGTAATATTCTTAGTGCATCCTCGTTAAAGCGATCCTTTGGGTTGCCTATTGCACGGATAGTTTTATTTTTGATATCCTCAATTCCGCCAAAGAGGTCAATATAACCCTCACTGTTATTATAAACAATGGCATTCATTGTAAAATCGCGGCGTTTCAAATCGTTGGTTAGACTTTTTGTAAACTCTACGGATTTTGGTCGGCGATTATCCTCGTATTCTCCGTCAACTCGGTAGGTGGTTATTTCTACGTTTTCTTTTTCGTAAACGAACGTGATTGTGCCGTGCTTTATACCTGTTTCAAATGTTCTTTCATTTTTGAAAACCTGTTGCATCTCTTCAGGCGTTGCGCTTGTGGTAATGTCAAAATCGTTAATTTCAACTCCCATAATCGCATCACGGACACAGCCGCCCACTGCATACGCCTCATAGCCTGCATTGTTAAGTAATTCTATTGCTTTCAAAGCGCCTTTACTTAATTTCATATTTTTCTTTATTCCTCGCACATTGCAAGAAATTCTTCCTTATTTATTATTTTAACGCCTAATGCTTGAGCCTTAGTAAGCTTTGAGCCTGCTTCCTCGCCTGCTAAAACATAGTCGGTTTTTTTGGAAACCGATGATGAAACCTTGCCGCCTCTTGCTTTTATCATGTCGCTTGCTTCATCACGGGTCATATTTTCAAGAGTACCTGTTAATACAAACGTAAGCCCTTCAAAGGAGCTTCCAATTTGCTTTTGCTCGTTTTCTGTTTTAACTCCTGCACTTTTTAGTCTTTCAACTATATATTTTGTGGTATCCTTTGAGAAAAACTCCACAACGCTTTTTGCCATGATTTCGCCAAAGTCGCCAATTTCAGTTATATCCTCTACTGTTGCATCAAAGAGCGCGTCTATTGTTACGAATTTATTCGCTAGTTCGGTTGATGCAACCTCGCCGATATGTCTAATACCTAATGCAAAAATCACTCTTGCAAGTCCCATTTCCTTTGAGGCTTCTACTGCTTTTATAAAGTTTTCGGCAGATTTTTCTCCCATTCTTTCAAGGGATGCGATTTCCTCGCTTGTGATATAGTAAAGGTCAGATGCATCATGGATAAGCCCTGCTTCAAGAAGCTGTTTAACAAGCTTTTCGCCTACGCCTTCAATATTCATTGCTTTTTTAGATGCAAAGTGGATAATATTTCTTTCAAGCTGAGCAGGACATCTTGGATTGGTGCAACGAAGCGCGCCTAAGGTAAAGTCCTCATCGTCCTCTAAGAACTCGTCTGCATCGTCATAGGTAAGTTTACCGCCACAGGACGGACATGCATCAGGCATCTTATATGGTTCTTCTACACCTGTTCTCTTTTCCTTTAAGCTTCCTACAACCTCAGGAATGATATCGCCCGCCTTTTGTACGATAACGATATCGCCAATGCGAATATCTCTTTCCTTAATTATATCTATGTTATGAAGTGTTGCGCGGGATACGGTTGTGCCTGCTAATTTTACAGGCTCCAATACTGCATTGGGGGTAAGAACGCCTGTTCTACCAACTTGAACTACGATATCAAGCAGCTTTGTTGGCTTTTGTTCAGGTGGGTATTTATATGCAACTGCCCATTTTGGTGTGCTTGTTCCCTCGCCGATTTCAATGCGTTTTTCAAGGGAATTCACCTTAATTACTGTGCCGTCAATGTCATACGGTAAATCTGCGCGTTGCTCGCCTAAACGGATTACTGCATTTACAATTTCGTCCTCATTACTGCTTACGGTCATAAACGGAATTGTTTTAAAGCCCAAATCCTTGATTTTATTTATGGTGTCTTGGTGGGTTTTAATTTGTGATTCATCAAAATCGCCTATTTGGTAGTTGAAAATGAAAATATCAAGTCCACGCTTAGCGGTTTCCTTAGAATCTAAGCAACGGAGTGAGCCTGCGGCGGCATTTCTTGGGTTTGCCCATAGTTTTTCGCCTTTTTGCTCCTTTTCCCTATTTTGCTTTTCAAAGGATTTATGAGGCATATAAACCTCTCCACGAACCGTAATGCTTACGCTTTCGTTAAGCTCAAGGGGAATTGATTTGATTGTTTTTACGTTTGCGGTTACGTTTTCGCCTGTTACACCGTTGCCTCTTGTTGCGCCCTCAACTAAAATACCGTTTTCGTATTTTAACGATACGCTAAGCCCGTCGATTTTTGGCTCTACTGTGAATACGGTATCGTTTCCTGCTTCGCTTTTAATTTTTTGAATAAATGCGCGAAGGGACTCAATATCAAATACGTCGGTAAGGCTTCCCATTTTAACCTGGTGCTTTACCTCTTCAAATTTATCAAGAGCTTTTCCGCCTACTCTTTGAGTTGGAGACGTTTCGCTAAAAAACTGTGGATTCTCTAATTCAAGCTGCTTTAACTCTTCAAACATTTTATCGTATTCAAAGTCTGAAATTTCAGGAGCGTCATTTTCATAATATCTTTTTGAGTGATACTTTATAAGCTTTCTTAGGTGGTTGATTCTTTCTTCAATATTCATAATAATCTCCAAAAAACTTTATATAATTAGTATATCATATCATTATTTAAAATGCAAGTTTTCGCACGATTTTATAACAAGTGATTTTTTGCGACTTTTTTATTTGTTGTTTTATGTCGCATTGTCGTTTTACATCGTTTTCCGTCGCACTGTTTTTGTTGAATTGGTAATTTTTTACTGTATAATAATGTTGCTAAGGCAAGTAACAAATTAGGATACATAAAAAGAAAGAGGTAAAAAATATGAAAAAATACTTTTCAATCGTTCTGTTGATTATTTTGTGTTTAGCTTGCGCTATGATATTTTACGTAAATGCAAATGACCTGTTTAGCGGTGGCTCAAAGGATAGCAACAGTGATTCAAGCTTATCAAACGATATTGGCAATTCAAATGATGACGTAAACGGAGATACTACCGATTCCATACAAATTGCCACCATTGAAAAAGAGGGTACTATTTTAGGCGAATATTATACCAATACTAATTTAAGAATTGAGTATGCGGTTTATAAGCTTGAAAATGAAAAAAACTTATATTTAAGCTGTGAAATGTACTTAGACGCACGAAGCCCTATTACAAATGAGGCTAAGGGTTACTTATCGGTTAACGGTGTAAAAAAGGAATTTACTATCACGAAAATGATTGGTAATACTGCTCTTTTAACATCCGTTACATCTTCGCTTGAATTTAAGGAAGGACAAAAAATTAATATTGAAGGATTTTTAGATGTTCAAATAAGTGATAGCGCCGGTGTTTCATTGTCTAGCCTAAGCGCAAGCGGTACTATTGTGGCAAGTGAGGAATACAAAAAAATGCCAAGCTCATATTTGATAAATATGGAGCATATTTCACAGTATCCTGATTTACCTTCTGGAGATGAAATCACTTCTCTCGCTATGGTTTTAAGGTATTTGGGATATGAGGCTGACAAAAATGAGCTTTGTGATTTATATCTTGATAAAGGTCCTGTTGGATTTACCAACTTTTATGAGGCTAACGTAGGTAATCCAAGAAGCGCCTACAATTCCTTTGGTTGCCTTGCCCCTGTAATTGTAAAAGCGGGAAACCGTTTTACAACGGTTAACGGTGGTGCACATAAGGCATATGATATGACCTCATATAATCTTGATGCGCTTCTTTATGAGGTAGCGTCGGGAAATCCTGTTATTGTATGGGCATGCGATGATTTTGATATTACCCCCTCAATTTCTCGCATTTGGGTTGTAGATGGGCAAAATCTGTATTTAAAGTCAAATATGGCTACTATGGTGCTTGTTGGCTATGACCTAATAAATAATACGGTTACACTTTCCGACCCTGCGGGCAGTATTTTTGAAATTGATATGTCTTTATTTGAGACAAGGTTTTCAGAAATGGGCTCTTATGCGGTGGTTGTAAAGTAAGCCTTATTACCATAAAAACCACTCTGCTTTTGCAGAGTGGTTTTTAAATTAAAGCATTTTTAAAATGGAATCTACATCGGAGATTTCTGCTCCGTAGGTTTCCTTTAAGTACTTGATACCGTAGTTGTAGTCCTCTTCTGTGAAGGAGTCTGTTGCATCCTTTGCTACAACGATATCGTAGCCGTATTGGTAAGCATCTGCTGACGTGTGGCGTACACACATATGCGCATGAAGACCTGTCATAATTACTGTGTTTACTCCAAGCTCATCAAGTAAAAGCTTAAGGTCTGTCATAAAGAAGCCGCTATAACGACGCTTTGGAACAACGAAGTCCTTTTCGCAAAGGTCAAGCTCGTCAATTACTTGCGCGCCGTACGTACCTGCGATTGCATGGTCTCCCCAGAATTTTAATTCGTGGTCAACGCCCTTAATGTGAGCATCGTTACAGAAAATAACAGGAACGTTCTTTTCACGGCAACCTGCTAAAAGCTCCTTTGTCTTTGGCACGATTGCTAAGCCTCTGTCGCACTTTAATGCGCCTGTAACGAAGTCGTTAAGCATATCAACTACTAAAACTGCATATTTTTTTTCCATTTTGTTTTCTCCTTGAATTTGTGTATTTATGTGTATATACAGATGATAACACATTTTTTTCGTTTTGTCAAACATTAATTATTGATTTTATTATTTTTGTATGTTATAATAAACAAAACTGAAAAAAAGGAATACTATATATGAATAATGAACAAAGAAGAATAGAAATTTTAAGTGTTTTAAAGGAAAGCGTTTCTCCAATTAGTGCAAGTGCCTTTGCAAAGGATTTTTCTGTTACAAGACAGATTATCGTTGCTGATATTGCTCTTTTGCGTGCTTCGGGATATCCTATAAGAGCTGAGCATAAGGGATATGTTTTAGAAAAGGTTGAAAGCAATGAAATTCGCAAAAGAATAGTTGTTAAGCATGGCGCTAAAGAGGTTACAGAGGAGCTTTACGCTGTGGTAGATAACGGTGGAAAGGTACTTGATGTTATTATTGACCATTCAATATACGGAAAGATTTCAGCTGAGCTTAATTTATATTCAAGATATGAGGTTGACTTGTTTGTAAAGAGAATTTCCGAGGAAAATGTTACTCCGCTCTCCTTACTTACTGATGGATTACACATTCATACGATAGCAATTAAGAATTTGGAGTCCTACGAAAAAATCATTGAAAAATTAAGCGAACTAAAGGTTTTGGTTGAAAATGAATAATGAAAGGGCGGGATTTTCTCCCGCCCTTCATTTTGCATAGTTTTTGCAGTTATGAATATACTTTTTATAAGAACATTTATTAGAGGTTTTTATGAAAAGATCAATAAAGTTATATCAGTTTTTAGGTTTTGCAGTTACTTCTCTTTTGGGTACTATATTACATTTCTTATACGATTGGCTTGGAAAGCCCACGTGGGTTGCGCCGTTTTCGGGAGTAAATGAATCCACCTGGGAGCATATGAAGCTTTTATTTTGGCCTATGCTTATATATGCAATAGTAGAAAGCTTTTTATTTAAGGAGAGAGAGAATTTTTGGTGTGTAAAGCTAAGAGGTATATTGCTTGGCTTAACTTTAATTCCCGTATTATTTTACACATATAACGGCGTTATCGGTAAATCTCCGGATTGGATAAACATTGCTATTTTCTTTGTTTCAGCAGCGATAGCCTATACTTATGAAACGATTGTTTTTGAAAAAAATGAAATAAAGTGTAGGTCAAAAAAATTAGCAATCGGCGTTATTTTAGTTATTGCGCTACTCTTTGTGGTATTTACATTTAGAACACCTGAAATTGGGATATTTAAGGATCCTATAAGTGGGACATATGGGATATAAAAACGAGTGCTGAAAAAATCAGCACTCGTTTTTTGATTAATATTCTAATGCGTTTACTTTTTCCACCAAAGTTACAAATCTTGGGTGGTTGCGAATACTGTCAAACCACTTTTTATTTAGACTTGCGAGCATTGGCTCTTTTATGTGCATCTGAGTGCTACAAAATTTAAACTCGCATTCCTTTAAGGCAGGAATGTTATCAAGTTTATTTTTTGTATTATAGTGTTTCGACTCATTGATAAAGCCTTTAAGTTCATCTTCGAGGCAATCAATTGCTTTTTCTATATCGCCAAGCTCTAAATAACAATGTGCAATGTGCATATAAATCCAATACCAAGTGTGAAGAGGTGGGGTGTATTCTTCTTCACCATAAATCGCTTGAACAGTTTTTACGAAGGTTTCGTATGTGGCAAGTGCTTCCTCGTACATTTCTTTTCTTTTATATGCATTTCCTAACATTATTAGCTCGTGTTCCAAACTTGTTATAATGTTAGAAAAATTATTACAACGAGTTTTTATTTCCTCGTCATTATTATTTTCGTAACAATAAACCCAAGCAAGCTGAGAGCCTTCTGTATAATCACTGTTTTTTGGGAAATACACGGTTTCTTTTTTTGCTTCCTCAAGCATATTAAATCGGCAGTAAAGCTTTACGAGCCACATATGAGCAGTCATAATATCGTGTATGTTTTTTCCATACTGAATTATGAGATTTGCCTCTCGTTTTGCCTCGTTAAATGCTTTCTGTGCTTCTTCGGCATTCCCATTTTTTCTACATTTAAAAGCATAAATACAAGCTCCACTCAATGTATAAACAAGTAGCTTTATATTGTTAGGATATGCTTTTAGTTTTTCTAAGCATCTTTTGTATACGACATCGTATTCTTCCTCATCTTCCAATTCAGTAGAGCCTATATATTCCTCGCATTTTTCAATAAATTTTTCAATATCTTCGTCTGCATTTGTACCAAATATACCAAACAACTCATCAGCAGAAATTCCTAAAACTCTGCATAATGGTACAATTTGAGTAATATCAGGCAAACCTGTTTCGTTTTCCCATTTGGAAACAGCCTGTGATGTAACGTGTAGTTGTTCTGCAAGCTCCTCTTGGGTGAGGTTTTTCTCTTTTCTTGTTTTACGTATGATTTTTCCTATTGAATAATCCATATTATCCTCCAAAATGATATATTTCGGTACCGTAATCATATTATAACACTTGTCAAATGAGAATTGAAGCGACTGTTAAGCAAATTCAATTCAACGGAACGTTGTATTTATTCTAACATATTTTTATTATTTTTCCAATAGAAATATAAAAGCAATTCAAAACGTATAAATTTAAATATAAAACGTATAAATTTAAATATAAAACGAGTGCTGAAAAAATCAGCACTCGCCATTTTAATTATTTAGATATTAGAAGCATAATCAATTCTTTTGTTGCTTCCTTAATTTCGCAAAGTGTTGGAAGCTTATCATCAGGCAACTCTAAACTTTTAATTTTTGAGGAAAGCTCCGAAAATGTACTTTTTATCAAGTCTGCTTTTCTTTCTTCTTCGTTTTTCCTCACATCATCATACATTTTGATGTAAAGCTCAATCATAAGTTTTAAGTTGTGCTCACGCTGAGAAAAAACATTACAAACCTCGGAAACCTGTTCACTTCCTGTATCTTCCTCGGTTGAGTAAACATCGCCTATTACATCACCTAATCTATGCAAAGAATTAGCACTATTTTCGGTGATTTGCTTTTGTAATGCAACTATTTGTTCAAAAATTTCTCTTTCGGTTAATTTATTTTCCATTTTATTATTCTCCAAATATTTCTTTGGCGGACACGCAAGGCATATTGTATTTTCATTTATGAAGCGTGCCCTGCCATTTTTAACAAGACCCTTTGCCCTTTTTAAATAGGTAGCCTCATATTCATTTCCTTGCTCATCAACAACAATAATGTTTTTTTCGATGGGTGTCGCCCCCTTGTATTAATTTGCATTTTATGAATTCTGCGTTTTTTGTTATGGGTTTCTTCCCCTAATTCATAATTTGATTATATCACACTCAAATATTGGTGTCAACAAATTTTATTGTAAAAACATTATACAATATCGTTCTAAAAAATGATAATTTACATATTAGATTTTGTCGTGTTAATTGATGCAATTAACATTCTGCGAATAGTTCCGCAATCTCGAATAAGTGCTTTTAACTCCATTGACTCAACTATATTTGCTCTTTCAAAAAGTTCAAGCCAGTATTCTGTTTCGTAACATTCTTTTAATGAAATTTGCAGCTTTGCTACGAATTCCGCCTTTCCATGCGCATATTTGGCTTCCCTAATATTTGCACCGATTGAAGTCGCACATCTTTCAAGTTGGTTTGTCAAGGAATAATGACCTTTTATATTTTCGGTTAAATTTAAAACATTAACTGCAAAATCCATTGATAAATCTGCAAGCTTATTTTCTGACATATTAATCACCTACCTTAATGTGATTGTAGCATAAAATAAATGTGGTGTCAAATGAAATCGTGCAAGCACGATGAAATCCAAGCATGCTTGGATGAAATCTTCCTTTAGGAAGATGAAATTTAATCCATCTAAGATGGATTAAAATAAAAAACCTCAGTTGAAACAACTGAGGTTTTTTGAGGGTGGATGATGAGATTCGAACCCACGGCCTTCAGAGCCACAATCTGACGCTCTAACCAGCTGAGCTACACCCACCAAAGAACTATAGCTTTGCCACTTGCGGCAAAGCCCCTAATACCACTGTGGTGTGTGGTATGGCGTACCCGGAGGGATTCGAACCCCCGACCTACTGCTTAGAAGGCAGTTGCTCTATCCGGCTGAGCTACGGGTACATAAAAATGGAGCGAGTGATGGGAATCGAACCCACGCGACCAGCTTGGAAGGCTGGAATTCTACCATTGAACTACACTCGCATATATTTGCTTTTGTTTTTTGCTCTACTATAATATCACAAGGAATACAGTTTGTCAAGTGTTTTTTTAATTTTTTTGAAATTTTTTAAAAACTTGAATCATGCAGGCACACATCAGCAGCAGGACACCTCCCCTTTTATGTGGGAAGGCATCTTTTTTGCTTTTATTTTTATAGATTTTCTAGGAATTTGCCAAGCTTATCGGCTAAGATTTTGTGTCCGTCATCGTTAGGATGTAAAGCATCGCTTGAATATATTCTGCTAAACTCGTGGATGTTAAGAGGCATAGAGCCGTTTCCAAACATATCAAGGACAGGGATTGAAAATTGCTCGCATACTTCCTTAACGGCTTTTGCATAATCCTTTAATGGATGCTGTACTACACCGTCAGGCTTCCAAGTACCAAGTCCGCCATCCTCATTCCAGCGATGAAGCGGTGTTATAAACACTATCATAGCATCAGGATACTGCTTAATAAGGTTTACACAAAGCACACGAAGTGCTCCATAGAATGTAAACATTGTTTTATCTTCAATAGTTCCAAGCGGCGCTTGACCATTACCGTAGTCGTTGGTGCCACCGAATACTACTATTAGGCTTGCATCCTTATCCATTGATTCGGCTCTTAAAATAAAGTCCTTATCTCTTGGATTATTAGGGTCCTTAATTTCCGATTGTCTTGCAATTCTTGTTCCACCTATACCGTAGTTTCTCGCTTCGGCAAGACCGTATTTTTCTTTTAATAGCGCGTGATAAACCTTATTGGGAGAGGAAACGCCGCATCCCTCGGTTATACTGTCGCCTAAAAAATTTGCTTTTATATTTTTAAGTTCCATCCGTCTTCTCTCTTATAGGTTTTCAAGGAATTTTTGAAGTTTTCTTGCGATAAGCTTATGTCCTTCATCATTTGGGTGGAGTCCATCTGGCATATATTTTTCACACCATGCCCATACATTGCCGTACATTCCGCTTTCCTTATACATATCACATACAGGAATTGAGTAATATTCGCAAACCTCTCTTTGAGCCTTTACAAACTCATAAAGTGGGCGTGAAACGTCGTTGTCTAATTTTGTTTCGGTTAATCTATGTAACGGAGTCATAAAAACTATTTCCTTATCGGTATAGTTTTTGATAAGATACAAGCAAAGGTTATGCATTCCGCCGTAGAAGGTGTGAATGTCTCTGTCCTCAAATGTGCCAAGAGGAATTGTTGAGTGTCCGTAGTCGTTTGTGCCGCCAAATACTACAACGATATCAGCATCCTTATCCATTGATTCCGCGCGAAGGTTGAAGTCTTGGTCAAATGGGTTATCCGTAATAACAGGAAGTCTAGCGATTTTTGTGCCGCCCTTACCATAGTTTCTTGCTTCTGCAAGTTCTACGCTTGCTTTTAATACCTGGTGGTATGGCTTTGTTGACCAATCGGACGTACCGTGCCCCTCAGTAATGCTATCGCCTAAAAAGTTAATTTTCTTGCCTTTTAATTCCATTTTGTTTTTCTCCTTAAATTGTCATATAGACTAAGGATATTTTAACATTTTACAGAATATTTTTCAATAGTTTTTTAGAAAAGAATTGGAAATGAAAATAAAAGCTCGTGAAGTCTTGCATAGATTGATTTTCCTTGCTTTATATCAAGGGGGTTTTCGCCCTTTCCGCATTCTATTGTATATGACGGAATATTCAGCTCTCTTATGGCGTAATCGGTAAGTCCACCGTATGACGCACTACCCTCTGTTTCACATATTGGATAGCCGCACATTCTTGACACGTGGCGCGATATAATTTCTGTGTTTTTTACTGTTTTGCCGTTTGATTTACAGTATATTTCCTCACCTTGCGTATGAAGCGTTATTATGCCCTTTAAATCATCGCCTATTATTCTTATTAGATTGATTAGCGATTGCACCTCAGGCTCACTTTCGGGATACTCTCCGCTGTATTTTGTTTTTCCCGCTGTTATTCCGTTTGCTCTTTCGTAGATTTTGTATTCCTCAAATGATGCATTGTAATTATGGTTTAAGTCAACGCCACGTGCATTAGCATTCCATTTTGTAAAGTCTTCTCCCTCGTTATATGCAATCACTCTATCCTTTATAGGATTATCGTCGCTTATTCCGTTTAATCTGTAATCTACTCCGTCTGGATTTAGCATTGGCACAATATAGATTTTGCGCATTTTGAAAAGATAACGAATATTTACGCCTGCTATTTGGTTTGAGTTTTCATATGCTTTTACATAGTCCTCAATAAAGTTTATTAAAACGCTTGTTGTGATATTTTCACTTGCATGGTGGGTGGATACGTAAAGCACCGATTTTTTGGCAGTATTGTCCCCTAACGTTACTAAAGGAATTTCCTTACCTAAAATTGTGTCGCCGATTGAGGTTATTCTTACACACTCATGGCTGATAGCAAGCTCGTTTAAGGTTTTTTTCAGTGTTTTATGGTCTAATTCCTTGAAATATTCCATATTTTTTCTCTCCTTATGTGAAAATTAGCTGAATTTTTATAAAGTTTGCAATTTTTACTTTATTTTTATAATAAAATATGCTAGAATAATTAAAGTTTGGAAAAATTCTAAAAATAGGTGGTATTATGAAAAAGAAATTTTACAATCTTGCGCTAATACTAACAATAGCAACTGCTTTAGTTTCCGTACTGTTTGCTGTTATTTATTATCTTGCGTCTGAGGTTATCGTTGCAGGAGAGCCAATGCTTATTTTCTTATTCTACATTAAGAAGGCATTTGATTTGCTTGCGGTATTTACCGGATACGGCTCAATTATTTACGCATTTTCCAGATATACTTATATTGACGGTCTTAAAATGACAGCTATATTTGCTATATCCGTGTTTATTTCCTTTATTTATCAAGTAATCGGTACATGCTGCTTTGATAGCTCACAGCTTTCATTTGAGTTAGTTATAACTACAATATACTATGCATTTGGCGATTGCTTTATTACACAATACCTTCCTGCTTTGGTTATTGCGATTGTTGCTTATAAAAGCACCGCTGACGGCACTAAGAGAATTGAAAAGCTGGTTTCTTGGAAAAATCCAACACAAAGAGTTATGCTTTTAGTAACTATTGTTATTTTTGCTATAAACTTTGTTGCTCAGTTAATATTTGACATCCTTGCATTCTTAATTGAGGTTGAATGGATGATTTATATTGATGAGCTTGGTTCAATTTTCTTATCAATACTTGAAACAGCCATTATATATATCGTGGTTCAATATGGAATTTACATGATTATGCATAGGGTTTACACAAAGTATACTGATCATAGCGGAAATGAAAAGATCCCGATGGATATTGATGCTTAATACGAAATTTAATAAAATGGAGATATAAAATGAAGAAAAGAATTATTTGCTTAGCGCTTGTATTAATTATGGTGCTTACGGTATCATCTTGTATTGTTAGCAAGACAAGATACAACTACAACATGGAAAAGTACGTTACCTTGATTGATTATAGCAACTATAAGGTTGACCTTGAGCTTGACAGCATTCAAGCGGCTATTGACTCATCTATCATGGACTACTCTTCTGAATACAAGGTGCAGGTTGGCGATGAAATTTACGTTGACATTACTGCAAAAGAGGTTGTTTACGTTACAACGGACACAGGAACACTTATTGACCAAAAGGGCGACGAGGTTGCTTCTCTTAAGGAAGAGAATATGCTTCTTAAGGTTGGCTCAAACGAATACGCTTCTAAGGTTGAAAATTCAATTTTAGGCACTAAGATCGGCGAAAAGACACAGCTTAAGATTCAGCTTCCTGATGACTTTAAGGTTGAGGAATACCGTGGCAAAGAGGTTTACATTGACATTACTGTAAAATCTAAGGTTTGCAATGACGGCGACGTTGTTTTAATCAATTACAAGGGCTTCTTCCTTGATGAAAATGGAAATAAAATTCCTAATCCCGATAAGAAGGATGAAAAGGATGAGGAATTCAAAATTTTTGATTCCAACTCAAATGCTAAATTCTATTTAGGCTCAAAGATGGCTATTGAGGGATTTGAGGAAAACATTACCGGCATGAAGGTAAATGAAACAAAATCCTTTAAGGCTACATTCCCTGATGATTACGAAAACGAAAGCGTTAAGGGTCAAACAGTTGAGTTTGAGGTAACTGTAACAGGCTTAGCAATCGCCCCTATCTTTAATGACGATTTTGTTAAGGCTTATTTCCCAGACTACAAAACAACAAAAGAATTCACAGAGGCTTTAAAGACCAAGTATATTTTAAGCAGCATTTATGAATACATCGTTTCAGAATCTGAGATTAAAAAGTATCCTAAGGCTGAGTTAAGAGATGCTAACCGCGAGCTTGATGATATTGAGGCATCATTTAAGCAAACGTACGGTATTGAGCTTGATGCTTACATTGAGGCTTACTTTGATATGACTCGTGATGAGTATGTTAAGTCAAACATGAAATCAGAAATGATTTACTATGCAATTAAGCAAAAAGAAAACATCGAGCCAACTAGCGAGCAGCTTCTTGAAGAGGTTGATTCACTAATTGAATACTATAAGAACTATTATATGGAAAATGAAAAGCTTGATGCAAATACTGCAAAGGCTAAAGCGCAATCATTTGTAAACAGTCTTGGTAGCACATATTCATATGAAAATGTACTATTCAGATTAGTTGATGATTTCTTAGTAAAGATTGCTAAGGTTACAGAAAAACCAAGAACTTATACTTCAATTACTGAAATTCGCGCTGAGGCTGATAAGCCTGTAACTGAATAAAAATTTAAGACCTTGAATCGCTTGATTCAAGGTCTTTTGTTTTGATAATTAAAAACATCACACGGCTAGTGTGATGTTTTAATTATTTAGTCTGCAAATCCATCAAGGATATTTTGGAGATATACTCTGTTTTCCTTTGAGTAGCTCTTAAGGTTAAGCTTCTTTGTAATGTCGCAAATTGAGATTTCCTCGCTACCGTTAACTGTTGCTACAGTGTATGCTATTCTCTCCTCGCCTGTTTCTTGATTTGTAATTTTAACATACGCTTTAAACGTAAATTCGTCGTATGCGCTTACATCTGTTTGCTTAATGAATAGGATATCGTCCTTTAATTCATATGTTGCACCCTCGCCAAAGAATACCTCTTCATCGCAAAGAACACCATTTTTGTAAACTACGATACCCGCATCAACCTTGCAGGTTGAATTAAGAATCTTAACAGCATCAAGCTCCTCTTGATTAACTCTGAACATTGGAGCGATACCTGATGGCTTGCCCGTGTAGTTTATAGAAGTACCAAGATACTCAAACGCATTGATTGCAGTAGCAGGCTGATATTCTGTTTCCGTATAATTACATGATGAGCAAATTCTGTATTTATAACCGTTTGATAAAAAGCTTTGAGTGCCTAAAACCACGTAATCTCCAAAGGTGTGGTTACCACCGCAATTATTGGCTTCCACGGCTGTGATTTTACCGTTTACTACATCAAACTTCTTTGAAGAGTCAACACCCGTTGCTAAAAGCGATTCTTTTTTATCAATTTCCACATTAAACTCCTCGCCCTGCTGTGCATCTGCAGGAAGCTTAAAGTTAAGCTTTAAAAATTCGCCTCTAACCTTTGAGGAATCATCTCCGTCGTTAATACCAACATAGAGATACTCGCCGTTTACACCGGCTGTATCCTGCATGTATATTGCAGATTCAGCAATATTGGCAAAAAAGTCACCATTTTCAACGGATATAAGTTCAAGACGTGTATCATACTTGATTTTTAAGGTTGCCGCTGAAAGTCCCAGAGTTTCATCTATTCTCACTACTACGCTAACCGTTTGTGAAGCAAAGCCGTTTGTACCTTGTACAGTAATGGTTGAAGCTTTAACATCATCTGCCAAAATTGTACTGCAAAGGCTTAAAACCATAATTAGCGTAAGAAGTAATGAAAGTATTCTTTTCATGTTATTCTCCTTTTATATGACGCAAAATATATATTTCTTTCTAAATTATTTTAGCATATAATATATACAATGTCAAGAAAAATCTATTTTCAAATAATTTGGTAAAAAGTTTATAATCTATTTGTAATTAAATTTAAGAAAAATTTCTTAAAAAATTGGTTGCAAATAGATTTTTTATTTTGAGTGTTTTCATTATTCTCCTTAGTGGGTGGCGTAGTACCTCCGAGATTATTTTTATTTTTCATACATGCTTCTTTTCATAGCTGCGCCATCCACATTTTAAGAGGTATTAAAATGATTAGTTTCAAATTATGTGATTTAATATCGTGTTTAAAGCCGGGGACTAAAATTGATTTTGATTTAAGTTCTTATGAAAAGAAAATGCGATTTGAGGGGAGTTTGTCAAAGTTCCTTGAGAGTATTCATTACAGGGCGTTTCAAACGGATAACGTAGCAGTTTTTTATATTACAGGAAATTTCCATTTAGGATATACTGCTCATATCCGCATGTTGCCCGAAATTGATTAAGAATCCAACGCGTAGAGCGTGGAAAATAAATTTAATTGCCGAAAGGCAGAAAGAGGTTAAAAATGGCAGAAAAGCAAAGCAAAGAAATTCAAGCAGAGGTTAAGGAAAATCAAGCTGCGGAAACAAAGGAGCTTCTTGTTAAGGTAACAAGAACATCATTTGGTGAGAAAGATGGTATAAAGCTTTATTCTTACCACATTAACGCAATTATTAGAGGTAAAGAAAAAGTAATTTCCCTTGTTCCTAAAGATAATGGCGGTTATGATTTACTTAATATTATTTTTGATGAACAAGATACTGTTGATGGAGCTATTGTTTTTAGCGAATTTACAACGGATTCAGGCGAAAAGATTCAATCAATTATGGTTGAAACATTTGTAATTGATGATGGTATTAGATATGCTTATCAATTAAAGTCTCAAAGAGATAGTGATAAAGCTACTCTACAAATTCTTGCTCAAATTCTTAAAGCAAAATTGAACATTAAATAAAATACATACCACCTTTTGAAACAACATTTCCTAAAGCTAATAGGTCAAGCTTAATTTTAATGTTAAAGTTTTAAAAGGTGGTTTTAATTTTAAATTGAATCTGAGAGGAGTGGTGGTTTTAATTTGCTCTGTTAGATTTTGCTTTAAGTTTTATATTAAATTTTAAAAAAAGAAAGGAATTTTTAAATGAAAGTTTTTAAAAAGAATACTAAGCTAAGCTTAGGTTTAATTGTAATTATTATTTTATGTTGTACTGCTATTTTAGGTTTAATCGGTGCAGTAACGGACGGTTTTGAAGATTTTGAATTTAGACAGATTAACGAAGATAATATCATCAAGGTAGAAAATTATAGTGATTCGTTAACCGCTAAGCACGAGGGTTTAACTTGTGAAGTAAATAAGGATGGAGTTATTGCTATTTCTGGTAAAAGTAAGGGCGGTACAAGTGGCGAATTTATTGTTCAAACAAATATCACTTTAGAACCTGGCGAATATACTCTTTCTTGTGATGGAGTAAAGGGGCTTGATGATGATACATATTATTTAGTGTTATCTTCTTCTAATGCTTCGGTTATTCTTGATAACGATAAGCCAGAAACTTTTACAGTTACTGAATCAACTACTTATACTCTTATAATTGTTATAGAGGAAGATGTAGAAGTAAACGCTAAGTTTAAGCCTGTTCTTGTAAAGGATGACGAAGCTGGCTCTTTCTATGTATTTGACAATAAGTAATTTATAAAAAGAAACCGAGTGAATAATAAATTTGCTCGGTTTTTTTAGAAAGAGGTGTTATTTTGAAAAGATTTTTAAGTATATTTTTCTGTTTAATAATGCTTTTATCAATTTTTCCTTTAGGCGTTTTCGCTAAGGAAAGTGATATATCATATCAAGATTTATCTACAACAAGTATTGAGTATGATTTTGAATTTGTATATGGTAAACACTTGAATGTTGATGATTACACTAAAAATAAAGATGATGATAAGCTTTATTTTATATCTGCTATGGAAAGTCAAGACGTAGAGAAAAACAAAGAATTGTTTTTTTACATATACAATCCATCTATGGAAACAATCGTGCGAAATACGGAATTAGATAAATTAAGCTTAGCATTTTATACAAGTGAAAATGACAATTCTAAGAACGATTATATTAAGCGTGATATATCTTTAATTGATACATACGGCAGTACGGCAGAAACATCAAATTATACAAACGCTTTAATTTTAAAGTATCAAGTAAATTTTGATTTTATAGCTGCGAATGATTTAAGCCGTTATTATAGAATGGCAGATTTTGAAATAATGTTTCCTAATGATAGTAACGCTACATATTTTATAGCTGGAAAAGAGTTTGAATTTTTTACAGATAAAAGCGGTTATATAAACTGCTCTTTTGAAGATTTAACAACGCTTGAAATGGATGCTTTCCATACATTTTATAGGGTTGATACAGAGGGCGAAGAAAAATATACAGATATTCAATCTATATATTTTCCTGTTTCAAATGAGTTGTTAAAACTATATGGTAGTATTTATTCTATGAATTTAGAGTGGTACACATCTTATACTCAAAATTGTTTAGTGGTAGATGATAAAGATGTAAGAGATGAATTTTATAATGGTTGGGTTAATATTAAAAATAATGATTTTAAGTATTCCGTTTTATATAATCAATATTTTCCACGAAATGATTTTATTTATGATTATTATCATAATTCTGCTAACATAGAAGCTTTAAAAGACTATATTTATTGGAAAGGTAATAGCGATAATAATGAAATAAATACTCTTTATCATTATGCTTGCTATAAATGGTCTGATAGTCCTAATTTACAACTTTTCCCTGACACTGTTGGTCCTACCACAGATGAAGCAAGCAAGCCAATTAAAATGGTTTTCTATGCGGATGATGTAACAACATTTGAAAAAACTTCCGTATTTGGAGAAGAAATCTTAGCATATATTGAAGCGCATAATTGGAATGATGATTTGTTTAGTCCCATTGGGCGCAATCATTATCATAATGAAACATTTAATGTTGAAATGACATCACATAAATTATATACTTATGAGCTTTGTAATGCCTGGGAAAAATTTTGGAATAATGATTATTACGAGGTTTTGACAGGAGAAAAAATTGTTTTTAAGCATTTTCAACAAATTGATTTGAATGACTTAAATTCTAAATCTGTTGTTGATTTTTCTAAAAAATATTTAATTGATACATATGATGTTAAATGTAATAATGGTAACTGTAATTCTTGTTTTTCTTGTAGGGTAAATAGCGAAAAATATAAAGACTGTACATGGTTTATTTTGCGCTACGATACAACTACATATCGTTCATATGACGCTAATGTTATAAACAACATAACAGGCATAGAAAAGGTATGTAATTCTTATGTATTCAATACTGAAGTCATAAGAAATTTTGATACTATAAGCGTTTCATTTAAGGATGTTAATGAAAACGGAGTTGAAACATTGACAGTTTTTCCTATTGGGCGTTCTCCATCAAATTTTGTAGCTGACGCTTGGAATCCAAAGGAAAAGCCACATATTAAAATTGATGGTTTTCTTGATGGTATGCTTGGAAATTTAGAAAAAGCATTAAAAATAATTTTAATTATTTTATCTGCAATTCTTATTTTAAAAATTGTAAGTATTTTTAAACGAAATAAACGAAAGGAAAAAAAGAATGAAAAATAAAATTTTATGTATTTTTATAACTATTCTTTTGTGTTTATCTCTTGCTATAAGTTCTTTTGCTTTAACGCCTGATGATTATGGTGCTAATTATGATAGTTCACATCAAGAAAACGGATGTTGTCAAGTTGGTAGTGATATACATTACAATCAAGGATATGAAGACGGTTTACTTGATGGCGCACCATCACAAGAGGAAATTGACAGTTATAAAGCAGAAGCTATTGACAGTTATTTAAAAAGCGAAGATTTTGAAAATTTAAAGCTTGATATTTATAATAACGGAGCTGAGCAAGCTGTTGATTCATTTAAAGGCTCAAAAGAATATGAAGATAAGTTAGCAGAACAATACACGGACGGAGTTAAAGCGGGGTATCAAGGCGGATACGATAACGCTTATAGCGACGCTGAAAAGAAAATGTATAACAAAGGATGGGCAGATGGACAAGCTGATTTTAGAAATGGCGAAGAAATATCAACCATAAAAGAAGCTTGTTTAGATAGCGGTTATGAAAGAGGATATACAGACGGTTTCACAGATGGCGCGGAAAACACGGTTGATACATCAACCATTTTTGCAATTTTATATTCAATAATTGGTCTTGTTATTGCTCTATTTGTTGTAAATTATTTTACTAATAAATATAAGAAAAGAAAGTAGGTATATACATGAAAAAGAAATTTATTTTGATTTTTTCATTGATAATCTTAAGCGTATGCATTTTTGCATTTAGCAGTTCTGCAAGTAACTATTTTGATATTAGTGATATTGATTTAACTAATATTGATAGCTCTTCTTTTTATTTTTATTCTTCTATAGAATATGATTTTAACAGCACCTTGGGTTATGAACTGTCTTTCTGTTCTTTTTACGTTTATGGAAGTGATTGTAGTTTTTATATATGGGGGTTGTTAAATTGTGAAAATTGGCAAACTTTTATTGAAACACATAATATTAATTCATCACTTGAATTATCAAATGCAGTTAAAAGAGGAGTTGATTTAGGTTATTGGAGTGATTCATCATACATTTACTATTTTGTATCTGATGATACTAACGCTGATGATATATGGAATTGTTATCAAAATTGGTTAGCAGAAAAAAATGCGCCTACATATGAAGATGGAATTGCACAAGGCAAAATAGACGGTGTAACCGAATTTAAGAGTACAGAAGAATATAAATCACAATATACCACAGGATATACGGACGGTATAAATAATTTCAAGGAAACAGAGCTTCCGGAAATGTTACTACTTGAAAAGCAGATAGGACAAGCTGAGGGAAAGAACATTTATTTAGCGTCTGAGGAATATGCAGACGTATTAAAGGCAGAATATGACAACGGATATAACGCTGCGACAAATGAAAATGATAAAACACAAATTAAAAATAGCTTAGGTGTTATTGTCGGCTCTTGCGGTCTTGTTGTTATATTCTTGTTGGCTTTCTATTTTATGACATCAAAAAAGAAATATAAAAGAAGATAGGTGGTTTTATGAAAGGCGCTAAAGCCTGGGTACATAAGAAATTAAAGCAAGGTGTACCAAAGAAAGAATTATTATATTGCGTTGGCGTGTTCTCTAATAAAGAAAAAGCCAAAGTAATGAAACAAAAAAATCTAAGCTCTAAGCAGTATGAAAGAAGATATAATTTCCTTTATGAAGCTTATTGCTATTTAGAAAATTTATAAAAGGTAGGTGATTTTGTGGCTAAAAAATATTATGTAATTAAGACCACTAAAGATGGTGTTACTTTCAAAAGAACTAAAACTTTAGATTATTGGTCAAAAAATAAAGCTGATTGTTGGCAATATTCCAAGCAAGGAGCTACAAAAATAGCTCAAAGGTATAACAAGGGTATACCTAATCATATGAAATATAAAGTTCATTACAATATTTTAGAAGTAAAGTGAGGTAAAATTATGGCTAAAAAGAAAAAAGATTTATAAAGATGCGGTTAAATTTGGTGGCAAGGATACTGCAAGTTTTCTTAAAAGACATGCACTTGTTGAGCCAAATTTTTAATAATGGTTTATATCTACAAGATAGATTATAAACTTTTTAAAACTCTATTAAATACATATATCGGTGCACAGATATTTTGTAGATAAACAAAAAAATTAAAATGTGAGAGGTATTTAAGATGAAAAAATTTAAAAAGAAATATACAGCTGAAGAAAAGTATCAATATCATGCTAATCGTGATGTTGCTTGTGGTAAGTTTGGTTTGAAATTTGGCAGTCCAAAACATTGTTATTCAAGTGGCTTTAGTGATGCATTTAGTGGCATTGATAATACTAGAGCAACTAAAGGTGAGTTTGGGTACAAATCTGGAATTGCTTATGCTTTAGGTCATAAGAGAGGTAAAAAAGCTGCGATAGAATATTTTGAAAAAACAGGTAATCAACCATTTGATTTGATTAGAAAAAAATGGAATTAACAAAAAGGCTCACTCTTTAGTGAGTGGGCCTTAATATTTAATTGTTATCGTTCCATCCTAAATCAATTAATTGTTGGTATAAGTTTGTTTTCAAATTTTGTCTGTCTTTTATATCGTTTTTTTCTATTTGGATAAGTTTGACTTTATCATTATATTTTTCATATAGTTTTAATTTTTCTTCTTTGTTGTCTTGATAGTCTTGCTTATCCATTCCCCAATATTCAATGTATATTCCTTTAGTTCCACTTATTGGAATAAACCAATCTGCTATTACTGTTCTTTCTTGTGTTGATGGAATTTCTTTAACTTTTAACCCATAAGCGTGACATATTTTGAATTCATATAATATATCATCAATGATTACTTCGCCTTCTGATTTACATATATGTCCGTCGGAAGCACGATTTTTTTCGATATTAGCAACTGCTATTATTGTTTTATCGTTTTGTTGTTGTTGTTCATTAAATCTTAAATTTTTAATTTTTTCTAATTGCTTTTTTAAAAAAATAACATCTTTATTAACAACATCAGTTAATTGCTCGTCATTATGTAATTTTTTTAACAACCATGCAATAGCATATAGTTTTGGTAAATTTGAAATAGCTTCATCATAGTTTTTTAATCTACCAATAAAAGCTCTAAGATTATAATAATAATCTTTTAATTCCCACGGTTTCTTATTTTTGTCTAGATCATCTTGTGCATTCATTGTTTCGATATAACAAGATTTACAAATATCTTTTCCGTTGGAATTCTTACCACAAATAATACAAGTCAATTCTTCTGTGTTGCTCGTTGTTTTACTTTCTTTTGTTTCCTTTGCACTTTCACATTTGCAAGGTTTACCTGTGATTTTCCATTTAGAACATTTTTCACATTGTTCTATTTCCCCTTTTTTAAACATATCTGCGTGTTTACCACAAAGACGGTCCTTACGTGCATTCCCCATGTAAACTCTTGTAGGTTCGCCACAAATAGGACAAATTAAATCGTTGTTTTCCATATATCCCCCTAAAATAGTGTTTTTATAGATTATAGCACTAAAACCAAAAAATGTCAAATAAAAAAGATGGCTGCGAGTGCCATCAAATAAAAATAAGAGGTGATAAATATATCAAATAAAAAGTATTTAAAGAAAAACGAATTTAGAATTAGTACACATCCTGATGTGATTAGTCCAAGAGGTGATACACACGTTGTATATGTTTCTGCTAAACGAGGTCATAAAGCAAAAGTTAATGTTATTACTCATGCAAAAACCTTTTTTGGTGAACCAACTGTGGAAATGTACTTAAATCCAAATAGAGTTAATTCAAATAAATCAAAAAATAAAAAGCCTTCGAGATTTAGTGTTCCTAGATGGCATAGTGACACTACCATAAAAGAAAAACCTGAGGGTTTTTGGAAATTGCATAAAATGGACAAAATTGCAATTAAAAAATTTAATAAAAAATATAAAAATAAAAAAAGATTTCAACCCGAGTGACGTTTCCATCGTGTTCCTGTAAACAAAGTACAGGCATTGGTTGAAATCTTGATATTATTATATACTAAATTTTAAAAATGTCAATAGCAAATATTAAAAAAGTTAAATTTTCGAGGTAATTTATGAATAGTACATATGTTTCAAGAGTTTTATATAAGCATTTAGGCGTTATTTATGGTGGTATTTATAAAAATTTAGATGAAGTTTGTTTTAAATCATCGGATAGTTCTATTTATGTTTCAATTAAGAAAACAAAGTCAAGTTCTTATAAATTACACATATGCGATATTGGTTTTTATCATTTTGAATACTTAACATTTAATAGTTTTATTAAAGCAGTTGAGTATTTAAAAGCAAATTATAAAACACATTTTTATATATCAAAATTCAAGTATAAAGGCAAGTATGCTTTAGGTAATTTGATAAAGGAGTTAAAAAATGATTAATGTTTTAATTCCCGATATTTGTGTTTCCTGTGGCTCTTATGCCGGGGAGAGCCTGCAAATTTTTTACAAGTGTGAGGTAAAGAAAAATGTGTGATAAATTGCTTGATTTTAAAAAAGTATTTGATTTTAGATTATATCCTGATGTGAATGAATTTATATTTATTTTAGCAAGAGAAGATTGGAAATTTTGTGAGGTAAAAACATATAGATTATCACGTAAGGATGTTTTTAAGCATAGTGATTGTTTTAAAGCTTTTTTGTATGACGCTGTAAATTTTGATTATGTTTTCCAACAACTAGGCGATTCGGTATTTAATGCAATTTTTTATCCACGTCTAAAATACAAAGGAGTGATTGAAAATGGCTAATATGTATTGCCCTTACTG
This sequence comes from Eubacteriales bacterium, assembly GCA_045632345.1. GTDB lineage: Bacteria > Bacillota > Clostridia > Oscillospirales > CAG-272 > RGIG2000. Next base: position 304,356 of record JAZQWM010000027.1, on the reverse strand, counting down.
TGAGGAAAAGCACGAAATAAAAGCAAAAATCAAAAATGTACTAAGTGAGTATAACGGACAAATTATAAAGCACAAAACAACATTCTATCAATGCGAAAGAAAGCCACAAGGAAATGGTATCTTTTGGAGTGGCAAAATGGCAAAAAGAAACGCGCAATATTTTGAAGAAGCTTTAATGCAGAAAGGTTTATTATGACACATCAAAGTTATGATTTTACTAAGCATTTTAACTACATACGAAAAGAATTAGGTAGTAATATCTATTATGATGATATTTCTCATGAATTATCAAGTGTTTTGTATCTGAGGTTTTGTAAAGTAAATAATTTTGCTCAAATTTCAAAATTAAAAAATGGTAAATTTAATTTGATTTTTTGTTTTAATGATATAGGCATTATTTATAACAAAAATTTTAAATCTTTTGAAAAATGTATTCAATTTTTAAAAGATTATGGTTTTAATAAAACCCTTTCTGTTCACGATTCATATAGAAATGTAAGATTACCTAAAATTTTTGAGGTGTAAAAATGCAATTATCTTTAATTGATTTACTGCCTAATGACAGTATAAAAGAAAGTTTACTGCCAAAAAAATCTAATGATTGGTATTGGCATTTTAAAGATTATCCACAAAAGAAAAACGGCTTAAAAGTATTCTCTTGCTTTGCCTGTGGCGGTGGCTCTACAATGGGATATAAATTAGCCGGGTGTGATGTGCTTGGCTGCGTGGAAATTGATAAGCGTTCAAATAAGGTATATGTTAAAAATCATCATCCTAAATTCAATTATCTTGAAGATTTAAGAGAATTTAATAAGCGTGATGATTTACCGAAAGAATTATATAACCTTGATATTTTAGATGGCTCTCCACCATGTACACCATTTTCAATTAGTGGTAAGCGTGAAGATAGCTGGGGAGTTGAAAATGAATACCGTGAGGGTCAAAAAACACAAATTCTTGATGATTTACCATTTGTGTTCTTAGAGACGGTGGACAAGCTAAAGCCAAAGGTTGTAATTATGGAAAATGTTGTCGGCTTAATGCAAGGCAACGCCTGGGATTATGTTTTAAAAATATCTGAGAGATTTAAAAATATAGGTTATTCCTTTATTTTTAAAATTTTCAAAAGTGAAGATATGGGCGTTCCACAAAAAAGGCATAGAGTTTTCTTTATTGCCACAAGGCTTGATTTTGATTTGAATTTGATTGATTTTAAATATAACTATAATCACATTACATATAGCGAAATACGGCGCGGACAAGGGCGCGAATTAACGCCTAAAATGTTAACTGTTCTTAATGAGGTCAAGCCTGGCGAAAAGAAAATGCAATTTGCTTGGAATCGCCTTTATAATCAATCTAATACAATGAAAGCCACATATTTTAACAATGTAATTTTATATCCTTATGAGGTTTTACCAACAATTACAACGAATCACGGAAATATGTTTGATTTTGAATTAAAAACATTATTGAGTGATGAAAGCATTGTTAACGCTTCTACATTTCCACAAGATTATGATTTTATGAATGTATCAGTAGGATATATATGTGGTATGAGTGTACCACCATTGATGATTAAAAGAATAGTTGAAAAAATTATACAAGCTGGGGTATTTGATAATGAAAGAAATTTTAGAAAAGATATTTGATAAGTTTAAATTAGCAGATGAATTTGTTAAAATTTATTGTTTTAAAAATGCTGTTGGTTATAAGGTTTTTACATCTTTGTTTTATGTTAGCTTTCTTTTATATGAAGAAGAATTTGAGAATGGTAATATATATTATATTTTTGAAGCTGAAAAAGTGAACAATAATTATCCTAATTTAAAAATTAAAATTGTAAATTCATCACCTAATTTATTATTTTTACAAGAGGATATTAAAAATATATTATTATTTTTAGGTTTTGAAAAAAAGGTGGATAGATAAAATGAAAAAGTTTTTATTATATGCATTAGAGATTAGTTGTTATTTAGCAGTAGCTTTTATAGTTGGTTACGCATTTTTTACGTTTAATAGTATTTAGAGGTAGTAAATAATGAGTTTGAGAGCGGTTTTTAATAGGCTTAGAAATGTTGATTATAAGCATTATATTTGTTTGTCTGTTTTGCTTGTTTCGTTTAATTTAGCTGTTTTTGTGTATTCTCTATCGTGGGAAAGATTGTTTCATAATATCATTGATTTTTGCGAAAGTATCAAGTATTATTTTTTGACTATATATATGTCTAAAGAAGTACCTACTAATATTTCAAGTGCAACTAATATTGATTTATCAAAAGTAGTTGCATATGATATTGAGGCTCTTATCCGTAAATTTGATTTTTTCGGTATGTATTTTTGGGACGTAGAAAACTTTAAAATATATTGTTTGTACGTGTCTGAGGGCGCGTTTATTTTTGTTGCGCTTGCTTCTTTATTTATCCCTATTTTTATTCATTTAGTTAAAATTATTAAAAATATGTATTTATACGCCGGGGATGAAGAAGATAGATATAAAGACACAAAGCAACTTACATATTTTAAGGCTAAAATTGAGCCAAAAATTATAGCTGCGTGGAATTGGTTAAAATCATTTATTGATTTTGTAATGGATCATAGAAAATATATCAAGTGGTTTGTTATAATTTGGTTAACAAATATGAATTTCTTTTCTTTGTGTTTAGGTGCTCTTACTTTGTATTTTTATTTTGTATCATCATTTAGTTTTGCTTTGTTTGGTGATGTTCTTGTAAAGCTTGGCGCTGATTTACTTATAATGCTTTTGTCGGTTAATGTTTTAGCCTGGGTAGTAATTTTATATATTATAATCACTAAAATTATGAAAAAAATAGCTTATTCAATTCTTGAACATAACGAAATGAAAAACAGAGGTTTTATTAACTCACAACCACTTGTAACAATGTGTTGTGGTACAATGGGCGCAAAGAAAACAACAATGGCGGTTGATATGGCTCTTTCAAGCTCTGTAATATTCAAGCATAAAGCGCTTGAAATATTACAAAAGGATTCTTTAAAATTTCCTAATTTCCCTTGGTTGAGGTTTGAAGATGATTTAAAAAGAGCCTTTAATTATCATTCTGTGTACAATTTAGCAAGCGCAAAAATATATGTTTTGAAAAAATTGTATCGTTTTAGAAACAATCCATCTATTGATAAAATTTGGGGATATGATTATAATAAATATCCTATGATTTATGATGATGATTTAAAAATAAGTACCTTGCATGAGGTTTTAATTGAATATGCACAAGCCTATTTAATTTATATTGTTGAAAGCTCTTTATTATTTGGTAATATGTCTGTGAGAGAGGATATTTGTATGGATAATGGTTATTTTCCTATGTGGAACACGGACTTTTTCCATAAAACGCCCGAACAATCATATTTAAGTTCAAGGTATGCACATATTTTTGACTATGATATGTTTAGACTTGGTAAAAAGATGATTGAGAACAACCAAAATTCAAATGCTTTTGAATTTGGTGTAGTAGTTTTAACGGAAATAGGAAAAGAGCGAAAAAACAACCTTGAAAACCGCGAAAACAAAAAGAAAGACGTAGAGACTAACCAAAATAATGATTTGTTTAACACAACCTTAAAAATGATTCGCCATCGTGCTACTGTCGGCTTTTTCCCATTTGTAAGAATTATTACGGATGAACAACGCCCTGAGAGCTGGGGAGCGGACGCGCGCGATTTGTGTTCTATAATAAATATTGCAGAATCAAGCGAAAGAAAGGTTTTATACCGGGGACTATTTTTTGATAACTTTTTCCATGATGTTATATTCCCACAAATAAATGGCTTTTATCGTGAAATGCGCAATTTAAGAGGGGATAACACATTATTAGTATATTTACTTAATAATTTTGTTTCTTGGACTGAAAACCGTTATGATAAGCTTACAAATAGATTTGGTTATTTTGACTTAAGCTGCGAAATTCTTAAAGGCTCTTTAGACGGTGAAACTATTAAGCATGATTATAAATTATCATCCAAGAAAACATATATGGAGCGTTTCGCAAGTGATTGTTTCAATGACTTATTTGAAAATATGGCGTTAAAATCTGGCGTTGGCTTATACGATTTTATTTGCTATCAAGACGTACGACAAACAGAGGAAGAAATGAAGCTTCAAAATTCCTATTTTTACAATGATATGGTAAAATGGGGTTGCTTCGATAATTAAAATAAAAAATTACCTGTTTTAACAGGTGGGAAAGGATGTAAATGAAGCAAAGAAAAAATAACGAAGGTAATGTTTATTATGGTAAAACAAGGTTTATTGATTTTGATAAAAAGCCACGAAGGCGCTATGTAGTAGTATCAGATAATGGTGTTAATGTTAAAGTAGCTAAATTGACATCATTAGATGAAAAGAAAAAGAAAGATAAAAGGTATTTAGCATTAAAAAAATACAGACAGTTACCTAAGGAAACAGGAGTATATAATTCTTTATATGGTAAGAATAGAATTACTAAACAAAAATTAACATTAGGTAAAGGTAATGGCGTTTTTGATGAAAAGCCTTTATTTTCTCTTGATGATGACGATTTCATAAAAGTTGATAAACATGTTGTTAAAAGAGGTGTTAGAAAAAGGAAATAAAAAAGAGCCGACTATTTAAAGTCAGCTTGAATACACGGTGCGTACATGGTATTTACCACTCGCTTTGTGTGTACCTATTATAAATCATTTTTACATAAAAATCAATACCTTTTTTAAAAAAATCAAAAAATAATAAAATAATCATATATAAATTAGACAAAGCGCGTAGCTTTGCTTTAGTTTGCGGAAAGTAGTAGCAGAAAATTTTTCAATGTTGGATGTGGGAAAGTCCTGTTTAACTATGGGTAAATGCTTACTTTGGGACTTTTCCATTTTCAATGTTGGAAAATTTTAAAGTGTGGGTATGTGGGAAACTCAATGAGTTTTCCATTTTCCACACTCAATATTGTGTGTGGGACGTGGGAAATTTTAATTTTCCATCTTTCCACGCCTTTAAAATAAGGAGATATGAAAATGTATTGTACAATTTATAACGACGGTAGCAATTACGTTGCCTTTGAACATCAACCTATGAAAGAACGTAAATTTGACAAAAATAAAACTACTAAAAATGTTGATGATGTTGAAAAATTGTTTGAAGAGCTTTATTTACAAGCAGTCAAACAGGGTTTATCTTATAAGAAACAACAAGAATATGTTCGTGCTGAGCTTTCAAAGACGGTGCATATAGAAAAGTTGCTTGATAAAATTGTAGATGAGGGTTTTAGACGTAAGAGTGCTAATATAGCTGCGCGAAAGAAATTATTTCGTAGAAAAGCATATTTAAACAAATGGAATTATTTCGTAACATTCACTTTTGATGATAAAAAGCATACAGATGAAAGCTTTAAAAAGTCCTTGCGCAAGTGTCTGAGCAATTTATCTGTGCGCAAAGGTTGGAAAGTAATGGGTATATGGGAATATGGCGAAGAAAATCAAAGATTGCATTTCCACGCCCTTTTATATGTGCCTGGGGGTGCTATGGTTGGTAAAATCTATGAAAAGAAAGATTATTCAAGCCGTAAGCATAAGGTTATTACTACTCATCCATGCACATTTTTTGAAGAGCGTTTCGGAAGATGTGATTTTGAGGAAATAAATTCCGTTGCTCTAAAAAAAGGCAAATACCTTGATTACATTCTAAAGTACATTACAAAGACAGATGAAAAGATAGTTTATAGCCGTGGCATACCAAGTTGTTTTAAAGATGAGATAAGCGAAGATGAGATTTGTGCAGAATTTGAGCAGTTTGTTATCAAATTTGTTTTGTTTGATGATATATATGATGAAAACAATAGCCGTGTTTTGAAAAGCGTAGATTTTGGTTACAGAATAGATGAATTAACAGGAGAGATAATTACATAATAACCACCAAAATTGAAAATTTTTGAAACGGGCGGAGACGGTCGTTTTTTTGGCATACACAGATTTGTGAATTTAACTAATTTTAAAACAAAAAAACGGCTTAAACCAAGCGAATTAGCGGTTTAGCCGTTTTTTAAAATTGTAATTTCACTTATAAAACACGATTTTCGTGTTATGTTGTGTACGCCACCTTGAACGCGCGCGACAGCGCGCGCTCGTATTATTCAAGGTGGCGTCTAATGCTCATTGTTATAAAAAAGGAGTGATGAAAATGAAATCTTATAAAAGAATTACATATACAGATAGATTAAAGATTGAAAGCATGTATAATAATAAAATTCCTGTAAAAGTAATATCTGATACATTAGGTTTTACTTTAAATGCTATTTATTATGAGTTGCGCAAAGGCTTTTATATGCATAAAAATAGTGATTGGACTGAAACAAAAAAATATAGCTGCGATAAGGCACAGATGAAAACAGATTATGAATTGACATCTAAAGGCGCACAATTAAAATTAGGTAATGACTATGATTTTATCAATTTTGTTGAAACTAAGATAAAAGAAAAATATTCGCCGGGAGCTATTATCGGTATGATACGGCATGAAAATTTGAACTTTAAGACAAATATTTGCCGTGTTACTCTTTATTCTTACATAGATAAAGGCTTATTTTTAAATGTTACGAATAAAGATTTATTAAGAAAAGGCAATCAAAAAAAGAAATATAGAAAAGTTAGAATAAAAAAAGCGCCTGCAGGTACATCTATTGAAAAAAGACCGAATTACATTGAAGAACGTAGAGAATTCGGTCATTGGGAATTAGATACTGTTATTGGTAAAAGGAAAAAAGGCGAAGTTTTATTTGTTTTAACTGAAAGAATGACACGATTTGAAATTATTTATAAGGCAAAAGATAAAACCGCGTTATCTGTTGTTTTGTTCCTAAATAAACTTGAAAGAAAATACAAAAAGTTTTTCCCACAAATATTTAAAACAATAACAGTAGATAACGGAAGCGAATTTGCATATTGTGAAGAAATGGAAAATTCAATACTTTACAAAAATAAAAAGCGTACTCAATTTTATTACTGTCATCCATATTCATCATATGAAAGAGGTAGTAACGAAAATCAAAACGCTTTTATTCGTAGATTTTTACCTAAAGGTACAGAATTTGAAGAAATTTCACAAAAAAGAATTGATGAAATCGCAAATTTTATAAATTGTTATCCTCGCGAGTTGTTCAATTTCAACAATTCACAAAATCTATTTTTGGATGAGTTGCACAAACTTGATTTTTTTAAAGAAAAAATTACAAATAGCTATTGACATTCACATTTCAAATAATTTGGTTACTTATTTTCCTTTTCAAGATAATATGTAGCTTCCATGTCAGCGGTGGATAAAGCAAATGCAAGTGGGAACATTTCGTACGCTTTGCTTACGTTATTCATTTCCTGAGGTGTACCAGCGCCGGAAAAGCCCATATGATAGCGAATAGCAAATGCTTCCTCGCGTGTGAGCTTCATAAATGGAGTAATCATATATACGCTTTTTTCGCCATGTCCGTATGGAAGCTTGTCGTCAAACTCAAAGGTTGGCACTTTTTCCCACACTCCCTGGTCATTTTTAACGTTTCTAAAGCCAGGCTTATAAACGTTCATTTTACAAAGGTCGTGTAAAAGTGAGACAATGGCGATTGTTTCCTCGCTATAATTAAGTCCGTACTTTTCCTTTGCTGCCGGTCTATCAAGATATGCTACTAAGCATTCATAAACGTTGATTGAATGCTCACAAAGTCCGCCTGCGTATGCACTATGATATCTTGCGCTTGCAGGGGCGGTGAAAAAGTCAGAGGAAAGCGAGCAAATAAAGTCTAAAAGCTTATCTGCGCCCTCTCTTTTAATTTTTGATTTGTATATTTCAATAAATTTATCTCTTGCACTCATTTTATTTCTCTCCGTTAGTTATTCATTATAAATTCAATCATATCTGCAATTCTGTTGCATTGATGGTCTGCGGCTTTTTTAACCTCTTCTTTTGCATTAGATACGGCAAAGCCACAAAATTCCTTAATCATTGCAAGGTCATTGATATTATCGCCTACTGCGTAAATTTCAGGGTTATCAAACATTTTTGCATATTCGTAAACGCCTGTTACCTTGGATGTGTTGACAGGTGGAATATCTACTGAACTACCGTTTCTAAACGCGCTGAGCTTATCGCTGTATTTTTCATTTGCATAATCAATAAACCTTTGTGCATTTTCCTCACTGGTAAAGCCTGTATTGATTTGTGTAAATTCTTTGAGTGCATCAATTTGCATTGGGATTTTGCCCTTAATATCAATAGCGCATTTTAGAAAAATATCGCTTGCGGAAAAGCCGTATGCGCCAAGCTCCTTCGCTTTGTCAATAAGGTCGTAAATGAAATCTCCCATTTCGCCTTTTTTCTGATATATAATTTCGCCCTCTCCGTTTCTAATAACGGCTCCTGTACAACAGATAAGATAGTCAAATTCAAGTCCGTTTTCAGGTTTAATCCATTGGGCAAGGTCCACATCTCTGCCTGTTACAATACCAAATTTGTTGCCTGCTTCTCTGAATTTATGGATTGCAGCCTTATCTTCATCACTGATTTTTCCGTTATAGCTAAGTGTACCGTCAAAATCTGTTGCTATAATTTTCATAATTTATCTATCTCCGTTTCAGTATAAACCTTTATGTTATTTTTTAGAAGTAAGTCGGTTAAAACTCCGTTACCGTTAATTAACGTTCTTGTATAGGTGCCATCGTATATTTGTCCTTTGCCGCAGGATGGGCTTTTAGATTTTAAAATTGCAATTTTGCATCCGTTTTCTTTGGCTATTTTTAAAACCTCGTTAGCTCCTTTGTGGTATTCGTACGTTACGTCTATTCCGTCGCTACGGATAACTCTATCGCCTACTATTTCTGCACCTATACGCGGTGTTGGTAACCCTCCTAAAACCTCTGCGCAAACAGGGATTAGCTCATATCTATCCTTTAATGCGATTACCTCGTTTTCAGGCTTGGATTTACCGTCATAACGGCAAGGAACACCTAAAATGCACGCACTTACTATTATCTTTTCCATATATTATCTCACTTTTTACGATTATAATGTAATTTTAGCATATATAAGAAAAATTTGCAATATTATATATAAAATTAACTTATTGACTTTTTACGAATAATATGGTATAAAGGTTATATATCACTTGAATTGGAGCTTAATATGTTAGAAAATATAATTTCACAATCATATCTTTTGATTGATATTCTGCTTTCTGCCGTGCTTGGATTTTGCATAGGTCTTGAAAGAAAAAAGAGATTTAAAGAGGCAGGAATAAGAACACATACTTTAGTATCTGTTGGTGCTTGTCTTCTTATGATAGTAAGTATTCACGGTTTTGGACCTAATGCTGATACTGCAAGAGTTGCGGCGCAGATTGTTTCCGGTGTGGGCTTCCTTGGTGCAGGTATTATTATTTACAGAAAGCAAGAAATCAAGGGACTTACAACGGCGGCAGGTGTTTGGGCAACGGCAGGCGTTGGTATGGCATGTGGCGGTAGGCTTTATATAGTTGCTATTGGCGCTACTGCTATAATGATTGGTCTTCAATTATTATTCCATTTAAAGGTTAAGCCTTTTAAAACTGTTAAGCACTTCTCTGTTAACATTGTATTTATACAGACAGAAGGAGCAAATAAGAGAGTTAAGGAAATTTTCGGTGTTGACAGGTTTAATCATTTGAATATCAAGCGTGATGGCGACAATATTACATACAGCGCAACACTAAATACAGATAAGGAGCTTTCCTCTACTCAGCTTGATAGAATTATGAGAGAAAATGCTTTTATACATTCTATTGAAAGATGTGATGATAACTAATACAAAAAAAGCAAGTGTCCGACACTTGCTTTTTTGTTATTGCTTTACGTTGTCTAGATAAACATCGGTTAGAGTTTCGCCATCATAGCAGAGCTTTAATGCGAAGAAATCATTTCGTTTTTCGAGAAGGTTAAGGAAAACGGAGTCGCCCTCCCACATTGGAAGATTATAAATTTCCTTTTTATCTATCCAATGAAGGTCGCCTTCATCGGTTTGAGTCAGATCGCCTGAAAACTCTGTGGCGGTGAAAAGGTGCATTTGCTCAGTTTCGTATTTATCGGAAACGAAGGTAACTATGGCACGGTATTTAGGGATAATATCAAGTCCTGTTTCTTCCTTTGCCTCACGGATAGCGCAATCGTATGGGCTTTCCTTTTCCTCAAAGTGTCCGCCTACTCCCATATATTTGCCTTGGCTGCCGTCATTTTTCTTGTTTCCTCTGTGGATTAAGAGATATTTGCCATCGTTTTCTATATAGCATAGCGTTGTGTTTTTCATATGAAATAAATTTCCTTTAATTCTATTGCGCCGTCCCCCTCATAGATAAAGAAAAGAGGATACGTGCCATTTGGTATATTTACATTTGTTTCGGCTTTTATCCAATCTTCGTTAGGGTTTAGGCTGATTTGGGCGATTTTTTTGCCATTTTCGGAGAGCTTGATTGTTAGGCTGCCGTTTGGTGTTTTGTAGCCGTTACGGTACTCTACGCCGATTTTATTAACGTTTTGGAAATCAAAATATTTATAGCCGATAAGGTTGCCGCTTTCAATTTCGGCAATGTATCTGTCCTCGCCCTTATTTGTGATGTGAGGATAGATATCGTGGCATTCATCGTGAGGCATATTGCCGTTTGTAAGGTTACAGCAGATAACGGCAGGATACGTGCCTTCCGCTTTTAGAGGTCCGTTATTTAAGCCGCTTGTGGTAATTTCAACCTGCTTGAAGCTACCGTCCTTTTCCATTTTGATTTTTTCTGCACAGGCTTGGCGTGAAAAATCATTTTTGTGGGTTTGGCGATGGTAGAAAATGTAGTATTCTCCGTTTATGTATTCAATGCTTCCGTGGTTGTTGCCTGTTCTTGCTACTCTGTCCTTTGGAAGTCTGCCATTTAATTCGATATCGCCGTTTGAAATAAGTGTGCCGCCGAAAACAAAGTCCTTATCCGGATATTTGCTTGTTGCATAGCAAATTTCGTGGTTACATTCTCTTGGGGAGTAGATAAAATAGTACGTGTCGCCGAATTTACGCATCGAGCTTGCCTCAAAGAAGGTATGTCCCTCAAATGACGTGCCCTTTGTCTTATCAGGAAGAAGCTGGCGTGGCTTATACTTTACGGTTATCATATCGTCCTCAAGCTCAACGTATGCGGACACATATGGGTTTGCAAGAATTTCTTCCATTGTTTTATCGTGGAACGGTCCTTGTTCTTCAAGAGGTAATTCGTTAGCGAAGCTATTAAAGCCGTAGTACATAATAATTCTGCCGTTATCGTTAAATACGCCAGGGTCAAACATTAAAAAGTCCTTTACTATGGTGCCGTCCTTATATTGAACGTTGCCTAAAAATTCAAATTTACCGCAAGGCGTATCGCATACGGCTACGCTCATTATCCAGCTTGCCCATGATTTTGTTTTGGTGCCACCTGCTAGCGAGTAATATAGGTAGTAACGACCGTCGTTACCTCTAACTACGTCGGGAGCGTACATATATGGGTGGTTTTCGTAATTTGGGTCTTGCTTTGCGCTATAAATTACGCCCTCGTAACGCCAGTCGGTTAGGTCGTTTACAGGCGCGGAGTATGTAACATAGTCAAGCATACAGAAGAATTCGCCGTCTTCTTTATCATGTGAGCCGTAGATATATACTCTGTCGCCGAAAACGTGAGGCTCGCCATCAGGAATATGCTCGTAAAGTGGTAAATATGGATTATATATTTGCTTCATAATTATCTCCTTGAAATTTATATAGATATTTTAGCATATTATTGTTTACTTTTCAATAAAGTAGTGATAAAATAGTTTTATAAATTATTTTGTGAGGTATTTTTATGTTAGAGGTTATTAAGGGCGTAAAAAACGAAGCGCCTTTTAAATATTTTGAGGAAATTTCTAAAATTCCTCGTGCTTCCGGAAATGAAAAGGAAATTGCTAACTATTTAGTTGATTTTGCGAAATCGCTTGGCTTAGAGTGGTATAAGGATAGCGCGGACAATGTGCTTATTATTAAAAAAGCAAGCGCTGGCAGAGAAAATGATGAAAGCATTATGCTTCAAGCACATACAGATATGGTGGCTGAAAAGAATGTGGCTACTGTGCACGATTTTGCAAAGGATCCCATTAAGCTAATACAAGAGGGCAACATTTTAAGAGCTGATGGCACTACCCTTGGTGCGGATGATGGATTTGGTGTTGCTATTATGATGGCGGTGCTTAGTGATAACACAATTTCAACTCCTATGGTTGAGTGCTTATTTACATCAAGTGAGGAAATTGGTCTTGTTGGCGCTTCAAAGTTTGATTATAGTAAGATAGAATCAAAGAGAATGATAAATCTTGACTCTGCTGAAGAAGATACTGTTATTATCGGCTGTTGCGGTGGCGTTAGAACTGAGTTAAATATTCCTGTTACATTTAAAAAAGGAGATTTTGACGGCATTAAGATTACCATTGGCGGTCTTTGTGGTGGACACTCGGGAGAGGATATTAACAAAAACAGACTTAACTCAAATGTGATTATGGGTAATGTTATTAAGGATATTGCAAGAATGTCTAAGGTTGGAATTGCTTATATTCACGGCGGAGATAAGGATAATGCTATTCCAAGAGAATGTGAGGCTGTTATTGTACCTGAAAATAAATTAGAGGAATGTTATATGCTTGCTTGTTTAATTGAGGGCGCATATAAGGCTAACGGAATTGTAAAGGCTGATGAGGATAGCGGTTTATTTATTAAATTTGAATATGCAAAGGCGGATAGACAAACAAGCTATGAGGACACAGACAGAATTTTGAAGGTGCTTTCTATTCCAAATGCGATTTTAAAATTCAGAGAGGCGCCACCTATTTTACCTGAAATTTCAAGAAATTTAGCAAGAATCAGAACAAATGATGACTCTATTGATATTTGCTTCTCTTCCCGTTCATATCATGATGATGGATTAAATGGCTCTACAAATGAGCTTGATGTATTGGCACAGGAAATTGGCGCTACTACATTACATCACGAAAGATATCCCGGTTGGGCAAGTGATAAGGACTCAAAGCTTGTTACTGATTATCAAAATGCGTTTTACAAGGTTGCAGGAAAGAAGCCTGAGGCTACTCTAATTCATGCAGGACTTGAATGCGGTTTAATTTCCGGCGCCATTGAAAACTTTGTTGCTATTTCCGTTGGTTGTAACGTACACGATTTACACACTCCAAAGGAAACAATGGAGCTTGACTCTATGGATAGAGTTTATGAGGCCATTATTGAGGTTTTGAAATAAAGTAAAACATCGCCTATTAAAAGGCGATGTTTTACTTTATTTGGTCACATAATAAGATAAGTTCTTTTTCAGAGTCTATATCAATTTGATATGGGTAGTTCTTTGAAATTTTATCAAATTCTTTTTTGATATTGTTGGCTTTTTCCACGTTGTTTTCGTATAGCAATGCTATGGCATATTCTGTACGCAAGATAGAAGGATATTTTTTCATTGATTTCATAAAGTTTTTTAATTCGTTACTTAACAAGTTTTGAATTTCATCTTTTTGATTACGGTAAACAAGGTCAAGATAAATTTTATCGCAAAGCAAAAGATATTTATGAATTGGAGTTATACCGTTATCAAGTGAAAGCAAGTGGTTTATTGCGTTGTATGCTTCTTCAAAATTACTTTCATCAATTAAACGATTGGCACAAAACACGCCTACTGTTGATATCATACTATTTTGCATTTTCTCGTCGGTTGGCATAATAAATAATTCTTTTGGCATATCTTTTAATCTTATACCGTTTGTTTGCAATTCGTTTACTTTTAGTTGAATCCAAAGCGCTTTCATTGCATCTTCATCTTTGCCTAAATGCAGTGCGTTGTATCCGTCGTTATTCACTATTAAACGCATTGGTATTCCGTTTGAAAGCAAAAATATCATATTGAGTATAAACGATAATAAAAATGCTAATGAAATTATAGGGTTATCAATAAATTTGTATGTAAATAAAAATACAAAACCGAAAATTAAATTGAAAATAACTCCGCCTAAATTGTATAACACTACGGGCATTTTACCGTCTTTTAATTGGGGCGGGCACATAAGACATTGACCGCCTGTTCCCGCTATTTTGATTCTTTTAAATTTGAGTTTTTCATTTTCTTTTAATATGATAAATTTAGAAATACGGAAAGAGCAAAACTTATATCCCGATATCAGACCGAAAACTAAATGCCCTGCTTCGTGTATAATTATGGAAAACATAAAACAAAACCAAACGACAACTACCATAATAATTGTTCGTAGCCATATATTGATATTTACACTGTCCGAATAAACCAAGTTTATAAGTGTCTTTATTTCTTTTAAACTAAATAACATAATTAAAAACGCACATATGTAAACAAAAAATTTTGTTACAGTGTTTTTTACATCTATTTTCTTTTTGTTCATCTTGTACTCCAAAGCAAATTTTATATATGAATTATAGCACGATTAATAATAAAAATCAATACAAAGAAAACGCCTTGGCTGAGCCAAGGCGGTGTTTTTATGTAGTTTGTGTTTTGTATTTAGATGCTTGGAGATTGAACATTGTAGCATATTTTCCGTTTGATGCTATAAGATCATCGTGGCTTCCACTTTCTATGATTTGTCCGTTTTCAAGCATATAAATCATATCTACATGTCGTGTTGTTGAAAGGCGGTGGGTGATAAATACAACTGTTTTGCCTTTGGCATTTTTGTCAATGCCTAAGTTTAAGTTATATTCTGCAATAGGGTCAAGGGCGCTGGACGGCTCATCCATTACTATAAGCTCGTTATTATGAGCGAAAACTCTTGCTATTGCAATCTTTTGGTTTTCTCCGCCTGAAAGCTCTGTGCCCTCTTTATAGAACTCCTTTGTAAGCTCTGTATCTATGCCGTTTGGCAATGCTTCAAGCTTTTCATCAAAGGTGCTATCCTTCAAGGCTTCAAGCACGGTTTGCTCCTTTTCGGGTGTGTAAACATCGGCTAATACATTTTCGGCTACTGTTGCGGCAAAAACCTTATAGTCCTGGAAAACTGCTCCTATTTTTTCACGAAGCATATCAAGGCGGTATTCCTTGATGTTTATTCCGTTTATTAAAATTTCGCCCTCTGTTACATCATAAAGTCGCATCATAAGCTTCGTTATGGTGGTTTTTCCTGCTCCGTTATATCCAACCAAAGCAATTCTATCGCCTTTATTTATCTTAAAGCTAACATTTTTCAAAGCATATACGGTCTTCGTTTCCTCGCTGCCTTCCTTTTCATCCTTAATTTGATAAGCAAAGGTAACATTTTTAAACTCTATGGACTCAAAGGTGTCAAGAGTGCGGTCGCCTGATATGATTTTACTTTCAGTTTCAAGGAATTTTCTTACCTTATCGGCAAAAATCGATTGCTTGTTTATCTGAGTAAGTCTCCATTGAAGCTCTGAAAACAAATGGCGCATTTTATTGGCAGACATTATTGCAATAGCAAAGCCGCCTATTAAAATTTCGACTGTTACCATTAAATGATATGACATAAACAGAATGATAAACAGATTTTCAGCTACATTAAGAACTGTGCCAATTATATTAAGTAACAAAAACTCCTTTTGTTGCTTAATTGTAAGTCTGCGCTTTTCAAGAATGTTCTTTTCAAGCTCATTTTTCATATTTTCACTAATTCTTGTAAGGCGAATTTCCTTAGCGTAGTCTGCAAGGGAGAAAAATCTGCTAATATACCAATCCTTACCCCATATTTTAGAAAATAGCTTTTCGTATTTATACCAAATACCGTTTTCGATTATGTGAATTATCATCGCAAGAATTGAAAATCCAAGAATAACAATAGCTACAATAGGATCTACATTTACAACAACGCTGAAAACCGATATAGAAGCAACTAAGCATCTTATAATTTCCGCAAGAGTATCTACTGTGTTCATAATGCTTTTATCGCAGGTTTGCATTGAATAAACATAGTCGTTATAAAATTCAGGGCTATCGTAGGATGACAAGTCAATTTCTGATGCTTTTACAAAAAATCTCTTATGTAAATCTCTTATAAAACGGAGCTTGTGCTTTGGATTATATTGTTTCCAGTGCCAAGAATAAAACAGTTGATAAGCTGCAAAATAAATTGCCATTATACCGATTTTCAAAAGAATTTCGTTAAAGCTTTCCTTTCGGTCAAGGGCGTTAAGAATTTCGCTTGTTAAAAGCACGGTTATACCGTGATTAAGTCCTGTTATAAATCCCATAACAAGACGCATTATGCAAAGTCCGGGAGCTGACTTAAAAGCGGTTTTTAAAATAAATTTATTATTCTTTAAGGACTGAGAGAATGTTACCTTATCTTTTGTATCACTCATTGTCGCTTCCCTCCTCATCCTCTAAATCAACATAATTTTTGGCTTGCTTTTTAAACATATCGGCATATTTGCCGTTTAAGCTCATAAGCTCGGTATGTGTTCCGCTTTCAACAATTTCGCCTTGTTCAAGCATATAAATTCTGTCGGCAGAAACGGCACTTGACAGGCGGTGAGATATGAAAATCATGGCTTTGCCCTCTCCTGCCTTCATCATATTATTATACATTTCATTTTCGGCAACAGGGTCAAGGGCGCTTGACGGTTCATCAAGGATAATAAATGGTGCATTTTTAACAAATGCATGGGCAATAGCTACCTTTTGCGCTTGTCCTACGGATAAAACTGCTCCGTCCTTGTCAAACTCCTTAGTAAGCATAGTTTCAATGCCGTTTGGAAGCTCCATTATGCGCTCGTACGCTCCGCTATTTTTAAGGGCTTGAATGATTTTTTCATCGTCGCCCTCTTCTCTTGGGCGCATTAAAACATTTTCGGCAACGGGTAATGATATTGTTTTAAAGTCTTGGAAAACAACGCTGAACATAGCGCGGTATTCATCAAGCTTTAAATCTTCAAGAGGTGTTCCATCAAGAGATATTTGTCCCTCTGTGGGGTCATATAGTCTTAGCAATAATTTAACAAGGGTGCTTTTGCCTGCCCCGTTATGACCTACAAGAGCAATCTTTTCGTTTTTGCCAATTTCCATGGAAATATTTTTTAAAACTAGATTATCGCTACCTTCATACTTAAATGAAACATTATGAAGGTTAATTTTGCCAATGCTTGGGGATATAGCATCTTCCTTGTCCTTCATTTTTGGCTCATATTCCATAAAGCCACGGAAGTCCTCAAAGAATAGCGCATGCTCGTGGGCTTTAAAGTATCTATCTGTTATTTGAGTAAATGTGCCTGTCAAGCTCGACACGGAATTTATAACAACTGCGCAATCGCCTACACCTAAAGTTCCTGCAACTATGGTACGAAAGATTGCATATGCTATTGCAAGAGGGTTTGTGATAATAGTTTGGAGTCCTGTATGGGCAAGCTCTAAAAGCATTTCCTTTTTGCCGTATTTTTCAACAACATCTACTCTGCCGTCAGATGCCATTTCATAGCGTTTAAGCAAAAACTCTCTTGCATTGCTTAAACGAAGCTCCTTTGCATATTCGCCTGAATAAAATACTCTTTGGGCGTACTGCGCACGGCGGTGGTGTTCTCTATCCTCGGTTGTATGCTTATGCCATAAAACATTTGCTTTTCTCTTTATAAATGTGCCAAAAAGCGGTAAAATAGCAAATATAATAAACACAAAATCCATAGTAAACAAGAGGGAGCCGTAAAGTATCATACCAAGAATAGCGCCAAAAAGGTTGGTAACTGTCCACGTTAAATTCCACATACGCCATGTAATTTCGTTGGTTGCTTTTACATATTTATCGTAAAATTCAGGGTTTTCAAAGCAAGCAAGCTCTACATTAGTGCATTTATCATAAAGCTTTGTTAAAACCTTTTTATCTACCTTAATAAAGGCTATATCCTCCACAATGGTTATAAGAGGATTGATTATAAGCTGAAGTCCTAGTGGCACGGCTATCATAACAATAGCACTAAGCGCTACTGTTTTAAAATCAAGTCCAGTTTCAAATGAGTTAATTATGAATCGCACAGCATACGTTCCTACTATAAAGCCGGAAACTGTATTCACAATTTCAAGCAAAAAGCGAAGTAAAAATGCTATTGGAGATGTTCCCACTACCATTTTCATAGCGTAAGCGCAGTCCTTTAAAACCATTTTAAACGATAGCTTATCTTTTTTCTTTTTAATTTTCTTCATTTTTTCTCCTTTGGTTTACTCTAAAACAGGTAGTAATTATATTTTACTATAAATAATGTTTGATGTCAATGGAATATAAATAGTTATGTTTTTATTACAAATAAATTTAACACCATTTCAATTATAGCTCAGCATAATTAATTTATCAAGTGTTAATTGTCAATAGTGATAAATATAAATACATCAGTTTAGGTTAAAATTATATTGATATTATATAGGTGGGAGAATAAAAATGATATACAATTTCGCTGATAGAATAAGATATTTAAGAGATAAATCAGGTCTTACACAAACAGATTTAGCAAATAAATTAGGTATTTCACGAAGTGCGGTTAATTCCTGGGAAATGTCGCTTACTGCTCCTTCCTTATCAAATTTAGTGGAAATGTCAAGAATTTTCAAGGTTAGTGTTGATTATTTAGTTTCTGCTTCCGAAAAAATGTTTATTGATATAAGTGATTTATCAGCAGAACAAAAAGAGGTTGTCTTAAAGCTAATTGCTTGCTTTCAAGAAAAATAACGAAAATTTTAAAGCCGACTTGGGTTTCCAAGTCGGCTTGTTTTATTTTGTGAATAGGTCGTTTAGGTCCTCAGGGACATAGTCGGGAATGAGCTTTATAAGCTTTTCTATTGGAGCGCCGTTTAATATTTCCTCGCCTGTTAGGTTGGTTCAAGTGCTTTGAAGCCGATGAATGCAAGCTTATGAGGCTTTATTATTTTGGCAACTGCTGCTCTGTCGTTAGAGTATTCGTTATAAAGGCTACGTGATAATGCTGCCATTTGGTTAGCTTGATAGTTAAGCTCGGAAAGCTTATAATCGTAGTATTTAAAGATATGGACTAAGAGTGGGTTGGACTTGCAGATTTTTTCAACGTCGCTCTTTATGTATAAAAGTGTTGTTATTGCATCCTTTTTAGATATACCGTCGTTATGCTTTAGACGGTGCATCATTATATAGTCCGGGGACTTTACCTTAACTCTGTTCCAATTTTTATCAACTACAACAAAGCCCTCGTTGGCTATTTCATCATCGGACTCGCATCCCTTGTTAAGCTCAACTGCCGCCTTTATGCAATCATCTAAGGAATTTATTTTGTAGGATTTTGGCTTCTTTATGCCTATGTCCTCGTTTCTTTCCTCGCCTGTTATATTGTTTCTTGTACCTAAGTGATATAATGCTATTTCATCATACTTAACTACAACTCTTGTTTGCGGGCTTACAAGCTCAAATATATAGGTTGAGTCCTTATCAAGCTTATCAAACGGGATATCCGGCTTGGCGTATTACTGAGCCATAGGCTATGTTGCTGAAAGCATCTGTGGTGGCATTATCGGCGTTTATCATTCCGTTGGTGGAAAACTGCCACGCGTTGGTTATTTTATTAAACCAAAGCTTTATTATTGAGCCATCTACCTTTTCAAGAACTACTGCGTTATTCCAATCTATTGGGTCGGCGTAGCATTCTGTATAGTTACCGAATTTTCTAAATGGCCAGCATACTACCTCTACCTTTTCGTAGTCTATTATTATTCCGCGGGATTCTTGAACTATTGGGTCTCTGAAATCACATTCTACATTGTAGCTAAAGATTGCTAAGGGGCCTTCCTTTTTATTCTTATGCCGTAGTCCTTGTGAAGTGATTCATACCAATCGTTTGGATGCTCGTTTATGTATTTACATATTACTGAGTTTACGTTCATTGTTTACTCCTTTCTTAGTGAGCAAATCTGTCTGCATTATTTATCATTATAATTTCTTCAATAAATTTTTCGCCGAAAAGCTCCTTATCGTGCTTTTTTGCGCTTTCTGAATCACGCCATACGGATAATGGACGCATATGACAGTTGATTAGATTTGCTTCGTATAATATTTGGTCAAATTCTTCTTTTGTTAGTTCCTTGCCGCAGCACATTTCTGTTAAATAGATATATGCACCGTAGTTTTCGTGTCCATAATAGTGGGCAATTTCCGTTGGGTCGCCACGGCGGTTAGTAAAGGATTTTGTGTAATACTTACCGATATCGTGGTAGGACAATACCTTTAAAATATAGTCGGGATAGTTATTTTCAACACCGTACTGATATGCGCTATCCATATGCTCAAAAAGTGTTTTTGTGTGATGTGGGTTATCTTGATTAAAGCTTTTTGTTTCTTCCATTGGGAATTGATATGGTGTATCATTTATAATAGGAATTATTTCATCCCATCCCTCCCAATAATATGGGGCTTCAAAATTACGAAGCATTGTTTCCATAGAGTCATCAGGGACTCTTGCATAGCCTTCTCTATTTTTATTACGCGCTATGCATATATCCTTATGAATTATAAAAAATACGCATATTTTTTTGCAATGAGTACGGTTTAAATGAGATAAAAGATTTTTTCTCTTTTTTCTGCCTAAGTTAGTAGCATCTAAAACTACATTTTTGCCGTCCTTTAAAAGTGTGGATGCGGTTTTTCTTATATATTCAAAAACCATGCCGTTTATTTCGCCCAATTTATCTTGATCGTATGGCTCCCAGCCGTTTTCTTTAGCGATTTGATAACGAATTTCATCAGAGGATAAAATAACATATCCCTTTGACTGATATTCGTTTGTTAACGTGCTTTTGCCGCTTGCGGGTATTCCTACAAGCATTATGAGTTCAGGTTGTGTCATTGTTTTATCCTCCTTTTTTGTTGGCTAGATTATAGCATATTAAATCTACGTTGGTGTTTGATTTTTCCAACATAATATATTTATCATATAAATAATTATTGTGTCAATAAAAAAATCGTTCTTGAAATCAAGTACGATTTTTGTTTTATAGTTTTTCTATATCTATTGGTAAATAGAATGGGCGCTCGTTTGGTGTTTCGTTTGGAGAGTGGTAAACGAAATTGCCGTTGCCGTTTAGATCGGTGAAAATCATTCCGTGTCCGCCGTTTTTTTCGTAAAGGAGATTATTATCTATTGTCCATTTGCCTTTTATGCTTCCGTTTGAGCTACGGGAAATGGCTTCTACATATTCGCCTTTACTAAATGAAGACCAAATGCAAAGAAGGTTTCCGTTTTGCTTTTTAATAAGGTATGGTCCATCGGTTACATATGAGCCGTTGCCACGGATATCATCCGCCCAAGGTGCATTTCCTGCTGACCAAAGCGTGATTGGCTCGCCTACTGCTTGTTTTAGGTCCTTGGTAAGCTCAAGAGCGCAAACCTCTCCGTTTTTGATTTGTGTCCATTCGTGGCAAAACACGATGTATGGTGTATCATTTTCAACGTAGAGTGTACCATCAAGGCATTCCCAGTCATTTGGTGTAATTGCTCCGCCTACGATGTCTATAAAAGTGCCATCAGGGGTATCACACTCAAAGATGCCTGTACCTCTTTGGTAGCCATCGTTTCTTGCAAAGGATGCAAGCATGTAAAATTTGCCGTTATGCTTATGTACCTCGGGTGCCCAAAACTGAGTTTTGCCCCAAAATCCATCATAGGGTGCAAATATTTCCTTTGGTTCGCTCCAATTTTCAAGGTCGGTGCTTATGTACACGTCAAAGCCTTGAGGTGTTGGTGGGATTACATCCCATGTGTTTACGGCTCTTGTGCCGTACATATAGTATTTGCCGTTATGTGTTAAAATAAAGGGATCACGAATATTTATTTCGTTTCTTTTCACTTTAAGAATACCTCAATAACAGGTACTACTGTATTTGGCTTAACGATTGGAATTTTAAATGCTACTAAGTCAGCACTTTGTGTTCTTGCTTCGCTAAAGTGGTCGATTGAGCCGATTGTGTATAATACTTCGCTTCCATCGTGTAAGAATTGAGCATAGTCAATCTTGTCTGCAAGTCCTCTAAATTCAAGGAATTCGTATGGATATTCAACTAAGTGGATATAGAGACGCTTACCATCAACGCTTTGAGTAAGTCTTGTTCCTCTTGGTGCTGTAAATTCCGGTTCCGCCATTGTGCATCCGTAGATTGAACGGCCGTTATACTTCATCCAGTCTGCATAAACGCCGAGTGCTTTTTCTGCTCTGTAATCAAGATAGCCACGGGCGGTTGGTCCTACGTTCATTAAGAGGTTACCACCGATACAAACTGTGTTTACAAGCATATTGATAAGCATTTCAGGGGATTTCCATGTTGATTCATCGCGGTGATATCCCCATGAGCCTGAGAATGTTTGACATGCTTCCCAGGTTACAAGCTCGCCTGTTTCAGCATGCTTCACCCATTCAAGTGGTTGGTATTGCTCAGGAGTCCAAATGTCCTGCTCTAATTCTGTTCTATTGTCAATTATGATGCCCGGTTGAAGCTTTCTTGCAAGTGCGATAAGCTCCTCTGCTTCCCAGTCATCCTTGCCCTTACCTTTAAGGTTAGGATATTGTGGATTTGGCGCTGAGTATGAGAAGTCAAACCAAAGAATGTCAATTTTGCCGTAGTTAGTTAAAAGCTCCTCTACTTGGTCACGCATATACTTAGCGTATCTCTTCATATCTCTGCCTTCGTTAAGAGCTTCGGCATTTTTATCGTTTCTTCTTGGATGGATTGGGTCAACTGTAAAATCAGGGTGATGCCAGTCAATAAGTGAGTAATAGAAGCCGATTCTAATGCCCTCTGCTCTGAATGCATCAACATATTCTCTTACAAGGTCTCTGCCTGCAGGTGTGTTTGTGCATTTGTAGTCTGTGTATTTTGTATCAAACATGCAGAAGCCCTCATGGTGCTTTGTTGTTAATACAGCGTACTTCATGCCTGCGGCTTTAGCCATTTTTGCCCATGCTTTTGGGTCGTACATATCAGGGTTGAAGTATTTGAAATATTTATCATATATTTCATCAGTTTGGCACTCGATATGCTTAATCCATTCGTTGCGGGCAGGCATTGCATAAAGTCCCCAGTGAATGAACATACCAAAGCGGTCATGCTCAAACCATTCGGTATCTCCTAAAGTTTTCTTTGTTACGTAGCTTGACATAGTTTTGTCTCCTTAAATATAAAATATTGTGATTTAAGTATACCATTTTCGTATGATTTTTGCAATAAAATTTGTATTTTTTGTTGCCAATTTTATTAGGTTTTTAGACACTAAAAATTTTTTTGATTTTTTTGAAAAAACCTCTTGACAAGCAGATACTCTTGTGCTATAATAGTCAAGCGTTGAGCGAGTAAATGGCGGAATAGCTCAGAGGCTAGAGCATCCGGTTCATACCCGGCAGGTCATAGGTTCAAATCCCATTTCCGCCACCATTTATCTGGCCCGTTGGTCAAGCGGTTAAGACACGGCCCTTTCACGGCTGTAACATGGGTTCGATTCCCGTACGGGTCATAAACAAAAAGACAGGTTTTGTACCTGTCTTTTTTGTTTATTATCCCCGTACTGGGAATCGACACACTCAAAACGCTTGCGTTTTGAATTGGGTTCGCATTTTCGACCAAGACCGATGTCGGCTTGCCAGCGTGAGGTCGGGCGAAAATAGCTCGCTTGCGAGCCTCCCATAAAGTACAATGCACGTTTACTTATCTTGGAGACAAAGAACCGTCCCCTGTCTCCATTCCTCCGTACAATTTGTTATATACTATTATAGCATTCTGCGAAATAAAAGTAAAGAATGTTTTGTTAATTAGCAAATTCCAACACCAAGTTGGAAAAAATTTTACGTATCAAACAAATGCGTCATTGTATTTGCTTCAAAAGTCCTGTATAATTTAATTGTAGCTACAAGAACAATGAAAGGATTTTGAAAAATGAAGATAAATGAACAAATAGCATTTTTAAGAAAAGAAAGAGGTATAACACAAGAAGCATTAGCGAATGCTTTGGGAGTTACAAATCAATCTGTTAGCAAATGGGAAGCTTCAATTTGTTGTCCTGATATTCAGCTTTTGCCTGAAATCGCCAAGTTTTTCGGGGTTACTGTTAACTCCTTGCTCGGTTGTGAAACGATAGAAAGCAAAACAGACACAATTTTAAGAATAAAAAATAT
The DNA here is from genome assembly GCA_045632345.1 of Eubacteriales bacterium. GTDB lineage: Bacteria > Bacillota > Clostridia > Oscillospirales > CAG-272 > RGIG2000. The sequence continues at coordinate 280,138 of JAZQWM010000027.1, read as the reverse complement.
GCTTTCTTCCTTGACCTCGAATGAGGTTTTTGAAAATTCCTTTAGGTTGGCAACTCTATTGCACGACGGAATAGCAAGTGAGGGATTTGCAAATAATCTTCCGTATGAATTTAACGAAGACTATGCAAACAACGAGCCTAAAAAGTGGGGATATTCTGCTTGTTCTTTACCTTATGGAAACACTGTCCGTTGTGGTAATGGAATATATTTTTCTCACAATGGTAGCTATACATCACCAAATATGGTGGAGCAATATCGAATTGCTTTAAGTATGGAAAAGCTACTAAAACCAAATGTAATGCGTGTTTTATATGCCATTTATGATTTGACAATTAACGATTTTGATAAATTTGTGTCCATTAAAGAAATTGCAATAAAGTCTAACCTTCAAGAAAATGAGATTGAAATAGCATTAAAGGAAATACCACTTACACCAAAAGAAAGCGATAACGAGCTTTTATATCGTATTGATGGCTCATTTATGCACATTCCGTCAATGCTGAAAATGTTTAATTTCTAACTTTACAAATAGTTTTTCGATTTACATTACCTTTGGCTCATACAAAACTGAAAGCACTCCATTTGGAGTGCTTTTTGTTTTCTATCCGTACGGGAATCGAACCCTTCCGATGCTTTTGCTTATTTCAAAATTTCGGACATGCACTATCCTCTGTCTACACTAAAAAGGACACTTTTGTGATGAAGTGTCCTTTTATTTTTTAGTTTTCAGGTGCATTTAGCACGTCGCTATATGATACGAAGTGGTATTTATCGCCGTTGTTTGGTAATGATGGCTGTAAATAGAAGTACTCCGCTGTTTTTTTTTCTGTTGAATCGCCGTCTGTTTCTGTTGATTCAACTGATGTTATAACGTATGCACCCATTGCAAGCTTGATATTTTTGTGTTCATCAGTAAAACCTGAAATTTTAAGTTCAAACATACCGTATTTGTCGCCTTCAATTTTCGCAGCAACTGCATTCTCTATTGTTTTTCCGTTTTCATCAAAAATATAGTTATCGTTAAGATTTTTTTGAAGTGCAGCAAATGCACCGAATTCAATAGTCTTCTTTGCTAATGCTTCATACTCTTTTATAGCTTCATTTTTTATTGAGAAGCCTACAACCAGCTCGGTTCTTCCGTCCTCAGGAATTGAATAGCCGTCGCAGATAAAGAGAGCCGGAATTGTGCCAACAGACTTTTCAAATCCACATTCTACACACGTACTAATCTTTTGAATTTCAACAAGATAGGTAGTAACGATAGGAGTGATTACGTTATTCTTATGTATGCCGTTATAGTACACATCGCAATGGCTATAGTCTGTAACAAGAGTTACTCCTGTGTATGAGGAGCTTGCGTCATAGTCACTTGCCTTAATCACATTAGCGCCTGCAAGTCTTGTACAGTCTGCGAAAACGCTTGTGTCATTACCTGTGTAAATATACATTGCCTTTGAAGGTTGGCTACCTGTAAATGCATCTGAAATTGACGTAGCTTTTTTAGGAATGTACACCAAAGCAAGCTTTTCTGTACTTACAAACGCACTGCCTATGGTTGTTACAGTTTCAGGAATTTTTATACTCTTTAATCCTGTGGCACTTTTAAACGTATTGTCAGCAAGCTCGGTAATTTGGCAATTTTCAAAGTTCGCAAGCTCTGCAAGGCCGTATGCTTGAGTGAACGCTCCTGATTGTATGCTTGTTACTGTTGATGGAATATAAAGTGTTGGTCCTAGGTTACGACAGTCATGGAATGCATCAACGCCTATTGTTTGAAGCTGAGAGGTTTCGTTAATAGTAAATGAGCCTCCGCTTTTTAATGCTGCTCTAAATGCTTCTTTTTCAAGTGTTGTAACGGAATCAGGCAATGTAAATACAAGTGTTGCGCTATCTCTGAATGCTGCTTCGCCTATTGTTGTAAGCTTTGTACATTCTGAAAGGTTTTCAATTCTTACCTTACCGCAGCCACGGAACATTGAGCTTGTAATTCTTACAATATCAGTTGGAAGCTTAACGCTTTCTAACGCTGAGCAGCCGTTAAAAATTCCTGTGCTTATTGACTCGCTGTTTACTTTTTCAAAACCAACAACCTTTTTTAGCTTTGAGCTGTATAAGAAAAGATCGTTTGCCTTTGAAATATCAACAGAATGATTAAATTTAACCTCTACTAGATTTGGATATTTACGTAAGCAGCAATAGTCTCCATGAATAAAGGTTACGTCGCTTGTAAATTCAAAGCGAACTAATGGATCAAGGCGCTTAGCTGCACCGCTACCGTTTATTGAATATGCCTCATAGTATTCTGTTCCATTAGCTGAGTTGAATTCAGCCATCGCTTGAGCAAGACCGGGATTTTCCTCTGTTCCGGCATAAAGGTCAAATCTACCGTAGTTTTTGCTATCCTTGATTTCGTTAACGATATAGGATGATGGGAAAACGTAGAAATATGTACCGTCAGTTAAGATACAAAGCGCTTCCTTATCTGTTCCGCCGTCATTGATTTTGTTAAGTGTAGATACGTAGTTCTTTGCATCATCAAGTCCCGGATCGGCTGATAACTGAATTACTGTTCCGTATTCCTCACTTTCTGTTTTTGAAACGATAATGTCCTCAGCAAATGCAGAAATTGCAAATACGCTAAGAAGAACGAATACCATTATACTCATTAAAAGGAATTTTTTCATAATTATTTCTCCTTAACTAAATTTTCCTTGTATCATAATAGTAACATAAAAGTATCTGCATATCAAGTATTTTTAATATTTGATATAAAATAAAGAAACTACTCTACCGTTTTGGTAAAGTAGTTTTTTCTTCAATAAAGCTTGTATTTTAATCTAAGATTATCTGCAATCATTGCAATAAACTCAGAGTTTGTTGGCTTACCTCTATTGTTTTGGATTGTGTAGCCGAAATAGGAATTTAGCGTATCCACGTCTCCTCTATCCCATGCTACTTCAATAGCGTGGCGGATTGCTCTTTCAACTCTTGAGGTGGTTGTAGCGTACTTTTTAGCTACGGACGGATAAAGAATTTTTGTTACTGAATTTATTATTTCATTATCAGAAATTGTCATAAGTATTGCTGTACGTAGGTATTGATATCCCTTAATATGTGCAGGAACTCCGATTTGGTGTATTACCTTCGTTACCTGTGATTCCATATCAACGCTTTGCGCTTGTATGTTACCGCTATTTGAAATTCTGTTGCGGTAAAGTGTGTCTATATGCTCACATAAGCTATTTATATCAAATGGCTTCATTAAGCATAAGCTTGCTCCTGCATTAGTTGCATCAACAAATAACGTTTGTGAGGATACCATTGACGCCATAATGAATGTAGGTGCCATATCAGGCTCAAAATTTATGCCTTTACAGTTACGGATTAGTCCTATACCGTCTAGCTTAGATAACCATATATCTGTAATAACTATGTCGGGATGATTTCTATTGATTTTAACAAGCGCTTCCTCGCCGTTTGTTGCCTCATCGATATTGCGATAACCCTTTCTTAAAAGTGCGTCCTTTGTTGCGTGTCTTGCTTGATTATTTTCATCAGCAATTAAAATTTTTGCGTTGATTTCCATCTCGTTCTCCTTTTGCATAATATTTTTCATTTTGATTTTACATTATTTTCCAAATGCATATGAATTATAACACAGTTTGCTAATTATTGCAAGACTTTTTTAAATTTATTTTTCTACAAAATTTCACATTTATTTTATTGACATTTTACATATTCTGTCATTTAGTGGCGTTTTCTCATTCATTTTGCAGAATTTTATCGTACATCTTTTCATTTTTATTTTCTGCTTTAAAGTAAAAAAATGCACCCGTCTGCCGTAAGCAGTTGGGTGCATATTTTTTACATTCTACGGCTATCCTTACGGAAGCGCATTGTGTAGGATTGGTAGCGGAGTCTGTCGGAGAGGTAGTTATCCTCAAAGGAGTCGGAATGCTGCCAAGTGCCCTTGAAGTTGCTATCACGAACCTCAGGCATACAGTCAAGGCATGGTAGCTGTGCTTTTGGCAATACTACTACTGTGTCGTTGCCTTGAAGAATTTCAAGTGCAGCGTATAGCCAGTCAGTTGGTCCTATATAGGTGTTGCCAACCTTGATTTTCTCAGGTAAGAATTCGTTATCCTTAATTTGTGAGCAAGCAAAAATGATTTCTTCCTTGGTTAAGGTAATTTCCTTTTCTATTTCGTAAGGATTTGATAAAAACCCGAAAACGTCGGAGCATTTATGCTCTTCCTTGCCTAAAAGGAAGTCACGGCATGCAAGCATAATATCTGCAAGAGATAATGACATTGGGGATTGAAGTGGGAAAAGTCTTTCCTTTAGTTGTGCATAAATTTCAGGAATATGCTCTTCCTCTACTACTCTTTCGCCCTCAGCTTCAAGCTTCTTTGCAAACTCGGAATACGTAGTAATATTGAAGCGCGGGTCATTTTTTATCATTCTTACAAGGACGCGCATGTTTTTGAGGACTGTTTGTGTAATTTCCTCAGGCAAGTCCTCAATTTGCTTCCACTGACCAAATGGCACTAGGTTTTCCTTATGGTAGTTTACTGCGTCCCAGAAGTCATTTTTAATAATCATATTCGGGTGGGTATAGATAATTGCTACCTCGCGCTTTGCAAGGTCGTCTAACACCTTTTTAATGTCTTCCTCGGTGGCATCTCTTAAAAACCATTCGATACCAAAGGTATAGTATAGGTGGAAGATGTTGCAGTAGTATGAGCCTGTGCCAAATTCTGTATCGCAGAAGGTGTCGGCATAGATTGGAATACCCATCTTATGATAAGCGTACATTGCTACATAGGATTTTTGGTTACCCGGAGGGCAAGCGGCATGCACACGGTCAACACCAAACGTTTCTTTAATATAGTCAACTGCGAGAGTTTCTTGTCTTATTGTTTCTTCCTGTGCTTCGTAGAAGTTTTCTATATCGGTATATTCGTTTATCATTGGGTGGAGTGTATGACCGTAGGTGTGAGTACCAAGCTCATGATGGGAAAGTGCTTCGATTACATCCTCTCTGCCCCAGTCCTTTAAGTGCTTCGCTAAAAGTCCTACAACACAGAAGCATCCCTTAACGCCTTCTTCCTTAAAGAGGTTAGCCTCGTATAGAATACCGTCTGCGGCTCTTGATGAGGTAAAGTCCTCTGTATCAAATGAAAAAATAATATCTGTCATTTCTTTTCTCCTTAATTTTGCTATAAAAATTTTAACATTTTTCAGGTGCAATGTCAATGTTTTTGTTGATTTAATTTGGGTTAAATGATATAATCAATTTAATAATACGTTACTAAGAGGTATTTATGGATAGACATTTACATTCTTACACGATAATGCAGCCTGACACTGAGCATATTGAGGAAATTTGTCAGGATATTAAGGAGCAATATGAAAGTGGAGTTTGCTCCTGTGCTTTATTTAAAATGACACTTGTGCCTGAGGGAAATCCGCCTGCTGACAAGGTTACTCCTCTTTGCAATAAATATGCAAAATTCAAGGAAAGACTTGATAAAATGGGTATTCCTAACGGCGTTTTAGTACAGGCTTCTGTTGGACACGGTTGGGTGCTTGGAGAGATGTTTCCTTACCAAACACACGTTAATTTTACTGACGGCGTTGCAACAAGAGTTGTTTGTCCATGCGATAATGGATTTAAGGATTACATTTATAACGTAATGGCAACTATTACATCATATAACCCTGACCATATTATGGTTGATGACGATTTCCGCACTATTTGGTATAAGGGTGAGGGATGTGCTTGTCCTATGCATATGGAAAGATTTAATAAAAAGGCCGGTACGTCATTAACTGACCGTGAGCTATGGGAGATAGTACACGAAAAGAGCGACAGAGCAAAAAGATATACTGACATATTTATTGAGGAGCAAAAGAACTCACTTGTTGAGACTGCAAGAGTTATGCGTGCGGGAATTGACAGTATAAATCCTAAGATGCCTGCTTCATACTGCTGTTGCGGTAATAATGCGGAGTTTGCTTTTGAGATTGCATCTGTGCTTGCAGGAGAAAATAATCCTGTGGTAGTCAGAATAAATAATGGAAATTACACCTCGGCAGGAGCTAGGAATTTTAGCCGTGTATTTCATAGAGCTGCAACACAGATTGCAAAATTAAAGGGTAAGGTTGACGTGCTTTTAGCTGAAACTGACACCTGTCCCCAAAACAGATATAGCACGGGCGCTATGTCCTTACATACACATTATACAGGCACGATTTTAGAGGGTGCTCGTGGTGCTAAGCATTGGATTACTCGTTTAATTTCCTATGAGCCTGAAAGCGGAAAATCATACAGAAGGATTTTAAGCAAGAATTTTGGCTTTTATGAAAAGCTTGCAGAAATACAGCCTACGTTAAAGTGGCGCGGATGCAGAATTTTTGTGCCTTCAACTCCTGATTTCACATATGGCAGAGTTAAAGAGGAATGGGACGGGTGGAGTCTTTGTGTTCTTGAAAGGCTTGGTATTCCGATGTATTTCTCAAGTGAAAACGGCGGCATCGTTTGCCTTGAGGGAGACGTTGACACTCGTTTAAGTGACAATGAGATACTTGAAATATTAAAGGGTGGCGTTATGCTTGCTTCCAATACTGCGTTTAACCTTATAAAGCGTGGATTTGGTAAGTATTTAGGTGTTGATATAAGAGAGTGGAAAGGCAAGATACCTGTAAATGAGCTTATTTTAGCAACAGGCTGCCGCGTTAATAGACAACAAGAAATGCTTGAGCTTGTGCCACTTAATGATGACGTAGAAATTAGCTCATACGTGTGCAACACTACCGATTATGAGCATTATGAGAATTTATTCCCCGGCTCTACTATTTATAAAAATGAGCTTGGTGGCACTATATTTATATTTAGCGGCACTCCTGCTACGGAATTTAGACTTGATACTGCATTTTCATTCCTTAACTATTCAAGAAAGCAACAGCTTCTTAATATGGTTGATTTGGCAAATGAATTGCCTGTTTACTATCCTAACGATGAAGAAGTTTATTTAAAGGCGGCAGACATGGAAAATGGGGATTTATTCTGTGCGGTATTTAATATTGGCTTAGATCCTATTAACAGCTTGGAAATTTGCTGCAAGTATGAAATAAAAGCAATTAAAAAGCTCATGCCTAACGGCGAAAGCAAGGAAATTAACTTTACGCATGAAAACGGCAAATATGTTCTCGATACACCGTGTAATATATTAGACCCTGTAATTTTGTTTATCGAAAGATAAAAAGTAAAAAATGCTGACCCTGTGGTCAGCATTTTTGTTATTTTGACTTAATTTGCTTCTCGTATAAGCGATTTAACGTGTGAGTTACATAGCGTAAAACAAACACAGGCAGCATACTTAAAACGAAGTTTACTGCAAAAATCGGAATCCAAATTGATGGCGCGCTACACATAGGAATTAAGAAAATCATAAAGCCTAAAAGTGCATTTTCAATATGGATTACAACTCCGTAGTTGGACTCAATAATAAAGCGCTTTAGGTATTCTACATCGTTTGAGCTTGAAAGCTCATTTTTATGGAAGCTTGTAAATCCGCCAAGCTCGGGAATTTTGTCCTTCCATGATTTTATTTTTATGGATTGATAGAATTTCTTTTCCTTTTTAGATACGTTGAAAATTTTTTTACCTGGAGAAAACCAAGACATAGGTAGCGCTCTGCGAATTATAAACGCCATAAATCCGTCCCATGCAATAACGGCAATTACGCCCGTTACTGTGTCGATAGTTAGCCAAATTAGATTGTTTATTTCTAAATTTCCGCATGCGAAAAAGTTAGACAAAATTATAATAACCGTGGCTATGGATATAACTAAAATGTAAAGTAGCATAATTATTTATCAAGCTTTTGGTATGTTTTGGCAACAAATTTTTCGCTTAAAACTACAAATCTTTCGTGCTTGCCCTCGCCGATAAGTCCTTTTTCATCATATGCTTTTACTGAAAACACTACTTTTCTGCCGTCAACCTCGGTTACTTCACTTTCGGCATATACTTCCATGCCGACAGGTGTTGCAGCAAGGTGCTTAACATCAAGGTACGTGCCTACACTTGATTGACCTTCCTCTAAATATTTATCAATGCATTTATAAGCACTTTCTTCCATAAGTGCTATCATTCTTGGCGTTGCTAACACTGCAAGTGTGCCACTTCCGTGGCTCATTGCTGTGTCCTTTTCTTCTACCTTGATTGTTACCTTGAATTTTGCTCCGATTTCCATAATTTATACTCCTTGGATTATTTATATTTTTTCATTTTATAGGTTAAGAAAATTATTACCTCAACAGGCACACCGATTAAGAACAGCTGCCAAAACACATGAGGGAATAAGCTCACAAACATTGATGCGATTAACGTCCACATAACACATGAGCTTAATATAAAGCGCGACAGAGAGTTAAGAAACGATTTTCCGTACACGTAAAATGCTACTATTGATACAGGTACTGCCCAAACAAATAAAACCCAAAGCCTTGCATTACCGCTTGTTGCAAGTGCATAGGTAAAGATTAAAGTTGCAAGAAGCCATACTATTGATACGGATAATATTGAACGCCAAATTTTATACGTGTTCATCTCCTTGGTGTATTCCTTCTTAGCTTCCTTTTTGCTTTGACAATCCTCGCTTATAAGGTCATTTAAGGTTATGCCGTAAAATTCACAAAGCTCGCAAAGCATATTTACATCGGGCAAGGTGTCGCCATGCTCCCAACGGGATATTGCTTTATCAGAATAATTAAGCTTTTCAGCAAGCTCCGCCTGGGTTAGTCCCTTTTCCTTGCGAAGCATGGTTAAATTTTTTGATATTATTGGTCTTACATCCTTCATTTTGCTCTCCATTTGTAAAAAACGCCGCAATGTGTCAATAATTCATTGATTTTATGATGATATTATACTATATTTTACTAAAAAAATCAAGGGTATTTTATCATTCTACAATTTGTAGAGTACATTTCTACAAAAGCAAGATACGTGAGAATTAACTGTGTACCTAATATGCTAAGCTCTCCATTGATTTTTTTACATAATTGTGGTAATATGTTCTCGGTTAAACAAATGATTCAAGGAAAGGTTAAAAATGAACGAACAGATTATTCCTATTTTCTTCGCTGTTGACAATGATTTTTTGAAATACACCGTAGTATCACTACATTCAATTATAAAAAACGCTTCAAAGGAGTTTAAGTATCAGGTACGAGTTTTATATTCAGATTTGCCAAAGGATATGATGGAAAAGGTAACTCAGCTTGAAAACGATAACTTCTCTGTTGAGTTTTGCGACGTTAGCGATTACTTAAAGGATTTTAACAAAAAACTACCATTAAGGCACTATTACTCTAAAACAACCTATTATAGATTTTTTATTGCTGAAATGTTCCCTGAAATTGATAAGGCTATTTATATTGACAGCGATACCGTTGTTTTAGGCGATATTAGTGAGCTTTACAATACAGATATTGGAGATTTATACGTTGGTGCTTGTCATGAGCAAGCAATGGCGCAATTTGATATTTACGGCACTTACTGTGAGGAGGTTGTTGGTGTTTCAAGACATAACTTCTTCAATGCCGGCTTAATGCTTATTAACTGCAAGCAATTTAGAGACAATAAGGTGCTTGATAAGTTTATTTTCCATCTTGGGGAGTATAATTTTATTGTTACTCAGGATGAGGACTATTTGAATTTAATTTGCAAGGACCACGTATATTATCTTGACCAAAAATGGAACACGGAGCTTACTGACGGGCTTGAATATGATTACGATTATAATGACGCTTATATGCTTCATTTTATAATGGTAAATAAGCCTTGGCATTACGCTAATTGCAGAGGCGCAGATATATTCTGGGCTTATGCTAAGGAAACGTCTGTTTATGAGGATATGGTAAATGAGCTTGACGCTTATACAGACAATGAAAGATTAAGAGACGCGGAGTCCGCAAAAAGTCTCGCTAAAATGGCGGCTGATGAAATTGCCCGTGATGACAACTACCAAAAAATCCTTGAGAAAAAGCGTTCACAGTATAGAGTTGAGCTTGTAAAAAAGATAGAAAAATATGAGAGTGAACGTCGATTTGATGAGGACGTTGAGGACGATCCACCGTCAAGAACTATTATGCCTGATGAAATTGACTATTTAAGACGCAGCTTGGGTGCAAAAATAAAAACAAAAATTGCACATATGAAGGCGAAGGTATTTTTAAAGACTATTCTTGATAAAAAGATTATGATTATTAAGGATATTCGTGGCACTGAGAATTGGGCATCTCTTAATAGCGGTGCGATTGTTACGTGTAACCACTTTAATGCTTTTGACAGCTTTGCGATTCAAGAGGCGTATCATGCTGCCAAAAAATGGCCTAAGCAGAAGTTTTACAGAGTTATAAGAGAAGGTAACTATACCTCATTTCCAGGATTTTTCGGGGAGCTTATGAGGCACTTCTATACTCTTCCGTTGTCCTCAAATATGAAAACTATGGTAAAGTTCACTGATGCTACAAATACTCTTTTGAAAAAGGGTAATTTTGTGCTATTTTATCCTGAGCAGGCTATGTGGTGGAATTACAGAAAGCCAAGACCTTTAAAGCCAGGCGCTTATAAGTTTGCGGTTAAAAATAATGTGCCTGTTCTTCCCTGCTTTATCACAATGAAGGACTCTGATATTTTAGGTGAGGATTTGAGAGCAAGCATTAAGGATTTTGACATTAGTGAAAACTTTATTCCTAACGGATATTACGTTCAAGAATATACTATTCATATAGGGAAGCCAATTTACCCTAAGGAAGGTGCATCATATAAGGAAAATATGGCTTATATGGCAGAGGAAAACTATCGTATTTGGAAGGAAATTTACGAGCATGAATACGATATGCCACTTATTTATAATAAGAAAGATGAGGAGTAACGATTTTTCGTAGGACATCTTAATTTCCTACTCCGTAACGTTATCCTGTATAATGGATAGCATAAAAAAGGACTGTCGGTTAACGGCAGTCCTTTATTTTACCATATAAATGGGATAAGACGGTATTTTGTGCGCTTTTTGTAGTCGGTGTAGCCTTCAAGCTCTTTTTCAAGGAGCTTTTCCTCGTTGATTATTCTTATAGCTATAATTGGTATATACGGAATAAAGCAAATCAAGGAATACCAAGAGCCAAGCACAAGTGGAATTGAAAGAAAGAGCCATATAGTTACTGCGTACATGGGATGTCGGACTATTTTATATAGACCTTTGTCAATAACCTTTTGGTTTTCTTGTACCTCTATTGTTCTTGAAAGATAGACGTTTTCTCGCATTACCTCGCCGTAGAGGGCGTATGATATAAGTAGGATAGCGGATGCTATAATAACCACGTATTTTGGCACGGTTGATAGTTTAAAGCGATAGTCAAGTCCCGCTACAACAAAGCCTAATAAAAATAAGAGTGCTGAAATACCTACTACGGATTTTTGAGTTTTTTCCTTTTCCTTAGCATTAAGTCGCTTTTTAAGAAGTTTCGGAGATTTTATAAAGAGGACTACGCCTAAAATAAGGATTGGTACAAAAAGCAGGACTATAAAGAGCCATGCATTATAGAAATGAATTGTGCCTGCTGGGATAAAAAGCAAAAGCCCTACAAATAAAAGTCCGAAAATGAATTTTGAAAGTGCGCTTAATAATAATTTCATTTTATTTATCCTTTAATATTTGTCGAATTGCGAAAAGCTGGAGCCTTTTTGGAAGAATATTAAGCATAAGCAAAAGAGGGTTGCGATTGATTTTGTATGCAAATTTAGGATTTTTCTTTTTTATAATACTTAATGATTTAACACCGATTTTTGATGGATGAATACATCTTGCTTCTACACTATCCACTACCTTTTTAAAGCGTTTAGCGTTACAGGAATAGGTCTTTGTTTTTTTACAGAATTTATCAAGAGCGGTGGTTGATGCACCTAACATATTTGTTTGCACAGCGCCTGCACGAAGAACAGACACCTTGATATCAAGGAGCTGAAGCTCCATTCTGAGAGAATATGCATATTTATCAAGAGCGCTTTTTGTTATGGCGTAAATACCTGTAAATGGGAGTGGATCAAGAGGGGCAAGCTCGCTTGTGGTAATTAAAATTCTGCTATCCTTTTTAAGAAGTGGTAAGAATATTTTATTTACTAAAAATACGCCGTTTACGTTGATGTCAAAGATTTTTTTGAAGTTTTCTAAGTCCATTTCAACAAGTGAATCAAGCATATAAATACCTGCATAATGGATTATAGCATAAAGCTCGTTTGTTTGAGCTTTTACCGTTTCAAATGCGTTTATAATTGATGCTTCTGAGGTTATATCGCACTGAATGGGTATGATATTTTCTGTTGGCTCTTCGGTTTTAATGTCTAACGCGAAAACCTTGTAGCCCATACTACAAAAAACCTTGGCAGTTTCCTTGCCCATTCCGCCATATGCGCCTGTTATTAGTACTGATTTCATATTATTCCTCTATTGATTGCCACAAAAGCTGATTATTTTCAATGGTGGCTTTTATTTTGCCTTGTTCCTTTAAGTAAACAAGATAAGATTTTATTGTGCTTCCCACTAAAGCGTATTGGTCAAGGCTCATTTGTAAGTTATATTCGTTAAAGAGCTTTTGTAAAAGCAACTCGAATATTATTGGCACCCTGCAAAGTAATAAAATTTTGTTTATTACATCATTTACCTTGTCTATATTGTACTGTGCAAGATATGATATATTGTCCGTTGCTTCGGCGTGGGATGGAATAAAGTATTTTGCTTTCATATTTTTAATATTTTCAAGTGTTTCAAGGTATGATTTAACGTCATAAATTACGCCGATTTTGTATTTATCTAACGTTTGCTCACTTGATAAGCAATCAGCAATATAGATTACGTCATCCTTGGTTTTAAATCCTACCATATCAAAGAAGTGTCCTGGAAGCGGAATTATTTCAATGCCGTCGGGTAAAATTTCATTGGTTAGCAGCTGCGCATTGCTTTCCTCGGCAACTAAAAATCTGTTGCGAAGCTCCTTTGGCGGGTATGCGCCGAATAGAAATGCCGGCTCTAAAATTGTATGGTTAGTAAAATCACACTCGATTGATGGTGCAAATATTTTGCATCCAGTTTGGTCCTGTAAATACTTATTTCCGCCGATATGGTCGCCATGGGAATGGGTATTTAAAATCATTTTAAGTGTCCAACCGTTAGCATCAACAATTTTTCTAATCTTTTTGCCTGTGTCCTTATTGTTTCCGCTATCAATTAGACACACCTCTGTGTCGTTTATTTTAACAATGCCTATCTTTGATGGGCAATCTATGTAATAGCAATTTTCACTTACTTGAATTAATTCGTACATGATTTTCTCCATTATTTGTTTATACTGTAATTTTAACATATTTTACTGAAATTTTCAATATATAAAAAAATCGCCATTCGGCGATTTTTATAGTATTTCAAGTAGTGATTTTATGTATTTATAGCCTTTTTTATCAAGTTTTTCACGTTCTGCTTCAAGGTTGCAAGCGACACTTTCTATATTGTGGGTATCGGAGCAGATGGCAAAAGGCTTACCGCTTTTGGCTATAATATCAATCATATTATTGTCGGGATATGGGCTTGTTCTATATCCGCGGGAGATAGCGCCTGTGTTGATTTCAAAAATAGCAGGGGATTTAAGAAGCTTATTTAACGCTTCGGTATATGCTTTTACATAGCGTGGGTTATTTATATCAATCATTGGTATTCTTTCGTTAAACTTTGTTACAAGGTCAAAATGACCGATAATATCGCAGTTTGTTTTATCGTAGATATCGCCAACTAATTTAAAATAATCCTCGCAATATGCGTATGCATCGCCGTTATACTGCTTCATTATAAAATCGTGAACCTCGCTTGCGCTTATATCAACAGAGAGATACTGTCCGTTCTTATAAACGTAGTGTACAGAGCCTAAAATAAAATCATAGTCAGAGTCGGCAGGGATTGAATAATAGTCCTGTTCAATGCCTAGATAGATTTTTATTTGGTCCTTGTACTTTTCGCGTAATGCTAAAACCTCGCTTTTGTAGTCTTGGACCTTACTTGCATCCATACTCCAATCGCAAAAAAATTGCATTGGGGCATGGTCGGTAAAGCCGATTTCCTTCATACCGCTATTTATTGCGGCTTGAACCATTTCCTCTAAGGTGTTTTTGCCGTCGCTATAGGTGGAGTGGGCGTGGTAGGTAGAAACGATCATTTTGTCATTTTCTCCTGCTTAACCTTATGGTCAATAATGTGGCGTGATGCTAATTCTCTATGAATATCCTCAACGCTAATACCCATTTGTACCATAAGCACCATTACGTGATATGCAAGGTCGGCAATTTCGTAAATTGTTTCCTTTTTATCGTCTGCCTTGCCTGCGATAATAACTTCTGTGCATTCTTCACCAACTTTTTTAAGAATTTTGTCAATTCCCTTTTCAAATAGGTAGGTTGTGTATGAGCCTTCCGGCTTTTCCTTTTGTCTGCCTACTAATAAATCATAAAGACCTTGGATTGTAAACTCGTGTCTTTCCTCGCTTTGGTAAACCTCGTTTGTAAAGCAGCTATCGGTATTTAAGTGGCAAGCAGGACCGTCCTTTTCAACTACAACTGTTAATGCATCGTAGTCGCAATCGGCGGTAATTGAAACGATATGCTGATAGTTTCCGCTTGTTTCACCCTTTAACCAAAGCTCCTTTCTTGAACGGCTGTAAAAGCACGTTAAGCCCTTCTCCATTGAGATTTGAAGGCTTTCCTTATTCATATATGCTACGGTTAATACCTTTTTTGTAATAGAGTCAACTACTACGGCTGGGATAAGACCGTTTTCATCAAATTTAAGCTTTTCTATATCTAACATTTTATAACCTCACTGTGATGTTGTTGTTTTTAAGCTCTTCTTTAAGGTCGCTGATTTTAACCTCTCCAAAGTGGAATATTGATGCGGCAAGACCTGCATCTATATCCGGAATTTCTTTAAATAAATCTACAAAGTGCTGAATATTGCCTGCGCCACCTGATGCGATTACAGGTACATTTACCGCCTCGCAAACTAATTTAAGAAGCTCTATATCAAAGCCGCCCTTAACGCCGTCGGTGTCGATTGAGTTTACAACAACCTCGCCTGCGCCAAGCTTAACGCACTTTTTAATCCATGAAATGGCTTCCATACCTGTGTTTTCGCGTCCGCCCTTGGCAAAGACCATAAACTGTCCGTCAACTCTTTTAATATCGGCGGAAATTACTACACATTGGTTGCCGTATTTCTGTGCAGCTTCTCTTATAAGCTCAGGATTTCTTATAGCGCCTGAGTTTACGCTAACCTTATCTGCGCCGCATTTCAATACTCTGTCAAAGTCATCAACTGTGTTTATGCCACCGCCTACTGTAAGAGGAATAAATACGTTTTTAGCAACCTCGCAAAGAATGTCGGTAAATAGCTTTCTTTCCTCGTATGATGCAGTTATATCATAAAACACAAGCTCATCTGCCCCGTTTGCGGAATAGTATTTTGCAAGCTCGATTGGAGATGAAACATCGTTAAGTCCTTGGAAATTTGTTCCCTTAACTACTCTTCCGTTTTTAACGTCAAGGCAAGGGATAATTCTTTTTGTTATCATTTTGACACCTCAATGGCTTCCTTTAAGTCTATTGCGCCTATATAATAGGCTTTTCCTATAATTGCGCCGTATAGGTTCATTTCTCTTAATGCTTTTATGTCGTCAATCGTGGATACTCCACCTGATGCAACTATATCAAGAGAATATTTTTCGCTTAATTCTTTATAGAGTGCAAGGTTAGTGCCCTTCATTGCGCCATCCTTGGAAATGTCGGTACAAATTACGGTTTTTACACCTAGCTTTTGCATTTTTGAAAGAAATTCATCAAGGGAATACTGTGATTTTTCAATCCAGCCCTTAATTGCAATATAGCCGTCCTTTACGTCGGCGCCTACTGCGATTTTTTCTTGATATTTTGATACTGCATCCTTTAAAAAGTCCTCATCGGTAACTGCTGACGTGCCTAAAATAACACGGCTAACGCCTGCATTTAAGTATTTTTCAACAGTTTCGATATTACGAATACCGCCGCCGATTTCAACAAAAAGGCTTGTTTTGGTGGCTACCTCTTTTACAATATCAATGTTTGGTGTTGTGCCGTTTTTTGCTCCCTCTAAATCTACCATATGGATATATTTAGCTCCCTTGATTTCAAAATCGTATGCGATTTCGATGGGATTTTCGGAATAAACGGTCATTTCCTCGTAGTTGCCCTTATAAAGGCGCACTGCTTTTTTATCGTATAAATCTATTGCCGGGAAAATATTCATTTTTTACTCCATTAAAGCTCACAAAATGCTTTTAATATTTTAAGTCCTATATCTCCGCTTTTTTCGGGATGGAATTGACATCCGTACACATTCTTATATGCAACGGCGGCGGTTAACTCCTTGCCGTATTCTGTTGTGGCAAGCAAGCTTTCATCGCAATCCTTAGCAAAATAAGAATGTACAAAATATACGTGGTCGCCGTTTTTTAAGTATTTAAAGAGCGGACTTTCTTTTTTAATGCTTAATGCATTCCAGCCGATATGTGGAATTTTAAGGGACTTATCTATGTAGTTTTCCATAGGTACAACGCTTCCCTTTAAAAGTCCTAAGCCGTTATGCTCGCCGTATTCATAGCTTTTTTCAAAAAGAAGTTGCATTCCAAGGCAAATTCCCATAAGTGGCTTGCCGTTATTGGCTTCCTCGATTACTATTTTGTCAAGACCTGTGTCCTTTAATTTCTTAATTGCATCTCCGAATGCGCCTACGCCCGGAAGGATGATTTTGTCGGCTTTTTTTATTTCTTCGGGGTCAGAGGTTACACAAACGTCTGCTCCAACATATTTAAATGATGAGGTTAAGGAAAAAAGATTTCCTACACCGTAATCTATAATCGCTATCATTAAAGAACTCCCTTTGTGGACGGAACCTCGTTTTTGTAGTTTTCATCAATTGCAGTTGCTTTGGCAAGTGCTCTTGCAAGTGCTTTAAATGCGCCCTCGATAATGTGGTGTGAGTTTACGCCTGCAAGCTGCTTTGTATGTAGCGTTACACCTGCATCACGGGCAAATGCTCTTAAAAATTCCTCTGTTAGCTCTGTATCAAAGTCGCCAACCTTGTATGCAGGAATTTTAAGGTCGTAGTAGCTTTCGCCTCTGCCTGAGATGTCAACAGCGCACAAAATTAATGCTTCATCCATTGGTAAAATAATATCGCCATAGCGGTAAATACCTTTTTTATCGCCCAATGCTTGGCTAAATGCTTTACCTAAAACGATAGCAATATCCTCTACCGTGTGGTGATAATCAACATCGGTATCACCTACGCATTTTACATTTAAATCATATCTTGCATGTCTTGCAAAAAGTGTAAGCATGTGATTTAAAAAGCCGCATCCTGTGTCAATATTTGACGTGCCGTTACCGTCAAGATTCAAGTATAATTCAATATCGGTTTCGTTTGTTTTTCTCTTAATTTCAGAGGTTCTCATTTAGATAGTCTCCTTTAAAATTTCTTTTATTGCTTGAATTAGAGCATTCATTTGCTCCATAGTGCCTATGGTAATTCTGTTGTAGTCCTTTATTCGATCCAACGTAAAGTGGCGTACTAAAATGCCCTTTGCTTTTAGCTTTAGGTAAAGTGCTTCGCCATCAATTCTATCACTTTTAGCGAAAACGAAGTTGGCCTTTGAAGGGATTACATAGAAGCCTAATTCGGTTAATGCTTTTTCTGTGTATTCTCTGTTTTTGATGATTGTTTTACAGTTATCCATATAGTAGCTATTATTTTCAAGTGCCTTTAAGCCAGCTATTTGAGTTAAGCGGTTAACATTATATGGATTTGTAGAATACTTAATTGTATTAAGGTCGGAAATAAGTGCTTTATTGCCTATACCAAAGCCTAAGCGTCCGCCTGCAAGTGAACGGGACTTTGAAAATGTGCCTGTTACTAAAAGGTTATCATACTTATGAATTAACGTGCAAGCACTTTCTCCGCCGAAATCTATGTAGGCTTCATCAATGATTACTATATTATTTGGATTTGAGGAAACTATTTTTTCAATATCGGATTTTTCTAAATATCTGCCTGTTGGGGCGTTAGGATTTGCAATTACTATATTTTTGTTTATACCGATATAATCGTTAATATCTATTGAGAAATCATCCTTTAAAGGAATAATTTCGTAAGGGATATTATTTAAATCAGCAAATACGGAATAAAAACCGTAGGTTATATCTGCAAATACTATTGGATTTTTGTTGTCGCAGAATGCCATAAAAGCGAAGTTTAAAATTTCATCGCTTCCGTTTGTGGCAAGGACCTCATCAAAGGAAACGCCGTGTATTTCTGCAATTTTATTTGTAAGCTCGGTACAAACAGGGTCGCAATATAGTTGAAGCTTGTTTGCTTCTTCTTTAACCGCTTCGCTTACCTCTTTTGAAGGTGGGAAGGGGGATTCGTTTGTATTTAGCTTAATATAGTTCATATCCTTTGGCTGCTCGCCCGGGGTGTATGGCACAAGCTTAGAATACTTGTCTACAAAAAATCTGCTCATTTTATAGTCCTCAAATTAAATGCTATTTATAAAAATTAGTCCTCAAAACGGATTGTGGCGCTCTTTGCATGGGCGTGTAAGCCTTCCTTGTTTGCAAACATCGCTACCTTGTCATATACCTTGCCAAGAGCATCCTTGGTGTAGTAGGTAAATTGTGATTTTTTAACGAAATCATCAACGGACAATGGGGATGAGAATTTTGCTGTACCACTTGTTGGTAACGTGTGGTTTGGTCCTGCAAAATAGTCGCCTAATGATTCAGGACAGTATTTGCCCATAAAGATTGAGCCTGCGTGCTTGATTTTGTCAAGGTAATCAAATGGATTATCTACACAAATTTCAAGGTGCTCTGGTGCTATTTCGTTTGCTATATCAATAGCAAGCATTAGGTTATTTTCTGCTATGATGATTTTACCGTTATTATCAATTGATGCTCTTGCAATTTCTGCTCTTGGTAAGAGTGGAATTTGTGCTTCAAGCTCGCTTGAAACCTTATTTGCAAAGTCAACGCTATCTGTTACTAAAACGGCGCTTGCCATTTTATCGTGCTCTGCTTGGGAAAGTAGGTCTGCGGCTACGTATTTTGGATTACAGGTGCTATCGGCAACTACTAAAATTTCGCTTGGTCCTGCAATCATATCAATGGCAACCTTGCCGAATACTTGCTTTTTAGCCTCAGCAACGAATGCATTACCAGGTCCTACGATTTTGTCAACCTCCGGTACGCTTTCAGTTCCGTATGCAAGAGCGGCTACCGCTTGTGCTCCGCCTACCTTGAATATTCTATCAACGCCTGCGATTTTAGCCGCGGTTAAAATGTTAGGGTTTACCTTGCCATCCTTTGATGGAGGGGTTACCATAACTATTTGTGAGCATCCTGCAATTTTGGCAGGAATGCTATCCATAAGCACAGTTGATGGGTATGCTGCTGTACCGCCCGGCACATAAAGTCCTACTCTTTCAATAGGTGTAACCTTTTGTCCTGTTACAACGCCATCCTTTTCGCTTATGATAAAGCTATTTTTAACCTGTCTTTTGTGAAATTCACGGATATTTTCAGCGGCTTCCTTGATTACCTCAATAAATTCCTTATCGGCAAGGTCAAATGCTTCATCAATTTCCTCGCTTGATACCTCAAGGGATTGTAAATCTACCTTATCAAATTTTTTTGAGTATTCGTAAAGTGCTTTATCTCCGTTTGCTCTTACGTTTGCAATTATGTCGGTTACGATACCCTCAACATTTGATGCAATGTTGTCTCTTGCGAAAATTTCGCTATTTGGCACCTCGCCGTATTTATATATCTTAATCATTTGCTTCTACCTGTTCTTTTAAGCTCTTGTTAATTTTTTCGATTTCTTCTGTTTTAAATTTAAAGCTTGATTTATTTACGATAAGTCTTGCTGAAATTGGAAGGAATTTTTCCACAACTATTAAATCGTTTTCCTTTAAGGTTGTTCCTGTTTCAACTATATCAACGATTACGTCGGATAAGTCAAGAATTGGAGCAAGCTCGATTGAGCCGTTAAGCTTGATAATATCAATATCACGACACTTTGAGGCGTAATATTTCTTTGCGATATTTACAAACTTGGTGGCAACACGAAGTGTTTTATCGGTGTTATCGTAAAAGTCCTTCTTGCCTGCTACTGCCATATGACATTTACCCATATTCATATCAAGCATTTCATATACATCAGGCTCATATTCAAGTAATATATCCTTACCGCAAACGCCTATATCGGCTGAGCCTCTTTCAACATAAATTGATACGTCAGAAGGCTTTACCCAGAAAAATCTAACGCCTTTTTCTTGGTTTTCAAAAATGAGCTTACGCGTATTTTCCTTAATTGACGGACACTCATAGCCTGCTTTTTCAAACATTGCATAGACCTTTTCTCCAAGGCGTCCCTTTGGTAATGCTACATTTATCATTTTTACGCCTCCTTCGATAAGTCTATTATTTCTTTATATCTAAGCTTTGATGGAATTGCTTTTTGCACGCTTACGCTTTTTCCTTCGCTTACATAATTTTGGGCTACTTTATTAAGTGTTGATATTTCTGTTTTATCATTATAAATAAGTAAAATATCAACATCGTATTCTCTTGAATTTCCTCTTATTGCTTCAAGCAAGTCAAGATATAAAGCAAAGCCTATTCCCTTTGATTTTCTGCCCATTCTTTCAAGGAGCTTATCGTAGCTGCCACCGAAAAGAACGGTTTCAGGAATACCCTCTAAAAATCCGTTGAATACGATACCGTTATAGTAATTCATATCGTTAACAAGTGAAAAGTCAAGGCGGATTTTAGCGCTATATTCTGTGCTTGAAAGTAATTCTGCGATGCTTTCAAGCTCGTTTACACAGCTTGAAAATTCTTCGCTTACCTTAATTTCCTTTAACCTTGCAATTACTGACTTAGGACTGCCGTAAAGAGAAACAAATTCCTTAATAAGATTTGCATTTTCTTCGTTTACACTGTATTTTTCACAAATTAAGCTAATTTCGTGAGCATTTTTTTGCTTAATGCAAGTCATTATTTCAGACTTAAAGTCCTCGTTTGCACTGATTTTATTAAAAAGTGCATTTAAAATTCCAAGGTGGGAAATATCTAAAACGAAGTTATCTGAAATTGTTGCAAGGCTCTTTGCGGATAAGTATAAAACCTCATATACATCGTATATATCAAGGTCGCCTATACATTCAAGTCCTGCTTGCATAATTTCCTTAAACTGATGGGTTGCACCTGAAATTCTGTAAACGTTTTCATTATAGTAAACCTTTTGCTTACATCCTATTTCATCGGTGCTATTTTTAATGATTGATAGAGTAACGTCAGGCTTTAATGCAAGTAATTTACCGTTTGTATCATTAAAGGTGATAACGCTATCGCTTACTAAAAAGTCTTTATTTTTTACATATAGGTCGTACTCTTCAAACTTGCTCATTTTAAACGGAAGGTATCCGTATTTTTGATATAATGAGCGGAATGAAAGTATGGCTTTTTCATCATCCTTTAAAAATTGACTGTTTTGCATTTATTTATCCTCGTTTAATCTATCTAATACAATATTATAACCGCCGTTACCGTATTCCAAGCATTTATTAACGCGGCTTATAGTTGCGGTGCTCATTCCTGTTTCCTTACTGATTTCCACATAGTTTACACCGTTTTTGAGCATTTTTGCAGCCTTTAATCTTTGAGCAATTTCAATAATTTCTTTAACTGTACAAGCATCCTCAAAAAATGAATAGCATTCCTCAACAGTTTTTAAGGAAAGAATCGCTTCAAAAAGCGCATCAACATCTTTATTTTTTAGTTTTTTCATCGGTTCTCTCTCTTTCATTTTTTACTTTAGTGTGTTAAAGTACTAAAGTGTTGATACCATTATAATACTTTAGCTCGCTAAAGTCAATAGCAAATTTATATTTTTTAGAAATTCTTAAAAATGCATTAAAAATCCGTACCTTTGTGCGGATTTTTAATAATTATATTTTTGCTATAACCTCAACCTCACAAAGCGCGCCCTTTGGTAAATCCTTTACCGCTACGCAGCTTCTTGCAGGCTTTTCTGTAAAGTATTTGCCGTAGATTTCGTTAAACTTGGCAAAGTCGCCAATATCGGCTAAGAAGCAGGTTGTTTTAATTACGTTTTCAAAGGAAGTTCCCGCTTCCTCTAAGACTGCTTTTAAATTTTGCATAACCTGTTCAGTTTGCTCGCATATATCCTTACCGTCGATATTGCCTGTTTGTGGGTTTATACCGATTTGACCAGACGTAAATAACATGCCGTTAAATACTATCGCTTGTGAGTATGGGCCTATTGCCTGTGGGGCTTTATTCGTTGCAATTTTTTTCATTGTTATTTCCTCTTTATAGTAGTTTAAAGCCGAAGTCTGTAAGCGCTTTTTTAATTGCGTCAATATGCTCGTAGTTTCTTGTTTCAAGCATAATTCTTAAGTAGCATCCGTTTACATCAGAGCCCTCGTTTGCTCTTTCGTGGTGAACTGAGATAACGTTACCGCCAAGATCGGCAATAATTCTTGATACGTTCTTAAGCTGACCCGGTTTATCGGCAAGCTCAATCATAAGCTGACATGTTCTGCCGGACATAAGTAAGCCTCTCTTGATTACTCTTGAAAGGATTGTAACGTCAATGTTACCGCCTGAAAGAACGCAAACTACCTTTTTGCCCTTTACATCAACCTTATTAAACATAGCGGCAGCGGCAGCGATTGCGCCTGCGCCCTCTGTTACTAGTTTATGCTGCTCCATAAGTGCTAAGATTGCGGCGGAGATTTCATCATCTGTTACAGTTACGATTTCATCAACATATTTTTGACAAATTTCATACGTAAGTGTGCCTGGCTTTTTAACCGCTATGCCGTCAGCGATTGTTGAAACGCTTGAAAGCTCCTCAATTTCGCCATCCTTAATTGAGTTATACATAGATGGAGCACCGCTTGCCTGTACGCCGTAAACCTTAACGTTTGGATTTATCATTTTGATTGTATATGCGATACCTGAAATAAGTCCGCCGCCGCCGATTGGCACGATAACTGCATCCATGTCAGGGATTTGATCCGCAATTTCAAGAGCAATTGTGCCTTGACCTGCGATTACGTCCTCATCATCAAACGGATGAATGAAGGTATAGCCCATTTCATCACGAAGCTGTAATGCTTTTTTGTAGGCATCGTCATAAACACCTTCAACTAAGCATACCTCAGCGCCGTAGCTTTTTGTGGCTTCAATTTTAGAAATTGGCGCGCCATCAGGTAAGCAGATTACTGCTTTAATACCGTTTTTTTGGGCAGAAAGTGCAACGCCTTGGGCGTGGTTTCCCGCAGAGCAAGCAATTACGCCTCTTTCCTTTTCTTCCTTTGATAAGCAGGACATTTTATAGTATGAGCCTCTTACCTTGAAGGAGCCTGTTATTTGAAGGTTTTCTGTTTTAAGATATATATTTGAATCCTTGTTAAGCTTTGGTGCGTGAATTACATCAGTTTTTCTGATTACGCTCTTTAAAGCATAACTTGCGCGATATACATTATCAAGTGTTAGCATTGTTTCTCTCCTGTTAAAATTATTTTATAGAAGGCTATCTATAAATTGCTCGGCACATCTTGGGGAGCGGTAGCCACGATTTAGTGCAAATGCTTCTGCCTTAGTTTCAAGCTCCTTTGCATCCATTTCTATGCCGTATCTTTCAGCAAGCTCGTGAATGATTTCAAGATAGAGCTTCTTTTCAGGCTTTGCAAAAAGAATTGTAAGACCGAATCTTTCGGAAAGGGATAGTGTTTCCTGTACTGTATCGTTTCTATGAATGTCGCCGCCTTCTCTGTCACCAAAGGTTTCCTTTACTATGTGGCGGCGGTTGCTTGTGGCGTAAATTACTGCATTTTTTGCTTTTGCACTTGCAGAGCCTTCAAGTGTTGCTTTAAGCATACTGAAGCTATCATCGTTTTGGTTAAATGATAAATCATCGATAAATATAATGAATTTAAGTGGATTTTTACTGATTTCGCCCATTACCTTAGGTAGTAGTAATAATTGATTTTTACGAATTTCCACTAAACGAATACCGCTATCAAAAAGATGGTTTGCTACTGCCTTTACGGTTGAACTTTTGCCTGTGCCTGCATCTCCGTATAAAAGGATATTAGCGGCAGGGCGACCCTCTAAAAACGCTAGCGTATTATCAATTACCTTTTGTCTTTCTGCCTTATAGCCGATAAACGTATCTATGGACGTACTGTCTGCACTCTCAATAGGTAGAATCTCTCCGCTTTCGCTAACGGAAAACATACAGTTAGATGCAAATATACCGTAGCCGTATTTTTTGATATTTTGGGCTCTTTGTAGGTATTCTTCCTCAAGATCGGCTTCTTCAATATCATACGCCGGAATATAGACGTTCGTTTCAATATCATCTACAAATTCATTATAAGAAAGAGTGGCGAACGTAGTTAGAGTGTGAAGCTCTCTTATGGTTGCTTCCTCTATATTTTCGTTAATTTCGATCTTTTGAGAAATTGACTTTACATAGATATTTTCATTTTCAAATAAAAGCTTACGGACACAGCTTGTTAAATTTGCTCCGCCATTATAAATTTCACTTACAAAAGCGCCGTATTTATTAAGCTTATCGTTTTCTTCGGTTGCGTTTGCATAATCAAAAAAGCACTTAAATAGCTTTTTGTCATATAATGCTCTAAATACACCAAAGGAGCAAAGCTCAGAGTACACTTGTTTTATTTTAGACATTTTTCGCCTCAAAGATTTTCAATAATTTTGTCTGTGATTTCTACTGTTGTAAGGTATTCCTTACCGTGAGACAGGTCGGCTGTGCGGTAGCCTGCGTTTAAAACCTTATCTACTGCATTTACAATGTTGTCTGCTTCTTCCTTTAAGTTAAAGGAGTAAAGAAGCATCATTGATGCAGATAAGATTGTGGCGATTGGGTTTGCCTTGTTTTGTCCTGCAATATCAGGGGCTGAGCCGTGAATTGGCTCGTAAAGACCTCTTGTGTTATTGCCAAGTGATGCAGATGGGAGCATACCGATTGAGCCTGTGATTTGTGATGCTTCATCGGATAAGATGTCGCCAAACATATTTGTTGTAACAACCACGTCAAATTGTGCAGGGTTACGAACAAGCTGCATTGCGGCATTATCAACGAGCATATCGCTAACCTTAACTTCTGGATAGTCCTTTTCCATTTCGTGAACTATCTTTCTCCAAAGGCGTGAGCTATCTAATACGTTTGCTTTATCAATGCTAATTAAGTTGCCTTTACGTTTAAGCGCAGTTTCATAAGCAACCTTGCAAATTCTTTCAATTTCCATACGGGAATAACATTCTGTATCGTATGCTTCTTCTCCGTATTTGCCTTCTCTCATTCCTCTTTCGCCAAAGTAGATACCGCCTGTTAATTCACGGACAATCATAATATCGAAGCCGTTTTCAACAATGTCGGCACGAAGTGGGCATTCATCCTTTAATGCAGGATATAATTTTGCAGGGCGAAGGTTGGTAAAGAGTCCCATAGCGGAACGAATACCAAGGAGTGCCTTTTCAGGACGCATATTGCCTGGGAGAGTATCCCATTTTGGTCCGCCTACTGCACCTAAAAGAACACTATCAGATGCTAAGCATCCTTCAACTGTTTCCTTTGGAAGTGGCTCGCCTGTTGCATCTATGGCGCATCCGCCGATTAAGTATGGTGTAAAGTTAAAGGTGTGATTATATTTTTTGCCGATAGCCTCAAGTACTCTTACTGCGCTATCAACAATTTCTGGGCCTATTCCGTCGCCCTTTAATAATGCTATATTGTAGTTCATTTTATTTTCCTCTTATTTTAGCTCGCCCTTTTTGATGGACTCGATAAGTCCGCCGTTTTGGATGATTTTTTGTATAAATTCTGGGAATGGTTGGGTTTTGTATTCTTTACCTGACGTAAGGTCGTAGATAATACCGTTATCAAGGTCGGCTTCTACCTTGTGTCCGTCCGCGATCGCTTCTGCGGCTTCCTCGCACTCTACGATAGCAAGACCGATATTGATTGCGTTACGGTAGAAAATTCTTGCAAAGGTTTTTGCTATTACCAAGGAAATACCGCTTGCTTTAATTGCGATAGGAGCATGTTCTCTTGATGAGCCACAGCCGAAGTTGAAGCCTGCTACCATAATATCGCCGTTTTCAACCTTTTTTGTAAAGTCCTTATCAATGTCTTCCATACAGTGGGAAGCAAGCTCCTTATGGTCACTTGTGTTTAAATATCTTGCAGGGATAATTACGTCTGTGTCAACGTTATCGCCGTATTTGATTACTTTTCCTGTAAATTTCATTGTACTATCCCTCCTATTATAATTCTAGCGGATCTGCGATTTTGCCTAAAATTGCACTTGCGGCGGCAACGGCAGGGGAAGCAAGATATACTTCACTTGTAACATCGCCCATTCTGCCTACGAAGTTTCTGTTTGTGGTTGCTACTGCTCTCTCGCCTGCGGCAAGGATACCCATATAACCGCCAAGGCATGGTCCACAGGTTGGCGTGGAAACTACACAGCCTGCTTCAATAAAGATTTTGATTAGACCGTTTTCGATTGCTTTTAAGTAAATATCTTGTGTTGCCGGAATAATGATAGCACGAACGTTCTTTGCTACCTTTTTGCCCTTTAAAATCATTGCGGCTTCTTCAATATCCTTATATTGACCGTTTGTGCAAGAGCCGATTACTACTTGGTCGATTTTGATTTCAGGGATTTCATCAAATGTTTTTGTGTTTTCAGGAAGATGTGGGAATGCTACTGTTGATTTAACCTTTGATAAATCAATTTCGTAAACCTCGTCATATACTGCATCCTCATCTGCTTTATACGAAACGATTTCTCTGTCGCTTCTTTCCTTGATGTATTCAACTGTTTGCTCATCAACCTCGAAAATACCGTTTTTAGCGCCGGCTTCGATTGCCATATTACAAATTGTAAGGCGGTCGTAAATGGTAAGTGATTTTACGCCCTCGCCTACAAATTCCATTGACTTATACAAAGCGCCATCAACACCAATTTTACCGATAATATGTAAAATTACGTCCTTGCCTGAAACGTATTTATTTAATTTGCCTGTTAAAACAAATTTAATAGCGGATGGTACTTTAAACCATGCTTTGCCTGTTGCCATACCGCAAGCCATATCTGTTGAGCCTACGCCTGTTGAGAATGCACCAAGTGCTCCGTAAGTGCAAGTATGTGAGTCAGCACCGATTACAACATCGCCACTTACTACAAGTCCCTTTTCAGGTAAAAGCGCGTGCTCAATGCCCATTCTTCCTACATCGTAGAAGTTAGTAATTTCCTTTTCGTTACAGAAATCTCTACACATTTTGCATTGTACTGCGGCTTTAATATCCTTGTTTGGTGCAAAATGGTCCATAACCATTGTTACTTTTTCCTTGTCGTAAACTTCGTTTACACCTATTTTGTTGAATTCCTTAATCGCAACGGGGGATGTGATATCGTTACCTAATACTCTGTCAAGATTTACTAAAATTAACTGTCCTGCTTCAACTTTATCAAGTCCTGCATGAGCGGCTAATATCTTTTGTGTCATTGTCATTGCCATAATATTTTTTCCTTTCGGTTTCTTTATTCATAACAAAGCACACTATAAAGCTAATGCGCTTTGTTATGCCCACCACACAAGGTGGTGGGATAATATTATCTGTTGATAATTGCGCCCTTGTCGGCACTTGATACCATTTGTGAGTATCTCTTTAAGTAGCCCTTAAGGTTTTCCTTGCGCTTAATTGGCATCTCAAGCTTACGCTTTGCTAATTCCTCATCGGATACCTTAAGCTCAATTTTGTATTCAGGGATATTGATTGAAATAATATCGCCATTCTTTACATATGCGATTGTACCACCGCTTACAGCTTCAGGAGAAACGTGGCCGATTGATGCACCTCTTGTTGCACCTGAGAAACGTCCGTCTGTGATAAGAGCTACATCCTTATCAAGTCCCATACCTGCAATTGCAGATGTTGGGGAAAGCATTTCTCTCATACCAGGGCCGCCGCTTGGTCCTTCATAACGAATGACTACAACGTCGCCCTTTTCAATCTTACCTGCGTAAATTGCGGCGATTGCTTCCTCTTCGCTTTCGTAAACCTTTGCAGGTCCCTCGTGTACAAGCATTTCAGGTGCTACTGCGCTTCTCTTAACTACGCATCCGTCAGGGGCTAAGTTGCCCTTTAATACGGCAATACCACCTGTTTTGCTATATGGATTATCAACTGTTCTGATAACTGTTTCATCGTAGTTTTTAGCGTTTGCAATATTTTCTGCCATTGTTTTACCTGTTACTGTCATAACTGAAGTATCAAGTAAACCAAGCTTGTCAATTTCCTTAAGCACTGCATATACGCCGCCTGCTTGGTAAAGGTCTTCCATATAAGTTGGACCTGCAGGAGCTAAGTGGCAGAGGTTTGGTGTTTTTTCGCTGATTTCGTTTACAAAATCAAGGTCAAACTCAACCTCGCACTCGTTTGCGATTGCCGGTAAGTGAAGCATACTGTTAGTTGAGCAGCCAAGAGCCATATCGGCTGTGATTGCGTTCTTAATAGCGGCTTCTGTCATAATATCTCTTGGGCGAATATTCTTTCTTACAAGCTCCATAACCTGCATACCTGCATGCTTTGCAAGCTCAATTCTTGCAGAATATACGGCAGGAATTGTTCCGTTACCGCAAAGACCCATACCTAAAACCTCTGTTAAGCAGTTCATTGAGTTTGCCGTGTACATACCTGAGCAAGAGCCACACGTTGGGCAAGTTTTATTTTCGTACTCACAAAGGCCGCAATCATCAAGAGTGCCTGCCTTATATGAGCCTACTGCCTCAAACATACTTGAAAGGCTTGTTTTGTGTCCGTTTACTCTACCCGCAAGCATTGGGCCGCCGCTTACGAATACTGTTGGAATATTAAGTCTTGCAGATGCCATTAAAAGTCCCGGAACATTTTTGTCACAGTTTGGAATCATAACAAGACCGTCAAAGCCGTGAGCCATTACCATAGCCTCGGTGGAGTCGGCAATTAAGTCTCTTGTTACAAGAGAATATTTCATACCGATATGTCCCATTGCGATACCGTCACATACTGCGATTGCAGGGAACATAATTGGAGTTCCGCCTGCCATAGCTACGCCTAATTTTACAGCTTCTGTAATTTTGTCAAGGTTCATATGACCCGGTACGATTTCATTATATGAGCTTACAATACCGATAAGTGGACGGTCAAGCTCTTCCTTTGTAAGACCTAATGCCTTGTATAATGAACGGTGTGGGGCGTTATGTGAACCGTTTACTATTGTATCTTTTATCATTTTTTGCTCCGTTTATATAAGTGTTAGCCATCCGCCGCTAACGGCTGACGGCTAACTGCTTTATATTAGTTATTGATAAACTTTTCTTCGTCAGCCCAGCTATAAAGCTCTCTGATTTCCTTACCAACTACCTCTGATGGATGCTCAGCGGCAATCTTTCTCATTGCATTGAAGTGTACTTGGCTACCTGCATCTGACATATCAAGTAAGAAGTCCTTTGCAAATGTACCGTCTTGGATATCAGCAAGAACCTTCTTCATAGCCTTCTTTGTTTCAGCTGTGATGATCTTAGGACCTGTGATGTAGTCGCCGTATTCAGCGGTGTTAGAGATTGAATATCTCATACCCTCAAAGCCGCTTTGGTAAATAAGGTCAACGATAAGCTTCATTTCGTGGATACACTCAAAGTATGCATTTCTTGGGTCATAGCCAGCTTCAACAAGTGTTTCAAAGCCTGCTTGCATAAGTGCGCATACACCGCCACAAAGAACTGCTTGCTCGCCGAATAAGTCTGTTTCTGTTTCTGTTCTGAACGTTGTTTCAAGAACGCCTGCTCTTGCGCCACCGATACCGAGAGCGTATGCAAGACCGAGCTCAAGAGCATCGCCTGTTGCATCTTGGTGGATAGCGATTAAGCAAGGAACACCCTTACCTACTTGGTACTCTGAACGAACTGTGTGACCTGGGCCCTTAGGAGCTACCATGATTACGTTTACGTTCTTTGGTGGCTTAATGCAACCGAAGTGGATGTTGAAGCCGTGAGCGAACATAAGTGTCTTGCCCTCTGTTAAGTTTGGCTCAATGCTTTCCTTGTAAAGCTTTGCTTGCTTTTCATCGTTGATAAGAATCATGATCATATCTGCATTCTTTGCAGCGTCAGCAGCTGTCATAACCTTAAGGCCAGCCTTTTCAGCCTTTGCCCAGCTCTTGGAGCCCTCGTAAAGACCTACGATTACATTAACGCCTGAGTCCTTTAAGTTAAGTGCGTGTGCGTGACCTTGTGAGCCGTAACCGATAATTGCTACGGTTTTGCCGTTAAGCTTGTTTAAATCACAGTCCTGTTGATAGTAAATGTTTGCCATAATGTTGTATTCTCCTTAAATATAAATAATTTTTCTTTTTTGTTTTGCGGCTTTGATTACTTACCTAAAAGAGTTCCGCTTCCTCTTTCAAGCGCTACGATACCGGTGCGGCACATTTCGATAATGCCAAAGTTACTGATTAGCTTCACGAATGCGTCGATTTTGTTTGGGTCGCCGGTGATTTCTATACACATTTCATCAAGTGTATAGTCTATAACCTTTGCACGATATACATCAACTGCGGATAAAACATCGCCTCTTGTTTCGGGATCGTTTTTAACCTTGATTAAGGAAAGCTCGCGCTTGATTGCTTCGTTTTCCTCTAAAACCTCTACCTTTTTAACATTGTAGAGCTTTTTAAGTTGATTTATAAACTGCTCCTTAGCGTAGCCGTCGCCACTTAAGGAAATAGTTATACGAGAATATTCGGGACATTCCGTTTCCCCTACCGTAAGAGCGTCAATGTTGAAGCCGCGACGGGTAAACATGCTGGTTACTCGTGTAAGAACGCCGAATTTGTTTTCTACGTAAACTGCTATTACAAATTTATTGATTTTATCACTACTTAGCATCGTTCTTACCTCCTACGTCTGTAATAATATCGTCAATTGAGCCACCCGGTGGGAGCATTGGAAGAACAAATTCATCCTTGTCTATGTAGGTGTCAATTACAACCGGTCCGTTTATTTCTAATGCTTTCTTGAATGCTTCCTCAAATTCGTTAACGTTTGTTGCGCGCATACCGACAGCCCCAAACGCTTCTGCTAATTTAACGAAGTCTGTTTTTCTTTCAAGAATAGTCTCTGAAAATCTCTTACCGAAGAATAGGTTTTGCCATTGGCGAACCATACCAAGCACGCCGTTATTAGCTAAAACTATTATGAGTGGGATATTGTATGTTACTGCGGTTGCAAGCTCGTTTAGGTTCATACCGAAGCTTCCATCGCCTGTAATCAAGATTGTTGGGTCATTTGTTGCAACCTGTGCGCCGATTGCCGCTCCTAAGCCGAAGCCCATTGTACCAAGACCGCCGCTTGAAACGAAGCGTCTTGTGGTATCAAACGTTGAATATTGAGCTGCCCACATTTGGTGCTGACCAACGTCTGTTGTTGTGATTGTTCTTGGCTTTTTGTACTTGTTGATAACGTCAAACACCATTTTGGGAGTCATTCTATCGCCTGCCATTTCAGCAGCCTTCTTTGCAATTTGCTCCTCTTTAACCTTTAACGCTTCAACCTCACTCTTCCATTCAGGCTTTTTGCTTTCGTTTGCTTTTTCTGCAATTCTTGTAAATGAGTCAAATACGTCAGCTACGATACCTAAATCTACGTTTACGTTTTTATTGATTTCCGCAAAGTCTGGGTCTAATTGAATGATTTTTGTTCCCTTAGCGAATTTTGCAGTATTACCCGTTGCTCTATCGCTGAAGCGAACGCCTACGCCGATAATTAAGTCGGCATGCTTTTGTGCCATTGAGGATGCAAAGTGCCCGTGCATACCCTGCATACCTAAAAAGCCCTCATAATCATCAGGTACTGCGCTAAGTCCCATAAAGGTACAGCCGATGCAAGCACCGATTTTTTCTGCAAAGTCAATTACCTGCTTGCCCATACCAAGACCGGCGGCACCGCCACCGATATAAATATATGGTCTCTTTGATTCGTTAACTAATTTAACTGCTTCCTCAATTTGCTCCTCAGTTGCCTTTGGAAGTGGCTTTTTCTCCACTATTCCCTGTGGCTCAAAATCGTAGGTTGCCACCTGAACATCCTTTGGTACATCCACAAGAACCGGTCCCGGTCTTCCTGATTTTGCGATTGCAAACGCTTCTCTAATTGAATCAGCAAGGTCTTCAATTTTATTTACAAAGTAGTTATGCTTTGTAATTGGGAGTGTTACGCCTGTAATATCAATTTCCTGGAAGCTATCCTTGCCAATTAAGCTACAAGGTACGTTACCTGTGATTGCTACCATTGGAATTGAGTCAAGCATTGCAGTTGCAATACCTGTTACTAGGTTAGTAGCGCCCGGTCCTGATGTTGCGATACAGCATCCAACCTTACCTGTTGCTCTTGAATAACCGTC
Source organism: Eubacteriales bacterium (assembly GCA_045632345.1). GTDB lineage: Bacteria > Bacillota > Clostridia > Oscillospirales > CAG-272 > RGIG2000. Next base: position 247,421 of record JAZQWM010000027.1, on the reverse strand, counting down.
TGCTGCGTGGGCAGCACCCTGCTCGTGGGCGGTTAAGTAGTGATTTATCTTATCACTGAATTTATAAAGTGCATCATAAATATTGATTACCTGTCCGCCGGGATAACCGAATACATCGGTAACGCCCTGCTCAATCAAGGTGCTTATGATGATTTCTGCGCCTGTCATTTTCATAGGGTTTCTCCTAACTCTAAGTTTTATTTGTTTGTGGATTTTAACATAATATTTACTGCGCTTATAAGGGCCTTAACTGAAGATACGATAATATCGCTATCAACACCTGTTCCCCAATATGTTTTTCCGTCAAGCTTAATGCTTACATAGGATGCAGCCTTGGAGCTTGATTTACCCTCAAGGTCATGCTCGGTGTAGCTATCAAGTGAGTAATCAATGCCTGTAACCTCTTTTAACGCATTGCTAATTGCGTCTAAGCGTCCGTTACCGTTTGACGTTACCTTAGAATATACGTCCTTATACTTGATTGTTGCATTTGCCACAATTCCGTTTTCATTTTCCTCGTAAACTGATTTTTCAACGTCAATTATATCTGTAAGATTTACAAAGTCTCTCATGAAGATATCGTAAACCTCGCTTGGCTGAAGCTCCTTGTGAGCATGGTCGGAAATACTCTTAACGTGATATCCGAATGCTTCTCTCATCTTAGGTGGAAGCACGTACTTAAACTGTGTTTCCATAATGTAACCGATGCCGCCCTTACCTGATTGGGAATTGATACGAATTACGTCCGCCTCGTAAATTCTACCTACGTCAGTTGGGTCAATAGGTAAATACGGAACATTCCAGGTGCTTGCATGCTTTTCCTCACGGAATTTCATACCCTTAGCGATTGCATCCTGGTGTGAGCCACTAAATGCGGCGAATACCAGCTGACCGCTATATGGCTGTCTTTCGTAAACGTGCATTCTTGTAACCTTTTCATAAACCTCTGTAATTTCCGGAAGATTAGAAAAGTCAAGACCTGGGTCGATGCCCTGTGAGTACATATTTAATGCAAGTGTAATAATATCAACATTACCTGTTCTCTCTCCGTTACCGAAAAGTGTACCTTCAATTCTGTCGCCACCTGCTAAAAGTCCCATTTCGCTATCTGCTACTGCACAGCCTCTATCGTTATGTGGGTGAAGTGAGATAATAACACTGTCGCGGCGATTAAGGTTTTTGTGCATGTACTCTACTTGAGATGCGTAAACGTGCGGCATTGAATGTGATACTGTTACAGGAAGGTTGATAATTACCTTATCATCAGGTGTTGGCTTCCAAATATCAATAACCTCATTACAAATTTCAAGAGCGAATTCAGGCTCTGTGCCTGTAAAGCTTTCAGGAGAATATTCAAAGGTAATTTTGCCCTTGGCGTTAGCTTTGTACTTGTTGCAAAGATTTGCGCCGAATTTGGCAATTTCGATAATTTCCTTTTTATCCTTTTTGAATACCTGCTCTCTTTGAGCAACTGAGGTTGAGTTGTATAAATGAACAACTGCATGCTTTGCGCCGTCGATTGCCTCAAAGGTTTTTGCAATGATATGCTCTCTTGATTGAGTTAAAACTTGGATTGTAACGTCATCTGGAATTAAGTTATTTTCAATGAGAGTACGGCAAAATTCGTATTCAGTTTCCGAAGCGGCAGGGAAACCGATTTCGATTTCCTTAAAGCCTACCTTGCAGAGTAATTTGAAAAATTCAAGCTTTTCTTCTAAGCTCATTGGAATAATAAGCGCTTGGTTGCCGTCTCTCAAATCGACGCTACACCAATATGGTGGCTTATCAATTCCTTCTTTCTTGATCCAATCCATGCTTACGCCATTTGGTGTAAAGTATTGCTTGGAGTATTTTTGTACGTTTTTCATAGTAATGTTAGTCCTTTCCGGAGTTGTGAGTGTAAAAAAGAAAATAAAAATCGCTCCTTTACGCAAAACTCCTATATCTTGCATAAAAGAGACGAAGATATTCTCCGCGGTACCACTCTAATTGATGCCCATGCATCCTCCTTACGCTCCGTCTATCAACAAAGCTTCTCTATAACGGGAGAGCCCGTCCAAATCTACTCACGCTTACGCTTTCGGTTGGCAACTCGGGGATGAGATATATCATACATTCACGCTGTCTTACACCAACCGACAGCTCTCTATGCTGAATAATTATGAATTATGTTCCCTTCAAGGTCTTTTAATATAAATATATTATAAAGATTTGGCAATAATTTGTCAAGCATAAAAATGAATATTTTTTCACTTTTGATTTTTATCACTAAAATAAATAAAAATCACGCCATTTTTTTGTGCACATTGCACATACTTTGGCGTGTTTTTTATTTATTCATATTCAGTTTCGTTTTCTATCTTCTTTGATATTTGCTCTTGAATCAATTTTTCATATGCATAAAAAGCTCCGCCCTCAGCATCTAAAATTTCTTGAGCTTTCAGCCTTGCGGTTTCTTCATCCTTGCCCATTGAAATATAAAGATTTGCATATTCTTCCAATATTTCTTTTTCTTTTTGTAATATCTGCTCTTGCGTTGGATTTATGCCTTCGTTTTGTGCATATGCATATAAGATCATTTTTTGTTTCATTGCTTCTTCAAGATATTCATCTATTGACATATTTAAACTTTTTTCTACATAGTCCTCGAAGCATACGCCATTCATCATTATGAAATCTCTATCTGCTCTTTGGAATTTAGCTAAAAGCTCTTGTTTTTCAAGCTCGGGATATTGCAATATTACAGAATTATCTTCAATATAATTAACATAATTATTTTCTGCTATTTGTCTCTTTAAATATTTCTCATATTCATATGTTGTATTACAATCAGTACCTGAGTAATTTTGTACAAATTCATCGTTATATTCCTGCACTACATGTAAGCTATCAACGTTAACCACAAATTCAACCTTTTTTCCTGCAAGCTTATATTCGTAGTAATCATTCGGCATTTGAAGTATAAAGCTTTTTGTTTCGCCTACCTTCATTCCTATAATGCTTTGTTCAAATTCAAAATAAGATAAATTTGAGCCAAGATAAAATCTTATTGGTGGTTTTTCAAGAAGAAGCACATCCTCACCGTTTTCCTTTACTCTGTTTCCGTTTTCATCAACTAAGTAAGCCAAGTAGCCTACTAATGGTACATCGCCTATATTAACTTCCTTTGTTTTAATTTCAACAATAAAGCGCACCTCTTTTCCTCTTAGCTCATCGTTTTCGTAGTCCTGCGGAATTGTTAACCTGACATATTTTCTTTCACTGATTTTCATTCCTACGATTGCCTCTTGGATTTCTTCAAGATAAGAGCCTTTTTCAGCGTTTGAAATCAGAAAATTTTCAACGCTTAATTCCTCAATTTTATCGCCAAATGTTTCTATTTCGCCGACATAACTTATTTGATTAGCATACAAATCCACATATACGCTATCGCCAAGCTGTACGGTATATTCTTTGCTGTACCTCAAAAGCATATCGCAAATCATTCTTTGAATTTCAAGCATATCAACATTTACTGTATCATCTTTATAATTTGGAAGAATAACATACTCGTTCATATCATAAGAATAAAAATGCTCTCTTGAAAAATCATAGGTTATCCATTTAGCATAAACATTTATATTCTCTTTTTTCTCGGAAACATTAATTTTGGCATTTATCACTGCATTATTAAAGTTGTTATCGTAATACCATCCGTTAAAAACATATCCTCTTTTGGTTGGTGATTTCAATACAATTTCATTATCCTCTATTGTATATATTTCTTTGTTATCCTTGTTGTTTTTCCCACCGTTTAGCTCGTATGTTATTTTGTATTCTATCGCATTCCATTTGGCTTCAAGAATTATATTAGATGTTACGGTGTCAGATAAAAAAGACCATTTTTCCGTACCCACATACCAGCCTATAAATTCATAGCCATCCTTAGTTGGCTCTTGTGGCTCGGTTGCTTTTTCGTGTTTTGCAATTTCCTGCGTCTGAACCTCGCTTCCACCGTTTGAGTTAAAGGAAACTGTATATGTATCTTTTTTCCCACATCCAATTAGGAGTAACAAAAATAATGATACTACAAAAAACAATAATACTTTTCTCATAATCAAACCTCCTATGCTTGTTATTCAAATTATAGCACATATTTCCTATAAAATCAAGCAACCGCAGGTTAACATTTGTCAACCTGCGGTTTGCATTTTAGCATATTTTGTATATCCAACCGAAGTCGTCGTTGATTTTGCCCCATTGAATTCCTGTTAATGTATCGTATAATTTTTGAGTAACCTCGCCGATTTTACCGCCGTTTACATCGTACTCTGTTCCGCCATAATAAAATCTACCGATCGGAGACACTACTGCGGCTGTACCGCATCCCCACGCTTCCTCAAGCTTGCCTGTTTTTAAAGCTTCTGTTAATTCATCGATGGAGATAAGTCTTTCGCTTACCTTATAACCCATTTTCTTTAATACTTCAATACAGGATTTTCTTGTAATACCTGGAAGAATTGAGCCTGTAAGCTCAGGAGTTACAATTTCGCCGCCGATTTTGAACATTACGTTCATAGCGCCAACTTCTTCAATATATTTTCTATGAATGCCGTCAAGCCACAATACCTGTGAGTAGCCCTTCTTTGCTGCCTTTTCGCCTGCTCTATTTGATGCTGCGTAGTTACCGCCGCATTTAACTGAGCCAGTTCCACCCTTTACTGCTCTTACGTCCTCGTTTTCAATCATGATTTTAACAGGGTTGATGCCCTCAGCGTAATAGCTTCCGCTTGGAGACGCGATAATCATAAATGTAGCTCTATGTACTGTATGAACGCCTAAAGTTTCATCATTACCGAACATATATGGTCGAAGGTATAATGACGTACCGAAGGAATGAGGAACGAAGTCCTTTTCAAGCTCAACAAAGGTTGTAAGTGCTTGTAAAAAGTCGTTTTCATCAATTTCAGGCAAGCACATACGGTTAGCAGATGCGTTCATTCTTCTTATATTCTCCATTGGTCTGAATAAACGAATTTCGCCGTTTTCTGTTCTATATGCCTTTAAGCCCTCAAAAATTTCCGAGCCATAATGAAGAACGGTTGATGCCGGATGGATTGAAAGGTATCCAAACGGTACAATTCTTGCATTGTGCCAGCCCCTGCCCATTTCATAATCCATAATAAACATATGGTCCGTAAACACCTTGCCGAAGCCTAATGATGCTTCGTTTGGCAATTCTGTTTTATTTTGAGATTTTGTAATTGTAATTTCCATTGTTATATCCTCGTTTTAGTTTGCTAAAATACTATGTAAATTATAATAGCACAATGATTTTTTCAAGTCAATATGTTTTCGAAAATTTTTATGAATATTTATTCATTAATATTTTTTGAAAAAATTAAGCATTTTTTAAAAAATTGTGATAAAATATAACTGTAATTAAATCAAAAACAATTTGTGAGGTTATGTTAAATGAACAAAAGAAACTTTAAATTACTGCTTTTAGCATTTGCATTGCTGTTAGTGTTTTGCTTTAACAGCTGCTTATCTCTAAGTAGCTATCTTGACTCCTCTGCTACAACAGACGATATGACGCAGGATGAACCAGAGGGATTACAAATAGGCTCTATTGATATAAACAGCAACGGAGAGCTGATAATCACCTACACTAACGGCAGCACGCAAAATTTAGGCTGTGTGGTAGGTCAAGACGGAAACGTGAACGTTGATATTAGCGGAAGCAGCAATGATGCCTCTATGGCAGTCGCTAAGGGTCTTCGTAGTGCAGTAAGCATTCAATGCACACATAACGTTTACAACAGATTTGGCAGTTTATCAACTGCTTCATCCGCAGGCTCAGGCATAATATATAAAATTGATAAGGAAACAAATAGTGCTTTTATCATCACTAACTATCACGTAGTTTATAATGAAAGTGCAGTAAACAAAAACGGAATTGCAGATTCGATAAAAGTATTATTTTATGGAAGCGAATACTCAGACATGAGCGTTGATGCTACTTTTGTTGGTGGTTCAAACAACTATGACGTTGCAGTTTTAAGAATTGAAAATTGTGAGCTTTTAGACAGCAACGTATTTATTGAGGCTGATTTTGATAATTCAGACAAAACTTATGCAGGTCAAAGCGCTATTGCTATTGGAAATCCTGACGGTGCAGGTATTTCAGCATCATACGGCATTGTAAGCGTTTATTCTGAACGTATTACGTTAAACATTGGCGGCTCTGTTTCTTTACGTGTAATGAGAATTGACACGCCTGTAAACTCAGGTAACAGCGGTGGCGGATTATATAATGAAAACGGTAAGCTTATCGGCATAGTAAACGCCAAAACAAGTGATACAAGTCTTGAAAATATTGGATATGCTATTCCATCTAATATTGTAAAGGCTGTGGCTGACAATATAATTGACCATTGCTACGGCACAGAGCTTGAAAGAGTTCAAAGAGCTTTACTTAACATTACCGTGGGAATTTCAGAGTCAAACGCTTATTTAACCGAAGACGGACACGTAATGATTAAGGAAACTGTATTTGTTTCAGAGGTTAACAGTGATGGTATTGCTTACGGAAAATTAAAGAAAAATGACGTCTTACTCTCTGCTAAATTAAATGATAAGGAAATAAAAATCACACAGCAGCATCAAATTATTGACTTTCTTCTAAATGCAAGAGTTGGAGATACTCTATACGTTACAGTTGAGCGAGAAACGACAGACGGTGTTGAAAATATTACTGTGGAAATACCGATAACAGAAGATGCAATAAACGAATATTAAAAGAAAATGCTACGCATGACGCGTAGCATTTTTTATATCAATAATTTTTCTATTTCCTTTGGAGAGGACACAATATAGGTAGCTCCCGCTTCCTTTAACTCTTCATAAGTACCGTAGCCGAAGGTTACGCCAATAGAGTCAAGGTTATATGCTTTTGCTCCGTTTATATCGAAGCATCTATCGCCTATCATAAGAATTTTTGCTCTATCGTTTTCCTTAATATTATCAAGCACGTATTCGATAACGTGCTCCTTGGTATAGCGCGTTTTTTCATCTATAGTTGCGCCGCCAATAAAGTCGAAATATTTGTGAATATCATAATTTTGTAGGACTATGTGTGCGAAAACCTCAGGTTTTGACGTTGCAAGTGCTATTTCGTAGCCTGCGTTTTTCAACGCCTCGAGAAGCTCCTCGATACCGTCAAAAAGCTTACACTCGTTTATGCCTTTATCTCTGTAATATTCACGATAAATTCCTATTGCCTCTCTTGATTTTTGCTCGTTGAAGCCATAATATTTTGAAAATGAATCCACAAGAGGTGGACCTATGAATTTGCAAAGTGATTTTTTGTCTTCAACAGATATGCCATACTTATTAAGGGCGTACTCAACAGAGTTGATTATGCCTTCGCCCGGGTCGGTAAGTGTTCCATCCAAGTCAAACAAAATCGTGGTGTACTTATTCATTTTATTCCTCGTAGGTTACAGGTGTGTAATCATCTACAATGCCTGATTTAGCCATAATTTTTTCAATATGGCGGCTTGGTGTGTGGATAATAAGTGTTTTTCCGTTTTCTTCAAGTAGCTTTTTAGTCTCGGTTAGCATTTCAATTCCAGATGCGTCAATATAGACTACATTTTCTAAGGAAAGAAGTGTATTTGTAGTTTCGGTTGATAAAATTACCTTTTCTATTTTCTCAACGTTATTAAAGAAAATTGCGCCACTTATATTAACCTTACTTCTAATGTACTGTCTGTTTAGCTCTACTGTTGTTTTTGTTGGTTTGAACTTAACGGAAACGAGGTATGCAAAAATTGAAAATACAATACCGATAATGATTGCGATTGTTAAGTCAAATGCAACTGTTGCAATCATTGTAATTAAAAATTCAGCCATTGCAATATAGTATTTTTTAGAGAAAATTTCTTTGATTGATTTCCATTCGTTCATTTTGAAAGCGGTTACCATTAGTACACCCGCAAGCGCTGCAAGTGGAATCTTTGCCATAACAGGACCTAAAAGGAACATTGAAGCAAGCAAGCCAAGAGCGTGAACGATGCCTGCAATTCTTGTTTGGCAGCCTGATTTAATAGCTACGCTGGTTCTTGCAATAGCAGCAGTAGCAGGAACGCCGCCGAAGAATGGTATTACTATGTTTCCAACACCTTGCGCGATTAATTCTTGGTTTGCATCAAACTCTTCATTTTTCATTTTTGAAGCAGATGCGCCACAAAGTAAGCTTTCAATTATAGCAAGTGCGGCTACGCTGAATGCAGGGGATACGTATGAGAAGAAGTTTTTCCATTGAATTGAGTTAAATGAAAATCTGTCATCAAGGAATATTTTCTTTGGAATATCTCCAACAACAGCCATATTTTCGCCACCGAAAATTGGAGTTAATGATAGGAGTGTAGCAGCAATGATACCAACTAATGATGATGGTACTATTGCATTGAGCTTTTTAGGCCATGCCATCATGATTACGATAACGATTAAGCCCATAAATACTGAATAGATATTAAGCTGGAAGCCTTCCTTGATAAAGCCAATGATATTCATAAATGAATTCTCGTGCTTCTCTGCTAAATTTGGAAGGCCGAAGAAGTTTTGAACTTGACCGAATGCGATAATAAGTGCGATACCTGAGGTAAAACCTGTGATTACAGGACGTGGAATTTTAGAAACGAATCTGCCAAGCTTAAATATTGCACAAAGCAAGATTAAAATTCCGGCAAAGAACGAAACCACAAATACGCCTTTGAGTCCTAATGATGAGCCTACAACACCGATAAGCACGGCAGACATTGCTCCTGTTGGACCGCTTATTTGGAACGATGCGCCAGACAATACGCCGATAATGACACCTGCAATAATTGCGGTAATAAGTCCTGCCTCAGCACTTGCTCCACATTGAATACCAAACGCTAAAGCAAGAGGTAATGCTACTGCGGTAACTGTAAGACCAGCAAGTAAGTCCTTTGAGAATTTTTTTGCATTATAACCGCTAAACTCATTTTTGAGCATGGTTATATAATTTTTGATAAACATTTTTATCCCTCTTATGTAAATTTAATTTTATGGTATTTATTTTAGCACTAAATATTAAAATGTCAATATTATATAAAGAAAAAATTGCTCCGAAGAGCAATTTTTATTTTATCCTTTTATCTATTACAGTAGTTAATCTATGAAGTGCAGGAGAAAATACTGCATTTACTCCAAATTCGACAAAGAAATTTAATCCGATTAGCACTACAAATAATAACGTTACAAAATTATCTGCGCCTACACCTAGTTGTCCTGCAACGGATGTAACATCGTTTTTAATTATCATGCAGCCTAATGCAAAAATTCCTGTATTTACGATTGGTGCAGAAAGTGCGGCTACTATGCTTGCTACAAGCTTGCTGTTTTTGTAGTCAAATTTTGATAGCCACTTATAAAGTAACGCAGGGACTACGCCTGCAAGAGTGCCTTTAACTAAGCAAATCGCAATTGTCATAAAAGGATTTGCTGAAAAGAGGTAAAGTGTGAAAATATCCTTTCCTACAATTCCCCAAAATAGCGCTATCACGCCAAAGGAAAAGCCTAAAATTGCTCCACCCTTCCAGTCAAGAAGCATTGCGCCTAAGGTAATTGGGATTAAGCATAGGCAAATCGTTACTACGCCCAAGCTTGATATTGATTGAAGAACGACTACTAATGCTAAAAGAATTGCAAGCTCAGTCATTCTAAGAATTTTTTTATTGTTTTGTGTTCTCATAGGTTCTCCTTTTCACTAATAAAGCACATATGATAGTACATTTTCTTTACTTAATAATATCATATTTTACCGCAAAGGTCAATAAAATATTTGAAAATTTCTAATCCGTTTTCGGTTTTGTCAGTATTCATTCTTTCGGGATGGAACTGCACTCCTATATATGGCTTTGACATATGCTCTACGGCTTCTACTGTGCCGTCCATTGCGTAGGCGGTTACAATAAGCCCCTCGCCTAAATCCTTTATGGCTTGGTGGTGGGAGCTATTTACAAAAAAGTAGTCGCTATATATATTAAATAGTGCGCTTCTTGGGTTTGCTTTTACGGTATGGACTGAATCAATTCCGTTTATTTGCATATGGTCGGACGCGTTTGATAAATTTTGAATAAGAGTTCCGCCTAAAATGATATTTAGAAGCTGATGTCCTCTGCAAATACCTAAAATCGGTTTGCCTGTTTCAAGAAATTTTTTTGCTATTTCAAACTCTCTTTTGTCCCTCTCAATATCAATATCACGGCTGCCTTTCACGTCCTCGCCGTAATATGATGGGTGAATATCGTTTCCGCCGCAGATAATAAGTCCATCGCAGTCGGTTGTGTCCTCATTTAACATCGCTTCTGCGCCGCAACTTTCTACGAAATTTATATAATTTTCACTTTTTTGGTTTGCTAATAAAAGTATTTTCATATTTTGCCTTTTTGTATTGAAATTTTTCATTTAAAACATTATAATATACATATATTAAAAAGTCAACTATTGGGAGATAATTATGGACATTAACTCTATTTTAAACGGTGTAAAATGTGATGCGTGCGGAAGAATGCACGATTGCACCATTAAGTACGTATATATCGAAAAGGACGCTTGCAGACATTTAAGTGATTTATGCAAGGATTATAAAAGGATTTTGATTGTTGCTGATGAAAACACGTTTAATGCAAGCGGCAAGCAGGTTGAGAATGCTCTTTGCGGAATAGAATACAATAAGGTTATTTTTAGTGGTAAGAGCGTTGTTATTCCTGATGAAAACGCTATTGAACGTGTAAGAGCGGAGCTTGACAACGTTGATTTAATTATTGGCATCGGCTCAGGCGTTATGCAGGATTTATGCAAGTACGTTGCACATTTTGCTAAAATTCCATATATGATAGTTGCTACTGCTCCATCAATGGACGGTTACGCCTCAAGCGGTGCGGCTATGATTCTTAAGGGAATGAAGGAAACTGTACCTGCCTCCTTACCTTATGCTATTTTGGCAGATACCGAGGTTTTGAAAAATGCGCCTATGGATATGATTAGGGCGGGATACGGAGATATTATCGGTAAATATTCTGCGCTTAATGACTGGAAGCTTGCAACAGCTGTAAACGGCGAATATTTTTGTCAGTATATCTATGACGTTACATATGATATGATTTTAAAGACACTTGATGTAGCATCGGGTCTTTTAGAAAGAGACGAAAACAGTATTAAGGTTTTAACTGAGGCTCTTATGATTGTTGGCATTATGATGAGCTTTGCTACAACGTCAAGACCTGCTTCCGGTAGTGAGCATCATTTATCACACTTTTTTGAAATTACCGGCATTATTAACAGAGAGGAATATTTTCCACATGGAATTGACGTTGTTTACTCTACTGTTATTACTGCTAAGATTAGAGAGATTATTTTAAATAGTGAATTTCCTAAAAAATCGTTCGTAATGGATAGATGTGCTTATGAAAATAAGATGGCAGAGGTTTATACTGTTATTAAGGATGAATGCATTAAATTACAGGATAGAATTGGCAACTACACAAGAGATAGACTTCCTATTTATTTAGAAAAAGAAAAGGAAATCCGTGATATTTTAAGTGAAATGCCAAGTGCTGATAAAATTAGGGAAATGCTTGAGCTTGCCAAGATAGATTACAGCGAATTTTTCGGTTTATACGGCAAGGATAAAATAAATACTGCTATTCACTATGCTAAGGATTTAAAGGATAGATATACTGTTTTGTGGTTGTATTACGATTTATTTGGAGTAGATAATGAGATTAACTAATGATGCTTATATGACTGTGGCAGGACACCGTGGAGATAGCTACAATTATTATGAAAACACTTTGACTGCTTTTAAGATGGCTATTGAAAATGGCGCTGACATGATTGAAACAGACGTGCGCTTATCAAGCGATGGATATCTTATTATAATGCACGACGATAAGGTTGACAGAACTACTAATGGACGCGGCTACGTTAAGGATATGACATTGGAGGAGTTAAGAAGGCTAAACTGCGGAGACAGTCAATGCTTTGAGGTTATGCCTACTCTAAAAGAGCTTTTTGACATTGTTAAGGATACTGATATTACCCTAAATATTGAGATAAAGGAATATTACAATGAGGGTAATTTTGAGAGATGTGAAAAATGCATTGATGACGTGCTTGATTTAGTTGAGGAGTACGGATTTAGAGATAGAATTTTAATAAACAGCTTTGATGCCTACGTGCTTGAATACGTATATAAAAAGCACGGTAAGAAGTATTTATTGCACGGATTTTATCCTTACTGGGAGATGGGAAACGTAAATATTTGTCCTGATGAATATTTATATTGCGCTTGTATTTTTGATAATGAAAACAAGACGCTTTATGATGATTTGATTAAAAAAGGAATTGAGCCTTGGGTAGGTGCAAGCATTACACAAAAAAGTAAGCTTGAAACCTGTGTTAAGTATGGTGCGAAGCTGATTACAACTAACAATCCTAAGGACATAAAAATGAAGCTAGAGGAAATTTACAATGGAAATAAATAAAATTAAGCTTATTGCTATGGATCTTGACGGCACTCTTACTCAGCATAAGGAAAAGCTATCACCTAAGCATAGAGAAATTTTAAACAAGCTTGCTGAAAAGTACAAGCTAATTATGGTAGGCGCAGGACAGGTAAACAGAATTTTTAATCAAATGGAAAGGTTTCCTATTGATATTATCGGAAACTATGGATTGCAGTATGCTACATATAATGCTGAAACATGCTCAATGGACATAAAGAGAGATTTGACATTTGACGTGGATAAAAACAACATTGAAGAAAAGGTTAATTTCTTTAGAAATAAGTATGGATATACGAAGTATCGCGGAGATAACGTGGAGTACCACGTTTCCGGCTGTGTTACCTTCCCTATTTTAGGCACAAAGGCTATACAAGAGGACAAATTAGCATTTGACCCTGACAGAAAAAAGCGTCGTTTATTCTATGATGAGGTATGCTCTGTTTTTGATAGCTATAACGTGTTTGTGGGCGGCTCTTCATCATTTGATATGTCGCCAAAGCCATATAACAAGTATTATGCACTTGATTTATACTGTAAGGAAAACGGCTTAAGTCATGAAAGCGTAGTTTATATTGGCGATGACTACGGTTATGGCGGAAATGATGAATCTGTTTATAAGTCGGATTTTAATTATTTGACTATTGATGATTACAGAAATTTTGAAAATGTTGTAGAAATTTTATTATAAGAAAAAGCCTGTTGCATATCATAACAACAGGCTTTTTTTATTTGTAGATTATGTTTTGAATTTTACCACTTGCGGTGGATGGGATATCGGAATAGAGGTTATTAAATTCTATTTCCTTGACGTATGGTGTTATATCAAGAGGTTTTTCGCCGTTTACTGTGATTTTTTCAAGGTAAATGTTTTCAACGGCAGAAGAAAAATATGGGTCAAAGACCTCTCTGCCGTCGTCAAATCGGACGGATTTGGGTCCTATGCACATAAGGTAGGAATGTGAGTATTTTTCGCGATGGAGTGTTAGATTTATGTTCTTAAATGCAATATTTTTGGCGTTTACTCCAAGTTCAAATGCGGCGAAGGTACCTGTTATTTCATCATTGGTTATATAGCCACCGATTAGGTCAATGGGGGCATCAAGGTTTACGCTAATGTCCTCAAAAAAGATATTATCGCCGCTGCCTACATCTCCCTTTTCAGGGTTATTGCCCGGGGAATACGGTGGAGTTTGGCAATAGAGCTTGAAGGTTTTTATATTGTGTATTCTTCTAAAAATCGCGTTGGTTAATGAGCAATCGACTTGGCTACCGTCATCGAAGGTGTAGATGCCCGGCTCTATGCGAATTGCTTTATAGTGGCTATTTGGAGATAACGTTAAGTCCTCACAAATGGCATTTTTTAATGGTCCAAAGTTTATGGAGGAGTTTTGCCAATCGTACATATTAAACGCTACTAAATCATCGCCTACTTCTCCGCGAACGTTTTTGATATGAATATTTTCAACGTTGCCGTTTACGTGGATACCGTCTGCAAAGCAATTTTCAAATACGATATTTTCAATTACGATGTTTTTTGCTTCGCCAATTTGAATAGCAAAGCCGCCGCAATTTTTGAAGGTCATATTTTTTAAAGACAGATTGTCGACGTTTTCAAGAAGCATACAGGTTGAAACGCCGAAAAATGAGCGTTCTGCATCGTACATTCCACTATCGCCATAACCCATTCTGTGTTGACACCAATCCTCCCATCTACCGCCCTCTATTGAGATATTGGTATTGCGAGATGTTGTAACCGGGTGATGTGTACCGTCGGCGGTGTTGGTGTTGCGAAGCATTAAAACCTTTGTTTTGTCCCTTAGGCGAATTGTCGCGCCTTCCTCTGCTATAATTCTGCGGTTTGACGGAATTGAAACAGAGTTATCAATATAATATGGCTGGCTTGCACTTGGAATTATAATGATTTCATGCTCGTTTAGTGCTGTTTGGAATGCTTCTGTCCAAATTCCGTTATTTGGCTTGTAATCTGTAATGTAAACAGTGTCGGTTAACTTAGAATACAGATTTTTATTTTCGGCGGCTACATTTTTCAGTAGCACTTCTATTGATGATTTAATATTTTCCATATAAATTCCTTGATTTTGTTTTTTTAAGTATAGCATAAATAAGCGTAAATTTGTTGTTTTTCGTGCATATTTTTAAATGCAAAAAATATTTTCAAAAAAATTAAATTTGCTATTGACAAATAGATATTTGTCTGCTATAATATGTAGGCAATCAAGCAAAACACCTTTCGAGATGTAGCGCAGTTGGTAGCGCGCATGGTTTGGGACCATGATGCCGTAGGTTCGAATCCTATCATCTCGATAAATAAAAATACCGTACCAAATGGTACGGTATTTTTATTTATTTTGATATTTGTAGAACCTACCTTTGCGATAGCAAAATTAGGTTCGCTAAATTGTCCTAAGTCGTGATAGTTAGCTAATCTAAGACGTGGACAATTTCACGGAGCGTAGCGAAGTCATCCTATCATCTCGGTTCGTTGCTGCGGATTTGACCTACCTCAAGCATAGCTTGAATTAGGTTCGCTTAGCCCACGCAGGCGTGGGGAGCTTGCTCACCAACGCCAAGTGAGGCGTTACAAGCGTAGCGAAGTCATCCTATCATCACGATTTGATATTTTGAGAACCTACCTTTGCGATAGCAAAATTGGGTTCGCTAAATTGTCCTAAGTCGTGATAGTTAGCTAATCTAAGACGTGGATAATTTCACGGAGCGTAGCGAAGTCATCCTGTCATCTTTATTTAGTTATAGTGTTTTATCTAAAATTTCGCTAATATTCAAGTATATTTATTGAAATGAAGGGTTTTATGTGATAGAATACTATATATTCATTATTTGGGAGTACGTATGATTATAGATAGCAAAAAATACAACGGAGCTTGCTCATGCGGTAAAAAGCATGAAATGACAACGGAAGCGTGCTTCATTGAGGCTGGGTGCTTATTTGAGGCGGATAAATATATTAAGGATTGCGGTCTTTATGGGTACTGCGTGGCTATATATGATGAAAACACTTACCGTGCAACTGAGGGCAGACATCCTTGTGCTGATATGGAAATTATTCTTTCGCCATTAGGCTTACACGCGGATAATCACGGAGTGGCGTTAGCTCTTGAAAGATTGCCTGAGCATTGCGATTACTTAATTGCGGTGGGCTCCGGTACTGTGCATGATATAACACGTTATTGCGCGTACACTAAGAAAATTCCTTTTGTATCCTGCCCTACTGCTGCAAGCGTTGACGGATTTTGCTCCTCTGTTGCAGCTATGACATGGAACGGTTTTAAGAAAACATTTGAGGCAGTTGCTCCTAAAATTGTTATTGCAGATCTTGACGTAATATCAAATGCTCCTAATTTTCTTACTAATTCCGGATTTGGAGATATGATAGGTAAATTTATTGCATTGGCAGATTGGAAAATTGCTCATGCTTTAACAGGCGAATACTTCTGCTCTACTATACACGATATGACGTTAGATGCCACAAGGGCGGTTATAGAAAGCACAGAAGCCATTAAAAACGGAGACGTTTCTGCTTTTGAAAAGCTTATTTACGGACTTTTAATGTCGGGGCTTGCAATGCAGCTGCTTGGTAATTCAAGGTGTGCTTCAGGTGCTGAGCATCATATTTCGCATCTAATTGAGATGCAGCCAGAGGGCTTGGACGCTTGCAGCGATGCTTTACACGGCGAAAAGGTTGGAGTTGGCACTTTACTTGCATGTAAGGTGTACCACGGAATAAAGGACTGTGATATTTCTACATGGAAGGATTACACAAAGGCTGATGATGAATATATTTACAAAATGTTTGGAGATAGATTAAGTCTTTCAATTATTCATGAAAATACAAATGATTGCGCTTCCAATATAAAGGCGAATGATATTATAAATATGTGGAATGAAATATGCAAAATTATTGAATCTATTCCTACATATGAGGAGCTTTTAGAAAAGTACAGGGTGCTTGGTGCATGTTTCTCTCTTGATGATATTGGAGTTTCTGAAAACAAGCTTGATATTTTGCTTGAATATTCTCCGTTAGTACGAAACAGAGTTACTCTTATGCGACTGCGCAGAGGTATGAATAAATAGAGCTTACTTTATGTCATTTTTGTAATTTTGTCATAATATAGAAGTGAGAGGATTTTCCTCTCGGAAAGGAATTATTATGGCAAGTTTTACTAATCAAGCACAGTTGACTTACAGAGATACTGTTACCAACTCAAACGTTGCGGTTGGCGAGGTTTTAGAGGTGCTTTCTGTAAGCAAAACTGCTGTTTCCAATATATACGGCTCTAATGATACTGTAACCTACATTGTCAGCATTGTAAATACCGGCGCAACTGCTATCACAGGTCTTACCTTAAATGATAACTTAGGCGCGTATTCATCGACTGTTGGAACTCTTGTACCGCTTACCTATACTGACGGAACGATTAGATATTACGTTAACGGTGTTTTACAGCCTGCTCCTGCAGTTACTGCAGTTGGCGATTTAACGGTTGGCGGAATTTCTGTTCCTGCAAACGGCAATGCTACCTTAGTTTATGAGGTGTCTGTAAATGAGTTTGCTCCTCTTGCGCTTGACTCTACCGTAACAAATACAGCTACTGTATCGGGCAACGGCTTCGGTCCTGTTTCCGACGATGAAACAATTACTGTTGCAAGTGCGCCAAGCTTGACAATTACCAAGTCAATTAGTCCTGTTCCTGTAAATGATAACGGTGTTGTAACTTACACGTTTGTTATTCAAAATACAGGCAATACTCCTGTTATTGCTACTGACAACGCGTTTATTACAGACTTATTTGATCCAATACTTTCAAACGTAAGCGCAACGTTTAACGGTGCTGTATGGACTGAGGGTACAGATTACAACTATACTGAGGCTACCGGCTTATTTGAGAGCGTAGCAGGCAGCATTACTGTTCCTGCTGCAACGTTTACACAAGACCCTATCACAGGCGCTTGGAGCGTTACACCGGGAACATCTACTGTTGTAGTTACAGGTACAATATAATTTTAAAATCGTTATACGGACTTCATGTCTGTATAACGATTTTTATTTAGCTATTGCATATTGCTTTGTTTTAAGGTATAATTTTCATATAATGTTTTAAGGAGCATATTATGATAAAAATTTCAAGTAACAGCTTAAACTTAGAGATTGATGCGGAAAATGGTGTTATTTCTTCGCTAAAAATCAAAAATTACGAGGTATGTGTAGATAAATGCCCACTTTTTGTTATTAGACTTCGTGATTTAGACGGAAAATGCTATTACATAAATTCTACTGAGGGAAAGCTAATTTCTGAGGGTGGAGTTGGCTTTATATACGGTGGTTTTAGCGACACATATGGGGATATTTCCGTTACAGTTAGCGTATTAGGAGGCGAAAATATTTCCTGGGGAATAGAAATTCAAGGAGTGTGCGATAAGTACGCTATTGAATACGTGGAATTTCCTAAAATATGCTTACCGCGTTTAGTTGAAAACGATAAAAACGGCGGTAAAATTTTATTTCCATACAATGAGGGAATGATTGTTTCCGATGAAAAGCTACTGCCAAGATATGAGATGGAATTCCCTTCATCAGGTGCTTACTTTATGTTTCCTAATATGGTATGCTCACAGTTTATGGCGTATTTATTTGAGGACTTTGGTCTTTACATTGGTGCACACGATACAAAAAGAGCTTTAAAGGGAATTGATTTTTATCCTTATAATGACGGCATTGCTTTGCAAATTCGTTTATATTCGGGCGCTAACTATGGAGACGGATTTAAGATTGACTATCCTATTGTGTGGCAGGTAGCGGACGGAGATTGGAGATCCAGCGCTGAAATTTACAGAAGCTGGTTTGAGAAAAATTTACCGTCTAACGTTGTGCCTACTAAGGAAAACAAGTCCTTGCCGAAATGGTATGAGGATATGCCTTTGATTGTTACTTATCCTGTAAGAGGAATTTTTGATATGGACAAGATGGAGCCTAATCCTTTATTTCCATACAAAAACGCACTGCCTATTTTCGATAAAATCAAGAAGGAAACAAATTGCCGTTTAATGTCTCTACTTATGCATTGGGAGGGTACTGCTCCTTGGGCACCGCCTTACGTTTGGCCACCTTATGGCGGAGAGAAAATGCTATTTGATTTTAGAGATACACTCCATAAAAATGGAGATTTACTTGGAGTTTACTGCTCAGGTTTTGGTTACACGTTAAGAAGCACCTTGATTGAAAGCTATAATTGTGAAGAAAAAATCAAGAATGAAAACGTGCTTGAGGGAGTTTGCCACTCGCCTGAAAATAAACCTGAGCTTGGCAGGACATGTACACCTTATCAAAGATACGGTTATGATATTTGTCCTGCTTCAAAGCGTGGTCGTGAGATTATAAATGAAGGTTTTAAGCCATTATTTGAAAGCGGTGTTGACTACGCGCAAATACTTGACCAAAATCACGGTGGCGGACAATATATGTGCTTTGCAAGGGAGCATAATCATCCACCTATGCCAGGCGAATGGATGACAACTAATATGCAGGAGCTTTTATCACAATGGAACAAAGAAAATCCAAACATGATTTTTGGTTGTGAAAGCACTGCGGCTGAGCCATTTATTGGTAATCTTTTGATGAGCGATAACAGATTTGAGCTTAACTATCCGTTTGGAGACGTTGTGCCTCTGTTTGCATTTATTTATCATGAATATTTAAGAAACTTTATGGGAAATCAATGCGGTTGCCCATTCGAGCCAAGCGTTGATACGTTAAGATACAGACTTGCTTACTCCTTCTCCATTGGAGATATGATGACTCTTATTTTAAATCCTCACGGTGGACTTATGAGCCATTGGGGTACACACGATTTTGAAAGTAAGCCTGATTTTGATTTAACACTTACATTTATTAAAAACGTTATGAGGTTTTATAATAGTGAGGGCAAAAAGTACCTTTACGGTGGCAAAATGAAAAATGCAAATACCATTGAATGTGATACTATTGAAATTCCGCTGTTTAGAGGTCGCAAGAGTGCTACATTACCTAAGCTACTTTCATCTATTTGGGAAGGGGAATGTGGCAAGAGTGCCTACATTATAGTAAATCCTGAAAACGAAGACGTTAAGTTTAAGATTAACAACGAGGAGTTTACAATCGGTGGTCTTAATGCAATTTTAATTGAAAGATAAAAAACAAAGCAAATCGGTTGAGTTTTTGCCGATTTGCTTTGTTTTTTGTCTAATTTTATATTATTATATGCGAATATGTTAATATGTTTATTCTATTTTTGGCAATTTTTGTTGGTTTTTGGAGAAAAAAGAAGAATTTGCAATTTTGCAAATTCTTCTTTTTTTATTAGTTTTCTTCTGTTTCGTTTGTGTGATTATAGGTTTTAAAAATTTCCTTACACATATCGGCGTGGGCTTCGCAATCAAAAAAATGTGCGATTTCCTCTTGCTGATCCTTTGGGAAAATGCGGTAGCGTTCTTGCGCTAAGGCATATTCTCTAAAACGTTTATACCAAGTGTTATCAAGAAGTGATTTGCTTCTTTCATTAAGCTCTGAAAGGAGTTTTGATGATTCGCTTTCGTTTGCTAAGCGAATTGATGGTCCATCAACTACAGTTGGAATAAATTCAATATCAAGAGATTTGTCTATTACGAGCTTGACCATAAGCCCTGTATTCCACATGTAGCCGCCATCCTCTTTTGTTTCAAAATTTTTAGAAACAAAATGGAAGTTGCCTTGGCCATAAAGTATATGTCCGTTTTGGAAATGCTCATAGCATCCGATACAATGGCTATGTTGACACAAAACAACATCTGCGCCGTGTTTTACCATTGAACGGCATAGCTTTAAAAGTCTTGCGGATGGATATCTACACTCTTCCTTGCCACCGTGATAAATTACTATAACGTAGTCGTTATTTTTCTTGGCTTCTACTATATCATCGTTTGTATCGTATGGGTCGTATTCTCTTGCGCCCTCGCGGTTATCTAATGCATAGGTATATTCATGCTCACAAACTGCAATTACTGCGATTTTGATTTTGCCATCTGTTATAATTAAGTCCTTGCGGGCATCAACGTTGTTTTTGCCGTAGCCGGTATAGTTAATGCCGTGCTTGTTTAGTTCGTTTATTGTATCTTCAACACCTAATTTGCCAAAGTCAAAAATGTGGTTATTTGATAAAATACAATCGGTAACGCCTGCATTTTTAAGAGTTTTTACTGTGTTTATTGGTGCTTTTAGGTTTGGACCGATTTTCTTTATTGGAGTGTTTTTATCAGTTACGGCACATTCTAAATTGACGATTACGCGGTCAGCTTTTTCGAATTCATTTAAAACGTCATTAAAAAGCTTATTGTGCTGGCAAGTATTAAAAAGCTCCCAGCAATCCTCTTTTACTGATATGTCGCCGCCTATAATTAGTTTCATATTTGCTCCTTATAGATTAACTAAAACTATTGCCATTACGCCTAAAATAAGCACGATAACGTCTCTTTTATCCATCTTTTCTTTGTACATAATTATGCTTAATACAAGGGAAATTAGGATTGAGCCAACGTTTAAAAGTGGGAATAAAACAGCGCTATCAAGGACACCTGCAAGGTAAGTATTCATTATATTACATAGAGAGAATATAACGCCTACGAAAAGCGCGGATGACAATGATTTTCTCTTTAAAGTTGGTTCGCCCTTTTTTAAAATTAAGGATAGAGTTACTGATAACGTAAAGGCAATTAAAAATGATAAAAGGATAAAAGCGTTAAGCTGATTTGCATACTCAGATTGTTGGTGGATTTTTTGCATAATGCCAAGTCCGCCAGATGCAAGTAAAGCTATTATAAGTGGAATAACAAAGAATTTTGAGGTTTGTTTATTTTCCTGTTTTTTGGGGTTAGTACCGGAAATGATAAGTATAGGTAGTAAAATTATTATGCCTAAATATCCGAAAATTGTTATTTTTTCATTCCAAAATAGAGTACCTGATAAAGTTGGTACAACAAAGCCGAAGGAATATATTGTGGCACAGACGGCGGTTTTTCCTTGACTTAATGCTAAGGTATAGCACCAAAGAGCAGCTACAAGCATGATGCCATAAAAAATTGAGCAGATTACGGTGAATTTAGAGATACCGTTAAAGCTGATTATATTGGCAATGGCTAAAACTATACTGCCTGTACCGAAAATTGATGCTTGAAGCATAAAGAATTCTCGGTTTTTTATAGGATGTACTGAAAATCCTTTAATTAGCACGTTTTTGGTTGCGCCAAAAAGGATGCTACATATTAAAATCAATGCTGTTATGAGTGTCATTTTATTCTTGCTCCGGAATAATTAGCGTGTAGTTGCCATTACGAAGAGTGTTTACTAAATCTTGAGGTGATTTAATGCGTTTTTCTGTGATAATGCCGCCGCAAGGGACTCTATCAGTTGAATGGGCATCGGCACTTGATGTTTTAATAAGGTTATGCTCGTTGGCAAACTCTAATGCTTTTTTGTTCATTTCATCGGCGCTGTTGCCTCGGTTATAAACCTCAACGCCATCAATAAATTCAAGTGGGAGTGGTCCTGGATTTGGAATATAAAATGCTTCTCTAAATGGATGTGGTTGAATGAGCAATACTCCGTTTTGGCGTAGAATTTCTACCTTTCTTTCAGGTGAGCAGCTACGAAGCTCAGGATTAGCATAAAGAATTTCAGGGGTAACTCCATAGCAAAGAATTTCAAGACCTGGAATAAGCACCTCTTCAACACTAAAGATAATATCAAGGTCGTACTTTTTCGCTTCCTCCAAGCACTCAAGATAGTCCTTTTCGTAAGCAGATACGAATTCTTCCCATGAGGTGCTCTCGCTTCTATCTATGCCTGAATTTCCGTGGTAAAAATGATTTGTTAAAACTGTTCCTTGATATCCGTTTTCGTGTAGCGTTTGGCACAATTCGGCAGGTGTCATTCTGCCGCATGCAGAGCAAGGGGCTGTGTGAATATGCATTTGATATTTATAGCTTGCCATAATATTTTTCCTTCTTTGTTTTATAAATAGATTATACTACTTAGATTGTATAATGTCAATCGTGGAAAATGGAAAAATCAAGATTTTCCCACGTCCCACGCTAAAAAACTTCCAACATGGAAAACAGGGTTTCCCACATTGAAAGTTTTGCTACTGCTACTATCGCAAAAGCAAGCCAAAAGCGACCGCTTTTGTATAATTTATTTTATTTCTTCAAGTTTTTCAAGATGAAATTCCTTTTGGAGCATATAATAGCGTTGTCTCCCTTTTGATCTGCTATTACTTAATATTTCCTCTATTTGTCTTGAATATAATATCTCTTTTTTTAACATTTCAACAAATTTTTGCTTTTCGTTTTCTGTTGGCACATAATTAATAAAACTAAATAAAAAATCAAAATTAGTGCCGTGCCTAAATAATCGTCCTGGTAAAGGATATGTACCTCTTTCTCCAAGAATAATACCATATCTTACAAAAGGAATTACATTTTTATGATATATTGCTTTATGGCTATATGTAATCGCATCGTGAGTTGTTACTGTACCTATCTTTGACTCAATTATTACTCGTGGAATTATTTTATTGTCCTTTTTTTCATATATAACCATATCTGTTTCAAATGATTTATCATTAAAGCTATCATTTTGGATTTTCCATTCTTCGCTAAATGAAGATATTTCAAATGCATATGGTATTTTTCTAAGAACATCTATAAATATTTCACTACCGAATTTTTGTTCTTGTAACATTTCACAAATACTTTTTGTCCATTCGTTTTCTCTCATAATTATGTATTCCTTTCATTACTTAATATTAGTATTTTAATTATATCAAACTTTTTGTTTTCTTTCAATAGCAAATTAAAAGCACAGTTATTTACTGTGCTTTTAATGTTATTAAAATGTTACTGTTTCGGCAGGGTTTACTACGTACTTTTTGCCTTCGTGGATCATATATACCGGGAGTGCAGATGGGTTATAAACCTTCTTTGCATCGGCAGAATATACTAAGCTTCTATATGCCTGAACGTATTCGTAAATTTCGATGTTGGTAGCGTACCAAGTGTCCTCACGGTTTGAAACCATTGACACAAAGCCCTCCATACGGAGCCAGTCCTCTTCTGTTCTAAATTCATAGGAGTGTCCCCATACATAAAATAGCCATCCTGTGTACTTAAACCATTCCTTGCTTGGCTCGCCTGCTACGAATTTTTCTGCAAGCTCAAAGAGCTTATCATCGGCATGGTGGCAGGTTGCAGGCATTCTTAACCAATCGTAGGTTACCTCAAAGTTATGTGTTGAGTGTACTGTTCTTGAATACTTAATGCCGCATTTTGCACAGATATCAACTACCTCATCGCTATACGTACCGAATGGGTATGCCATACCTTGAACGATTGTATCGGAAAGATTTTCAAGCGCAGATTTATCATCAACTATTTCCTTGGAAATAGTGCTTGCAGGTAAAAGCTCTAAGCGTGGGTGTGTAACTGTATGTACTGCTACCTCGTGTCCCTTATATAAGTCGTGCACCTCTGTTTTAGAAATATTATTTTGCTTACCGTTTTCTGCAAAGATAGCGCTATTTAAGTTAAACGTGCCTTTAACGCCATATTTATTAAATAAAGCCACTAAATCTCTGTCTTTAACGTTTCCATCGTCATAGCTGAAGGTTAATGCTTTTTCCTTCCAATTTGGATAACACATAAAATTGTTTGTCATAGTTTATTCCTTTCTTTTGACAATCCCTCAGTCAGCTTCCGCTGACAGCTCCCTTTACACAAAGGAGCCTTTTTATGCCTTCCAGTTTGGATAGCACATAAAATTGTTTGTCATAAAATTACCTCGTTAATTTGTACTTCTTTCGCCTAAGATATTGCGGTATTTTTGATAGAAGCTTTCAAAGTAGTCCTTATCAAGTGCTTCTCTGATTTTTTCCATAAGGTCATTATAGAAATATAGGTTATGAAGCACGCAAAGGCGCATACCAAGTGTTTCCTTTGCTTTTATAAGGTGTCTTATATATGCTCTTGAATAATGCTGACAAGCAGGGCATTGACAGTTTTCGTCAATAGGCTTTGCATCATCACGGTATTTTTCGTTCATGATGTTCATTTTACCGTGCCACGTAAAGAGGTTGCCGTGTCTTGCATTTCTTGATGGCATTACACAGTCAAAGAAGTCAATACCACGATGTACTGCTTCAAGAATGTTACAAGGAGTTCCTACGCCCATTAGGTATCTTGGCTTATTTACAGGCATATGAGGCTCTACAATATCGATTATGCGATACATTTCCTCAGTTTCCTCGCCTACGGCAAGACCGCCGATAGCATAGCCGTCAAGGTCAAGCTCTGCGATTTCTTGCATATGCTTAATTCTTAAATCCTCGTATGTGCTACCTTGGTTGATGCCGAAAAGCATTTGGTTTTTATTGATTGTATCAGGAAGTGAGTTAAGTCTATCAAGCTCTACCTTACAACGCTTTAGCCATCTAACTGTGCGGTCGCAGGACTGCTTTGTGTAATCGTATTTTGCGGGATTTTCAATACATTCATCAAATGCCATAGCGATTGTTGAGCCAAGGTTTGATTGAATTTGCATTGATTCCTCAGGTCCCATAAAGATACGCTTACCGTCAATGTGGGATGCGAATTTTACGCCCTCTTCTGTGATTTTACGAAGCTGAGCCAATGAGAAAACCTGGAATCCACCACTATCGGTAAGGATAGGCTTATCCCAATTCATAAACTTATGTAAGCCGCCTAAATCGTGAATTAGTCTATCGCCTGGGCGAATGTGTAAATGGTAGGTGTTTGATAATTCAACCTGACATTTAACGTCCTTTAAGTCCATCGAGGAAATACCGCCCTTGATTGCGGCACAGGTGCCTACGTTCATAAATACAGGAGTTTGAATTGTGCCGTGCACGGTTTCAAATTCACATCTTCTGGCCCTGCCGTCTGTTTTTAATATCTTTAACATATTTTATCCTTTTTCTTTTTTATTTTATACGCTCAAATTCCTTTTCAAGGAAGTGCTTTGTAATTTCAAATGCTACGGGGCGACCGTGTGGGCAATACTTAATATTGTCAAGCGTTAGCGTTCTTTCAACTATCCACTTTATATGGGCGCTATCGTAAATTCTGCCCGCCTTAATTGCAGCCTTACAGGATGATTGGTAAAGTGCCTTTTCAAATATCTCATATCGTGATTTTGAGGCTTCCTTGCCGCTTGCAAGCTTTGATACAAGCTCTAAAAATGCGTCTGTGCCTGCGCTTACCTCAATTTCTGATGGAATTTCGTTTACATAGGCGCATCTGCCCTCTACTGTAAAGCCGTAGCCTGTTTTATTTATTTCTTCCTTATACTCGTTTAATGCGCCGATTTCCTCGCTTGCAAGCGATACCTCAAGTGGAAAAAGAAGCATTTGTGAGGATGGGTTGGCTTCGCTAATTTTCTTCTTTAGGTCCTCAAAAATAATTCTTTCGTGGGCGGCGTGCTTATCAATAAGATAAAGAATTTCGCCAAGCTCAACTATAACGTAGGAGTTAAATGCTTCGCCTATGATTTTATAGTCGGGGACTATTTTTTGAGGCTTGATTTCTTCCTTTACTTCCTCAGCTTTAATTTCCGGTGTATTAATTTTTACATTTTCATTTGGTGTTATAGGAGTAAATGAGGCGGAGACCTTAAGCTGTGATGATACAGGATTATCGTACTTTTTAAGGAAATCCGGAACAAAATCATCCTCGCTTGGAAGCTCGATTTTTGTTACAGCTGGTTTAGTGCTTGTAATTGGTGCTGTAACAGGTGATGTTTGGTTATTAGGCTTTGGTGTATTCTGAATATAGGATATGGTTTTATCCTTGTTTTCTGTGCCTATATTACCATTTGTATCAAATACGATTTTTTCGTTTTTAGGTGCTTCTCTGTCAGCTACCTTAAACGGTGTATTTGCAACGCTTTCCTTTTGCTCGTTAAAGAGAGTTGGGCGTTCAATTTTTGTAGCAAGTGCAGTTCTTACGGCGTAATATATTGCATCGAATATAACCTGATCGTTTGAGAATTTAACCTCTAATTTAGATGGATGTACGTTTACGTCCACATACGCAGGGTCAATTTCCACATTGATTACGCAAACAGGGAATTTATCACTTGGGATATAGGATTCAAATGCTTGCTCAAGCGCTTTTACCATAACTGCGCTTCTTATGTAGCGTGAGTTAATGTAAAAAATTTCAAGGTTTCTGTTGCTTCTGTTTAGGTTAGGAGATGAGATAAAGCCTTCAATTTTTATACCGCTTTCCTCACGGAAAACCTTAATTGTTTTCTTAGCTACGTCGCTGCCTAAAATTGCATAGATTGCGTTTTGTGTATTATTATCGCCTGAGGTTATGAATTTAACTTCGCCGTCTATTATGTACTTGAAGGAAATATCTGGGCGGGACATTGCAACCTTTTCAACGATTGACGTTATATAGGATGCTTCCGTTGCATCGCGCTTTAAGAATTTCTTTCTTGCAGGAACATTATAAAATAAGTCCTCAACGATTACTGTTGTACCCTCTTGACATCCTGCATTTATATGGGTTAACACCTTGCCTGCATATGCTTCAAGCATTGATCCCATTTCGTTGTTTTTTGTTTTTGATAAAATTCTCATTTTGGAAACAGAGGAAATTGCTGCAAGAGCCTCGCCTCTAAATCCTAATGTTACAATGCTATCAAGGTCGGATGCTTCTTTTATTTTGCTGGTTGCGTGGCGTAAAAGTGCAGTTGGTAAATCCTCGTATTCAATGCCGCATCCATTATCTGCAATTCTGATAAAGGACGTGCCACCGTTTTTGATTTCAACAGTTACCTTGTCGGCTCCTGAGTCAATAGCGTTTTCAAGAAGCTCCTTAACCACAGAGGAAGGACGGTCAACAACCTCGCCTGCGGCTATTAAATTGGCTATATCAAAGCCTAATACGTTAATTTTTCCCATTGCTTTCCATCCTTTCTTTTAGTTTAATTATTTGTTAGAATAGCTTTTTAAGTTCAAAAATGAAGTTCATTGCTTCAATTGGGGTAAGGGTATTTAAGTCAACCTTTTTAATTTTGTCGGCTACCTCGTAAACGCTCATATCCTCAAAGGACATTTCCATACCGATTTCTGTTGTTTTTGGCTTTGGCGCTTTTTCAGTAACAACGCCGTTTTCTACCATTTCGGCAAGGATGCTCTTTGCACGCTTAACTACATCGTTTGGCACGCCTGCTAGCTTTGCAACCTCGATACCGTAGCTATCATCGGTTGGACCTTTAACGATTTTACGAAGGAATATAATATCCTCGCCACGCTTTTTAGCGGCAATATTATAGTTTACTATGCCGTTTTGTCCGTTTTCAAGGGATGTTAACTCGTGGTAGTGGGTGGCAAACATTGACTTTGCACCGATTTTTTTGCCTGCGGTATATTCGGCTATGGCTCTTGCTATGCTCATACCATCATAGGTTGACGTGCCTCTGCCGATTTCATCATAGATAATAAAGCTCTTTTTAGTTGCGTTTGCAAGAATGTATGCAACCTCGGTCATTTCAAGCATAAACGTTGATTGACCTGACGCTAAATCGTCGGATGCACCTACTCTTGTAAATAATTTATCTACTATACCTATTCTTGCTTGCTTAGCAGGAACAAATGAGCCAATTTGCGCCATTAAAACGATTAGTGCGCTTTGGCGCATGTAAGTTGACTTACCTGCCATATTTGGTCCTGTGATAAGCGCTAAGCGGTCGCTTGTGGTGTTAAGATAGGTGTCGTTTGGAACAAAATAGCTATCCTTAACAAATTGCTCAACTACCGGGTGTCTTCCGTCCTTAATGTCGATTATATCGCTATAATCAACCTCAGGGCAAACGTAGTTATTTTTAATTGCTACCTCGGCAAGTGAAATGTACGTATCTAATTTAGCAAGCATGTTTGCAGATCTTTGTACTCTCTTAAGGTTTTCCTCAAGCTTAGCACGAAGCGCTACAAAAAGCTCGTATTCAAGGGTGCAGAGCTTGTCCTTTGCTCCTAACACCGTTGATTCCATATTCTTTAAATCCTCTGTGATATATCTTTCACAGTTGGATAAGGTTTGCTTTCTTATATATCTGTCAGGTACTTGGGAGATAAAGGATTTTGTAACCTCTATATAGTAGCCAAATACTCTGTTATAGCCTATTTTTAACGTTTTAATTCCTGTAAGCTCACGCTCGCCCTCTTCGATTTTATCTATCCAGCCCTTACCGTCGCTCATTACCGTACGGAGATAGTCAATATCCTTGTTGTAGCCGTCCTTAATAAAGCCGCCCTCTCTTACGGAGAATGGTGGAAGGTCGATAAGCATATCATCAATAAGTGTATAGATATCCTCAAGAGTGTCAAGGTTTTCTCTAATTTCGGAAAGCTCTCTATCATTTACTGTATAGAGAAGATTTTTGATTTCAGGAATTACCTTTATTGTGGATGCGATTGCTCTTGCATCCTTTCCGTTTGCGGTGCCATATACTACCTTTGTCATAAGTCTTTCAAGGTCAAGGACGTTTGATAAAAGGCTTGAGATTTCATCTCTTAGCACCATATTGGAATAGAGAGTGTTTATTGCGCCTTGGCGGGCAATAATTCTTTGTACGTCAATTAGCGGATGCTCAACGAAATGGCGGAGCATTCTTGCGCCCATTGACGTTTTTGTTTTGTCAAGAACCCAGTAAAGGCTTCCGCGCTTTTCCTTGGTTCTCATTGACTCGCATAATTCAAGGTTACGGCGTGTGTTTAAGTCCATTTCAAGATATTGTCCCTCGCCGTAAATGCTTATGTTGTTGATATATGAAATATCAGTTTTTTGAGTTTTTAATATGTACTCTAAAATTGCGCCAATAGCACACATTAGGTGGATGTCGGATTCATATTTATTTACAAAATCCTGACCGAACTGACAGTACACTCTGTCATCGCACTCGTTTTTATTAAAGTACTCTGACATTTCAAAGCCGCAAAGTGCGCTAAGTCTTGATTTTGCAAACTCGCCAATATAACCGCCTGCAAGCTTTGGTAGGTTAGTTATGATTTCCTTTGGCGCGTATGTGCCAAGCTCGTTTAAAAGCTTTGCTTGTTCATTTTCAACGGTGGTTGCATAGATTTCGCCTGTTGAAACATCGGCAAAGCATACGCCTACGCTATCGCCCTCAAAGTAGAGTGAGCATAGGTAGTTATTCTTGTTTTCTGTTAAAAGGTTAGTTTCTACTACTGTACCCGGAGTGATTTCTCTTACAACCTCGCGTCTTACGATGCCCTTTGCTTGTGATGGGTCTTCCATCTGCTCACAAATTGCTACCTTATAGCCCTTGGAGATAAGCTTGCCGATATAGCCCTCACAGCTATGATAAGGTACACCGCACATTGGCGCTCTTTCAGGCTCGCCACAGTCTCTTCCGGTTAATGTTAATTCAAGCTCTCTTGATGCTGTAATAGCATCATCAAAGAACATTTCATAGAAATCTCCAAGACGGTAAAACAATATAAAATCCTTATATTGCTTTTTTATCTCGAGATATTGTAGCATCATTTGAGTCATATTGTTTTACCTTCCTCTTGGTTTTAGTTTAATAGTTTAAATTAGTGGTGGTGCCCACAGTCTGATCCACATGAATGGCAATCGTGTGTGCATGGGCGTTGACCTGTGATATTGAATTCAATTTCGCCGTTAACTGCTTGCATAAGAGCGTTAACTGCTTCGTTCGCTTCGTTGAGAGCAACGAAAACGTCCTTTTCTGTTACTTCCTTAACGATAGCATCAAGTCTTGCTTCGATAGACTCGATAATTGCAGGATCAACCTGCTCCTTCTTGTATTCCTCAGCAAGTGCTGTTTGTTGAACATTGTATTCAAGCATGAGCTTTTGAAGGTCCTCGTCCTTTTCGTAAGCTTCTCTTGCCTCGTTCATTTTTGTGATTCTTTCATCTGCCTTAATTGCTTTTCCAAGCTCAGCAGCAAGTTCCATAATTGTCATAATTTTATGCTCCTTTTTTATTATTTTTCTATTATTTCACCATACAGAGCAAACGTGTCTGTTTTGATGATTTTTACTGTTATAAACTGTCCCGTATAGTCGGTATCGCATTCAAAGTGGACTATTTTGCCACCCTCTGTGCGTGAGGTGTAAACGCTTTCGTTATTTTTGCTTTTTCCGTCAACTAAAACTCTAACTGTTTTATTTAGGTATTTAGCGTTAAGCTCATAGGAAATTTCGTTTTGTACCTGACATAGACGGTCATAGCGTGTGTGCTTTATTTCCTCTGGAATATGGTCTTCCATTTTATCGGCAGGAGTGCCTGTTCTACGTGAGTAGATAAAGCTGAATATTGAATCGTATTTTACCTTTTTGATAATATCAATGGTTTTTTCAAAATCCTCATCGGTTTCGCCAGGGAATCCAACGATAATATCGGTTGTAAGGACTGTGCCCTCTCTGCCCTCTCTTAGTTTGTCTATAATAGAGAGATATTTTTCAGTATCGTAATGACGATTCATTTTCTTAAGAATATCATCAGATCCCGATTGTAAAGGCAGGTGGAAGCAATTTGCACAATGCTTATTGTTCTTTAATGCTTCAATCATTTCGTCAGACGCGTCCTTAGGGTGTGAGGTCATTAGGTGGATTAAGAAGTCTCCCTCTATTTTGCCGATTTCGTTAAGCAGGTCGGCAATTGTTGGTTTGTTCTCTAAGTCCTTGCCGTAGGAGTTTACGTTTTGTCCAAGGAGTGTAATATCGCGGTAGCCTTCCTTAGCAAGAGTTTTTATTTCTTCAAGAATATCTTCCATATTACGGCTACGCTCTCTGCCGCGGACATATGGCACTATACAGTATGTACAGAAATTATTGCATCCGTACATAATGCTTACCCATGCTTTGTAGTTGCTTTCGCGGACTACCGGAAGTCCCTCGGCAATTTCAGGTGTTTGTGGGTCGATTGTAAATAATCTTTTACCTTTATTAAGTGCATTTGAAACATATTCAGGTAAGCGGTACATTGTGCCTGTACCGAATACAAAATCAACGTAATGGTATGAGCGCTTAAAGTGGTCAATTCTATGCTGTTGTGCGGTCATACATCCGCATACGCCTATAACAAGGTCGGGGTTTTTAGTTTTATAATGCTTATATCTGCCGATAATTGAAAGCGCTCTTCTTTCGGCATGCTCTCTTATGGCGCAGGTATTTACAAGCAGTAAATCTGCCTCTTCCTCCTTATAGGTAATTTCATAGCCAAGGCTTTTTAAAACGCCTCTCATTCTTTCGCTATCTGCTTCATTTTGCTGACAGCCAAGAGTGAAAACGCACGCTTTAAGTCCCTTACCGTTAATTAGTGCGCGAACATTATCTATAAAGAGTCTTTGCTTATTCATTTCTTCAATACTAACAAAGCTCATTTTTATACCTCTTTATTTTGATCTATATAATTTTATCATATTTTAATAAAATAATCAAGATTTTATATTATATTATTTATGGAATTTTGTCTTTTTTTCTACTATTTAGTATCTTGATTTTTTATGCAGCATATGGTATAATTATATAGCAACATCAAGTTGTAATATTTTAAAAGGAGATTTCTTATGGCAAACCAATCATTAACTGCTCAATACGAGGCTCTTCCAAAAATCGTTAAGATTATTATTCAAATTTTCCTCGGCGCTTTAGTTGGCGGTGTTTACCGTATCATTCGTTTCCTTGAAACAAAGAATATAGTAACACTCGTTGCCGGCATTCTTAACTTCGTTGGTCTCGGCTTTGTTTTCTGGATCATTGACCTTGTTACAGAAATTACAAAAAACAAGATTACAGTTTTAGCTGATTAATTAAATACATAAAAGCTTCTTAAATGAGAAGCTTTTTGTTTTATAAAAATAAAAACGGCTTTAAGCCGTTTTTTATTTGCTATCTTCTACTAATTGGTCGTACACGTTAAATACCTTATCTATTATATCAAAATCGGTCACTAATGCAAGGTATTCTTGGTTTGATTCTTCGTTTATTTCAATTGAAAAAACAAGTCCTTCGTTTTCGCCTAATCCTTCCATTGGTTGAATTGGCTTTAAAATTGCATATGTTTTTTCAAGAGGGATAAGAGCAATTTGCTCAAATGCTATTTCTTCGCCTTTTTCGTTGAAAAGTATAATCGCATCGTTGTTTTCTTCATCAAATAATGCATCAATTGGGTTTTGATATTGGCTCATTTATTGTCTCCTTTACGTACTTGATACTATTTCTTCAAGATTTTCAATTATGAATAGCTGTGCGCTTGGTTCAAGCTTAATTTGTGTTTTTACCTCGCCTGTCTTTTTGTCAACGGAATCCTCATAGGAAATGCCTATTTTATTAGCCAACTCAGATGGGGTATATACGGTTTTATTAACGACCGCCTGAACCTTTTTCGTTTCAAAAAATCCTCTATCTGTTAGCCATTTATTTATTCTTGTTGAGGATAGCTTTTCAGTAGTATTGTCGTCAATTACGGCGTTGATATTTTTCATAAAGGAAAGAACTGTTACCGGCTCCTTTGAAAGCTTGATGCTATCAATTTGCTCGCGGGTAATATTAAATTCTTGTTTTTTATAAACTACAACTGTGTTTTTGTCCTTCTCCGCTTCAAGCTTTTTTACCTTCTTTTTAAGATCAACATATTCATCAAGAACATCGGTAATAAAATCGAAGCATTTTAAGACCTTTTCATCCATAAAAACAGAATCGTTTGGTATTTCCGCTCCCGTTATAGGATGAACTCCATCGCTAAGGAGCTTTAAATACATTTTGGCTCTTTCAACAAGCTCTGTATTATCCATATAAGCACCACCTTTCTTTTTTTCATTATAGCAAAGATAAATTGAATTTTCAAGAGAAATAAAAAGAAGGTAGGCGAGGTCTGTCCCGTTTCTCCTTAGAGTAAAGACCCTTATTAAACAAAAAAATAAAGACTAAGATGAACTTAGTCTTTACTCTGGTGCGAGAAATGTCGCGCGTTAAGAAAACGATTGATAATCGTTTTTAGTGCGAAGACCGAGGTAGGCGAGGTCTGTCCCGTTTCTCCTTGGAGTAAAGACCCTTATTAAACAAAAAATAAAGACTAAGATGAACTTAGTCTTTACTCTGGTGCGAGAAACGGGACTTGAACCCGTACGGTTGCCCACACGCCCCTCAAACGTGCGCGTCTGCCGATTCCGCCACTCTCGCATATATATGTGGTCTTGCGACCTTGCTTGACTATTATACTAAAACAAATGCCGTTTGTCAAGTGTTTTTTTAAAATTTTTTGATATTTTTGTAAAAGAAAAAGAAAGAGGCTATTTCGAAGTACTCAACGCTTGGTTTTCTTCGCTTTCCTCTTTCTTTTTCTGACTTATTTATTAGCAGTTGATTAAAGTAACAATGATTGTTGCTACTGAGCCGATAACCATAAGTCCTGCTAAAATTCCGCAAAGAATTCTTGTTGCGCCGATCTTAACCTTCTTGCGCTCGTTTTTGTTTGCCATGTCTCTAATCCTCCAAATCCTCTATTTTAAGTTGTTTTTTTGCTATGTTTTTATGATTCATTAAAACTCCTGTTGCAGGAATTTTTAATTTTCTATAAGAAGTTGCATCCGGGTATTTTTTGGAATAATCGCCACATACCTCGGTGATTTTTTGCTTTTTCTTTAAATTCATTGCAAATACCGTAGTACCTACTGACGTTCTGGTCGTCTTAATTGGAATAAGTGATGGGCGTATTAAAATTGCCTTGGACTCAGAGTTGATAATTAAAATCGGCTCATCGTCCTTGCCTTCCCATACTATACCAACTATTGGAGAAGCATCAGCAAATGCTTTTTTAAGTTTTTTCCTTGCACCCTGTGTCGCATATTGGCTTGCAGGCACTCTTACTGCCTTTCCGTTTTCAAACACGAAAATAACGTTTTGATTTTCATCAAAGTTAGGATTTATTTTCATGAATACAGGCTTTTCATCAGCCTCAAAATTAAGCTTTTTAGGTACATATACGCCCATTTCCGAAGCCTTTGATAATTCAAAGTCTGATATTTTTGCGAAGTAAAGCTGAGCCTTGTTTGTAAAGAATAT
Organism: Eubacteriales bacterium; assembly: GCA_045632345.1. GTDB lineage: Bacteria > Bacillota > Clostridia > Oscillospirales > CAG-272 > RGIG2000. The sequence continues at coordinate 212,656 of JAZQWM010000027.1, read as the reverse complement.
TACCTCATCCTTATTATTAACGTCTGCCTCAAATACAAGCTCGTCATCTTCCTTGAACTTTTGCTCTGAGTTACCGCGTAATGATTGCTGAGTAATCTTCTTTAAGTAGCCGTCCTTTGTATAGAAAAGTCTTGCAATGAAGTCTTCAATCATTATTTCCTTATCAAAGCTTGTAATGCTTGATGCGTCTATAATATCGGTTTTTCTTGGCTTAGCGTACTTCTTCTTTATAACCATAAGCTGCTTAACGATTTGCGCCTTTAATTTAAGGTCGTCGCTTAAGATTTCGTTATAGAATGCTATATCCTTTCTTAAATCCTCAATTTCAGTAAGTCTATTTAAGATGTACTCTCTGTTAAGGTGGCGGAGCTTAATATCAGCGATATATTCAGCCTGCTCCTTATCAATATTAAAGCCTGTCATAAGATTTGGTACTACGTCCTCGTCCTTTTCAGTTTCCTTAACTATCTTTACTGCTTTGTCAATATCAAGAAGGATTTTGCTAAGGCCCAAGAGCAAGTGAAGCTTAGCGTTTTTCTTAGCAAGCTCAAAGGTATATTCTCTTGAAAGGCACTCTTTTCTAAAGCGTATCCATTCAACTAATATTCCGCGAATACCAAGCTGTCTTGGCGCGCCGTCAATTAGCACGTTGAAGTTACAAGCGAAGTTATCCTCCATTGTTGTGAACTTATAAAGCTTTTGCATTACTTGCTCAGGGTCCATGCCCTTCTTTAAGTCAATAGTAAGCTTTAAACCCTTAATGTCGGTTTCATCACGAACCTCGTTGATTTCCTTTAGCTTGCCTTCCTTGTAAAGCTCAGATATTTCCTTCATTATTGATTCAACGGTTGTTGAATATGGAATTTCCGTGATATCTATACAGTTAGCTTTTTCATCGTAGGTATATTTACCGCGAAGTCTGATTGGGCCTTTACCTGTTTCGTAAACCTTTTTAATTTGCTCTCTATCGTAAACTACCGTACCGCCACATGGGAAGTCAGGTGCTTTTACGATTTCCATAATTTTGTCAATGTCTGTTCTTGGGGCTCTTAAAAGTGCTATGGTAGCATCGCAAATTTCACCTAAATTAAAGGAGCAAATTGATGAAGCAAGACCAACGGCAATACCCATATTAGCAGACACTAAAATATTTGGGAAGGTGGTTGGCAAGAGTCTTGGCTCTTTCATTGTGCTATCGTAGTTATCTACCATATCAACGGCATTTTTATCAATACCCGAAAAGACCTCTGTACAGAATGAATCAAGCTTTGCCTCGGTATATCTTGATGCAGCAAATGCCATTGTGCTGTATTGCTTACCAAATGAGCCCTTAGAGTCAATGAACGGATGTAAAAGCGCTTCGTTACCTCTGGTTAAACGTACCATTGTTTCGTAAATAGACATATCGCCGTGAGGATTGAGCTTCATGGTTTCGCCTACGATGTTGGCGCTTTTTGTTCTATGACCGTTTAAAAGTCCCATTTTATACATAGTATAAAGGAGCTTTCTATGAGATGGCTTGAAGCCGTCAATTTCAGGAATTGCACGGGATACCATTACGCTTACTGCATATGGCATATAGTTAGTTTCAATGGTTTCAGTTATAGGTTGAACGAAGGGTTCTCTTTCAATATATTCTGCTTTTTCCTGCTTTTTCTTTGTCCTTGCCATTTTATCCTCCTAATACTCTGTGCGCACAAGCGCGTATCATTCTGTTATAAATTGCCAGTGATTCTCCCTCATCGCTTGGTAGGTGGGCATATACCGTTTCTACGCCTAAATCATCTGCCTTACGAAGCAGGTTGAAGAGGTTTTTCGTTTGCTCTTTAATATCCTCTCTTTTGCCTACGGGTAAAAGATTTTTATTAACTAAAAGGGATGCTTCCTCGTCATAGCACATTATTGCGCAATTTTCGGTTTCTTGCTTTTCTTTTGCTAATTCAATAAAATCTATTGTTTTATCATTTACTAAATATAAATTAGCCTTTGGAGCATAATGCTTGTACTTCATACCAGGAGAAAGAGCTGTTTCGCCCTGCTTTAGCTCCTCTTTAACTGCGTTTGCAACAGATACGTTATCGCATACTGTTTTTAGCATTTCAACAGTTACAGCACCTGGGCGAAGCAATATAATTGAATCATCGGTAATGGAGATTACCGTTGATTCAACGCCTACCTCACATTCTCCGCCGTCAAGAATTAACGGAATTTTACCGTTCATGTCGTCAAAAACGTGCTTTGCAGTTGTTGGAGACGGCTTTCCTGACGTGTTGGCAGAAGGAGCGGCTATTGGAATGCCTGCAAGCTCAATAAGCTTATTTGCTACCTTATGAATTGGGCATCTTATTGCCACGGTATTAAGTCCTGCAGTTACCTCATATGGAATTATATCCTTTTTAGGAATAATTACGGTAAGAGGACCCGGCATAAATTTTTCTGCTAATTTATAGTAAAGGTTGTTTGTGTGCGCAATTTTCTCGGCATCCTCTGGCTTTGCTATATGCACAATTAAGGGATTGTCGCACGGTCTGCCCTTTGCCTTGAAGATATTAAGGCAGGCATTTTTATTAAGAGCGTTAGCTCCTAATCCATAGACAGTTTCCGTTGGTATTGCAACTAACTCGCCGTCGTTTAATAGCTTAGAAGCTTTATTTAGCTCTAATATACTATTTTCTGTTACCTTGAAAATTTCGGTTTTCATTTTTACTTCTTTCGTGTTTTATTGATTTCCGCCCTTAAGCTTCTCGGCAGCGTCTGCTGTTGCTAATTTTTCAAGCATTTCGCCGATGTCTCCGTTTAAAAATGCTTCAAGGGAATAAATTGTATAGCCGATTCTATGGTCGGTTACACGACTTTGCTGATAGTTGTAGGTTCTGATTTTTTCACTTCTATCGCCTGTACCAACCTGGCTTTTTCTTTCTGATGCAATTTTATCGTTTTGCTCACGAACCTTAATATCGTAAAGCTTTGTTCTTAAAATTTTGAACGCCTTGTCCTTGTTCTTGAATTGGCTTCTTTCATCCTGACATTCAACAACAATTCCCGTTGGCTTATGGATAAGACGGATAGCGGATTCTGTTTTATTAACGTGCTGACCGCCTGCACCGCTTGATTTACAGGTTTCAACGATAACGTCGCCCATATTAAGTTCAACCTCAACGTCCTCTGCTTCAGGTAAAACGGCAACTGTTGCTGTTGACGTTTGTACTCTGCCTTGAGATTCGGTTTCCGGTACTCTTTGAACTCTATGAACGCCGCTTTCAAATTTAAAGCGTGAATATGCGCCCTCACCTGAAATCATGAAGGTTACTTCCTTAAAGCCCTTTAATCCTGTTTCGTTAGCGCTTGTAAGCTCAAATTTAAAGTTATTTGCTTGAGCGTACATTGAATACATTCTATATAGGTCATAAGCAAATAAAGCTGCTTCCTCGCCGCCTGCGCCTGCACGGATTTCAACAACAACGTTTTTGTCATCGTTAGGGTCCTTTGGAATGAGAAGGATTTTTAATTCTTCCTCAATAACCTCAATTCTTGCCTTGCAATCCTTATACTCTTCAACGGCAATGTCGTACATTTCGCCGCTTTCCTCTTCCATAAGGAATTTTGCGCCCTCCATATCGCTTTGAGTTTTCTTGTACTCGCGATATTTTTCAATAATTGGAGTTAGGTTTTTATATTCCTTCATTAAGGAAGTGAAAAGCTGTTGATTTGATACGGTTTCCGGATCTTCAAGACTTTTTTCTATTTCTTTATATCTGTTTTCTGCTTCTAAAAGTTTATTAAACATATAAATCCTATCTACTTTGAATTATGCTTTTTTTACAATGTGAATTGCAAAGCCTGCGATTTCCTCTTTGAGGTAAATGATTTTAAGGTTGCCCTTATCATCATAGCCTGCAGTTTCATCAATAAACTCAATGCCTTGGCTTTCAAGATATGCTTTTGCTCTATCAGGGAAGTTTGTTGCGATTGCGATATGACCGTTTTTGCCATAATATGGTGTGTGCATAAGCTCAAATTCGCTACCGCAGAATGTGGACTTATTGCCTTCCTTGTAGTCAAGACCGAATAATGTGCAAATAAGCTTTGCGCTTGCAGTTGCGCTTTCCTTGTTTTCGCAGTTGATGCCGATGTGGGCAAGCTTAAAGCCGAGCATTTTCATAACTGCGCTCTTTGTGAGCTTTGTGATTTCCTCGAAGTTGCCTGCATCAATAAGTGAGTCCTTAACCATAAAGCTACCGCCGCATGCGATAATCTTGTTAAATGCTAAGTAAGCAAGCATATTGTCCTCGTTAATACCGCCTGTTGGCATAAACATAAGGTTGCCATATGGCGCGCTCATTGACTTAATCATATTAAGACCGCCTGCTGCCTCAGCTGGGAAGAACTTAACTGCCTTTAAGCCAAGCTCTAATGCTTGTTCAACCTCGCTTGGTGTTGCACAGCCGGGAAGAACAGGAATTCCTCTTTCGATACAGTGCTTAACTACTCTTGGGTTAAGACCTGGGGATACGATGAATTTTGAGCCTGCGGCGATTGCCTCGTCTGCTTGCTCAGGCGTTAAGATTGTACCTGCGCCAACAAGCATATCAGGAACTGATTTTGTAATTTCAGCGATAGCTTCCTTAGCGCAAGCTGTTCTGAACGTAATTTCTGCACAGTTAAGACCGCCTGCCTTTAAAGCCTTAGCAAGTGGAACTGCATTTTCAACCTTTGTGATTTTAATAACAGGAACTAATCCAAAATCGTGAAGCTGTTCAAATATTTCTTTCATTTTTTATTCCTCGTTTTCTCTTGGTAAATTATTTGCAGAATGCAACTAAAGCCTTATGTGTTTGGTAAATATCATTCTTTGAAATTACTTCAAGCGGAGCATGCATTGAAAGAACTGCAACACCTAAGTCAACTGTGTTGATGTTTTGGTTAGCGATATACATAGCAACTGTTCCGCCGCCGCCTACGTCGATCTTACCAAGCTCAGCTGTTTGCCATACTACGCCTGCATCCTTGAATACCTTTCTTAAGTAGCCTACATATTCTGCACTTGCATCGTTTGTGGAGCTCTTTCCGCCACCGCCTGTGTACTTATTCATAACAACGCCACAGTTCATAATTGCGCTGTTTCTCTTTTCAAATACGTCTGGGTACATTGGGTCATATGCTGCACTAACGTCAGCAGATAAGCACATTGAGTTAGATCTTACAACGTTTGCGTTACCGCCTAAGTTTCTTGAAATTTCCTCAATTAAGTCAACGATAAGACGGCACTTCATACCGCTTACGCCCTCTGAGCCGATTTCTTCCTTATCAGCTAAGATACACATAATTGTATGCTCGCTATTCTTACATTCCATAATAGCAGTAAGTGATGGATATGCGCAAACTCTGTCATCGTGGCCGTATGCGCCAATCATTGAACGGTCAAGACCAAGGTCCCTTGCCTTACCTGATGGTACTGCCATAAGCTCTGCGCTTACGAAATCGTTTTCTGTGATGCCGTATTTTTCATTTAAGATCTTAAGCATGTTAAACTTAACCTTATCGTCAGTTGCGCCGTCAAGTGGCTCAGAGCCGATTAAGAGGTTAAGGCTTTCGCCTGAGTGAGCTGTGCCAAGTGGCTTCCCAGATTGCTCTCTTGCAAGGTGTGGGAGAAGGTCTGTGATACAGAAGATTGGATCGCCCTCTTCCTCGCCGATAACTACTTCAACGTTTTCTCCGTCAACTGTTGTAACAACGCCGTGTAACGCAAGTGGAATTGTTACCCATTGGTACTTTCTGATACCGCCGTAGTAGTGTGTCTTTAAGTATGCAAAGCCCTCGTTTTCAAACATTGGGTGTTGCTTCAAGTCAAGACGTGGAGAGTCAATATGCGCTGCGCAAATTCTAATACCGTTTTCAACGTTTTCAGTTCCTGCAACAAATGCAAATAAGCTCTTATCTCTGTTATTTAAGTAGTACTTGCCGCCCTTTTCAATTTTGTCGCCAAGCTTGTATTCCTTAAAGCCTTCCTTTGAAAGCATTTTGATTGCTTCCTTAACTGCTTCTCTTTCTGTTTTTGCATTGTCAAGGAATACTTTATAGCCTTCGGAGTAATCCATAACAGCCTTAGCTTCCTTTGCGCTTGCTACGTCAAAAGCGTTTTCCTTTTTGTAAAAAAGCTTTTCCTTTAATTCTTTGAGTTCCTTCTTGTTCATTTTATATACTCCTTTTAATAATTTTTCGTTTCAAGATTTATTAAAATTTCGGTAATTTGAGCTTCGATGCTTTTGCTACCGGAATTATCAATTTCATAGGTGCATTTTGCTCTTAATTCATCATCGGTTAATTGATTACTTATGCGAGCCAATGCTTTTTCGCGAGTAATTACATCGCGAGCTATAACTCTTTGAAGCTTTGTTTCTATTGGCGCAGTAACACAAATTGTTATATCGCACATTTTATCAAAGCCACTTTCAAATAGTACAGGGGCGTCTATTAAAACGCCTTTATAGCCGTTTTGCTCACTTTCATTTATAATTTTTTCTGTTTCCTTGCGAATATGGAAGTGAGTGATTTTATTAAGCTGATTTAGTCTTTCCTTAGAATTTTCGCCCTCAAATACGCTTTTAGAAAGCTCCTTGCGGTTTAGGCTTCCGTCAGGGTTTAGAATTGAAGTGCCGAAGTATTCCTTAAGCTCCTTTACACACTCCGATTTCGGTGTGGCTAAATCTCTATAAACTCTGTCGGTATCAATCCATTTATAGCCATAGGTTGAAAAAAGCTTACAAACGTAGCCCTTGCCCGATCCACTTGAGCCGCATATGCCGATTTTAATCATGGTCGGTTACCTCAACCTTCATTTCAGCTCCTAGTTCATCTGAGGCGTATGCTTTTTCAAGAACTAATTGAACGTACGCTCCGTCATCAAATGAAATAGATGGCTTTTCGTTATTTGCAACACAGCTAACGAAGGAATAGTAATTACCAAGGTGTCCCCTCAGCCAACCGATTGGGGCTTTAATACCCGGGAAAATTCCGCCTGGGGAAGGATAGCGATTTACACATTCAATTTTTGTGTATCCCTTTTCGCCGCCGTAAGCTCCACCATTTGCTTCACATGAATAGTATTCAAGGAAATTTATATCCATAAGACTGAAGCGTATGCTTCCCTTTTCGCCGTGAATTTCAAAATTCAAGTCATCGTTCGATCCGGTGGTGATTTTACTAACTGTTATAGTACCGACTGCCCCGTTTTTAAGTGTGGCAAGCATATAAAACGCTTCATCGGCGTTAGTACGCCAATTCTTTCCGTTTAAGTCTTTACGCTTTGGAAATGCAATTTGCCCCTTACCGTAAACGGATTTGAATTTACCACAAAGGTAGTAAATCAGGTCAACCACGTGAGAGCCTAAGTCAAATAGCACTCCGCCGCCGCATACTGTTCTATCCTGCTTCCAGCCTGTTTTGTTAACGTCCAATGCGCTTGAATGGTGGTATTCTGCGCTAAACGAAAGAATTCTGCCAAGCTTGCCGCTTTCAATCAGCTCCTTTGCTTTAAGCACAGGGGAAAGAAAACGATTATTAAACACCATGTGGCATTTTACTCTATGTAATCTTGCAAGTCGTGCAAGCTCTCTTGCTTGCTCATAGGTTACGGCAAGAGGTTTTTCACAGTAAATATGCTTTCCTGCCAAGATTGCTTTTTTTGCAGTTTCGTAATGGTATATATTCGGCGTGCAAATATCAATAGCGTCAATGAACTTGTCATTTATAATTTCGTCCTCGTTATCGGTATAGCGCGGAATTCCAAACTGCTCACTTGCTTTCTTAGCGTTTTCAATATTTTTAGTGCAAACGGATATAATTTCAACAGAAGGAGCACCGTCAAAAAAGTATTTTAAGTTGTTTACACAGTATAGGTGTGTTTTTCCCATTGAGCCGAAGCCTAAAAGTCCTATTTTCATACGTTTCCCCTTATAAAATTATATTTTCATTATATTATATCATTAAAAATAATTTTTTTCAAGTGCTTATATAAATAAAATAAAAATAATGCTCCGTTTTCGGAGCATTATTTTAATAGTTGAAGTTGAAGTGCGCCATTGTTAGTCCCGTGTTTGAGTTTGCAAGGTAAGTTTTTAGTCCTCCCATAATTGCTTGGTAGCATAAAAAGTACGCTTGTCTCATGTTTTCAGCAGGGGGAGTGTCGCTATCGTCATATCTGAAAGTTGAAATATCAAAAAGTTCATTAAAGTCAGTTGCGTAATTTTTTGCAGGATTTTTGGCATTTACAACACCCATAATGGTAGTTTGATCAAGCTTCATATCATAGAAGGATAACACGTATTTATCTGACACGCCGTTTACGTAAAGCTCTGCATAATGAAGTCTTTTTGAATTTTGTAAGAGATACATTCTAATAGTAATCTCTGAGGTTTCGGAGTTCATGATATAGTAAAACTCAAAGCCGATTTCATTTCCGTCTCCGCCTTGTTTTTGGTAATAAATATATTCATCGCCATCTACGGCTTGCGCGTGAAGCATAATATTTACACAAAGAATGTCAAATGCATTATTTGCCAGCATTTTTGTATATAGGCTTAATACAGTTGTTGGAGAGCTCGTATTAAGAGTTGTAATTTGAACTATTTTTACCGAGAAGTTAAGATTTTGAGCATCAGGGACTGTAAGTGTGTTAATTCCAACCACTTGTCCGTGCTTATTAAGAAGTGGTCCTCCGCTATTTCCTGAAGAAATAGGCGCTGTGATTGCTATACAATCCATGCCATAAATTTTAACAGATGGGTTTGAAACGATACCTACACTAAAAATATCGCTAACGCCCATAGGACTACCTAAGGTATATACGGTATCGCCTGTTTTAAGCGTTTCAGTGGATAATTCTAAGAATGGTGTATCTTGCTTTTCTATTTGAATTATAGCCACATCCTCAGCTTTATTGTACCCTAAAACCTGAGAAACGTTGTAGGTTGAATTATCGGAATACATAGTTACCTTTAAGGCGTATGCTGTATTAATTACGTGGAAGTTGGTAGCGATTTTTCCGTCGTTACTGATAAAGAAGCCTGAGCCTATTGAATATCTGCGTCCTGATTTATCGTAGGCCTCTATTCTAACCATGGCATTAGATACCATATCGTAAATTTCGCCGTTTGTTAAGGTGTTATCGGTTGGGTCTTCGGAAATTTCAATTTTAGGAACAAAATCATCTTTTTTTGAAAAATCACAAATTTTACAGGTGTAAGTGGTGTAGCCATCTTCCGTTGTTGTGGGTAATGTTACGAATGATGCAAAATTATGTTCTTCTGTTACTGAAAGCATTTTTGTTTCAAGGTCAATTCCGCAGCTACTGCAAAATAGCTTTTCCTCGCCTACGTCCTTGCAGGTTGGATTTTTTGTTGTTGTCCATTTACCTTGAACGTGTCCTAGCTTTGCTATGGCTCTTGAATCAACCACCTTATTGCAGGTTGTACAGATTTTTTCCTCTGAGCCTGGGAGCTGACATGTCGGTTCTTTAGCGATTCGCCATACGTCGCCTGTGTGGTTGCCCTTTGGCTTAAAGTCAAATAAAAGCTCGTCTCCACAATCGGTGCAGAGCCTTTGGGTGTGTCCGTTTTCGACACATGTTGATGGATAAATGGTTTCCACATAATTATGCTCATGCTTGTTATTACAGGATGATAAAACAAGAATTGAGATTATAATTAAAAATACAATAGGTATAATTTTTTTGAGCATTGGTTTTACCTTCTTTAAAAAATTTACATTGTTATTTTAACATATAAGTATAAAAAAGTCAATAATATTGCACTTGGACTTTTTATGCTTGATAAACTTGACATTTTATGAAATACATTATATAATCAAATTACAGAACAAAAAATTTAAGGTGGAGACACAGAACCGTCCCCTGTCTCCAGAGATAGTGTGTTTGATAGTTTGAGAGTAGTGTAATTTTATAAGGAACTTAAACAAGTGGATATTTTTCACCATCATGATGACGATTCAATATAAAAAACGACCTGAAATCAGGTCGTTTTTTGTTAGTTGTTTTCGTATTTGTTCATTATGTATTCATCGATGGCTTTGGCTGAGGCTTTGCCTGCGCCCATAGCAAGAATTACGGTTGCGGCGCCTGTTACGGCATCGCCACCTGCGAATACGCCTTCTCTTGAGGTTTGACCGTTTTCATCGGCTATGATACCGCCCCATGAATGTGTATCAAGTCCATCTGTGGTGGATTTGATAAGTGGGTTTGGAGATGTGCCAAGAGCCATAATTACACAGTCAACATCAATTACATGGTGGCTATCCGGCTTGATTGACGGTCTTCTTCTACCGCTTTCATCGGGGTCGCCAAGTATCATTTTCACACACTTGATGCCACATACTGTATTATTCTTTGGATCTCTTTTATCGTTTTCGTTGTAGTAGCCAAGAATTTCTGTTGGGTTAGTTAGTGTCTTAAATATAACGCCTTCCTCTTGAGCGTGCTCAACCTCTTCTGCTCTTGCAGGAAGCTCCTCAATACCTCTTCTATAAATTATGTAAACCTCTGCACCAAGTCTTTTTGCACAACGGGCAGCATCCATAGCAACGTTACCGCCACCTACAACTGCAACCTTTTTTGCTTGCATAATTGGTGTGTCGCTATCGGTTTCATATGCTTTCATAAGGGTCATTCTTGTTAAGAATTCATTTGCGGAGTAAACGCCTTTAAGTCCTTCGCCCTTGATGTTCATAAACTTTGGAAGTCCTGCACCTGAGCCGATAAATACGGCTTCATAGCCCATATCATCCATAAGCTCATCAATGGTGATTGTTTTACCTACAACAACATTAGTTTGAATATCAACGCCTAATGCTTCAAGTCCCTTTATTTCCTTTTTAACGATTTCCTTTGGAAGTCTAAACTCGGGAATACCGTAAACTAAAACTCCGCCAGGAGTGTGAAGTGCTTCAAAAATTGTTACCTTATAGCCTTTTCTTACAAGGTCAGAGGCACATGCAAGACCTGATGGTCCTGAGCCAATAACTGCCACCTTGTGTCCGTTATTTGATATATTTTCAGGCCAGGATTTGCAATTTGCATTATGGTAATCGGCAACGAAGCGTTCAAGTCTGCCTATGGCAACGCTCTCTCCCTTAATACCTCTTACGCATTTGCCCTCGCATTGTGTTTCCTGTGGGCAAACTCTACCGCAAACGGCGGGGAGTGAGGATGAAATTGAGATAATTTCGTATGCTTCCTCAAATTTGCCCTCTGCTACCTTGGCAATAAAGTCGGGGATATATACCTTTACAGGGCAACCGCCAACACAAGGCTTATGCTTACAGTTTAAGCATCTTTTTGCTTCATCGATGGCTTGCTCGGGTGTGTAACCTAAGGCTACCTCGTTAAAGTTTTTATTTCTTACATTTGGGTCTTGAACCGGCATTTCATTTCTTTTTAAGGACATATTTAACATATTACTTTACCTCCTTAAAAAGATTACAGGTTGCTTCGTGCTTATGTCTTTCAAAGCCGTAATACATATTTGAACGGGACATTGCTTCATCAAAGTCGATTTGATGTCCGTCAAATTCGGGTCCGTCAACACATGCAAATACCATTTTGCCGCCTACGGTAAGTCGGCATCCGCCACACATACCTGTGCCGTCAATCATAATTGGGTTCATTGACGCTACTGTTTTAATGCCGTATTCCTTAGTTAATTGGCATACGAACTTCATCATAATAAGTGGACCGATTGTGATAACCTCATCGTACTTTTCGCCGCTTTCAATAAGCTGCTTTAAGGCATCGGTTACAAGTCCCTTTTCGCCTGCAGTTCCGTCATCGCTCATTAAAACATATTTTGATGATGCGTTTTTAAATTCGTTTTCTAAGATTACTAAATCCTTTGTTCTAAAGCCGCAGATTGCATGAACCTCACAGCCTAAGGAATGAAGCTTTTTAGCCACAGGGTAGGCTATTGCACATCCTACGCCACCGCCTACAACGGCTACCTTTTTAAGACCGTCTGTATGTGTTGCTTTTCCTAAAGGACCCACAAAATCATGTAAATAATCGCCCTCGTTTAGGTGATTTAGCTTTTCTGTTGTTGCGCCTACGATTTGGAAAATGATTGTAACAGTGCCCTTTACTCTATTATAATCAGCAACTGTTAATGGAATTCTTTCTCCGTTTTCGTCAGTTCTTAAAATGATAAACTGTCCAGGCTCAGCCTTTTTAGCAACCATTGGAGCTTCTATTTCCATAAGGGTAACGGTTGGATTTAGTTCTTGCTTTTTTACTATTTTAAACATATCAGTTATTCGCCTTTGATAATTTTTCCTTTAATAATTGGTAGAAGCTGCGTTCGCTTACCTTAATAACCTTTGCGCTTCCCTCTGCTTTTTTAATTCTCACTATATCGCCGTCCTTGATATCTATGCTGTCGCTTCCGTCGATTTCAAGAGTTACGTTGCCTTTTTTAGTGATATTTTCTATTGCAACCTTAATTTCAACCACGTCATCTCCTGCGATAACCAATGGTGTTGATGGGAAATATATTGGAGCAATTTGAGTTATAACCATGTTATTTGCAGTTGGTGTTAAGATAGGTCCGCCTGCCGATAGGTTATATGACGTTGAGCCGGTTGGTGTTGAAACGATAATTCCGTCGCCAAGCGCTGTATTTGAGTGCTTGCCGTTTATGTAAAGCTCCATTTTAAACGCCTTCATAAGTGTGGCTCTGTTTAAAACTGCCTCGTTAAGCGAAATAAAGCTATCTAATGTTTTCCCGTCGCGAATAATTTCGCAATTTAACATTAAGCGATTTTCCACAACGTATTCGCCCTTGACAACCTTGTTTATCGCTTCTATTGCGCCATCAGGATTACATTCGGTAAGATATCCTAAATGACCAAAGTTTATACCTAAAACAGGAATATCGGTTGGATAAAGCTGCTTGCTTGCTCTTAATACCGTGCCGTCTCCGCCTAAAACCAGGGCAAAATCAGCTTCGCCGTTGAATTGCTCATTTTCGCCTAGAATTATTGGGTTATAGCCAGTTTCTTTAAGAAGCTTTTCTGCTTCCTTTGAAAATGCAAGGCTTTTTTCCTTTAAGTAGTTAGGAATAATTACTGCGTTTCTCATTTTTTGCCCTCTCTTCCGTCTTCCGTTATATAGTAATATATTTTAACATTTAATTATATATTTGTCAATTAAAAAATGAAAAACAAACGCAAAATGCGCTTGTTTTTCGGTTTTATATTTTTTTAACCTTATCAAATGCGGGGTTGTAGCCGTAAAAATTCTTGGAATCCATTTGCTCCTGAGCTATGCCTAAAGCATCGCAGAAGCGTTGGTAGTGAACTACTTCTCTTGCACGAAGGAATTTGATTGCATCGCAAACGTCAGGGTCATCAACTAAGCGAAGAATGTTATCGTAGGTTGCTCTTGCCTTTTGCTCTGCGGCTAAGTCCTCGTGAAGGTCGGCTAATACGTCGCCCTTGGATTGGAATTGGGCGGCTGTATAAGGATATCCGCTGGCGGCAACAGGGTAAATTCCTGTTGTATGGTCAACAAAGTAGGTATCAAAGCCGCTCTTTACGATTTCGTCCGGAGTTAGATTTCTTGTAAGCTGATAGAGTATGCTTGAAACCATCTCAACGTGTCCAAGCTCTTCAACTCCCACGTCAGTTAAGATGCCAACCACCTTATCGTATGGCATTGCGAATCTTTGGGTAAGATAACGAAGGGATGCGCCAACCTCTCCGTCAGGACCGCCAAGCTGTGAGACGATAATTTGGGCGTATTTAGGGTTGGGGTTTTTAATTTTAACAGGGTACTGTAATTTTTTCTCGTATAAAAACATCGGTTATCTCCTTTCCTCAATCTGCCATGGCCATGGGCCTTTTGTCCATTGCCAATTATCTGTTTCATAAGGCATTGTAAGAGGTCCGAATTTTTGTTCATATTCCTGCTTTGCTCTTTGGCTGAGCTTACTGCATTTGTTGTAATAGCATTGGGCTTCCTTTGAATCCGGATACGCATCAAGGTACAGGAGTGTGTCGTATAAAGCGAAATCGTATGCTTGGATTTGCTTTAAAAGTCTTTCTCTCATATTTATCATAAGCAGCCCTCCTTCATTTTACAGGAGCAGCCTGCCTGATAAAAGGGCTTGTTAAGCTGTGTGAATATTGTTCCGTTTATAAGGGCTATCTCAACATCGTAAATATCACAAAATTCCTGCTTTACAGGATATACCATTGCTAAGTGTGTATTGTTTTGGCACACACAGGGTTCGGTGTTTGTCGGATAATTTGGCTTTTGCTCCATTCTTGGCGCGGGTCTGTTATTCAGTCCAAGAAGCTGAGAAAATTGCTCATAATCCGCTCTTTGGGAGTATCTGCTATTTCCGTCAAATTTCATATTGTTCTCCTTCTGAACGATTTTTTGTCGTTCATTACATATTATGACTTTTTTCGTCATTTGTTACATTTATAATAAATTTTGGTTTTTTTCTTCCATTTTTTGAATAAAAGTGTTATAATATAGGTTACAGTCATTACGATTGGAGGTAATTTTATGAAAATCGTTATTGTCGGTTTAGGTACGATTGGTAAAACTGTATTGAGAAGTCTTTCTAATATGGGACATACTATCGTTATTATTGACGAAAATAAAGACAAGGTTGAAAACATGATTGAAAAGTACGACGTTACCGGTGTTGTAGGTAACGGTGCGTGCATGGACATATTGAAGGAAGCTGGAACTCAAGACGCTGACCTTGCTATTTTCTTAACTAACAGAGATGAATTAAACGTATTTGCGTGTCTTACTGCTAAGAAGGCAGGCGTTAAAAATACCATTGCGCGTGTTCGTAATCCGGATTACAGACAGCAAATCAGAGATATGAAGGATGAGCTTGGAATTTCCATGATTGTAAATCCTGAGAAGGAGACTGCTGAGGAAATTTTCAATCTTATTAACCTACCATCTATTTCTCAAATGGAGCATTTTGCCAAGGGCAGGGCTCTACTTGCTGAAATTGTGGTTGAGGAAGGCTGCTCACTTATTGGCGAAACTCTTATTTCGTTAGGTAAGCAATTAAAAACAAGAGTGCTTGTATGCGCCGTTCAGCGTGGAGATGAGGTTATTATTCCTTCCGGTACTTTCATGTTTGAGGAAGGCGACAGGGTTCACTTTACCTCTGATGCTAACTCCTTACGCGATTTTTTAGCAGAGGCTAAGCTTGAAAAGCTACCGTTTAAGAATATCATGATAGTTGGCGGCGATAAAACCGGTTATTATCTTGCAGAGGAGCTATCTAAGAAGAAATTTAATATTAAGCTTCTTGAAAGCAATCTTGAAAGAGCTGAGGAGCTTGCAGAAATGCTTCCTAAGGTTACGGTAATCAATGCAAATGGTACTCAGCATGACCTTCTAGTTGAGGAAGGAATTGAGGTTATGGACGCATTCGTTGCGCTAACCAATATTGATGAGGAAAACATGATAGTTTCTATGTTTGCAAACAAGATGGACGTAACGAAAACTATTACTCAGATTAAAAACGATGAGCTTTACGATATGCTTGGAGAGCTTGGTATTGAAAATACTGTTTCTCCAAAAAGAATTGTTGCAAACAAGATTATCAGCTATATTAGAGCTTTGACTAATAAGAGAGGAAGTAACGTTTTAACTCTTTACAGATTAGTAAACGGAAGGGTTGAGGCTCTTGAGTTTTTAGCTAAGAAGGAAGAAAAGTTCTTTAACAAGCCTCTTAAAACAATTAAAACTAAGGAAAACTGTCTTATTGCGTGTATAATCCGTGAAAATGAGGTAATTATCCCAGACGGTAACTCTCACATTCAGCTTGGAGATAACGTTATTGTAGTTACTACACACAAGAACTTTGACGATTTAAACGATATACTTGATTAAGGTGTTATATGAATTATAAATTGCTTGGTAAGGTACTTGGCAAAATTATGATTTTAGAGGGCTTTTTAATGATTGCCCCCTTGATTGTTTCTATAATTTATAAGGAAGGACTTGTAAATTATATTGCCTTTATTGTACCTATTGTCGCACTGTTTTTATGCGGTGCTTTATTGCAGATACCAAAGCCTAATAGAACGTCCCTTTATCAAAAGGAGGGCTTTGCGCTAACTGCTACGGTTTGGATTGTTATGGCGCTTTTCGGCGCTGTTCCGTTTGTTATAAACGGCGATATTCCAAGATATATTGATGCTTGCTTTGAGATCATGTCGGGCTTTACCACTACAGGCGCAAGCATTATAAATGATATTACTGTTATTTCCTTCTCTTCACTTTTCTGGCGTAGCTTTTCACACTGGATTGGTGGTATGGGAATACTTGTTTTCGTGCTTATATTTATTCCTGAAAGCAATGACGGCTCGTCAATGCATTTACTTCGTGCAGAATCTCCCGGTCCTCAGGTTGGTAAAATTGCTTCTAAAATGAAGGCTACTGCAAGAATACTTTATTTGATTTATTTTTGCTTGACTGCTCTTGAGGTTTTAGTTTTAATGTGCGGACCGTTAGTTGATTATTCTGCTCTTATTGATGCTGGATACACTCAATATGCAGATAATAAGCTATTTTATGCGTTGCTTACAAGCTTTGGCTCAGCAGGAACGGGCGGATTCGGATTTATTCCTAGCAGCTTTGAATTTTTCACTCCATTTGCACAGTACGTCGTATCTGTTTTCTTGATTATTTTCGGTTGCAACTTTGCTTTATACTATTTAATTCTTCTTGGAAAGATTAAAGACGTATTTAGAAGTGAGGAGTTTAGAACGTATTTAATTATTTTAGCGTCTGCTATTTCACTTATTTTTATAAGCTTATCATTAAGATTAAGCTCTCTTGGATATTCTATTGAGGAAGCGTTTAGACATTCTTTATTCCAAGTATCGTCTATTATTACAACAACAGGATATTCTACCACAGACTTCAATTTATGGCCTATGGTTTCTAAAATGGTTCTTATGCTTCTTATGTTTACGGGAGCTATGGCAGGTTCAACTGCCGGTGGCATTAAGCTATCAAGAATTGTAATGGCAGCTAAAGGCACTTACGTTAGCGTAAGAAAGCTTATTAACCCAAGATACGTTTCTAAAACAAAATTTGAGGGTAAGAGTCTTGAAGAAAACACAACAAATCAAGTTTTCTCATTTATCACGCTCTACATGTTCGTGCTTCTTGCTATTACGTTAGTTTTATCATTTGACCCTATAAACGGAGCAAGCGTAGCTACAAGCTCAGATTTAGGCAATTATACTACTGAGCATGGATTTTACTCAAACTTCTCTGCTGCTTTATCCTGTATTTCAAATATAGGTCCCGGATTTGAGGCTATCGGTCCATACGGCTCTTTTGCAGGATATAATGATTTTTCAACGTTAGTTTTAACGTTTACTATGCTTCTTGGCAGACTTGAAATCTTACCTGTTATAATTTTATTTGCTCCAAGAACTTGGAAGAGGGGCTAAAATGAATAAAATTAAGGATTTATTTAAAAAGCACAAGGAAGTAATTCTTTATTTGATTTTTGGAGCTTTAACTACTGCTGTCAGTATTTTCTCATTTTGGTTTTTTAGCTTATTTATCCCAGAAAGGCTATATTTGATTACAAATGTAATTTCTTGGGTAATAGCGGTTATATTTGCTTTTGTAACCAACAAGCTATTTGTGTTTGAGTCAAAAGCATGGGGCAAGGCGGAGCTTGGCTCTGAAATTCCTAAATTTTTGGGTGCTAGAGTTTTCAGTCTAATAATTGAGGAGTTAGGACTTATACTGTTTATTGACTTACTTAAATTTAGCGAGATTAGTAAAACGGTTATTGGCTTTGAGATAACGGGGGAGCTGATTGCTAAAATGATAATGGCGGTAATTGTTATTGTTTTAAATTATTTCTTTAGCAAGTTTATGATTTTTAAGAAACAAAAATGAAATAAAAAAGCTTCGGAAAATCCGAAGCTTTTTTGTTTATTAAACTAAAATTAGATTTCAGCGAAGTACTTGATTGTACGAACCATTTGGCTTGTGTAGCTGTTTTCGTTGTCGTACCATGAAACAACTTGTACTTGGTATGTGTCATCATCAATCTTAGCAACCATTGTTTGTGTTGCATCGAATAATGAACCGTATGTCATACCGATAACGTCGCTTGAAACGATTTCGTCTGTGTTGTAGCCGTATGAAGCGGAAGCAACTGCCTTCATAGCTGCGTTGATAGAATCCTTTGTTACATCTGTGCCCTTAACAACAGCAACGAGAAGTGTTGTTGAGCCTGTGCAAGTTGGAACTCTTTGAGCTGAACCGATAAGCTTACCGTTGAGCTCTGGAATTACAAGACCGATAGCCTTAGCAGCGCCTGTTGAGTTAGGAACGATGTTTTGTGCACCAGCTCTTGCTCTTCTTAAGTCACCCTTTCTGTGTGGGCCGTCAAGAATCATTTGGTCGCCTGTGTAAGCGTGAACTGTTGTCATGATACCGCTTTGGATTGGGTATACATCGTTAAGAGCCTTAGCCATTGGAGCTAAGCAGTTTGTTGTACATGAAGCAGCAGAGATGATTTGGTCATCAGCTGTTAATGTGTTTTCGTTAACACCGAATACGATTGTCTTAAGGTCGTTGCCTGCTGGAGCAGAGATAACTACCTTCTTAGCACCTGCTGTGATGTGTGCCATTGATTTGTCTTTGGAGCAGTAGAAGCCTGTGCACTCGAGAACTACGTCAACACCAAGCTCACCCCATGGGCAGTTTGCAGCATCCTTTTCTGCGTAAATTTTGATTGTCTTACCGTCAACTGTGATGCTGTCCTCTGTGCAAGATACTGTATCTGCAAGAGCGTACTTACCTTGTGCTGTGTCATACTTGAGAAGATGAGCGAGCATCTTTGGGCTGGTAAGATCGTTGATAGCTACTACTTCGTAGCCTTCTGCGCCGAACATCTGTCTGAATGCAAGACGTCCGATACGGCCAAAGCCGTTAATTGCAACTTTAACTGACATTTTTATGTCCTCCAAAAATTTTAAAATGTGTATGGAATATTCCTTCCCTACCAGATACATATTATATACTATTTTCTGCGAAGTTACAAGTATTTTTTTAATTTTTCTCATTTTTTCCCTTTTGCATAATAAATTTAAGGTAAATTTTGGTTTTTTTATCATTTCAACCAAATAATATTGTATTTTTTATTTGACATTATCTACATTATTTGCTATAATGTAAACTGTAAAATTGTTGTTTAGGGGGGAGCTATGGAGATTTTTAAAGACTTGATTGGCAATGATGACATTAAGAATACTCTTGGCTCTGCTATAAAAAACGGAGTATTTTCTCACGCATACATAATTGAGGGAGATAAGGGCACAGGAAAGCATACTGTTGCAAGACTTGCTTCAAGTGCGATTATGTGTCAAGAAAACGGGGATTTACCTTGTGGGAAATGCGATTTTTGCAGAAAAATCTTAAACGATAACTGCGCAGACGTAAGATTTTTTGATGCTTTTAAGGTTGATGACGTAAGAAAAATTAAGGAAACGCTTTATGAAAGCTCAACGGAATGTCCTTACAAGGTTTACGTTTTTAACGATGCTCACAAAATGAATATTAAGGCTCAGAATGCGCTTCTTATATCACTTGAGGAGCCTCCTAAGAACGTTGTATTTTTCTTACTTTGTCAGGATGCAAGCTATCTACTTGAAACTATCAGATCAAGAGCTCAGCTTTTAAGAACCAAGCCTCTTGGGAATGACGTGATTTTTAATTACGTTAGAGATAATATGCTTTCTACGTTAAGCGATGAAAGCTTAAATGAGGTTATTGTTTCCTCACGTGGCTCACTTGGATACGTTCTTGACATGCTTGATGAGAAAAAGGCTGAGGAGCTACTTAGTGCAAGAGAGAAAATTTCATCATTTGTAGAAGCGCTTTTATCAAATGACGTTACGTCATACGCTAAGATTACGTCCTTATTCTCTATGCAAAGAGATGCATTAAAGGAGCTTCTCTCCTCTGCTCTAATTGCAGTAAGAGACATGGCGGTAATCAAAAAGGAAAAAAATGCTACGTTATGCTTTTACGCTTCAAGGGAAAACGTAATTAAGCTATCATCTAAGCATAGCTTAAAGAAGATACTTGGTATATACGATGCTATTGAGAAGGGACTTTATGATTTTGGCTCAAATTCAAACGTACCAAACACCCTTACGTCTATTCTCATAAATGCAAAAAAGAAAGGAAACTAATATGTCAGAGGAAATTATAAATAATTTAGCCGAGGAAAAGGAAGAGGTTGAGGTTATAGGCATTCGCTTTAAGGACGGTGGTAAAACGTACTACTTTGACCCTAACGGATGTACAGGCACCCTTCAGGATTTTGCCGTTGTGGAAACGTCAAGAGGTGTTGAGTTTGGAAAGGTATGCCAAGCTAATAAGCTAGTATCTAAAAAAGAGATTGTGCCACCACTTCGCCCTGTAATCAGAATTGCAACCGAAAAGGATATAAAGACTAATGAGGAGAACAAGAAAAAGGAAGCTGAGGCTATGAAGGTTTGCCAGCAGAAGGTTACCTCACATGGTCTTGAAATGAAGCTTATTGAGTCTGAATACGCTTTTGACGGTGCTAAGCTTACGTTCTACTTTACTGCTGACGGCAGAATTGACTTCAGAGAATTGGTTAAGGATTTAGCTTCTACCTTTAAAACCAGAATTGAGCTTCGTCAAATTGGTATTCGTGATGAGGCTAAGTTTATGGGTGGTCTTGGTGTTTGCGGTCGCCCATTCTGTTGTAGCACGTTCTTACCTGATTTCTGTCAGGTTTCAATTAAGATGGCTAAGGAGCAAAACCTTTCCCTCAACTCATCAAAGATTTCCGGTGCATGCGGCAGACTTATGTGCTGCTTGAAGTTTGAGCATGACACCTACGCTCAGGAAATAAAGAAAACTCCTCCTGTTGATTCAACTGTAAAAACTCCAGACGGAACGGGTATTGTAACTGAAATAAGTCCTCTTGCAGGAACTATTAAGGTACACATAAATGATTCAATAAAATCATATCATAGAGATGAGGTTAAGATACTATCTTTACCTAAGAAAAAGGACGATAGTAATGATGAGGTTGAGGAGTAATTTCGACTTTTTTGTGGGAATTTCTTATAATTTTTCATATGCTATTGACAAATGATTTTTTTGTGCTAAAATAAGATTGTAAAATTTACACGGAGGTAATTATCATGGCATTCAAGATTAATGATGAGTGCATTGCTTGTGGCGCTTGCGTTGACGCTTGCCCATGCAACTGCATCGTTGAAGGTGACGGCAAATTCGTAATCAATGCAGATGAGTGCATTTCTTGCGGTTCATGTGCTGGCGCTTGCCCAGTTGGAGCACCTGTTGAAGAATAATTTAATTCTTACATACAATGAAACGGAGCTACGAGTATGTAGCTCCGTTTTCATATAAGTATGTGCTATGATTAACTAAATTGATGGAAATTTTAGAAAACGAAAGAATAAATGAGATAAATGAAAATTTAAGGCTGATTGAGAAAAAGGATTCGCTTACCTTTGGCACGGATGCTTATTTGCTTTCTGCTTATTTACCGAAAAAACAAAAATCTATCGGTGTGGAGCTTGGATGCGGCAGCGGTGTTATTTCTCTGCTTGCCTTAACTAAAAATAAATGCCAGCACGTTTACGGCATTGAGGTACAAAAGGAAATTGCCTCTGTTGCTAAGCGAAATAGCGAATTAAACACACTTGACGGAGTTTTTTCTGTAATTAACAAGGATTTAAGAGACGTGAAAATTATTGACGTTGGCAATGAGGTTGACGTTGTTTTTTCAAATCCGCCCTATATGAAAAACGATTCCGGAAAAGCAAACGATAATGATTTTAAAAACATATCAAGACATGAGGTGTGTGGCGATATTGACGATTTTTGCAAATGCGCAAAGTTGCTCTTAAAGCATGGTGGAAGCTTTTACGTGGTTTACCGTCCAGACAGAATGATTGACTTGATTTGGGGCATGAGAAATAACGGAATCGAGCCAAAAAGACTTACGTTTATACATACAAATACGCACACTTCCCCTTCCCTCTTGCTAATTCAAGGCAAAAAGGGTGCAAAGAGCGGACTTGTAATTGACAAGCCTATTTATATTTACAAGGACGGTACTACTGAGTACACAGAGGAATTTGCAAGAATATACGAAAATTGTGAAATTGAGGATATGAGATGAGAAATTCAGGAAACAGAAACGCTTCCTATGAGGACAAAAACGCTATTGTTGGCGGCACACTTTATTTAGTGGCTACGCCTATCGGTAATTTATCCGATATAAGCGAAAGAGCATTAAAGGTGCTTGGCGGTGTTGATTTTGTGGCGGCTGAGGACACAAGAAATACAGGAAAGCTACTTGCATATTTTGGTATATCAAAGCCTATGGTAAGCTATTTTGAGCATAATAAGCGTGAGCGTGGCGAGGTTATTGTTGAAAGACTTTTAAATGGCGAATCCTGCGCATTGGTTACTGATGCCGGCACGCCTGCTATATCAGACCCGGGAGAGGACTTAGTGCGTCTTTGCGCTGAAAAGAGTGTTACCGTTACGTCTATTCCAGGTTGCTGTGCATGTGTAAATGCGCTTGCATTATCTGCTCTTGCCACCGGCAGATTTTGCTTTGAGGGCTTTTTAAGCACCAACAAAAATGAAAGAAACACAAGACTAAATGAGCTAAAAAACGACACACGCACCCACATTTTCTACGAAGCACCTCATAAGCTGACAAAAACTCTTGATGATATAATTGAGGTTTTTGGAGACAGAAAAATTGCGCTTTGCAGAGAGCTTACTAAGCTAAACGAGGAAGTGATTAGAACCACAATTTCAGGTGCTATTGAATACTACAAGGAAAATGCGCCAAGAGGCGAATACGTTTTAGTAATTGAGGGCGCTGATGAAAGCGCTGTAAAAAGTGATGCCTTTTGGGCAAACATGTCTTTAAGTGAGCACGTTGATTATTACGTAGCGCAGGGCATGAAAAAGATGGATGCAATAAAGACAGTTGCTAAGGACAGAGATATGCCTAAGAATGAGGTGTATAAAGAGGTTAATTGCTGAGTTAAGATGTAGGGTGTAGGATGTAGACAATTTTCAAAAGCAATTATTGACAATCCACTACATTTATGATATATTAGTAATGGAGGATGTCTGGGAACCATCGTTTTGATGTAATCCTGGGGCTTTACAGTCAACATTCTCCGCAGTCTTGTCACGCAGAGAGGTGTTGGAGCTTTTGCTCCATCTGGCATTCAAGACTGTTAATATAAGTGTGCAGCCGCCGATGTCATTTGACAAGATCAGTCTTGAACGGTTGTACGCCTTAAATCGCTCGTTGCGGCGGCAGGCTTGTAAACCTGAGATACGGCAACGGGCGATTTTTGATTTTATTTTTTTATTTTTTTGCTTTTGCACTTGATATATTATATATTTTCTGTTAAAATATAGTATTGATAGATTTTAAAGTGTTTTAGGAAGGAGTTATTATGGCAAAGACGGCTTTTATAAACGGTTACGTTTTTAACACTGACACAGAAAGCTTTGTAAAGCGTAACGTTATTTGCGAGGATAGCTTTATTATCGATATAACTAACGGTTTTGTGCCTCACGGCTGTGAGGTTATAGATATAAGCGGTAAGTATCTTATCCCCGGCATGGTTGACGTGCATACGCACGGCATTGGCGGATATGATTTTACGTCTGCAAGTGAGGAAAATATTAAGTATATGTGTGAAACGTATGCTAAGAACGGTACTACCTCGGTGATGGCAACCCTTGCTTCTACATCCATGTCAAATTTAATCAACTCTGTTTTTAATATAAATCCAAACAGATTAAATGAGGGTAACTCGGGCGCTAACATTCTTGGTATTCACATGGAAGGCAGATATTTAAGTCCTGAAAAGAGGGGCGCGCATGCAACTGAATATTTGGCTAAGCCTGATATGAATGAGCTTGAAAGATTAACAAGCGCTATGCTTCCTGCTCCTATGCACTTTTCTATGGCTCCTGAGCTTGAGGGTAGTGAGGAATTTATAAAAAGAATTGTGGAGCTTGGCGGTACTGTTGGCATTGCACATACTAATGCAACGTACGATCAAGCATATAAGGCAGTTAAGGAGTGGGGCGCGACTGCGTTTACACATACCTTTAATGCTATGACTCCTGTACATCACAGAGAGCCTGGTGCTACTGTTTGCGCTATGACATGTGATGCTGCTTACGCAGAGGTTATTTCCGACGGACAGCATTTGAATCCTGCTATTGTAAATTTGATTTACAAAGCAAAGCCAAAGGACAAAATGGTGCTTATTACAGACTCACTTGCTGCGGCAGGTAAATCTGACGGTGAATATGAGCTTTCCGGAGCTAAATATATTGTAAAGAACGGTTGCTGTATAAATGAGCATGGAACTATTGCGGGCAGTATTCTTACTCTTTTTGAGGGTATGAAGCGTTTTATGGAATTTTGTAACGTTCCGCTTATTCATGCTATTAAATATGCGACTATAAATCCTGCTAAGATGGTAAATGCAGATTTTGTTGGCAAGATTGAAAAGAACTATCGCGCTGACTTTATTGTAATAAACGATACTAATGCACCTGAGATTTTAGACGTTTACGTGGGTGCTAATAAGATTGAGAGGTAGATATTATGTGTAAGGATTGCAAGGAACACAACAAGGAAAAATATTATATAACTACTGCCATTGCGTATGCTTCAAGAAAGCCACACTTTGGTAATACCTATGAGGTTATTGCTACTGATGCTATTGCAAGATACAAAAGACAAAGAGGCTATGACGTACGCTTTATGACAGGTACTGATGAGCATGGTCAAAAGGTTCAAAATCTTGCTGAGGAAGCAGGCATTTCTCCTAAGCAATACGTTGATAACGTAGCTGGGGAAATTAAGAGAATTTGGGATTTAATGAACACATCATACGACCATTTCATTAGAACCACTGATGATTATCATGAAACCGCCGTTGAGCATATTTTTAAAAAGCTTTATGACAAGGGCGATATTTATAAGGGATATTATGAAGGCTGGTACTGTACTCCTTGTGAGTCATTCTTTACTGAAACACAGCTAGTTGACGGCAAGTGTCCTGACTGTGGCAGAGATGTTTCAAAGACTCGTGAGGAAGCATACTTCTTTAAGATGAGCAAGTATGGCGACAGACTTATGGAATATATTGAGAGTCATCCTGAATTTATTCAGCCTGAGTCAAGAAAGAAGGAAATGATTAACAACTTCTTGAAGCCAGGTCTTCAGGATTTATGTGTTTCCCGTACTTCATTTAACTGGGGTGTATCTGTAACGTTTGACCCTAAGCACGTTATTTACGTATGGATTGACGCGCTTTCAAACTATATTACAGGTCTTGGCTATGACCCTGACAATGAGGAGCAGCCGGAATTATTCAAGAAATATTGGCCTGCTGACGTTCATATTATCGGCAAGGATATCGTAAGATTCCATACTATTTACTGGCCTATTATGTTAATGGCTCTTGATGTTGAGCTACCGAAGAAGGTATTTGGACATCCTTGGTTTAACTTTGGTGTGGACAAGATGTCTAAGTCAAGAGGAAACGTTGTTTATGCAGATGAGCTTGCTGAAAAATTTGGTGTTGACGGTGTAAGATACTATGCTCTTTCCGAAATGCCATATGCAAATGACGGCTCTATCACTTACGAAAATATTATTAATCGCTTTAATACTGACCTTGCTAATAATCTTGGTAACTTAGTAAACCGTACTATTGCAATGACTAAGAAGTATTTTGATGGTGTTATCCCTGCTCCTATGGGAGATGAAGGCGTTGATGGAGAGTTAAAGTCAACTGTTTCTGCTTCTATTGAAAAATTCTGCGCGCAAATGGATGAGTTCAGAATCGCCGAGGCGGCTGAGACTGTATTTGATATGCTTAGCCGTGCCAACAAATATATTGATGAAACTACACCATGGGCTCTTGCCAAGGATGAAGCGTTAAAGGGTCGTCTTGGCACTGTTCTTTATAATCTTTTAGAGGTTATAAGAGTTGGCGCTGTATTGCTTACACCTTTTATTCCTGCTACATGCGAAAATATTTTTGCACAAATTAACACAGAGCTTACTGACTACGCTTCTATTGAAAGCTTTGGTGCTTTAAAGAGCGGTGTATGCGTAGGCGAAGCAAAGGTATTATTTGCAAGAATTGACGAAAAGAAGATGCTTGAGGAAATTGAGGCTGAAAAGAAGGCTAAGGAAGAGGCTGAGAAAGCAATCGAAAAGCCTGAGGGCTGTGCTATTATCGGCTTTGATAAGTTTATGGACGTTGAGCTTCGCACTGCTCAAATTATTGAATGCGAGGCTGTGCCAAAGGCTAAGAAGCTTCTTAAATTACAGGTAGATTTAGGATATGAAAAGAGACAGGTTGTTTCCGGTATTGCTAAATTCTACAAGCCAGAGGATTTAGTTGGCAAGAAGGTAATTATTGTTGCTAACCTTGCTCCTGTTAAGCTTTATGGTATTGAAAGCAACGGCATGATTCTTGCTTCAGGCGAGGAAACAATAAGAGTTGTATTCCTTGATAAGGATACTCCTAACGGTGAAAGAGTAAGATAAAAACAATCCTTCCACCACTATCGTGGTCCCCCTCCCTTTACACAAGGGAGGCTATGAAAGAGTAAGATAATTTATAAAGATAAAAAAGCAGAGGCCTCTCTGCTTTTTTATGAAAAACGAGGAACAATGAAGTTATTTGATACACATGCGCACTATGACGATGCGCGATTTATAAATGAATATGAGGGTGGCACGGATGGCGCTATACTTGACTGTCTTAACGACTGTGTTGGCAATATTGTAAATATTGGCACTAATTTAGATAACTCAAAAGCGTCAATTATGCTTGCTGAAAAATACAATGAGGTTTATGCAAGCGTTGGTATTCATCCGTCAGATGCGCTTTTATACGATGACGTTGACTACGTATTGGCAGAGCTTGAAAAAATGCTTTCGCATCCTAAGGTGGTGGCTCTTGGGGAAATTGGTCTTGATTATCATTGGGACGACGTGCCAAGAGACGTGCAAATGGTTTATTTCAGAAAGCAAATGAAGCTTGCAAGCAAGCTAAACGTGCCTGTTATTATACATGACAGAGAGGCACATGGAGATTGTCTTGACGTGGTTAAGGAATTTCCAAGCGTTATTGGAATTTTCCACAGCTTTAGCGGCTCGCCTGAAATGGCAGCAGAGCTTATAAAAATGGGCTGGTATCTTTCATTTTCCGGTCCTGTTACTTATAAGAACGCTAAGCAACCTAAGGAAGCATGTAAGGTTGTGCCAAGCGATAGAATTTTAATTGAAACAGATGCTCCTTATCTGCCGCCTGTACCTCACAGAGGAGAGCTTAACCGCTCCACCTATATGTATTTTACTGCGCTCGAAATTGCAAATCAGCGCGGCGTATCTATTGAGGAAATTGAGAAAATCACAACTGAAAATGCTAAAAGAGTTTTTAAAATAAAATAGTCAAAATTTTTATATTATCACATAAAATTTATAGTGAATTGAGGTGATAATATGAAAAACAAATCGCTGCTTTATACATTTTTCTTTGCTCTTATAGCTATTACATCCTGTATTTTAGTTTTGCTTATAGGTCTTTATTTCGGCAGCTATATAAAAAGCAGAAATGAAAAAAGCAAGGCTGTTTCTGTTAGTAGTAATGAAGTTACGTACGTAATTGATGCAGGTCATGGGGGAGAGGATGCGGGAGCGATAGCTCACGACGGTACTCTTGAAAAGGATTTAAACCTTGAAATTGCTTCTCTACTTTCTTGTCTTTTGGAGCTTAACTGTAACGAGGTCAAGATGACTAGGGAATCGGACACTCTGCTCTATGATTACTATGATGATTTGACGGATTATACAGGGCAAAAGAAGGTTTACGATTTAAAAAATCGTTTAAAGATTGCTGAGGAATATGAAAATTCGGTTTACGTGGGAATACATATGAATAAGTTTTCCTTGACTAAATACAAGGGATTACAGGTTTATTATTCAGGGAATAACGATGACAGTATTGATCTTGCAAACAAGATAAGAGACAACACCAGATTATATTTACAAACCGACAATAAAAGAGAAATTAAAAAAGCCGACTCCTCTATTTATATTTTGAATAAGGCTAAAATGCCTGCGGTTTTAATTGAATGTGGATTTTTATCTAATGATGAGGAGCTTACAAATTTAAAGGATAATGATTATAGAGCTAAATTAGCAATTACTATATTTAGCTCCATTATAGAAAGATAATTAAAAAAGGAAAATAAAATGAAAGAAAAAAAGGTTTTCGTTTGCACAGAATGCGATTATCAGCATCCAAAATGGGTGGGACAATGTCCTTCCTGTAAAAAATGGAATACTATGGTTGAGGAAACGTACCAGCCTAAAATTGAGCCTAAAAATGTACGTGCATCTATAATTTCAGATTTTTCTGAGCCTACGCTGTTTTCTGAAATGGAAATGCCTGCTTATATTCGTTCTTCAACAGGCATTGGAGAGCTTGACAGAGTTTTGGGTGGCGGTATTGTTGACGGCAGCGTTGTTTTGCTTGCAGGAGAGCCCGGTATTGGTAAATCTACTCTGCTTATGCAAATTTGTTCTAAGCTTGAAAATACATCTCTTTACGTTTCCGGAGAGGAATCTAAGGGTCAGCTGAAGCTAAGAGGTCAAAGGCTTGGCCTCAGCGGAGAAAACACTTATTTCATGACCGAAACTAACGTTGATAATATTTTATCACAGATTGATAAAATTGCGCCTAAGGTGGTTATTATTGACTCTATTCAAACTATGTTTGACCCAAATTGCACATCTATTCCGGGTAGTATAAATCAAGTTAAGGAATGTGCAATAAAGCTAATTGCCACATCCAAAAGCAAGGGCTTCTCTGTAATTTTAGTTGGCCACGTAAATAAAGAGGGTACGATTGCAGGTCCTAAGATTTTAGAGCATATGGTTGATGCGGTGCTTTACTTTGAAGGCGAAAGATTTCAATCATACAGAATTATTCGTGCTATAAAAAATAGATTTGGCTCAACTAATGAAATTGGTGTTTTTGAAATGAGTGATGAGGGCTTAAAGGAAGTTCCTAATCCTTCTGAAATGCTTCTTTCAGGCAGACCGTTAGGTGTTAGCGGTAGCTGCGCTGTTTGTGTAATGGAAGGAAGCCGTCCTATAATTGCAGAGGTGCAGGCGTTAGTTACTCCAACCACGTTCCCAGCTCCAAGAAGAACTGCAAACGGTATTGATTATAACCGTCTTTGCTTGCTTTTGGCGGTGCTTGAAAAAAGACTCGGGCTTAAGTTTTCACAAAACGATATTTACTTAAACGTTGTTGGCGGACTTAGTCTTGATGAGCCATCTGTGGATTTGGCTGTTGCTCTTGCTCTTATTTCCAGCATAAAGGACGTTCCTATTTCAGAAAATGTTCTTGCAATGGGGGAGATTGGTCTTGCAGGCGAATGTCGCTCCGTTAGTGATATGCAAAAAAGAATCAGCGAATCGTACCGTCTTGGTTTTGATACTATCGCTGTCCCATCTAAGTCAATTACAAGTGATTTAAAAACGCCTAAGGATGTGTCGCTAATTTCTATTGGCAGTATATATGATGCCTTAAAATTATTTAAGGAAAATAAATAATAAAGAGGAATTCAAATATGTTTGACTCAATTAAAATAATCACGGAATGCAAAAAAATATTAAAGCCGTACAATATTGATTTTTGTGAAGATTTTAAAATTCACAAAAAAATGGGATTAATTCATTGTTATACAGAGGATTGGAGAGGCAATACTGAGGTTGACGGTTTTCCTGTTTTTACAACAAAAGCAGCAATAGAACTGCTTGTTAAATCCTGTGCGTTTGAGCATTACAGTAAGGTTGAGGTGAAAGATAGAGAAACTCTAAAAAAAGAATATCCGTTGGTATATGGTGAATATGAGCCAAGAAAATTTGTTTTTGAAAGTATATTGAATGTTTTAGAAGATTATGACAGGCGTGTATATGAAAATAATATAAAAAAATATACCAAGTATATAAATACAAACAGAAAGCCCAAAAGCGAATGGATTTTCAATACTAAAACAAACAGCTTTGAAACCTGTTATCAAATTGATTCATTTGCCGTGGTCATATATAAAACCGCAGAATATGTTAAGTTATATAACCAAGATCCATGTGGGGGCAGACCGTTTGACAATTTTTACAAGCTGTTATCATCTTCTAAATCAGATAACATTTTGACATATATCTTCACAAATAACGGTGACGATCGTTTCTACTTGAATGTTTATAATCCGCGCTTCGGTGAAGAAACTGAAGATTATATTATTGTAGGAGCAGCCGACAAAATTGTATGGATGCATGCTTTTAAAGAAAACAATCTTGATAAAAAGCAAACTAAAACATTTGTATTCGACGGCAAAGCAGTTAATATTTCAGAGGATACAACCGATTATTAATCTATTACTATTTAAAATAAGCACATTGAAAGATTTTCTCTCAGTGTGCTTACTTATTATAAAAAATTACATTATTTCAAGCATAAAGGATATTCCTATTTCAGAAAGTGTGCTTGCTATGGGAGAAATCGGTCTTGCAGGAGAATGTCGCTCTGTTAGTGATATGCAAAAAAGAATCAGCGAATCATACCGCCTTGGCTTTGACACTATCGCGGTGCCATCTAAGTCAATTACAAGCGATTTAAAAACGCCTACGGATGTGTCGCTAATTTCTATTGGCAGTATATATGATGCGTTAAAATTATTTAAAGAAAATAAATAGCTCTAAAAAATATCCCAAAATGATTTGGGATATTTTTTCTTTTTTTACATATAATAGTAAAAGCGATATTAAAATGCGAGGTAATTATATGTGTTCAATTTGTGGAGAGGTTGATTTTATATCGCCTTCGGATAAAAGATATGATACGGTTAAAAAAATGACCTCTGTTATGAAGCACAGAGGTCCTGATGACAGTGATATTTTCTATGATGAAAATGTGTGTCTTGGGCATAACCGACTTAGTGTTATGGACATTGAAAACGGACATCAGCCTATGAGTGTTGTTTATGGGAATAAGCGATACACTATTGTATATAATGGAGAGATATACAACTGTGATGAAATAAAGAAGGACATTAAGAAAAGAGGAATTAAGTTAAGGACTAACTGCGATACTGAGGTGGTGCTTTACTCCTACATTATTTACGGAAATGACTGTCCTAAATATTTAAACGGCATTTTTGCCTTTTGTGTTTATGATGGGGAGAGTGTGTTTTTGGCAAGGGATAGATTTGGTGTTAAGCCCCTTTACTATTCAATAAAGAATAGCACTCTTGTGTTTGGGTCGGAAATTAAAGCGATGCTTGAAAATCCGCTAATTTCAACTAATGTTGACAAATATGGACTTTGGGAGATTTTGTATTTAAGTCCTAATTTTGTGTCAGGAAAGAGTGTTTTTTGCGATATTTTAGAGTTAAGTCCTGCTATGTGTATGACTTTTGACAAAAATGGAGTGAAAAAGTGGAAATATTGGCAGATAAAGGCAACGCCTTATTTTAAGGACAGAGACTATGCTATTGAGAAAACCAGATATTTAATGTGTGATGCAATAAAGAGGCAGATGGTGTCAGATGTGCCTCTTTGCGTATTGCTTTCGGGTGGGCTTGATTCAAGTGTGGTGTCAAGTGTTGGGCAAGAATATTGCAAGGAAAACGGAAGCGTGCTTGACACATATTCATTTGAGTATGAGGGCAACAAGGAAGCGTTTAAAAATAGCTTATTTCAGCCCGAGAAGGATGATGACTTTGCTTTATACGTTGCAAGTTATTTAGGCACTAACCACACTGTGCTAACTTGTCCTACTGATGTGCTATCAAGAGAGCTAATTACAGCCACAGAGTACAGGGATTTGCCCGGGCAGGCGGATATTGACTCATCTCTTTTATACTTTTGTAAGGAGATAAAAAAGCGACACACGGTTGGGCTTAGCGGAGAATGCTCCGATGAGATTTTTGGCGGATATCCTTGGTTTTATCGACCCGAGATGCTATATTCCGATTTCTTTCCTTGGATACACAATCCACGCCTAAGAGCTTCGCTATTTAGAGATAGTGAGTCAAATAGCGATGAGGGATATGAGTATATAAGGTCAATTTACAAAAAATCCTTAGAGGAGTGTCCGATTTTAGATAGTGATAGCGACACTATGAAAACATCAAGGCGTGCTTCATATTTATCGGTAAATTACTTTATGACCTCTCTCTTGCAAAGAAAGGACAGAATGAGTATGGCAAGCGGCGTTGAAATCAGAGTGCCATTTGCAGACCATAGAATTTTTGAGTTTGTGTTCAATGTGCCGTGGGAGTATAAGCTTGAAAACGGTGTTGAAAAATCCTTACTTCGTAACAGTATGGTAGGATATTTACCTGACAAGATTTTATGGAGAAAGAAAAGCCCTTATCCTAAAACACATAATCCAGAATACACTAAGGCAGTTATTAAGATGCTTGAGGGCAGGCTTAAAAAAGGCTCATATTTAAGTGAGGTGCTTGATAGACAAAAGCTCGATGAAATATTAAGAGGTAACGGCACTTGGTTTGGTCAGCTAATGAGTGCGCCGCAGATGGTGGCTTGGCTTATTCAGTTTGATTATTGGATGGAAAAATATAAAATAAATCTTATATAGTATTGCATTTTGTACCTTGCTATGATAAAATAGCAGGGTACAATTTTTTAATGAGGTAGCTATGATTAAGAATAATTTTAAATATACGATTACGGCAAGCTTTTTGGGGTATATAACACAGGCGATTATGCTTAACTTTCCGCCGCTTCTTTTTGTTTTCTTTGGCAGTGAGTTCGGCATTACTCCGCTTCAAATTACGGCACTTATTGTTTCTAACTTTGTTTTAGAAATTATCGTTGATATTATTGCATCAAAGAATGCGGAAAAATGGGGATACCGCAAGATGGTTATTTGCGCGGACGCATTTGGTGCAGGGGGACTTATCTTTATGGCGCTTGTGCCTACTCTATTCCCTAACGCTATTTTCCTTGGCTTTATTATTACTATGATGCTTTGCGGTATTGGTGGCGGTCTTATGGAGGTGCTTATTTCTCCTATCGTTGAGGCTTGTCCTACTAAGAATAAGGCAGGATTTATGAGCCTTTTACATTCATTTTACTGTTGGGGACAATTTGCGGTAGTGCTTTTTTCTACTATTTTCTTTAGATACGTTGGCATTGAAAAATGGTCGATAATTACTGTTTTATGGGCTATTGTGCCACTTGTAGGCTTAGTATTATTTACATTTGCGCCTATAAATCATTTAGTTGAGGAGGGTAAAGGCGCTACCTTAAAATCACTTTTAAAGAGCTTTACTTTTTGGATTTTCCTTATAATGATGCTTTGCGCAGGTGCTTCTGAGATTACAATGAGTCAATGGGCATCATTCTTTGCGGAGTCCGGTCTTGGTGTTGAAAAATGGGTTGGCGATTTGCTTGGCCCTTGTATGTTTGCCCTTGCAATGGCGGTTACAAGAGTTATTTACTCTAAGGCTTGTGAGAAAATCAAGCTTGACACTGCTATATGTATTTCGGCGGTGATTTGCTTCCTTACATACGTTATTGCAATAGTTTCTCAAAATCCTATTTTATCGCTTATTGGTTGCGCTACCTGTGGCTTTGGCTGTGGCGTTTTATGGCCTGCGACTTACAGCTTATCATCACAAAGAATTCCTAACGGCGGTGTTTTAATGTTTGGTGTGCTTGCTTTACTTGGGGATGCGGGATGTCTTGTAGGTCCTGCTATTGCTGGTAGTGTTTCAAGCGCGTTTAATGACGATATAAGATACGGATTTATGGTTACACTTATATTCCCTGCTTTGATGGCGATTTCAAGCTTAATTTTGATAATAAGACGAAGAAAAAAGAAAGCTAAAAACACCTCATCCGAATGCTAACGCATCCACCTTCCCCTCAAGGGGAAGGCTTTTTTATTTTGCACTTTTCACAAAATAAGGTGGTGTATTTTGCAATTTTTGCTAAAATAGATGCGGTTATTTTGCGCTTGGTGATATTTATTTTTAAATTTAAATATGTTATAATTAAATTGTAAAAAGCAAGTTGCATTTTACAGCTTCATCGATGAATTGACAAAATTAAATTAAGGAGAAATAAAATGAAAAAAGGATTATCGTTATTGTTGATTATTATTTCTGTTTTGTGCTTGTTTTCCTGCCATCAAAGGAGTACCTATGAAAAAATTTTATCTCAATTAGATAAACATGAGTTTGATGCAGTAACTCCCTATACAGAAGAAGACATACAGCCTATAAAGGAAACCTTGAAATCACGAAATTTGCCATATGATGTAAAAAACATATGCCACTATTTTACCAGAAGTCTTTTAGCCAATGAGGAAAACACTTGGGTTTATGTTTATGAATTTGAAACAAATGATAGTGCACAGCAGTTCAAAGAAAAATATGCTGATGGTTGGAATATTTCAAGAATAAAGGACAATGTGGTTGTTTACGGCAGTTTTGCCGAAATATTAAATCTTGATATGTAACTTGTATATTGATTTGTTTTATGCTATACTTTTATTATGAGGTGAGAAAATGAAAATTCCTAAGGATATAAGGCGATATGTGAGAAAAAGAAGGCTTTTGCGTGTTGCTTTGTGGCTTTTATGCATAATGCTATTCTCTTTTGCGTTTTTTAGCAGTTGGGACAGTATAAGTGAAAGCATTTATACGGAAATAAGAGTTGTAATTTTTATTGGTGTTTTGGTGGTATCCGTATTTGCTTTTGGTATTCCTAAGTTGATGTTTGGAAAATCCTTTTTCGGTAAAATTATTGCGCTTAATGTTGTTCATAAAAATGACAATGACATGCGAATGGGTCTTATTGAGTCCTTTTACAGAAGAATTTGGGTATATGCTACCATTGAGCTTGCAAATGGAAAGAAAATTCGCAAGGATATTGCTTCTAAAAGGACAAGGGGATTATACATTCCGCCTAAGCATAGAAAAAGTGGCGTTGACAGTTATTTTTCCAATCAATACTGTGTTGGGGATACTGTAATATTTATTTCTGGCACGAAATTCTGTCAGGTATATTCGGAAGAAAAGGAAAGTTTGATTTGCGTTGTTTGCGGGGAATTTTCAAGTAGTGATAGCAAAAAATGTGAGCATTGTGGACACACGATTGTGAAAGGATAAAATATGAATCGTTGGATGTATTATTTAATAGGGCTACGCTTTAAGGGTGTTGGTCAGCAACAGATGTATAGGCGACCGTCGAAGCTTAGAATTGCGATAAATATAATTTGCTATATTTTATCGGCTATTATGCTTGGAGTTATATTCGCTTATGGTGGATTTTGGGCATTTATAGCAGGTGGCTCGTTTTTTGGTATTATACTTGCATTCTTTAGCTCAATGTCTGTGGGTAAGGATTTAATTTATACACAGTATTTGATAGCAAATGAGCAAATAAGAGGGGAAAGACCTCTTGATTTTAGTCATAAGCTTGTAAAATTAGGGTATGTAATGAGCTTTGCGCCTGTTTATATTATTATGTTTGTTGCTCTACTTGTGCCCGGTGGGTACTTATGGTTTATACCTTGGTTTCCGTTCTTTGTAATTTCAATTTTACTTGCATACATGAGTGCGGGCTATATTGAGATTTTTAACTATAAAATGAGGAAATACGTTCTATGCCACACAGGAGTACATTTCTTTATTTTTATTGCGGGTACACTTATAAGAGAGCTTTTGATTGTGCCAGCTATTCAGTGATTAGCGGTTAGTAATAGAAAACACACCGAAATAAATTCGGTGTGTTTGTTTTATTTGATGATTTTAATTTTCCTTGGATGTGTGATTTGGGGCTCTTTACCTTTTTCAAGCTTTATATTGATGTTGCCGTGTGGGGTGGAAATTTCAAGGTCGGCATAGTCAAGGTTATAAAGTTTTGGGGTTAGCTTAACCTTTTTGTAGTTTGGCTCTACCATTTCAAAGCCTGCTATGGCTTTTTTTAGGATATAGGCAGGAGCACCGCCCCAGGCGTGGGAGCAATCGCAGTTGATATATTCCCATGCTTCGCCAAGACCCTTTTCGCATTTATCGATTATGCTCTTATAGGAATTTATAATTTTAAAGCCGTATTTTTCAAAAAGTCCCTCTTTATAGATAGCTTCCAACAGGAAATGATAGAAATAAGGCTGCATTTCCTCTTTTCTTAAATCCTTTACGACAAAGTCTAAAATACTCTTTCTCTGTCGTTTTGGCGCGATATCAAATAGCACGGCTAAAACGTTAGCTTGCTTTAGATAGAACGTTCTTTCAATATTCTTTGGTAGCCACTCGTTTGTCTCTACCTTATCGGGAGTATTAAGACCGCCTATGTAGAGATTTATGTCCTTATCGTAAAGATACTTGTTGATGGATTTTTTTAGGTTATTTGCTTTTTTTAGACACTCCTTGGCGCTTTTTTCATCATTTAAGAGTGAAAAGAGCTTAGAGGATGCAATAAGCGACTGATAATAAAACATACAGAGTACGCTCTGACCTAACACCTTTGGTGGGTGGTGCAAGCTAAAGCCGTCGATTTTGCCATGGGACATCATATCCTTGGCATCGCCGTATGGGTCGGGCGCGTCCTTCATTACAATCCAGTCAACAAACATATAGTCGGGGGCGTATTCTAAAAGACCGTTTTCGCAATCAGTATATTTATCAAATGCGGATAACAGACACTCTATGGCATTTTTTGACTTTTTAAGGAGCTTTTTGTCTCCTGTGAACATATAGTAATCGTGAAGCCACATAGGTACGATTAAGCTATATGAGGTATGGAAAATTCTGCCGTTTTGGTGTGTGAGCATTTGGCACGTTCTAAAAATATCAAAGGCGGTTAAGGACGGGTCATAAATATTTAGGTATTCCATTAGTGCTTGGATATAATAGTCGCCCGTGCAAGCGATTGGCTCTTGGTGTGTTGGAGAGTCTAAATGCGTATTTTGGCGGCATATTTTAAGAGTGTGCATACAAACGTTGTAGAGCTTATTTATAAAGCTATCGGAGCAATTAAAATATGCTTCGTTTTTTACAGGATAATGTGAATAAAGTAATGAAAAATCATCAATTATACACACATCACTTGATATATTCTCTATCGTTAGTGTCGCTTCGCCTACACTATTCATTCTTTGGCTTGTGTGGGTTATATCTTTATCGGTTATGATTTCTTCCTTGATATAGCCGATACCGTTTAGCTCTTGGGTTACTATTTCAATTTTAACCTTGCCATTACATTTTACTGAGATAGATGTAAAG
Source organism: Eubacteriales bacterium (assembly GCA_045632345.1). Lineage (GTDB taxonomy): Bacteria > Bacillota > Clostridia > Oscillospirales > CAG-272 > RGIG2000. The sequence continues at coordinate 175,170 of JAZQWM010000027.1, read as the reverse complement.
GCGGAATAGATTTTATCAAAATCGTACTTTACTGTGGTTTTTTCGCCTTTGTTGATTTCTAATTTTTTAAATGTGCTTGGGGTAATTTTCTCCTCAACTAAATGCTCAATCATAGTTGGGAGCATTTTATGCACATTTGGAATGTAGCTTGGCTCTATATAATCGTTTTGCTTTAACGTGTAGTCGGATTTTAAAACCTCAAGCCTTTCAGACAAAATGCGACATTGCCAGCTTTTGTCGGTTTCGGCAATAATTTGACCATTTTGAGAAAGCTCAATAAAAAGGCCCGGATAGCCAAAGGTATATTCGTTAATTACGGTTGGGCATGACGTAACAATGGCTTTGATTTCCACCTTTCCTGTGTCGCTAATTTCGTATTCGTCATAGTAGGAATAGGTGAGGTTTAGAGGTAGGAAGTCGCCGCCTGGGGATGATGGACCTCTGCCTATAAATTTGCCGTTTACGTATAGCTCATAGCGTGTGTCGGCACAAATTTTGATTTTTGTTTTTTCGGTGAGTGTATATGTATTTTTAAATTCTGCCATGCAGAATGGTGGCTTAAAATCATTTTCCTTTATCCAAATCCAGTTATTCATATTATATCCTTTTAACAATCCTTCCACCACTTTCGTGGTCCCCCTCCCTTTACACAAGGGAGGCTTTTATATAATTTTACTGTAAATTGGGTTAGATGTCAAGTAAGGGTTGATTTTTTTGGTAAAATATATTAAAATATTTGTGAGGTGATGATATGGAATTTTTAAAATCGCTTGAAAAGATAAGAAATCCATTCTTTGATTTTATCTTTAGTCTTATTACCTATTGTGGCGATGAGATAGTTTTTATGGCTATCGCTATTACTCTTTTTTGGTGTGTATCTAAAAAAGACGGTTACTACATTTTATCGGTTGGCTTTGTTGGAACTATTATAAATCAGTTTTTAAAGCTTACCTTTAGAATTCCTCGCCCTTGGGTTAAGGACCCTTCCTTTACTATTGTAGAAAGCGCGAGAGAAGCGGCAACCGGATATTCATTCCCATCAGGACACACGCAAAACTCTGTTGGTACGTTTGGCGGTATTGCTTACCTCTTTAAAACAAAGTGGGTGAGAATTACTTGCATTACTTTTGCAATTTTAGTGCCGTTTTCAAGAATGTATTTAGGTGTGCATACTCCGCTTGACGTTGGTGTTTCCGTTGGAATAGCTCTAATTTTAGTTTTTGCTATTAAACCGATTTTTGACATAGTTGATAAAAATCCTAAGACTATGTATATTTTTTTAGGTTGTATGCTTGCTTTATCAATTACGTTTGTGCTTTACGTGGAGCTTTGCAATTTTCCTAAGGATATTGATACACATAATCTTGAATCAGGTATTAAGAATGCTTACACATTACTTGGCGCAATTTTCGGTATGATTATTGCTTATCCTATTGAACAAAAGTACGTTAAGTTTGAGGTTAAGGATAAGTGGTACATTAACTTTATCAAGGTTGCCCTTGGTCTTGGCTTAGTGCTTGGAATTAAGGCGGGCGTTAAGCCTGTATTAAGGTTTATCTGTAACGGTCATGCTTGTGCGGATGCGTTCAGATATATGATTATTGTAATTTTTGCAGTATGTGTTTATCCGCTTTTATTCCCTGTGTTCAGAAAAATTGACGCTAAAATTTGCGCTAGAAAATGAGGTACAGCATGAATAATATAGTTTTAGAAAAAATCAATAAGGCTATAACGAAATATGAGGTTCATTCATCCAGCGCGTACGGCTTAGAGGCACATAACGACGGTGGAATTGATGACGTTAAGTACTCATATGAGAATTTTGAGCTTGTAGCGGAAAATTTTATTATTGAAAATGATAAGATTGTAGGCTATAAGTTTAACGAATACACCGTGGAGTGGGACGGAGACAGTCAAGTAACGATTTTTGAGTGGAACGACACCGACAACAGCGGTTGGAATGACATTGTGGACTATGGGTCAATTAAGATTAGATTAAAAAAATAAAAAAATAGCACTCAAGCATAAGCTTGAGTGCTATTTTGCTACACTACTCTAAATAATTCTTTAAGAATAGACTTGGTTTTATTCACGGTTTTGCTCCTGCTGCTTTTTAGGCTCCGGGAATAAGCATTTACGTCCGTTTAGCCCCAGGATATAGGACACGAAGCCTACGGCTAATGCTGGAACGCAAAGGAATATAAATATCGGTGGAAAGAACGTGCCTAATGCTAGTCCTTCCATGTCTGTGAGCATTGTGTACATTCCGTTATATAAAGGGGATAATGCGGCTAAGATGCCTGTTAAGTCGCTTTGAACATAGCAGTTTATTGTAGCGAAAATGCCGAATATGATTGTTGGGATATTGGCAAGGAAGGTTATCCATAGACCTGTGTAGATATTTTTATTCATTCTGCCGCCGTCTACTCTTATTTTGTCGCTTGCGCCTTTTTCCCAAAGGTTTACGTACAATACTACTGCGTAGAGCAATATTGCAAGTATGCCTGCGATATAATAAAGCGTTTTATTGCCTCCGTTACGGTTGGCTAAAAATCTTGTTGTGATTGCCATAATCAAGCCAAAAATTGACATGGCTATATGATTTACAATAAGCTTGGAAATTAAGCTTTTATTTTCCTTTGAGTATTCCATTTATCTTTTTCCTTTTTTAGTGATGGTATAATTATATATTATTTGAGTTGAAATTTCAACATTATTGTAAAAATTTTAAATATTTGATACAAAAGTGAATTTTTTTATGATAGAATAGAAACGTAGAACATTTGAGAGGAGGGCGTTATGGCTAAATTTCCTATTGAGACGATGCCATCTTTGGCAAAGGACTTTTCTTCGTATAAGCTGACTATTCAAGGCTGTTCAGAAAAGACTGTTAATGAGTATCTTTCGGATTTACGTTTGTTTTTCAGATACGTTTATGCTAAGCGAAATTCTATTGACGTAGGCTCAGAGCTTTTTGAAAAAACTAACATAAATAATTTAGATAAGGATTTTATATGCTCTATTACCACGGATGAAATTTATGACTTTTTTATTTACGTTTCGGTGGATAGGCGCAACAATGCTTCCTCAAAGTCAAGGAAGCTATCGGCTATAAAATCGTTTTATAAGTATGTTTGCAATAAAAAGAAGCTAATGGAGCAAAATCCCGCTTCCGACATTGAAGCACCAAAAAAGAAGCAATCGTTGCCTAAGTTTTTATCAATCGAGGAAAGTGTTGCGCTGCTTAATGCTATTGAAAGTGATACGGAATCTAAGACTAAGGAAAGAGATTACTGCATTATTACGCTGTTTTTGAACTGCGGTATGCGACTTTCGGAGCTTGTCGGTATAAACCTTAACGATATTGATAAGGAGCTTCGCTCCCTTCGTGTGCTTGGTAAGGGTAATAAGGAAAGAATTGTTTATTTGAACGATGCGTGCAAGGATGCGCTTTTGACTTATTTGAAGGTAAGACAAGACCCAAAATATAAGAAGCTGAACACTAATGCTTTGTTTATAAGTAAGCAATATAAAAGGCTTAGTAATAAGACTGTACAATGGTTAGTTTATAAGTATCTTGGATTGGCTGGGCTTGACTATAAGCACTACTCCACCCACAAATTAAGGCATACTGCGGCGACGCTAATGTATCAAACGGGTAAGGTGGACGTAAGAGTTCTTAAGGAAATTCTTGGACATGAGCAGCTTAATACTACGCAAATTTATACTCACGTTTCAAACAGGGGTATGGAAGAGGCGATTAACAATAATCCGCTAGCTAACGTGAAAGCAAGCATTAAACGTAATGATAAGGACGAAAAATAGTTGATTTTGTCAAAAAATTGTGTGTTTTTTGTGAAACATCAACAAAAATCATACTTGTTTTTTGTACACTTTGACTATTGACATAATGTACCAAAACATATATAATTATTAGGGCATTTACCCAAAAAACAAAACCCAAAATAAAGCAAAATTATTTTGGACTAAATCAGATATCATAAGATTATAATAAATATGACACATCATATTAAAAGGATTTTATGACACCTTAAAATTTGGAGGAATTTATCATGTTTGAAAAATTAAAGAACATTCTCGTTGAAGAGCTTTCACTTAACCCAGACGATATCACACCAGATGCAGAGCTTGCTAATGACCTTGGCGTAAACTCTCTTGACCTTGCTGACCTTGTTCTTCTTTGTGAGGATGAGTTTGGTATTGAGTTTAGCGAGGATGATATTCACAAGCTTATCACTGTTGGTGATGTTGCTGAATACATTGAGGCTAACAAATAATCATGCATACATAAAAGGCTACCGAAAAGGTAGCCTTTTAATATTTATTTGGTTTGTAGGAGCTTGATGTATTCGCCGATTATTTTCGCAGCGCCATCTACTCCGATTTTGCCTGTGTCAAGCATTAGGTTATAGTTATCGCTTTTACCCCATTTTAGTGAGGTGTAGTAATTGTAATAATTGGCACGCTTTTTGTCGGTTTTATAAATCATTACTCTTGCGTCCTGCTCACTAATACCGTGGTGCTCCATTACTCTTTTTACGCGTGAGTCCATGTCGGCATAAATAAACACCTTGACAAGCTTGGGATTTCCGTTTAAAATATAATCAGCGCATCTGCCTACGATTACACATGAGGATTTTTCGGATTCCTCTCTGATAATGTCTGCCTGGAGATTAAAAAGCTTATCGTTTATTGGCATTTCGTATGGCGCGAAATTTATAGAGAGTGGATATACGTCGTAGTTGCCTGTGGCGATGGAATAAAGAAAGCTTGGCGTTGCCTTTTCGTCGGCGCTTTGCAGCATTTCTTCGCTAACACCTAATTTTTGCGCGGCTTTTTCAATAAGGCTTTTATCATGATAAGCCATGTCGAAATTTTCTGCAACTAACTGTCCTACCGCGTGTCCTCCACTACCGTACTGTCTTGCTATTGTTACTATAATATTGTCGCTCATAATAAAGCCTCCTTGCTTATCTGACTCTCTTTTTTGTTAGTCATTATTTTGAGTTTATTCTATTTTATACTATTTTTACAAAAAAATCAATATTTTTTTGAATTTTTTATGAAAAAGTACCAAATTTATTTTAAAGAGGGTGATTTTTTGTTAAAAATTGAATACAGACTTGTCAATTATGAGAAATCATTAAATAACCTAAAAAAGGTTGATGTGTTGCATCAGAGTGCTTATACATTGCTTGATGAGATGCTAAAGGATGTGGGAATTACAAGCTATGAGATTAAAAAAACGGAGCTTGGAAAGCCTTATATTGAGGGTAGTGATATTCATTTTAGCATTGCGCATACTGAGGGGTTAGTTGCTTGTGTGGTAGCGGACACGGAATGCGGAATTGACTGCGAAAAAATAGTAAAAAAGGAAAATGCACCTGAGTTTTGCAAGAGGTTTTTTGTTGGTGGCGAAATAGAAAAAATGGAAAAATGCGGTTATGATGAAACGGAGCTGCTTAAAATTTGGACATGTAAGGAAGCGTATGGAAAAAAGACGGGACAAGGCGTTGCATTATCGCTTAAGGTTGACACAACAAAGGAAAATTTTACTACTACTATCAAGAATGGGTATATAATAACTGTGTGTGTTTGAATTTTTTGAAAAAGGTATTGATTTTAACGTTAATTTAGTGTATAATATGTGCGGTAAAAATTTTGTTATAAATTTTAGATAAATATAAAGGAGAAATTACAATGTTAGTTTCAGCAAAAGAAATGCTTGAAAAAGCAAAAGCAGGCAAATATGCCGTAGGACAATTCAACATCAACAACCTTGAGTGGACAAAGGCTATCCTTTTAACAGCTCAAGAGCTTAACTCACCTGTTATTCTTGGTGTATCTGAGGGTGCCGGTAAGTATATGTGTGGTTATGACACAATCGTTGGTATGGTTAAGGGTATGATTAAGTGCCTTAACATCACAGTTCCAGTTGCTCTTCACTTAGACCACGGTTCATTTGAGGGCGCTAAGGCTTGTATCAATGCAGGCTTCTCTTCTGTAATGTTCGACGGTTCACACTACCCAATCGAAGAAAACCTTGCTAAGACACAAGCTCTTGTAAATGCTTGTGAGGTACTTGGTATTTCTCTTGAGGCTGAGGTTGGTTCAATCGGCGGCGAAGAGGATGGCGTTGTAGGTGCAGGCGAATGTGCAGATCCAGATGAGTGCAAGCAAATTGCTGACCTTGGTGTTACAATGCTTGCTGCAGGTATCGGTAACATTCACGGTAAGTATCCAGCAAACTGGACAGGTCTTAACTTTGACGTTTTAGCTGCTATCTCTGAGAAGGTTGGCGATATGCCACTCGTTCTTCACGGCGGTACAGGTATTCCTGAGGATATGATTAAGAAGGCTATCTCTCTTGGCGTATCAAAGATCAACGTTAACACAGAATGTCAATTAGCATTTGCTGCTGCAACAAGATCATACGTTGAGGCTGGTAAGGACTTAAGCGGTAAGGGCTTCGACCCAAGAAAGCTTCTTGCTCCTGGCTTTGAGGCTATTAAGGCAACTGTTAAGGAAAAGATGGAGTTATTCGGCTCTGTAAACAAGGCTTAATTGAATTTTATATGCAAAAATCCTCGATTTTTAATCGGGGATTTTTGTTGTTATTCGATTATAAATTGACAAAACGATAGTATTATGATAAAATCTATGTAAGAGATTTGGAGATATAAAGCGGAGATACAGAACCGTCCGAAACCACTGAGATTTATCTGCAATGAAAGAGGATAAGTATATGACTAATTATGAGCAATACGAGGCTGTTTTGAAAAACAGAGCTATTTTGTATGTTGTTTTTGTGATTATTACTTTGATTGGCATAGGATTGTTAATGTATTTTTTCAATTCCAAAAAAGAATTTTTTCAGAAAAATATGAAAAAAATAGAGATTGTATGTATCAATGTTTTTGCTGCTATTGTTGTTTCCTTAGTGTCAATATATACAATCAAATATGTTTGTGATACCTTTTATGATATCGGTAATCAAGCCTATGTTATTTACGAGGGAGAATTTGTTATTGATAGCTCAATAGAAAGATATATTACTATTTTTGACGGTGAAAAAAAGACGGTTCTTGTCAATAATAAAACCGAGCTTCCTTCCGGTACTCATAACGGAACAATTATCTATGCTAAAAAAACAGAAATAATCTTAGAGGTACATACCGAAAACAATTGAGGCTACGGACAGTGAACTGTTATTCTATTGTTAAAAATCGAAGCTTTTCGGTTCTATAAACAAGGCTTAATTGAATTTTATATAACGGAAAACGGAACAGGCAAAATGCCTGTTCCGTTTTTAGTCTTTTATTTGTTGGTCGAAGATTATTTCGCCTGTGTTTGATACGTAGATATAACGATTGTAGTCCTTGTCGTCTATTTCTATCTCATTCTCAATCTCTAAAATTATAGAATCTTTGATAGGATATACATATATTCGGCAATCCTTTTGACTTCCCACCTTGCCAACTAATTTCTTTTCGTATTTTTCGGTATCGTAAATATGAACCTGATGGTTGGTGTTTAGTGTCATTACACAGCTTTCGTCAAAGTAAATAACCGTCTCTTCGTCTTCAAAGGTATGCACGATTTCAATTTTTTTGTTTACTTCGTCGTAATAGCAAAGGGATGAACCGTGTACTCCTCTGAAATCTGCTCTTGTTGACCAAAATTGATTTTTATTACAGTAGTATATAGTAAAATACGTTATTTCGTTCAGGCTTTTAATTTTTACGTTTGTTTTGTAAAAATCGGTTGAGTCAACGTTTATTTCCGTGGTTGCGTAGGCGTATTCGTATATTGCTCTATCAACCTCGTGCATGCTTTCTACGTCATATTCATCATAGCCATCGTAATAATGATGATGATGATCTGACGATATGGTAAAACCGCTATATCTGTCGCTTTCAACCTTTTTAGTCAGTTCGTTTACTTGTTCTTCCGTTAAAAGCACGGTATCTTGCTTCATATCAATTTCATTGGCTTCGTTATCAAATATGAAGGTTATTTTATAGTATTCGTAACGGTCAATACGTCCTGTGTCAACGTTGTATTTGGGCACTCGCCTTATACCGTATTGAATAAAACCGTTTTCTGTAAGCTCGACATCGTAAATATTGCCTTTGTAGTCGAAGCTGTAATGCTCATATTTATAATTTTGGATGAACATTTTGTTTTTTTCTTTATCTATTAACCAATCATGATCTATCAATATGTATTTGTCATTTTCTTGAACAGACGAATAGGAAAATACACCGGGTATATTTTTTAACGTTCCTTTGCTACCGACTCCGCAGGAGTTACATGATGCGCAGGATAACGCCCCACAGCCTGCACAAAAAACAAGGCAGGATGAAAGTATTAGCATTAAGATAATAAATGTCATTAAGATTGTTATTCTAATTATGTTTCGTTTCATAGATAAGCCTCCTTTGTGGCTTTAGTATATCATAAAGGTTGCAAAAAATCAAGCAACCTAAAGTTTACATTTGTCAACCGCAGGTTAGAATTTTACTTATATATTGATTTTATTGTATTTATATCTTGACTTAATTTTAATATTATATTAAAATAAAGTTGTGTTACTATATTTTATGGGAGATTTTATAATGAGCAATATAAATATTGATTTTAATAAAAAGGCGGGCAAGATTAAGGTTATGCACGCGGTTAATAACGGTCCTCACGTAACAAGGGGCGACCAAATGAGGGGTAATCAGGATTATTACAGGGCGGCGCGTATTCCTTATGCAAGGACACACGATGCGGCTTTTCACGCTCAATACGGTGGTGAGCATAGCGTTGATATTCAAGCTATCTTCCCTAATTTTGATGCGGATGTGAATGACCCACAAAGCTATGACTTTGCTTGTACTGACAAGTATATAAGCGAAATATATGAGTTTGGCACGAAGCCATTTTACCGTCTTGGCTCAAAAATTGAGCATTACGTAAAGAAGTTTGGCACATTCCCACCTAAGGACTATACAAAGTGGGCGCAGATTTGTGAGCATATTATTGCACATTATACTGAGGGTTGGGCTGATGGCTTTAAGTATGATTTAGAATACTGGGAAATTTGGAATGAGCCTGACCTTGACCCTGACAACAGTCCTAACAAGCGTTGTTGGCAAGGCACAGAGGCTGAGTTTGCGGAGTTTTATACTGTGGCTTCTACATATCTTAAAAACCGATTCCCTAACCTTAAAATTGGCGGTCCTGCCATTGCTTGGAATGAGGATTGGCTTGAAAGATTTTTTGAAAGAATCAAGAATAAACATCCTCCTATGGACTTTTTATCCTGGCACTGGTATGGTGTTGAGCCAAATGAAATGTCAAAAAAGGGTACAAGAATTTCAAAGATTGCAAAGCGTTACGGATACGGAGATGCGGAGAGCATTTTAAATGAATGGAATTATGTTCGCGGTTGGGGCGATGAGTTTGTATATAGCATTGAAACAATGATTTCCATTAAGGGTGCTTGCTTTACCTCTGCTTGTATGGCGGCGGCGCAGAAAAATCCTAACATTGATATGCTTATGTATTATGATGCAAGACCTTGCGCTATGAATGGACTTTTTGACTTTTACACTATGCGACCACTTAAGGGATATTATCCATTCTACATTTATGCTAATCTTTATGAAATGGGTAATCAAGTAAAGAGCGTAAGTGATGACAAGGATATTTACGTTGTTTCTGCTAAGAATGGTAACAAAGCAGGAATTATGATTACATATTACAGTGAGGATGATGGAAATACACCTAAGTTTGTTACTGTAAACGTTAACGGCCACGATTTTAGCAATGCGAAAATTTACATAACTGATGTAAACCAAACAATGGGCGAAAATTTAGTTAACAAATTTGTTAACGGAAAAATCACATTAAGACTTGAAAGAAACAGTATTGTATATATTGAAAATGAGTAACGTAAGAGTAAATTTTAGTAAGACAATCGGCAAAATCAAGGTAATGCACGCGGTTAACAATGGTCCTTGTGTTAGTGGTAAAGACCAAACGCGTGGCAATCAGGATGCGTATAAAGCGTGTCGTATTCCCTATGCAAGGACACATGATGCTTCGTTTTATGCGGGATATGGCGGAAATCATACTGTCGATGTGAATTTTATTTTCACTAACTTTGATGCGGACGTAAATGACCCTAACAGCTATGATTTTGCTTGTACTGACTTGTATATGAAGCAGATTATTGATTATGGGGCGAAGCCTTATTTTCGCCTTGGGTCAAGAATTGAGCATGAAATTAAAAAGTACAATACGTTTCCACCTAAGGACTTTAAAAAGTGGGCAGAGATATGCGAGCATATTATTGCACACTATACAGAGGGTTGGGCTGACGGCTTTTACTATGATATGAAATATTGGGAAATTTGGGGCGAGCCTGACCTTGATGCTCACGAGGAATTTAACAAGCGTCTTTGGCAAGGCACGTTTGAGGAGTTTGTGGATTTATTCACTATTACCTCAAAGCATTTAAAAAGATGCTTCCCCAATTTAAAAATTGGCGGTCCCGGCTCCTGCGGAGATGAGGAATGGTGCGAAAATTTCCTTAAAGAAATCAAGAAAAACGACACTCCTCTTGACTTTTTTAGCTTCCATTGGTATTGGACACAGCCTTATGATATGACTGCAAAATGCACAAGAGTAAGAAAAATGCTTGATAGATGCGGTTATGAGTTCATTGAAACGCACTTAAATGAATGGAATTACGTGCGTGGTTGGAGCGACGAATTCGTTTATTCCATTAAGCAAATTAACGGTATTAAGGGTGCTGCATTTAATCTTGCTTGTATGAGTGCGGGGCAAAACTCTACTGATATTGATATGATGATGTATTATGACGCAAGACCAAGTGAATGGAATGGTTTGTTTGATTTTTACACATTGGAGCCAATAAAGGGATATTATGCTTTTTACACCTTTGCTAATTTATACGAAATAGGCAATCAGGTAGAAAGTGAATGTGATGATGAAAATATATACGTGGTTGGTGCTAAGGGTAATGGCAAATATGGTATTGCTATTACTTATTACAGCGAGGATGATAATGACGGTGATAAAAATATAACCGTTGACATTTTAGGATGTGACACTACTAAATTAAAGCTTTATTTAGTTGATGAAGCAAACACGTATACACCGAATAACACATATAAAATTGAAAATAACAAAATAACAATGCGACTTAAAAGAAATAGTATTGTATATATTGAGGGATAAGATATGACAAACGTAAAGGTAAATTTTAATAAAGAAATTGGCAAAATTAAGGTAATGCACGCGGTAAACAATGGACCTTGTGTTGCTAACGGAAGTGAGCAAACAAGAGGAAATCAAAACAGCTATAAGGCGTGCCGTATTCCTTATGCAAGAACACACGATGCTTCATTCCATGCGGGATATGGCGGAAATCATACTGTTGACGTGAATTTTATTTTCACTAACTTTGATGCGGACGTAAATGACCCTAATAGCTATGATTTTGCTTGCACTGACAAGTATATGAAGCAGATTATTGACTACGGCACAAAGCCATTTTTCCGCCTTGGCTCAAGAATTGAGCATGAGGTAAAGAAATACAACACGTATCCACCTAAGGATTTTAAGAAATGGGCGGAAATTTGTGAGCATATTATTGCACACTATACAGAGGGCTGGGCAAACGGCTTTAAGTATGATATGGAATACTGGGAAATTTGGAATGAGCCTGACCTTGATGCACACGAGGAAAACAACAAAAGATGTTGGCAGGGTACTTTTGAGGAATTTGTAGAGTTTTATTCTATTGCGGCTAAGCATTTAAAGAATCGTTTTCCTCACTTAAAGATTGGCGGTCCTGCTTCCTGTGGCGATGAGGAATGGTGTGAAGCTTTTCTTAAGGAGATTAAGAAATTAGACACTCCTCTTGACTTTTTTAGCTATCACTGGTATTGGACACAGCCTTACGATATGACCGACAAGTGCACAAGAGTAAGAAAAATGCTTGACAGATGCGGTTATGAAAATACTACAACTAACTTAAATGAGTGGAACTATGTACGCGGCTGGACTGATGAATTTGTTTATTCAATTAAGCAAATTATCAGTATGAAGGGTGCGGCGTTTAGCCTTGCTTGTATGAGCGCGGCACAAAATTGCCCTGATATTGATATGCTTATGTACTATGATGCAAGACCTACTGCATTTAACGGTCTTTGGGATATGTACACATATGAGGTTTTAAAGGGATATTACTCCTTCTATACATTTGCTAATCTTTATGATATGGGTAATCAGGTAGAGTCTATTTGCGAGGACAAGGACGTATACGTGGTTGGTGCTTCCGGTAATGGCAAGTATGGTATTGCTATAACGTACTACTGTGAAAACGACAATGAGGGTGCTAAGAAAATTGTGCTTGACATTGAGGGATATGATGCTACAAGGTTAAAATTCTACTTAGTTGATGAAAAGAGCACATATGCGCCTCTTACATCATACAGGATTGAAAATAACACAGTTACAATGTGGCTTGAAAGAAATAGCATTGTATATATTGAGGGTTAATGATGGAATACACTAAAATTACAGATTTATTAACCGTTTACGGTGATTTTGAAAGAGCCTTAGGCGACACGGTAAAGTGCGATTACGGTTTTTCATACAAGAATAATGACATTGAAATTGTAATTAAGACTATTAAGCATTCAAGCGGTGTTTTTGAAAGAAAGGACACTATCAAAAATATATCGGGCAGAAAAATTGAAATATCTACTGCTCTATCTAAATTTACGCTAAATGGCGGCGAATATCAGGTTTACACACAGACAAGCAAGCATATTAAAGAGGGTATTGGCGCTTGGCAGAGTCTTGTTAGCGGTGTGTTTGGAATGAGTGATGAAATTCGTACAAATCAAGACGTGAATCCTTTTGTGGCGCTTTACAATGAGCAAAACGGCAGAGGCACTGCTTATCACATTATGTGTAATTCCGGATTTGAATACAGAGTGAGCCGACACGGAGAGTATTTAGACCACAAGGTAGTTACTGTTGAGCTTGGTATAAAAAGTCAAGATTTCAGATACATATTAGAGCCTAATGAGGATTTAGTGCTTCCTTCTATTCTCTACTATACATTCAAGTCAAAATTAGATATGGATGCGTATAAGCTACATCGATATTGGAATGAAAATTATCCGCACAATTTGCCTATTGTATATAACACTTGGATGAGCCATTTTGACTACGTTGACTATGATAATTTAATTTGTCAGCTTGATAAGGCTTCCCTTCTTGGATGCGAATACTTTACAGTAGATGCAGGTTGGTTTGGCAAAACACAGCTTTGGTGGGATGTAGTAGGAGATTGGCAAGAGTCAAAGGAAAGTGCAATGAGGGGTAAATTAAAGGAATTTGCCGACCTTGTAAGAGCGAAGGGCTTAAAGTTTGGTCTTTGGTTTGAGATTGAAAGAGCAAATCCAAAGTGTGAAAACGTTAAGAAGCATCCTGAGTATTATTTGACTGAAGGTCAACACTGCTTTGTGGATTTTGCAAACAGAGATGCTTGTGATTTTATATACGGAATTTTAAAAGCGAATATTGACAAATACGGAGTTGAGTTTATAAAGTTTGATTTAAACGGTCCTTTATACTATGACAAGACAAGAAATTCATTTATAAAGTATTATGAGGGATATAATTACTTCCTTGGCAGAATTAAATCTGACTATCCTAATTTACATTTAGAGTGCTGTGCAAGTGGCGGCGGCAGAATGTCCCTCTCAAATGCGCCTTACTTTGATTCATTCTGGATGAGTGATAGCCATGGAATTTACACTCAGCTTGAAATATTTAAAAATGCTATAAAGCGTATGCCATCATCAATGCTTGAAAGATGGGCGACTATTCGTTCAATTGAGAATTTTACTCCTACATATCCTGTTGGCGGTAAGGAAGAAAAGATACTTTTAAGCTCTACTGCTAACTGGCAAAGGGCTGAAGAAGCAAGTATTGATTACATAAAGAAGGCGCTTGTGGGCGGTCCTATTGGCGTTAGCTGTGATTTAACGCAGGTGTCCGACAATACAATTAAGGAACTAGGTGCGTTTATCGACACATATAAATGTGAAAGAGAGTTTTGGAAAGACAGTGAATGTCATATTCTTTGCGATACTCCTACACTTTTAGTGCTTCAATTTAACGATAAGGACTTTAACGAAATTAAGGTTTACTCCTACACGGAGCATCCTATTCAAGAGCATGCTACTATTTATCCTTTCTTTGATAACGGATTGAATAGTACGTATGAGCTTAACTATAACGGAGAAAAATCTACCGTTAGTCAAAATGAGCTTAATGAAAACGGTGTTGAGATGCTTGCAAATTATTTGCATATTGCAGATAGCTTTACTTTAAAGAAAATTTAAACAATCCTTCCACCACTTTCGTAGTCCCTCTTCCTTTACACAAGGAAGGCTAACAAAAAAATCAGCAGAGCAATCTGCTGATTTTTTTGTTATATAGTTTGATCGAAAATGCGAAGTCCGGCGGTGTCGGATACAGGTAAAGAGAACACTATTGTGTGTGCCTCGCTATCTATGCCAGCATTGTCCATTATGCCACGCATAATGTCCTTCTTTTGCTCTGCCGATGCTACAATATATATCATTTCCTTTTCCTCAGCGATTGAAATACCGAAGAATTTGCTTGAATACTTTGCGCCTGTGCCCTTTGCATGAACTACTGTTCCGCCTCTTGCGCCTGCTTCTCTTGCGGCGTCCATTACGGTTTCAGTATGTCCCTTTTCGCATATAGCAACTATTAGTTCCATTTGCTTTTCTTGCATAATTTGCTCCTCTTCTATATCGTTTTCGTGTCCGTTTGCATACATTTCAAGCGCTCTGTGTCCGCCCATGCTGGTTAGTGGAATTGCTACCGAAATTCCTCGGTTTGGCAGGTCAATTGCCATTTCGTGAGTTAGCGTTTTAATAAGCTCATTTTTCTTGTTGGCTGTTACCATGCAATAGTGAACGGTTTTTTCTGTTTTTTCAAGACCGAAAAGAGAGAGTGTTTTCTGTCTTACCGTTCCTTCACAGGGTGTACTGTAAATTACGGGAACTTCCTTTGATTCAAAGAAATTTGTAAATTCATCACTTTCGTCTCTTTGAGTTATGGTTATCATTAAATACATTTTCTGCATAACGTCCTCTCCTTTCTAAAAGTCAATAATTTCATCCTTAATTCCAACAGGAATTGGAATTGTAAGTGTACCGTCAAGAGGCGCTTCGATAACAGAGATAATTTCTTCTGCTTTGGTAATTTCTTCCTCTTGCGCTTGGATGGATTGTTCAATCTTCTTAATGCGAATTTTATATACGATACCTAAAATTTGAATTGCAATAAGCGGCGTCATCGCTACCATAGCAACTGTGCCGAATGCATCTGTCATAATGCTATCTGTGCCGCCGTTTACGCCGTAGCATACGCCTACTGCGAAGGCAAGCAAGAACGTTGACGTCATAGCACCTGAGGCAACGCCACCGGAGTCAAATGCGATTGAGGTAAAAATTTCCGGCACAAAGAACGTTAAAATAAGTGCTATGGAATATCCGATTAATAATGGAATCATAATTGATATTCCCGTAATGGATCTTATCATTGCGATACCCACTGATATAGCAACGCCTATTTCAAGTGCGAATGCAAGCGCCTTTTTAGGAATTGCGCCTGACGTTACGTTTTCAACCTGCGCCTGTAAAACCTGTACTGCCGGCTCTGCTGCTACTATAAAGAAGCCCACAACCATGCCGATTGGAATAACCACCCATACGTATTCGCTACTGCCGAATATTTGTCCTAACGCGCTTCCTGCTGACATAAAGCCTACGTTTGCGCCTGTTAAGAATAGTACAAGACCAACTATTGTATAAACAAGACCGATTGATATTTTAATAAGTCCCGTTTTGTTCATTCTGCCTGTGAATAATTGATAAACATAGAAAAATAACGCTATCGGTAAAACTGATTTTAAAACCTCTAAAAAATAATGAGGAAAAGCTTCAAGATAGCTAAAGCCTAGTGCTTGTGATGACTCAAATATATTTTGAACAGGCGGTAAATAGTCTCCTGTTTTGCCGCCTAAAATAAGTCCTAAAACTAAAACTGAAACGATTGGACCTACTGAGCATAAAGCAACTAAGCCAAAGCTATCGTTGTTTTCCTGTGAGTCGGAACGGATTGAGGATACACCTACGCCAAGAGCTAATATAAACGGTACGGTCATAGGTCCTGTTGTAACTCCGCCAGAGTCAAAGGCTACTGCCCAGAAGCCTTTATCAACGAAAAATGCTAATGCGAACGTGATTATGTAAAAAACAATTAAGAGGTATCTTAGCTTAATAGCAAAGATTATACGAAGCATTGCCACCACTAAAAATACGCCTACTCCGAAGGATACGGAGATTACTAAAAGAATATCCGGATTGATTGATGCGTTTTGCGCTAAAATTTGCAAATCCGGCTCACTCATGGTAATTAAAACGCCTACGATAAACGATAAAATTATAATAAGCCAAATTTTCTTGGATTTTGTCATTTTTGCGCCTACATATTCGCCCATTGGTGTCATGGACGCGTCTGCGCCAAGGTTAAATATGCCTGTGCCGACAACTACTAAAAACGTACCGAAAATAAATGACGTTAGTACGGAAACGTCTATTCCCGGAACTGTAAAGCAAAGAAGCAAAACGATTACGAAAACAGGTAAAACCGATTTTAGTGATTCTTTAAGCTTCTCTTTTAAATGCGTTAAATTTTTAAGCATTATACACCACCTATCTATATGAAAAAAGCAGCCAATTTCGTTGGTTGTTTTTAATTATATTATTCCTCACGATATAATTATAACAAACAAAAAAATCTATTTCAAGGTAAATTTTATAATATAATAAATTTTGTAGCAATGCACTTATTTTTCTTGACATATTACTATGTTTTTGTTATAATTTATATATTATTTTTATTTAGTACTTTAAAGGAGAATGACAATGGGACTTACTATTGCACAAAAGATAATTAAGGAGCATTTAATTTCCGGCGAAATGGTTGCAGGAAATGAAATTGCTTTAAGAATTGACCAAACATTAACACAGGATGCAACAGGTACAATGGCGTACCTTGAGTTTGAGGCTATTGGTATTCCAAGAGTTAGAACAAAGCTTTCTGTTGCTTATATTGACCACAACACATTACAGTCAGGCTTTGAGAATGCTGACGACCATAGATATATTCAGTCTGTGGCTAAAAAATTCGGTTTAAGATTTTCACGTCCTGGTAACGGTATTTGCCACCAGGTACATCTTGAAAGATTTGGCGTTCCTGGAATGACGCTTATTGGCTCTGACAGCCATACACCTACTGCTGGTGGTATCGGTATGCTTGCATTTGGTGCAGGCGGCCTTGACGTTGCAGTTGCTATGGGTGGCGGTGCATATTACATCACTATGCCTAAGATGTATAAGGTAAACCTTACAGGTAAATTACAGCCTTGGGTAAGCGCTAAGGACGTTAGCCTTGAAATTCTTCGCATCCTCTCTGTTAAGGGTGGCGTTGGTGCTATCATTGAATGGGGTGGCGAGGGTATTAAGACATTATCAGTGCCAGAAAGAGCTACTATTACAAATATGGGTACAGAGCTTGGCGCAACAACGTCTATCTTCCCATCTGATGAAATTACCAAAGCATTCTTAGAGGCGCAAGGCAGAGGTGATGCTTATTCTCCACTTGCTAGCGACCCTGATGCAGTTTATGATAGAATTATTGACATTAACTTATCTGAGCTTAAGCCGCTTCTTGCTTGTCCTCACAGTCCTGATAATATCAAGAGTGCTGAGGAGCTTTCAGGAATTAAGGTTGACCAGGTTTGTATCGGCTCATGCACTAACTCATCACTTCGTGATATGTTAAGAGTTGCTTCAATGCTTAAGGGCAAGAAAATTGACGATAGCGTAAGCCTTTCAGTTTCCCCAGGATCTAAGCAGGTTCTTTCTATGCTTGCTGACTGTGGCGCTTTATCTGATATTTTAGCGGCAGGTGCCAGAGTTCTTGAATGCGCTTGCGGTCCTTGTATCGGTATGGGCTTCTCTCCTAACTCTGCAGGTGTATCACTTCGTACGTTTAACAGAAACTTTGAGGGTAGAAGTGGAACAAAGGACGGTCAAGTTTACCTTGTATCTCCTGAGGTTGCAGTTGCTTCTGCTCTTACAGGATATATTACTGACCCAAGAACACTTGGCGAATACACTGAGGTTGAAATGCCTGACATGTTCAAGGTAGATGACAGCGCGGTTATTTTACCTGCAAGTGAAGAAGAGGCTAAGGGCCTTGAAATTTTAAGAGGACCAAACATTAAGCCATTCCCAACAACAAAGCCACTTGATGACAAAATTGAGGCTGTATTAACTCTTAAGGTTGGAGATAATATTACTACTGACCACATTATGCCAGCGGGTGCTAAAATTCTTCCATACCGTTCAAATATTCCTTTCTTATCAAAGTTCTGCTTTGCAGTTTGTGATGAGACATTTGCTGAAAGAGCGTTAAAGAACGGTTCAAGCATTATTGTTGGTGGCTCTAACTACGGTCAAGGCTCTTCAAGAGAGCATGCGGCATTAGTTCCACTTTACTTAGGTGTTAAGGCGGTTGTTGCTAAGAGCTTTGCAAGAATTCACGCAGCTAACCTTATAAACGCAGGTATTTTACCACTTACATTTGAAAATCCTGACGATTACGAAAAGTTTATGCAGGATGACAAATTAACTCTTGAAAATGTATTTGAGGGTATGAAAAACGGCAAGATTACATTAAAGGGTGCTAATGGCGAGGCTACGTTAAACTGCAGCTATACACAAAGACAAATTGATATTTTAATGGCAGGCGGATTACTTGCTTATACTAAGGGCGAATAATATTTTATAAAATGTATTATTTTTCGTAAAATCATGCTATAATTAGTATGATGAAATAATTTGGCTATATAAAGAGGTTAAAATGAAAGAGCTTTCTAAAAACATTTTAGATAATTATAATCTTTGGCGCACAAACGAATTGTTTGACAAAGAAACAAGAGATGAATTAAACGCTGACCTTTCAAATGAACAAATTGAAGATCGCTTCTGGCGCGATCTTGAATTCGGTACAGGTGGTCTTCGCGGTGTTATGGGCGCAGGCACAAACAGAATGAATAAGTACATTATAAGAAAGGCTACACGCGGCTTTGCTAACTATCTTTTAGATAAGTATGGCGATGACGTAAAGCGTGGCGTTGCCATTGCTTACGACTCAAGAAATAATTCTGATTCTTTTGCTAAAGAGGCTGCTCTTGTTCTTGCAAGCGCTAATATTCCTGCATTTCTTTATGATGAAATAATGCCTACTCCTGTGCTTTCCTTTACTGTAAGAGAGCTTAACTGTGTTGGCGGTATTGTTGTAACTGCAAGCCATAATCCTAAGGAATATAATGGCTACAAGGTTTATGATGATATGGGATGTCAAGTGCTTACTGATGATGCTAATAAAATCATTTCTTATGTAAATGCTATAACTGATATTCCTGCAATCCCTGTTGCAAATGAAAAGGAAGCAAGAGAAAGCGGCATTTTAAAGAGCGTACCTAAAGAGGTATTTGATAGCTTTATTGAAAACGTTAAGAAGCAAGCCCACGATATTGGCGAAAAGAGCGCTAAGATTGTATATACTCCACTTCACGGTACAGGTAACGTTCCTGTAAGACGCGTGCTTTCTGAGCTTGGATATGACGTAACAATAGTTAAGGAGCAGGAAATGAGAGATGGCAACTTCTCTACCGTTGTTTCTCCAAACCCTGAAAATGCTGAGGCTCTTGAAATGGGCGTAAAGCTTTGTGAGGAGCTTGACGCTGATATTATTTTCGGTACTGACCCTGACTGTGATAGAGTTGGTATTGCGGTCAACACAAAGGAAGGAATGAAGCTCTTTACAGGTAATCAGGTTGGCGCGCTTTTAGTTGATTATGTAATTAAGATGAACAGAGATAAGCTAACTGACAAGTCAACTGTAATTAAGACTATTGTAACAAGTGAGCTTGGCTCTACTATTGCTAAAATGAATGGCTGTAAGGTTATTGAGACATTAACAGGCTTTAAATATATCGGTGAGCAGATGAATATTTTTGATGCTACCGGCTGTGGCGATTTTGTAATCGGCTATGAGGAAAGCTACGGATATTTAGTAGGCACTCACGCAAGAGATAAGGATGCGGTTGTTGCTTCAATGCTTATTTGTGAAATGGCTTCCTATTACAAAAATCAAGGCAAGACTCTTGATG
Organism: Eubacteriales bacterium; assembly: GCA_045632345.1. Lineage (GTDB taxonomy): Bacteria > Bacillota > Clostridia > Oscillospirales > CAG-272 > RGIG2000. The sequence goes on along the minus strand of JAZQWM010000027.1, from coordinate 154,775 downwards.
ATGTAATGGAAGAGATTTACGATAAATATGGATATTTCCTTGACAAGCTTGATTCATATACACTTAAGGGAATTGATGGTGTTGAAAGAATTCAAGCAATTATGAAGGAAATGAGAGAAAGCGGTGCTTCTTTATTTGAAGGAATTGACAAGGTAAATGACTATTTGCCAGGTCTTGACGGACTTCCAAATGCTGATGTATTAAAGTTTATCTTTAAGGATTCATCATGGATTGCTATTCGTCCATCAGGCACAGAGCCAAAAATCAAGGTTTACTACTCTGTAAGAGGAGAAAACAAGGATGAGGCAAAGGCAGTGCTTGATGCAAGACGTGCAATTATAAACAAATTAATTGAAGGATAAAAAAAGCCTTGACCGTGTGGTCAAGGCTTTTTTATTTACGTTTTATTGAAATTTAGATACGTCAACTCCGAAGATGTGAGCGATTGCATCAAGCTTTTCTTTTTTAGCTTCATCGTCATCGTCTGTGTTAGCGTATTCGTTGCCAAGGACATTTTCAAGCTCGATAATATCGTTTTCGCTAAGATGCTCTCTTACATTGTATGGGTCATCTACCTCATTACCATTTTCGTCCTTTGTTGCTGCAACAATCATAGTGGATACAAAGTCGGATTCAAGTGTAGTTGAAACGAATTCACTTGCTGTCATTTCAGACGTAGCTTCCTTTTCATCGTTTGAAACGAACACATTCTTATCCTTTGCACTATTTTCAAGAGCTGAGTCAACTGCTTGAATAATTTTGCTTGCGCTTTCTGCTTCCTTAGAAAGATTATCGGAAGAAATCTCTACGCTTTCGTCCTTGATGGTATCAATCATTGAAGTTAAAAGTCCTGAAATTGTGTGGATATGCTCTCCCTTAACGCCGATTGCCATTAAGCTTTCCTCGGTTAAAAGATTCTTTACGGAATCTGCATCAACTGTCGTAATATTCATAAGAAGCGCTTCAATGGCGTCAGTATAGTCAAGCGCCTCGCCCTTATACATTGATAATACAAGAAGCGCAACCTTTTGTCTTGAAACAAGCATCATTTCCATGTCGCTATCATGAAGAATTGCATTTTTTATAAACTGCTCATCTAAAATACCAAGCTCACGGCAGCCTCTTGATTCTAATATAGTTCTTAAAATAAACTCGTAGGTATCGCAGAAAAGATAGCTTCTCTTAATGCCGTTAAATGCTCTGCCAAGCGCTGCAAAGTCGCCGTATTTAATTATTTCTATGGTGCTCTTGCCTGTATATTCGTTTATGCTAGCCATAAAAGTATCAAGCTCAACTATTACGTTTGCGATGATTTTGCCTTCGTTTTGAACAACGAATTCTGTTAAGCCGTTTACATCAACCATACTATGCTGTTCAGTGGTTGTACCGTTTACCTCATCGTAAATACTATAAAGGTAATTTACAGCTCCGTTTGTAATGGCAGGAAGAATTGGTCGTGTTCTTTCGTTACGGTGAAGCTCAACTAAAATATCGCTAATTACAGTTGAATTTTCAAGAACATGCATAATATTGCCGTCCTCGCTTGTTAATGCATAAACTACGCCATCCTCAATCGCGTATTTAGCGATTTCCGCCACTGTACAAAAGTCCTGCTTAAAGGAAGATGGTGTTGTTTGAGCCAAAACAGAAATTGTACTATCAAGAGCCTCTTGCAGCTCAGTACCGATAACAGGCTTTTCGTATCCTAAAACTGCATTTCCGTTGTTCCATTCGTTGGCAACGTATGCAAGCACGTTACTTAAGAAAGCAGGAACGAAATCTGCATCTAAAATGATTTCCTCTATTCTTTCAATAGAATCCACCTGTTTGTCTCCGTACTCATTTAAAGGTACGCCTATAAAATTATCTGTTTCCTTATATAAATTTACAGCTGTTTCTGTTTCATGGGTTAAGGATATTCTAATATCATTAACCTTAATTGTTGTTAAGGTGTCAAAAAGCTTTTTGCCGCCTACGGAATAAACTGCTTTAAATACGGGGGTTTCTGTTGCTTCATCAAGCATCTGCTCAATTTCTGCTACTGATTCCATTTGAGCGTTTTCGGTCTTTAGCATATCAACCGTATTACTTGCATAATTTGCATAACCGACTATTGGCATTATCAATACTGCAAGAGCCGCTGCTTTAACAACTGCACCGATTAAGCCTCCACCTAGCTTTAAGCCTATTCCCTTAGTGCTTGGCATAACTACGCTATTAACAATTATCTTTGGTATAAATAAGATAATGCCTACAATAATAAAGGTAACCATAAAGATAATTGGTAACGCGATAACCGTTGCTAATGCTAAAGCAAGCGCAACAGCAGTTGAATAAAGCTCTGGGGATGATAAGTATCCGTTTACTTGGTTTATAATAGTATCATCAAGTCCTACGCTTGGCGCAACCTGTGGAAAATACTGTGCGATATTTTCAATAGTTACAACGTTTTTAGCAATGGCGGTTGCAACTAAAACTGATATAAGAACGTTTAATGCAAGAAAAATTAAATCAGTTAATGATTTAAACGTTCCCTTCTTAAATCCTAAAATGAATCCTAAGGCGGCTATGGCTATAAACGCCACCAGAATTCCTGTTGATATAGAATCTATCATTATTTTCTCTCCTAATTAACGTGAATAAATAAATTTACAAAGTTTAGACATAGTTATAATACCACAGAAAAATATATTTTTCAATATTATAGGCAAAATTTAGTTAAGACAATTATATTTTCCTGCTTATAAAATATTTGCGTATAAATTTTAAAATGCGACAAACACTATTAAGGCACAAGAAATTGTTATAAAGGAGATTTTTATGAAGGCTACGGGTATTGTTCGTAGAATTGATGATTTAGGTAGAGTTGTTATACCAAAGGAAATAAGACGCACATTGAGAATAAGAGACGGTGCGCCACTTGAAATTTTTACAAATAAAGAGGGAGAGGTTATTTTTAAGAAGTACTCTCCTATTGGAGAATTTGCTTCATTTGCAGGTCAATACGTTGAAACGCTAAACAGAACGTGCGGAATGAGCGTTGTGGTTACAGATAGAGACAGCGTTATTGTTACTGCCGGTGTTTCAAAAAGGGAATATGCTGACAAAAAGGTTAGCGAGGAATATGAAGCAATAATGGAGCAAAGAGGTTTATATTACTGTAAAAACGATGCTGAGAAAATTTACACCTGTGATGGGGCAACAGGATACGTAAAGTATGCTATGCCTATTATTTCAGAGGGAGATGTTATTGGCTCTGTTGCAATGATTTCTACTGATGAGCATGGCACTGTGGATACGGAATCAGCAGAATGCAAGCTAATTCAAGCCGCTTCATCATTTTTAGGTAAGCAATTTGAGGGATAAATATATAAAAAGCACACTATTTGAAAATCAGTGTGCTTTTTGTGTTGAAGTTTTGAAGTTTTTGTGGTATTATAGATTAAAGTATTTTAATATTCCGTTATAAATTCCACGAGCAAACAAGGACGGGTTATTTGACATAAGAGCCGCTTCCTGTGGGTTTGAGATAAAGCCAAGCTCCACTAAAATAGCAGGCATGTTTGTTTTTCTTAAAACGTACAGTCCCGGTCTTTGCTTTACTCCTCTATTTGGAAAGCCTGAGGCGTCAACAACGCCCTGTAAAACATCCTCGGCTAAATTGGTGGCTACTGAGGGAGAGCGGTAAACTAAAACCTCTGTGCCTGTGGCATTTGGGGATACTGATGCATTTGTATGTATGCTTATAAAATAGTCTGCTCCCCAGCTATTAGCATCGTTTACCCTTGCGCTAAGGCTTGATGAATTTGACGTGCCAAGCTGTGTTTGCCTGGTGGGGCGTGATAATCTTGCTTCAAAATTTGGATTTTGGGTAAGCAGCTCGTAAAGGCGCGCTCCTACCTCATAGGATATATCCTGTTCTCTTACTCCGTTTCCCTCTGCTCCTGTGTTTGGCGGGTTTGGATTGTGTCCTTGGTCTATGTAAATTTTTATAGCCATATATGCTCCTTTAAAATAGACTTTATAACATTTTATGTGATTTTTTATTTGAGGTTACTATGATAGAATTTAGCAGTATTGAAAAAATCCTCAGCCACGCAAGAAAGGCAGTTGAGGAATATAACATGATACGCGATGGAGATAGAATTGCCGTTGGTGTTTCAGGCGGCAAGGATTCTCTTGCCCTTCTTTGCGCTCTTGTAAAGCTAAAAAGAGTTATTGGTATTGATTATACCGTTGTTGCCCTTACCATTGACATGGGCATTGAGGGTATGGATTTTTCGCCTATTCAGAAGCTTTGCGATGACCTTGAAATTGAATATAAGGTTGTTAAAACTGAGATTTATGAGATTATTTTTAATGTGCGTAAGGAAGCTTCTCCTTGCTCACTTTGTGCAAGAATGAGACGCGGTGCTTTGCACGATGCATGTATTGAGCTTGGGTGTAATAAAATTGCTCTTGGACATCATTTTGATGACGTTATTGAGACGTTTATGCTCAATCTTTTCTTTGAGGGTAGAATTGGAGCGTTCTCTCCTGTTACATATCTTTCAAGAAAGGATATCACAATGATAAGACCGCTAATTTACACCCACGAAAAGGAAATTAAGGCCTTTGCAAAAAGCGCTAGTTTACCTGTGGTGGAGAGCAAATGCCCTGCTGATGGAAATACTGAAAGAGCAAAAATGAAGGACTACCTTGCTTTATTTGACAAGGAGCATTCCGGTCTTTATTATAGAATTATGGGTGCTATTCAGCGTGGTGAGGTTGATGGCTTCCACCCTGATTATCTTGACAGTGCTGAAAAGAAGCGCCGCAAGGAAGAAAGACAGAAAAAGCAAAATGATAATAATTAAAAAAGGTGCATAGGGACATTTTAATGATTTTTATACACAATATAAGAGGCTAACGAAAATTTCGTTAGCCTCTTCACTTTGCTTGTAAAAGCATGCAGTTTAACTTTGTTAAGTATAGTATGCTTTAAAATTTCCCGCAGTGGTTAGCAGTTTGATAAATTGTAATTTATGAATTCCTTACTAAAATTTCTAAACTAGTTTTTTCATTTTTTGAAAAATAATTCAAAAACCTAAGCTCTCCAAGTTGATTTGTGGAATAATATAATAACCCTTCTTCTTGAGTTGATTTATCAAATCGATAAAGATAATAATGAATATTGTCTTCAGCCATATAAACACCTTGTCTTTTAGTTTTAACATAATAAACAATATTGCCATATTCAGCAATTATTATCTTACTGTCATAATCATGTTCTTCTTTATCAACAAATGAACATTCTTCTATATCAAAATAAACTACAGAAGTATCTATACGATTATAATACATATGATTTTGTGGTTTATTAAAGTATCTTTTATTCAAATAAATAATATTATCTTCAATTTTGTTAATAGTATATTCCTCATTATGATTTGTAGATTCAAAATGATGTAATTCTTTTAGTTTTATACCATTATTTTCATCAAACGCTATAGTATATAAAATATTATTATCAATAAGCAATCTGTATTCTAAATGTTTATCATCAGGTGTATAACCATTATATCCTACTAATTTTGGTTCTCCCAACATAAATCTACCAGTATTATTAGGATCTATTGATAAAGATTTATTATCTTCAAATTTTATTAATTCATAAAAACTTCCGCTTTCAAAATCATAATAAGTTAAGCTATTTGTATTTATATATTGACCATTAACAACTGAACTTGTTTGATCAATAATTTGCAAGTAAGGTTTATCATTTACATTATGAATATAATAATCAAAACGTGAACTAACATTTGATAAATCCATTATTTTTTCAAACTTAAAATCTTCTATAGTTGAGGCAAGTAATTCATTTTTTTCTTTAATAACTGCATGACCATTTTTAACTTCATAGCTATCACAATATATGGTTTCAATTTCATTTGAAGCTATATCAATTTTAGATATCTTTCCAGTTCCTGAAATGACTGTATAATTATCACTAATATATAAGATTTTATTTAAATCAATTTCATAATCATAACCAGTATGTTCATATATGTACAAATATTCAACTTCTTTATTTTCTAACGAATAAATAGTATACGCTGTCCACCTTTCAAATTCACCGACCTCAAAATAAAAAGTCATATGTAACTTATCATCTTTAAATGTACAATAATTAACTTCATCAATTGCATATGTTTTGTCATTATAAGTTATTTCTGTTATGTAAGGCTCTTCTACTTTTAAATCAGAAGTACAGCGATAATTTTCAAAATAGAAATAATTCCCGTCCCATTCTATATATTCGCTTGGATAAGGTGTGTAGTTTTTTGCCATATTTCCATAACAAGAAGAAATAAACGAAACCAAAATCAATGACATAAAAATTAATGCTATTTTCTTCATTATAAATTCCTCCTTTTACGCCTCAATAATAACATAATCTATAATTCTTATCACTTGAACCATATATCTTACTAAGAGAACTTTAACTAATCTATAAACTCTTATTTATTTGTGTTTATTATACCATAAAAGCAAACACGAGAGTGTTTGAAACGGTCATAGACCGTTAGCGCTTCAAGACAAAGACGCAGAAGTGTCTTTTAGCCGTCAATGAAATCGCCGCAATAATGCTTGCCTTTATTGAAATAAGGCGATTTTATTATACCATAAAACAAAATTCATTTCAATATTTTTAGGAATAAAGGAAAACTCGACTTACAAAAGTCGAGTTTATAAAATTATTTAGTTAAAATCCTTAGCTAAGTGATTTTTAGTTTGCATATATTCCATAAATTAGAATTTTGTAGTTGTCATTAAGTGGGGAGATTGTTATTTTTTCAATTTCCTTATTTTCTACGTCAATATCTAATTTGTTTATGATATATTCCTCAAAGTTTTTATCGTAAGAAAGCTCTGCAAAGCGCGTGGCGTTTTCGCACACGGGATTTATTCTTGATGAGCCTATCGACGTATATGCTAGCGAAAAATCAATGCCGTTTTTAAGTATATGCTTAGCGGTTGATTTATCGTCATAGTGTATCGTTAGCTCGGCACCTACCTCGCCGTATCCTCCGCTTAGTGGATAGCCGTAGGAAACACTAGTCATGCCTATGATTGATATTTTATCGGTGGTTACATTACCACTAAATACAAGCTCCTTATCAACAATATAAGGTGTTTTGGAAATATTCGGTATTTCCTCATTTTGCAACACAGGGCCTACTGAAATTTGCTTTTTTCTTGTTTTAGCAAGGCGTGTGTATGGTGGATTTTTGCAGATGTTAAGAAGTCCTATATAATCCGGTTCACTTTGACATTTAAAATATGATTTTGGGCCATATGGATGCTGTTCATACTCATACAAGCTGACGTCGGATTTTTCTTCATTCATTTCTTTAAGCGCTTGGCAGAATGCGTTGTATATAAGAGTTGGCTCTCTGTTAATATCAACAAGTGCTTCCTTTAAAACGCCGTTAACACAGGCAGCTCCGCCTCGGTTACAATCGTATATTTCTGCAAAATACCAAAAGCTTTCTCCCGCCAAATTGCCTGCCTTATAAAGCTCATACATTTCTAAAAGAAAATCCTTAATAAGATGCGGATTATCGTACACATAGTAGCCGCCCCACTCTGTAAATACAAGTGGCTTTCCCTTTAAAATTTCTGCGCTTTTTCTTGCTTTTTCAAATGTTTCGTAATATGGATGCATTGTATAAAAGTCAAGATTGCAAAGATTGTAATACTTTAAGGTATCCTCATCGGACATATTATTTGCGCCTGAAACGAGCCTTGATGTGTCGTTATTTCTGCATATCTCAACGGATTTTTTGAGAAATTCCTCGTTGAAGTCGCATTCATTAAAGCATAGCCAAAATATTATGCTTGGGTGGTTTCTGTCTCTTATTACCGTTCTTCTTAAAACCTCAAGGCAATCGCTGACAACATCGGGGTTTGATGTATCAGACTGCCATAGTCCCGGCTCTTCACAGCACATAAGTCCTATTTGGTCACAGTATTCAAGAACCTTTTTGTTGTGTGGATAATGAACTAATCTTACAAAGTTGCAGCCCATTTCCTTTATCATATCAAGGTCTTTTTTGATAAATTCTTCTTTGACTGTATGACCACTATATTCATACATTTCATGCTTACATACACCTTTTAGGAAGATAGGCTTTCCGTTTAAATAAAATCTTTCGGTATCGCATTTAAACTCTCTTATGCCTACCTTTTCCTCATAGATATCGACTGCTTTGTTATCAATTAGAAGGGATATTTTAAGGTTATAGAGGCTTGGTAAGCTTGGCGACCATAAGTGTGCATTTTTTATAGTTCTTTCTTGCTTTTCGCCGATTTTTACGCTATAAGTGTCAATAATTTCATTGTTATATGACAATTCAACAAACAATTCGCCTTTGTCGTTTTTTGTATTAGCTTCTACTGTATAAGAAGCGTCAACGTAATTATTTGTCGGATTTGCAAGAAAAATAGAATTTGTTACGTAGTTTTGATTTTTGTAGATTATAGACACATCACGGATAATTCCGCCGTAATTTTCCCATCCCTCGCTTGGTCCAAACGGCGCGTTTATGTCCTCAAGCTCCACTAAAAGCTCATTGCTTTTCTCTTTTGCAATTTTAGTGATATCGAAGGTATATTCGCTATATGGAAGCATTTTGCCAAGAAAAGCGCCGTTTAAATATGCGTTTGCGTTATAGGTAATTCCATCAAATTGAAGTAACACTATTTCGCTTGTGCTTTCTAAATCGAATACTTTTCTACATTCGGAATGTCCTACGCAAAGACGTGAAAACGGAACGGATATTTCATGTTCCTTTCCCTTGCCTATACGGTAGCGCCACTTTCCGTTAAGAGTCTGCTTTTTCACTATCTTGCTCCTTTTTAAGATCAAATCTAATAATACCGATTATGATTGAAATAAGATTTAAAATTTCGCTTAAAATAGCGCCTATTGAGAAGCAGAAGCAGTTATATATGAGCCACATAGGAGAGCTAAATACACCGAAGCGTCTTATATCCTTGGCTCTTGTGAAGCGATAGCTTATTGTTGCTAAAATCATTGCTATAACCGGTAAAAGCTCTATAATGAAGTTCTTTAATATTGGTTCTTTTCCAAACACGGTAAACACCAAGGGATATGTGATTACAAATGCTATAACAAAGAATACGAGCCATGCCGGATGCTCTGCCTTTAGCTTTTCACGGTTAATAAAAACTATTGCTCTTATAACACCGATTATGTTTAAGAGTGCGCCCATGTATGCGCCTAGCATTAAATAGTTTATTCCAAAAAGCGCAGCTGAGAAAAACTGAAATGCTACTACTCTTTTTTGTTCCTTTTGTTGGAAGGATAGAAAGTTGGCAATCATACCTAAAATGCCTACTCCCTGTGCTATAATTTCTATTGTATCCATAATAATTCCTAATTTTATATCAACAAGCCTCCTGCTATGCAAGAGGCTTGTTTTAGTTAATCTTTTTTCTTTAAAACGTGAGTTTTGCCCTCTGTTTTATCAACAGTTAGATCTACATTTTCACGACGGCCTTGGTTTTGCTCGGTTGCTTCCAGCTCTTCCTTAACTACGTTATACATCATAGTTGAAGAAAAATCGTTTCTTGAAACAACAACCTTTGGCTGAGCTTCTGTGTTCCAATAAAGCTTTCTGCGCTTTCTTCTTTCGATGTACTTATAAACTATAAAGCCAATAAGTAAAGCAAGAATCACTAAGCAAATAACGTAGATGTCTCCATTAAACGACTCAGAATCAACCTTTAAGCCTTCCCATAAATTATTGAGTGTTGCTCTGCTTTGGTCGCTTAAATCTCTGTATGCGAAGTTAGCGAACATATACTCGATATAGGTCATTTCAACTGTTTCGCCGTTTTCGTTTACAACAGTTACGATATTGTTAAAGTCAGGGTCATAAATGGTTTCGTAGTCCTCGCCAAGATAATCCTTATATTCTTCATCGCTGATAACGGACTCGTATGGATTAGCATAGTAAATATATTCTGCATTTGCTCTTGCAGCCTCAGGGCTAAGCATGAAGTTAATATATTCGTATGCATGCTCAACGTTTTGCGCGCCTGTTGGAATACACATAGCGTCTGCAAAGATGTTGGTAATGTATTCGCCGTTTTCGTTCTTTGGATAGAAGAATCCAAGGGACTCGTTATTTTCAATCATGGATAAGCAGTCGCCTGCATAGTAAGCGGCAAGGGTTGCTTCTCCACTTTCCATTTTATTGTAAATTTCATCCATTACGTAGCTCTGTACTAGTGGCTTTTGCTTTTTAAGCTCCTCGAATGCCATTTGCCATTCTTCCTCGGTAGCGTTATTAACGTTTATGCCAAGCTTGTACATAGCTGTACCGAATGCATCGCGGGCGTTATTAAACTGAAGAATTTGACCCTTGTATCTTTCATCCCAAAGGATTTCCCAGCCGATTTCGCCGTTTTCGATTTTTTCAAGATCGCCGTCCTTGAGCTTGTCCGCGTTGTAGATAATGCCGATTACGCCGTAGGTGTACATAACGGTGTACTTGTCTTCTCCGTCATCGTAGAACAAGTCCTTAAACTGATCTTGAACGTTTGAATAGTTAGGTATCTTGCTTAAATCAAGCTGTTGAATTAAGCCGTCAGCCTTTAATCTTTCAATCATGTAGTCAGATGGAATAATAACGTCATATCCACCTGCGCCACTCTTTAGTTTAGCGTACAGGTCCTCGTTTGAGGCGTAGGTTGTGTAATTTACTCTTACGTCTACATCCTTGCCCTGTGCCTTTAATTTTTCCTCGTAATACTTTTCAAACTCCAAATTGGTGTTATAGGAGTCCTCGCTACCGTCGGAAATATATTCGCCCCAGTTATATACGTTAACTGTAACAACCTCTTTTCCGGCAGAGGAAATAAATACGATAAGAGTAATTGCGGCAATTACAGCAAAAACTGAGCCTACGATTATCTTTGTTACCTTTTTTGTTTGCTTGCTGATTTTTTCTCTGTTCTTGTCTGAAACAAGATTTGAAACAAGAAGCAAAATCAAAATTGAAACAAAAATAAGTGTAGATAGCGCATACATATCTGGTGTTACACGCTTTTTAGTCATTGAGTAAATTCTGATTGGAAGTGTTTCAAATCCACTGCCGATTGTGAAATAGCTGATTACGAAATCATCAAGTGATAACGTAAACGCCATAATCAAGCCTGAGATAATGCCCGGCATAATTTGTGGTAATTCTACCTTGAAGAAGGATTGCATTGGCGTGCATCCTAAATCAAGCGCTGCCTCAGGTAAGCTCCTATCCATTTGCTTGAATTTAGGCATAACGGATAAAATAACGTAAGGCAAATTAAAGGTAACGTGCGCAATTAAAACCGTACCGAAGCCAAGTGATGATTTGCCGCCAATCATAACGCCCACAAAAACAAAAAGAAGCATCATTGAGATACCTGTTACGATTTCAGGGTTCATCATTGGTATTTTAGTTACGGACATTATGCTGCTTTTCGCAAATTTGTTCTGCATTTTATTGATACCGTATGCAGCCATTGTGCCGATTACGGTTGATATAAGAGCAGATAAAATTGCAAGGATAAGTGTATTTTTTAGCGCGTCAAGTGTGGCTGAATCGCTAAAAAGCTCTCTATACCATTTTAGTGAAAATCCTTCAAAGGTGCTTGTACTGTTTGATGAGTTAAAGGAGTACAAAATAAGCACGAAAATCGGCATATAGAGGAATATAAAAATGAGGGCTGTGTAAATATTTCTTGTTTTTTTCATACTATCACACCTCCGTCATCCTCGCCGGAATACTTGCTCATTACCGCCATGCTTATCATAATAATTATCATAAGCACGAAGGACATTGCAGCACCAAGGTTATAGTTATATGCTGTTTGGAACTGTCTTTCAATAGTATCGCCGATTAAGTCAAAGTTACCTCCACCAAGCTTTTGGGAAATGTAGAAGGTACTAATTGATGGAACGAATACCATTGTAACGCCTGAAATTACTCCAGCCATGCTAAGTGGGAATACTACTCGTGTAATAACCTTAAAATGACTGCATCCTAGGTCGGACGCTGCTTCAAGTAAGCGATTGTCAATCTTGCTCATTACAGAGTGAAGCGGAATAATCATGTACGGTAGGTAGTTATATACCATACCTAAAATAACTGCTCCAGATGTGTTTATCATATGAACAGGCTCAATGCCCATTGACGTTAAAATATTATTTATAATACCTGTGTCCTCTAAAATAGCCATCCACGAATACGTACGGATAAGGAAGTTAAGCCATTGAGGAAGCATAACAAGCATTATAAGTATCTTTTGTGTTTTAGGGCTTGTCTTGGTCATAAAATACGCGATTGGGTATGCAATTATTAAACAAATTACAGTTGCTAAAAATGCAAAGCATATGGATCTTAAAAAGATCTCAAGATAGCTGGCTTGCGCAAGCTCTGCAATATTGTCAAAGGTAAAATTGCCGTCCTTATCGGTAAATGCGTAATAAACAACAAAAAGAAGCGGAGCAATAATAAACAGTATCGCCCACATTACGTGAGGAACTGCTACCGCCTTTTGAAGTAAGCTCTTTTTGTTCATTTTCTTACTCTTCCTCCTCTAAAGCTTCAACGTCGCCAAGGGATTCAAGCTCGTCGCTGAAGGATGAGTAATCGCCGAACATACCTGAATATTCGGACTTTTTCATAATATGTATAGCGTCAGGCTCAATATATAAGCCGATATGCTGCTCAGGAGCAACGTAGTCGGTTGATTGAATCATCCACTTAAAGTTATTGATTGTTACGATAATTTCATAGTGAACACCCTTGAAGGTTACCGAGTCAACAACTCCTTGAAGCATTCCCTTTTCAGGGGAAACAACGTCAACGTCCTCTGGTCTAATTACTACGTCAACTGCTTCGTTTTTATTAAAGCCTTTATCAAGACAGTCAAATACCTGTCCTGAGAATTTAGCCTTATAGTCCTCAAGCATAACACCGTCAATAATGTTACTTTCGCCAATGAAGTCGGCAACAAATGCATTTTCAGGCTCGTTATAGATATCCGTAGGAGAGCCGATTTGCTGAATCTTACCGTCTGCCATTACTACAACTGTATCGGACATACTAAGAGCTTCCTCTTGGTCATGTGTAACGTATATAAATGTGATGCCTGTTTGTCTTTGTATATTTTTAAGCTCGTTTTGCATATCCTTACGGAGCTTTAGGTCGAGAGCGCCAAGCGGTTCATCAAGTAAAAGCACCTTTGGCTTATTGATGAGCGCGCGAGCGATAGCAACTCTTTGCTGCTGACCGCCGGAAAGAAGATTTACGTCCTTCTTTTCGAAGCCCTTAAGGTTTACCATAGCGAGCATTTCTTCAACTCTATTATAAATTTCTTCTTCTGATATTTTGTTCAATCGAAGAGCAAAAGCAATGTTTTCATACACGTTCAAATGTGGAAACAAAGCGTATTTTTGGAAAACAGTATTTACGTGTCGCTTATATGCAGGAACATCATTTATTTTTGCTCCTTCAAATATAACGCCACCTGTATCCGGTGTAACAAAGCCCGCAATAATACGGAGTGTGGTAGTTTTACCACAGCCTGATGGTCCTAAAAGCGTCATAAACTCTTTTTCATGAATATCAAGGTTAATATGGTCGAGAATAACCTCGCCATCAAAGGATTTTGCTACATCCTTTAGCTCAATGATCTTTTTTTCGTTCATTTCTATCCCCGTTCTTTCGTAGTATCAATTTACCTCGACAAAAATCCTCTTTTAGTGTCGAAAACGGTAAATCATTTGCATTATAACAGAAATTTATGCAATGTGCAATAGTTACGGGCAAATTTCTTTAAAATATTTATAATATAGAGTAGCAAAGCTTAACCAGAAGAAAAATGGAGATAAAAAGTAACGATACGTTTGATGAAAATATGATTTGCAGGTACACGGACAACAGCCACAGCAAAATTGCAAAGATAAATGATATGAATTTATACGCTTTTTCAGCCACTTCCCCTGACATTTTCCATAAAAATAGCGATTTTATTATACCGCCGCCGTCAAGTATTGATATAGGATATAAATTCATTATAGCAAGAGACAAATTCATAACGAAAAGAGTGGACAGAGTGTCGCTATTTGACGTATTTAAGATATAAAATAGCAGCGAAAATATGAGATTAAAAATTATGCCTCCAGAGCATACCAATGCCTCCTTTAAATATGACAAATTATATGAGTCGTATGATATGGATAAATGAAACACTCCCCCTTGAATTTTATGAGTTTTTGCACCAACAATTTTAGCAAAAGCCAAATGCCCTGTCTCGTGAATAAGATAGGATAAAATTATTAAAATTGGGCTTTTTGACAACGAAATTGAAAGCAACGAAAACAGTACTGCGAGTATGGATAACATCTTATTTTGTTTTTTCACTATGCGCTCCCTTATATATAAAAGTCTTTTGCTTCTTATATTTATATTGATTTTATTTTATTTATATGTTAAAATATACCTATACTTTTTTACTCGAGGTTTTTATGACAAATAGACCGCTTGCTGACAAGCTTCGTCCCGTTACCTTTGATGAGATTGCAGGTCAAAAGCATTTGATTTCCGAAAACGGTGTCATCCGTAGAATGGTAAATGCAGGGCGAATTACCAATATGATTTTTTACGGTCCACCCGGTACGGGTAAAACAACCGTTGCAAATATTATTGCAAAAAATTCCGATATGGAGCTATTCAGGCTTAATGCGACAACTGCGTCCTTATCTGACGTTAAAGAGGTTATTGCTCAGTCAGGCTCTGTTTTTTCATCAAAGGGAATTTTACTTTATCTTGATGAAATTCAATATTTTAACAAAAAGCAGCAGCAATCTTTACTTGAATATATCGAGGACGGTCGCGTAACCTTAATTGCATCTACTACTGAAAATCCGTACTTTTATATTTATGATGCTCTATTATCAAGATGTGCAGTTTTTGAATTCAAGCATATTTCCGCAAAGGAAATTTTGCCTGTTTTACGACGCGCAGTTGATGAGCTAAACAAAGAAAATGGATTATCAAAAAATGCTACTGATGAGGCTCTTGCGTTTTTAGCTTCTTGTGCAGGGGGCGACGTAAGACACGCCCTTACTCTTTTAGAGGGCGCATATATAGCAAGTGATGAGAAGATAACAGTTGATGTTGCAAAGGAATTTATTCCATCTGCCTCGGCAGGTCTTTTTGACAGAGACGGAGATACGCACTACTGCTTGCTTGGAGCTTTACAAAAATCAATTAGAGGCTCTGATCCGGACGCTGCCGTTTTCTATCTTGCAAGACTGCTTGAAGGTGGCGATATTATCTCTGCTTGCAGAAGGCTACTAGTTATTGCAAGTGAGGACGTTGGCCTTGCTTATCCACAGGCTGCACAGATTACGTATGCTCTTTGCGAAACTGCTAAGCAGCTTGGCATGCCTGAGGCAAGAATACCTCTTTCACACTGTGCTATTATGCTTGCAACGGCGCCTAAATCCAATTCAGCGGAAGCATCTATTGATATGGCGTTAAACGACATAAGAGGTGGCAAAGGTACAACCTTCCCTGTTCACTTGCAGGCTCCGTTATTTAAGGGATATAAATACCCCCATGATTATCCTAATCATTACGTTAAGCAGCAATATTTACCTGATGACTTAGTTGGCAGACAATATTACAAGTTTGGCGAAAACAAAAATGAGCAAGCGGCAAAGAGCTATTGGGAAAATATCAAAAAATAATTTATTGTAGATAATGATAATTTAATGGCAGGATTAACAAAAATCCTGCCATTTTTATATGTAATATATGTACAAATGTTCATTTGTTGTATATGTCCCCCGGTGGTTGATGGGGAATTTTGGCTTATTTTGACGTTTTAAATATAAAAACACCTTGGAATAATCCAAGGTGTTTTATTGGTTTTAGAATATTAACCTACGATACCGCTTCTTTCAACGCCTTCAACAATCTTATTTTGTACAAAGAGATATACAATAATAAGTGGCATTACGATAAGGATTGAGGCTGTACCTCTAATGGCTGCTTGAAGCATACCACCCTTGTTATAAGCTTGTAATGATTGCGGTACTTTTGCAATATTACTGATAAGCTTAATAGCCTCATCGCTACTCCAGTATGATGATAGGTAGAAGATAGATGATGTGGAAGCGTAGAATTCATCTGTCCATTGCCATGCGAATGCGAAGATAAATACTGTAATGAGCATTGGCACAGAAATTGGAAGAATGATGTTAAAGAACGTTCTAAACGTACTTGAGCCGTCAACGTATGCGGATTCCTCAAGCTCATCAGGTACGCCCTTGAAGAACTGTCTTAGCATAAAGATGAATAGACCGTTCTTAAAGCCAAGACCTGTTACTGACATGATGTAAAGAGGAGCAAGTGAGTTAATAAAGCCACCCTCAATTATGCCTACTGCATCAAGTAAGTAGCCGATTGGGTTACTTGTACCGTAACGAAGGAAGAATCTTTGCATTGCATACTGAATGCTTTCCTGTGGTACCATCATAGTGAAAATTACTATGAGGAATAATAAGTTGTTGCCCTTGAACTTAAATTTTGCAAGACCGTACGCAACTAATGCACAAACAAGGGTTTGAATTAAAGCTACGGAAGCTGAAATTAAGAACGTGTTTAAAAGGGAAAGCAAATAATCATTTTCTAAAATGATATATTTGTACTGATCTAAGGTAGGATTCTTAGAAATAAGAACTACTGTTACGTCATCAAAGTCGCTTGGGGACATGAATGACGCGAAGATTTTAGTGATGTATGGGTAAAGAATTACGTATGATACACCTACTAATAATACTAATTTGAATATTAAGAAGATTACCTTCTTAAAGAAGAAGCTGTTTAAAAACTTTGCTTTAAGTCTTTCGGAAAGAGGAGCTCTCTCAAAATCAACGCGGATTTTGTTTTTAGATTCTCTTTTAATCTTTGGTGAATTATCCATCGTCGTCCCCTCCTTAATCTCTTCTTTGATAAAATACAAAGGATTTAAGAATTAATGCTACTATTACAATAAACAATAATACTATTCCAATATATGTCCAAGCCATAACGCCTGCAACTGAAGGACCACCAACAGTACCACCGTAGCTACCGCCCTTATTTAATGCTTGCTCCATAAGCTTCATAACTCTGTTATCGTAGCAAGTAAAGAGGTCGATTACTGTATATACTGCGTTTACTAAAATCATAGGGCTGATCATTGGAAGAGTGATTTTCCAGAACGTTTCCCATGCAGAAGCACCTTCAACCTGACATGATTCATAGATAGATGGTGAAATTGACTGTAAGCCAGAGAGGAATATAAGCATTTGTACACCTGAACGGCTTACGATATCAAAAATGTTGTTTACAAGGTTAGTTACGTATTCTACAAGACCTGCACCTAATTTGATGCCGCCAAGTAGCTGTTGGATATCAAGAGCAGATACGATGCCGCCTGCCTCTTCGCCTGTGTTTGTATCAATTGTACCAGATGAACCATTGATTGCATCACTGAATATATCCTGTGAGTTAAGTCTATCAATAATACCTGTTGAAAGAATTACCGGTAGGAAGAATATTGCACGGAATGCTGCACGGCCTGTCATCTTTTGATTAAGAATGATAGCCATGAAGAGAGCAAAGATTACGATAGCAGGAATTTGAAGAATCAAGTCCTCAAGACCGTCAACAATGGTAATTGGGAACCATGGGTCGGTTGTATATACCTGTTGATAGTACTTAAAGCCAACGAATGTCATTGTACCGTCTGTGGCAATATCACAGAACGTAACCTTTAATGATGTGAAAATGATTGGTGCATATACGAATATAAGACCTAAAACAAATGGAAGTGCAAAGAGCCAGCCAGAAAGAGATCTCTTTTGAAGAAGGGACATTTTGCCTTTTCTGTTACGTGCCTCCTCCTGCTCCTTAAGTCTTGCTTTAACTCCACCTCTTGGAATTTGGCTTCTGATGTCAGGAGTTTTAGCATAGTCAACTGCTTTTACGCTAAGCTCATATTCCTTATTGTCAGAGGAATCACTTGCTAGCTTTACTTCATATGAGTTTCTTCTAATTTGGTCATTTAAGCTCACTTGTTATTTCCTCCTTTACTTAGAATATTTTGCATAGCCAAATGGTGCGATTTCGTACGTTTCACCATCAAGCTCTACTACTACGTCGTAGGAGTTGTAGTTGAGTAAGAAGCCTTCGCCACCCTCATATACTACAAGAACTACGTTTGAGTTATTAAGTGAAACGCCGTCTGCCTTACGAATTACGTTATAGCCGTATTCGCTGTTGATAAATTCGTGTTCAACAATGTACTTATCCTGCTTATCCTTCATAAGCTCATTGAATTCCTTGTAAAGTTCAATGATGCTATCCTTAAGGATTGAGTATTTAACTGAGTAATATTTGTTATATTCCTTGTCAAACTTTAAGTACTCTGTATTTTGCATTGCAACTGTGAAATAGAGTGAAGCTCCGTTTTCAAGTGCCTTTAAGAACATGTAGTCGCTATCGCCGTCCATATTGATAGCGTTACCTGCAAACTCAATGGAGCCGTGGTAAACGATACCGTAGAATGGAACTGCTTCACTTTGAATGAAGAAACGGCTTGAGTCAAGTGATGCGCCTAAGATAGCTGAAGCGTATGGGATTGCATATGAGTTACCGGAGTCAACGATTAAGCTGTACGCTTTGTTTGTATTGCCTTCCTTTTTGCCTGAAAGATTTGCAAGCATGTTAACTACGTTATCCTTGGAAGCTTCTCTATCGTAATAGTCTTCCTTATCAAAGTCTGAGTTAAGGTCTGAGCCTAACGTTCTTACTGCTAATGATGTGAATGAAAATTCGCTTGCTGATGCATAGAATTTTTCATAAACTGAATCAAATGAAGCACTTGAAATTACAACACCGCCTGTTCTTTCAAAGGTTTGTGTTGACGCAATATACTCACGCTTTGTTGAATATCTGTTATCAAGTGTTCTTACACCGTCCTTTTTGTAGCTGATGCCGCTAAAGTTCTTTATGTTACGTGAATACATAAATTCAATATCCGGTGTTACCTCAAAGCCTGTTACCTTAGCATATTCTACTAAGTCATTGAAGCCTTCGTTTCCACCTAAAACCTTTTGCCATTTAATTGACGTTGGGTAATATGCGTTTAAGCCACCGTTATTAAAGCCCTTGAGCAAGAACGTCATATTGCCAAGTCCAGCTTCAGAAAGCTCCTTTTGAATTGTTTTGATATCTTCAAAGGTTGTAAGTGCCTTGTGAACCTTTACAGGGAAGGTGAGCCACTTATCGTCAACTTGAATTGAACCGAAAACTTCAATAAACAGCTTTGTAAAGTCTGTGATATCCTCAGCCTTAATCTTATCAAGAGCGCCCTTATTTATAAGGTAATCTCTGTAATAGTTAGCCATTCCCATATATGAAGCGTTTTCATCTGCAAGAAGTGTGTATTTTACTGTGCATTTGCCTTCATATACTCTATCTGCCTTAACGCCGATTACGTTACTTGATGTTGTACCGCTGGAGAATGCATCAGCAAGGTCATACTTATCTGTTGCAATAAGGCTAAATGATGAGAATGCTGAATGATAGTAAACTGAGTGAATTGACGAAATGGTCGCTAAAGCATCGCCATCTTCAATAATTGCGAAGAATCCGTTATTTTTTGTGGAGTTTACTGCACCGAATATAGGCATTGAATATTTTTCAACGTTTCTATCAGAAATTTGATAGAGTGTATAGTCTGTACCGTAAACTACGCCTGCAATATTGTCAACAATGTTATTTGCTACAATATCCTCATATCTTACGATAGCACCGCTACCGTCAGGTAAGAAGTTATATCCGTTGTGGTTTCTTTCAGCAGATCCAAAGTAAGGAAGAATTGCAACTGAAGTTACGTAATACTTATCCTTATTATACGTCATTGAGCCTGCGTCAAGCTCAGCCTTGAAGCCATCGTTATCTACCGTGTACTTAACAGTAAACGTGAAGTTTGGCTGTTCTTCCATTACGAACTTATCGCCGTCTGCTTCTTCCTTTACCTCTTCGTAGTCAGCGTGAAGCTGATCAAAGGTATATTCAGTATATTTGTCAATAATCTCCGCTGCATTAGTCCATGCAGTTAAATTTTTTCCATCAATATTAATTACATAAATAGGGGTTGTTTCGCATATTGGATACTTTTTAATCATACTATCTCTTCTACCTTGAGATTTGATTACAAAGTTTCCATCAGCATCCTTTTCAAGAGGATAGTATTTTGTGTAAAGACTAGTTACTGTCTTTCTTTCACTTTCAGGAATTTGCTCAATAAGCTCTTCGAACTTAGTAAGCTCAATCTTTTGAGGTAATAAAAGCTCTTTTCTACCGTCACCTAACGTGTATTGAATTGACACGCCGTTCATTAAATTGGTTACAATTAACTGGTTATCGTAGGTTACACAATCCTTATAGCTGTAATAAGTAGTTTCGCCAGCCATACCGATTGTTACAAAGTTTAAATATACCTGTGAAAGATATTGTCCAATAATATCCTTTGTCATGCCCTTTTGGCTAAGATCATATGGATTGGATAAATAAATTTTTCCGTTTTCTGTATTCTTTACTGCGATTTCGCCTGATTTCTTATCACAGTAAAGCTCGATTTTGCCGTTTTCGCTTGTTGAAGCAAGCTCCATCGTTGCAAGCTTTTCTTCTTCATTTTCAAAAACGTCTGTGTAATGATCAACTTCCTTCGCTGACACAACGCCAAGCATCATTGGAAGTACCATAAGTACGGCAAGGAAAGCCGCTAATATTCTATTTTTCATTTTCAGCCCTCCGTTACCTATAACTAATTTCATTAAATATTGTTGTTACAAAGGTTGTCATCTTTGTAAGTAATGATGTGAACAATACTGCAATAAACATAATGAATACCATACCAACAAGTGTTGCAATTACTGTAAGGATATTCTTTCCTGATGAGTAATCGTGTGTTACCTGTAAGCCAAGAACCATTAAGAGTCCCATCCAAATGTATGCTACTGTAACGATCATTGTTGTAATTTGTCCCTCAGTACCAACTAATACGTGTGTTAAAAGTGTTGAAATAACTACTAAAACAGGTACCGGGAAGAGTGAATATGATACTGCAATAAAGATGTCCTTTAAGCTTCCTTCGCCATCAAAAAGTGTTGTAAAGCACCAGTTTGCGATAATTACAAGAGCGAACGGAATAACTACTGAGAAAATTTGACCAAAGGCTGAACCGCTAGTGCCTTGAGGAGCATAGTAGTAGCCTTGACCTTGCGCTTGAATGATGAATGCAACAACTGTTGCTGCGATAAATACTAATGCTGCTCTTACTGAGCCACGCTTTTCATGCTTCAAATCCCAGAAGCCGTCAAATGGGTGGAACATTAAGTGGAATCCGTACGTTAATTCCTCAGCGAAGCTTCTTGGTCCTGCCTTAGTTGCAGCCGCCTTGTTAATCTTGCCGGCTTTCTTAAATACTAATGAGATTGCCCATACCAATAAGATGATACCTGCAATAAGTGGAAGAAATAACGTTTCCATTCTTTGCTTACGAAGCTCTTTAAACGTTAAAGCGTAGTTTTCAACGTCGTATGCATTCTTGAAATACTGTTCTGCTTCCTTATAATCGCCCTTACGGTACATTGCTTTACCCTTTTCAACGTAAGCTGTATCGAAGTTGTTATTCTTAGCAAGAACCTCGTCCCACTTTTCAGCCGCCTTATCGTACTCTCTTTCGTTTTGAAGCTGGATAGCTTCATCAAGAAGGTTAGCGTATTCTGTTCTTCTATAAACTGTGAATGCGCCTACTGTTACGTCAAGAACGATAATGTTTGAACCTTGGTACGTGATTGATACGGCACTGGTAAGGTTACCAAGCTGTGAACCTCTGTCTCCAAAGATGTATAAGAGGTTACCGTCTTTATCATATGTATAAACCTTTGAACGTTTTTGGTCGATAATTGACCATACACCGTTTGGTCCGCTTGAAATATCCGCTATTTCAGAAGGTCCCTTTGGTGCTGTTGCATTTGAGCCTGTCAATAATTTTGTTGAATCAATAGCAACCTCGCCTGATGGAGCAAAGAAGCCGTTACGCTTCATGATATCTGAACCGTTAGCATTTAAGAGTCTAACAGGAGAGCCGTCTGTTTCCTTGGTTGTAAGCTGTCCCTCTTGCTTTGTTTTGTCCTCTTCAGATGAATACATAATTGTTGCATATACGAATTCGCCTGTAGATTGGTCAAGGTCAAGAGTATTGTAAACTGTTGGAACGAAAATTAACTCGTCGCCTGCAGCCTTACTGAACATTTGGATAAGAGCGTCCATTGCACTGATTGTTACCTTTGGTGCACCGATAAAGTTAATAAAATCGCCTTGAGCTGTCATAACGATTACACCCTGTGTTGTATCGCTTGACGCTACGTAAATTCTACCATATTTATCTACAACGCAGCTTACTGGAGAATATTTTTGATTTTCATTGAAAAGCTCAGATTCAGGTCTGCCGATTTCTCTTACGAATTCGCCGTTATCCTGATTGAACACTAAAAGTCTTGAGTTAAGTGTATCACATACGTAAAGACCCTTGAAATCGCCGTCATTAACAACGAACGTGCTTCTTGGACCGCTGAACGTATCGTCAACACCGTGTTGGTTAATAAAACCGTCAATAATGTATTTAACCTCGTAGAACTCATCGAGAACAACTAATCTGTTGTTTTCCTTATCCGTTATATAGAGGTTACCCTTATTGTCCGATTCAATGTCAGATGGGTTTCTTAATTTTACGTCAAGGCCAAGTGAAACTGAGTTTACAATTTTCTCAGGAACGTATGCGTCAGGAGAATCAAGAACCTCGCCGTCTATTGAATATGTATACGTTGAATAAGGTACTGTTGCGCTGATTACTGAAGGTAGGAGCATCATGAGCGCTAATGCCAATACTATTATTCTTGTTAGCTTTGTCATAAAATCCTCCTTAATCCTTCATACCGCTGGACGCCATTGTTTCGATGATGTTACTTTGAGTAATTACGAATACTAAAATTGGAACGATCATCATAATAACGGTACCGGCTGCTGCTGCACCTGCACGGGCAACACCGCCTGCGGTAATCTGTGTAATTGCGTAGTTAAGTGTTTTGAACTGCTCACTATAAATGTATGGTGAGGAGCCTGTTTGCCATAAGCCTTGGAATGAATAAATGATAAGTGTTAACCATGCAGGCTTAACCATTGGCATTGCGATTTGCCAGAACGTACGAAGCTCACTGCATCCGTCAAGACGGGCACTTTCAAGTACGTCGTCAGAGATTGAGGAATCCATGAACTGCTTCATTAAGTAAAGACCCATTGTAGAGCCCCATGCAGGGATAATGATTGCAAACACGTTATCCATAAGACCAAGGTATGATAACGTTAAGAAGTTTGAAATAGCTGTTACGGTTGAGGTAAACATAAGTGATTTCTGCATTAACCAGAATATGCCTTTTCTTCCTGGGAAAGGAATCTTCGCAAGGGCATACGCTGCGATTGATGAGAAGAATAGGTTACCGAAAGTACCTGCAGCTGTAATAAACACTGTATTGAATATGTATCTTGAGAATGGAACCCATGACGTATTAAGCAAGCTGAACAAATCGCTGAAGTTTTTGCCAGTTGGCTTTGATACGTAAAATCTTGGTGGGAACATCCAAAGTTCATCAAGTGGCTTGAATGACTGTATTACTGTATAATACATAGGAAGGAACATAAATACTCCCATGATTGCAAGGAATACAAATATTCCGGTGTCGCCTCCTACCGAACGGTTGAGGACAACCTGATGATTTCTGACACGCATTTTCTGCTCTTTTATTCTCATTTTATTGTCCTACCTTCGAGAGTGCTTTATTTACTAACGTGTTTGCACCAATCATGATAATGAAAAGTACAAATGCGATTGCTGAAGCGTAACCTACTTCCCAACGTGTGCTACCATAGTCCTCAAGACAGTGCATGATTGTATGACATGAGTAGTTAACTGATGGGAAACCGCAAAGCGCGGTTACTACGCCACCGAAGCCAAATGAGCCTGTAATTGCCATTACGGCACCGAACATAAGCTGTGGCTTCATCATTGGTAAAGTGATAAACCAAAGCTCTTGCCATCTGTTTTTAATTCCGTCAACGGCTGCTGCTTCAAATAAGCTCTTGTTGATTGTTTGTAAGCCCGCGATGAATGAAAGGAATGCTGTACCAAGAGACATCCAAAGAGCAACGACGATACAAAGCGTCATTGCATATTTTTCATCGTAGAACCATAGAATTGGTGTATTGATAATGCCAAGGTCAAGTAAAATACCGTTTACGATACCGTATGAGTCATTTGAGAACATGATACCCCAAATAAGATATACGGAGCCTGAAATTGACGGCGCGTAGAAGATAAGTGTTACGAACGCTCTTAATCTTGGTGAAAGCTCATTAATGAACCATGCTACGAGGAATGAAAGAATGTATGATACAGGTCCTGTAACTGCTGCAAAAATGAGTGTGTTCTTACATGCTAAAAGGAAGATATCGTCATCGAAGAATAATCTCTTATAGTTATCAAACCAGATGAACATTTCCGCATTGATTTCAAGCATGTTAAAGTTTGTAAGACTGAGTATTAAGGAAAGTGCAACAGGTAATGCGGTAAAGAGAATGAATACGAACATAAATGGTGCAATCATAAGATACGCTACCTTATTTCTCTTCATTTCCTTCCAAGTCCATTGTGCCTTGGTCATGTCCTTACGGCATACTGCCTTTTTCTTTTCCTGTTTTTCTTCAATAATACTATTGTTTTGTAAATTTTCCTGAGCTACTTCTTCGGTAGCTGGGGCGTTTTGGTTGTTATTTAATTCGTCCATTTACATTTCTCTCCTTATAGTATTATTGTTTACCCTTGTTAAGCTCAGGGTTAGCTTTTAAATCTGCAAGTGTTTGACCGATTTCAAGAACGTCCATACCAAACTCTGTACGTTTTCTTATGATTTCCTTGTTAATTGTGTTAACGTAGTCCATAAGAGCGTCAGCAGGGTCTTTACCGTCGTTGTATGCTGCTAAGAATGCGAAGCTGACATAACGAGCAAGATAGTAGCTACCTGGGTGGTTTTCTACTGCTGCAAGGTTTTCAAATTGAGCAAGAATGTTTGCTGCTTCTTCGCTAGTCCATGGAAGCTCAGCTAAAGCCTCTGTGTTAGCGGTTGCCGGTCTTGCCGCAATACCCTTGATTGATACGATATCGTTTGAATATGGGATTTGGAAATCTGCTGACGTGTACCACTTCATAAACTCCCAAGCGTTTTCTTGGTTATCGCTACCTGCAAGCATTACAGTACCTGTTACGCCTGCCATAGCGCAGTTATTGATATACTTTTCGCCTGTTTCCTCATCAACAAGCTCATAGCCAGGAAGTGGAACGAATGCCCAAAGACCTGAAAGCTCTGATGCGAAGATTGATAATTGGTTACATGCTGTGTATGATGCAATACCGATAGGCATTTCACCTGTTCTGAAACGGTTTGCAAAGTCATACGTGTATGGAAGTGAGTATTGAGTGTACATGTTACAAAGCTTTGTAAATGCATTTAATACGCCCGGATCATCAAAGTTGATACGCATACCCTCATCCGCATAAGCTTCGTTACCGCTTTGATAGATAAATGTGTAGATATCGTTTTGAATACCGATTTCCATATTATTATATTGAAGAACAGGAAGGATACTGAGAAGGTCGTCCCATGTCTTTGGAACCTCAAGTCCTAATGATGATAATACGTCCTTACGGTAGAACATCATTGAGAATGTGAGTGAGTCTGGTAAAGCATAGTATGTTTCTGTCTTATTTCCTGTTTCGACATCATAATTGTATAGTGTTAGAGGTACTGATGCAGCATCCGGGAATGCAGCAAATACATCAATGCCCTTTTCAAGATCTGCCTCAACAAATGTATTTAGAGGAACTACTGCGTTACGAAGCGCGTAGTCGATAATAGTTGTGCTTGCTTCCATAAGTGAAACATCAGGTCCCACGCCTGCAAGAACAGATGGTAAAAGTGTACCGCCTGATACAAGCTTAAGGTTTACGCCGATATTCTTCTTTGGTGTAAAGCTATTATCTGCAAGATTTCTTATAATTTGAGCTTCTTCACGACCTGCACTTGCACCTGTTGTTACCCAAACCTCAACAGGATTTTCCTTAGCCTCGTTGCTTGTAGCGCCAAGTGAGTTGTAGTCGGTTGTAAAGCTGTAATAGAATAATTTAATTTGATACCAGAATGAAGCAAAGAAGCCTGCCTCTGCCATTGGCACTTCTGCTTCTGAGCTTTGAATTTGGATATAGTCAACCTGAAGTGGTTGTGTTTGCGCGCTGTTGATCCACGTACCTAATGAACCGATTTGTGTTTTTAAGGTTGATAGGTTGCCAGGGATTTGCTTTTCGTCGCTTGCCATCTTATTAAGTAAGATGTAAATCTGCTCAATAGTTGCAGTCTTTTCGCCCTTACCTACCTGCTCAACCAAGTAATTGTAAACGCTCTTTAAGTTTTCTGATTCAATCATCATTGTCTTAAGAACGTCAGGCATTACTCTTGAGAAGTGATACGTACGGTTTTCGTCAGGATCACTACCTGTAAGCTTTAAGATTTCAAGATAGCAGCTATTGATATTTGAAAGAGTTGAGTTAACCTGTTGGATAATTGATGACATTTCTCCAAGAACAGCCTCAAGCTTGATTTCGTGCTTGCCTGCTGTTAGGTAGAACTTAAATTCTGTTGCGCCATCGCCAAGCTTTACTGTTTGCCATTCATTTGTGAATGGGAAACGGCAGTTTGAAGCCTCAGCAAAAGGAATTTCGCCATCTACATAAACTCTTCTTGATACATACATACCACTTAGGAGGTCTTGCTTGTATCTTAATACGATAGAATAGTAACCATCCTCTGCTACCTCAATTTCGTAGGTCATCCATTCGCCAACTGTTTGCCATTGCTCTTTACCTGCAGTATTGTACTTGGTTACTTGGGCAGATTGCTCGCCTGTTAAGCCTGTTGTGATAGATGAAGTTCTATCGTTTACAGGGTACATAGTAACGTTTGATACCTTGTTTGGAGCTTCAGCTTCAATTTTAATTGGAGACGCAGTAACGCTTGAGCCTACTCCGTGGAGATTTAAGTAATCAGCGTAAGACATAACGTCCTTCTGTGGACGAAGTGTAATCTTGCTAATATAAACAGGCTCTCTAACGCTTTCAAACGTGATAGTGTTTTCGCCGTCTTTAAAATAGAACTCAAATGGCCTTGTATAGTAGCCCTTTGAATCAACCATTTCGTACTCTGTCCAACCAAGAGAAGGAATAACCTCAGGTCTTATGTCATTTCCGTTTGTGTCGGTTTCAAAGGTCTTATTGCCATTTTCATCAACCTTGTAGTTGTACTCCCAAATTTTTGAAAGTACGATTGAACGAGCTTCTGAGAATGGAACCTCTCCATTTATGTAGAATACTCTTTCGATGGAGTTGGTTTTGTCATCGTCTGCCTGACAGTACTCAATTGCAATAACGTAGTTGCCTGCGCTTTCTACGTTAAACTTCCAAGTTACCGTTCCTGTACCTGGAACGTAGAGTACGTCTTCCTTTCCTTGCCAATCAACAACCTTATAGTCTGCGGTTGTATCATCCTTGACAAGATAATTTTCATCATCAGATGCATCAATGATGATTTCGCC
Source organism: Eubacteriales bacterium (assembly GCA_045632345.1). GTDB lineage: Bacteria > Bacillota > Clostridia > Oscillospirales > CAG-272 > RGIG2000. The sequence continues at coordinate 126,897 of JAZQWM010000027.1, read as the reverse complement.
CTCGCCCTTTGGCGCGGTTAAGTAGTTCTTGCGGTATTCTGCATAGTTAAGCGCATTGAGTATTTCGCTTACGTCTGCGATACTGCCAAGACTACCGCTATTACCGGCTGCGGACAATGGTATAATCATGGTTGAGACGAGCATGATTACACAAAGTAGCGTAGCCAATAATTTTGTCGCTTTTCTTTTCATAAGAAATCCTCCGTTTTTTTGCTTATTCGCAATGGCATTTGCGAATCATATATATGTACATACGCATACGCGTACATAAAATGTACACCATATTTTAGCACAAGGTGGTAGGAAATGTCAAGAACAATATTTATAATAATATATTTATAGAATTGTGCATGTGTTATTTTATGCATATGCCTAAAATAATTCGTTTTTAATTTAAAGCAAAAGAGTGCCCGCGACTGCTGGATTTATTCATGTTTTCCAAGTTCATCATAGCTTTTTGCGTTTGGTAAAATTGTACAATTTAGAGTTTGTGTTTTTGTGCATTATGCCTACACTTGAGAAATTTAGAAAATTTTGCACAAATTTAGTAGAAAATGGGGTAAAACATACTTGACATTTGGAAAGTTGACTAGTATAATTATGATAGAAAAATTTTGGAAGGATGGTATTTTCATGTACTATTTAGGTATTGATTTAGGCGGTACTAACATCGCCGTTGGTGTAGTTGATGAAAGCTACAAAATAATTAAGAAAAAGAGCACGCCAACACTGGCTAACCGTGATGGCAAGCTTATTATACAGGATATGGCTCGCGTTTGTAAGGAAGTTGTAGAGGAATGTGGTCTTACAATCAACGATATTGAGTATGCAGGTATTGCAACACCTGGTACAGCTAACTCCGATACAGGCGTTGTTGAATATGCAAACAATCTCCCATTTGTTAACTTCCCTATTGCTGACTTACTCAAGGAGTATCTTGGTGTTAAAAAGGTTTACATAGAAAATGACGCAAATGCAGCAGCTAAGGCTGAGGCTCTTGCAGGTGCAGCTAAGGGTGCTAAGTATTCTGTAATGATTACTCTTGGCACAGGTCTTGGCGGTGGTATCGTGCTTGATGGCAAGGTTTACTCAGGCTTCAACCATGCAGGCGCAGAGCTTGGACATATTGTAATCGAAAAGGACGGTAAGCAATGCTCTTGCGGTAGAAAGGGATGCTGGGAAACATACAGTTCTGCTACCGGTCTTACAAATATGACTAAGGAGCACGTGTTAAAGGCACGCGCTGAGGGTCGCAAGACTATAATTGACGATATGCTTAACGGCGATTTAAATAACGCTAATGCAAGAGTTGCTTTTGCAGCTATGAAGCAAGGCGACGCAGTTGGTAAGGAAATCGTTGACGAATTTATTTCTTACCTCGCTTGCGGCATTGCAAACACGATTAACATTTTCCAACCAAACGTACTTTCAATCGGTGGCGGTGTATGTAATGAAAAAGATTACTTGCTTGTTCCACTTAAGGAAGCTATCTTCAAGGAAACCTACACAAAAGAAGGCTCTAAGCAAACTGAAATCAAGATTGCCGAAATGGGCAATGATGCAGGTATTGTTGGCGCTGCTGTATTAGGCTTATAATAAATAAAAAAGTCTCTCAGTTTTTCGCTGAGGGACTTTTAATTTAACTTTTGTTGTGGTATAATTGTGTTGTACATACTGATTTTAGGAAAGGAGACGCTATGAAACTTGATACTTCACTATTAGAGTTAAACGGTGTTGGCGATAAGCATTTTAAGCATTTTACCAAGAATAATCTACACACCGTCAAGGATTTACTCTATTATTTGCCAAGAGCGTATCAAAACAGAGGAGACGTAAAGCTCCTTTATCAAGAGGAATTTTACGATGAATATCACTCATATATTTTGACAGTTGGGTCTGAGCCTAAGAGTGTTGGTCTTAACAGAGGCCGTGGGCTTAACCTATTAAAGTTCAAGGCATTTGATGAAACCGGAAGCGTTAATATAACTTACTTTAATCAAAATTACTTGAAGGACGCTTTTCACGTTGGTGCAACATTTAGATTTTGGGGCAAGGTTACAAAGGAAAAGCGTACGCTGAATTTAAGCTCGCCATCATATGATGCGGTAATCCCTGACAAGCATTTAGCGCCACTTGTGTCTGTATATCCACTTTTTTCAGGTGTAAATCAGAAATATTTATCAAAGCTTATAAGAGAAATTATCGCTAACGTTCCTCTTATGATGACTGACTATTTGCCTGAGTCTATAAGAAATAGTATGGGATTATGCACACTTCCCTACGCTTTAAGAAACATACATTTTCCAGACAGCGAGGACGCTCTTGACAGGGCTATTAAAAGATTGACATTTGATGAGCTATTTACCTTTGCGGTAGCAGTATCATCAATGAAGAAAAGTGTATTAAAAACTAATGCTCCTATTTTAAAGAACAATGACGTTAGCCCTTTATTTGATTTACTCAGTTATGAGCCAACGAATGCGCAAAAACGCGCAATAAATGAAATTTGTGCCGATATGTGTCCACAAAACGCCATTTTGGGGACTATAAAGCCCATGTCAAGAATTGTGGTTGGAGACGTTGGCAGCGGTAAAACGCTATGCGCTGAGGCGGCTGCTTATATTGCATGTAAAAACGGTTATCAATGCGCTCTTATGTGTCCTACTGAAATATTAGCTTTTCAGCATTATGAGGGGTTAAAGGACGATTTTGAAAAGCTTGGCATTAAGTGTGCTTTGCTTACCGGCTCAACAGGTGCAAAGGATAAAAGAGCGACACTTAGTGGCTTAAAAAGCGGTGAAATACAATTTGTTATTGGTACTCACGCGCTTATACAGTCGGGTGTTGAATTTAAAAATTTAGGTCTTGCTATTACAGATGAGCAGCACAGATTTGGCGCTATGCAGAGAGCTTTATTAAGCGATAAGAGTGAGGGTGTTCATACTCTTGTTATGAGTGCAACCCCTATTCCAAGAACGCTTTCATTTATGATGTATGGAGACCTTGATATTTCCTTGATTGATGAAATGCCGCCCGGTAGGCAAAGAGTTGATACTTTTGTGGTTGATGAGGGATACAGAGATAGGCTGAATGCGTTTATAAGCAAGCACGTCGCAAACGGAAACCAGGTCTATATTGTTTGTCCGTCAGTTGAGGAAAAGAAGGACGACATTGACAACGTTTACGACTACAATCCATTTGAGCTTGCTCTTGAAAATGATAATCCACCTTTAAAGGCCGCTGTTGATTTTACTGAGGAATTAAAGAGAGTTTTTCCTGACTTTTGCATTGAATTTATACACGGTAAAATGAAAGCGAAGGATAAGGATGCTATTATGATGGCTTATGCCAACAACATTATTAACGTGCTTGTTTCCACTACCGTTATTGAGGTTGGCGTAAACGTGCCAAATGCAACGCTTATGATTGTAGAAAATGCAGAGAGATTTGGTCTTTCTCAGCTACACCAGCTAAGAGGACGTGTTGGTAGAGGTAAGGATAAGTCATACTGTGTTCTTGTATCCAACGCTAAGGGCGAAAAAGCCAAGGAAAGATTACAAATTATGCGTACAATTTACGATGGCTTCTCTATTGCTGAACGCGATTTACAAATGAGAGGTCCGGGCGATTTCTTTTCACAGGGCACGTCAATTCGACAATCGGGCGATAGCGGATTTGATATTGCTAACAAATGCAAGGACAACGTGCTTGCAATGGGTGCGTTTGAATGTGCTAAGAAGCTTTTAGACAGCGATGCTAACTTGGAAAAGGAAGAAAATGCACTTATCCGTCAAAGAGTTGATGAAATTTATAGAGAAAGAGCTAATACAATTAACTAGTTTGTATGCGCCATGTCTTTTGACAGGCGCATATTTTTATTTTATGAATATAATGTCAGTATGAATTTATACTGTTTATTTGAAAAGACGTTAAATGCAAATTATACACACGTTGAAAACTCAGGCGATTATGCTACAATACGCGATGGAGAAGCATTATATATTTTTCTTGAGTGCTCACACGGAAATGAGGATTGGAAAAACAACTTGGATTTTCCTATAAAATTCCAATTTAGAGATGATGATATTCATTTTAGATGCCACAGAGGCTTTTTGCGTGTATGGGAAAGCATAAGAAATCACATAAAAAGCGATATTATGGACACAGGGGTAAAGAAAATAGTAATTTCAGGCTATTCGCACGGAGCAGGAATTGCCGTTTTGTGCCATGAGTATGCTTATCATCACAGGCCTGATTTAAGAGGTAGCATTGAGGGATATGGCTTTGGATGTCCTCGCGTTCTTTGGGGAAGAAACGCACGTAAAATCGCACACAGGTGGGCAGATTTTTATGTAATTCGTAATTATAACGATTTGATTACACATTTACCGCCTGCTGTCTTCGGGTATTTTCATGTTGGAAAAAGAGTGGATATTGGAGTCAAAGGGAAATACAACATGATTGATGCTCACAGACCTGAAAATTATTTGATTGAATTAAAAAAGGGGATGTTGCAATAAGCACAGACCAAAAACAGACACATATCTCATAAAAAAGGTCTATTTGTATTTCAAAATATTCTTTAATGTTGAGAACTTGCATTTTTGCAAGTTCTCTTCATTTTTATGTCTGTTTTTTAGACGCGAACACGGCTCTACCGTACGCAAGTACGCCTACGCTCCGTGTTAAAGCGCGTCTTCTGCACTCATTTCACTATCCCCATTCAAAAAAGGGGCTTTTGCTTAACGCAACAGCCCCTTTTGTGTTATGGTTATTTGCTTTCCGTCGGTAAATACGTTGATTTCTCCGTATCTGGTTTCGTAAACTTCGATGTTTTTATTATAAAGTATTGCTAGCATATCGACAGACGCTGTGTTCTTTTTGGAATCGGTTATTGCTACATATTCAGGCTTTACGGAATTTATAAGTTCCTCGTAGTTTTCTATATAATTACCGTGATAGGGGGATTTGATAAAATCGTAATCCGTTTGGTTTTGGTTTATAAATTCTTCAAGCCTAAGCTCTGCGGCATCTGCACAAAACAGAAAATTCTTTTCGCCGCATTTCATGGAAACAATGAGGGATAGGTTGTTATCTCTGTTTTCTGAATATTTGGTTTGCTTTGGAATATCAACTTCAAATTCACAGCTATCGTATGTGAATTTATAATTTTTAGTTAGTTTTAGCGGTGTTATTCCCTTTTCTGCCATTGTACTATGATATTTCAGATATTCGGCGGTTGGCGTTTTGCCTTGAGTCTCAATGACCGTTGTTACGTTATACTTAGAAATTACCTCACTGGCGCTTCCTATGTGGTCTTTATCGTAGTGTGTGAGAATGAGAGTGTCAATCTTTTGATAGTTGTTATAGGTCATGTACGACTCTATATCATGTAGATTTTCCTCTTCCCCTGTGTCTATCATTACAATTTTTGAGCCTGTATTTATTACAATGCAATCAGCCTTGCCTATCTTTAAAACGTCTATTGTAGCAGGGATTGCAGCCTTATCGTTTTCAACGTTATCCGTATCTGTAGGTGTTGTATCAGCGCAGGAGCAAATAAAAATAGAAAGTACTATAAATATTGTAAAAAGTAATATAGCTTTTCTCATACGGCTGCTCCTTTCAATTTGATATATTTATTTTAGCACAAAATATTATTCTATGATTTTTATTTATTCAAGCATTCAAGATGTGCATCAAAGCCATATTTGTAAATGTAGAAGTCTTCTCCGTCAAAATTGATTTCTGCCAAAGAAGCGTTTACTACCCATGGGGTGTTTTTCATTTTTGACAAAGGCAGTCCTTGAACGTAGCATTGTAGAGCGCGGATTACTGAGGAGTGTGAGCCGATAAGGACAGTTTTTCCATCTTCCTTTTTGCCTATTTCTTTAAGCTTTTTCACTACTCTTTCTTGTAGATGTGTCATAGATTCGCCCTCTGGTGGAATAAACACTCCTGGATCCTTTGCCCATTTATTATAGCTATCATCGTGGTTATTTTTTATTTCCTCAAGAGTTAAGCCTTCTAATTTACCAAAATAAAATTCTGTTAACTCGTTTGAAGTGATAATAGGTAAATTTAATGCGTCTGCAACGCCTTTTACAGTATTACACGCTCGTGAAAGTGGGCTTGAGTAGATTACGTCCACTTTATAGGTGCTTAAAATATATTCACTTACGGCTTTTGCTTGCTTTTCGCCTAATTCAGAAAGCGGCGCTTCCATATTTCCAACTAGGTACCCCTCTTTGTTAGCCTTGCTTTGTCCGTGTCGCACGATAATAAATTTTGTCATTTGGTTTGTCCTTGTTTTTATTTTTTAACATTATATCATACATCAAAGTTGTTTTCAATAAAATGCTACTATTTTATATAAAAAATAACCACAGGGCTAAGCCTGTGGTTGTTTTTTACGTTAAATTATTTGCAGCTTTCTTCTACAGCAACTGCAACAGCAACAGTCATACCAACCATTGGGTTGTTACCTGCGCCGATAAGACCCATCATTTCTACGTGAGCTGGAACTGAGGATGAGCCAGCGAATTGAGCGTCGCCGTGCATTCTACCCATTGTGTCAGTCATACCGTAGGAAGCAGGACCTGCAGCCATGTTATCTGGGTGAAGTGTTCTACCTGTACCGCCGCCTGAAGCAACCGAGAAGTAGTTAACACCGTTTTCGTTACACCACTTCTTGTATGTGCCTGCAACTGGGTGTTGGAATCTTGTTGGGTTTGTTGAGTTACCTGTGATAGATACGCCAACGTTTTCAAGTCTCATGATAGCAACGCCTTCTGGAACGCTGTCAGAGCCGTAGCACTTAACGTCTGCTCTTGGACCCTTTGAGTATGGAGTTTCAGATACAACCTTAACCTCTTCAGTAGCGTTGTCAAACTCTGTTTCAACAAATGTGAAGCCGTTGATTCTTGAAATGATCATAGCGGCATCCTTGCCAAGACCGTTAAGAATAACTCTTAATGGCTTAACTCTTACCTTGTTTGCGTTAAGAGCGATTTTGATAGCGCCCTCAGCAGCAGCGAAGGATTCGTGACCTGCTAAGAAGCAGAAGCACTCTGTTTCCTCAGAAAGAAGCATCTTACCGAGGTTACCGTGGCCTAAACCAACCTTTCTGTTCTCTGCAACTGAGCCAGGGATACAGAATGCTTGGAGACCGATACCGATTGCAGCAGCAGCGTCAGCAGCCTTTGTGCAACCCTTCTTAATAGCGATAGCTGCGCCTACTGTGTAAGCCCAAACTGCGTTTTCAAAACAAATTGGCTGTGTTTCTCTTACGATTTTGTCACAGTCGATGCCCTTTGCAAGAGTGATTTCCTTACACTCTTCAACGGACTTAATACCATATTCAGCGAGAACTGCATTGATTTTATCAATTCTTCTCTCATATCCTTCAAATAATGCCATCTTTTCAGTCCTCCTTACTCTTCTCTTGGGTCGATGTAACGAACTGCATCGTTAAATCTGCCGTATGTACCCATTGACTTCTTGTAAGCCTCGTTTGGCTCCATGCCCTTCTTGATGAAGTCTGTCATTTTGCCGAGAGATACGAATTCGTAACCGATAACTTGGTCGTTTTCGTCAAGAGCCATTCTTGTGCAGTAGCCCTCTGTCATTTCAAGGTAACGAACGCCCTTTGCATTAGTACCGTACATTGTACCTACCATTGAACGAGCACCCTTACCTAAGTCTTCCATACCTGCGCCGATAACAAGACCGCCCTCAGAGAAAGCAGATTGTGTTCTACCGTAAACGATTTGGAGGAAGAGCCCACGCATAGCTGTGTTGATAGCGTCGCAAACTAAGTCTGTGTTGAGAGCTTCAAGTAATGTTTTGCCAGGAAGAATTTCTGCTGCCATAGCTGCAGAGTGAGTCATACCTGAGCAACCGATAGTTTCAACGAGAGCTTCCTCGATGATACCGTCTTTTACGTTAAGTGAAAGCTTACAAGCGCCTTGTTGTGGTGCACACCAACCGATACCGTGTGTGTAGCCTGAGATGTCTGTGATTTGCTTTGCCATTACCCATTTGCCTTCTTCAGGAATTGGAGCTGGACCGTGCTTAGGTCCCTTGGCAACTGTACACATGTGTTCTACTTCTTTTGAATAAATCATATGTATTCTCCTCGAATTAAAAATTTTTCGTATCTATTATACATTATTTTTGTTGCAAAATCAACATATTTATTAAAAAAATATTAAATTGTGATAAGGGTAAAAAAATAGCCTATAAAATAATAAAATATTATTTACTTTATATAAAAAGTATGGTATAATATACCGTGAATTGGTAGGTGATTTTTGTATGCGTCTTGATAAATTTTTATCTAACATGGGCAAAGCCTCACGAAGCGAAAGCGGCAAGCTGGCAAGAAGCGGTAAAATTACCGTAAATGGCGTTATTATCAAAAAAGCAGATATACATATTGATGAAAATAAAGACGTTATATGTGTAAACGGCGTTACTGTAAGCTACAAAAAATACGCTTACATTATGTTAAATAAGCCTGAGGGATACGTAAGCGCCACCGATGATGATAGAGAAAAAACTGTTCTTGATTTACTTCCTGACGAGGAAAGAAGGTTAAATTTATTTCCTTGCGGAAGACTTGACAAAAACACTCTCGGTTTAGTTATTTTAACTAACGATGGAGATAGCGCGCATAAGTGTCTTTCTCCTAAGCACCACGTTGACAAAATTTATAAATTCGAATGTAAGCTCCCTCTCACGTCTGACAACGTTAAAGCGCTTGAAAGCGGTGTTGATATTGGCGGATATTTCACTAAGCCATGTAAGATTTCAATGTATGATGAAACAAGCGGAGAAATTACGCTAACTGAGGGTAAATACCATCAAATTAAAAGAATGCTTGAGGCGGTTGACAATAAGATTACATACCTTGAAAGATTGTCCTTTGGCGGTATTAAGCTTGATAGCTCACTTGAGCGCGGAGAGTGGAGATATTTAACTGAGGCTGAGGAAGCGCTATTTATAAACGGCGGTAAATAAAGGATAAAAAATGAAAAAATATATTTTACCAAACAACGTAAATTGGTACAGGGCAAATATGCATTGTCATTCCAATATATCCGACGGAAGCTTCACTCCCGACAGGATAAAAAAGGAATATCAAAAGATGGGCTACTCTATCGTAGCTTTTACGGACCATGATATTTTGCTTGACCACTCTTACTTAAATGATGATAGCTTTTTAGCTATTACATCAAGTGAATATACGGTATATGCTGACGGAACGTATTATCCGGAGCTTTACACCGGTGGATTTGCAAATGAGCAAACAAAGATAGATGATGATTGGCGCAGAAGCAAGGTTATGCATCTTAACGTTTATTCAAAGGATCCGCACAATGAGTTTCAGGTGGCGGCCGATGAATATTCGTTATGGCCTCAAAGAGGTAAATGGCGTAACACAGGCAAATGCGACGGATATCACAGAAGCTTTTCAAAGGAAAGCATAAATGAAGCTATCAAACGTCTTAATAAGGCGGGATTCTTAGTTCAGCTGAATCATCCTAACTGGTCCCTTAATGAGCATGATGATTACATAAATTTAAAGGGGCTTTGGTCGGTTGAAATTTTCAACTACGCAAACGAAAGATTAACCGGCGCTGAATACTGCCCTTACATATATGACGATATGGTACGAAACGGCATGTATAATTTACGCTGCACAATGGGCGATGATAATCACAACAGCGGTGGCGAAACGGAATTATGCTTTGGTGGCTCTACATTCTTTGGTGCTACTGAGCTTACATATGAAAATATTATTGAATGTATGGAAAATGGCAATTTCTACTGTGCAAGCGGTAAAAATCCGCCTAAAATTCACGCTCTTTACGTTGAAGATAATATAATTAAGGTTGACTGCTCTCCTGCTACCGACGTTATGGTAACGGGATATTGCAGAAGGTTTAGAAACGTAAGCGGGGAGGATATTACTCACGCTGAGTTTAGGTTAAGACCTGAGGACGTATTCTTCCGTATTACCGTAAGAGATAAGTACGGAAATAACGCCCACACCAACTATTATAACGTGAAAGATTTTTATGAGGAGATAAACGAACAATGAAAAAGTACATTTTACCTGAGGGATTAAACTGGTACAGAGCAAACATGCACTGCCACACTACCGTTTCAGACGGACATTATTCTCCAGAGGAAGTAAAGAAGCTCTATATGGACATGGGATACTCCATTGTTGCATATACAGACCATGAGATTATTAAAGAGCATAATGATTTAACTGATGATAAATTCTTGGCGATTACGTCAAGTGAATTTTCAATAAATGATAACAAGCCTTGCTTTGAAATTCCAGAGGGAAAGCATATGGATGCTTGGCGTTCAAAGAAGGTTCTTCACTTTGGTGTTTATGCTAAGGACCAAAACAACCTATTCCACCCTGCTACCCACAATGACAGCTTTAACTGGTGGAGAAGCAACGGTAAGGATATTGGTGAAATTGATTGTGACGGTTACTGGCGCGAATATACTTTAGAAAGCATAAACGAAACAATTAAGAGACTTAACGAAAAGGGATTTTTAGTTTCACTTAACCATCCTAACTGGTCTCTTAACGATATGGATGATTACCTTAACATTAAGGGTCTTTGGTCACTTGAAATTCTTAACTATGCTACTGAAAGATTAACAGGCGCTGAATACTGTCCTTACATTTATGACCATATGGTAAGACAGGGCAACTTTAATTTATTCTGTAACATGGGCGACGACAACCACAACCGTGGTGGAAGTGTTGACCATTCATTTGGCGGTTCAACTATTATCGGTGCTAAGGAGTTAAAGTACGATCAAATCATGAATGCACTTGAAAAGGGCGAATTCTACTGTGCAAGCGGTAAAAACCCACCTGAGATTAAGGCTCTTTACGTTGAGGATAATATAATTAAGGTTGACTGTTCTCCTGCCGTTGACGTAATTGTAACAGGCTTAGGCAGAAACTTCCGTCCTTATATTACAGAGGATTATGAGTTTACACATGCGGAATTTAGACTTGATCCTCAGGATATTATGTTCCGTGTTACCGTAAGAGACAAGTATGGTAACAATGCGCATACTCACTTCTATAAGGTTGAGGACTATTTAAGCTAATTTATGAAAAAATATATTATTTCCCCCGAATACAATTGGTATAGGGCAAATATGCATTGTCACACCACTATTTCCGACGGATACTACTCTCCTGAGGAAATAAAGGATGCATACAAGGAAATGGGCTACTCTATTGTAGCATATTCTGATCATGAGCTTATAAGGGATCATTCAGATTTAACCGATGACGAATTTTTGGCAATTACGTCAAGTGAATTCTCTGTTGATGATACGGTTTCGTCCTTTGTACTACCTGAGGGTAATGAGGACAATTGGTGCGGAAGAAAGGTAATTCACTTAGGTGTTTACTCTAAGGATCCGCATAACACTTTCCATCCTGCTACGGATAATACTCTTTTTGATATGTGGTGGAGAGCGCAAGGCAGAGATATTGGCGAAATAGACTGTGATAATTATCACAGAGAATATACTATTGAAAGCATAAATGAAATGATAAAGAGGTTGAATGATAACGGATTTTTAGTTTCATTAAACCATCCTAATTGGTCTCTTAACGATATGAGCGATTATCTTAACATTGAGGGTCTTTGGTCTCTTGAAATTCTTAACTATGCTACTGAGAGACTAACGGGTGCTGAATACTGTCCTTACATTTACGACCATATGGTAAGAAACGGTAACTATAATTTATTCTGCAATATGGGCGATGATAACCACAACCGTGGTGGAAGTCTTGACCGTTCATTTGGCGGATCGACTATTATTGGCGCTAAAGAATTAAAGTACGAGCAAATTATGGAGTCCCTAGAAACAGGTAATTTTTACTGTGCAGGCGGTAAAAATCCGCCTAAGATTAATGCTCTTTACGTTGAGGATAATGTAATTAAGGTTGATTGCTCTCCTGCTGTTGACGTTATTTTAACGGGTTTGGGAAGAAGCTTTCGTCCGTACAATACTGAGGGACAAGAGGTTACTCATGCTGAGTTTAAGCTTGATAAGCAGGATATTATGTTCCGTATAACTGTAAGAGACAAATATGGCAACAATGCACATACACATTACTATAAAGTTGAGGATTTTTTAAGCTAAGGAGATTATAAATGAAAAAGTATTTATTACCCACTGACGTGAATTGGTACAGAGCAAACTTCCACTGTCATACAGTTCACTCCGACGGTGCTTACACACCTGAAAAAGTAAAGGAAGTATATAAGAACCACGGATATTCTATTGTGGCTTATACTGACCATGACGTTTTACTTGATCACTCTGATTTAAATGATGATGAGTTTTTAGCACTTACCAGTAGCGAGTATGCAGTAAATGAAGCAAAGCCAAAATTCCCTAAGATTTTTGACGTTGAAACAAATGAATGGGTACGTAAAAAGTGTGTTCACTTAAATATTTTCTCAAAGGATCCGCACAACACATTTATGCCTGCTACTGCTATTGAGCAGCAATGGATATTAAGAGACCGTTATCCAGATACAAAATGTGACGGCTATTTCAGAGAATATTCCAAGGAAGGAATCAACGAAATAATCAAGCGTTGTAATGAGGCAGGATTTTTAGTTCAGCTTAACCACCCATATTGGTCACTTAATGAGCGTGAGGATTATATCAACATGGAAGGTCTTTGGGGACTTGAAATTCTTAACTATGCAACGGAGCTTGAGACAGGAAGCGAATACTGTCCTTACATTTATGATGATATGGTAAGAAACGGTATGTTTAATCTTGTTTGCACTATGGGCGATGACAACCATAACCATGGCGACAGTGTAAGAGAATCCTTTGGTGGCTCAACGTTTATTGGTGCTAAGGAATTAAAGTACGATCAGGTTATTGAGGCTATGGAAAAGGGACATATTTACTGCGCAAGCGGTAGAGACAATCCACCTCAGTTTAAAGCGTTATACGTTGAGGATAATAAGATTTACATTGAGTGCACCCCCGTTGAAAACATTGTAATTAACGGCTACGGCAGAAACGACAGACATAAGACTGCTCCTGAAAATGAAACTATTACAAGCGCTGTATTTGATTTAAGAGAAAGCGACGTTTATTTCAGAGTTACAATTCGTGATAAATTCGGCAATAATGCTCATACTCACACATATTTCGTAAAGGATTACTTAGAAAAGTAATTTACGATTTTAAAACACAATTAAATTGAAACAAAATTTTTGCAAAAACGGAGAAAAAGAAAATGGATATTATTAATGAACTTGCTAAAGAATTAAATTTAAAGGTAGGACAGGTTGAAGCTACTGTTGCCCTTATTGATGAGGGTAATACAATTCCTTTCATTGCGCGTTACAGAAAAGAGGTTACAGGCTCTCTTGACGATACTGTACTTCGTACACTTGATGAAAGACTTAAGTATCTTCGCAACCTTGAAGCAAGAAAGGAAGAGGTTCGCGCTCTTATTGACGGTCAAGGCAAATTAACCCCTGAAATTGAGGAAGCACTTAAGAACGCTACCATTTTAACTGAGGTTGAGGATATTTATAGACCTTACAAGCCAAAGAGAGAGACAAGAGCTTCTCTTGCCAGAAAGAAGGGGCTTGAGCCACTTGCACAGCTTATTATGGAGCAAAGAGATTCTTACGAAAAGGATCTTATGGTTATTGCTGAGGACTACATTAACGTGAGCGAAGACCTTGACAAGAAGATGGTTATTGCAACTGCTGAGGATGCAATTAACGGTGCTAAGGACATTATTGCTGAGGATATTTCAGATAATGCTGATTTTAGAAAAGCAATAAGAAAATTAACCTTCGACCACGGTATGATTGTTTCTAAGCAAAACAAGGAAGAGGATTCAGTTTACGCGTCCTACTATGATTATAACGAAAGCATTAAGAAAATTCCAGGACACCGTGTTCTTGCTATTAACAGAGGCGAAAAGGAAGAATTCTTAAAGGTTGACGTTCAAATTGAAAGCGAAATCATTTTAAATTATCTATTTTCACATATAATTACTAATTCATCAAGTCCTGCAAAGGAATATATTGCATCAGCTATCGTTGATGGCTATGACAGACTTATTGCTCCTTCTATTGAAAGAGAAATTCGTACTGATTTATTTGATAATGCATCTGAGGGTGCTATTAAGCTTTTCTCTGACAACTTAAAGAATCTTTTAATGGGCGCTCCACTTAAGGGCAAGACAGTTCTTGGCTATGACCCTGGTTACAGAACAGGCTGTAAGCTTGCGGTTGTTGATAAAACAGGTAAGGTTATCGATACTGCAGTTATCTATCCTACAAAGCCAAAGGAGGATATTGAGGGCTCAAAGAAGATTGTTACTAAGCTTATTAAGAAGTATGGTGTTGACGTTGTTGCTATCGGTAACGGTACAGCTTCAAAGGAAAGCGAAATCTTTATTGCTAACACACTTAAGGAAATTGACGGCGACAGAAAGTATATTATGGTAAGTGAGGCAGGCGCTTCAGTTTACTCTGCTTCCAAGCTTGGCGCAGAGGAATTCCCTGATTTTGACGTAACACAACGTTCTGCTGTATCTATTGCAAGACGTTTACAGGACCCACTTGCTGAGCTTGTAAAGATTGACCCTAAGTCAATCGGTGTTGGACAATATCAGCACGATATGAAGCCTGCAAGACTTGATGAGGCTCTTGGCGGCGTTGTTGAGGACTGCGTTAACCGTATCGGTGTTGACATAAATACAGCTTCATATTCACTTCTTTCATACATTTCCGGTATTAACACCGCTTCTGCAAAGAACATTGTAAAATACCGCGAGGAAAACGGCGAATTTACTAAGAGAAGTCAGCTTCTTAAGGTTCCAAAGATCGGCGCTAAGGCATACCAGCAATGCGCAGGCTTCTTAAGAGTTCCAGACTCTAAGGAAATTCTTGATAACACAGGCGTACACCCTGAGGCATACGATGCTACAAAAGCATTACTTGCTAAGTTTGATTACACTCTTGAAAGCGTTGGCAACGGTCTTGGCGACATCAGAGCTAAGTGTACAAGATACGGCACAAAGAAGCTTAGCGAGGAACTTGAAATCGGTGAACCAACATTACTTGATATTATCGGCGAGCTTGAAAAGCCAGGTCGCGACGTGCGTGATTCATTACCACTTCCTATTCTCCGCGATGACGTTCTTGGCATGGAGGATTTAAAGGAAGGCATGATTATGACAGGTACTGTAAGAAACGTTATTGACTTCGGCGCATTCGTTGATATCGGCGTACACCAGGACGGTCTTGTTCACGTATCTGAAATTTCTGAAAAGTACATCAAGCATCCATCTGAGGCCCTTAGTGTTGGCGATATCGTAACAGTTAAAATTAAGAGCGTTGACGTAAATAAGAAGCGTATCGGCCTTACAATGAAATTATAATTAAATACGTAATGCAAATTGCCTCATTTTTGAGGTGATTTGCATTATTGTCAAAATAAACAAAAAACGGGGCGAGTGTAAAAAAGCATAGTGCGTTTTTGTGCAAAATATACAAAATAGCTATATAAAGTTTGTGCAAAAAAGCTATTTATTTTTTTACAGTTATCTGTTATAATATTATCATACAAAAGTATGTCTAAATTACATATAAAAACACAGTTAGGCTTGTTTTAGAGCCTTAATTTTACGCCTAAAGGCAAGGAGATTTTAAAATGGCAGGTTTATCACTTAAGCACATCTACAAGAAATATCCAGGCGGCGTTACAGCCGTATCAGACTTCTGTCTTGAAATCAAGGATAAGGAATTTATCATTTTCGTTGGTCCTTCCGGATGCGGTAAGTCAACTACTCTTCGTATGATCGCAGGTCTTGAAGAAATCACAGAAGGAGAGCTTTACATAGGTGATAAGCTTATGAACGATATCGCTCCTAAGGATAGAGATATTGCGATGGTTTTCCAGAACTATGCTCTTTATCCACATATGACAGTATATGAAAACATGGCGTTCGGTCTTAAATTAAGAAAGACACCAAAGGAAGAAATTAAGCGTAGAGTTGAAGAGGCTGCTGAAATCCTCGGCATCACTCAATTACTTGACAGAAAGCCAAAGGCTATGTCAGGTGGTCAGAAGCAGCGTGTTGCTTTAGGCCGTGCTATCGTTAGAAATCCTAAGGTATTCTTACTTGACGAACCACTTTCAAACCTTGACGCTAAGCTCCGTGCAACAATGAGAACTGAGCTTACAAAGATTCACCAAAAGGTTGGTACAACATTCGTTTACGTAACTCACGACCAGGTTGAGGCTATGACAATGGCTACACGTATCGTAGTTATGAAGGACGGTCTTATCCAACAGGTTGATACACCACAAAACCTTTACGACAAGCCAACTAACATGTTCGTTGCTGGATTTATCGGTACTCCACAAATGAACTTCATCAACGCTAAGCTTGACAAGAAGTCTGACGGTGTTTACGTTGAATTTGAAGGACACTCTCTTAAGCTTCCTGAGGACAAGGGTAATGATCCTGCTCTTAGATACTACATGGGTAAAGAGGTTATCATCGGTATTCGTCCAGAGTGCATTCACGATGAGGAAATTTTCCTTAACTCAATGAAGGACAACGTAATTGACGTTGACGTTGACGTAACTGAGCTTATGGGTGCTGAAATTTACCTCTACCTCTCTGTTGGCGAGCAAGCTGCTACTGCAAGAGTTTCATCACGTTCACAAGCAAGAGCTGGCGACAAAATTAAGGTTGCTATTGAGGTTTCAAGAATTCATATCTTTGATAAGGACACACAAAAGTGCATCGTTCACTAATAAATATAAATACACGCTCCTAGGAGCGTGTATTTTTGTTTTAAGCGTGTTTTTTTATGTTTTTGTATTGACTTTTTTTAAATAACTGTTATAATGTTATATGTATATATTATATATTATAGTACGCTAAGCTAATGGCAAAATGAGGTTTTTATGAAAAAGAAATTTGCAGTTATCGGATACGGCGGAATGGGCTCTTGGCACGTTAATCACGCTTTAAAGAGCGATGTATTAGAGCTTGCCGGTATTTGGGATATTGATATAAAGAAAAGAGATTTAGCAAGCAGCCGCGGCATTTACGCATACGGCTCACTTGATGAATTATTAAATGATAAGAGCGTTGAGCTTGTTACTATTGCTATTCCTAACGATGTGCATTTAGAGGTTGTTTTAGCTTGTCTTAATGCAGGAAAGAATGTAATTTGCGAAAAGCCTGTTGCTCTTTCTTCATCTGACTTAGATGAGATGATTGAATGTGCAAACAAGAATGGTAAGCTCTTTACGGTACATCAAAACAGACGTTGGGACGTTGACTATTTAGCGATTCAAAAGGTTTGCGATAGTGGAGAGATTGGAAAGCCACTTCGCATTGAATCAAGAATTCATGGCTCACGCGGTATTCCTTCCGACTGGAGAGGCACTAAGGCTCAGGGTGGTGGAATGATTCTTGACTGGGGTATTCACTTAATCGACCAACTTATGTTGGTTTATAAGAATGACGTAATTGATACAATTAACTGTACAATTACCAACATTACTAATAAAGAGGTTGATGACGGCTTCTATCTTACAATTACGTTTAAGAGTGGAGCTGTTGCATTTGTTGAGGTTGGTACGTACAACTTCATTGCTCTACCAAGATTCTATATGAAGAGCGAGCATGGCACAATGATAATTGAGGATTGGCAAAAGAAGGGAAAAATCGCAAAATGCAAGCATTGGCATGAAAGCGAGGTTATTCCTGTACAAACTGCGGCGGGACTTACTAAGACTATGGCTCCAAGAGATAGCATCACAATGGATACATATGAGATTGACATTCCAAAGAGCGACGTACACGATTATTATCGCAACGTGGTAAAAGCTATTGACGGCGAAGTTACTCAGCTAGTAACGCACGAGCAAATGCGCCTTGATATGAGAATCATGGAGCATGCATTTAAGTCTGCCGAGTTAAATCAAACAATTAAATTTGAATATTAGAATAAATCCCACTTGCTTTTGCAGGTGGGATTTTATATTGCTTTTATATAATAAAGAAAAAGCAAAAAGCTCTCTCAATTTGAGAGAGCTCTATTTGTTTAATTAGATCCAAGCAAGAGCCTTAATACCATGATTATTCATTACGTTGAAGTATTGAATTGGAGCAAGCTTATCAAGCTGAGTTGCACGGAGCATTGACGTGCTTGGAATTTCAAAGTATTGAATAGGTGAAATCTTATCAAGGTAGTTTGAACGTGGAATTGGAGACTTCTTAGCAAAATCTTCAAGTACGTTTGGAGCCTTACCACCGTTTACTCTTTGACCGATTTGGTATCCTAAGTATGCACCGTAGAAGAACTCGCTGCTGTAAACCTCAAGCTCCTTGATGTATGGGAACACCATACCGTTAGATTGGTAAACGATACGAACGTCATCTGTTAATACAGGAGCATCAAATTGAACTGATACTACATACTCACGCTTTGTTTGGTCATAAGATGTAACACCGGATTTAACTGTTACAAACTCGCCGTTTGCGTTCTTAACTTGAATGTCAACTTCCATTACGTTTGTACCGGATACATCGCCTGTAACTGGGTCATTAAAGTATAAAATAACCTTATCAACGTTATAAGCTTCTTTTAGAATAACACCGCAATATGCGCCCTTTTCAAAGGTTTCAGCAAACCATGAGAAGTCTTCATTTCTTGCAGTACCACCATCATTGATGTAGTCAACTGATGCGATATTAGCGTATGACATAACTGATGAAGCATATGCAGAACCGAATACAGCAAGGTTACCAACAGCTGTTGATTGCTTTCTGTTTGCTGTCATGTAGTCTCTTAAGAATACGCACTTATTAGCATCTACGTAATCTTGTCTTTCTTCATCCCAAACCTTATATTCAGGATTGATTTCAGCACCCATTTCTGTAAGAAGCGCATTACCGCCTGTTACCTCTGTAAAGATAAACTTAACGCCAGAAATATTCTTAGGTGTATCAAATTCAGCAATTACTGTATCTTCCTGTGGGTCAAGTGTTGACGTTACTTTAAGTCCTTGAACAAGGTTTTCCCAAACGCCATTAACTAACACTTGAACATCATATGTCATTTCGATACCATCTGCAGAGCCACCGAAGTTAGCTGTAATGTTATCTATATCGTATGCTCTGTCGAATTCTGTCCATACAGACTGACCGCCACCCTTCTTACCAGCTTGCCAATAAGGTCTTGGTGTAGTAGTTGTTGGGAGCTTGTTATCGTCAGTTGCAAGTGCAGGATAAATATTTAAGAATGTGTTTGATGACGTTGCATCAGCCATGCCACCGAGACATGCATTTGTAGAAAGAACAGCACCTGATGGTACGTCCCACGGTGGTGGTAATGATTCAACGCCCCAAGCTTGAACCTCGTGAACGATTGGAACTCTCCACCAGTCATGCCATGCTGAGCCAGGAGCTTGTTCCTTATCCTTACCTTCGTTGCCAACGCTCCATCTACCCCATTCGGTAACTAATACACGAACCTCTCTTGTTACAACGTCTTCAACGTCGATCGTAACAACGCCTAACCAATCCTCACGGCCATGACCTGTTACTCTTTCTGCAGATTGGTTATATGCCTTACCGATGTTTATCCATTCACCAAGAACAAGAGCTTGGACTGTGTAACAGATATTATTGTCAGGTGTATCAATATCAACATAAATTTTCATTTCCTGAAGCAAATAATACTGACCTGATGACTTAAGACCACAGTATTGATTTTGGTCATCAATAGCAGGGTTACGACCTACCGCATCAGGGCGCCAGAATTGGTAAGAGCTTGATAATACGTCATTGTTTATGTACTTTGGATCACTATCGTTGTTCCAGATAGATGAAGCATATGAGCCCATATCCAAAGCAAAGTTTCTGTACTCAGTATTTAATTCTTTAGCACCTGCAAATACTGCAAGGCAAGGAACTAACATAAGCACGATTAGAATAAGAGATAATATTCTTTTCATTTTGTTCTCCTCACGGTTTAATTATTATTCTCTACTGTGTATTTTACCATAAATTATATATAAATGCAAGTCTTTTTTGTAAACTTTTATTCATATTATAGTATAATTTTTATTAGTTTGTATATAATATAAACAAAGGACCTTTATTGGCTTTAGCGCTGACCCCGTGGGGCGCTTTTGTCAGGTCCTTTTCTTTATTTAAAGTATGATTTTGCTTCCTCTATATCCTTTTGGATTTGAGCCTTTAGTTCCTCAAGAGAACCGAATTTCACTTCGTCTCTGAGCCTTTTGTAGAAGTTGACACGAATAAAGGAGCCATACAGGTTGCCGTCATAATCTATTATGTAGGTTTCCATGTTTTCCTTGTCGGTGTTTTCTACGGTTGGGCGCAAGCCCACATTGGTAATTGACGGATACACGTCCTCTCCTATTTCACATTCAGTTATATAGACGCCTTTCTTAGGCGTTATTTTTTCGCTTGGAATTTGCTGGTTTATTGTGGGAATACCGATTGTTCTGCCTAGTTTTTTACCCTCAATTACCTTAGCGTAAATTGAGTAAGGAGCGCTATATTCTAAAATATTCTCAACGCTTCCGTTGCTGATTTTTTGACGGATTAGAGTTGAGCTTACATCCTCGTTATTCACACTTATCTTTTGGCAAATATCTACACATTCCCTGCTATTTTTGAAAAAATTCTTTAAATTCTCGCCTGTGTATTTTGCGTTTTTACCGAAGCGATAATTGTATCCGCAGGACACGCATTTTGCTTTCAGCTGAGATTTTAAAATACTTTCAACAAAAACGTCCCCCTCAATGTCCTTAACTGAATCAAAGCTATCAATAGCAATATAATCAATACCGCTTTTGCGAATAAATTTGATTTTTTCTTCAATGGTCAGAATAGCTTTTATTTGATTGTTGCTTTTTGATTTTGGAATTTCGTCAAAGGTATAGACAAGTGATTTAATTTTAAGCAATTTCGCTTTTTGGAAGGCAGATCTTATAACGGACATATGACCTAAATGGCATCCGTCAAACGTTCCGAGAGCTACTGCTGTTTCGCTGTTAATTTCGCATTCCTGCATTGTTTTTAAATCATATATTTTCATTTTCTGCCTCCTTTCGTTACTATATTATACAGTATAGTATTTCTTTTATCAATGTTTTTTGAAAAAATTTCAAAAAATTCAACAAAAGTTGATAATTTAGTGCTATTATATAGTTGCGTATTCTATTTTTAGGAGAATTTTATGAAATTACTTTGGCTTGGTCAGAGTGGTCTATTATTCGATTTTGACGGCATAAAAATCATGATTGACCCATATCTAACCGATTCGTTATCAAAGGTTGATAGCGAATTCACAAGAAAAACAAAAATTAATAGAAAGCTTTTCAGAGCTAAGCCTGATATTATAATTTTGACTAACTGTCATTCGGACCACGCGGACAACGCTTCTATCGAGAAGCTTTTAAAGCATACAGGCAGAAAAAAGAGAGTTACTATTCTTTCTTGTGAATCTGTTTATGATGAAATTACAACCGCTCCTTCAATGGCTCATGCCAACCACATTATGTTTGAAAAGTATTCCGAATGGACTGTTGGCAACGTTAACATACAAGCTGTTCCTGCAAAAACCGATGATAAAACAGCTTTCGGCGTAGTTATTACCGATTTTACAAACGGCAAAAAATATTACGTTGCAGGAGATACCCTTTATAGCAAGATAGTTCTTGATAATTTACCAAGCGATATATATGCTGCGTTTTTGCCTATTAACGGAGAATTTGGTAGCATGAACGTAGCTGATGCAAAAAGATTTGCCGAGAAAATTCAAGCTCGTTTTTGCGTTCCTGTTCATTTCGGCATGTTTGACAAAATCAAGCCGTCCACCTTTGACGTTTCTAACGCTATTATTTCAAAGCCTTATAAGATTATCAACTTTGACGATTACGAGACTAATGAAGCGGAGCTTGAAAATCAAGAAGAAAATGAAGCCGAGGAAAGCAACCAAGGTTCTAATGAAAGTGCCGACACAGCTATGGTTATCGGTGTGAGTGCTGATGAGGAAATTGAAAGCGCTGAGATTGAAAATGAAGAAATAACTGTTTATGAAGATTGCGCTGAGAGCGTTAGCGAAATTGAAGAAACGAACGTTCAAGATGATTTTTCAGAAAGCGATGACGTTATTGAGAATACATATGCAAACGAGCTGAATTTAGAGGCTGAGGCTGTATGTGAAAATGAGGTTGTCAACGAGATAGCTATTGAGGAAGAAGCTTGCTACAACGAATCTAACTTTGAATATGAGGTTGAAAATCAAGAGAATATTGAAGTAAAGAAAGATTCTTTTAACGAAGCTGACGTTCAAAACGACTTTGAAGAAAACGTTATTGAAAACGATGATACTTGCGATTCTTTTGAAGAATCAAAATTTGCAGACATTGAAAGCGATACGCCAAGCAAGATAATGGATGACAGCGACAAAATTGACGCTTACATAAGGGAAATTGAAAAATTTGAGCGCGGAGAAACTACGGATTTTGCCGCCATTGACGACAACGAATAAAAAAAGGCAGAGACTTCTCTGCATTTTTTTGTTCTGTTTTACTTTCTCTTTTGTTTGGAATTTTGCTTATAACTGTGTATAGATAAATTAAAATCACTATTGTGAACACAAGTGAAAATACGGAGAGAAGCTGTTGAGCCTGTATGCTTATACCGAAAATTGTATTACCGTTATTTTGGATATATGCAACCAAAGGGCTAAGAGCTAACGTAGTTAAAAATCCCGCAAAGCCTGAGAACGTATTTACGAGTGCTACTGCTCCAGTTTTTTGGTTATCCTCAACGTAATCGTACGCAAGGTTAATTATGGAGCTATTGATACCTGCTTGACCGATTGCGTGGATGATGCTATATGTGGTATAGAATATTTTGCCGTTTTCTGGCACGGTGAATATGTTTATTGCAAATGCGATAGCCTCAATACCAAAGCAGATATAAAGCATTTTGCAGAAGGAGTGCTTATCTGCAAATCTACCGATTGGCTTTGAGAAAATTACTCTTGAGATGCTTGATATAATTACTACAATCGAGGCGAAGGTAGTTGTAAAGCCAAGAGCTCCCACCTGGTAAGCTCCGCTAAATGAAACGGTAGCATAGTTGGCAACATTCCATATTACAAATACAACAATTACCTTAAAAAGCGTTTTGTTTTTTAGAAGTGCGCCGATTGATTTTTTTACGTCAGTTTTTTCGCTTACGCTTGGCTTTTCTTTGGTAAACACAAGGGTAAGTGTGTGTAAACCAAGTAAAACGAACAAAATTACGCCGCCTACGATAAAGGCAATTTTGTTTTCTAAGTTATCCATTAAAACGCCTAAGCCGTAGGAAAATAGCATTCCGCCGATAAGGGAAACTATTTCCTTATTTGCTGTAAAGTCGCCTCTCTTTTTGTCATCAACAAGAGCCATGCACCAGTTGATTTTTGGAGCGTTTATGGCGTTATGAATAATTTGTGCTAAAAATAGAGTAATTATTAAAATTGCTGTTTTTGCTTCCTTCGACACATCAAGAAGCGGTACAAAGTACATTAAAGCAAACAGCGTTTGGCTAACGATGTGTCCTGACGTTACCCACTTTTTAACCGGCTTTTTGTGTGCTAAAAACAATGCGATTATTTGAAAGCCGCAGCCAAGAGATACAAATGCGGTAATAATACCTGTTATGGCATCGGAAATACCGATTGTTTTTGTGATGTTGGCAAGGTAAACGCCACCTACTGCGATTGAAATGAAATATTCAAGGGCGGCTTCTATTACGTACATTAAACGGCTAAAGGCGTACTTATCCTTTGCCGTTGATTTACTGATTTTAGTATCCATGGAATTTCCTTTCACGCTGGAAATATATTTCGCCATATATAATAGCACAATAAATTTTATTTTTCAATTATATATTGAAATTTTTGTGGGAAAAATATATAATAGTTATAGTGATATGAATTTGTGAGGGAAATATGTTATTTTTATACATAGC
Organism: Eubacteriales bacterium; assembly: GCA_045632345.1. GTDB lineage: Bacteria > Bacillota > Clostridia > Oscillospirales > CAG-272 > RGIG2000. Next base: position 102,770 of record JAZQWM010000027.1, on the reverse strand, counting down.
TATTGGTGTTATTTTAGTTATACTTATCGGCTCGTTTTGTGGCTATTTTGTAGCATATTATTCCCCGTCTAAAAGAAAGGTGCAAACTCTTGCTCACTTTGATGGCGAAAAGCAGAAGGAAGCAAGAAATCACATTAAGGAGCTCATTTCTTATGTAAACGAAATTAGCTATGAGGACGTATATATAAAGTCCTACGACGGCGCTTCGCTTTACGGAAGATATTATCACACTAATGAGGGCGCACCATTACAAATTTTATGCCATGGATATCGCGGCAGCGGTATAAGAGATTTTTGCGGCGGTCTGATGCTGGCGTTAAAATCAGGGTTTAACGTTATTTTGATTGATGAGCGCTCACACGGAAAAAGCGATGGAAATACTATTACCTTTGGAATAAAGGAAAGGTATGACGTGCGTGAGTGGATAAGATATGCAAATTCTCGTTTTGGCGACACTTGTCCTATTATTTTGACAGGAATTTCAATGGGTGGTGCAACTGTTTTAATGGCTTCTGACCTTGATTTGCCATCTAATGTGGCGGGAATAATTGCGGATTGTCCATACTCCTCGCCAAAAGAGATTATAATGCATTTTTGCAAGAGCTTTAAGATGCCTGCAAAATTAGTTTATCCCTTTGCTTATCTTGGGGCGCTAATTTACGGTAGATTTAACGTGCACAAGTCAAGCGCGTATCAATCGGTACAAAATACTAATATACCGATACTGCTTATACATGGTGAGAGTGATACTTTAGTACCGTGCGATATGTCAAGAAGGCTTTATGAAGCTTGTAAGAGTGAGAAAAAACAACTGCATACGTTTAAGGGTGCAGAGCATGGAATGAGCTATATTGTTGATAATGAAAAATACGAGAGCGCGTATAATGAATTTATCGCTCTGTGTTTAAATAAAAAATAATTTTAAAAGGAGATCTTACTATGGAACTTAAGGGATCAAAGACAGAGAAAAATTTAATGGCGGCTTTCTCAGGCGAAAGCGAAGCAAGAAACAAGTACACCTACTACGCTTCAAAGGCTAAGAAGGATGGTTACGTTCAAATTGCTAAGATTTTTGAGGAAACCGCTGCTAACGAAAAGGAGCATGCTAAGATTTGGTTTAAGATCTTAAAGGACGGTATTGGCGCAACTGAGTTTAACTTAAAGGATGCTGCTGAGGGCGAAAACTACGAATGGACAGAAATGTATCCTACATTTGCTAAGGAAGCAAGAGAGGAAGGCTTTGAGCATATTGCTTACTTATTTGAGCAGGTTGCTAAGATTGAAAAGGAGCATGAGGAAAGATACAAGAAGCTTCTTGAAAACATTGAAGAGGGTATTGTATTCTCAAGAGATAACGATTGCATTTGGCAATGCTCTAACTGCGGTCATATCGTAGTTGGTAAGAAGGCTCCTGAGGTTTGTCCTGTTTGCGCACATCCACAGGCTTACTTTGAAATCAAAGCTGAAAACTATTAATATTATATTTAATAAAATGTAAAAACACGCCAAATGGCGTGTTTTTTATTGACTTTTGAGCTCTTATGATGTAAAATAAATTGATAATAAATATGGGGGTGAAAACTTGAGTAAAAAGAAAAACGGACTTTTAAGAAGATTTTTGCCGTATTACAAAAAATACGGATGGATAGTTTTTGTTGATTTGCTTTTTGCGGCGCTTACTACTATTTGCGAAATTGTATTGCCGCTTTTAGTTAAGGAAATTACAAACAAGGCTATGAATGATGTGGCTACCCTAACTATTGACTTTATTTTAAGAATTGGTATTTTCTATATTGTTTTAAGAATTATTGACACAGGGGCGAACTATTTTATGATTTCTATCGGTCATATTATGGGCGCTAAGATTGAGACTGATATGCGAAAGGACTTATTTGCGCATCTTGAAAAGCAATCTCACTCGTTTTATGACAACACTAAGGTTGGCTCTCTTATGTCAAGAATGACAACCGATTTATTTGAGGTTACAGAGTTTGCCCATCACTGTCCTGAGGAATTTTTTATTGCAGGAATTAAGATTATTGCTTCATTTATAATTTTGGTGCGTGCTAACTGGATTCTTACTTTAATTACATTTGCTATTATTCCATTTATGATAATAACAATGGTTACATTCAGACGCACAGTAAAAAGAAATTTTGCAGACAGTAAAAAGCAAATTGCCAACTTAAATTCACAAATTGAGGACAGCTTACTTGGTATCAGAGTTACAAAGGCCTTTGCAAAGGAGGACCTTGAAAACAAAAAGCACCATAGAGATAATTGTCAATATTTGAAATTAAAGACAGAAAGATATTACTCAATGGGTAGATTCCATTCTACCACAAGAATGCTTGACGGTCTTATGTATATTGTGGTTGTGGTTGTTGGCGGTGTTTTCCTTGTTAAGGGCAGCCTTAGCGCGCCTGACTACGTGGCTTATTTGCTTTACGTTTCTACTCTACTTACTTCTGTTAGAAGAATTATTGAGTTTACCGAGCAATTTGAAACAGGTATGAGTGGCATTGACAGATTTATTGAAATTATGGACACAGAGCCTGAGATTTCTGATAAGGATGATGCAATAGATCTTAATGACGTTAAGGGTCAAATTGAATTTAAGAACGTTTCATTTAGCTATGAGGCAGAAAAGGGAGAGGTTATTACTAACCTTGATTTAAGTATAAAATCTGGAGAGAGTGTGGCGCTTGTTGGTCCTTCCGGTGGTGGTAAGACTACTCTTTGCGCGCTTATTCCTCGTTTTTATGAGGCGACAAGCGGTGAGATTTTAATTGATGATATAAATATTAAGGACGTAACGTTAAAGTCTTTAAGAGAAAATATTGGCGTTGTGGCACAGGACGTTTATTTATTCTCAGGCACAATTAGAGAAAACATTGCTTACGGCAAGGAAAATGCAACCTTTGAGGAAATAAAAAATGCGGCTATGCTTGCAGGGGCTCATGAGTTTATTGAAGCGTTGCCTAACGGTTATGATACTTACGTTGGGGAGCGTGGAGTTAAGCTTTCAGGTGGACAGAAGCAAAGAGTTTCTATCGCCCGTGTGTTCCTTAAAAATCCGCCTATACTTATTCTTGATGAGGCCACAAGCGCGCTTGATAATGAAAGCGAGCGACTTGTGCAAAAATCACTTGAGGAGCTATCAAAGGGGCGCACTACTATTACTATTGCTCATAGACTTACAACCATTAAGAATGCTGATAGAATTTTAGTGTTAACTGCAAACGGTATTGAGGAAAGTGGCACACATAAGGAGCTTATTGAAAAAGACGGCTTGTATGCAGAACTTTATAAGCTTTATGCTACTATATAATAACAAAAACGGAAATTTTAAAATTTCCGTTTTTTTGTATTGCTACGCTAAATGTGTTCTGCTTTATTCCTCAAAGATTACTGTAATATTTTTTGTTCCGAAATATTCTTCCACTTCATTTTTTATTGTTTGCATATCTTTTTTAGATATCACAAATGCATTAGGGTATGACCATATTTTTTGTATTTTCACTGTTACTTTTTTGCTTTTATCATCTAACTCGGCAGCCCATTCAACCGCTCTGTTATTTAGTTTGTATTGAATAATATTATCTTCAAATACAATATTTTCGTTTGGTATTTTTTTGAACGTTCTCTTTTGTGATTTATTATGAAAAATTTCGCTTTTCAATTCACGCCATAATGTCCATAGTGTATCATTTTCTCTGTCGTAGCGTTTAAGACCTTTCGGTAAATCAACATAATCGTAATTGCCATAAGTGTTGATTTTGCCACCAAAAACAAGTTTTCTAACCATGTGGTATGCTCTATTTTTGGCAGGATATCCGCTATATCCAATAAAAGATTCTCTTACACTATCAAAATAATAAATTGCATTTTCCAAATCAATAACTAAAAAAACTGTGGCTTCTAAATTTCCATCGCCATTTTTTACAGACAATATTTTATGTAGATTTTCTCTTATTTTTTCATCAATTTTATCTGCAAATATTACAACGACTGAAGCAACTGATACCTTTAATGTTTTTTGACATGGATCAGTTAATATTCTTTTGCCCTTACCTGCATATTGCTTGACGTTTATTTTTGATGATCGCATTATGCTTTCTAATGAAGCATTATCAAGAAAACTCGAATCATAAGAAAGGAAAAGCTTGTCTATGCCTTTATAGTGTACTGTCCAAGAAGATTTTATAGAGTACTTTATAATTTCGGGAGTAGGAGAAACCGTTGACGGTTCAACGGGTAAACCGAAAAATTTTACTCTTTTTAAAATTTTGCTTTTTATTTTTTCTGGATTTGTTCCGTTTTTCTTACATTCAAAGCTTTTTCGTGCAGAATAGTAGTTATGCAGCTGCGACAATATTATATCCATACATGTTAAATTTTCTAAATTTTTGAATATAAAAATTGCTAATCCTAACGTGCATGCAATAATGCTTATAACAATAGCTAACGGATGCTTAATCAATATACTGATTAAGATTGCAGGAATATAAAAGCAGACTATTATCACTACATATGATAATATCATACAAAGAATCGGATTTTTAAGCTTGGGGAATTTCATATTATCACCTCGCATTAAATTATAACATATTTGCAATCGTTTTGCAAATGTGGTATAATAAATTTAGAAAAATTTGCAATTTCTTGTAACCTTTGCATTTTATTTTTTGTCTATTAGAGTGAAGTGCTTCAAATGTATCACGGTTTTGTGGTGCAAATACGAAGAAAGGGGGCAGCTTTATGGAAGATAGTAAGATAGTTGAGTTATATTTACAGCGGGATGAAAATGCTATAAAAGAAACCAAGATAAAGTATGAAAAATACTGCTCTTATATTGCTAATAATATTTTAAATTCCACACTTGATACAGAAGAATGTGTCAATGATACTTATTTAGCTACATGGAATTCAATACCGCCGAATAGACCGAATAGCTTACGGGCTTACGTTGGTAAGATTGTGAGAAACATTGCTTTAAACAGGTATAATGCAAACAAGGCTAAGAAGCGAAATGACGGAGTAGAAATTGTACTTGATGAGCTAAATGAGGTTTTGGGCGACAGTGAGAGCGATGGGCGTAATTTAACTGATGAGCTTACATTAAAGTATTCTTTAAACGCTTTTGTTGGGTCATTAAAACAAGAGACAAGAGAGATTTTTGTAAGAAGATATTGGTATTTAAGCTCCATAAAGGAAATTGCCCATGATTACGATATTAGCGAAAGCAAGGTAAAGGTTACACTTTTAAGAACACGTGAGCTATTACGTGAGTTTTTGAGAAAGGAAGGAATTGTAATATGAAAAATGAAAGATTGCTTGATAAAATGAATTTACTTGATGATAAGTATATAGAAGAAGCAAATCCACAAAACAGAAAAAGAAAAAAGATAAATTGGCTAAGATTTGGCGCTTTGGCGGCGTGTGTTTGCTTAATGGTAACGGCGCTTAATTTATTCTTGTTTATTCCGTTTAAGACTACTGTGCCTGATATATCACAGTATGAGGATAGTGAATACTTCCCTATTATTGAAAAGATAAATGCACTTTCCGTGGTTAAGCCTAAGTATAAGAATAATTTTGATAAGATTATAAGCTCGTTTGCGGCGGTTGGCGGTGTGTTTGATAATAACGTTGATATGGATGCTCCAACATCTCCTGATGGCGGTTCTGACAGTAACGGTTCGGTTGATGAAGAGTATAATGAGATTACCGACAATCAAGTTTCGGGCGTTACTGAGGGCGATATTATTAAAAGAAGCGATAAGTATATTTACTATTTATCCAGCGGTGTTTTAAGAGTTTACTCTATTGCAGAAAATGAGTCCGAAAAGGTAGGCGAATTTAATTTATCATACATTGAAAAGGAAAATGAATACGGTAAGCTTGAGGAAATCAGCCTTTACACCTACAATAGTGAAATGTATTTATCAAAGGACTGCAAAACTGTAACAATTCTCGGCATGGGTAACAAGAAAACAAGAATAGTTTCGCTTGACGTAAGTAACGTGGAAAACATTACGCTTAAGAGCTATGCTTCTATTGAGGGTAATTATTACACATCAAGAATGGTTGACGGAAGATTACTTGTAATTACATCTAAGTACTACAGTAATATTGATTTTTCAAATGAGGAAACGTTTGTTCCTTCTGTAAGCTATGATAACGATACTGAAACAATGCTTGTGCCTATGGATAAAATTGCTTGTGCTGAAAAGCTAACTAACAAGCATTATACAGTTGTAAGCTTACTTGATGAAAATACACTAAGTTTAAAGGGCTGCGCAAGCTTCCTTTCATTCACAAATGACGTTTATATTACGAATAACGCTATTTATGCTTCAAATACATTAAATGAGGAAATAGACGATACTCTTTCATTAAGAAGAAAGAACGTTACTGAAATTGCTTGTATTTCCTATGGGGATGAGGGATTTGAGGTTAAGGGTGCAATTAAGGTTGACGGTTATATTAAGGACAGATACAGCTTTGATGAATTTGAGGGCGTTTTAAGAGTTGTTACTACAACAAGCTCCACTACTCAAAAAATTTATAGCTTTGCAGGAAATGAGGATGTGATTTTAAATACGTCTAACGGCACAAGCGCAAGCTTATACTGTATTGACCTTGCAAAATGGGAAGTTGTTGCTTCGGTTGAGAATTTTGCACCTAAGGGAGAAACTGTTCGCTCTGTAAGATTTGACAAAAATTATGCTTACGTATGCACTGCAGTAGAGTTAACTGACCCTGTGTTCTTCTTTGATTTAAGCGATTTAAGTAATATTACCTATAAAGAAACGGGAAATATTGAGGGCTTCTCTACATCACTTATAAATCTTGGCGACGGATATTTACTTGGTATTGGTCGTGGAGATAACTGGTCAAGCGTTAAGGTTGAGGTTTACCGTGAAAATGAAAGCAAGGTTGAGTCTGTTTGCTCTTATGAGATTAAGAATGCAAGCTACTATACAAATTACAAATCATACTATATAAACAGAGATACCGGTATGTTTGGATTTGGATATTATGATTATGAAGACAGACACGTCAACTATCGCTACGTACTTCTTATGTTTGCAAACGGAGAGCTTTTAGAGGTTGTGAACACGCCTATTAAATCAAGTCCTAACCAAATGCGTTCAGTATATATTGACGGATATCTTTATATATTTGGCGAACACGATTTTAAGGTGGTAAGAGTTTAAATAGTAAAAAACACACTCGTTTGAGTGTGTTTTTTTGCTATTTTACACATTTGTATTCTACAACTATGTTTTCAAAATAAATTAAATTTTGAATATTATCTGTTGAAAATGATAGCGTCCACTTTTCGTTTTGAATATCTGATATTCTTGCGGTAAACTCTATTGTTCTTGTTTTAGCACTCTTGGATGTTGATAGGTCGCTATCGCCGAAACCGTTGCCTCTAGAGTTTATTACATATGCTTCATATTTTGGAGCACCTGCATATCCTATATCAAAAGGAACATCATAGTCCTTTTTGTAATAAACTTCATAGGTTACTGTTATTTGGAATTTGTATCCTAATTTGTTAAGCTTATCAAAATCAAAGCCTGATGGAGTAATAGAATAGGTTGCCGCAAAATCATTCTTTCCCCAGAATTTAATTTTCGCGTCATCGCATGTCCCAACCTGCTCTACGCGCAACCATCCCGCATACAGTGTAGTATCGCCTTTAATAGTTAATGGGAACGTTGCTGCTTGTGTAAGCTGCTTGTCGAGATACCATCCCTCAAAGGCATATTGGTCCTTGTATGGTTCATTAGGCTCTGAAAGATTTCCATTTTCCCTGATTTCCTGCGTTCTAATGCTACTTCCGCCATTTGTCTCAAAAGTAACATCATAATACGTTACAAGAGGAATTTTTATGTTATCTCCTTTGCTTGAACCATCGCCATTAGGTGATTGTCCTGTTATCATTTCGCAAGAAATTATACTTAAGGACAAAATCACTAATAATAGTAATGCAATAATTCTTTTTGTCATTTTTCCACTCTCCTTGTTTTTTACTATCTCAGTTCAGTAAATACAGTATAATACAAATTTTGACAAAAATCAACTATGTATTTATAATATTTATTTTTGTGGGCATATTAAGATTGAGGTGATTTTATGTGTACTGCGATTTATGATGATGGATTTTTTGGAAGGACGCTTGATTTAGAATGTAGCTATGGGGAAAATATTGTAATTACGCCACGGGGATACAAATTTAAGTATTTATATGAAAATGACTGTGGGGAAAACAGCATAATTGGTGTGGCACACACTGAAAACGGTGTGCCGCTTTATTATGATGGAATGAATGAGATGGGGCTTTGCATGGCGGGGCTGAATTTTCCTAAGTATGCTATTTATCAGCCGTATAGAAATACAAAAATTAACATTGCATCATTTGAGCTTATTCCTTATATACTAAAAAGCTGTGATACTGTAAATGATGCTATTTCAATTTTTAAGAATATAAATATTACAAATGATTGCTTTTCGCCTACGCTTCCTGCCACTCCGTTACATTGGATGATAGGGGATAAAAATTCCGCTATTGTGGTTGAGAGTGGAGTAAATGGATTAAAAATCCACAAAAATCCTTATGAGGTTATGACAAACAGTCCTGATTTTGATTATCACAGAGTGAATTTATCTAACTATATGGGTGTTGGTGGGGAAACGCCTGAAAATAGGATATGCAAATGTGAGCTTGAAGCTTATTCAAGAGGACTTGGGGGATTTGGGTTGCCCGGGGATTTTTCCTCTGCTTCAAGGTTTGTTCGTGGTGTGTTTTTAAAAAATCACACTGTTAAGGAAAATGACGGTGTTGGTAGGTTTTTTCATATTATGGATGGTGTAAGTGTGCCTAAGGGATGTATAATTACAGACACATCTAAGGCGGTTTACACTGTTTATGCCTCGTGTATGGATATAAAAAAATGCGAATATAATTTTATAACCTATGAAAACAGGTGTATAAGAAGTGTGGGGCTATATGACTATGAGCTTGATACAGATGTGCTATATAAATTTGATATGTAGAGCTTCTTCATAAAAAAAAGACCTTTTGAAACATCAAAAGGTCTTTTTGTTATATTGCTTCGTTTGTGCGTTTTTTCTTTTTGATTTTGTAAAGCTCCTCGGTTGCAAGGCGTGCCTTGGTAACGGAAACACTTTCCTTAGGGAAGCAGAAATATGAAAACGTATTATCGCCAATGCCGATTACATCACAGATTTCGTACCAATAATAGTCAGAATATAGGGTATGGGTGAATACAGGGGATTGAGAATAATCTAATTTTCCGTCTGCGCTTGTTAGGTGGAAACCGTTTTCGTTATGAGTTAATCTGCCTTGACCGATATCGTAAACGCCGTTTAGGTTTACTTGGACTAAAATATTAACGTCGGTATCAAGTGAGTACGTGCCGTTTTCAATTTCGCGGCGGACACAGTCTCTTTGCCAAGCATACCAATCGGGGATATGAGGATATTCGGTTTCGCCATCTAAAGCGTTAAGCTGACCAAATTCATCCATTTCCCAACTCTTTTTACACGCGTGGCAGGTTAAGTGTATGCCCTTGCCCTCCATTTGATTTTCTTTGTTACAGTGTGGGCATTTATATAAAATTCTATGTAAGCCATCAGCACGGAAAGGTTCTTTAATTGAGATTTTGTTATCTCTTTGATGTGCGAAATTATCAAATGAAAATGCTTCGTCAATTAGCTTATCAAGCTCTTCAACTGATTTTTCCTTAATTTCCTCGGGGGTGGCTATACATTTAACATGGGCGCTAACCTTAACATCGCGGATTTGGAGCATATTATAAAGTGGGTCGCGGTGGAATGCGCCTTGTGTGATTACTGTTACAACAGGCACATCAAGTCTTTTTAAGAGTGTGCCTAAGTTTCTTGGTAGAGTTGTGGTGGTGCCGTCGAAGGAATAGCCTGCCTCGGGGTACATAAGCACGCTTGTTTTATTTTCCTTTAGCATATATTTAATATCCTTGATTAAGGAAAAGTCCGGGACATATTTATGTGTTGGTGTGCAACCTAAAAAGCGCATAAGCTTGCCTAAAAATCCACTCATAGCATCAACTGACGTTACAATTCCCATTCTTCTTGGATAAAAGATGCCGAATGCAAGCTTCATATCGGTAAAGCTTGAATGATTCATTAAAATGAGGCATGGCTCTTTTTTTCCTACAAGCTCCATACGCTCGGTTGTATAAGAAAACTTGATTTTCTTATAGGTCGGTGCGGAGATTATACGGACAACAGTTGCAAGGAAACGGCTTGGCTTTCGTGGCTTTTTGTGCTTTAAGCGTGGTAGCTTTAAAACCTCTTCATAGGGTAACGCGCGAGTTTTGATTTTCATATTTTCACTCTTTCTTTCCGTTTTGGAAATGATTTTTGCCTATGGGTTAAATAATTTCTAAGTCGTTTTTAGACGGGAATGCCGGATAGGTGTCCTCTAAATTATCGGAATACCAATATGCTACGGATGAGATATCGTCCCTGAGTGGTAGGTATCTGCCTTCGCTACGCCATCCTAATGCTTGGATTGTTACCTTTATATCCTCTTTAAAGTAGATTGGGTCTGTAATGTGGAAGCGATACATATTAAAGTATCTTTGGGATGCGTAGGTGTTATCGGTTTTCGAAACCTTGGATAGCCCCTGGTATGGAGATGAAAATTCAACGTACTTGCCATCAACGTCAAAGTTATATGCTCCGCCGAAGTAATCCTCGGTGCCTGTTCCACAGATAGATGGGAAATCCTTATCGCCGTCGATATAGAATTTAATTTCGCCCTCTCCCCACCATCCGTTGGATTTTACGCCCCAATTCATATATGTGCCTACATATACGCCGCTTCCCTTGATGTTATCAAGGATTGTATATGCTTCCATATATGGAAGTGGATTTACCCTTCTAAATTGGGCGTGGAAGTATAGGCTATTTTTGTCTATTTCCTTTTCCTCACAGTCAATTTGGTAATATACCATAATATCCTCGGTGTGAAGGTTTTCAATTTCAATGCGGAAGGATTTAAAGTATGGCATTTCAAAATAGCAGTTCATTCCGCGTCTTGGATTATAGCAGATTGGCAGGCTATTTATTTGACGGTATTCACTATTGTCGGCATTACAGAAAAAGTCATAAAGCGGAGCTTCAACGCTTGGATTATCCTGTCCGTCAAAGAAGATACGGAAAACTGTTAGTCTGCCGGCTTGGGAGCTATCAACAATCCAAATGTGTTTGATTGCGCCTTGTCCCTTAATATCGGCAATATTGTACTTTTGTCCTGCTTTAATTACAACGTAGGGATTTACCTTCCAGCCTTGACCTAGCTCTCTTGCCGCCTCGGATGCACTGCCCTCTGTTGCCATTCCGCCCTTGCCCTTTTCGCCATTTATATTTTCGGCAGAAAGAGAGAACGTGCGGACGTTATCTTTTCTTACTGTTAAATTATGTAGCATTATTTATACACCTTCCATTCATAGCCACAAAGCTCGATATATTGATATTTTTTATCAAACTTAGGGCAGTTTATAACAAAGTAGCTTTCGCCAAAGCCCGGGACGCGTTCATAATTTATTGTCCCCTTACCGCAGAAGCATTTATGTACTGTAACTAACGTAGGGGTGTTTGCTCCGTCGGGATATTCTTCTCTTTTTTCTAAAATTTTAGTAGGTTTTCTGTAATCGTAATCCATATTTGTAAATTCTTTCGGCTTTTAATACATTATTATTTTAACATACTAAAGAAGCTATTGCAACAAAAAAGGCACATTTCTGTGCCTTTTTCTACGTTTGTGAGTCTTTTGGCATTAGCATTTCGTCATATACTGCTAAGCGTTTTTCAGCAAACGTTAAAATTTGCTCTAAGTGGTCAATATTTTGAGTTGGAACTCCTGTCCACTTCTTTTTCTCTGCTTCTCTTACTAAATCAGGAATTGAATCAAAGAACGCAGTGAAGTGAGCAGTAATATTTTCCATTGTAAGAATTTCTTGTCTTAATTCCTTATATCTTTCGCATACCTGGTCAAAGAAATTGATGTAAATTCTTTCCCATAAAAGATTCATTCTTTCGTGGTTTCTTTCAGGTGCTAAGCCTACGCCATCAACAAGAGCTGTGATTGGATGTGTGTATTCGTTAAACTCAATATTACCGTTCCATCTCATGCCCCACGTACCGTCCATATCGTACATGCTGCTAAACCACACCTTGCCGTCAAGTGTTGCCCAAAGGATGTTTTTACTTGTGTTATCGTCGGCGCAGATAAAGAAGGTATATATCATTGAGTCGATACATTTTTCAACGTCGGCATATTCGTGAATACCGTTTTTAAATTCCTCGTTGGTACTGTTTAGAGTAAAGCGAATAAGGTCCAGCATGCTATCATATACCCACTGGGTATTGTTGTCAATTAAGCTATCCTCGTTTGAAGCAAATTCAAGCTCAAAGCCGCTTACAGAAAGCTCTCTAAATGATACTGCCTTATTCCACGTTGTGGTCATAAGGATTGCTTGATTTTTCTCATTGCTGTGGCTCATATCAAACATCCAGTTATCCTTTGGAATATTGAAGGTATAAAGACCTTGGTATTCTCCATTATTATAGATTAATACCGGATAGCCGTCTATTGCGCCGCCGTTTGGTGTGTTTATAAGCTCATCGTTTCTTGATTTAACAATTTCGCCAAAAATTTGACCTGAAACTACGTTTCTTGATTGCGAATAATCAATATAGTTTGCTTTTAAGCAATATTTACTTTCCTTGCCCCATTCATCAACGATTTTTATTTTGTTTTTGTTTCCGCTTTCATCAACAAGCTTAATGTTGAAATTCTTCTTAGGCTTGCCTGAGCTTGATGCGCCTTGTACATTGATTTGTGCATAGCAGGTAAACGAAATTCCCTCTGACGTATATACGAATTCAACTGTGTTTGCGTAGTTATTCTTATAGGTTGGGAGTGTTCCGCCTAATTCAATAACGGGCATTCCGATATCCTCGTAGGTTATAGGCTTATATACCTTTGAGGTAGAGGTGCTACACTCAAACAATCCGCATCTTTCAACGGAATATGGGTTATCTATTAAAACGTCAATAAGTGTTAAATCCTTGCTTTCAAAGGAATTATCACAGTTAATGCAATCGCCGTATTCGTCGCAGATGTGATAACCGATGGTTGCAGGCATGATAATTTCCATGTTGCCGTTACATACGCTGCACGTAAATATCTTTTTACCGTTTCCGCACACAGCTTCTATATTACCTGTTTGTGTATATTTATGCTCAAGAGCATCGCCTACTGTTAAATAGCATAGCTCACATCTTTTTGGAGATGTGCATGAAGCCTCGTGCCAAATATGCTCAAGCTTTTCGCCTTCGGAAATTTTACATATTTTACAAGTTTGAGGCGCATTACACGTAGCTATTTGCCATGTGTGTCCGTAGATTTTGCCCTCGCCTCTAAAGCATATTGAGCAAACACGCTGTGCATCACAGCCTTGGAATTGATAATCATGCGGTAAATCCTGCATTGACGTTTCATTGCAAACGGTACATACCTTTGGCTCTTTACAGGTTGTTGCCTGCCATGTATGTCCTGCTGATGTGCCTTCCTCAAATCCACATTTTTTACAGTATTTTGGGCTAACGCAATCTGCAGACACAAAGTCGTGCTTAATTTGTTCGTCCTCAAATCCGCATTTTTTGCAATACGGTGTTTCAAGACATACTGTTGTATTCCAAGTATGCTCGATTGGGTCTTGTCTTTTGCTACAAATTTCGCATTGCCTTATTTCATCGCATCTGTATGATGACCAAGTATGTCCTTGCGCTTTACCATCTAAAAGTCCACAGGCTTTACAGGTTTTAGGCGTTTCACAGGTAGCTTCCTTCCAAATATGGTCTTTAGGCTCGCCTTCGGTTATGCCGCAATTTGCGCATAGCTTTGGGGAATCGCAGGTTGCAAGCCTCCAGCTATGCTTACACTCCTTTTCACAGGATGATAAAGCTAATATAGCAAGCAGCACTAAAAATAGTGTGATTATTATTTTTTTCATTTTAAATCTCCGTATAGTTTAGATTTACTTTTTTAGTATATCATAGAAGATTTTCTTTTTCAATATATTATATAAAAAATGCTGACCGAAGTCAGCATTTTCTTATTAGTAAATTTCGCTAAACCAACCGCCGAAGGTTCCCTTGTTTCCTGTTACGACGCTACCCTTATATTCATAAGATGATTCGCCGTTATCCTCAATAGAGGAGGTTATGATATCTTTAGTTTTGATGTTTTCAAGCTCGTAGCTTGGTGAAATATAATTTTTCATTTTTCTCCTCTCTTAGTCTTGAATATTTTCTACAGGAATATAGATTTTGAAGTTTGCATAAATCTCATCGGCGGATACGCCTACAAGTGATGGCGTATTATCCTTTGAAATATTAAACGCTCTAATTGTCCAATTGCCCCACCATTCATCGTTTACTGTTACATAGTTGGTTGAAACGTTGCCTGGTCTTGCACTTGATGAGTTTGTGGATGTTTCATTTTTCCATCCCTCTGGGCGGTATTGGTAAGCATTGGTTACATAAATTACTGCGCCATCAGGTAATGTTTCCTTTGTGAATGTGCTTGTTGCAAAGAATTTATTTCCTGTAGTTTGGTCAAGCAAGTAAAGTGTTGGACCTTGCTTTTCTGACCAATAGTATGAAAGCGCGTTTAAGCCCATTGCATCTATTGTCAAGGCTCTGTATTCCTTACCTTCAATTACTGTAATCTCATTAACACAGTCGCTTGACTTAACATATACAACTGTTGGCTCTGATTCCTCTGGCTCCTCAGGGACAACAGGATTGTTTAATTCAAGGGCAGATTTTGGAACATAGATTTTGAAAATCTCGCCGATATCTGCAATTTCATAGCCTGTGATTTTTCCGCCTGACTTTAATGAGATATTAAATGCTCTTTCTGTTTCCTCATCCCACCATGATGCATCAACGGTTACACGCTCTGTTGATGTGTTGTTAGGTCTTGAGCCTGGCCATCTTTCAGGGCGGTATTGCCAACCGCTTGCGATGTAGATAACTGAGCCAACAGGGAGTGTTTCCTCAGTAAACATCTTTGTTGCAAAGAAGTTATCAAGGTTGTTCGCATTTGAGTTTTCGTGTGATTGGAGTATCTTACCGTTTCCGCTTGAGTTATAGTAAGCAGACTTAATTAAGCCAAGATATTCAACAGGGAGCTCTACTAATTCAACCTCCTCAGGTGTATCAGGAGTGTCTGGAGTATCTGGTGTGTCAGGATTTTCAGGTGTTGTTGGTGTGCCCTTATATTGTGATTCTGTTACGCTAAACGGTGTCTTTACTGCGTTATTTACGCTTTCAATAGCCATTAGAAGCTCGTTTGCATCAACGCCGTTTGGCATATATGTAATGTTGTCAATTGAAAGTCCTGTTAATGCTTTAACAAATGTAAGTGAGCCGATAAATCTACCAAGGTCAGTGGTTAAGTGGTAGCCATCTCTTGTTAATGTATCACCAACATATGATGTTCTTGCATTTTGGATAGCTGTACCTGCAGGGATAATAATTTCAATTCTATCGTTTGTTACAACCTTTGTTTGTACTGCGTTAAGAATTGAGTTGTACATTGTCATTTGGTCCTTGTTGTACTTACTAAATCCGCTATGTGTTGAATTTTGTTGGTATGCCCAAGTCATATGCCATACTAATCTTGCAGATGGATTAAGTGGCTCTACGATATTCATAAGAGCTACTAAGTCGTCATATGTATTTGCTTCACCACTGTTAGGGCTTGCTTGTTGGAATGAGATAAAGTCCCAATCATCGCTTTCAACGGCGGTTTTGATTGAAACTCCACCCTTGGATGACCATGAGCCTGTTGTGTTTGTGCGGTATGTATATGAGCCACTATCGTTTTTAGCGTTTGATAGGTGTGTAGCAAGTGAGCAGCCGCCAATATAGAGGTTTCCGAGCACTACTGTTTCAACGCCTGCAGCCTTTGCTACCTGATATACATATTCCATACTGTCATCAGAGAAGCTATTACCGATTGTTAAAATCTTTAATACCTTATCATCGTTCCAATTTTGCTTTTGATCAGAGTAATCAGGTATTTCAGGTTCAGGATTTGGAACAACCGGTACATCAGGTGTTACCGGTTCATCCGGTTCCACTACTATTGTAACAGGAACGAAAATCTTAAAGATTTGAGCGATTTGCTCCTCTGTATATGAAGCAATATTTGTATATTTGCCATTATCTTCCGAAGCAGAAGTACTTTCTTTATAGAGAGAAATGTTAAATCCAACCTTAGTGTAGTTGCCCCACCATGCATCGTTAACTGTTACCCATTCAGCCTTGGTATTGTCTGGTCGTGTACCGGATGCCCATTTGTGTGGGCGGTATTGCCAACCGTTAGCTGAGTCAATGTAAATCAAAGAGCCATTTGGTAACGTTTCCTTGGTGAAGTAATCATTTGTTCCCCAATATTTTTCTCTGAATTTTTGGTCAGAGCTTGTTTGGAATGATGAGTTGTTCCAGAAATATCCCATTGTGAAATCCAAATCGAGTTGTTCGTATAATTTTCCATCTACAAACATTGAGTTATTAAGGCTTGGATCCTCTGCCTTTGGTCCTTCCTCTACCTCTTCATAGCTTCTTGCACCGCAATCAACCTTTTCAACGCAGTTGTCAATATAGGTTATTTTGCTATTTGCTTTTAAGTACATAGCGAAAATGATTTCTGCACTATCCTTAAGGTCGTTAGGAATTCCTCTTACTGCTACATCAATAATGTCATATTTTGTGTCGGTAAAGTCAACTGTCTTAACCTTTTCGTTTATAGGCTCGCCCTTTGAGTTTAGTGGGTTTTGGTCGCCTATCGCGTTACGGGTTGTGATAACTGCACCGAATGATACCTCTGTTTTTGTCAATTCCTCGTATTTTGCAAGGGCTTCTCTATTAACTGCATAGCTTTGCACTACACCATCCTTTGATGATGAATAGCCCAAGGAAATGAAAATTGGAGGTAATGTTTCATTTTCTGTTGTCTTGCAATTGTTACATACGCTCTTAGCGGTTATATCACCAAGGAAGCCGTTTGCGCCAACATTTACAGTCCATACAGGAATATGCTCTGTACATTCTACTTCATCTGCATTAACAGACATTGCAAATGCGCAAATTATAACTGCTATAATTGCAACAAACAAAAGAATTTTCTTTTTCATTGTGTTCTCCTTATTTTTTATATAATATTGCTTGTACAGTTTACCACAGGGGCGTGGAAAAGTCAACATTCTGCACAAAAAATTTAAAAAAATATATGATTTTTGTTAAAATTGCACAAAACAAAAGCGCATCCTTCTTTCGTTGGATGCGCCTTTGTTTTAGGAGAGATAGATGAGTTTAAAGTAAAATTTACACATTTATTTTGGAGAAAGTTTTTAAAATTAGAGAGGGCTTATAAAGAGGAGAGTAGTGGCTCTATATGCCCTCTCATGTATCAACACAGCCTTAGTTTTTTTGCAACTAATGCTAAGTGTTCGTTAGTTACGGGCTTTGTGGCAAAATACTCAACACCTAATCTGTAGGATTGAGCACCAAAGTCCTTGTCGTCGGAAAACCAAATAATTGGAGTTTGCGGGCAGGTATCCCTTGTGGCAATTACGCTTTCCATACCCTTTGCTCCGTTTGCTAAAATAAATACTAGGTCTTGGTTTTCTTCAAGTCGCTTTAAAAATTCGTCATAGTCGGATTCGAACTTATAGCACTTTTTTCTAAACAAAAAGTGCTGACACGTGTCTATCATTTCAATAAAATCGCCAGCTTCGGAATCTGAGCCAAATACTAAAATATTCATTGGTTTATCCTCCTTTTTGACTGATTGTTTTATCGCTAAAGGATTTGCTTTTCTTTTGCTTTCCTCTGGTTCTATTATACTCTATTTCAGATTTTTTGCAATAGGTTTGGCGCAAGCGGTCATTTTTTGGCGCAAGCGGTAGAAAATCTGTCATTACTTAATTTTAACTCCTTTGCACAAACGTAAAATAAGTAATTTTATTAAAAATATTGTATTTATTTTTATTTTGTGATAAAATATTTTTTAGTATAAAACGCTGGGGGTATTTTATGAGAGTAGCGATTGTAGATGACGATAAAGAGCTTTTAGAAAGCTTAAGCGGTCTTATTTCAAAGGAGCTTTTGGCTATTGGCGACAACTCAAAAAAAATCTCAAAATTTCATAATGGCGAAGAATTTTTAGCTTCATTCAAAAGCGGAGATTTTGACCTTATTGTTTTAGACATTTTTATGGGTGGAATTTTAGGAATTGATGTTGCAAGAAAGGTAAGAGAAAGCGATAATGATGTGCGCATAGTTTTCTGCACAACAAGTAATGAGTTTGCAAGTGAAAGCTATGAGGTTAATGCTCATTACTACTTACATAAGCCATTTACGGAAAAGAGCGTCAAGACAATGCTTGACCGTCTCGGTATGGATTCATATGAATTTGCAAAGCATATTACTCTCTCAAACGGACAGAGCGTTATTTTAAGAAACGTTATTTACACGGAATATTTCGGTCATTCCGTTACAATCCACTGTAAGCGCGGAGAAAATATTGTGGCGAGGGTTTTACACTCGGAAATTGAAGGCTTACTTTGTGAGAATTCCTATTTTTTCTGTTGCTCTAAGGGTATTATCGTTAACTTCCACGAGGTTAAATTTCTTGACGGAAACGACTTCACTATGACAAATGGCGATTTGGTGCCTATAAGCCGCAGAAGAAGCAAGGACGTTATTGATGCTTACACAAAATTTAAGTTTGACCAGCTTCGCAGGGA
The DNA here is from genome assembly GCA_045632345.1 of Eubacteriales bacterium. Classification (GTDB taxonomy): domain Bacteria; phylum Bacillota; class Clostridia; order Oscillospirales; family CAG-272; genus RGIG2000. The sequence goes on along the minus strand of JAZQWM010000027.1, from coordinate 83,862 downwards.
GGCTACGGGCAAGTTATGAAATATTTAGAGGTTTGTATTTACGGCTTGCTTAATCTTTCCTATTTAATTTTAGCTATACTTCCCTTTTGGGACAGGCTCCGCTTTTCTAAAAAGGTAACTTATGGATTTATAGGCTTGCTTGGACTTGTGCAGATTTTCTTTTCCGTATGGGCAGGGCTTTGGGTAAATGAATCATACAGAGGATTAGTTAGTGCGGTGGCGCTTATTGCTTATCTTGGTTTATTTGCGATTATTGTTAAGGCACATCTTGGTAAAAAGCTCTTTATGCTTATTATGCTTATAAATATTTCCTCGTTTATCAATATTGCAGGAAAGTATTTTGAGGGATTAATATTTAAAGATATTGCTTGGGAAAGACCATATGCGCTTAGCTATTCCCTTTGCATTTTTGTTTTACAAATTATAATTTTAGTGCCTGTGGCTCTCTCAATTTTAAAGCTATTTAAGGGCGCTATCGAAAACGAAAGAGTAAGAAATGCTTGGAAATATTTATGGCTTATTCCAGCTACGTTTTACTTTGTTTGGTATTCTCACGTATATACATTACACGGCTCTCCTATGGAATTTGCAAAAAGCGGTGAGCACGTACTGTTTTTGTTTATTGTTGATTTAGGTGCTTATTTAGTTTACTATACTGCCTTTAAGTTCATTAAGGAGCAGGGCAAAAATATGATGCTTGAAGAAAACAATTATCATCTAGCTATGCAGCATTTACAGTACGAAAATCTACACGAAAGAATTATAGAGGCGCGTCATGCTAAGCATGATTTAAGGCATCATATTGCCGTTATGTCCTCTTATCTTGCAAGCAAAGAATATGATAAGCTTGAAAAGTATCTTAACAGCTATAAGAAGTCATTGCCTGACGATAGCTCTATTATGCTTTGTCAAAATCAATCTATAAATGCGCTTTTAGTTTATTTTGCAGGTCTTTCTAAGGATGCGGAGATTGATTTTAAGGTGCATGCTAATATTCCTGCTAATATTGATATTCCTGAAAATGACGTATGCGTTGTTTTGGGTAATTTGCTTGAAAATGCACTTCACGCATGTCAGACGTATAAAAATGATGATAAGCAAATGAGCATTGCTATCAATTATAGTGATGGCTGCATGCTAATTGCGGTTGATAATACGTTTAGCGGAAAGCTAAAGAAGGATTTTAACGGAAATCTTTTAACTACTAAAAAAGACGGCACCGGAATCGGTCTTGAATCGGTTAAGAATATTGCCGTAAGCTATGACGGTATTTTTAATTATGAGGTGCAGGATAATTTATTCTGCGTATCGGTAATGCTTAAAGCAAAATAAAATTGAGGTTTATTTATGGATTATAGAATTGAAAGGGACTCTATGGGTGAAATTAGAGTGCCTAATGATAAATATTGGGGGGCGCAAACTCAAAGAAGCTTTGAAAACTTTAAGATTGGTAATGAGAAAATGGATTTATCTCTTATCCATTCTCTTTCCCTTTTAAAGCTTGCTTGCGCTATTGCCAATAACAAGCTAAAGCCTGAAAAAATGACAGATGAGAAAAGGGATATAATTTTCAAGGTAGTTAATGATGAAATTTTAAAAGGTAGATTTGATGACAATTTTCCTCTTTCCGTTTGGCAGACAGGTAGCGGCACACAGACTAATATGAACGTAAATGAGGTTATTTGCAACCGAGGAAATGAGATTGCAAATAAGAAGCTATTCCATCCAAATGATGATATAAATATGTCTCAATCCTCAAATGACGTTTTTCCATCTGCTATGCATATTTCCGCAGTTTTAGATATTAAAAATAAGCTTTTGCCTGAAATTTTAGCTCTTATTAAGGAGTTTAAATCTCTTGAAAGAAAATATGGTAATATTGTTAAAAGCGGCAGAACACATTTGCAGGATGCAACTCCTATTTCCTTTGGGCAGGAAGTTAGCGGCTGGCGTTCTTCCTTAGAAAAGGACGTGGAGCTTTTAAAGGATGCAATCAAGCATTTATCATATCTTGCTATTGGCGGTACTGCAGTTGGCACAGGGCTTAATGCACCTAAGGAATTTGGAGATATGGTAGCTAATGAGCTTGCTTCTCTTACAGGCGTTAAGTTTAAGAGCGCAAGCAACAAATTTCATGCATTATCATCAAAGGATGAAATGGTATTTGCACACGGAGCGTTAAAGGCACTCGCTTGTGATTTAATGAAGATTGCAAACGATATAAGATGGCTTGCAAGCGGACCAAGATGCGGTCTTGGAGAAATTACAATACCTGAAAATGAGCCAGGCTCTTCAATTATGCCGGGCAAGGTAAATCCTACGCAATGTGAAGCTATTACTATGATAGCAACAAGAGTTATGGGAAATGACACAACTATTGGCGTTTGTGCATCTCAGGGAAACTTTGAGCTTAACGTATTTATGCCTGTTATCTCTTATAGCTTTTTACAATCAGTGAGCTTACTTGCAGACGGTATCCGCTCCTTTAATAATAACTGCATCAAAGGAATAAAGGCAAATAAGAAAAAAATGCAGGACAATTTATATAATTCCTTAATGTTAGTTACAGCTTTAACGCCTTATATCGGTTATGAAAAGGGTGCAAAAATAGCGAAGCTTGCACACAGAGAGGGACTTTCCTTAAAAGAAGCGTGCTTAAAGCTTGGATATTTAACTGCTGAGGAATTTGACAGATACTTTAGACCTACGGAGATGATATAATGGATATAAGACAAGAATCGCTCAAAAAGCATTATGAGTGGAAGGGTAAAATTGAGGTTATTTCTCGTGCTAAGATTGAGACAAGAGAGGATTTATCATTAGCATATACTCCTGGCGTTGCAGAGCCTTGCCTTGAAATACAGAAGGACGCATCAAAAAGCTATGAGCTGACACGCCGCTCAAATTTAGTGGCAGTTATAACTGACGGTACTGCTGTTTTAGGTCTTGGGGATATTGGACCTCTTGCCGGCATGCCTGTTATGGAGGGTAAATGCGCTTTATTTAAGGAATTTGCAGATGTAGATGCATTCCCTATTTGCGTAGGCAGTAAGGATGTAGATGAAATTGTAAGAACTATACAGTTGATTTCAGGCTCATTTGGCGGTATAAATTTAGAGGATATTTCAGCTCCTCGATGCTTTGAAATTGAGAAAAAGCTCAAGGAAGTATGCGATATTCCTGTTTTTCACGATGACCAGCACGGCACGGCTATTGTTGTTGGTGCGGCGCTTTTAAATGCTCTTAAGGTTGTAAAAAAGGATATAGATAAAATTAAGGTTGTAATTAACGGTGCCGGCTCAGCGGGAATTGCTATTGGCAAGCATTTACTTAATATGGGTGTAAAAAATCTTATTATGGTTGACCGTTTTGGCGTTATATTCAGAAATGATAACAGCCTTAACGATGCTCACAGAGAAATTGCCATGGTTACTAATAATGAGCTTCTTTGTGGCAAGCTTAGTGATGCTATGGTAGGGGCTGACGTGTTTATTGGCGTTAGCGCACCTAACATTGTAAATGAGGAAATGATAAAGTCAATGGCTAATGATGCTATTGTATTTCCTATGGCAAATCCTACACCTGAAATTATGCCCGACCTTGCAAAGAAGGCTGGCGCTCGTGTTGTTGGTACAGGTAGAAGCGACTTCCCTAATCAAATTAACAACGTGCTTGCATTCCCAGGCATTTTCAGAGGCGCACTTGATTCAAGAGCTTCATGCATAAATGAGGAAATGAAGCTTGCAACATCATTTGCGCTTGCTTCTCTTATAAGTGATGAGGATTTAAGTGAGGAAAATATTATTCCTAACGCTCTTGACAAAAGAGTATCTCAGGTGGTAAGCGAGGCGGTAATTAAGGCGGCTTACGAAACTAATGTTGCAAGAAAATAACATAAAAAATCACCGATTGCTCGGTGATTTTTTATGTTATTTGGAAATTTATGGATTTAATTCTATGTAGGTAATTTGATCTGCTACATCATAGCTTTGACTGACTATTTCATCGCCGTTATTGTATCCGTACACATAACTAACTTTAGTTGTTTCTCCGTTAGCAACTGATGTGTACATGTTCATTGAAATCTTTGCGGTAGTATTGGCTTCTATGCTCCAGTTTCCAGTAAGCTTAAAGTCAACTGCTGTGTACTTTTCGCTTGTTAAATCTACATTAATTGTATTGTCGGTTACAGTGAGCGGAGTAGTATTGTTTACTGATGCTACAACGCCGTATCTAAAGTTGTTTGTAGGATTTGCCGCTTTATATTCATCTATTGCTTTTACATTGATTGTATAGCCTACGCAAATTTCCTTACCGTCTGTTGAGTAGCCCTTGAAAACGAATAGCGGTTCTGTTTCTTCAACAGTTGGTTCTGTATTAAGTGGACAATTTTCATTTAAGCACTTTGTTATTTTTGCACCGTTTGTTGCAAAATCATCATATACGATTGAAGTAATCATATTGTGTTTAGGATTTTCAAGAGGTTTAATGTCGCCACACTTTGAACAGCAATCTACACATTGTTTAGCCTCATAACTATGGTAACCAAGTTCACACCAAGTGTTTACAGTTGCCGTTATAACAGAGGTACTATTAACAGAATACTTAAGTCCGTGACTTGTTGTTAAATCCGTTCCTTCATAATCACTAGTATTTGAAACTGCAACTATAAGGGTAAGTCCCGTTATATCCTTATCGTATAATACAAGCTCTACTGTATCACCGGTTTTTAATGAAAAGTTTGAATAGGTTACACCTGGATTTACAATCATTTTCCAATTATTAAGTGTACTTGAAGGAAAATTATAATGATATGATCCATCTTTATTGTAACGAGTGCTTAATTCTGCTGTACATCCCTCATGGAAGGTAATGGTTACTTCGTTTTTGCTGTTTATATGCTTCATAAAAACGCCATTAATCTTACCGTTACCATAAAAATCAATTTGCTTAATTGATGTGTTGCTAAAAAATCCACCTTTTTTAGCAGCATCTCCACCAACTGATACATTGCCATAGAATGTGAGCTTTTCAAGTCCTGTAAAGCCTGAAAATGCTCCTTTTCCACTTGCTCCGTCAAAGTCAGCACCGCTCAAGAAAACAACTTCTTTAATTTGTGTGTTTAGAGGGGTAACTTTTTCGGTATCATCTTTCGCGTAAACACCTAGTGAACTGCTCCATCCATTTTGTGGTGCAATTCCTGTATAACCGCTTTTAACCTCGGATGCTACGGGAAAAACAATTTTAGTTAGTGAAGTATCATGAAGGAAAATATTTGCTACACGAAAGCACTTATTTCCGTCTATTGTGCGATCTCCACCAGGCTCAAAACTATATGCGATATTATCACTTGCTTCATCAACTAAATTACCCTCGTAGTCAACATAATATGTTGCAGCAGAGGAAACAACAGCAAAAGCAAATAAAAATACTGCCATAATAGCAAATGACAAAAGAATTTTCTTTTTCATAAAATGCTCCTTTATTTTATATTTTTGCATATATATTATATCATTTAAGATTAATTTTGTCAACGAAAAATCGCCGATTGCTCGGCGATTAATTTATTTTTTGATTTTGAAAAGCCTTCTTAAAACAGGCACAAGAAGCTTTGGGGATTTTACAATAACAATTTTCATAATTACTCCTAAAAAAGAGATTTCACTAACAATATATGAATAATTGTGTTTTTGGTTACTTATTTTCGCATCTTATGTAACCACTAGCCGCTATTTCTTCCAAGTTGGCTTTTTCTTTAATATTTCATATAGTGCTAAATAGCTTTGGTGGCGGGATTTTGGAATATCTCCGCTTTTTACTCTCGCTATAACGTCGCAGCCGTCCTCTTTAGTGTGTGAGCATTTAGTATAGCGACACTCTCCCCTGGATTTTTCAAATTCGCGGAAGGTTTCAAAAAGCTCGTCAAGCGAAAAAAAGTCAAAGCGTTCAAAATCTAAAAGCGAAAATCCAGGAGTGTCCGCAAGATAGCCGTTATGCTCCTCGCCTATTATTTCATTATACGGAAACAGCTCCGTATGACGCGTGGTGTTTTTGCCACGTTCGATTTTTTGGCTAAGTTCTCCCGTTTCAAGCTTAAGGTTTGGGAAAATTGCATTTAAAAGCGTACTTTTACCTGCGCCTGAAACTCCTGCAAATGCACACAGGGGTGCTTCTTTTTGTGAAATTTCCTTGATGAAGGAGTAAATTTCATCAACTCCATCTTTATTTTCAGATGAGGTTATAAACAAGTTGAAGCCGCACTTTTTGTAGATTCCGTAAATTCTGTTTGCGAAGTCTATATCTAAGTCTGCTTTTGTAATTACTATCACAGGCTCGATTTTGTTATGCTCACAAATTGCAATCATTTTATCTACAATTTGAAGATCTGGCTGAGGCTTAACGCATGGAATTACCGCAAATATCACGTCAAGATTTGCAAGAGGTGGGCGAATTAAGGAGTTCTTTCTGTCAAGAATTTTCTTGCAGAAAAATTCGTTTTCCTTTTGCGCCTCAATCTCTACTCTGTCGCCTGTTAAAAGAACTATCTTTTCATGACGGAATGCGCCGCGCCCGCGTACGTTTATGTATTTTTCTCCGTTTATTTCCTCGTCTAAGCGTACGGTGTAAAGACCGCCTACGCCCTTTATGACTGTTCCAAAACTCATTTTTTGCTATCCTTTGAGAACATTCTCTTTAATCTGATTTTAAAGTTTTGCCAAGATGAATTTGAGGGTAGTTCATCAAATTTTATCTTTGGATTTTTTTCTAATTTCTTTACGTAAGAAAGCATCTCGTCAACGCTGTCAAAGCGATCATTTGGCTTCTTACTCATGGCACACATAATTATTTGCTCAAGTCCCACAGGAATTTTTGAGTTTACAATTCTTGGTGGTACAAGTGGGTCATTTACGTGCTTCATTAATATAGAAACCGGAGTATCGCCAACGAAAGGCATTTCTCCTGTCGCAAGCTCGTACATTACTGCTCCTAATGAATAAATATCGCTTCTCTTGTCAAGAGGCTTGCCGCTTGCTTGCTCAGGGCTCATATAGTAAACTGTGCCTACGGCTTTATCTGTTACGGTTACAGTTTCAGCGTTTGGTAATTTAGCGATACCGAAGTCCATTACCTTAATTCTGCCGTCAGTTAGTACCATTACGTTTTGAGGCTTAATGTCTCTATGGATAATGCCCTTTTCATGAGCAACTCTTAATGCTCTTAAAATGTGAATAGTGTGGCTTAATACCTCGCTAAACTCTAACGGCCCACCGTTGCCCTCTAAATACTTCTTTAAGGTAATTCCCTCTACGTATTCCATTGCCATATATTTAAGGTCGCCCTTAACGTTTACAACGTCAACAGAAACGATGTTTTTATGGTTAAGCATTGTTTCCGCTCTACATTCGTTTTTAAAGCGTTTTACTACGATTTCATCGCAGGCGCTATCCTCTTTAAGCATTTTGATAGCTACCGTTTGATTATTTACCGCTAAGTCTGTCGCCTTATAAACTACTGCCATTCCGCCGTAGCCTATAATTTCATCAAGGCGGTATCTTTTGTCAAGTACGCTTCCTAATCTTCTTTCATAAATTTCGTTTTTCTCTGCACTCATTTTCTCTCTCCTATATTCTCATCAAAGCTACTGTTATATTGTCTGCTCCACCTAAATCGTTTGCTTTATCTATTAGCTTTCTCGCTCTTACCGTTAAACCGATTTCATCAATGCTGCTGGCATTGTAATCATTTGACACAATATCGCACATAACGTCAGGCATAATGTAATTGGTAAGACCGTCGGTGCAAAGTAAAATAAACGTTCCTGCCGTTACAGTTTCCTTGTATATGTCGCCGTCCACAGCTTTTTCTGTGCCTACTGCTCTCGTGATTATGTTTTTCTTGTCGGAATTAAGCGCTTCTTCCTCTGTTAATTGTCCTATGTCTATTAAGTATTGTACATATGAATGATCCTTTGTGATTTGCTTGATTTTGTTACCCTTTAAGAAATACGCTCTGCTATCGCCCACGTTGAGAACAAATACTGTTTTATCAATAACTAACGCGGCAACCATGGTTGTTCCCATTCCTTTTTTAGAAAAATGTCCTTGGGCGTATTTATAAACTCGTTCATTTGCTACGTCTAAGGCTGCCAGCATTGCTTTTTTTATTTCGTCTGAGGTTACGGTTAGATGCTTATTTCCTATATACAAATCTAAAAATTTATCCATATAGCCAACAAATGCTTTTGCGGCAATTTGCGAAGCTTCCTCTCCGCTTTTTGCTCCGCCAACACCGTCGCATACTACACCAAGACTAGTTTTTTTAGAATATTTTTTCGTTATGTGATAATCTTGATTTTCTGTTCGTTTCATACCTACGTCGGTATGGGATGCTATAATCATTTAACTTCGCTGTCCTCCTTTGCTTTTCTTCTTAGCTGACCACATGATGCATTTATGTCTGAGCCAAGCTTACGTCTTACCGTGGCGTTTATACCAAGAGAAATAAGCTTGTTTTTAAACACGTTTGCATTTTTTGAGGTTTCAAGATTCGTTTCCTTAACCTCATTTAGTGGAATAAGATTTACATGGCAAGGGCCTTTTATGTATTTCTTTAAGATTTTTGCAAGAGCTGTTGCTCCCTCAGCAGTATCGTTTTTTCCTGCAATCAACGTATATTCAAAGGAAATTCTTCTGCCTGTTTTGTCAAAATAGCTGTTACAGGATGATAAAAGCTGTTCTATTGAAAATTTATTATTTATTGGCATAATAGATGAGCGAACGTCATTATCATATGCGTGAAGGGAAATTGAAAGTGTGATTGGAAGCCCCTCGTTTGCAAGCTCATCAATTTTATCTACCAAGCCACAGGTGGAAACGGAAATATGGCGAAGTCCTATATTTAGTCCATCATCTTGGCTTACTAATCTTAAAAATTTTATTGTATTATCATAGTTATCAAGAGGCTCGCCTATGCCCATCATAACCACGTTGGAAATTCTTTCCCCCGTGTCCTTTTGCGCTGCAATAATTTGTCCCAGCATTTCAGAGGGCTCAAGATTTCTTACTCTGCCAAGAAGTGTTGAGGCACAGAACTTACAGCCCATTCTGCATCCTACCTGTGAGGATATGCATAGCGTGTTGCCATGCTCGTATCTCATAAATACCGCCTCAATAAATTCTCCGTCAATTAGCTCAAAAAGATATTTTACTGTTCCGTCTATTTGAGAAATTAGCTTTAAATTAACCTTTGGAAGTCTAAATTCAAACACGTCATTAAGCTTTTTTTGTAATGCTGCGGGAACGTTGCGCATTTCGCTTCCCCACATGCCCTTCAAAATCCAGCCGTAGATTTGCTTTGCCCTGAACTTAGGTTCACCTATTTCTATTATGGTATTTTCTATTTCCTGATAGGTCATAGAAAGAATATCTAACTTATTCATTACTTCACTCTCTTCATTTTTGCTACAAAAAATCCGTCTGTACCGTTTACGTGTGGCATAAAGGTGTACATTCCGTTTTGACTTTTTACCTTATCTATTTCAAAGTCAAGCATTTCAAAATTGCTATGCTCTTTGATAAATCTTAGTACGTTTTCCTCATTTTCCGCTTTATTTAACGTACAGGTGGAATATACTAAAACGCCGTCCTTTTTAACGTATTTAGCGCAATTTGATAAAATACCGTATTGAACTGACGGCAGACCATTGATGTTATCAATGGATTTATATTTAATGTCCGGCTTTTTAAAGATAATGCCAAGTCCTGAGCAAGGCACGTCGCATAACACCTTATCAAATTTTCCATCAAAGTCTTGGTTATAGTCCTTGCCGTTTTGTTCTTTTGTTGTGATTATGCCAATTCCGAGTTTTTTAGCTCCCTTGGTTATAAGGGAAAGCTTACTTGCATGTAGGTCGCATGCTACAATTACGCCCTTGTTTTTCATATCTATTGACATGGAGAAGGTTTTTCCGCCAGGGCATGCGCAGGCATCTAAAATTAAGTCGTTGGCTTTTGCGCCTACTACTCTTGAAGCTATCCGGGACGCTTGGTCTTGGACAAATACTGAGCCATTTTCAATTAAATCCTTTATATCCTTAATTGGAAGGCTTGTATAAACAATATCACCGTTTACGTTTGGAATATCATCTCTTAAGATGAGCACTTCAAGCACGTTTTCTACGCTTGTTTTTAACGTGTTTACGCGAAGGCTTGTGAGCTTTTCGTTTACAGACTTGGTAATTAAGTCATATGCTACATCATCCCCGTAGGAGCTTCTTATTAGGTCTATTATTTCCATAGGATATGAGTATTCTATGGACACTCTATGCCATTTTTCACTTGGCAGCTCTACCTTTTTACCGTCGCGAATAAATGATCTTAATATTGCGTTAACAAATCCCTTAGCTTTTTTAGGAGCTAAGCTTACGCTTTCATCCGTTGCGGAATAGTCGGGGATTTTATCCATATAATAAAGCTGATAAATGCCTAAGCGAAGCGTATTTAATGCTTCAATATCTATTTCATTTACAGGTGTTTTGGAATATTTTGCGATTATATAATCAAGGGTAAGCTTCTTTTCCAGCACACCTAAATATAATGCGGTATAAAGTCCGCGGTCGGCTGTATTCAGCGTTGCTCTTTCAAGTGTTGTATTTATTTCAAGGTTAGAAAAAACGGACTGAGTGTCTGTTTTTACAAGTGATTTTAAAGCAAGCTCTCTTGGGTTTTCCATTTTTTCTCTCCTTTCTTTTGGTATATTTACGCTAAAATATCGCCTGTTTTTATTTTTCTGCCGTTTATAAAGTCGGCAGCGTTCATTTTTCCCTTGCCCTCGGGAACGATTACGTCAAGCGCAATAACTCCGTCATTGCATTTAACGTAAATTGATTTTTCAAGGGATATAACCTCGCCGTTTTGAGCGTTTGAGGTTTTATCCGTTTTGTGTGCTTTTACAACCTTTAGGATTTTGCCGTCCTGAGTTTTTGTGTATGATAAAGGAATTGGGGATAATCCTCTGATTTGGTTATGTACCTCATCAACAGACTTATTAAAGTCAATTAGACAATCTTCCTTTAAGATCTTTTCGGCATAGGTAAACGTGTCAGGCTGCTTTGTGTACGTTGCTTCGCCTTTTTTAAGAAGGTCAACTGTTTTTAAAAGCGCAACACTTCCTGCCTCGGCAAGCTTATCGTGTACTGTTTCAAAATTGTCATTTTCCTCAATTTTTACCTTTTCAACCAAGATAACGTCTCCTGTATCAAGTCCAACGTCCATTTTCATAACACTCACACCCGTTTCCTTATCGCCGTCTATAATTGCTCTTTGGATTGGCGCAGCTCCTCTATATTTAGGTAAAATTGACGCATGGTTATTTATACAGCCGTATTTTGGATAATCAAGCACGTATGACGGTAAAATTTTACCGTATGCAACTACGACAATAAGCTCAGGATCTAATTCCTTTAGTGTGTCAAGGAAAGCGCCGTCCTTTAAGGTTGTTGGCTGATATACAGGTAGGTCCTTTTCAAGAGCGAATTTTTTTACGTCGCTTGGAGTAAGCACCATTCCTCTACCCTTTGGCTTATCGGGTGTAGTAACTACGCCTATAATATTTTCTCCGTTATTGTAAATTGCTTCAAGATTTCTTTTGGCAAAATCCGGTGTGCCCATAAATAATATTCTCATTTATTATCCTCTTCCTTGATAACTTTATCGGTATAAAGAATTCCGTCAAGGTGGTCAAGCTCATGGCACATAGCCTTAGCTAAAAGTCCGTGGCCTGTTACCTCAATAACATTACCCTCTCTGTTTAACGCGCGTACGGTTACGTGCTCAGGACGCTTTGTCATTCCCCATTCGCCAGGCACTGAAAGACAGCCCTCCTCGCTTTTTTGAACTCCTGACATTGCAATGATTTTTGGGTTAATAAACTCAAAAAGACCTTCATCTGTCTCAATTACAACCACACGGCGTAAAACTCCCACCTGCACAGCTGCAAGACCGCAACCGTTAGCATGGCGCATGGTTTCAACCATATCGTCAAGAAGCGTAAGTATTCTTGGAGTGATTTCTGTTACCTCGCGGCTTCTCTTTCTTAAAAATTCTTCGTTGTTTGCTTTTGTTACAATATTTAAAATTGCCATATCTGCTCCTTATAGGTTAGATGGGTTAAAATCTATTGATAAATAATTCCCTTTGGAATTTTTTGTATATTCTAAGTAAATTCTTGCAAAGATTTCTCTTATTTGGCTATTCAGCTTACATTTCAGCATTATACGCTTACGGTATCTGCCTTGGGTTTTATAGATAGGCGCTTCAAAGGGTCCGTATGCTATAACGGGAGCGTTTATGCTTTTAAGCTCCTTTTCCAAGTCCTTCATAAGCTTGTCTGCATCCTTATTCAGCGCTTGCTCGCTTACGTAGGATAAAGTAATTACTGCTAAATCGCAAAACGGCGGGAAGGTGTACGCTTTACGGATTTTAATTTCATTTTCGTAAAATGACACGTAGTCCTGTCTTGCGGCTAGCTGAATGGTTTGCTCATTTGGAGAGTTAGTTTGTACTATGGCTATACCATGGTCCTTAGCTCTGCCTGCTCTGCCAATTACTTGGGTAAGCATTGAAAAGGTTCTTTCACTTGCTCGGTAATCGCTAGTATATAGCATTGTATCGGCTAAAATAACACCTACAACTGTTACAAGTGGGAAATTATGACCTTTTGTAACCATTTGAGTGCCTATTAAAACGTTTGCTTTTTTGTCTCTGAAATCGCCTAAAATGTTGTCATATGATGCTTTTGTTACAGTTGTATCGGCATCAAGACGCAATATTTTAGTATCGGGGAAAAGCTCGCATAAATCCTGCTCAGTTTTTTGTGTGCCAAAGCCTACGTAGTTAAAGTCCTGTCCCTCACATTTTGGGCATTTTTCAGGTAGGCGCATACGATGACCGCAATAGTGGCATTTTAATACGCCGTTCTTTTCCATTTCAATGTTTTTATTTTCTTTTTCTACGTCGGTATTGATTTTTTTGTAAGCATGGTACGTAAGAGGCACGGAGCAATTAGGACATTCTATTGCTTCGCCGCATTTTAAACAGCCAACGGCTGAATGATATCCTCTTCTATTAAGGAAAAGTATTGCTTGCTTATCATTTTCCATCGCCTTGCCTAATTCCTTGGCAAGCTTTGTGCCAAATGCGTTTACGTTACCCTCGTTTCTTTCCTTACGCATGTCAGTTACTATAACGTCCGGTAATTTGGCATCGCCGTAGCGCTTGTCCATTTTAACCAGTGTATAGTTTCCGCTCATTGCTTTGTAGTAAGAATTAAGCGACGGTGTTGCAGATGCTAAAAGCATTAGTGCGTTTGATTTAGCGCATCTAAATCGCGCTATGTCGTGAGCAAGGTATTTAGGATTTGTGTCAGATTTATAGGTATGCTCCTGCTCCTCGTCAATAATAATCATGCCAAGATTTTTAACAGGGGCAAAAATAGCTGAACGCGTGCCAACCACAATATCAGCCTTGCCGTCAAATATTTTTTTGTAGGTATCAAATCTTTCGCCTACGGATAGATTTGAATGGATAACTGCTACTCGCTCTCCGTAATATCCGCAGAAGGTTGATACTGTTTGAGGAGTTAGTGAAATTTCAGGAACGAGCAAAATTACGCTTTGTCCGTTTGACACTACCTCGTCAATCATTTTTTTCATTACGCTTGTTTTTCCGCTTCCTGTAACGCCGTAAAGGAGAGCCGCCTTTGGTTCATTTGCATGATACAAATTCTTCAAAGTATTATAGGCAGTTTCTTGCTCTTCGCTTAAAACTAATGCGGTATTATCAAGCTTTTTTATGTTACTGTATGGGTTTCTTGAAATTTCCACCTGCTCAATCTTGATAAGCTCCTTTTTTAAAAGAGCGTCTATTGCTTGCTTGGTTGAGTCGGTTTTTTCATAAATTTCCTTATCCGTAAGCATTTTATGCTCACATAAAAGCTTTAAAATCTCGCTCTGTTTTTTGCCGCGAAGCTTAATAGTTCCGTTTCCATTGGCAATATCAACAGCCTCGCTTTGGGATACGCTTAACGATATATGATTTTCAAACTTACTTTTTTCCTTTTCATCAACAAAGGTTGACTTGCTTATTAGCTTAAGTCTTTGAAGCTTTAATACATTGTTTGAAGCGTTTTCAAATTTTTCGCTAAGCTTTTTAAGTGAGATTCTGGGATTATTCAATATATGCCAATAGATATCCCTCAAGCCATCAGGGATATCTATTGTGGTATCGGTCGCAGAAAACACCTCTCTTGTCTTAAAAACCAAAGCAGACGGTATTATACATTTTACTGCCTCGCCTATTGTACAAAGGGTGGTGTTTTTCATATATTGGCATAAGCTGATCATGGTATCATCAAGACTAAAATAGCTTGACATAACAGATACAACTGCCTTAATTTTTGAGCTATTCGGTGGCTCGGTGGAGTCGCTATTTACAACAATAGCCAGCTTTTGTCTATCAGAATTGCCAAATGGCACGCTAACCGCCGTTCCTCTGCTTATAAGCTCTCTTTTTTCTTTAGGTACGTAATAGGTGTACTCGTGGTCCGCATGATACGGTACATCTATTATATGAACACTAATATAAGCACCGCACATAAAAACCTCCGATATTTGTGTAACAGGATAAATCCTTATATTTTAGTTATCTTCGCCTTCATCGATTGAGAAGCCCGAATCGCCTGTGAACACTTCATCAGCGCCCATAAGCTCCGCGCTGTCTTCATCAAAATCATCGAAAGCAACGACCACTTCGTCATCGCCCTCTGCATCGTCATCTTCGTTTAATTTTACAGCCTTTGGAACATAATCAAACTTTTCTGTTGGCACGTAATTTTCTATTACTACGTTGGAATCCTCGTAGCCCTCTTCGCCTGGAAGCAACACCTCATATTCGCCCTCCTTCATTTCACGAAGTGCGTTCTTTACAGCCTTTTCATCTCTGTATTCCTTTTTAATGAGTGAAGCTACATCCTTGTCGGTTTCCTTGTTAGCAACCTTCTTTTCTGCTACATGACGTTCCTTGATGTACTCGTTTGTGATCATTCTTGCGCACTTTGCAGTTGCCATTGTAACGGAATACTTATTGAGTCTTTCCTCGCCGTTCTTTTCTGTTGCCTTTAAAATTTCTTGGATTGATGGGTATAACATAATATATCTCCTTTTATTTTTTTACTTTTTTAGAAATTTTCAATTATTGATTTTGTGTAAGCTGTTCTTTGTCTTTCAGCTTTTATTATCGTATAAATAAGCTCGGCACATTCTTCTATTTTGCCGTCCTCATTTACCACTGAATAATCGTATTGTGGAAGAAGCTTGATTTCCTTTTTAGCTGTTTCTAATCTGCTTAAGATTTCCTCTTCTTTTTCTGTTCCTCTGCCTCTTAAACGTGCATTTAACGTTTTCGCGTCAGGTGGTGTTAGCATAATGGTAACTGCGCTTGGAAATACCTTTTTAACGTTCATAGCGCCGTTTACTTCTATTTCAAGAATAACGTCCTTGCCTTCAGCAAGTGATTTTTCGACTGAGAATTTTGGTGTTCCATAATATTGATTATTGCCCTCAAAAATATTATATTCTAAAAATTCTCCGTTTTTTATTCTATTTTCAAAATCTTCCCTTGTAGTGAAATAATATGTAACGCCGTCAACATCCATTGATCTTGGCTTACGTGTTGTCATTGAAACGGACAATCCAACATCGCTATGATTTTTGCATATTGATTCAACAACAGTACCCTTACCGCTTCCTGCAGGACCTGAAATTACAAACAAAATACCCTGTCTCATTTTGCTCCTCCATTGTTTTCAGTATTATTTAATTTTTCGCCTAATGCTTCAGGTGATAATGACGATAAAATAACATGATCAGAATCTGTAACAATTACGCTTTTTGTTCGTCTTCCACCTGTACAATCTATTATTCTTGATGAGTCCTTTGCCTCGGAAACTATTCTTTTGGCAGGTGCGGAATCGGGAGATATGATCGCCACAATTCTTTCGTCAAGAATCATATTGCTAAATCCTACGTCTATAAATTTCATACTCTTTTACTCTATATTTTGAATTTGCTCTCTAATTTTTTCAAGCTCGTTTTTAATATTAACTACTAAATGAGCTGTTTCTGTATTGGAAGCCTTAGAGCCTATGGTGTTTGTTTCTCTGTTCATTTCTTGGAGTAGGAAGTCGAGCTTTCTGCCTGATGGCTCGTTTGAAGCTACAATATCATCAAATGCGCTAAAGTGGCTATTTAATCTTACAAGCTCTTCGTCAATCGCAACCTTATCGGCAAAAATAGCAACCTCTGTTAAAATTCTTTGCTCGTCGATTTGAACGGAGTTATCGTTTAAGAATTTTAAAATTCTGTCCTCAAGCTTCTTGGAGTAGCCCTTGATGTCGCTTTCTGAGTTAGCTTCGATAACCTTTAGGTATTCCTTTATGTTGCCGATTTTTTCCTTGATGTTTTCACAAAGCTTTTCGCCCTCTGTGTTTCTTCTTTCAATGAAATTATCAATAGCAATATCTAAAACAGCCTTAACGTCTGCCCAATCCTTTTCGATATCGTCCTCAGGCTTTTTAACCGTGAAGATGTCTCTGTTTGATGCTACTCTTGTTACTGTGATGTCGTCCTTTAAATCAAAGGTGTCACGGAGCTTATAAAGAGCATCAATGTAAGACTTTGCATAGGCGGTGTCAAGGTTGATTTCTATTCCGTCCTGCTCTAAAAGATCAACGCTTACGTAAACCTCGATTTTACCTCTTGAAATTCCCTTTGTTTGAAGGTATTGCTTGATTTTGTCCTCTAAAAAGCTGTATAGTCTTGTGATTTTTACGGAGCAATCAAAATATCTGTTGTTTACAGACTTGATTTCTGCCGTTATGTCCTTACCATTTACGGTTTCTCTTGCTCTGCCAAAGGCAGTCATGCTTCTAAACATTTTTGTACTTTCCTTTATAAAATATTATATATACAGTATTGTACATTATATATATTAAATTTGTCAACTTTTTTGTATCATATTTGTATAAATAAACAAAAACACGGTGTTTTTTACCGTGTTTTTAGTTAATATTTTAGTGATTTTTAATGAAAAAACCTATCTATTTTCAATTTTTGTCTTAAATACAAATGATAGTAAAGCTTGAAGCGTTTTAGGACTACATCGTATAGGAAATAGCATAGGATAAGACCCACACAAAATATCAAGTCCCAATACCATGCGTCCCCTGTCAAAAACACATAACGAAACAGTGAAGTAAGCGTTAGAGAGCATATTACGAAAAACAAAAATTTTATAAGTACTCTTATACCTTTTCCTGCTTTATCAAAAATAGGCTTTAATACGGGATATATTGCAAATATCACATATTCCACGCCTACCTCTTTTTTGGCTAAAAGCGCAAACGCAAGAACGGCAGTAACTGTGTAAACAAGAAGCGATTTGTATTTTAGCTCCTCGTAAACTATGAAAATTATCAGCGCGCAAAATACTACAACGGTTATATCAAAAACCTGAGTTATAGCGCCTAGCCAAAGTGCAATGATGCTAATGGCAGACATAAGCGCGCATAAGGTAAGATGCTTAGTTTTTTTCATTGCTTAGCAACATCCACCATCACAAAGACAGTCAAGACAAATGAGCGCTGAACAAACGTCGCACATATTGCAGCCACCAACGTTTCCTTGAGGCTGACGTCCGTAATTGGTTGCTCCTGCGCGAAGGTTATCGCGCATCATTTTATATTCTTGGTTATTCGGATCCATGGTGCAAGCTCTGTCAATAAACTTAATAGCATCGAAGTAATATCCACGGCGTGTTAACACACAACCCTTTAAGAAGTGCCATTCTGCATTTCTTTCTTCCTTTTTAACGCCGTTTAAAATTGACTCTGCTCCATTTATGTCGCCGTTATTTATCATAGCTCTAACTCTTGAATATTCGCCTGAGCCTTGGTAACCACTATTATACGTATTTTGCGAATTTGAGCCACCTTGTGTCGCTCTTTCTCTTAAAATTTCATCATATGCCCAGTTAATATCTTGCATCTTTTTCTGAGCTAAATCTGCAATAGGGCTATCTATATAGTTATCTGGGTGATATTTTTTAGCAAGGGATCTATATGCACTTTTAACCTCTTCGTTAGTGGCATTTGGCGAGATGCCTAAAATTTCATAAGGATTATTCATCTTTAACCTCCTTAACTATCGTTTATGCTATTGTAGCACACATTTATATAAAAGTAAAGTAGATTGCCACAATTTAAAGTGATGGTTTGATGAAATTTTATTTACAGTCCTTGCACTCATCAAGCTTTAAAATTTTACGCGTTGTCTTTACCATGCCGCTATAAATGATATTTTTAATTATTCCCTCAATGTCGCGATGATTGGTAAAATCAAGCAATTCAATGGATTTGCTCATACTATCAAGTTCGAGCATTAACGCGCAATAAAGTGCGTCCCTGTGGCTGTCATTTAACTCATTACCATAAGAATTTACAATCGCGTTATAGGACTTTTTCTTAATATCGTCCTCAAAATCGTCAACGGCATCTATTACATAAATCCATTTTCCTAAGTGGTAGCCGATTTCATAAAGAATGCGAGCTTTTTCAGCATTATGCCCGTAAGATGCCAAGATACCTAACAATACGCCAAACGTGTTCGATGCTTCATCTATAGAATCGCTATTTTCTTTTTCTAAAACAGTTAAATTATTGATACATTCTGCCACTTTTTCTTCTAGCTCTTTTAAATTCTTATCAGTTTTTTTGAAAAATAAAGGCAAAATTCCTGCAAGATTTGCTTTCAGCTTAGCAAAGCCTTTGCTATCATTTATATTGTCTTTAAGCTTTAATTTTGTTAGTATTACGCTAGTTTTTGCACAAAATTCAAGTGCGTCATTTTGAGAAAGCATTGGTCTTTTTTTGAAAGGATGAACACCGCAGGAGCGCATTTTTATTTCGCCGTCTATATTGTCGGAAACCATACGTATCATGGCTAAAAACGCAAAATCATAGCTAAGCGTTAGCTGTGATGCGCAGCCTGTGCATTTGCCCATTGTTTTACAAAGTCCACAATAAACTGCCTTATATAGCTCGTTTTCCTTCATTTTTAGCTCTGGAATATCAGGCTTTATATATCCAAACATGTAGGTTCTCCTTTCGATTTACTCTACATATTCTACCACCTTTTACAGTTTATTGCAAGAGATTTTTGAAAGTTGTTCCTCATGAACTAATACTCAAATCCAAATGCTTGTGAAGCCATTTCGAGAAGCTTGAACTTAACCTTATATTCTTTATCGTATCCTGTTATAAAATCATATTGTTCCTTTGTAAAGCCTACATCAATCGAATCGTCATCGTATTCTATGGCGTATGACGTACATAGAGGCGGGTATAATACGCACCACCAATTCTGTCCGCTGCCTTCTCCGATAATTATTCTTAATGACGTATATTTACCAGCAGGCAGCGAAAAATCCTCGTATTCTCTAGTGGGGTAATTTTCTTCGCCTAATTCTATGGATACGGAGTTATTAAATCCTTCGTTTATAATACACTCCTCGGCTATTTTTTTTAGATTTTCCATATCGTTTTCAATGTATGAAAGTGCTTCTTCCTTGGATTTAGCATTGTAGGTTGACATTCTTTCTATAATTTTATCTCTTACCTTTAATTTAAGGCTTTGGTCCTCATCGCTATCGGAATTGGCGATTACGTGTAATCTAACGGTGGAATTATAAATATCACATTCCTCCTTTGTTGGGATGTAGCTATTTATTACTAAAAATGCAATTACTGCCACAAAAATAAATATTGCTTTTCTCATTTTAGCTCCTTTTTAAAGTTTTTAATTTTTAAGAGTATTGACTTTAAAATAGGAATTTATTCCTTATAAATATTGAATATTGTACCTTTTTGTGGTAAAATTATTATATAGAAATTGAAAAGAGGTGAATACTACAATGTATGAGCTTTGTGAGATAATTTTAGATAAATTAAGAAAAAAGGGGCTTACTCTTTCGTGTGCTGAATCATGCACAGGTGGTCTTATTTCAAAATTCTTAACTGATATTCCGGGATGCTCTGACGTATTTTACGGTGGTGTGGTATCCTATGACAACTGCGTTAAAATGGGTATTTTAGGCGTTAAAGAGGAAACCCTTAAGGAATATGGCGCCGTATCCTTTCAAACGGCTAAGGAAATGGCTTTAGGCGTTAAAAGAGCCTGTTCTACGGACATTGGTATAAGCACAACGGGAATTGCAGGTCCTGGCGGAGCTGTACCAGGAAAGCCCGTTGGCACGGTTTATATCGGCATTGCTATTAATGATACCGTGGAAAGCTTCAGACTTGACTTAGGCAAGGACAATTCACGCGAGGTTATTCGCACCATGGCTGTTGGAAGAATACTCTCCGTTTTGAATAACAAAATTAGCTAAAACTATTGATTTTAGTGTGTATTTGTGGTACAATATTTGCGACAAAAAATTAGTATAATTTACCAATATAAAGGTGGGCTTTATTATGACAAAGAAGTTTAAAAGAATTGGCGTTTTAACATCTGGTGGCGATGCTCCAGGTATGAATGCGGTTATCAAATCCGTTACCTGCGCCGCTATCGATCACGGTCTTGAGGTTGTAGGTATTATCGGTGGTTATTCCGGTCTTCTCTATGACAAAACAAGAATTTTAACTGAAAATGACGTTTCCAGTATTGTTTCTAAGGGCGGCACTATGCTTTATTCCGACCGTTGTAAGGAATACAATTCAAAGGAAGGCGTAGCTAAGGCAAGCAAGTATTGCAGAGACAAGGGCATTGACGGTGTTATCGTTGTTGGTGGCGACGGTACATTTAGAGGAGCTACTGATTTAAGCAATAGCGGTATTCCATGTATCGGTGTTACAGGTACTATTGATAACGATATTACTGCATCTGACATTACAGTTGGATATGACACGGCTATGAATACTGTTGTAAGTCTTTGCGATTCATTGAGAGATACGTTTGAGTCTCACGCTCGTTGCGTTGTTGTTAAGGTAATGGGTAGAGATGCAGGATATATTGCAATTGAAGCAGGTCTTGCTGTAAACGCTATTGGCGTTGCAATTAAAGAAAAGCCATTTGACAAGGAAGCTCTTTTCAATAGAATGATTGATAGAAAGAGACAAGGTCAAAGAAGCTTTATTGTTATCGTTTCTGAGGGCTGTGGCGACGAATTTGCTGCTAATCTTCCTAAGGAAATTGAAGAAAAGACAGGTATTGAATCACGTTTTGTTAGCCCTGAGCATATTGTTCGTGGTGGTACTCCTACATTAGTTGATAGAAACTTCGCTTCAAAGAGTGGCTACAAAGCAGTTGAGCTTTTATTACAAGGCATCAGCGACGTTGTTGTTTGCTCAAGAAAAGGCGACATTATTCCTATGGAAATCAACTATGCTCTTGTTCTTGATAGAATGTACAAGGGCAAGCTAAAGGACGGCGATCTCGAAAAGTTTACAGCTGAGCAGATTGCTGAAATGGAAGCAATTTGTGCTGAAAGACGTGCATATTTTGATGATATGTACAAGATTGTTAATGCAATCGGTTGCTAATTAAAGTTGCTAATTAAATATTAAAGCACTTCAAAATGAAGTGCTTTTTTGTTGCATATTGAAAAAATAACCTTACGTTTTGGAAGGTTTTTTCTCATATATTCTCTTTGTCAAGTATAAATTGTTACGTAACCACAAATCTTTAACATTTATTTAATACTTTTCAAGTAAATATATTCATTTTTTAGTGTTTCACTTAATTAAAAAGTAGGGACCGCATCGTCCCCTTCTTTGTTAGGAATATAAAAAACCTTCCGATAAAATCGGAAGGCTTTTATTTATATTAAATTAGTCAACTAATTTAATGAGAGCCATTTCAGCGGCGTCTCCTCTTCTTGGACCAAGCTTATATACTTGTGTGTATCCACCTACTCTATCTGCATATTTTGGTGCGATTTCGTCGAAGAGCTTCTTAACTACATCTTCCTTTGTGATGTAAGCAAGAGCTGCTCTACGGGATGCAAGTGTATTTTCCTTACCAAGTGTGATCATTTTATCAGCAACTGCACGAAGCTCCTTTGCTCTTGCAAGTGTAGTTTCGATTGCGCCCTTTTCAAGAAGCAATGTAACCATTCCGCGGAGCATAGCAATTCTGTGGTCAGTTGTTCTACCGAGTTTTCTTGTTCCTGGCATTGATTTATCCTCCTTTGCCGAATTTATACGAACCGATTGTTCGTTAATTCACTTAGTCTTCCTCTTTCTTAAGAGCTAAGCCAAGTGAAGCAAGCTTATTGATTACCTCGTCGAGAGATTTCTTACCGAGATTCTTAACCTTAATCATTTCGTCTTCTGTACGGTTGATTAAGTGCTCTACGGTATCTATGCCTGCGCGCTTTAAGCAGTTAAAGCTACGAACAGACAAGTCAAGCTCCTCAATGGTCATCTCTAAATATTTTTCCTTCTTCGCCTCTTCGCGTTCAACCATTGTTTCTGCATTCTTTGCCTCTTCGGAAAGATTTACGAACAATGTGAAATGATCGTTGAGCACCTTGGCTGCAAGAGAGATAGCATCAGTTGCTCTGATTGTGCCGTTTGTCTCTACTTCAATTGTCAATTTATCAAAATCGGCAATGCTACCAACACGTGTATTTTCTACATTGTAGCTTACATTATATACAGGTGTGTAGATTGAGTCTGTAAAGATTGTGCCGATTGGAATAGGCATTTGGCTCTTTACGTGATCGCTCTTATTCTTTTCCTGTGATACGTAACCTCTACCCTTTTCAAAGGTAAGGTCCATATAGAATCGTGTTCCCTCGCCAAGAGTAGCTATATGAAGCTCTGGGTTAAGTATTTCAAGGTCTGCATCTGCGCAAATGTCACCTGCTGTGATTTCGCATGGACCCTTTGCGTCGATATGAACTGTCTTCACGTTATCGCCGTGAAGCTTTGCAACTATTCCCTTAACGTTAAGAACGATTTCTGTAACGTCCTCAGTTACACCGTCAATGCTTGACATTTCATGTAAAGCGCTGTCGATTCTGATTGATGATACAGCGTAGCCTGGAAGTGTGCTTAAAAGAACTCTTCTAAGTGCATTTCCGAGTGTTGTTCCGAAGCCTCTTTCAAGTGGTTCGATGACAAACTTGCCCTTCTTACCGTCTTCGCTTTCGCCTACTATAGTAATGTTTGGCTTTTCAATTTCTATCATCATAATTTAATAACCCTCCTAATATTTCAATTTTATGCAATAGGTCTTAATTCCCATACGGGAAGATTTGTGGTTACATAACATTGATGTCTACTGTACTCAATAATGACAATCCTGTCATCTCCACCTTTTGCAAGGTGGATTTGTACAGATGACAAAGAGTTATTATTTTGAGTAAAGCCCGATGATGAGCTGTACGTTGAATTCGAAGTCGATATCATCACGCTCTGGCATTGCAACAACCTTTGCGCTACCTGCGTTCTTATCGATTTCAAGCCACTTTGGAGAAATCTTCTCGCCCATAGCTTCAACTAATTCTTTAATTTTTGCAGAATCTGTTTCCTTAACAGCGATAACATCGCCAACCTTAACTAAGATTGATGGAATGTTAGCCTTGTGACCATTTAATGTGAAGTGGCCATGAAGCACTAATTGACGAGCTTCCTTGTGGCTTGCTGCAAGTCCCATTCTGAATACTACGTTATCAAGTCTTCTTTCGAGAAGTCTTAAGAGGTTTTCACCTGCGATACCTTCTTGATTATCAGCCTTCTCATAGTAGCTATGGAATTGCTTTTCAAGAACGCCGTAGTATCTCTTTGCTTTCTGTTTTTCACGGAGTTGCATTCCGTACTCTGTTAACTTTTTCTTTGCTGCGCCGTGCTGACCAGGAGCTGCTGTTCTTCTATTGAACGCGCACTTGTCAGATAAGCAACGCTCACCCTTAAGGTAAAGCTTTGTGCCTTCTCTACGGCAGAGCTTACATGAAGGTCCAGTATATCTTGCCATTTTCGTTATCCTCCTTAAGAATTAAACGCGTCTGCGCTTTGGTGGTCTGCAACCGTTGTGAGGAATTGGTGTTACGTCTTTAATCATTGTAACATTAAGTCCTGCAGTTGCAAGAGCACGAATTGCGGATTCTCTACCTTGACCTGGGCCCTTAACGTAAACCTCAACAGTCTTTAAACCATGCTCCATTGCCGCCTTTGCAGCTGCTTCAGCAGCCATTTGTGCAGCAAATGGTGTGGACTTTCTGGAACCCTTGTAACCAAGTTCGCCAGCAGATGCCCATGAAATAGCGTTTCCGGCTACGTCAGTAATTGTAACGATTGTGTTATTAAATGTTGAGCAAATGTGAGCAGCACCTTTTTCGATGTTTTTACGCTCACGACGCTTTCTAACAACTTTCTTTTCAGCCATCTTTCTGCACTCCTTATTATTTCTTCTTGTTTGCGATTGTCTTTGCAGGACCCTTGCGAGTTCTTGCATTTGTCTTTGTTCTTTGTCCTCTTACTGGAAGACCTTTTCTGTGTCTTGTACCGCGGTAGCAGTTAATTTCTACAAGACGCTTAATGTTAAGAGCAACCTCTCTACGGAGTTCACCCTCTACGCTATAATTTGTTTCGATTTCTTCACGAAGCTTTGCAATTTCGTCTTCGGTTAAATCCTTAGCGCGTGTATCAGGATTGATTCCTGTCTTTGCAAGAATGTCCTGAGAACTTTTTAATCCAATGCCATAAATGTATGTGAGAGCAATCTCAACACGCTTTGCATTTGGAATATCAACACCAGCTATACGAGCCATCTATTTTTCTCCTTTAAGTATTGATTTAGGTTTATTAGCCCTGTCTCTGTTTGTGCTTAGGGTTTTCGCAGATTACCATAACGGTACCTTTTCTTTTAATTACCTTGCACTTGTCACAGATTTTCTTTACGGAAGGCTTAACTTTCATTTTAAACCACCTTTCTTATTTTGCTCTCCAGATAATACGTCCCTTTGTGAGGTCATATACTGAAACCTCTACGGTAACCTTATCGTTAAGCAAAACTCTTATATTATTTAGTCTTAATTTGCCTGAAACTTGGGCGATGATTATATGCCCATTTTGCAATTTAACCTTGAATTTTGCGTTTGGTAGTACGTCAACTACAACGCCTTCAAATTCCATTAAATTTTCTTTTGCCATATATTTCCTCTCGAATTTCAAATTTGGTATGTTATCTAATCAATTCAGCTTGATATACCGAAGTAACGGGCAGTATATCAAATATATCCATCTCTTTTATACAGCCGCTAAGAGATTTTTGATTTTTCATTAGGTTTTAGGTTAATAAACCTTTGTCAAAAGAACTATTCCGTTTGAGGTAACAGCTACGCTATGCTCGTAATGAGCTGATAGCTTTCCGTCAGCGGTAACGACAGTCCAACCGTCATTAAGTGTTCTTACGTGATGCGTGCCTTGATTTACCATAGGTTCGATTGCGAGAGTCATGCCCGGGTAAATTCTTGCGCCTCTACCCTGTGTACCATAGTTTGGTACGTTTGGATCCTCGTGTAGGTTTGCGCCTACGCCATGACCTGTAAACTCTCTGACAACAGAATAACCTCTTTGCTCAACGTATTGTTGAATTGCATATCCTAAATCGCCAAGGCGAGGATTTGCAGCTTCCTCAATAGCTTTAATTCCTGCAAAGAAGCATTCCTCGGTTGCTTGAATTAATTTTCTTGCATCCTCAGAAATTTCTCCTACGGCGAACGTTGCAGCACTATCGCCTGTAAAGCCTTTCCATTGCGCTCCGACGTCTATCTTAACGATATCGCCGTTTTTTAGTATCTTGTTATGAGAAGGAATACCATGTATTACCTCGTCATTTATGCTGATACATGCGCTTCCGGGAAAGCCACCGTAACCAAGAAAAGTTGGCTTTGCACCATTTTTCTTGATGTAACGGCAGATTTTCTCGTCTATTTCTTTTGTAGTTACGCCTTCATGAATCATTTCCTTCGCAACGAGAAGTGCCTCTCCGGTAATTTTACCGGCTATCTTCATAATCTCGATTTGCTCAGGTGTTTTTAACTGAATCATACTTATTTAACTGAGCCCTCGATTGCGCCTAGGGTAAGAGCTGTGGTATCCTCTACCTTTTCTTGACCTTCAACTAAAACGAGCACGCCCTTTTTACCATAGAAATCCTTAAGTGGCTCTGTTTGGTTGTGATATACGTGAAGTCTATCAAGAACAACCTCCGGAGCATCATCCTTACGAATGGAAAGCGCCTCGCCACATTTGTCGCAATTTGTTCCATCCTTTGAAGGATTATAAACAATATGGTACGTTGCACCGCACTTTGCGCAAGATCTTCTTCCGCTCATACGTTCAACGATTTTTTCATCAGGAACCTCGATGCTAACAACACAGTTGATTTCAACACCCATGTTATCAAGCGCCTCAGCCTGAGGAACTGTTCTTGGGAAACCATCAAGGATGAAACCGTTTTGGCAATCATCCTTTGCAAGTCTTTCGCCGATAATGCCGATTACTACCTCATCTGGTACTAATTTGCCGTTTTCGGCGTAAGCTTTTGCTTGAAGTCCCATTTCTGTATTATTTTTTATAGCCTCTCTGATCATTACGCCCGTTGAGATAGTTGGAATACCATACTTCTCAGCAACGATGTCAGATTGTGTTCCCTTGCCCGCACCAGGTGCGCCAAGGAATATAAGCTTAAGATTTTTCATACTCTTACTCCTTTAATTATTCAAGGAAGCCTTTGTAGTGACGCATTGACATTTGAGTTTCAATTTCCTTAACTGTTTCAAGAATAACGCCAACAACGATGATTACTGAGCTTCCTGCAAATACGAAGTCTTGAATCATGAAAGCACCATTTGTTGCTAAGTTAACGATATATTGAATAAGTGTTGGAACAACTGCTACTACTGAAAGTGCAAGAGCGCCAATGAGTGTGATTCTTGATAATACGCCTTTAATGAAGTCGGATGTTGGCTTACCTGGACGAATACCTGGGATTGAGCCACCGTTCTTCTGTAAGTTGCCTGCTACTTCAACAGGGTTGAATGAAATTGCAACGTAGAAGTAAGCGAATGCAACGATTAATACAAAGTTTACTAAAATGTATGGTACTGTGATGGATGAGCAGTATTGAACAAACTTCGCAAACCAGCTCTCGCTCTTAGCCTGTACGAACATATTTACAATTTGTGGAATGTTCATAATAGATGAAGCGAAGATGATTGGCATAACGCCTGTCATATTAAGCTTGATTGGAAGGTTTGTGTTTTGACCGCCGTACATCTTTCTACCAACAACCTTCTTTGCATACTGTACTGGAATTCTTCTTTCACTATCTGTAATGAAGATGATGAACCAGAGCAAGAAAAGCATAAAGAGGCAAGCAAATACTGTGTAAATTGTGCCGCCAAGTGGCTTTTTCTTGATCATTGTAGAAATCTCAATTACGAGTGTTGGGAATCTTGATACGATGTTTGCAAAAAGGATGAGTGAGATACCGTTACCGATACCATGCTCGTTGATCTTTTCAGCAAGCCACATAACAAGTGATGAACCTGCGCAGTAGCAAGCGATGATAACAACTGCATAGAAGAAGCCCTTTTCAATTACAGCGCCCATGCTATTTAAGTACACGTAATAACCGATTGAGGTGATTAATGCGATAGCGATTGTAACGTATCTTGTAATTGAGTTGATCTTCTTTTTGCCGTCTTCACTTCTTGAAAGTCTTTCAAGAGCTGGGATAGCTACAGCTAAAAGCTGCATAACGATTGATGAAGTAATATATGGGGAAACGCCGAGCGCGAAAAGTGTTGCTTGCGCGAAAGCGTTACCTGACATAATACTTAAAATGCCAATATCCTTAGCAGATGTTAATTGACCTGTAAGATATTGTAATAAAAGATTCATGTCACTTGATACAACAGAACCTTCAAGGCTTGCGAAGCCAATGAAAGGAACTGTGATACAAGCACCTACTCTGTACACTAAAAGAATTAAAAGTGTAAAGAGAATCTTTTTCTTTAAATCTTCTAATTTCCAAGCGTTAGCTAAGGTTTTAAACATAATTATTTCACCTCAGCTTTTCCGCCTGCTGCTTCGATCTTCGCTTTTGCTGTTTCAGTGAAGATCTTAGCCTCAACGGTTAAAGCCTTTTTGAGCTCGCCGTTGCCAAGCACCTTTAATCCATCGTTTTCCTTGCGAATGATACCGCAGTTAACGAGGGTTTCGAGAGTTACTGTAGCGCCGTTTTCGAATTTGTTAAGATCACTAACGTTGATTGTTGAGTAAACCTTTGCAAATTTATTATTAAAACCTCTCTTTGGAAGTTTTCTATATAATGGGAGCTGACCGCCTTCAAAGCCAGGTCTTACTCCTCCGCCAGATCTTGCATTTTGACCTTTGTGGCCTTTACCTGCAGTCTTGCCGTTACCAGAGCCAGCACCTCTACCCTTACGCCATGCTGGTTTAGCTGAGCCAGCTGCTGGGGAAAGTTCATGGAGCTTCATATTTTATCCTCCTTCTTAATTTAAGTTAATTAATTTTCGTTGATTTTGTATTAGATTAGATGTTTTCAACCTTTACAAGGTGGCTAAGAACCTTTACCTTACCAGCGATTACGCTGTCATTTGCATGAACAACGCTCTTGCCGATCTTTGTAAGGCCAAGTGATTTAGCTGTTGCCTTTTGGTTAGGTGTGCAACCGATTAAGCTCTTAATAAGTGTTACCTTTACATTTGCCATTGTCGTTACCCCCTATTAACCAATAACCTTGTCAGCATCGATTCCACGAATCTTAGCTACTTCTTCAACGCTACGGAGTTCCTTCAAGCCTTCAAATGTAGCCTTAACTACGTTTGTTGTGTTGTTTGAACGAAGACTCTTTGCTCTGATGTTTTTGATACCTGCAAGCTCAAGAACAGCACGAACTGTCTTACCTGCGATAATACCTGTACCAAGAGGAGCTGGCTTAAGAAGAACGGAGCCTGCTCCGAACTTACCAAGAACCTCGTGTGGAATTGTTGTATCCTTTAAAGATACTGTAATCATGTTTTTCTTAGCATCCTCAATTCCCTTGCGAATTGCATCTGGAACCTCGGCTGCCTTGCCGAGACCGTATCCAACGTGACCATTGCCATCGCCTACAACCATAAGAGCTGTGAAACGAGCAATACGACCACCCTTAACTGTCTTTGATACACGGTTGAGTGCGACCATTCTCTCTTGAAGATCAAGAGTTGAAGCGTCTATCTTTGTTGCCATTTTAATTTCTCCTTGTTTAAATTTAGTTTAAACGAGCGTACAAACCTGAGACTGAATTAGAACTTAAGTCCGCCTTCTCTTGCACCTTCTGCAAGCTCAGATACGCGTCCGTGATATACATAACCGCCACGGTCAAATACAACTGTGTCGATTCCCTTTGCAAGTGCCTTTTCAGCAATAGCAAGGCCTACCTTCTTAGCAGCCTCCTTATTGCTACCGATACCCTCAAAACCAGCCTCCATTGTAGAAGCGGAAACGAGTGTTACGCCAGCCTCATCATCGATGATTTGGCATGAGATATTCTTATTTGAACGGTAAACGCAAAGACGTGGGCGAAGAGCTGTACCGGAAATCTTTCCACGAACTCTTGCATGTCTCTTAAGACGTTGTGCGTTGCTATCTTTTCTTGATACCATCTTTTTCCTCTCCTTTCATTATTTGCCGGTCTTACCGGATTTACGACGAATCTTTTCGCCCTCGTAAGCAACACCCTTACCCTTGTATGGTTCAGGAGCTCTCTTAGAACGAACTACTGCTGCTGTTTGACCAACAACTTGCTTATCAATACCCTTAACGATAATTGTGTTAGCATCTGGAGTTTCGAAAGAAATTCCTTCTGGAGCTTCAATAATTACTGGATGTGAGTAACCGAGTGTCATATTGAGAGCCTTGCCCTGCATTGCAACTCTGTAACCAACACCTGTAACTACGAGCTTCTTTGAATAGCCTTCTGTTACACCAACTACCATGTTGTTGATAAGTGTTCTTGTTAAACCGTGTAGTGCACGGTCAGCCTTGTCGTCGCTTGCACGTGTAACGTTAATTGCGTTACCTTCAAGTGCAACTGTAATTTTGTTGTTGTAGTTATACTCTAATGTACCTTTTGGACCCTTTACGGATACTACGCAGTTAGCTGCATCGATAGATACGTTTACGCCTGCAGGAACATTAATTGGTTGTCTTCCTATTCTTGACATAATCTTATATCCTCCGTAAATTACCAAACAAATGCGAGAACTTCGCCGCCAACGTTTTCACGTCTAGCCTTTTTGTCTGTCATGATGCCCTTTGAAGTAGAAACGATTGCGATACCGAGGCCGTTCATAACCTTTGGCATATCCTCGCAATTTGAGTAAATTCTTAAACCTGGCTTAGAAACTCTCTTAATGCCACGAATAGCTCTTACCTTTTGTTCATACTTAAGTGTAACTCTGATAATACCTTGCTTACCGTCTTCGATAACGGAAACTGCTTTAATATAGCCTTCTTCAAGAAGAATGTCAGCTATTGCCTTTTTCATGTTTGAAGCAGGAATGTCAACAGTTTCGTGCTTAGCGTTGCTAGCGTTTCTGATTCTGGTGAGCATATCTGCAATAACGTCTGATATTTGCATTTTATTTTCCTCCTATATATGCAAGTAACCAAGCTTGCTGCCACCATATAGGTGGCCGCCTCATCGGTGGTTAAATAAGCTCATATTTCCTTCCGATTAGATTGGAGTGAATACGTTTCGTATTCTTTTTTTATTTTTAATTATTTTAAGTAGGTAATTGAAATTACCAGCTTGCCTTCTTTACGCCTGGGATTTGTCCGCTGTAAGCAAGCTCACGGAAGCAGATACGGCATACACCGTACTTGCGAAGATAACCGTGAGGTCTGCCACAGATCTTGCAACGATTGTATTCTCTTGTTGAGAACTTTTGCTTCTTTTGTTGCTTAAGCACCATTGCTTTCTTTGCCATCTTAGCTTACCTCCTCTAATTATTTCGCAAATGGAGCGCCCATTAACTTAAGGAGCTCTCTTGCTTCTTCATCATTTGTAGCTGTTGTAACGAATGTGATATCCATACCACGAATCTTGTCAACCTTATCATATTCGATTTCTGGGAATATGAGTTGTTCCTTAAGACCCATTGAGTAGTTACCACGGCCGTCAAAGCCATTAGGATTGATACCCTTAAAGTCACGTACTCTTGGGAGAGAGAATGTGAAGAGTCTATCCATAAACTCGTACATTCTTTCGCCACGAAGTGTAACCTTAACACCAATCTTTACACCCTCACGGAGCTTGAAGTTCGCAACGCTCTTTCTAGCGTATGTTGGAACTGCCTTTTGTCCAGCGATGAGTGAAATTTCTTCAACGATGTTATCGATAACCTTTGAGTTATCCTTAGCATCGCCAGCACCAACGTTGATAACGATCTTATCAAACTTTGGAATTTGCATTGAGCTCTTGTAGTTGAACTTTGCCATTAAAGCAGGAGCAACCTCTGACTTATACATATCCTTAAATCTTGCCATCTTCAGTTACCTCCTAATTAAAGTTCCTTACCGCACTTAGCGCATACACGGATTTTCTTTCCGTCAACGATTTCGTGCTTAATTCTTGTGCCCTTATTGTACTTTTCGCACTTGGAGTTGCCGCATACGATTTGTACCTTTGAAGCATACATTGAGCCTTCAACCTCAACGATACCACCGGTCTCGCCTTGTCTTCTTGGCTTTGTGTGCTTTTTAACCATTTTAGCACCTGCAACGATTACTTTGCCTTCTTCTGGGCTTACTGCAAGTACCTTACCAATTACACCCTTATCTTTACCGGAAATAACGATAACAGTGTCGTTTGTCTTAACGTGAACCTTTTTCATTATCAATTACCTCCAATTAAAGTACTTCTGGTGCGAGGGAAAGAATCTTTGTGTATTCCTTTTCACGAAGCTCTCTAGCTACTGGGCCAAAGATACGTGTTCCTCTTGGTGTTTTATCTTCTTTAATAATAACTGCTGCGTTTTCATCAAACTTGATGTATGAACCGTCTGCACGGCGAACACCCTTTGCGCTTCTAACGATAACAGCCTTTACAACGTCGCCTTTTTTAACAATACCGCCAGGAGCTGCTTTCTTAACTGCACATACAACTACGTCACCGATGTTGGCATATCTTCTGCCTGTACCACCGAGAACTCTGATGCAGAGAAGCTCTTTAGCGCCTGTATTGTCAGCAACTTTCATTCTGCTTTCTTGCTGAATCATAATATCCTCCTAATAAGGTTTCCCTAAACTTCGGCACATTTTTTAATGTACCCTTAAGATTATTTTACTTTTTCAATGATTTGAACAAGGCGCCATCTCTTTGTTTTGGAAAGAGGTCTGGTTTCCATTACTTCTACCTTGTCGCCGATTGAACATTCGTTCTTCTCATCATGAGCGTGGATCTTTGTTGTTCTCTTAATGATCTTGCTATATACAGGGTGCTTTACATTATCCTTAATAGCTACGACAATTGTCTTGTCCATCTTGTTGCTAACAACAATACCAACTCTTGTTTTTCTGAGGTTACGTGTTTCTGTCATAACTCATTTACCTCCAATTACGCGTTCTTCTCGTTAAGAATTGTCTTAACGCGAGCGATGTCTTTCTTAACATCTGCAATCTTGTGAGGATTTTCGAGCTGATTGATAGCATGTTGGAAACGAAGATTGAAGAGTTCTTCTTTTAATTCCTTAAGCTTTGCTTCAAGCTCTTCTACGCTTAAATTTCTGATTTCAGTAACTTTCACGGCTTATTCCTCCACTTCCTCAACTTGCTCCTTCTTAACAAACTTACATTTGATAGGGAGCTTGTGCATAGCGAGACGCATAGCCTCTCTTGCAACTTCTTCGGATACGCCGTCCATTTCAAACATTACTCTGCCTGGCTTAACAACGGCTACCCAGTATTCTGGTGAACCCTTACCGGAACCCATACGAGTTTCAGCTGGTTTTTCTGTGATTGGCTTGTCAGGGAAAATCTTGATCCATACCTGACCACCACGAC
Source organism: Eubacteriales bacterium (assembly GCA_045632345.1). Lineage (GTDB taxonomy): Bacteria > Bacillota > Clostridia > Oscillospirales > CAG-272 > RGIG2000. Next base: position 50,667 of record JAZQWM010000027.1, on the reverse strand, counting down.
GGATATATCTTGTCATGGCAATACGTGCTGCTTCAATTTGGTTTGCTGTGATCCAAGCTGGCTCACAAGCTACTAAACCGTATTCACCGTTTGTAACCTTGTTGCCTCTTGAAGCCTTACCCTTAAGGCGACCTCTTTGTACACGTCTAAATTTAACTCTCTTAGGCATTAACATAATTAGTGTTCGCCTCCTTCGTTGTTCTTAGGAGCACGTGGTGCTCTGCGCTCTCTGCGCTCTCCACCCTTGCGGTCGCCCTTGTTGTCGCGGTTGAACTTTCTCTTTGGCTTTTCTTCTGTTGTCTTGTTAACTTCAGAAAGAACTTCGCCCTTGTAAATCCAAACCTTAACGCCAAGCTTACCGTAGGTTGTGTTTGCTTCCCAGAAACCGTAGTCGATGTCGGCTCTGATTGTTTGTAGTGGAATTGTACCCTCATGGTAGTGCTCTGTACGAGCGATTTCAGCGCCGCCAAGACGACCGCTTACTGCAATCTTGATACCCTTTGCGCCAAGACGCATTGTTCTACCGATTGCTTGCTTCATAGCTCTACGGAATGCAATTCTTCTCTCAAGTTGTGAGCAGATGCTCTCTGCTACTAATTGAGCATCAAGGTCAATTGGCTTAACCTCGATAGCGTTTACTACTGCATTGCTGCCTGTGAGCTTCTCAACCTCTTTACGGAGATTTTCGATTTCGCTACCACCCTTACCGATGATCATACCAGGCTTAGCACAGTGAATGAAAACCTTAACGGTTCCCTTTGAATCTCTTTCGATTTCGATCTTTGAGATACCTGCATTAAAAAGCTTTTCCTTGAGGTATTCTCTTAAGTTATAGTCAGATACAAGAGTGTCGCCGAACTTGTCGTCAGAAACGAACCATCTTGAATCCCAGTTCTTAATTACGCCTACACGAAGACCGTGTGGATTAACCTTCTGTCCCATTCTTTGACTCCTCCTTACTCTTTTTCAGCCACGCAAATTGTGATGTGGCTTGTTCTCTTTAAAATTCTGTTTGCGCTTCCCTTACCTCTTGGCATAATTCTCTTAAGCATATGGCTGCCAGGTGTTACGAAGCACTTTGCAACATAGAGCTTTGATACGTCCATGTTATTGTTGTTTTCAGCATTTGCTACTGCGCTCTTGAGCAACTTCTCAAGAATTTCTGCACCTCTTTTTGGAGTGTTCTTAAGAATTGCTGCTGCCATTTCAACATCCTTGCCACGAATGAGGTCAAGAACGATTTGAACCTTACGAGGAGCAATGCGAACATCTTTAAGGTATGCGTTTGCTACTTTATTTTCCATTGTGATTACTCCTATTATTTCTTACCGTTGTTAGATGTTTTTGATCCTGCGTGACCCTTGAATGTTCTGGTAAGAGCAAACTCACCGAGCTTGTGACCTACCATATCTTCAGTTACATATACCGGAACATGCTTTCTGCCGTCATGAACAGCAATTGTGTGTCCAACAAATTCTGGGAATATTGTTGAAGAACGTGACCATGTCTTTAATACTTTCTTTTCGCCCTTTTCGTTCATAGCGCAAACTCTGTTGTAGAGCTTCTCTTCTACGTAAGGAGCTTTCTTCAAACTTCTGCTCATTAGTCCTTCCTCCCTTATCTACCGTTTCTTCTCTTAACGATGTATTTGTTGGTTCTTGCCTTCTTGTTTCTTGTCTTATAACCAAGAGCTGGCTTACCCCAAGGAGTAACAGGTCCTGGACGACCAACAGGAGACTTACCTTCACCACCACCGTGTGGGTGATCGCATGGGTTCATTACTGAACCACGAACTGTAGGACGGATGCCCATATGTCTTGTCTTACCAGCCTTACCGATCTTGATGGTATCATGCTCGATGTTACCGATTTGACCGATTGTAGCCTTGCAGTCAAGTCTTACAAGTCTTACTTCGCCAGATGGAAGTCTTACTTGAGCCATGCCGTTTTCCTTAGCCATAAGCTGAGCTTGAGCACCTGCAGAACGAACAAGCTGACCGCCCTTGCCTGGATAAAGCTCGATGTTATGGATGATTGTACCAACTGGGATATTCTCAATTGGAAGTGTGTTACCAGGCTTGATGTCTGCGTCTGCGCCAGAGTAAAGAACGTCGCCGTCTGTTACGCCTGCTGGAGCGATTACGTAGCTCTTCTTGCCTTCGTCATTTTGGAGAAGTGCGATGTAGGATGTTCTGTTTGGATCGTATTCGATACCAATAACAGTTGCCTTGCTATCAACTCTCTTGAAGTCGATTAATCTGTACTTCTGCTTATTTCCGCCACCGTGATGACGAACTGTGATTTTACCGTAGCTGTTACGACCTGAGTGCTTCTTCTTTGTTTCAATAAGAGTCTTCTCAGGGAAGAACTTTGTGATTTCTTCGAAAGAAGCAACGGACATATGTCTTCTTGACGGTGTGGTTGGTTTATATTTCATTACTGCCATTATTACTTACCTCCCACTAATTAGTTAAGACCATTAAAGAATTCGATTTCCTTGGAATCAGCTGTAAGTGTTACGATAGCCTTCTTCCATTCAGCTGTGTAGCCGTAGTGGTAACCTACTCTCTTTGGTTTCTTCTTCATATTGATTACATTTACCTTTGCAACCTCTACGCCGAAAAGCTCTTCAACTGCCTTAGCAATTTCTGGCTTTGTAGCATCTGTTGCAACCTTGAATGTGTATCTCTTCATTGCGATACCATCCATGGACTTTTCTGTGATAACTGGCTTTAAGATTATATCCTGAGCAAATTTCATTATGCGTAAACCTCCTCAAGCTTTGTTACAGCACCTTGTGCAAATACGATTGTATTGCAGTTTAAGATGTCATATACGTTAAGTGTGTTTGTGTAAGCAACCTTAACGCCTGGAATGTTAGCTAAGCTCTTTGATACCATTGGGTTTGCAGCATCAAGAACTACTAAGCTCTTCTTGCCTGCGCCAACGTTTGCGAGCATTTCTACCATTACCTTTGTCTTGTATTCGTTAGCAACGATTGCGTCGATAACGATCATTTCGTTGTTAGCTACCTTAGCACTTAATGCGCTGAACATAGCGATTTGCTTAACCTTCTTGTTAAGCTTTGTGCGGTATGAGCGTGGCTTTGGACCAAGAGCGATACCACCGTGTGTCCATTGTGGTGATCTTGTTGAACCTTGTCTTGCTCTACCTGTACCTTTTTGCTTCCATGGCTTTCTACCGCCACCGGAAACTTCGCTTCTTGTAAGTGTGGACTGAGTACCCTGTCTCTGATTGAGAAGGTATGCTCTTACTGCCGCGTGGAGAACAGCTTCGTTAACTTCCGCACCGAAGATTACATCGGATAATGCGATTTCGCCAACTTGAGCGCCAGTCATATTTACAACCTTAATGTTTGGCATCTTTCTATTCCTCCTTCGACTTATGCTTTAACGCTGTCGCGAATTACTACGATACCGCCGCGAGCACCTGGAATAGCACCCTTGATTGCGATAAGATTCTTTTCAGCGTCTACTTTAATTACTTCGAGGTTTAATACTGTAAGCTTTTCGTTACCGTATTGACCTGCCATCTTCTTATTTTTGAAAACTCTTGATGGTGTTGAGTTAGCACCCATTGAACCAACCTGACGGTGAATAGGACCTACACCGTGTGTTGCTTGAAGCATGTGGTGACCCCATCTCTTAACTGCACCTGAGTAACCGTGGCCCTTTGTAATGCCAGTAACATCGACCTTTTCGCCTGCAGCGAAGGTATCGATAGCTATTACAGCGCCTACTTCGTACTTGTCTGCATCATCTAATCTGAATTCCTTAAGATGCTTCTTTGCTGTCACACCTGCTTTTGCAAAGTGTCCCTTTGCAGGTTTGTTTACGTGCTTTTCAGATACGTCTTCGTATCCAACTTGGATAGCATTGTATCCGTCTGTTTCTGTGGTCTTCTTTTGTACAACCACGCAAGGACCGGCTTCGATAACTGTTACAGGAACTACTGCGCCATTTTCAGCGAAGATCTGTGTCATACCGAGCTTTTTACCGATAATTGCTTTCTTCATTTTGCTTTCCTCCATAATTTTAAGGTTATTGGTTGATGTCTACTATTTGTCGTGCCACCGACACATCAACTTGACCTTGCCGTCATCATAACATGTTGAGCATAAGTAATATTTGCTCGTTACTGTGCGGTGAGGTTTGGCTTGGTTTCAACTATTATATAAATAATTGAAGGTTTTTGCATTGATTCTTCAAATTAAAGCTTAACTTGAATTTCAACGCCTGCTGGAAGCTCGAGAGTTGTGATAGCCTTAACAACCTTTTCATTTGGCTTGATGATTTCAACAAGTCTCTTGTGTGTGCGTTGTTCAAACTGCTCACGGCTGTCCTTATACTTGTGTACCGCACGGAGAATTGTTACGATTTCCTTCTCTGTTGGTAGTGGAATTGGACCTGCAACTGTTGCGCCGTTTCTCTTTGCTGCCTCTACAATCTTTGCTGCTGCAAGGTCAACGAGCTTGTGATCATAACCCTTAACCTTAATTGCAACCTTTTGATTTACTGCCATTTTGCTTTCCTCCTTATATAGAAATTGTCGGGAACTTTTTGCTTTACACCGTTCCGTGTGTTTCTATCACCCACTTAACAAAACCGAACCAATTTGCAACTCGAGGTTCGGATCAATGCAAGCAAGGTGACTCAGCTTTTTTAGCTGAAGGCGTTCACATCACTGCATTCTACTGCTGTGTGAATCAGAATACACTCCACGAAAATTCCCCCTAAATGCAATAGCAGTCTGACATTTAGAGCAACCTTTCGCTTCATCGCGTATCAAGCCTAAACATTTTACCACATTATATATATATTGTCAATAGGCAAAATGAACTTTTTTTGAATAGATGTATTTTCGTATAAAAAGAAGCAGTCAAATTTGTGTAAATTGCACAAAAATCGACTGCTATTTTATTATTTAGAGCTGTTTTTGGCGTGAAATTTCATTAAAAAACCTTGAAATTTCGTAGGAATAGACAAATTTGCTATTTTTAGTAAAATTTTTTATTGTAAATTCCTACATTATTATATATAGGAAGCAGATAACAGTTCAACCGCCGACAATCACAACCAATTTAGACGTTATTTTTGTCCATAGTAAGCGTTTGGTCCGTGCTTTCTATCGTAATGCTTGCGAAGAAGTGTTTCTTGCATTCTCTCTGTTTTTCCGTTTGCTTGAAGCATTAGCATTTCTGTATTATAAGACATCATGGCAACCTGTTCAAGAACGACAGCTGCTTCAACGGACGCTTTTGCATCCTTGCCCCACGTGAATGGGCCGTGTGAATGTACTAATGCCGCGTGCATTTGTGTAGCGCCAATATCCTTAATCGCTTCAAGAATTACCGTGCCTGTTTCTTTTTCATACTTGCCCTTAATTTCCTCATCTGTCATTTTTCTCGTGCAAGGAATTGTTGTGCCAAAGTAGTCGGCGTGGGTTGTTCCATAAGGAGTAATGCCTCTGCCTACTTGGGCATAGATGGTGGCCCATGGGGAGTGAGTATGCGTAACGCCGCCAATTTCAGGATACGCCTTGTACATTTCAAGGTGGGTAGGGGTATCAGATGAAGGCTTTAACGTTCCCTCAATCACATTACCGTCAAGGTCGATAACCGGAAGCATATCCGGAGTTAATTCATCGTACTCTACACCAGATGGTTTGATTACCACGAGTCCCTTTTCTCTGTCAATTCCGCTTACATTTCCCCAAGTGAATGTTATTAAATTATATTTTACGAGCATCATATTTGCTTCGTAAACCTCTTTTTTTAGTTGTTCAAGCATTTTACATATGTCTCCTTTATTTTATTACTACTATATAGTAACAAATTTGCTGTGTTTAGTCAATATATAAAACAATATTTTTCAAAAAATGTCGCATTATGCTTGATTTTTAATCTTTAATGTGCTACACTATTACCAGTTATGTCATCTAAGGAGATATTATGAAAAAAGCATATAAATTTTTAACTAAACATTTATTTTATTTTTTACTTTGCGCATTAGCATGCACCGGCGTTGGTTCTCTTGCCATGCACTTAGGATATAATAGCACGACTTCATGGTTACAGGTTACAGGCGCATGCACAATTTTGTTTGCTATAATGATTTTGTGTTCTATTTTTTACGCTGGATTTATTGCGGTAAAAATGCCTGATTGCAGGCTTACTAGAATTAAGAAAAAATGCACTTTTTTAAAAATCACAACGGTTTTAGCATTTATTTTACTTTTCTTCATGTTTGCCCGTGAAACATGGACTTTAATCAAGGCTTCTTATCAAGAGGCTCTCCCAACTTATTTTTCAACCTGGAGAATTTTAAAGTACGTTTTCTCTGTTCCTGCATCTATTTACTTTTTATTCATGGCTTTACCATCAAAAAACAGACGCAGAAAAAGAATTAAGATACCTAAGCTTTTACAGTACGCTACGTCCATCGGTGTAATTTTTTGGTGTATTTTTGGTTTACTCGCCGCTTATTTCTATTCAGTTATGTCATTCAAAAATATACTTAAAATTTGGCAGCTATTGATTTATTTATCATTTATCATATTCTTTTTATTTGAAATTAAGTTTGAGCATTTAAACGATGGAAAGCGAACACATAGAGGTTTCATTTTCACCGGTTTATTAGCTTTCATTGCATCTATGGCCTTTTCTCTTACAACTATTATCAGCATGATTTTCAGAATTGTGCCAACAGAAACAGGCATAAGCTTTTCAGCGATCGAAGTATTTACTTCCTTCATTATTGGATTATATGCACTTTCAAGGATTTACGCTTTTGTAAACACAGTAAGAGTTGTCATTTACAATAGCGATGACAGCTCCTCATCAAGCAAATTTTCAAGACATAATCATTCAGCAAAAGATATTGAAAATAATGACACAGATACAGTAACTATTGTTAAAAACGAAGAAGTAGTTGACGAAAACAAATAATTTACAGTTATAAACGAAAAACGCTCCCAAAAGCATACCTTTGGGAAGCGTTTTTTTAATATTTGTCTTCATCGGGAGTATTAAGCTCGTAGTAATATTCAAGAAGTTCGCGTGAGTAGTCCTCTATTCTACCGTAAGGAAGAATCAGCATACGGCTAATGCCGATTTGCTCAACGAATTCGGGATTATGGCTAACTACCATAATCGTACCCTCGAAGAGTGCGAAGTTTCCGCCTATGATTTTTTGTGTATCGGGGTCTAAGTGGTTGGTTGGTTCGTCAAGAATTAAGAGGTTGGCTTTTTGCATAAGCACCTTACAAAGTGCAACTCTTGCCTTTTCGCCTGGGGATAAAACCCCTACCTTTTTGTTTACGTCGTCCTCGTAGAAAAGGAAGTTACTTAAAATAGAGCGAAGCTGCCATTCTGTATAAACGTCGTTATCTACGTTTTGTAAAATTGTTTTTTCAAGATCAAGTTGCTCAAGCTCTTGGGCGTAATATGCCACGTCGGTCTTATCGTTATAACGAATTTTGCCCTTTTCAGGCTCTAAAATTCCCATAATAAGCTTTAAAAGTGTCGATTTACCCACACCGTTTTCGCCCACAACTAAAAATCTTTCCTTGCCCTGCAATTTAATTGAAAGGTCCTTATAAAGATACGGTGTAGATGGATATTTAAAGGTAAGATTTTCAATTTCAAGAGGAATTTTTGCTCCTTCTCTTTTTGGCTTAATATCCATTTTAACGCGCTTATAGGTTTTAATTTTTTGGAGCATTTCGGCACGCTTCTTTTGGAGTCTTAATGCTCTTTCCTGTCCCATTCGCTTTAATGCGTGATTGGTTTGAGAGGCTTGCTTTGCTCTTTGGACAAACTCCTCTAGAGATTTTATTTCCTTTTCCTGCTGAGCAATTTTCATTTCTCGGTGCTTTTTCTCATCAGCGTATTTCTTTTGATACGTTTGATAGTCGCCCTCATAGACGTTGATTTTATGTGTGGTTTTATCAACCAAAAGAATTTTGTCAATGATTCTATTTAAAAATTCCACATCGTGGCTGATTATAAGCACCATGCCGCGATAATTTTTAAGATAATTTGTTACGTACTCCTTGGTGGTTGCATCAAGGTGGTTAGTTGGCTCATCAAGAAGTAAAATTTCTGATTTAGAAAATAACAAGCGAGTGAATGCCATTTTAGATTTTTGACCGCCCGATAGCTCACACATTGGGCGTTCAAGCAAATCAAGGTCAATACCTACCTCATTTATTAGGTCGAAGAGGATTTCCTCGCTATCGTACACATCAAGATATTCAAGTCTGTCTTGAATTTTTCCCATGCGACGTATTAATCTTTCCTGTTCCTCACCCTCGGCAGTTTCTAATTTTACGTAAATTTCGTTAAGCTCGTTTTCAAGCTTTCTTATGGGTCTGCCGTCGCGAATGTAATCCCAAACCGTTTGTGTTTCATCCTCTATTTGAATTTCCTGAGGGAGATAGCCTATTTCGGCGTTACCAATATTTATGCTTCCGCTATCAAGCTCCTGCTGACCTAAAAGCACTTTAAAAAGCGTGGTTTTGCCCGCTCCGTTTACGCCTACAATTCCTACCTTGTCCTTATCGCTGATTACAAACTCGGCATCCTCGTAAATCACTTCAAGACCGAATGCAAGATTCATTTTCTTTCCGCGCATTGGCATAGGTTATCCCTCCTTTTTCTTAAAAATTCGTAAATAAGTACGCTTGACACTGCTAATACTCCTACCGTGCATAATACTATGGAGATTTTACGTAAAGTAGTACCCTTATAGTCAGTAGATACGATGTATTTGCCTTGTTCAAGACCGAATGATACAAGACCGTCAACATTTTCGCCGTTTAGCTTGATTTTTTCGCCGTTTTCAGCGTTTTCTGCTGTAATTACGTATCCAGGATAGTAAATAAGCGGAAGTTGAATTTTGGCATTCTCGCTTATTTCTATCTCCATGGTATAGTTAGGGCTTGATTTTTCCTTAACAGTTATGTTACCCTCGCCCTCAAGCACCACAGGAGTTAGTAAATAGTAATCCTCGTTGTAATCAAAATCGTAAGGAATAATAGACTTAACATATCTATAAAGTGAAGCTTGGTACTGTGATTTATATGCTTTATCAAAAAATACCTGTGGGCAATACTCGGAGTTAAAGCCGATTGAGGAGTGCTTATTATATAACTCCTCGCTTATTTCCATTGTCCAACGGGTGCTTGTTTCCTGTGCAATTCTTTTTTCGGGAAGTGCTTGAGTTTTAATAACTATTAAACCGATTATCATTGCAAAACCGATATAGAAAAGCTTTTTAGTGCCTAAATGGTGGGACACTATTCCTACTAAAATTGAAATGGAGATTTGCACCAAGGACCAGAGTCGCCAAGGGAATTGGATATTCCTTAAAAGCGAGGGGGCATAAAGCCAAATTGAGCTAAACTCCATAGCGCAATAGGACACGATAATCACGCCGAGTGCAAACCAAAATAAGACGGACTTATAAATTGGCTTTGTTGGTTTTTCTGTTTTTGTGTAATGAATAAATAGGTAAATTACAAAAAATATGATAAGCGCAAGGTATATTTCGGCTCTTGGTGAAATTATAGTTGGGATACCAAAAAGCAACAACGCGGAAACGTATGGAGCGTAATTTTTGATTTTTTGTATTTTAGTTAGAAAGTGTGTGCTAAGTGAATATGAAACGCAAGCAATTAAAAACAGTGGAATTTCAAGAATGGCTTTTACTCTGCTATAACCGTTATTTATTAGGTATTTCATACTTAAAAAGCCAGAGAACGTCCATTGCTCACCGCTGCGGGATGCGACCTTTTCTGCATCAGTCCACATTCTTACTTCATCAGTAATATTATAAAGTCCTGTTGACATAAGCTGAAATTGAGTAAAAAGCATAATAGAGCTAATGCAAACTAATAGAATTACAGACACAGAGCCACACAAAATATATTTTTTGCTTTTTAAAAGTGGAATGATTTTCGTTATGTTAGCAAGTAAATAAATTAAGCCGATAATAAACACAAACAGCGCGGTAATGTTATGTGTTAGATATAAAAGTGAACCACCTAAAATTACCTGACAGAACGGCAAAAATGAAATTTTGTGCTTATCTGTGTGCGTAATTCCGTATAATCCCATTAAAAACAAAGGAATAAACACAAAGGAAAACGCTTCCGCTATGGCTAAACGGCAAAATGCGTTTAACATTCTGTATGGATATACTATATAGGTTACTCCTGCTAAAAGTGATGCGATTTTATTTGCCCTTGTGAATTTTAGTCCGAAGCGATACATAAACACGCCGGACAGAAATACGTTTAAAACCAAGGTGATTTTAAATGCGTTCATTAGCGTCATGCCGAACGCTTTGAAAATTATCGCCACAGTAACAGGTATAATATGTGAAAGTGGGGAGTAAAAGAGTGTGTTACCTACTCCAAGTCCTACGCCTAAATCTTGGCTAATGGCACTATATGAGCCTTTTTCAAGAATAGTATTATACTTATCAAGCATACTTGAAAAGTGAAATTCAAGGTCGCTTCCCCATCCAAAACCCTCATAAAAAACTAAATAGGTGCTAATTATGGATATGAATAGCAATACTGTATAAGGAAATAGCTTCTTTAAGATGTTTTTTACTTTTTCCATAATTTGCTCCTTTCGTTTAATATTATAATATTATCATAATATTGCACCCAAGTCAACAAAAAGCCCACACATTTGTGTGAGCTTTTATGCTAATTTTGATTTTAATGCTTTTGGTAAAGCTTTATAATTCCTATATGGGCATAATATGCACAGAAGAAAATACCGATTACTAAAACTGCAAGAAGCGCAAGGAGTAATGGTAAACTTCCGCCGACCAAATTGTAGATTGGATCCATTAAAGAGCCACCGCCTTCAACTGCCGTTCCCTTTGCTATATAGAGATAGTTTGCGCCTTCAATATTCGTATTGGCTATTACGGCAAAGGTTGTTAGGACAGATAAAAATCCTACCGCTGATATAATGCCTTTTTTGGTTGGTCTATATCCGTGAACAAACGTCATATAGAATACTGCAAGTGGTGGTAAAATATGCTCTAACCAATATTGATAGTATCTATAATAAGCAGGACCCGTGGTTGACAATACTGACGGTGTTAATAGTGGGAAAATACCGATTGTCAGACACACGTAGAAGCAAATTGGATAAATCCACTTGCTTTTTTTAGTAATCATAAACACGGCTAAAATACAAGTCCATTCGCACACCTGTAGTGGTAAATAATCAAGCAGGTTTGGCATGCTTGGATTTGTGCCGCCTACATACGTAAGACGCCAATAATATGACATTTCAGCAAACATCATAGCTGCGCCTAAGATGAAGCGAAACGTTTCCTCATGCTTCCAGTTTTTTAATTTTTCACGGTAATGAAACATTAAATATATTGAAGCAGCATAAATAACTATTGGTATAAGATGTGCAAAAGACCAATATTTGAAGTTGCCCTTTTCTCCGTATCCAAAAAAGCCGTTTTTGAAAAAATTATTTTGTAAAACCGGTTCAAATTTACCCTCTGATTTTTTAGTTAAAGAAAACGTATCGCTAACGAGTGTGTTGCCCTTATATTTATATGATATCTTATCTCCACTATCAAGCTCAAGAGTTACGTTGTACCACGAAAACATCCATTTTCCGCTAACAGTCTTTTGACCATTCACAAAGGCTTCAAAGGTATTATCATTTTTAAATTGATATTCGCATATAACGCCAGATTCGTTTATTTCCCATTTGCCAATTAAATTTTCTCTGGAGTTAGTAAGTGATGTTTCTATAATTACTGCAGCCAATAAAATTACGGCAATAACTGCTACTATTATGAAAAGCATTTTCTTTTTCAACATAATACATCTCCTTATCTTAACCTTAAAAAAATGTTTAAACTATTTTAGCACACTATTAAAGCTTTTTCAATATTTTTGAGGAATTTTATGTTGAATATTGTATTTTTATGTGATAAAATTGAGTTACAATGAAAGAGAGGTAGCCGTATGAAAATTTTGTTTTTAGGAACAGGTGCAGCTGATTATACAGGGAATGAAAAGGAGCTAAGGCGTAATTCTTCAGCGCTTATTGACGACGCAATTTTGATTGACCCTAATTCATACGTACCATCAGCTATTAAGGATTTTAACGTTGACGTTAGTAAGATTAAATACGTAATAAACACACACAGACACGACGACCACTATAACGAGGATACAGTAAAGTATTTGACCTCACAGGGTGCTGAGTTTATTGAGACTAAGGCGGGAGATGTAATTGACCTTGGGGAGTATCGTATAATTGCACTTCGCGGTAATCATACCATTACAACATGCCATTTTATAATTGAGAAGGACGGCAAGCGTATGTTTTACGGTCTTGACGGTGGGTGGTTACTTTACGAGGAAATTGATGCTATTTGGACAAAAGGCGTTGACCTTGCGGTTTTTGATGCAACCGTTGGATTTATCGAGGGAGACTATCGCATATTTGAGCATACAAGCCTTAATATGATACTTGAAATGAAAAAGAGTATAAATACTGCCATAAAAAAGTACGTTGTCAGCCATATGGCATATACGCTACATACCGATCACGCAACATTAGAGCGTGAAATGAAAAAGCATGATATAATTACTGCTTATGATGGACTTGAAATTGAGTTTTAGATAGTAAAAACCACTTGCAAAACGCAAGTGGTTTTATCTTATTTTGTGTAAACAAGCGATACTGTGTCGCCTTTTTTGAGGTTTAACAGGCGATAGCTCTCGCCGTATTTGCTTGGATTGTGGGTATCGTTTGAAAGTGTATAGCCGTTTAAACCAACGTTGATTTTACCGTCCTTTGAAGCGGTAACGGTGGCTTTTACTTCGTTTTTATTCCACTCGATTGACACCTTATAACCGCCACGGGCATGGATATTTTCAATCTTGCCCTCGTTAAACTCCTCAGGTAATGCTGGTAGTAATTTAATTTTATCAAGGTCGGAATATAAGAGCATTTCGTAAATTGCGTTTGTAAAGCCAAGGTTTGCGTCAATTTGGAAGGGCGCATGACCTGCATGCATATATTTGAGCGTTACGCCCATATTACGCCAATCGTTATGATGGGTATAGAGGTTTTGTCCTGTGCAGAAGCGAAGGAGTAAATCAAGACACTCCTTGGCTCTTTTTCCGTCATTTAGTCTTGCATATATGTTTGACATATGGGAAAGCGACCAGCCTGTCTGGCTCTTTAAGCCTATGCAAAGGCGTTTTTCAACCGCTACTCTTGTGGCCTCGAAAAGTTCCTTGTTATTATCCTCGTTTATTTCAAGTCCTGGGAATAATGGATAGATGTGAGATTGGTGTCTATGGTGGTAATTATCCTTAAAGTCAGGATGCATATACTCCTTAATTGCGCCGTCCTCGTTGATTTCGTACTCAGGAATAGCACTTAACATTTTTGTCCAAATTTCTTTTCTGTCGCTATCTAAATTATACTTATCTGAAATTGTAACAAGGTTAGAAAGAAGCTCCTTCACTAACGCAAAGTCCATTGTGGCGTTGATGCAAACGGAAAGCTCTTTTGCGCCCTCGAAATCGCCATCGGCTCTGTTTTCGGGAGATTGGGATGGATAGGATTTTAGCTTTTCGTTTTCATCATAAACCAAGAAATCCTCATAGAATAATGCACACTCCTTCATAAATGAATATGCGCGGTTTAATAAAAATTCCTCATCCTGTGTGTATAAATAGTAGTCATAGTAGATTTGGCAAATCCACGCGCTGCTTCCTGTCCAATAGATAACGTGAGGCTGAGTGTTTTCCTTAAAGCCGTTTGAGTTATCCATAAAGAGAGGTAACAAAAGTCCTCTGCAGCCGTAAAGGTTTTTAGCGTTTAGACGATAGTCATCAAGAAATTTTTCGTAAAGGTCAAAAAGTGGCAATACGGTATGGGACAGCCCCCCCGCGTATGCTTGCCAATATGCCATTTGAATATTTTCGTTATTAAAGAATGTACAAGCCCATGCCGGAGAGTATGCGCCGTTCCAAAGTCCTTGTAAATTGGCTGGATATTTACAGTTTGAGGATGCGGAAACAAGTAGGTATCTGCCGAAGTCCGCCATTTTTTCGATGAGCCTTGTGTCGATATTTCCGCTATATCCCTTTAAAAGAAGCTCCTCGGTGGAAAGATTTTCGCCCTTGGATATTGACAATTTTGTTTCGTTAAATACCTTAGAAAATGCTGTTGTGTGGCTATTATAAAGTTCATTATATGTAAGCGTGCATTTATCAATTTCATCACGCATTTTCTCGTATGGAGTAACTGTTTCATTTACATCTAAAATAAAAGTAATTTCGGTGGCGCCTTTAATTTCAAGATAATTTTGAAGTGCAACACTTCCACTCATATCTATTTTTAACGCTCTATCTACTTTTCCTGACAAAATTTCGCCATCGGTATCAAGCACCTTAACGATGCCTGAAAAATGAAGTCCGCCTGCGGTTTTGCTTTCGGAATAAATATATTTATCAATGGCAACGGACTTAAATTCATCCGCATACCAATTATCAACGTAGTCACTCATATCGTGGCGTTCAAGTGTCGCTTTTACGCCAAACGGTGTTTCCTTCTTTAAATTGACTACAACGTATTTATTATTAAATGATGAAAATACGGTACGCGTACATTTCACTCCGTTTTCAGTATATGATACTGTGCAAACGCCCTTTTCCATATCTAATTCTCTTTTATAGTCGCAAGGAGCGCCTTCTGTTTCAAAAATCAAATGCAAGTCAAAGGCAGGGAAGAACTTGCCCTTGTTTGATTTAAAATCTGTGGCTTTAATAAGGTTTGTGTAGTAGGTGTCCGCTTCCTTATATCTTTTTTGGTCCATTAGGTCTCTTACCTCTTTTAAGGCATGAGAAATGTTTGGATAATGCTTATTGCACGTCCAGTTATATAATGCTTCGTGATTTATTAAAATTCTTTCATCATATACCGCACCGTAAACGCTTGCACCTAACGTACCGTTGCCTACGGGAGTTGAAATTTGCCAATGGTCAGCAGGATATAAATTTATAAGCTTTTTTTCCATATTTTCCTCTTTGTGGGTTGGATTTTTTTGATATTTAAAGTATAGCATAAATGCACAAAAAAATCAATTTATACATTGAAATTTTGTTAAATTTATGGTATTATAGAGTTAACAAAAATTTTTGCAAATTTAAGGAGTTTTTTATGTTTGATATTGCAAGAGATCCCAAGGTATGGGAAAGAATTAGAAATGATGAGGCTTTTGCTCGCCATAGAAAGGAATTAACCGAGGCTTACGATAAATTTTTTGCGGTTGAGCCTGCTTGTGCTTCTGCTTGGGAGGTTTTAGAGTATCCTAATGCTAAGGGTAGAGGCGGCGATTCATTCCGTCAATTACAGTGCGTTGCTATTTTAGCACTTATTTATCCTGAAAATGAAAAGTATTATAGATCACTTGTTGAGGTTGTTTGGGAAATTTGCAACCAATACACTTGGGCTCCTCTTGGACACTATAATAGCTACTACGACAGAACACCACAGGATTTTGACCCTGGTCTTATCGATATTTTTGCGGCTTCACTTGCGTTCTCTATGGCAGAAATTAAGAGCTTATTTAAGGATAGATTTCCTAAGCTTCTTAACGATAGAATCAGCTATGAAATCAGAAGACATACAATTGAGCCGTACGTTAATAGAAAGTTCTTCTGGGAAAGCCACGGTAACAACTGGACAGGCGTTTGTGCAGGTGCCGTTGGTGGCGTGCTTATGTACGAGGACCCTGAAGAATTTTATAGACAGCTTCCAAGATTACAAGCATCGATGCAATGCTACGTTGACTCATACGATGATGACGGAATGTGCGTAGAGGGTACTGCATATTGGGGCTTTGGCTTTGGCTTCTTTGCGGTTTACGCTATGCTTCTTCGTGAATTTTCAAACGGCGAATACGATTGGCTCGCTAATCCAAAGGTTAAAGCAATTTCACAGTTTATCCAAAAGATGCATCTTCAACCTAACGTTCTTGCAATGTTTAGCGACGTTAATGCAAGAGAAGGCTATTGGGTAGGATTACCACATATGTTAAAGACAGTTTACGGCGATGCTATTGAAAAGCTTCCACTTGACCAAGCGACAATTATTGCATACTGCCACTGGGCATTTGCAGTTCGTTCAACTGTTTACTATAATCCTGAATATACTACTGAAAAGCTTGAAAATGCTACCTACTATGCCGAGGTTTCCAACTACTTTACAAAGAGAACTGACAACTACGGTCTTGCGTTCAAGGGTGGTAACCAATGGGAGAGCCATAACCATCAGGATGTAGGCTCATTCATTCTTGCAAGAGATAACAGACAAATTTTCTGCGACTTTGGTTATATCGGTCCGGGTAACTGGCCAGGCTACCAAAGCAACAGAAGACATGAATATTTCCAACCATCCTCATATTCACATAGCTTACCTATCTTTGACGGTAAGGGACAAGGCGGAGATGACCAAAACAAGGCAAGAGCCGTTTACAATGAGGAAACAGGCTGGGTATATATGGACTTCACTCTCGGTTACAGCAAGATTACACATCCAAAGCTCCAAAAGGCAGAAAGAAGCTTTAAGCCAATGGATGATAAGATTGAAATGTACGACAAGTTCACATTTACCGACAAGACAAATATTGTTGAAAGGTTTGTTACTACAATCAAGCCAAGAGTTGATGGTACTACCGTTTATCTTGATGACGTTAAACTATCAACTACAAGCGACGTAACGTTAAACGTTGTTGAGCAACCATACGTTGACCAGCTTCCAGATGAGGATGGCAACTACAACAAGATTTGCTATCTTCTTGACTACACATTAAACGGCGACACAACAGAATTTTACGCTACAATTGATTTTTTAAACTAATCTAAACTAATATGAAGGTATTTGAAAATTCAAAATTTATTTGGATAGACGACACAAATACAGACACTTATGGCGAGTTTTATGCAACGTTTACTGCAAATAGCTCGCCTATTTGTCGTTTATCCGTTGATGGAGATTATACTCTATTTATAAACGGAAAACACGTTGCCTCTAATCAATACGGAGACTATGAGCATTACAAAATCTATGATGAAATTGATTTAAGTGAGCATATTGTAAATGGCAAAAATCATTTTGCACTTTTAGTGCATCATTTTGGTAAGGACAGTCAGCGATATAAAAAATATCAAGCGGGTGCTATTTTTGAGGTGATTGAAAATGGCATGGTTATTCTCGCAAGTGATGAAAGCATACTTTCAAGAAAAAGCAAATCGTATTTAAGTGGTATTTGCCGTGAAATCACAGGGCAGCTTGGTTTTAGCTACACATATGATGCTAAAAATGAAGATTCATGGCAGGTTGGACAAGGTTCTGATTTTAAAAAGTCGGTAGGTGTGTCTAAAAAATGCGATTTTTATAGTCGCCCAATTAAAAAACAGGTCCTTGGCGAAAAGGTATATGGCGAAATAATAAAGAGTGAAAATGGAACACATTTCCTAATTGATTTAGGCAAGGAGATTACGGGACTTCTCTTTTTTGAGCTAACCGGACAAGCGGACATAAATATTGCTTACGGAGAAAGCCTAACTGATGGCAGAGTAAGAAAAATAATCGGTGGAAGAAACTTTAGTATTGATTATTTTTCAAAGGAAGGAAGCAATGATTTTACACATTATATGCTCCGTTTTGCTTGTAGATATTTGGAAATTACCGCCACATCCCCTATTGTTTTACACAAAATCGGCTTAATACCACAGGTGTATCCTACAAAAAGAAAAGAAATGCCAGCGCTTTCTGACACAGACAAAAAAATATATGAAGCTTGTGTAAATACACTTGAGCTTTGTATGATGGAGCATTACGTGGATTGCCCTTGGCGTGAGCAATGCTTATATGCATTTGATTCAAGAAATCAAATGCTTTCAGGCTATTACGCCTTTAAAAATGGGAATTTTGAGTACGCAAGGGCCAATCTTTTGCTTATGGGCAAGGACAGGCGCGATGACGGACTTTTATCAATTTGTTATCCTTGCGGTGTTGACTTAACTATTCCGTCGTTTTCTTTACATTACGTAACGTCAATCAAGGAATATCTTTTATACTCAAAGGACGTATCATTATTCTATGAGGTAAAGGACAAAATCAGCGAGGTGCTTGACACCTTTGTATCAAGAGTTGAAAATGGACTTATATCTACCTTTGAGGGTGCTTCTCATTGGAATTTCTACGACTGGTCTCCATACTCCGAGGGTGCTTTATATAGCAGTGAAGCAAAAAAATCGGATTGCCTTTTAAATTGCCTTTTGATTATTGCGCTTGATAATTATGCTCAAATTTGCAGTATTGTAAATGAGAAATTTGAATATGTAGATGTGCTTAAAGACTTAAGAAAAGCGACCAAAGAAGCATTTTTTGATAAAAACAAGGGACTTTTCCTTGTAAGAGAGGAAAACAGCTACACAGAGCTTGCTAATTCTCTTGCTATTTTAGCAAAATTATGCACACAGGATGAGGAAAAAGCTATTGCGAATGCTCTTGCAAATGGCGAGCTAATTTCCTGCTCTCTTAGCTTTAAATGCTTCAAGTATGATGCGCTTTTAGCTGTTAGTGAAAGCTACAAGGAGACTGTTTTAAAGGAAATTAGAGACACATATTCAAAGATGGCGAAGCGTACAAATACAGTTTGGGAAACCAATGAGGGCGAAAGTGCATTTGATAATGCAGGAAGCTTATGCCATGGTTGGAGCGCTATTCCGATTTACTATTACAATACTTTAAAATAACAACCTATATTTTAAAAAAGAACCGACTATGTGTCGGTTCTTTTTTGTTATATTTTAGTTGTTGGCACTTCTTTATCGTGGTGCTTAATACGGTTAGAGGTCTTGCCCTCTGGGTCGATTTCGCCTGCTTTTTCAAGTGAGATTTTTGTGAGGAATGGTCCTACGATTTCATAAATAAGCACTGAGAAAAGAACGATGTTTGTTACGATTGTACCAACGAGAATTGTGTCAGGCGTTTTGAATGCTTCGCTAACCTTAATAGCCATACCGAGAGCAACACCTGCTTGTGGAAATAAGGTAATACCGAGGTATTTTCTTACATTGCTATCTGCATTTGATAAATCTGCGCTCCATCTTGCGCCATAGTATTTACCGAGGCATCTAAACGCGATATATACAAGACCAATTAAAATTACAATGTAATCCTTAAATACACTTAGGTTAAGCTCTGCTCCGCTTAACACGAAGAAAAGAATGTAAATAGGTGCTGTCCAACGGTCAAGACGGTCCATAAGCTCTGCACTAAAGTCGCAGATATTACAGAAGATTGTACCGAGCATCATACAGGAAAGTAATGATGAGAAACCGATATGTACGCTGCCTACATTGAATTTAAGCATTGAAATTGCAACGGTGGCAAATACAAATGCTACTGATACTGCAAGGCGCTTTGAACGGGAATGGAAAAATCTTTCAATAAATGTGAAGAAAAGTCCCATTAAAAGTCCTAATGCAAGTGATAAGATAACCTCTAAAACAGGCTCTACAAGAATTGAAACAATGCTTACCTGTCCAGCAATAAGAGCCTTTGCAATACCGAAGGAAACTGCAAAAAGCACAAGGCCAACTGCGTCATCAAGTGCAACTACAGGTAAAAGTGTGCTTGTAACAGGTCCCTTTGCCTTATATTGCTTAACAACCATAAGTGTTGCGGCAGGGGCTGTTGCAGATGCGATTGCACCTAAGATAATCGCGGCTGGGAGTGGGAACTTTTCTGGAATAATAAAGTGTAAGCCGATAAGTGCTGCATCAACTACAAGTGTTGTAATTACCGCCTGGAAAATACCGATAATTGTTGCTTGCTTACCGATTTGCTTTAATTCCTTCATTCTAAACTCGTTACCGATTGAGAATGCAATAAATCCAAGAGCCACATCGGAGATAATGCCGAATCTCTCTACCTCTTCAAGACTGATAAAGCCAAGCCATGATACATTTAAGTAATTACCAAGTGCACCTAAGCAAAACGGGCCGATTATAACGCCTGCTACAAGATATGCAGTTACGGCAGGTAGCTTTAACCCCTTTGCTAAACGGGACAAAAGAAGTCCTGAGAATAATGCGATTGATAGTATAAATAAAATACTCTTTACATCCATAATAAACCTTCATATGATAATCGTAAAATAGTGCCAAGGCACAAAACATTTAACATTGTAATACTATCGACAAGATTTGTCAAGTATAATATTGATTTTTTGCAAAATAAATTGTATAATATTAATATATTATACTTTTGGGGAGATATTTCAGAATGATTAGACTACAAAAAGATAAAAATAAGGATTTTAAAATATTAAATCTTACTGATTTTCAGTTAACAGAGGGCGAATGGCAATTAACACACAAAAACGGCGCTATTACAGATTATACTCTTAACGAGTTATTTAATAGAACAAATCCAGATTTAATTACAATCAGTGGCGACCTTGCTTGGTGCGCTGACCATGCGGCACTTGAATGTCTTGCTAAAAAGCTTGACTCCTTTGGTGTGCCTTATACTGCTGTATGGGGAAATCACGACCAGGATGGCGGTATGGAAAAGCTTGCGTCTTCTGTTGAGTTATTTAAAAAGCATCCTTTATTCATATACGAGGAGGGACCAAAGGAGCTTGGAAACGGTAACTTTGTAATCGGCATTTATGAGGATGATACAATCGTTGAGGGACTTATTTTAATGGATAGCCACGATAAGGCTCCTGATTCATTCCGTGATGGCAGAGAGCATTGGGAATGGGCAAAGCTTTACGATGAGCAAATTCCTTGGTATAAAGCGCAGATTGAAATGCTCAAGGAGCTTGGCTGTACTGATGCTACTCTTATTATTCATATTCCTATTTTTGCATATCGCCACGCATTTAATGCGGCTCGCAAGCCTGATGTTGACTTTGGAAAGCTTACTCTTGAACAAACCTACAAGGGAGATTGCTGGAATGATGGCTACAAAGATTCCTTTGGTACAATGTGGGAGGGCATTTGCTCCTATAGAGAGGATGAGCATGTGTTTGACACAATCAAGGAATGTGGCTTAACAAAGACACTTATTGCAGGACACGACCACACAAATTGCTTCCATATTGTATATGAGGGCGTTAGATTTGTTTACGCGGTTAAGACAGGTCCTGGCTGTTATTGGAAAAATCCAATCAATGGTGGCACTGTAATCAATATTACATCTAACGGTGTTGATAAGGTTTATCACGAATTTGTTGATATAAATCATATGCTTTAAATTATAAAAACCTAAGCTCGTCTGAGCTTAGGTTTTGTTTTATTTTGTACCGAAGAGGCGGTCGCCGGCATCGCCGAGGCCTGGGAGAATGTAGCCATTCTCGTTTAAGCATCTATCAAGTGTGGAAACATAGATGTTTACATCTGGATGTGCTTCTGCTACCTTTGAAACGCCCTCTGGTGCGCCGATGATTGACATAAGCTTAATATGCTTACAGCCCTTGTCCTTTAAAAGCTGAATTGCATCACAAGCGCTTCCGCCTGTTGCGAGCATTGGGTCAACAATTATAACAAGCTTATCCTCAATGCCCTGTGGGAGCTTGCAGTAGTATGTGTCAGGCTTTAACGTTTCCTCGTTTCTGCACATACCGATATGTCCAACCTTAGCGGATGGGAAAAGAACGTGAACGCCGTTTACCATACCGAGTCCTGCACGAAGGATTGGCACGATTACGATTGCGTTGTCTGCAACGATTGTTTGCTTACAGGTTTCAAGTGGTGTTTTTACCTCGATTTCTGTGGTAGGAACGCCTTCCTTTAAGCTTTCATATGTCATAAGTGTGGTGATTTCCTCAACAAGCTCACGGAATTCCTTCATGCTTGTTTTTTCATCACGCAAAATTGCGATTTTGTGGCGAATTAGAGGATGGTCGAAAATTACTACGTTTTGGTAGTCCTTCATTATTTGTCATCCTCCTCGTTTGTATTTTCTGGCTTTTTAAACTTATTTAAAAGAATATTAACAATAATACCGAGAATTAATGCGCAAGCAATAGCAGTAATTGTTACCTTGCCAATTTGCATTGCCATTCCGCCGATACCTGTAATTAAGATTACGGAAACTGTAAAGAGGTTTGAGTTGTCCTCGAGGTTTACCTTTTGAATCATCTTTAAGCCTGATACTGCGATAAAGCCGTAAAGAGTGATACATACACCGCCCATTACACATCCTGGGATTGAATCAAGGAATGCAACAAATGGGGAAAGGAATGAGATTAACACAGCCATAATAGCGGTTGTTGTGATTGTAGCAACTGAAGCATTACGAGTGATAGCAACACAACCAACGCTTTCGCCGTAGGTTGTATTTGGGCATCCGCCAAAGAATGCGCCTGCCATTGAGCCTACGCCATCACCGAGCAAGGTGTTATGGAGTCCTGGGTTTTCAAGAAGGTCCTCTTCGATAATAGATGAAAGGTTTTTATGGTCTGCAATATGCTCTGCAAATACTACGAAAGCAACAGGAATATATGCTACTGCAACTGTTGCAACATAGCTCCACTCAAAATCCTTAAATCCACCGAATGCTTTAACGAATGCAAAGTCAGGAAGTGAAATAAACGTTGTGAATTTAACACCATCTGAAACGAGGCTTTGGAAAGGTGTAAAGTCGATAACCTTTAATGCATCTGCACCTGCGATATATCCGATTACTGTGAATACTAATGCGAGAGCATAGCCAGCAAGAATACCGATAATAAATGGAATGAGCTTTGTCATTTTCTTGCCGTACGTTGAGCAAAGAATAACAACGATAAACGTTACAATAGCACAAACGAATGAGAGCCAAATATTAGTTGACATAATGAATGCACCGTTACCGTCAACCTGTGGACCGTATGAGAATACGTCCTTAATAGCTGCACCTGCAAGTGATAAGCCGATAAGAGCAACTGTTGGACCGATTACAGCAGGTGGCATAAGCTTATTTATCCAGCCTACTCCAACATATTTAACCACAAGAGCAATAACTACGTACACAAGTCCTGCAAAAATTGCGCCAAGGATTAATCCTAAATAGCCGAGGCCCGCTGATGCTGCGCCTGCAAATGCGGCACACATAGAGCCGATAAACGCAAATGATGAGCCGAGGAATACAGGACTACGGAATTTTGTGAAAATCTGATACACAATTGTACCAACACCTGCACCGAAAAGTGCTGCGGATGCTGACATACCATTTCCTACGATTGCAGGCACGGCAATTGTTGCCGCCATAATAGCAAGCAATTGCTGAATAGCAAATACAATCATTTTGGAAAATTTAGGTCTGTCTTGAATGTCATAAACAAGATTTTTTGCCATTTTCTTCTCCTTTTTTAGGCTTAGCCTTTTTATCTTAATTATTATACCACCGAAGAATATAAAAGTCAATTATTGTCGCAATTTTGTTTTTATATTTTATTTAGCAATTTGTTGTATATATGGCTACTATATTTTTAATAATCGTTTTAGTTTGGAATAAATAAGATATTTTTGCATATAATTGAATTAGAAAGCTAAGAAAAACAGCGTTTTTCTCTGCTCTTTTAAATTTTTTTCAAAATTAGGAAAAAACTCTTGACATACAATAAATTGTGTGCTATAATCATTAGGCAAAATAACCACATGCCGATGTGGCGGAATCGGCAGACGCAAGGGACTTAAAATCCCTCGGTAGCAATACCGTACCGGTTCAAGTCCGGTCATCGGCACCAGATTCCCCGAGCAATAGCACAGGGAATCAATATATCGCGGAGTAGAGCAGTTGGTAGCTCGTCGGGCTCATAACCCGGAGGTCGTGAGGTTCAAGTCCCACCTCCGCACCCAAAAGAAACCTAAATTGAACCTCGGTTCAGTTTAGGTTTTTTCTTTTTGGGTGCGTGAGGCTTGAGCCTCACTTCTCCGTTTATGAGACCGACCTCTAATATGCACAGCATATTAGAAAGTCGAGCGAGTAACTTGAGAGCGAGGCAAAAAGGATTGATTATCCTTTTTGCGACGCGGCTCATCACCAAGCAAGGAGTATGAAGCGTTAGCTTTAGCTATCGCTTCAGACGACTATGCGACTGATGTGTAAGGTCGTGGGGTTATGCTTGTTTTTCTTTTTGTCCTTTATTTGTTCTTTGTTTCAAATTTTGTGTTTCAATTATTATTTATTATGTCATAATATTGAGACACTCAGGTGTTTACATTACGGAAAAACTGTGTTATGATAGAAATATAAGTAAAATTTCTATTTTAAATACGGAGATCAATTACCACGCTTAAGATAGTAAAATAGCATAAGTTCAAAAGACGCTCATTTGAGTGTCTTTTTTATTTCATGGTTGCAAAATGGGTGGTTTTGTGCTATAACTATCTTGTTGATTATGTAATATGATTATGAAAGGGATACAAATATGCTTGATATAACGGTGATTCAGCCATCGTATTATTCGGGAAAGAATCCTGACCAAAAGATTGCTGATTTTTTGATGAGTGAGGCGAAAGCATCTCCAGACGGTGCTCTTATTGTTCTGCCTGAATATTCAAACGCTGGTGGTTCATCCGACAAGGATAGTGAAATGCGTGCAATACCTAGGGCGAAATTGATGCTTCAGGAAGCTGCTCTAATTGCCAAAAGTAAAGGCGCTTACGTTACAATTAACGTTTTGGAGGAAAGAAACGATCATATTGTGAATAGCACCTATCTTTTCAATAAAGAGGGGGAGGTTGCCTTTATCTATGACAAGATACATCTTCCACCATCGGAGATTGATCTTGGCGTTTTGCCAGGAAGTGGGGCTTGTGTCTGCGAGTTAGATGGAATCCGTTTGGGATTTATGACCTGCTACGACGTGTATTTTAACGAGCAGATTGAGTATATAGCAAGTCAAAAGCCTGATATAATTTTGATTCCAGGCTATCAGCGTGGGGAGCGTACAGATATTATTGAAGCGCAAGCAAAGCTTACTGCATTCAGGTGTAATTCCTTTGTGGCAAGAGCGTCATATTCAATGGGAGATGACAGTCGTGGCGGAAACTCCATGATAGTTGCTCCTGACGGAAAAATATTAAAAAATCTAGGCAAGGAAATAGGCAGTGCAACTGTAACGGTTGACGTAACGGAAAAGTATATGAGAGCCGCAGGATTCGGTGGTAATATGGTTCGTAACGATGATTTTATTAACGCAGGACTACGCAAGGATATATTTTCAAAGACAAACGCTCTTTGAATTAAATGAAAAGGACATCTTTAAAGGTGTCCTTTTATATTTTTTGATTGAAAAGTAGCTTCTTTTATGGTACAATATTTTTGTTAAATATGAGCTTATACTAACGAGGAAATTTTATGGATAATAATTTTAAAAATCCGATGCTTTGTGGAGCTGACCCTTTTGTGCTTTTTTATGAGGGCAAGTATTATATGTACTGCACTACTGAAAATGGCAGGGAGCTTGTGGGGGCTAATGATTTTAGCACGGATACAGATGAGGGAGACGGCATTTACGTTTACGTGTCCGAGGATTTAAAGAATTGGGTAAGACACGGCTATGCTCTTAAAAAGGGCGACTCTGTGGGCGAGAAATGGTTTTGGGCGCCTGAGGTATTAGCGTATGGCGGTAAATTCTATATGACTTATGCTTCCGAGGAGCATATTGCTCTTGCGGTGGCTGACCATCCGTTAGGTCCATTTAAGCAAGAAAATAAACGCTGGCTACGTGAGGGTATGGCCATTGACGGCAGTCTTTTCGTTGATGATGACGGAAGCATTTATTTATACTACGTACGACTTGATGGGCAAAACAGAATTTACGTTGCGAAAATGAAGGACGATCTATCCGGCATTGAAAAGGAATATGATGACTGTCTTATTTGTGCGGATGCGCCTTGGGAAACTCTTGATTGCCTTATTGCCGAGGGGCCATTTACTGTGAAGCACAATGGTCTTTACTATCTTACGTATTCCTGTAATCACACAAGATGTATTGATTACGGTGTTGGCTATGCGGTATCAGACTGCCCTACCGGTCCATTTAAAAAGTATGAGGGTAATCCTATTTTAATAAGAAGCGGAAATCTTGTGGGTGTAGGTCATCATAGCTTTTTTAATGCTGAGGATGGCACTCTTTACTGTGCATATCATTGCCATAGCATAAATTCAAGCAATTTTAAGCCAAGAATGTTTTGTCTTAATACTGCGGAGTTTGTAAAAAGCAACAATGGCATTGACGTGCTTAAAATAAACGGTCCTATTTCAACGGAGAATTAAATATGGAATATAAGATTTTAGGAAAAACAGGTCTTTCAATATCAAGGCTTGGCTTTGGTGGAATTCCTATACAAAAGATTGACAAGGAAGGTACAAGGGCGTTAATTAAATCCCTTACTAACGAAGGTGTCAACTTTATTGACACGGCGCGTGGTTATACGGTAAGTGAGGAATATCTTGGTTTTGCTCTTGATGGTGTAAGAGATAAATTTGTGCTTGCCACAAAGAGTATGGCACGCACTAAGGAAGGCATGGCAAAGGATATTGATATTAGCCTTTCTAACCTTAGAACGGACTATATTGACCTTTATCAAGTGCATAATCCTAACAAAAAGGATTTAGATGCGGTTATAGCAAGCGGCGGTGCGCTTGAAGCGCTTTTTGAGGCAAAAGCGTGTGGAAAAATTGGGCATATTGGAATTACGCTTCACTCCTTGGAGCTATTTGAGTATGCGCTAAATCTTGATTGGGTTGAGACAATTATGTTTCCTTACAACATTGTAGAGACACAGGGTGAATCATTAATTAAGGAATGCGCAAAAAAGAATATTGGCTTTATTTGTATGAAGCCTCTTGCCGGTGGCGCTATTGAGGATAGTGATATAGCATTAAGATTTATTATAAGTAATCCTGACGTAACGGTGGTTATACCCGGAATGGCAGAGGAAAGAGAAATTACGCAAAATGCTAAAAGTGTATCTAACATTGCTCCACTTGATGGCAGAGAAAAAGAGAAAATTAAAGAAATTACAGAGCTTTTAGGCACGAATTTCTGCCGTAGATGTAACTACTGTGCGCCTTGCACGGCGGGAATAAATATTCCTGCGGTATTTCTATTTGAGGGATATTACAGCCGTTATAATTTAAAGGAATGGGCAACTAACCGATACGGTCAATTAAGCGCGGTAGCATCTGACTGCGTTGAGTGTGGGGAATGCGAGAGTCGTTGTCCTTATAATCTTCCTATACGCGCAATGCTTAAAAACGTTGCTTCGGTAATGGGAAAATAGTTTTAGGAGAGAAAAATGTACGGACTTGGTACAATTATAAACGTTGGTGCTATCATAATTGGTGGGCTTATTGGTATTCTTTTTGGTAAGCTTATTAAGGAAAGACACCGTGATACGCTTAGCAAATCGTGCGGTCTTGCGGTTATGTTTATCGGTGTTGCGGGCGCTCTTAAGGGAATGCTTTCCGTGGTGGATGGCAAGATTACATATGGCGGAGATTTTTTGATTATTATTTCCCTTGCGCTTGGTGCTTTGGTTGGCGAAATAATCAATATTGAAGGCGGATTTGAAAAATTTGGCGAATGGTTAAAAAAGAAGACAAAAAGCACAAAGGACAACAAATTTATTGAGGGCTTTGTAAGCGCTTCGTTTACAGTTTGCATAGGCGCTATGGCGATTGTTGGCTCAATAAATGATGGTTTATACGGAGACTATATGGTGCTTGTAACAAAGTCAATTCTTGACTTTATAATTATAATGATTATGGCGGCATCTTTAGGCAAGGGCACTATCTTTTCAGCCATACCTGTGGCTATATTACAGGGGGGAGTTACTGCATTATCTATTGTGATTAAGCCGATTATGACAGACACTGCTCTGCACTATTTATCAGTTGTTGGTAACATCTTAATTTTCTGTGTTGGTATAAATTTAGTATTTGGTAAGAAAATCAAGGTGGCTAATTTGCTTCCTGCGATTATTTTTGCAGTTATCTGCGCGTTTATTCCGATTAAAGTTTTTTAAATAGAAAAGCATCTTGGCGAAAAACCAAGATGCTTTTTATTTATAAAAGTTAGTCTTCTATCGTTAGATTAGATAGCATTAACTGTAATGCTGTCTAAACGAACTTGAGCTGTTAACTTAGTAACTGTGAAGCTATCAACAGGTGTTGTAAATACAACAGTAACCTTGTCGCTACTTACAGTAACAGTTGCACCTGAAACAGTACCAATAGAATTCTTAAGAGCTGTTGCATATGATCCGCTGTTACAATCAAATACAATCTTTGTAATTGACTTGCCCTCTACTGCAACAACAATTTGTGAGTTTTGATAAAGACGAACAGGAGCAGCATAGTCAGCTACATTGTTTGTGCTTTGATACTTAAGATTAGTAAATGAGAGTTCATCTTGCTTCCAAACTTGCTTAGATGTTGAAAATTCAGTACGGTTTGTCTTGTTAGCAAATGAGAGAGTAATTTCAACTGGTTCAGACTCAACATCACCGCCAATTTCTTCGCCACAACGCTCGCAAACGCCGCTATCTGTTGTGTGTCCTAATGCTTCACCATCAGTAGCGCCACAAGCTGGACATGTTGCAGGAGTGATACATGTTGCTTCGCCATAGGCATGTGCAATTGGTTCACTACCTTCTTCAACTGCGCCACAGTACTTACATGAAACGCCCTTGGTACATGTTGCATCAACTGTATATTCGCACTCATGTTGAATAACCTCATCAAGCCATGCGTTCTTCAATTGAGAGTCACTAAAGAATCCAACTACACCATAAACAGTAATTTCATCGCCTACTGTTGGCTTGTACTCCATAGCATCATATCTTGTTTTGCCATCGTATGAGTAAAGACCGTAGATTAAGATTGAATTTTCGCCGTCTGTGATTACTACATTTCCGTATTGAGTATTTTGAACCTCAGTAATAATACCTGTTACATAATACTTTACTTCTGAGTATTGATCCTTTGTAAATAACTTACCAATTGTGATTGCTTGTGCAATTGTAAGTGCCTCGCCGTCAGCAGGAAGAACCTTTACTGAGCATACATCGCACTTGTAGTTGCCATCTTCATCCTTGTGACCTAAAGCATCTACATAGTCCTTAACCTCTTCTTCACCGCAAGCGCATTTATATGTTGTATAGCCTTGTTCAGTACATGTAGGATCTGTAACTGTTGTTGAATAGTTGTGTACATGAGCTTCAGCAAGACCGCAGTGCTCACATGCGCCATTAATATAGTTGTGTTCAAGAGCTGGGATTGGCTCTGATGATACTACCTTGCCGCAATCATCACATACTGTGTTCTTGACACCTTCTTCGTAGCATGTTGCATCAACTGTATCTAATGAAACTGACTCGTGAGCACACGCAAAAACGTATGTAATAGAGTCAATCATTGCTCTGTAAGCAGAACCAACTGTTGCAACTGTAATTGTCTTAACTTCTGTTGTATCAATTTCGATTGGAGTGTATGCGCCATCATTGGATGATGTTGAAATAGCATACTTAACACCATTTATGCTAACATTTGTGTTGTTTGTTTTATACTTAGCAACATTGATAATTACCTTACCAATTTCATCAGGAACTGTGAATGTAAAGCTACCATTCTTTGATGAAGTACCAAGCTTAATTGCAGAATTGTGCTCTAAGTCATATGCTACGCCATATACTGCGCTCATATTTGTAAGAGTAAGTGTATAACCATCAACAGTGTATGTCTTTGTTGTTCCAAGGCTGCTTCCATCTACATGTTCAGTATTAGTGCCGTTAGCACCAAAATCAAACACGATCTCTTGTGGCTTTGTTTCTTCTTCGCCTACATAGTCTGGGTCTTCTGCGCCACAAGCATCACAAACGCCTTCAACATAATTGTGATCTACTGGGTCTGTTGCATTACCTGTGTATTCGTCACCACACTTGCTACATGTGTATGTTGTGTAACCGCCCTCTGTACATGTTGGATCTGTTACATCTTCGTCGTAGCTATGGCCTGCTGCATCTGTCTTATTGCTTGTGTACTCGTCACCGCACTTGCTACATGTGTATGTTGTGTAACCACCCTCTGTACATGTTGGATTTGTTACCTTTTCATTGTATGTGTGTGCACACGCCTTGTCTGCAAATTCTACACTTACAGTAACCTCTGCGTCTGCAACTACGAAAGCCTTAAGCTCATCAAGAGTCATTCTTGCTTCGCCTACATTGAATACTAATTCGTACTTGTCTGCATCGTATTTGATTGCATCGATATTTGCAAATGGTGTTGAACCAGGAGCGTACATACCTGTTGGGTTAACGCCGTTAACTGTTAAACCATCTACAATTACATATTGATAAGAATCAAATGGAACAAATGTTGTATTGTTTTGGATGCTAAAGAACTTAGCTGCTAACATTGAGTACTCAAGAAGACCCTTAAGCATTTCAACCTCTGCTGTTTCCTTAGCAGATGCTGTATTTGCTGCTACCTTACCTTCAAGAAGGTCTATACGAGTATAGAGATATTGAAGAACGCTATAGCTCTTTGCTGCTACCTTGCCATTGTATTCAACAGTGAAAGTAATTACAGTGTCAATCGCTTGAGCGGCAGAACCGGTTTCAAGGATGTATAAAGTACATGGAACACCCTTAACTGTTTGCTTGCCGAAGTAAAGAACATTGATTTCCTTTCCTGCTGGGTTTGTAGCCTTAATTGTTGCTCCTTCAGGAGCGTTTACTGCATACATAAGTTGAATTGTGTCGCCATAATAAATATTATTAGCTACAATTTCAACCTTTTCATCCTCAGCTGCAAATACCGCGAATGCTAATGCGCCAAAAAGTACTACGCATAAGCATGCTAAAGATAAAATTTTAGCTACGCTAAATTTTTTCATTTTGTTTTTGTCCTTTCTCTTTTTTGTTGTCATTTTGTTACGGATGATTAAATATTACATCCAACCTTCATCGTTCCAGCCGCCGCCTTCACCGTTGCCGCCTTCACCTTCAACATTATCGTCTTCTTCCATTGAAGCTGTGATAAGGTCACATGTGTTTGCTAAGATTATTTCAATCTCTGCAGGTGTGTACTTTTTCATATTTTGTCTCCTTAATAAAATTATTTGTACTACTTGTACATATTATCATTATAGCATAAATTTCCTTTTTTTCAAGGTGATCGACACAATTATATATATTTTGTCATATTATACAAATTTTCGCGCGTTATTTGGGCTCAATACAGGTTGCTTATTGTCATTTTAACTTAAAAGTGGATTTTGTGTATTCTAAATCGTATTGCAACATAAAAGCTCTTATGCTATAATGAAATCACAGTAAGCTAAACTAGGAGAAAAAATATGATTTTAGTAACGGGAAGTAGCGGCTTTGTTGGCGGCAGAATAATGAAGGACTGCAAGGATGTTATAGCGTGTCCATCACTTAAGGGGCTTAACGAGGATGAAATTAAGCGAATTGTTTATGAAAGTGGCGCCGACACTATTATACATACAGCGGCAATTTCTGACATTGGAGAGTGTGAGAAAAATCCTGATGAATCATATATTGCCAATGTGCAAATTCCCATTTATTTAGCAAGAGTTTGTAAGGATATAAAGCTTGTTTGCTTTAGCTCGGATCAGGTTTACAGTGGCACTAAGG
The DNA here is from genome assembly GCA_045632345.1 of Eubacteriales bacterium. Classification (GTDB taxonomy): domain Bacteria; phylum Bacillota; class Clostridia; order Oscillospirales; family CAG-272; genus RGIG2000. Next base: position 18,898 of record JAZQWM010000027.1, on the reverse strand, counting down.
CAGATTATCCCTTTACAGAGGATATGGTTTGTCCGAGCAACACTTATGCTAAGCATAAATTAGAAATGGAAAACAGGGTGCTTGATATTTGTCCTGATGCGGTTATGCTCCGTGCAGAATGGATGTACGATTATTATCTTAAAAAGTCAAACTATTTTATGGGGATTTTAAATGCTACGGACTCCGTAAAATATAGCTCAACACAGTATAGGGGCATAACGTATGTAAGGGAGGTTAGCGAAAGCATTGAAAACGTGCTTAAGCTTCCGGGTGGTGCTTATAATTACGGCAGTGAGACTACAAAATCCATGTGTGAAATTACCAGGGGCTTTTTGTCTTATATCAATAAAAATATTGAAATTATCGACACACCATCAAGTCAAAACCTTTGGATGAATTGCGACAAGGCAAGAAAACACGGTGTTAACTTTAGTAGCGTTGAGGACGGCTTAAAAAGATGCGCTAATGACTATCTTAAATAAAATTATGCTTGCAGCATAGAAAAAATCATCACGAAATTCGTGATGATTTTTTACGTTATGTGATATTCGATGCTTTGTGCTTCAAATGGCTCCGGTATCTCTAAGCGGGAGAGCATTTTTTCAATAGCGGATTTTGGCACCTCTGCCTTGCGTGAGGAATTGCGGCGAAGTCCTTCGTTCCATTCTGTTTCTAAAAATACTATTCTTACGCTTGCGCCATAGTCCTCAAAAAGAGGGATAAGAAGCTTTCTTATATCAACTGTAATATTTGTTGCATTCCAAATAAACGGCTGCTTCTTTCTTAAAAGCTCCTTTGCTCGCTCATTGGCGGTGGCAACAACTTCGCCTTGATTGTCGGTTGGTAGTATTTTAAGCTCTTTTCTTATATCATCAAGAGTGATAACAGGTAAGTTACTATAATTTGCTTTTATAAATGTGTCCTTGCCTGTTCCAGGTAAGCCTGAGAGCATAATTATCTCGCCCCACGTGTCGTTAAAAAGCTGATTTTCGTGATAATCTGTTTTTCCCTTATGGTATGCTCTTTCTGTATATTCGTCCTTAAACTGATATGGCTTATCTATACATCCTAAGTCCTGCGCGAGCATTTTGCAAAGCTCTATCTTTTCAAGGTGTTCACAGTTTGATACTGAAATTCTGCCGTTTATATCGGCTCTTTCAAGTACACATAGCTTTCTTATGGAAAAATCAGGCGCAATTTTGCCAACTGATGCTACCTTTAGCATTTTTTGGTTTGGGAATTTGTTGGAAATAGCAAAGGGTGGATAGGAATGGTATTTTATAAGCGCACAAACGCTTTCGCGAAATTCCTGTTTTTCCTTAGTTCCCGATAGTCCTAATTCCTTCCACATAAATTCACGAGCCATAACTGCTCCTGCATTTGCATGGTGTGGGGATGACAAAATTCCGTCAATTAGTCGTGTTTTCTTAATCTTGCCAATATCGTGGAGCAACGCTGAAAGAAAAAGGATTTGTCTCTCTCTTTCGCTAAACGTCCAATATTCGCTGTCCTTGATTATTTCCTCGCACACCATTTTGGTATGAGTTAAAACGTCGCCCTCGCCGTGATATTCAAGGTGTTGGTTAGTTTTAGCCATACCTGAAAATAGTGGGGAGAGTGTTGTTTTTTCAAGGTTTTCCCACGGAATTGTATCTTCCTTTGTTTTAGGAAAAAGATTTAATATTTCTTGCAATTTTACTGTCATACGTAAAATTCAACGCCTTCCTTTAATTTGTTTGGTACGATTGGGCGTGATTGCCAGTGGGAGTTGGATGCTAAAATTTGCTAAACGAATTCGCGTCTTACAAATTTATAGCGTTCCTTAACAACGCCGTCCTCCTCTAATTTAATATAAAGACCTTCCATTGTGGTTGAGTTGTCTGTTTCGTTTACTTGTCTTTCAACGTCAAGACCGTGCTTTCTTGATATTTCTCTTAGGTTTTCAATGTGGTTGTCTGTTATGTAGTTAGAACGTCCGATAAGAGAAAGAATATCCTCTTTTTTAGTATAGAAGCCTTCGCCGATAACAGGCACAGACGATACGATGCCCATTTTCTCGGTCATTTCTCTTCTGCGCTTTGTATCAAGAAACTCCTTCTTTTCTCTATCGTAAATATCAAACTCCATAAAGTAGTGTGGCAAAGCATCATAGAATACTGTGTGCTTTGCGTACATCCATTCGCCATACATTACGTATCTATCGCTTAAAACATCAAAAAAGATGTCTTGGTTTGCTTTTGCCCATCTTTTAAGTGGGTTATAATGTCTTTCTCTGTATTCGTCAACGCTTAGGCTAAGATAGTGGCCTCTGCTTTGTAAAAGTAGATTGCCGTCTCCGTCAAAGGAAATGGCAGAATTTGCTCCGTCAATTTTTTCCTCAATAACAATGTGGCGATTAAAGATGTGGCTAAATGGCACTTGGCTTAAATCCTCATCGCCCACCTGTAATCTTGAGCCTTGAATATGCGGTGTTCTTGGGTATTTTATAATATTGTAATCGTAACTCATAATAATTCTCCTTTTTAGTTATATTTTGACTATGGCTATTAGGTGGTCGTGGACATTATCAAATGAAATTCTTGTAACGCCTTGATTCTCAAAATACTTAGTCAATTTTTCCTTTGTCAGCAAATGAATATGCTCCTCGTTGTCATCCTCTTTAGATGGCACGGATATGATAACGTATTCTCTTGCTATTTTTACTGCGTTTTCTATTGCTTTCTCAACCTGTGGAATGTGCTCCAGCACCTCAAGCAGCGTAACAACGTCTGCTGATTTTTCCGCGTGTATTATATCACATATATTAGTATTATTAGCTGTGAAATTTTCCAAGCCGCCAATTTCCATATCCTTGAGCATTACGTAACGTTCTGAAAGAATATCCATTGACGAAACAGAAGCATAAGGAAACATATCTAAAAAGGGGATAAGGAACGCTCCTCTGCCACTACCTACGTCTAGTAGGCTTTCAAAATAGATTGATTTTAAAACTCCAATTACCTTACTTACTCTTGGAAGCAGGCTTCCTGTTTTCTTGAAGTAAAATAGGTCTATTCCCTTTTCCCTTGCAAATGAGAAAATGAGCTCTATTTCACTATCTGTTAAGTCAGTTATATTCTTTTTTAGTAATGCAGATATTTCTTTATCTACATCGTAGCCATAACGAATAATATCGCCTTTTATTCTACATATGGCAAGCTTGGTATAATAAAACTCCTTCATTTTCTCACTCCTTTTATCATTGCATTAAAAATACCGCGCCTATATAGGTGCGGTATTTTATATAATTATCTGTTTAAGATTAACTTTGTGAGTTCAACTGGGTTAACAATTTCGTTGCCCTTATAAACTCTCATGTTACCAGATGCGATTTCGTCAATTAAGATAACCTCGCCGTTGTTGTAGCCAAACTCAAACTTGATATCCCAAAGGTCAAGACCGATTGTCTTAAGGTCATCAGCAACGATCTTTGTAATTTTGAGTGTTTGCTCCTTGAGGCTCTCGAACATTTCAGGAGTCATAACCTTTAATGCAACAAGACCTTCGCCTGTTACAAGCGGATCGCCCTTTTCATCGTTCTTGAACGTACATTCAACATAACCGCCCTCTAAAACGGTGCCGTTTTTAATGTACTCGCCGTATCTACGAATGAAGCTACCTGTAGCTACAAGACGACAAATTACCTCAAGACCGTTACCGCCAAGGTCCTTACCAAAGCAAGTTGCTGGAAGAACTTCCATTGTAGCATTTTCGATATCTGCTGAAACATAGTGTGTTTTGATGCCTGCCTTTTTGCAAAGCTCGAAGTAGTAAACAGACGTTTCAAGGTTTGCCTTACCAATACCTTCGATTGTAAGTCCTACGCTGTTTTCACCTGGATCGAACACGCCGTCCTTACCTGTGCAATCGTCCTTAAACTTTAAAAGAACGTTGCCGTTTTCAAGCTGATATACATCCTTTGTTTTGCCTTGGTATAATTTTTCCATAATTTGCTCCTTGTTTTTTAAAAAATATTACGGAAATATTTTATCACTATATTGATAAAATTGCAATATTTTTTCACAAAAAAATACATAAAATTTTGCACAAAATTTCATTTTGCAGAATTTGGTTTTTTGTTAAATTACAATACTTTTATAAAACAACGTCAATTTTTCGGTCAATTTTTAACGTCTCAGGCGTTACAATGCAATCATAAGCAAGAATTTTAACGCCAGCTTTTTGTGCTTTTTGAAGGAAAACGCCAAACTCCTTATGGGTTGCGTAGTTAGGCGTAAACTCCTTAATTTGCTTCATTTGAATAACAAAAAGAATATAGGCTTCGTAGCCTTCGCTTGTGGCCTTTATAAGCTCATTTATATGCTTAATTCCACGCTCGGTTGGAGCATCGGGGAAGGATGCTACTCCATCATTTTCAAGGGTTACGCCCTTGACCTCAATTAATGCTTTTCTGTCCCCGTCTTCTATATAAATATCGATACGTGATGCGCCGTATTTGTATTCCGGTTTGATTTTTGCGTTTTGAGAAAAAAGGTTACTTTCCTTAAAAAATTCATATGCTACCTTATTTGGTGCTTGGGAGTCCATATTAACAAGGTTGTTTCCTTTATATACAGCTATAAGGTCATATTTTGTCTTTCTTTCAGGGTTATCAGACACCTCTAAATAGACAGTTGCGCCGTCAATTAAAAGTTCTTTGCATCTGCCTGTATTTTTTACATGTACAATCTCTTTTTTTCCGTTAATTTCCACATATGCTATAAAGCGGTTAGGTCGGCTAATAAATTTGCCTTCAACTATATTAAAATACTTCATCGCTTACACTATTAAGAAGCTCCACGATTTTGTCAACATGGTGCTTCTCAAGTCCATATCCTATCTTTGGATTTGTTTGTACAAAAAATGGCAAAAGGTTGTCCCAAGCATACATATTATCGTCAACGATAACATATGATTTTATTTCCTCGCTTGCGTTTTTCATATATGTTAAAATCTCATCGGCTCTGTCCGTAAACATACCAAGGCGTGGAGTTTTATCGTAAATTTCAACGTTGTATTTTTTAAACGCGTCGTCGATTTCCTTGCCTAAGCGATCACGCTTTGTTTCGTCCTTATCCCAATGGTGTCGCCAAGTGGATGTTAAAACCACCTTTGCATCGGTTTTATCTATAATTTCCTTAATTAGCGCTACACGGCTAATATCAACAATTCCCGCTTCGTATATGCCTTGCTCTCTGTCGTACTTATCGGAATTTAATACTCCGTCAACATCTAAAAATATCACCTTCATATAATCACCTCGCTTAAAGTATATCATTATTTTTTATGTTGTGCAATAAAAAAATCTTGCTATTTGCAAGATTTTTTTGATATTTGATTTTTAATAAATGACGGTAGATAGAATATTGCAGGTACGATAACGTAAAGTAAGTAAATTATAATTGTTACTACCAGCTTTGGTGTATCGCCAAAGATGGCAGGTAAAAACATTGAAGTGCCTCTAAACCACATATAGTCAACCTTTAATGCGTAGTCAACAATTACAACAGGAATTGAAAATACAAGTGATACTACTGATGGATATAGAAGATCAACCCATTTTTCCGCCTTGTATCTGTTGTAGCCCTTTAAAATTACTGTAAGCGCAATAAATAGCATTGTGCTATGGTAGAACATTGTGTGGAAGCCTGCAAATGAAATTACAGAATAGTTTGGTAATATGGTTGCAGGATAGAAAAAGTTTACGGTAGCGCCAAGTAAACCTAAGGTGCAGATATATCCGTATGCGCACTTTTTCATAAGTTCGCTGCCCCAAATTGCAAATGGAAGTGCGTACATCATTATACTGCAAGGATATAATGGAAGCATGCCGAAAACTTCAAAATTCACGTTTGATCCTGAATAGGTTTCCCATAAAATTTTAATTACCTCTAAGGACACAAGCCAAATCCACAAAATAGTAAATACCTTTTTTACCGTTTTGTCATTTCCCTTTTTAAAAAGCAGGATAGCAAGTCCGATAACAAGCGCTAACCAAATTGCAGATACAACGAAATGCATTGGCGTAAAAAGTGTGCCGATGAGCATGTTATCGTCAGTATAGTCCTTATGAGTAAAGAACGTTTTAAACATATATAAAATCTTGTCCATAATACTCTCCTTTATTATGAAATTTAATACAGTTTATCACAGATAGATAAAAAAGTAAACAAAAAAATTGAAAGTTAATATTTTATTCAAACTCTTTAATTGCTTTTACTACGGCCTTTGCGCAGAGGTCAATTCCCTTTTCGCTAAGGTGGATTTTGTCGCATTCCTTGATATTACCGTGGATATCTTCGGCTACTACGGAGTGAAGGTCGTTGATTTTAACGCCCATTTCTTGAAGTCTTGGCACGATAATTTCGTTAAAGCGCTGAATTTTATCGTTATGTGTCCACTCGAATTCATCCCATACAGGTGTTGTGGTAGCAAAAATTACGTTTGGTGTAATCTTTAAAAGAAGCTTTGCAATACGTGTCATGTTTTCAACGTATTCTTCTTCGCTTGTGAAAAGTCCGTCATCAAAAATTTCGGTGCAATCCCAAAGACCATTATTCCAATGGATAACATCGGCATTTTTAAGTCCCTCGCCCCAATCGAAAATTCCGCGAAGCGTATATTTTGCAAAGCGACAGTTATCCTCAGGCTGATAAACCTCGTAGTCCTCGCCTAACATTTCAGGAACCTTTGTGCCGTATCCCCATAATCTGATTGAATCGCCAAGTAGCGCAACTTTTTTCATATTTTTCTCCTTAAAGGTTAAATTTCTTACATATTTAATATACTACAAATAAGTAAAAATTGCAAGAGTTATTGATTTTAGTTTTTAAATGTGATACAATTTTAAAAAACTTATTTTGAGGTAACTATGAGAATCTGCGGAATTTGTGATAAAGAATTAAAAAATGATGATAAAATTGTGGCTTGTAATGAATGTAATGGCTTATACCATTTAGATTGCTTTGAGGAAACAGGTGGATGTGCAAATCCCTCATGCGAAAATTATGCGCCGCCTTCTCTTTCTCTTGCAGAGCTAAGTCAAAGCAATGAGGATTTCCTTGATGAAAATTGTGAGGTTTATTGTGATAATATCGAGGATGACCCATCACTAAAAGAGGAAGAAAAGTGGGAATTTGATGAGGAATATCATAATAATTACACTGTTTCAAGCACGGAAAATGAAGAGGATTACGAAATTTCTGAGGATGAGGATGATGATTTTAGCGACACATCCCAAGAGAAAAGCGTTTTTCAGCTTGTAATTGAGTGGCTGATTTTCATTGGGCTTTTTGCATTTGCCATTTTCCTTATAATTGAGATTTTTAAATAATAAAAAACACAGTTGATTTTTAGTCAACTGTGTTTATTTTTTAGTTCATTTCGGAAAGAAGTTTATTTACGCTTGAAAGCTTAACGCAAAGTGTGAAAAGCTCTGTTGCGATAATAAGGTCGCTAAGTGGTGGATAGGATGGTGCAATTCTGATATTAGAATCGTGTGGGTCCTTTCCGTATGGATAAGTTGCGCCTGCGCCTGTCATTACAACGCCCGCCTTCTTACATTTAGCAACAATATCCTTAGCGCATCCGTCAAGTGAGTCGAAGGAAATGAAGTATCCGCCCTTTGGCTTTGTCCATTCGCCGATGCCAAGTCCGCCAAGCTCTCTTTCAAGAATTTCAAGAACTGCCTCAAACTTAGGACGAAGAATGTCAGCATGCTTTCGCATATGCTCAATCATACCGTGAATATCTCCGAAGAAGCGTACGTGACGGAGCTGATTTACCTTATCGTGTCCGATCGTTTGAACGGATAATTGCTCCTTGATTTCCTCAAGGTTGTTCTTTGAGGTTGCAAGTGCTGCAATACCTGAACCAGGGAATGAAATCTTTGAAGTTGATGCAAACTTATATACTAAGTCAGGGTTGCCTGCTCTCTTACATTCTGCAAGAATCTCAACCAGGTTATCCTGCTCATCATCGTATAAATGGTGGATAGTGTATGCATTATCCCAGAAAATTCTGAAATCCTTAGCCGCTGGCTTTAATCTTGCGAAACGGCGTACAGTTAAGTCGCTGTATGAGTAGCCCTGTGGATTTGAGTACTTTGGAACGCACCAAATACCCTTGATTGATTCATCCTCGCTAACGAGCTTTTCAACCATATCCATATCAGGTCCTTCAGGAGTCATTGGAACAGGAATCATTTCAATACCGAAGTACTGAGTTATTGCAAAGTGTCTATCGTATCCAGGGGATGGGCAAAGGAACTTAACCTTATCAAGCTTTGCCCAAGGAGTTGATCCCATAACACCGTGACTCATAGCTCTTGCGATTGTATCGTACATTACGTTAAGGCTTGAGTTACCGTAGATAATGATGTGGTCATATGGCACTTCCATCATATCTGCAAGAAGCTCTTGCGCTTCCTTAATGCCGTCTAAAACGCCGTAATTACGGCAGTCTGTACCGTCATCACATGTTAAGTCAGATGCACTTGATAATACGTCCATCATTCCCATTGATAAGTCAAGCTGTTCAATGCAAGGCTTTCCTCTTGCCATGTTAAGCTTTAAGTCCTTGCTTTGATATTCTTTATATTTTGCCTTTAGCTCAGCTTGGAGCGCTAAAAGCTCTTCTTTTGTAAGTTCTGTGTATTTCTTCATAAATTCGTTCCTCATTTATAGGGGGTAGGGTATAGGATATAGGGGATAGGGAGTATAACGCAGTTCCTCGCATTTGGGACTAAAGAAACAAGAGAGACAAGGCGCACCACAGCTGACAGGCGATAATGTACTGGGCGCACATTGAGGTTGTCAGCGAGGAGCAACGCAGTATCTCGCAGTTAATTTAGTTCCAAATTAGAATTCGGCGCTACCTGTTGTTCTTGGATATGACTCAACGTCACGAATGTTTGCTACGCCTGTAATGTACATAATAAGTCTTTCAAAACCAAGACCGAAGCCTGCGTGCTTTGTGCCACCGTACTTACGGAGCTCAAGATACCACCAGTAGTCCTCTTCGTTAAGGTTAAACTTTTCCATAGCTTTAAGTAAGTAGTCAAGTCTTTCCTCTCTTTGTGAGCCACCGATAAGCTCGCCAACGCCTGGTACTAACATATCCATAGCGGCAACTGTCTTGCCGTCGTCGTTAAGGCGCATGTAGAATGCCTTAATGTCTGCAGGATAGTCTGTTACGAATACAGGCTTGCCAAATACTTCCTCAGTAATGTATCTTTCATGCTCGGTTTGAAGGTCGATACCCCATTTAACAGGATAGTCAAACTTCTTGCCGCTCTTTTCAAGAATTTCAATAGCTTCTGTGTATGTTACATGACCGAAGTCATTGCTTACTAAGTTGTTAAGACGGTCAAGAAGTGTTTTGTCAACGAAGCTGTTGAAGAATTCAAGCTCCTTTGAACACTCTTGCATTACGTATTTAACTACGTACTTAATCATATCCTCAGCAAGACGCATATCGTCCTTTAAGTCTGCAAATGCAATTTCAGGCTCCATCATCCAGAATTCTGCAGCGTGGCGTGCTGTGTTAGAACGCTCTGCACGGAACGTTGGGCCGAAGGTATATACATTTGCAAATGCCATAGCATAAGTTTCTGCACTTAACTGGCCTGATACAGTGAGGTTAACGCTCTTACCAAAGAAGTCCTTTGAGAAGTCGATTTTTCCTTCCTCTGTTCTTGGTAGGTTGTCAAGGTCAAGAGTTGTTAAGCGGAACATTTCACCTGCACCCTCACAGTCGCTGCCTGTGATGATTGGTGTATGAACGTACACGAAGTTTCTTTCGTTAAAGAACTTATGGATAGCGAAAGCTGCAACAGAGCGAACTCTGAATACTGCGCTAAACAAGTTTGTTCTTGGGCGAAGGTGAGCGATTGTTCTTAAATACTCTAACGTGTGTCTCTTTTTTTGAAGTGGGTAGTCTGGAGTTGATGCTCCCTCGACGTCAATCTTTGTAGCCTTGATTTCAAATGGCTGTTTAGCGTTAGGTGTTAGCTCAAGCTTACCCTCAACGATAAGAGACGTTCCTACGTTCTGCTTTGCTATGTCCTTATAGTTATCAAGGAATTCATCCTCGAAAACTACTTGAATATTTGTGAAGTAGCTTCCGTCATTTAATTCAATAAATCCAAATGCGTTGCTTGCGCGAATTGTTCTCGCCCAGCCTGCAACTATAATTTGCTTTTCTGCATAAGCGTCAGGATTTGCAAAAATTTCTTTGATAGTAATTCTTTCCATAATGTTACCTCAAATATTATAAAAATATAAAATATTTAACAGTATATCACTAAAATTTATAATTTACAATACTTTTTTATTATTTTTTCCAAAATTTTGTTACGGTGTCAAGTAAATCTCGTGCGTTTGTAAGGTATTTCATGTGATTCCAGTATTCCGGAATAATCATTCTGTACTCAGGGGAAGCGAATCTGTCATCTACTAAAAGCACTACGCCTCGTTCGTCGTCGCTTCGGATAACTCTACCCGCTGCCTGTAAAACCTTATTCATACCCGGATATGTGTACGTATAGGCGTAGCCGTTTTCGCGGGTTTTATCAAAATACTCTTTTACGATGTTTAGCTCGCTGCTTACAGTAGGAAGTCCTACGCCTACAATCATAGCTCCAATAAGCCTTTCGCCGCGAAGGTCGATACCCTCGGAAAAGCTTCCGCCCATTACGCAAAAGCCTACTAAGGTGCCTTCCTTCTTTTCGTCAAAGCTGTCAAGGAAGTCCTTTTTAGCTTTTTCGGACATACTTCGGCTTTGGGCGGTTATTGGGATTTTTGGATATTTTTCCTTGAATATTTCCATAACCTGCATAAGATAGGAATAGGACGGAAAATATACGATGTAGTTTCCACTTTTGCCTGCAATCATTGCTCGGATAATATTTGCAATATTGGCTGCGCTTTTGTCGCGGTCGTCGTAACGTGTGCTGACGTTACTAATACAGATTAAGCATTGATTTTCGGGATCAAAAGGAGATTTTAGGGATAGCGTGTTTGATTTTTCGCATCCTAACACATCGGAAAAGTATTCAATAGGTGTTAGTGTTGCTGAAAATAGGATTGAACAAATTCCTTTTTTCATACACGTATCAAGCATGTATGATGGGTCAAGGCACATTATGCGAAGCTTGACCTCATTGCCTACGGCTTCAATGTAGGTGGTAAAGCGTTTATCGTAAATTTCGCACACGCTGCGTAGCTTTTTGAGGTTTAGGTAAATCTCGTTCAGCTCATCATCGTCAAGTTTTTTGCGGAATACCTTTTTGCAGCCCTCAATTAAGTCAAGGTATGGTAAAAGAAAATCGTCGCTTAGCTGAGAATTGAGATAAAAGCCGCATAGAGTGTCGTTTATTTCAGTTTTTTCGCTCATGGCAAGCTGATGATACGTGTCAAATTCGGTTAGCACGCTTTGGCATGCAACGGTAAACTCATCAACCTGCGGATACTTATCCTTTATCTTTTCAAAGTCGCTTTTCAAGAGCGTAACGGAGTACATTTCTCTAGCTCTGTCGGGCAGGTTGTGGGACTCGTCAAAGAGAAATATATAGTCTGCCTCAGGAGTGATTTCAAAGTACCTGCGAAGGTATGCGTTTAGGTCAAAAAGATAGTTATAGTCGCACACAACAAGCTCGCACCATTCGGAAAGCTCTAATGAAAGCTCATATGAGCAGACCTCGTATCTTTGGGCGATTTCGTCTATAATTTCTTTGGTATATGTGCGATAATTTTCTAAGAGGTCAAGGATTGCTACGTTGATTTTATCAAAGTATGATTTTGTTCTATGGCAAAATCTTGGCTCACATTTACGCCTGCTTCCCGGTTTAAAGCTGACACAGCATTTATCCTTTGAGGAAATATGTATTGAGCGAAGGTCTGGAATTTGGTTTCGCATTATGTCAATGGCATTTAATGCAGCAAGAGCAGTTGTTGTTTTGCCTGTGAAATAAAAGACCTTGTCGGCGTCTCCGCAGCCTATTGATTTTAGCGCTGGATAGAGTGATGCCATGGTTTTACCTATGCCTGTTGGGGCTTGAACTACTAATCGCTTATGGCTCTTTATGGCGCGGAACGTATCGATAATAAAGTCTCTTTGTCCTTCACGCGGTCCGCCTTCAAACGGAAAACGAAGGGCGGCAAGCTGCTCTGTTACATTGCTTCCTTTATCCTTGATAATTTTTGCAAAAGGGGAAAACAATGCAATCAAAAGCTCGAAGTTGCCCTTTAAATCCTCGTAGCTGATGGTTTGAGAAAAGCTTCTTTCTTCATCGCTTCCTTCTCTGTAAAAGCTGACGTTTGCTTCTATTTCTGCAAGACCTAATCTTTCGCACATGATATAGCCTGTGCATGCGGCGGTTTTTAATGCGATTTCAAGCTGACCGTTATCAATTACGTCAAGAGAGTAATCAACCGTGTAAATATAATCAATAGAGTATCCCTTTTGCATTTTATGTAAGCATTCGGGATAGGAGAATACGGTGATTTTTGTGCCGTCAGAAATTGTGGTAAATGCATAGGAATCTAAAATATTCGGTTTTTTCTGCCAAAGCTTGTGAGAAACGATTGTTCCGCCGTTTTTGTTGCCGCGGGAGTCTTTTGCTCCAATATCTCCGCCGCGGGAAACAAATTCACAAAGCTCAGTTGAGCTAATATATACTGAATCGGTTTCTTTATCGTAAATAGCTGACATATTTTAATTCCTTTCTTGACAATTTAAAAAATGTATAGTATAATGTCAATGTTAATTTTGACCGTTTGTTTTGTACGAATACAGTATATCATATTTTGTGGGTAAAATAAACTATTTTTTATATTTAAGAGGTAAAAAATGATACTTGAGCCAAAAAAGACAACTATTGCATATAGATGTCCATCATGCGGTGGCGTTCCAACAAGTGTTGTTGGTATTTTTTCTTTAAATGCCGAGCTTTTTAAGTTAAAATGTGATTGTGGCGGAAGCCATATGACAATTCAAAAGACAAACGATGGTGGATTTAGACTAACTGTTCCTTGTGTTTCCTGTCCGCGTCCTCATGAGTACCTATTATCTAAGAACGTTTTCTTTAATAGCGATTCGTTTATCATTCCTTGCTCTTTGTGCGGTATTGATATTTGCTTTATGGGTACTGAGGATAAGGTAAGTGAGGCTATTAAGCATTCCAATGATGAAATTTCAAAAATGCTTGGAGACTATGCTATTGAGCAAATCAAGTCAAAGGAAAACGACCTTAACGTTCTTGACCCACAGATTATGGAAATTGTTCGCTTTGTAATTGCAGACCTACATGAGGAAGGCAAAATTTACTGTAATTGTGAAAACAATGACGGGGATATTTTAGTTGACGTAATGAATGATTTTGTTTCAGTTAACTGCAAAAAATGCGGAGCTAAAAAGATTATTCCAGCGGACAGCACGATCGCTGCTCATGATTTACTGAATATTGATTCAATAACATTAAAATAAAAAAGCACTAATTTTTAGTGCTTTTAGCGGGGTGTAGCGCAGCTAGTAGCGCGCATGGTTCGGGTGCAAACCACCGATTTCAAAATTTATTTTTTGAAAAACGCTCAAATCCCTTGAAAACACTGACTTTTTTGGCAGTGCACCTTCCACTGAAATTCCCGATTTCAGAGGCTTGACCACATGTTTGACCACTTACAGAAAATCGCATAAAAATCACCAAATCGAGGTGTAGCGCAGTTGGTAGCGCGCCAGTTTCGGGTACTGGAGGCCGCGAGTTCGAGTCCCGCCACTTCGACCAAAAAACAGCCGAAAACGAGCCATTTTTGACTTGTTTTCGGCTATTTTTATACTTTTTGCACAAAAATGACGATTTGGGGGTGACCACATGTTTGCCCAAATTTCGAACCTTTGATTGCTGTGTCACTGCGATTATTTCCTTTGTTTCAGAAAATCCCTTTTCTTTGCTTACTGCGACTCAAATTTTGAAGGCTGATGGTGTTTTTTCGTCAGCCTTCGTTCGCATTATTCTCATCGACAAATTGGAATTTGTCAGTTATCTTTCTAATCTCATAAGATACTCCGTTGTATCTTCTTCAAGCTTTTTATCTGCCGTTACAATAAATCCGTGGCGCTCGTAGAAGCGAATAGCGCGAGTATTCTTTTCAAGTGCCCACAAGCTATTTGCATTGTGATAATCAATAGCATATTTCAAAAGCATAGAGCCGATACACTTTCCTTGAAGCACAGGTTCAACAAATAACTTCTTGATTTCTTTGTTTTCTATTTGAATAATGCCTTTAACCGCACCGTCATCATATACCCACATATTATCGATGCTGCTTTCGTATTGCTTCATTATCGTTGGCACTTGAAGCTCATTAAAGTAATAATCGTCGTTTTTGAATATGGGATAGAAATTTAAGCGGTAATTAAATATCACGATTTCTGCTATCCGAGCCAAATCGTCAATCGTTGCCTTCCTTATATTTTTCACGTTGGCGCCTCGTCAAATTCTTATTTTAGGTGAGTTTATTATATCACATTCTTATTAATATTTCAATCGTTTTGTTTTTCTTTGCTTTCAGCACCGCAAACCTTGAGGGGCGACCGTTCGTGGTCGCCCCTCTGTGCTTTTATACCGCCTTTGCCTTTTTCTTCATCTCGGCTATTTCGGCTTTCTTCTTTGCTATCATCTCTGCGAGGAGCTTCTCGCATTCGTCTCTCGTCTTGGCGTATACGTTGAATTTCTTTCGCTTTCCATAGGGGAGTCTTGGGAAGAAGCTTCCCTCCCACAGCGTGTCGTTCACTTGATACACGCATCCCGTGCCACTCTTGCGTATTTTCGGCACGTACGGCTCGAATTTTTCGTCCTCCTCGCTCGTTTGCGTATTCTTCGGTTCATCCTTCGCTTCTGGCATTGGAGCGTCTTTACCGCCTATTTTGCGGTCTATCTTCACCGAGGCTTGTGCTCTCATCGTATCGGTTATATGCGAATATATGTTGAGTGTTGTCTCCGCACTTATGTGTCCTATCATATCGGATAGGGTTTTCACATCCATTCCGTTCTCGAGTGCCATCGTAGCAAAGGTATGCCTGAGATCGTGGAAGCGAATGTCTTTGCATCCCGATCTTTCGAGTATCAGCTTGAAGCGTTTGAGGACTGCGGTCGGGTTTCTCGGTTCACCTTCCTTTACGGGTGACGGGAATATCCACTCGCACGTCTTGTTTTTCTTCAACTCCGTTAACAGCTCAAGCATATACGGAGGAAGCACTATTGCTCTCGTTGAGGTTTTCGTCTTTGGTGACTGTACTATAATTTCCGAGCCGGCTGCTACGACTTGCCTGGATATCTTTAATACTCCGCTTGTGAGGTTGAGGTCGCTCCACTTGAGTCCGAGAAGCTCACCTCTACGCATACCCGTAGATAATTCGAGAAGGAACATTTCGTAGTATCCTTCCTCTTTGGCTCTTGCGAGGAATCTGCCTATCTCATTCGAGGTCAGCACCTTCATCTCTCGGCTTTTCTTAGGCGGTAGCTTACAGCCTGTCGAGGGATCTCGCGTTATCAGCTTCTCGACTATGGCTTTTTCGAGAGCCGATCTTATTCTCGCGTGGCAACTTCTCACCATTCTGTCGGACAGTTCTTTGCCGAGCAGGTCTGCATATTGAAGTCTGCCACCCTTTTTCAGCTTTGCGTAGAACTGTTGCAGGTCGTTCTGTGCGAGCTTGTTCAGCGGTATATGACCGATTGAAGGAATAATGTGTTTATATATTAGGGTTTCATAGCTTGCCTTGGTTGTTTCCCTCAGTGCAGGCTTGCAGAAGTTCTGATACCAGAAGTCCATCCAATCACCGAAGGGCATGTCCGGCTTCATCTTTTCTGCAACTCTGCCGAGGGTTTCTTTGAGTGCCTTTAGCTTTTCTTCGCACTCGAATTTCGTCTTAGCTGTTACGCTTTTCGTTTTGGGATCGCCCTTGTCATCGTAGCCTACGACGATTCTGCCTTCCCATCTTCCGTCAGAGCGAAGGCGCATTGTGCCTTCGCCCTGCTTTCGTTTGTTATTTGCCATCTGTTTCTCCTTTTATTAAGAATTGTTGCATCATGTTATTTACTACCGACGATGCGTTTCTCTGCATATCGCCGGTCACGTGCGTGTAGGTATCGAGGGTGAAGCTTGCATCTGTGTGACCGAGTATTCCAGCCAAGGTCTTTGCATCGACACCGCCTTGCATCGCTTGGGTTGCGAATGTGTGTCTAAGATCGTGGAATCTTATCAGCGGAAGCTCTGCGTTTTTTAGCAGAGTTTTCAGTTTTCCGTATGCTGAATCGGGATGCAAGGGATCGGACGGGTTTGTGTAGTGTGGGAACACCCACTCGCATATTGCATCCGTTTTCTTCTCTCGAAGCAGGGTTAGTACGCTTGGCGGAAGGATTATCGTTCTCTCGCTGATAGTTGTTTTCGTATCACCGATGCTGACTCCGCCGCCTTTCTTACTCGTTACAGTTCGTCTTATACTTAGCGTACCCGCACCAAAGTCTATGTCACTCCACTTGATTCCGCATATCTCACCTCGTCTCATACCCGTCATAATCTCGAGGTAGAAGAAGTCGTACCAATATTTATCCACCTTGATTGCTTCCATAAATCTTTCAAGCTGACTGTCGCAGAGGACTTGCTTTTCGGTATGCGTCTTTTTCGGTAGCGTAGTACCTATCGTAGGATTGCGTACTATGAGTCTTTCTCTCACCGCAACGTTTAACGCTTGGTGCAGTATCATATGCACGCTTCGTACCATACTGTTCGCGAGTGTTTTGCCGTGGAGATGATGTTCGTTCACTCTTCCTTGCCGTTTTATCTTATTATAGAATTTCTGCATATCTGCGGTTGTGAGAGATGCGAGTCGCTTGTCACCGATATGAGGCTTTATCTGATGCTCTATAAGATTTCTGTATCCGTTGATAGTGCTTTCTCTGAGAGTGAATAACATATATTCATCAAGCCACTTATCCATCCACTCACCGAGTGTCATTCGGCATTCTTCGGTGAGGTCAACGTCGCAGTAGAGATCTAGCAATTGATGCAGTTGCTTCAGCGTTGCCTTTTGTGTTTTGCCAAACACCGATTTGAATATCGGTGTTCCATCGTTCTTGTGACCGATTATGATGCGGCCTTCCCAACGCCCATCCGAGCGTTTACGAAGCGTGCCTTCACCTTGCGGTCTTCGTTTATTTGCCATGTTTTGAACTCCTTTCTTTACATTTTTTATTGTTTTCCTGTGCGTACCACAACGATACCACATGTTCGAGTACATATCCAGACCAAGTCCGAATAGTTATCAATTTATTATCAATTAGCAATTACATACCTCTCATTCTGTGTCCTTGCGAATTCTTTTTTGCGCGAATCTCACTGCGCTGTCGCTTATCGATTCCGTGGTAATTAACCTGATGCTCCTTCGAATACATATCCTCGGCTCTGTCCTCAATGATATTACTTGCGTAATAAAAGAGGTCGCACACGCCGATTACAATCTCCGCGTTGAGATTATTTTCTATCGCCTTCATCGCTTCCTTCGCAGGCTCATATCCACTCTCGGCTGCATCGTGCATATACTCTTTGCCTTTTGCATAGTCCTCGTACTCGTAGTATAAAAGCAATCCCACTCTCGTCTTCGTCCACGGATCGTTCCTCGCAGATTTTTCAAACCACTCTCTTGCCTCATCGCGTTTTCCTTCATCGAAAAGCATTTTTGCAAGAGTATATTCCGCTTGGAAGCTTCCGTGCTCGGCTGCTCGTTTTAGGTATTCTTTTGCATCTTCTGGGGACTTATCCATGAGATACTTTGCGTATTCATACTCCGCATATCCAAATTTTGCATCGACAGCTATGCGAAGATATTTGAGCTTTTCCCCTGGTGTTTCGGTGAACTTACCGTCACGGTATGCTTTATAAATGAGATAAGCGGCAACCGCGTTTCCTTTGTTTGCCGCCATCTTAAGCCACCATTCAGCTTCATCCATATCGTCAGTCTTTTCAAGATAATATCTTCCGAGGCGATAGTAACCTATCGGATCATCGTATGCGTTTGCATGTTTGTAGAGATAATCAAAGTCGTTTGCGTGCTCCTTTAGCTTCGTATAATCGTAATCAATTTCTCTGTCGGGTTGCTCGGTCGGAGTATGAATTTCACTCGCGCATTTGACAACCGAGTTGCGAATAGATTTGAATTCTTCGTTCTCTTCAATCGGAATCTTCTCCGGCATCATATCGGTATAGTTACGAACTATTTCGCATTTATATCCGTACCATGAGTCGTACATTTCCTTTAGTTGTGGATCATTACCGAGCATTTTAACGATTTCATTTACCAAAGCTTTCGTATTTTTATCTAGATAACCGTACACCTTTTTGCCTTTATGATTTTCAAGTCTTTCCGAAAGCAATTGCATTTTTGAAATAAGTTCGGGGGAGAATTTGTGTTCTCCGAATTTAATTTCAGAGATAAGCTCTCGAATACGCTCCTTGAATTTTACTTTAAGATCGTCTCTGACTTCGGTTTGCTTTTTATAAATCGAGATATTATCCTGCCTGAATATATCCGTTGCGAGAGTTTGCTTGATGTTATGAATACCAACCTCAGAGAGATAAGGCTCTTTCGGTCTTGCCGACCATATCATCATATGCACGTGAGGATTCTCTTCCTTGTTGTGATAAGCTGCACACCAACGGAGGTTTTCGGGAGCAATATTCATCTCTTTTGCGATATCGTTTCTGTGAGAACGAATTAAATTCATCCACTGTTCTGCGGTATTATATCCGAGTCTGTCGGCATCCTCGCGCATAAGTGAGATGATAAATCCCCATACGTTTCC
>JAZQWM010000026.1:0-12319 GCA_045632345.1 Eubacteriales bacterium | reverse complement strand
CATTACTTTATTCCACAAACTGAGGAAAGTGTGCGTAGTTATATTCTCGTTGAGATTGACATTCCAGAAAGGCGCACACGTTACGGCAGTAGCGACAGCAACATTTGGGTTCACCCGACCATCGTGTTCTATGTGCTTACTCACCAAGAGGATATGCACATGAATATGGTTGGCGAAAGTGGAACTCGTATGGACTACCTCGCAGAACTTATAGAAGAAAAATATGAGGGACGGCAGGATTTCGGTGCTGGCGTATTGCAACTGAAGTCGGACACGGCGGGCAGCGTTAATACTACATACAGGTTTAGGCAGCTTGTATTCGAGGGGGTAACAGCAACAAATGTTTGCGGTTGATGAAGCTCGCTTGATTACAGGCGATCCATTTGACGTTGGTGTTGGCATTACTCTTTATCAGCCCACCATGCGTCAAATACTCAAATTTGGCGAGGGCGAATATTTGTCTACAGTCTCAGCTTTCACTTCGCAGCCGTTTGATATGCCGTACCAACTCAGCAAAATGGGCATTGACTTTGCAGAGATAAAACCGTTTGAGTTATTCTGCTTGCTGATAGCGGGCGTTCCGCAAAGCAATTCGCAACTATTGTTTGGCGACTTGGACTTTTCAAAATTCGTGCCAGTAGTCAAGGAAGATGAATTGGTGTTGATTAACCAAGACGGCATTATAATTGACTCGATACTCCGAGAACGTATTGCAGACAATCTCCGCCGTATGCATGGTATGTCTAAAAATATTATAACGTCATGTGAGAATAAATTCACGCATGACTTGCTTATAAGCCAGCAAAAGAAGGATATTGAGAGGGCACAACGTCGAGCCGAGATGTTTGGCGAGAGTTCTGTTTACGGCTCACTCATATCGTCTTTGGCGTGTAAATGGCACAGCTACGACGCTGTTTTAGATTTGAAGGTTGGTCAGTTCTTTGACGCAATCGTGAGAATGGGATATGAACAGGTTGCTACGAATTTGTATCGTGGCATTTATAGTGGCAATGTGTCATTTAAGGATATAAATAAGAAAGACCTTGATTGGATGCGTCCAATCAAAACTAAAAATACATAAGAAAGGTGGTAGTTTATGGCTATAAATAGTATTGCTATTAAGCAGATTATCGGCGCATGGGCATTTAAGAGTGACGAAACTGTGGCTTGGATGTGCAGCCAAGTGGAAAATCTGCAAATTACACAGGACGGAGAAAGCACAGAAAAACAGGATGCTAATGGTTCAACTATCTTTTCCATTGATAGAAATAAATCATGTCAGATAAGCTTTGATTCTTCAGTTCTCGACCTTAGCCTCGTCGCTGCACTTAACGGAACTGAGAGGGTTGATGCTACAAGCACTGCCAAGATTAAAGTTCCTTACATTCAGAGATTTACCCTTAGTGACGACGATGTTAACACTAATAAATATATAACTCTGACTAAGACACCAGTAGGTGGTGCAAGTGCCAAGATTTCGCTCCACACCCTTACTACAGATGGTTCGCTTGACGATAACTACAAGCAGGATTCAGAGACTACAAAGACTACATTCTACTACAACCCAACTGGAAATAAAATTATGTTACCTACAAACAATGTTGCTTCTGAACAGGCAGGTAATGTGATTCTTCCTGTTGGCACAAGAGTTGAGGTTATTTATGAGTATGAGGTAAGTGAAGGTGTTAAGGTTGTTAATGCTGCCGATAAATTCCCTGATGCTGCAAAGGTTAGATTCCTTGTTCTCGCAGTAGACCTTTGTGATCAGACTCGTGTACGCGCACTTTGGATTACCGCAAACAATGCTAAACCTCAGACTGGTAATACAATTGGATTCTCGCTCGAAGATACAATTTCTGTTACACTTAATCTCGCGTATAGTTATTGCGATAAGTCAAAAGATTTCTACGAAATTTCGGTTGCTGACGAAGATTATGTATGGAATAACTAATTATGGGTAAAATATTACAGTGTTGGGTTTGTGGGAATCCGCACGAGTATTGTCCCACTTGCGGTCAAACTCATGGTTGGAAGTATGTAGCCGATACGCACGAATGTTATCAGATTTATATGACACTTAGCGAAGCACAGTCAGGTGTAATGACAAAAAAAGACGCTATTGAAGCGTTTGCGAGTCTTGGTATTCGCGCTGAGAATGACCTTTCTTGGCTTCGTCCTCATATAGAGAAAGCAATCCGTGAAATCATCGGAGAGAAAGAAAAAGAACCCACAAAAACCACAAAGAAATCTAAATTGTTTGATAAATGATAGAAAGGGGTAAGTAGCTTTTCAGAAACTTACCCCTATTTTTTATATTTGCCTCTTGACAAACCATGAAATTAATGTTATAATATAATTAGAGGAATGATAAGGTGTTTTTTTATATCTTATCAAAACAACAAATGAAGTTTATAAAAGGGGTTAGTATGGAGAAAAAAGAAAATAATTATAGCGTTTATTATCATTATAATCCGAAAAGTAATAAGTATTATGTTGGAATTACTAAACAAGAACCAGAAAGACGATGGAATAATGGTTATGGTTATTATGGGCAAGCATTTTGGACGGCAATACAGAAATATGGATGGAGTAATTTTGAACACATTGTTATTGAAACAGGACTGTCAAAGGAAATGGCGATTTCTTTGGAAAAGCGTTTGATACAAGAATGTGATAGTTTTAAGAATGGGTATAATTGTTCTATGGGTGGAGAATCGGTGGATGGTTATAAGATGCCTATAGAAACCAAAGAAAAAATAAGTAGAGCAAACAGTGGCGTAAACTCTTACTGGTTTGGAAAGAAAAGGTCTAAAGAATCAATACAAAAAGCATCTGAGAAGCACATAAATCATCCAAGTTGTTCTAAGGAAGTTAATCAATATGATTTAAAAGGTAATTATATTGCAACATATCCATCATTAAATGAAGTAACGAGACAATTTGGAGTTGGGGTTGCAAAGGCATTGCATGGTGAAATTCGTACATTTCATGGCTTTCAGTGGAGATTTGTTAGCGAATGTTGCGGCAATGACAATATTGGTGCATATTATAGGACAAGCATTAAATTCAAACCTGTAATACAATATGATATCAATGGGAAAAGGATTAGAAATTATTACAACTCAAATGATTTGAAGGATGCTGGATTTAAAAGCACGAAAAGTATTCATTCAATCTGCTATCTTGATGGTGATACTTATGGTGGATATATTTGGCGTTTTTTACGAGATGAAGATGTTGTTGGAGATAAAGATTCTTATTATGATTTGTCTGTTATTGTTGATAAAATACATTCCGATATGTGCCCATCGGACAAACCTATAGGTCAATACGATTTGCAAGGTAATTTAATTGCGCACTATGATAATTGTAAGAAGGCTGCTAAAGCGATTGGTGGAAATAATAAAAATATATCTTTAGTAGGTAGCAATAAAAAGAAGTCTGCTTATGGTTGTATTTGGTGCTATGACGAAGATATTGATAATTTATCTCGTAAAATTGAATTTGCAAACAAACCCTTGAGAAAATGTAAAATCAGTAGATATACGTTAGACGGAGAATATATTGATACTTTTAGTGGAGCAAAGCCCGCTGTAAAAGAATTGGGCTTTGGCATACCAAGTGTTATAGATGCCTGTTGCTTTGGTATGATACCAGACGCATTTGGCTACATTTGGAAATACGCAGAATAATTTACAGCGCACCTTCGGGTGTGCTTTTTTATAGGAGGAAATATGAATAAATGTATCTCGATAGATCAGTCAACTTCCGCAACAGGGGTTGGCTTTTTTGTTAATGGCAAACTAAAAGATTATTGCCTAATAAAACCGAAAATGAGTAAACGAGCTGATGAGTTGCGAGTAGAAGAAGAACCGCACCTTATCAGTATTATTATGCCCGAAGCGGATTACGGCACTACCCTACTCCGCATAACGGCAATAACAGACCAGCTCGAAAAGCTTATTGAGAAATTCAAGCCTGACGAGATATGGTTTGAGGAAATATTTGAAAACGCAAATCCAAAAGGATTTAGATCACTTGCGAGACTGCAAGGCTTCATAGCGCATATTGCTCACAAACACAATGTCAAGTATACCATTATAGAGGAATCAAAATGGATAACGGCGTGGGGCAAATATGGCAGAGGTGTAAAGCGACCAGAACGAAAAGAAGATATAAGGCAGAAAGTAAACGATTATTATAATCTTGATATACAAGTGGACGACATATCTGACGCTATCGCTATTGGACGATATGCAGTTGAGACTCAAATCTAACTTTTGTGCTTATTTCAACACGGATATAAGCGAGAAAGTAAACTAATTATAAAGGAGATTTTAACATGAGTAAATTAATTGACGTTATCGGCAAAAACTTTGCCCTCAAGAACACAACCAAGCGCATTAACGGCGTTCCTGTTGAAATCAAGGCATATCTTGACGTAGACACATTCGGCTCAATCGTGCAGACTGTGGCGCAGTCCTCATTTACAGATGGCGAATACCACGCAGAGAACCGTGAGATAGCTCGTCGCTACTGTATAATCAAGTACATGACTGACATTGAGCTTGAAGATACTGACGTAGCGGAGATATTCAAGACAACACAGGGCGGCAATAATTGGTATGGTGCAATTGAGTCCGACGTTGTGAAACTGCCTGTTTGGGGTGAGGTAGAGACTGCAATCGACAAGCAGATTGATTATCTTATTGGAACAAGGCAGACCACATTTGATAAACTTTGTGCTGACTTATCGGCAATATTAAGTGTAGACACAAAAGCAGACCTTGCCGATGTTAAAGAGGTTTTAAAGGATTTAACAAAGGTAGACAAAGATGAGTTTGTTGATGCGGTTATAAAGAAGAATACCAAAAAGAAAAGTGCTCAGTAATTGAGCACTAAATCAATTTCTTTCTAATTGTAAATACGTCACCAAACAGCAAGTCAATGCCTTGACGTTGCAATGACAATACCTTTTTAGCTTTGTGAATAATGCGTTTGCGTACCTTATCACAAAGTTGGACTGGTATGTTATGTGGATCAAGATATTCGTTTAATATATATTTCTTTGTTACAGGACACATATTTTGAATAAGGACGGCTTTCTTCCTGCCAAGAACATGACAAAAGTCAATGGTGTCACATTTGCCGTATCGTTTAACTTTATCATTATAGATACGTTCAAATTTGTCAACCTTAGATGATATAGGGATTAGCCAATAAATATCATTGCCGTCTGTAAAGGCGCAGAAATATGGGCGGTTATGCTCATTGCTGTTCATAAATTTAGGGTTTGCAAATTGTTGTGAGTATTCTGGTTTGAGAAAATAAAAGTGACCTGCAATCATAACATACTCCTAATAGTAAAGCCCTGCGATTAGGCAAGGCTTTGATTTGAGTCTGACGATTTATTAGTCGCATATCAGAGAGCGACAAACATTCATATCCGATTATTTATTAGACGCTAATCGGGAGCGACACGACACGGTGCGGGCTAACCCGCAATTACATTATAACATAAAACAAAATAAATGTCAAGGGGTGATTAAATGGCTTCTATTAAAGATCAAATAGAGAAAATTGTGTCAAAAAAAGCAAAACTTGCCAACGGCAGAACTATTGAGCAAACCTTAATGGAGGCTGTTGATTATCTCTATATATGTATACAGCGCGAAATAGACAATATGTATGAGGAATATACGCCAAAAGTATATGAACGCAGACCGTGGCATGAAGGCTTGCGGTCTGCGTTATATGCAGAAGATTTTTTAGACGCTCGTATTAAAGGTAATAGTATTGAAGTGTCTCTCAAATTCAGTAATAATGTTTGGGCATGGAATTTTAATCATACTCATCTATCTAATGTCGCAGTTTTAATGAATAATGGCTGGGCTTGGCATAGCAGACCATTGCGGGGTATAGAGCGTTTTACGGATTATGGTGGCTATCACTTTATTGAAAAGGGGTGTCACCGTTTTAATGAGACAAACCGTTGGGGTGTAACAATCACTCCGATTATAGATAATTCTAATTGGTATTAATGTTGGGTTACATTAGTGTATTTACCGCCATTGCGAAGATTATTAGCACAGTCCTCACAGATAATTTTACTTTCGTGTTCATAAGTGATTTTACCTGCATCATTAATACCCTTCGGTTTTTGGCAGTCATAGGTATGACATAGTTTCTGTTCTCCGCAAAGAGGACATTTTCTAACCGTGTCAGATATATGACAACTCTTAAAGGCAAAAACAATTATTAAAATGACAATAGCGGATATACCAATTGTAACCCATTGTTCTTTTGGACTCTGTCTTAGTTTTACAGGCGGTTTTATGTTGTTGTTCATAAAAATTTCTCCTTTTCGCTTTTTGTTATTATACCATATCAACAATATGTGGTCAAGTGGATTGGGAGTTGTTTACAAAAAATTAATATAGAGGAAAGGAGAGATATAATGGCGGAAGATAACAGAATAGAAATAGTGGCGCGGTTAGACACGAGTAGGGCGGCTGTTGTAAAGATTGAAGCCGATTTATCAAAAATTACAGACCAACTCAATAAAGACCAAGCACTTAAAATCATAGCAAACGTGGATTTAAGTAAAACCACACAACGTATAAATTCTCAACTTGCCACTATAAGTAAGAACTTAAATCTTAATATTCCAAAGATTGAATTGGGAATGACAGATGGCGGTGGAACTGCCTTAATCAATAATGTTGACCATATTGTTGACGATGTAGAAAATAAAATATTAGAATTAAAGCAAAATCTTGCTAAAGAGTTTGGCGTTAATATCGAGAAGATAATTACCAATACGGTTAAAAACGCCAGAGGGCAGATAAGCAGTTTCTCGTTTGATCTCACAAAACTTAGTGGTGATGTTGAAAAATTCAACTATACAGTTAATCGTCAAAAGGATAAGGACAATGGAAGTGTCATCACTACCGTAAAGCAGACAAGCAGCAGGGATAGTGATAGAGGCGCAATTAAGCTTCTCGAAAGGCAAGAAGCTCAAGTTGATAAACTCACTCAAAAGCTTATCAAATTAAAGGCTGGCTTTGATAATGTAAATGCGCCAAGACCAATACTTAATCAGGATAATATAAATCAGTTAAATGACGAATATTCTAAGACTGATGAGATTATAAAAAATATAGGCAATTCAACATCTGAAACATTTGACAAAATGGTGTCAGATGCAAACAAGGCTATATTGGTGTATGAAAATCTTGGTAAAGCTATGCGTGATGCCGAGAACACGGCTACAGAACTTAGTTCAAACGATATTGGTTCTGCAAAGTCTCTCTTAGGTGGCAATATAGATAGTTTCATAGCGAGAGTTTCAAAATCGAGTATTGCCGATTCTAACGCCATTGTAACTAAGGCGGAAGAAATTAAGAAATCTCTTGATAATATTGGCGACTCACATGGTCTTAAAATTGCAAGAGATGATTTCAATAAGCTTAGAGGTGAGTTTAGTTCTCTCGACGCACAGGCTAAATCGGCTTCGTTTGCGGAAACATTAAAGAATCGTGTTGAAAAATTATCAGCCACGATGTCGGCATTTGCCGAAAAGAATGAACGTGCGGTCAAGTCTGTTCAAACAATGTCCAGTGGTAAGACGTTTGCGCAGGAATGGCAGGAGTTATCAAATGCACTTTCTAAAGGTGGTTTAAGCCCAGATGAGTTGCGCCACTTACAGGAACGCTTTGCAATATTTGGCAAAGAAGCTGAAGCGGCTGGACTTAAAGGCAAGACGGCTTGGGAGAAATTCTTAGGAACATTTAAGACGTTTTCATCGTATATTACTGCCAATATGGTGTTTAATATATTCAAACGCCAAGTGTCTCAGTTGGTTCAAGAGGTAATAAATCTTGATACTGCAATGACGGAACTGAGAAAAGTAACCGAAGCTACCGAGCCAGAGTTTGACAAATTTTTAGAGACTGCTAAGAAGTCGGCTCAGTATTTAGGTTCAAGTGTTACTGATCTCGTAAACGCAACTTCGACATTTAGCCGTTTGGGATATTCTCTCAATGAAGCACAAAACTTGGGAGAAGTCGCAACTCTCTACAAGAATGTTGGCGATGGTATTGATATATCAACGGCTTCTGAGTCTATTGTAAGCACACTCAAAGCTTTTAAAATAGAAGCTAATGACGCTATTGGAATAATTGATAAATTAAACGAAGTGGGTAACAACTTTGCAATCAGTAGCGGAGGTATTGGTGAAGCCTTACTCCGTTCTGCTTCTGCTATGTCGGCGGCAAATAATGATTTATCACAAACAATAGCTCTCATTACAACGGCAAACACAATAGCTCAAAATCCTGAATCTGTCGGCACTGGTTTGAAAACGATGGCTCTCAGATTGCGCTCGACCAAGACCGAAATTGAGCAGTTGGGAGAGGATGCAGAAGGTGCGGCTGAAAACGTATCGAAACTTAGAGAGCAGGTTCTTGCTTTAACCAAGAATAAAGTTGACATACAACTTGATGAAAATACTTATAAATCATCTTATGAAATACTGCTTGAAATATCTAAGGTTTGGAATGAACTCAACGATATTTCACGAGCGAGCTTGCTTGAACAACTCTTTGGAAAGCGTCAGGCTAATGTCGGAGCTGCAATTCTTGAAAATGGAGAATTATTACAGCAAGTTTATGATACCGCTGAAAATTCAATAGGTTCTGCCACAAAAGAACAGGAAAGATTTTCACAGTCTATTCAATATTCGATTAACAGTTTCAAGGCGGCATATCAGTCTTTGGCTTCTGACGTTGTTGGTAGCAAGTTTGTAAAAGAACTTGTAGATATTGGTTCTGAGATTATTAAAGGCTTAGACTTTATAATTACAAAAACTGGCATATTACAAGGCATACTTGTTGGCTTTGGCAGTTTGGCTATATTTAAAACAATTCCTGCTTTAGTTAATCAAGTTAAAACATTAGGTACGTCGCTCACAGCTTTTGGCGCAATAATGAATACTCTCGGTGCAAGTGGCGGCGGCGGTCAAGTTATGACATTGCAACAACTTGCAATGGCTTCAAAAAACCTTAGTAATAAACAGTTTGAATTAATACTATCAACCAAAGAACTCACTAATGCACAGTTGACCGCAATGATGCAAGCTCGCGGCTTTACTCAAGAGCAAATATCTGCTCAAATTGCAATAAGAAACCAGACCGTAGCGACCACTGGCTTGTCTACAGCAGAAAAAGGTGCGACAGCATCTACATTCTCTTTATCTGGTGCTCTCAAAGGATTGGGTGCGGCGATTGCAGCAAATCCTATAGGTGCAATAGTTACTGCAATTACGCTATTAGGTGTTGGTATTTCATCATTGAAACGTAAACACCAAGAAGCAATTGTCGAAGCAAAGCGTTTGGAAGAAGAACGAATAAGTAATCTTGAAACGACCACTAATGAGTTAAAAGCTTTTGAAAGTGAACAAGATAGTATAGATGGAATAACTAAGAAATACGCAACTTTATTAAATACAACATCTGATATTACAAGCGCAAAAGAAAGCTTGACGGGCATAACAAATGAATTAAATGAAAAATTTGGTGATGAAAGGTCTCAAATCGACTTAGTAAACGGATCGCTTAGTGAAAACATAGAACTAATACGTCAGCAACAATTAGAACTGGACAAACAATGGCAAAGAGATAATAAAAACGACATCAAAGAAGCTCAAAACTTTGTTTCTGACCACGCAGATGATATGCCTGTATTTTACAGAGCAAGTGGTGCAAGATTAGGCGAAAATTATGATGAAGCTGTAAAAGAGGCAGAGTTTTATTTTAATCGCATGAAACGTCTTATTGATGAAAACGATGCGGATTTGTGGAAGTATTTTGACACGGTAGAAGAAGTATCAACTGATAAGGCTGGATATATGGTTCAAACCTATGGGTTTAAGCTCAAAGAAGGATTGGACAAAGAAGTTATTCCAGATGTTCTTAAATCTTTTAGGGATTTGTATGAACAGCTTGAACAATACTCATATATGAATCCCAAATGGTTTTCGGGCGTTGGAGATGCAGATAGTCTCAATCAACTCATTTCTGATTGGGATAAATATTCAGATATTATTCAAAAAGACAACGAAATAAATAACAAGTTTTGGGACAATACGGCTATTGGTGCAGACAATACCAAAGAGCAATTTAATGCTTTAATTGATACTGCAAGTGAATTATCTCGTAAAATTAATGATAAGAGTGCTCTACCTGCTGATGTATACATATATACAAGGGAATTAAGTGATATTAGAACTCAATTAGAAGAACTTGCTCAAAGCAGTCCTGAATTGCAAAAGCGTCTTGAACTTGTTTTCTCAACCATTGGACTTCAAATGGAAGATGTTTCTGAGAGTGCAGAATTACTAAACAAGAAATTCTTTGAAGTTCTTGATGAAATGCAAAAAGGAGTTTTCGACAAAGTTGGTAAAATTAATGACGCTCTTGTAAAAATGTTGTCTGGTGAAGGTTTATCATCTACAGAAGCTTGGGAATTACTTGAAATGGACACTACTGGCATCTTAACACCTTTGATAAATGCTAATGGTGAATGGATTATGCAGTCTGAACAATTAGTTGCGTTAAAGGAAAGACTTGTTGGATTGAGTGCAGATCAAGTTAAAGCAGATTTAAAATCAGCACAGGAACAAGTGTTAGATTTAGATAGACAGATAGCCCAACAGTACGCCATTATAAAAGAACAAGAAGCAATCATTTCTCAAACTCGTGGTAATAGCAAACCTAACGAAGATAATATAATGGCATTACGCAATGCTAAGAGTGAGGTTGGCAGATTACTTGAAGTTCAAAAAAAGTATAGTGAAGAAGTGAAGAAAGATAATTTGCTCTTACAAGAATTAAATAATAGTTTGAAATTATCTGTTGAGCAGAGTCGCAAACTGCTTGAGAATCAACAAAAACAACTCAATAATGAACTCACAGCCCTTGAAAAAGAACTTGACAACTATCAAAAAGCACATGAGGCTAAGATAGATGGTGTTATTAAGGGATTAGAGGCAGAAGGAGATGAACTTGAAAGGCAAGAAACAGCCTTAGAAAACGAGCTTAATCTTCTTGAAGAACAGAAAAACTCAATCGACGACATTATCAGCAAGTACGATACCGTAAATAGTCTTGTTCAAAAAACTATTGAACAAGATATAAAGAAGCTTGAAGATGAACGTGACGCAATCAAGGATAATTATGACGCACGAATCAAGGCTTTGCAGGACGAGAACAAAGAGCGTGAAGATTCTCTTGAGTATGCTCAAAAGCTTAAAAATCTTGAAAACGCCAAGAATAA
Organism: Eubacteriales bacterium; assembly: GCA_045632345.1. Classification (GTDB taxonomy): domain Bacteria; phylum Bacillota; class Clostridia; order Oscillospirales; family CAG-272; genus RGIG2000. The sequence continues at coordinate 985 of JAZQWM010000026.1, read as the reverse complement.
CAAAGTCCGCGTTTATGACGAAGCTCGTGGTTGGCATTATGCCACAAACCAAGATGAAGTTAAGAAGGCTCAAAATGATTTAAGTAGTTTTGAAACGAGAAAGGCAATTGAATCGCTCGAAGCGCAAAGAGATGCACTAATTGATTCTACGGAAGATATTATTAACACAAAGAAAGCATATGCGGAACAGTTCAAAAATCTTGCTGACATAATTCAAACAGAGGCAGACGAAGAACTTGCCGCCGAGTTATTGGGTGCAGACTGGCGCGAGAAGATTGCTAATGGTGATGTTGATTTGCTTGAAAAGTTCTCTGAGGAATATCGCAAGCATAATGGCGATTTGAAGCGGCTTACTGACACGGAAATAAAGTATAAGAAAGAGCAGATTGATGCCAAGAAGAAGGAAATCGACGCAAATAAACAGCGCATAACGACTTGGAAAGATTTGAAGAATACTATTTCTACTGCGGTTACTGATATTAAAAATGCCAATGCCGATTACATGAGGGAGATGGGCAACATTCAGCTTAACGAAAATTCTACTCTCTAAGAACGTGGCAACGTCGTTGAAAACTTTAAGAATCGTGTAACTGGTTACATTGACCAAATTGCTGCTAAGAAAGGTGAAATAGATGCAGTAACGCAATCTCTTGACAGTTTGAGCGACAAGAGTTTTACTATTGACGCGGAAGTAAAGGGGTTGGACGATATAGATAAGGCGATAAAAAAGACGGCAGATCTATACAACGTAACTATGGCGCAAGCTTGGGCAAATTATCTTTTAGCACATACAGATATGATGACGCAAGAAGAACGAGAACACGCTCAAAGGCAATGGGCGCATTATTCAACCAATGGTTACAATCCCGATGGTTTCGCGCAGGGTGGCGTTGTTGATTATACTGGAATTGCAATGGTTCACGGAACTAAGCAAAAGTCAGAGACAGTTTTTAATGCAAATGATTCGGCAAAGCTATACGAAATG
>JAZQWM010000025.1:0-9600 GCA_045632345.1 Eubacteriales bacterium | reverse complement strand
CACCTTGAGCAGTAATGTTCGTCAAAGAGGTATCTATTTCATCAGCGTTTTGAGTGATGGTAATGCCATTGCTTCCGGTAAATGAGCGATAGTTGACGTCCTGACCTTGTACATCTACCAACCAATCAGCACCAGCTCCCTGCTTATTGAAGTTCGGGAACAACTGTTCGTCGGTTGCGTAAATATAAATGTCATTCTCATTTTGCACCAAAGAGATACCATCTTTTGCAACCAAAGTCCTGAGTTCTAATGTACCACCATTTAACCGATTACCAACCTGAACACCCGTACCTAAGTTGTTTAACGTACCCATCTTGGTGTCGGCATATGTTTTTGTAGCCTGAGAAGATGGGACTTGCGTGTTGGATACAGCACCCGTTAAGTCTGTATTGAGAACACCAGCCTTTAAGTTGTCTACTTCAAGCTCTGTTATCGTGTTGTTGTCGGCGTTAATCGTCTTGTTAGTGAGCGTCTGAGCGTCCGTAGTACCTACAACATCACCGTTTGGAAGTAGTTTGTTAGAGCGTTTAATCTGTGTACCACTGCCACCATTGTACAAAGCAATCTCGCTATCAGCACTTGTGGTTGTAGAAATAACAGCATTGTTTGGCAACTGAGCATTTGGGAGCTTGCTATTAGCATCCAATGTAGCTACTCCATTTGGCGCACCCTTCTCTGCAGAAGCAATATAGCCATTATGTGTGTGCATTCCTGTAGCATTTCCACCACCCGTTAATGCATCCTTCTGAGCTTGAGAAAGAAAACGTGCGTCATTTCCCGCAGCTACAGTACCAGCTGTTGTGCCTACATTAAGCGTAGCCGCGTCACCCAAACCAAGATTGGTTCTTGCTGTTGCGACATTTGCGACATCAGACAGGTTCTGATCCTTGCGCATGTAGTCATTTAGGATACCAGTGACAGGATCATCATATGTTAGATTACCATCGTTATCCCATGAAGCATATTTATTGCGACGGTCTGCAACAGAAGGAAGCTCGCCTGCCATGATACCCTCAACCATATCAACTCGTACGCAACGTTTTACATCACGCGCAAGTTGTTGAGTTTGCCATGTCAAATTATCAATCGCTTCATTAGCAGCCGCAACATTAACTGTAGAGCCTGTGAAATCTGTCTCACGCGCTTCAGGTGTTCCCGAATACAATACAACAATGTCACCTGCAGCCGCAGCGTTAGTCAACGTAACACGCTTATTTGCTACATCTACAGTATAATCTACACCATAATTTAGTGTTGTTTTTGTCTGCGTTGCTAAGACATACTGTATTACTTTTACCTGTCCAGGATAGGCTGTAGGCACATCCCAATCATAATTGAATACAGTCTGTCCAGCTACTGCTGTTGTTTTTTCATAACGATCATTTGGTAGTACGCTCATTAGTGTCCTCAGTTAAATTGTTAAAGCTTGATTTTTCTAAATCCTAACTCTTTATCTCTTTCTTTTCTTTCTAGGTCTTTCTTTGCCCTTTCAGTTCCACGCGACATGATGGTTGCTTTCTCAAACCTATCAAACAATGGGAATAACCATATGTTGTTTTGGAACGGTAACATCTTTCTAGTGTAATGGATTTCACTAGCACTCATTTCACCGCCCATGCCAGTAAGAAGTTTAAACAATCCTGGTATTGCTGTTGGTGCTGTAAAGAAAAAGTCATAGCCTGTACCCATTGCTGATCTTAAAAACTCTTGATGTGTTTTATTTTGTTGTTCGTTTAGTCCAACAAGATTTGTTAAGAGCCCACCAGCATCACAGAACATAGCACAAAATTCAGCGTCCTTTACACTAGATTTAATTGCTTCTGCCATAGATATTTCATATCCATTCTTAAGAGCACGTAAGTATGCTTTCATGATACCAATAGATACCATCATGGAAAGCCCAGATAATGCAGTTAGGTCTCTCTTCTGAAGCATTGGAATCATGATCTTAGAGTATGTACTGAAAGTAAAACGACGGAACTGAAGCATTGTTTTAAGACTTGGTCTATCAAACAAAGTTGGTACAGAACCTGCACTAGGAGTTAAGATTGCTTGGTCTTGCATACGTCTAATGCCACCCTTAAATACATTCTTTAAGTTAGCATCATCCCAAAAACCAACACCAGATTCCCAAGTTCCATCACTTAAAACGCGACCATGTTTTGTAAACTGATCAAACATTTTTGTAGCTTGCTCTTTGGTGATTCCTGTTGTGGTCAACCAATCTAAATCTTTAGCTAAAACTTCTTCACCCTTAGAAATCTTTTCACCAATCTTAAGAACATTCTCTTGTGTAACATAACCACAAATGAACTTCCAGAAACTATCCCATTTGTTAATGCAAGACATTTTGACAGCTGCGTCAGCAAGCTTTCCGCTAAAGCTATCTACAGCAGAAAGAACACCCTCATCAACTAATTCATTATAGAACCCCAATTGACGTGTGTTTTTAAAGTAATCAAACGCTCTAATCCAAGAGTCTTCAGCACCTTTGAAGGAGTTTCTAAACTCTTTGCTGGTAAACCATTTAGCGGTTGTGCCAAAAAGTTTTCCAAAACCAACCGTCATTCCTGCTTGAGCCAAGTCTGAGAAAGCAGCTATGACAGTACCACCAATCAACCGAGCAACATTGAGGTTGTTTACGATGTTAGCCATGTGGTTGAAAGCTATACCAAGCTCAGTTAAGTCTTGAAACGTATAATCACCAACACCTTTAAGCCTACACCAACTGCATCTAAAAGCTTCAGTTGTTCTTTTTAGTTCTGTCAACAAACGATCTTTTTCTTTGTCTGTTGATGCTTCTGCCATCTTTTTTCTAAAATCTTCAGAGATAGCTTTTTCAATATCGTTAAAACTTTGAGTTCCAATTTTCTCTAGCAACAACGAATTTGTATATGTCTTTTGATTAAAGTCTCTAAACAATTTTTCTACATCTTTTACCAACCAATCCTGAATAAATTTTGTAGGTCCTCTTAGTACTCTATGTTTTTGCATAGACTCTAAAGCTTTTGGATTCTTTTGGTATCCTTTGTCTTCAGGATATAACATTCCATCTTTAATACTTGTAGCATCTTCTAAGAGACGTTTATCTATTAAGCCAAACAATTCTTGTTGATCTTTTGTAAGTTGCTCAAACGGAACTTCTTTTAAATATTTATATTCTGGATGGTTAATATTGGTTTCTTCCCACCATAAAAGATCTTTGAGTGCTTGTACAAAACCATCAGGATCTTTTAATATTTTTGGACGATCATATAACCTATGTATATACCTTTCTCCACCAGGCAATTCAGGTATATCTTCGTGCGTTAACTTTTTATTTTGCCATTCGTTTAATTCTGAATTTGTTGCTTCAAGTTCAGAAATAATTTCCATCCTTCCGCCTTCGTTTTCATCAAGCAGTTCCTGAAGAGTAAGCTTCTTTTCATTAAGAGCACCTTCATACCTTTCGTTTTCATTAATAAGTTTATTCTTCTCTTTGCTAATAACACGAAGGCGTTCGCCAACCTTTCCTTTAATCTCCCTAAGCTGCCCTTCGGTTAGTTTGGCGTTTGGATTTTTCTTTAACTTATCAATCTCAGGAATCAATTTCTCAAGAGATTCAACAAATTCAGTCTCAAGTTTTTCCGCTTTCTTTTTACCGGCTTCATAAACTTTTTGAGCTTTTAATTCTAAAGGTTTTCTTTCTTGAACCAAATCTCTAAGAATTTGTTGATGTTTCCCTAAGGTTTTCCATTCGGCAGCTGTAGGAGCTTTCTCTTCTTTAAAGAGTTCTAACCAAGTCTTGTGAAGCTTTAATATCTTTAACCTTTTTTCTTTCTTTGGGCTTGGACGTTTTGCTTCTTTGAGTTCCTTCTCCAACAAACGTATCTTTGAACTTATAGTACCTAGTTTTTGTAATTCACCAGGCTTTATGGCGTTTGCTTTTCTTTCGTTTAAATCATTTAAAAGATCTTCAACAAACTTTTCCTCAAAATCTTTAGCTTGGTCTATACTTTCTATCTGATCTAAAATCTTATCGCGTTGAGAAAAAGTCTCTTTGATGTTTGCTTTAGTTCCTTTTTCAAAGTCAGAACGAACCTTGTTAAGTTCTTTAGTTAATGCCCTAAGGTTTTTACTGTCCTTAATGTTTGGATTAACCTCTTGATAGATTTTGTCTAATATAGCACTTTGTTGATCAAGGTTTTCAATGCGTGCCTTGTTGTTTCCAATATGGCTTTCAACAGCATCAATAGAAACATCAGAATATTTCCAAGAGCCATTTATTCTTTTTGTTGGCAACGAAACTTTATTGTCATTAATAAGTCTTTCTCTTTCAAAATAATTTGCATTTTGAGCTCTCTCTAACTCTGATTTTTTTCCTTTTAGTTCATTAATCTTATTCCCTTTAATTCCTAAAAAATCTCTCTCCATTGCAAAATCAGCACCTGGTACTGATTGTGTTTCGTATAACTCATTTGCAATATCTCTAACAATTGGATTCGTTGAGGTTCCTTTATTTACAAACTCATTAAAGACTTGCTCATTAAACTCTTGATAGTCTTTACCGCCAGCCCAAAGCTTAAGTTCTTTAAATGTTTTTAGTTTTGAAACAGCCGTATCACCATACTTGTTTTTAACATATTCTGTATATGCTCTACTTAAAGAATCATGAAGCTCACAATTCTTTTCTGAAATTCTTGCTTTTGCCTGTTTCTCAATAGATACTGGCAGCGTAATTAATTTGTTTTCTGCATCAACAACTTGAATTGGCATATCAAAACATTGAGTTGCCAAACTTTTTGCTACGTTTGATTCGCTTGTAACCAATCGTATGTCAGGTGATAATTTAATGTTTTCAAACCCTAATGCACTTTTAGCTTTTGCATTAATTAATTCTTCATTGTTATATGCGTTTTTAAACTGTTCTTCTGTTAAAACAACACTGTTTGGATTCTCTATAGAAGCCTCTTTAACAAACTTATCTGCCTTGCTTCTTTGCGCCATCGCAGCTCTACCATTGCCAGCCCCAATAAACAGTCCAGGAACTGCACCAAAGATAGAAAATAACGCCATGCGTTTTAATGTTTCGTCAGTAGTTACTGGTTCAGACATGGCTTCTATTCCAGAGTAAGCAGCACCTATTGCAATACCCGTTGTTGCACCAGCAATACCACCACGCATCATCATTCCGCCAGCAGTTGATGCGAAATCTTTTCCAAACTTATCTGCAATAAATTTACCAGTAAACGCTTTTGCTTTCTTAAAAAGAGTAAACCCTTTTACAGCTTTAAGCGCAACACCCACTGCACCACCTGAGGCAAAAAACGTAGGATCAACAGCACCACCTATAAGCCAACCGCTGGTACCTAAAAAACCATGAGAGTCTGAGACAACCTGCCTATGAAAATTGATATTGTCTATTATAGATTTGTATGAGTTAAACTCATCTTCGTTTTTAGCTTGATATAATACGTCTAGCCATTGTTCATAACCTTGAACCATGTCATATGTTATATTGAAATTTGGATCATATCTATGACCCAACGAAGCACCCATAAAACGAAGACTATTAATTATCGGACTGGATATAAAACTTGACCATGCTGTACCCCAAAAGCCCTCAGACATATCATGCTGAATGCTTTTAGCAGCCCTTGCTTCCATTGGATTTTGATAAACATGTCCCGATTTTGCACGGTTATATTTCTGATAAAACTCTTCATCAGAAAGATTTATTTTATCGTCCTCTAATCCGCTTTCTAAAAATGGCATGATCTTTGTTCCTGTTATCTGGCAATCATTTTACTGTAAGCTAAAGCACCAAATGGATGTTCTTGTTTCCATTTATCAAAATGTTCAGTATTTTTTTCCAAGAATCTCCTTTTTCTTTCTTTTGCTATTTCCTGCTTCTCTTTCTTGGTTTTATTTAGTTTTTTGCCTAATTTTAAATACTCTAGGTGTGCATATGGCTCATTGTATAGTTTTGGATCATAAATCAAATCACGCATTCTACTTCTAAGCCACAACTCCTCGTTGTTCAAACCTCTGATTTCTTCAAACTCTTGTTGCTCTACTTCAGACCACCATATGTCTTTTCCAACACGAACATATTGCAGGTCTTTTTCATAGAAAGGCATTATAACTCCATCATCTCCTTCAACACATAAAACATAAGTTGGCTTGCTGTTTTTATCGCCTATCTCAAGATATGTTTTTTCATCAGCAAACACACACACTTTTTCTGGATCTATACCTTTTGTTTTTGCCAGCTCTTGAAGTTTGAAACGCATTTCATCTGCATCATAAACTCCAGGAATTGTATAAAACATCTCAGGAGGAAACTCACAGTATGTATCAAATCCATTAATGGAACTTTCTCCATAATGATTTTTTAACATGTCAGCTGCCATTTTTTTGGCATCAGATATATTTACGCCACGCAAATATTGTTGTCTCGTAGCTTCAATAAACTGCTCTCTATATTTTGTGTCTTGATTAAAGAACATGTTTTTAGGAACAATATCCTTAAACTCATCCTTAATCATCTTATCAAATTCTTTGTTACGTTGTTCTATAATTGATGGATCTGCATTAATGCAGTTTTGAACAACAACATCAAACGCTCCCTGCAAAGTGTTTCCATTCCTAATTTCGCTAGCCATTGTTTCTGCTGCAGCTAAATTAAGTTTATTTAACGTAGCATATTCCTGAGGATTGTTTGCGCGAATAGAGCTTATAATCTCGCCAGACATCTTAAGTAAAACAGGATTATTTGATTTATTCCACGACTCCAATCTCTGTTTTAAACCAGAAGGAATAACCTTCATTAGAGTTACATAGCTTGAAACAGAATTAATCATCTGATCAACTTCTGGTGGCGAAACCTGAACGTCTTTTGGAAGGGTTGCCAGTACTTTGTCCAGTTCTAATTTTTTATATAAAGCATTATATTCATCCTCAAAATCTATATCTACTTGCTGTTGATATTCTTTTACACCTGGCATTGGTGGTTTAGCACCAGACTTAACATCAGAAACATATTGCCTGCTAACTATCTTTTTGCGATTCCTGATACCTTCTTTTTGTGCTTGCTGAAGGTGTGCAGATATAGAACGCCGTTTGTTGTAATCTAATATTGCTGAAGGAATACTAAACTCAGCGTCGCCACTTTTGAAATTAATAGTAGCAGTTCCTTTTTCTAAACTGTCAATAAACTCAGCACCTTGTTCTGTTGTATCAAAAGCTCCAAGTTGAAGATCTGCAAAAGACTCAAATATAGTTCCATAAAACTTTTGAGATTCTTCATATTTGTTTTTAGGATTAAACATTTCTTGCCCAAACCTATTTGGTGTAGCAACATTTCCTTCAAATTTCAAAATAGCATCAGCCAAATCAATTTGCGATTGAGCTTGAGTGTATTCATCGCCTGCAAATATTCCATTAATAGAAGATATAGCTGCTTTAGCCAGGTTCTTGTTGTTGACCTGCAACTGTTCAAATGCTTGCCTATCAAGATATTCAGCTTTATTATTTTGAGCCTTGCAGAAGTATCCTGCCTGCTCACTCATGAATGCACCTTTAGCTTCATCGCGTAGCAATAAAGGTAATTCATTTATAACTTTAGAAGCCGCTTCGTTGGTTGATACTTTAAATTTTTCAGGATCATACTTTAGTTGTTCGTATAAACCTTGATTGATAGCACTAAGTTTATTCTTTGCATCTAACAAAAGAACTTTGTTTTGTTGTTCCGTAATAGACCTACGAAGATTATCTTCACTTTGTTGGATAGCATTAGCAGTTTCAAACATCTGTGTAGCAAGCTTCCTATCACCTTCTAACGCCGACAATCCACCAGCAAATCCATCGCTGATACCAACTTGTGGAGTATAGATTATGTCTTCCTTACGAATAAAATGATTATTTGGCTTCCTCATCTAATTTCCCATTGATTGATGCTGTTACTTGTTTCCCAATAGCACTTAGGTTTTTGTTAATCATTGGCTGTACAAAGCTTTCCTTAATGAACTTAATTGCAGGATTTTCATAAGGTATATATGAAGCTTCAAAATTGTTCATCATTGAGTAATCTCCTTGTAATTGTTTTACTTGGGCTTCAAATATTCTCTGATGCGTTTCCAACCCAGCCATCTCAATGTCTTCCATTGCGTTATTGAGATTCTGGTTCGCAAGTATCATTTCTGTAGAACCGCCCTTAGCAAACCCACGTCCAGCTAAGTATGCACTAATAGTACCTTGAGCAGTTCTGGCTTGCTTAATGACATCTCTCTGTTTTTTAGCAAGACCGATCTGAGCAACCCGCTTGTTTGTATCCAACAAACTCCTTCCAAGACCAGTGTCGCCATAGCTTGGCATACGCTTTCCTGATTGTCCTATTGATCCAAACAATGCAGGTATTGCACTACCTAAATTGCCAGCAAATCCTAAACCAATGTTTTTAAATGCGTCCTTAAAGCTTCCTCCTCCAAGTCCTGCATTCAATAAGCTACTACCTAATAAAGAGAATAACATTATTCGTTAACCTCCGCTTTCACTTGAATGTTTCTAATGCTCAAAGCCAAAGGTTTGGTTTGAGATATTTTAATGGTCTGCTCCCTGCTCCAACCATATTGTGTCCTATTAACAAAAGAGTTCGTCACAGCGTTTGTATTGCTTTTATCAATTATAGTGTAACCATTGATGGTCATATTTGCAACACTTTCCGGATTTACAAATACTTCGCTGATGATTTTTTCTTTTCCGATACTTGAGCCAATGCGTTGAACATCCTCTATAGGAAGCGTTTCAATGCTTGCAAGATAGCCGTAGCCAATCTCAATGTCTTGTCCATCATAATCATTTGTTCCAAGATTCAGATTGCCTCCAGCATCTACAGCGAATTGACCAAGATAACTACCATCGGTCTTCAAAATAACATCAACCGTAGTGCTTACATGCCGTGCTAAACCGGTAACTGCACCCGCAGCTACCGTAGCACTAACAGAGCTATCTAAGTAGCATTCTGGATCTAAACATACAAAATCATAACCGCCAGCCAAACCTGAGTCCTTAATCAAATAGAACTTATTGTTAGTGGCATAGATTGCATACACCTTAGAATTGTTGCCATTGTGTTTGAAGATCAGTTTGGTAAATCCAATAACCTCTTGGCTTAAAAGTATTGTGATGAATACCACGTTGTCATCGCCATCGATATATGCAAAGAAATTGTTTTTAAACTCATCATTACCTTTCCATACAACCGTATTGAATGTAGAACTTGAGTTTGAAACCAACTCAGATGACATCTGACTAATAATTTGGCTCTGATAAGATTCTACATCAAAAAGATATGACAGATAGTATATACCATTTTCATCATGATTGATGTATACCGAACCACCATCACTGATCAAAGGAGCTTCTGCTCTCTCTGCTATGCCAACCGAAGAAGCTCTTGTAACCTTGACATTTACTGGGCTAATGAAGCCTGATGTTGCTATGACATAGACGGATTCATTGCAATAGATTTCAAGAGTGTTCCTTGATTGAAGCATGTATATATGAGCAGTATCTCTGGAGTCCAACAGTTCATAGAACCCGTCATTGTCACTAGCATCG
>JAZQWM010000024.1:0-3880 GCA_045632345.1 Eubacteriales bacterium | reverse complement strand
TAGCTTCGGTTGTTATGCCGTTGTTTCGGTAATATTGCACATCGTTATTGCAAGCAAGTACAATTTCACCGCCTGTAACTGTTGGAATGGTTGTTTCCTCTCCGTCCTCGTCACTATAGATAACGTCTGCCGTTTCTTGCTTATAGGCTATACACCAAGAGGAGAAAGGCAACGTATTTGGTATGCTGAAAGAAAAGCCGTCAAAATCCTCGTTAAGGTTGGCTTGTCCTATGCTTAATACATTGATAGCCTGCTCCTGTACCTCTGCCAAGGTCTTGGGGAACTTGCCAAAGCGATGATTTCTAAAGAAATACACCTTTGCTGTGCGCTTTGTAGTGTCAGTTCCTACAAGAGTGCATTTGGATGCGCTTGCACTACCCACTATTAAATCTTGTCTGTTGGTTATATATTCAAGCTCATAATGTACGTTAATAACCTCTCGGCTATCTTTGCGCACTAATACAGGGTTGTGATATTTGGTTACGCCCTGCTCAACACGGCTTGTCCTTATAGGCGCATTAGGTGTCTTGTGTGGGTAGCCGTAAGTGTTAACACCTGCCACTGCTCCGTCAGCCACGGCAAGCTCATCTGTTTCTTCTTCTTCTACCAAGCCTGTTGTAAGGGCGAAATCGTACCAATAAAAACGACCGTAATAATCACAGTATGGGATGTCTTGAATCCAATTCTGCGTTAAACCTCTGACAAGCTGTGTGCCTGCGGAGTAATTGTCTTTATAGTTCCAAGAGAAAACCATAGCATTGCCAAAAGCACTTGATACAACAGGCAAGGCTACACCGTTGTAATAAATAGGTGTTTGCTCACCGTTCCAATACTTTTTGGGAGTGCCTGCTGCTACAACTGCATTAATGGGTGCATCATTATCACCGCCAACAAATGCGCCAAGCAATACTTTTTTATTTCGTATTAGCTTTGCGGTGTCTGTCTGGCTGACACCGATAACCGCATATTCCTTGATTAAAATATCACGTGCATAGGCTTCACGTTCTGACACCTCACTAATGCGCTTTTGTGAATTGATACCTACATATTGAGAAATGCGGTTAAATTCCTTTGTCAGCGCAACCGTGCATCTAACGTGTGTATGAAACATTTGATACGTAACAGCCGTTATTACCATATCGCCATTTGGTGTAGATAGGATTTGCCCTGTCCTTGGAATGTATGAAGCATCCTTAAACACATAGGTGCGTGTTTCCTGTACATTTCCAAGTCTTTCAGCAACTCCCTTTATGTTCTCACCGTAATAGGATGTTTCGATAAGGTTTTCACTCTGCGCATAAATACTTGTGAATGCGTGATTGCCGTTCTGCACTCTGCCCTTTGCGTGTGAAAACTTGCTTGAATAAATAGGGGTATATGTGATTTGGAAACATAAATATGGATAAAAATCTTCTATATTTGCATTTTGGTTTTCGCCTGTAACGGCGGTTAGAATGTTAGCTATTGCGTACTCACTCAAATATGTGTCAACACCCTCTTGTGGCTTGAAAAACAAGCCTTTGATGTTCTTTTGACCTTGTGTATAGTAAAGCGCATAAGACTTAGAATAAGGGTATGCACCGCCATAGCTTGACAGATTGCTATTATATTCGTGAGCTTCAAATATGTATGGGGTAATATCTACCGGTTCTATTCTTCCGCTATTACCTATGAACAAGCCACACATAACCTTGTCAATGCTATAAATGGGAAATTGTGTGTAAACCTCTGCGTTGCTTTCAGTCATCAAGACGTTTACGCTTTCTGTCCTTAGTGTCCTTGTGGTTGTTTGGCTTGGGTCTGTTATAACACCGTCAGTATAGTTAAGAGTGTTAACTATGTTTGCCACGTTGGTTGAAACCTCTGTGCAATAGTCATTTATGCTTTGCGTAATACCTCTGTACACATAGCCTTGTTCGGTCAAGCTCGTTTTCTCGTCCTTCCCGTACTCGTCAAATATAACGGTGTTTTCCTCATAGTTCAAGCCTGTACCGTCAGGGTCATAACCGAGCCTTGGCTCTGCGTGAATATAGCCGCCGATTGTTTGCAAGCATTCGCGCAGGGTCGCCTGTGTCATTGTGAAATTTGGAGCTATAATCTTATCGTATTTATCTGCTTGGCTACCCTCTGCTATGGAACGCACAAGGTTGCCATTTTCGTCATAAGAATATGTGACACCCTGTAAGGTGTACTTCGGCAATTCTCCCCTTAATAGCGGTCTGCTAAGCTCTAAGCAACGGCAGATACAGTCCGTTATTGTGTAGGGCTTTAGGGGGTATTGGTTTTTGTAAACTCCCACCGTAAATGTAAAAATGAGAACATACCTTGCATATTTATTACCTGTAATTACACTTCCGTCTGGATTTGTGTATGAATAATAAAATTCAAAGGAAAAAGTTGTAGGTTGAGATATGTTTAAATTTAATTGTTGGTCTTTATATGCAGCATATGAGTAAGTTGTCCCGTTGACTGTTAAATCTAAGGAATAATCGTCTAAAGTCGCATTAGGGTCAATTATTTCTGCCTCCGCTTCTCTAAGCAACGGATTAAAATTAAGGCATATGTTATTAAAAGACAATACTGTAATGTTTGGTGGGTATATATTAACAATATTGTCATTTTGAGTTGTAAATTTAGTGTTAGTAAATGCGTTTCTAATACGTGCTGTGTCTGTGGAATCAATTATTACAGGCACACTTACACCATCGGAGAACGTCAAATCACCGCTAATAATTCCGCCCTGTATTTTAAAAGGTTTTACTATTTCGTTTTTGCTATTTGTAAACGTCAAGCTCGAACAAAGTACACCTTCAAGTAGTTTTGTTCTCTCTACAAGAAACATATCGTTTCTGAATAATTTCATAAATTTCCTCTCTTTTTATTGAAAATATTTCCGTTTGTGTTATAATTAGAAAAAAGGGGGGTACAATTCTATGAAAAAAATTGTATTTATCGTATCGCTATTCATTATTCCGCTTGAAATTATGAACATTGTTTATAATATTTCTACACTTTTAAATTCTCGGATGGTTAATTCTCTATTTTCTTTTTCGGGAAGCCTTTACATAATGGAAATTATAAAAGGCATTTTTGTAGTTGCTCTGTGCGTTTGCTTGATAGTTTTGTTTTTCAGTAAAACAAACTTTACAAACTCTGTTCGCTACACCTACGAGCAATACAAAGAAATGCGCCAAAAGAAAAAGGATGAAAAGCAGAAAACAAAGAAAGAAAAATTGCAAAAACAACTGAATGAATTAGAAAAGGACTGAAAATTCAGTCCTTTTTCTTATTCTGTGCTTGGCTTTACATAAACCTGTGCTTTAGGCTCTCCGCTTACCATATAAATGCGCTTGTAAACGGTGTTTTCTCTTAGAAAATCAATCCTAAATTCTGTCAAGGGTGGGTAATTCTCGACAGGGGAATTTGTGATAATAAGCCGAGCATCGTCTAATTGACTGTCAAGCATTTCTCCGACTGTAAGCTCTACGATTGAGCCTGTAACCTCGGTATATACACCATTTTGTTTTGTATAGACTTTAATCGTGTTCAACTTGTCTTGCCCTCCCTGTTTGAACCTGCGCCCATTCTTGTTTTGTTTAAAGAAATAGCAGTACTTTCATTTGCTATTTGATACAAGATTTCTCTTTGCATAATAGAGTAATCATATATTTGATTTCCAATACTCTTTACAGCGCCGATAACGGCACCAACACCGCCGCCTATGGCAATTCCCATACCAATTGAAAAAGCGGTGTCAATAGCCTGTGAAGCTATGCCTTTGACAAACTGTGCGTGCTGTTGCTTCTCCTCATATCCTGTCCTTACCGCTATTGTGTTTATAATAGGATTTGCTATCTTGTTTGCTACACTCTTTACAACT
>JAZQWM010000023.1:0-6230 GCA_045632345.1 Eubacteriales bacterium | reverse complement strand
TATCCTCACAAGCATAATAGTGTTTTCGCTTCGAGTCCTGCCTCATAAGTCTTACTACGCCACGGTTTTGAAATCTAACAACACCATGTTCTCTCAGATATTTTGCTTCTTCCTTGTTAATTTCAATCATACATTTCACATCTTTCATGTTTTATTTATGAACACTTGTCAAGTATTCACATTTGCAAAAAAGAGATTAAGACAAAAAAGAGAAAACCCCACGGTGAAGTGGGGTATAAAGAGATTGTTCTCTTTGTCTATCTTTCTCATAAGGGGAAGTAATTTAAAATGCCAATCCCTTATATACCCCAATATATCGTTATTTATGCCACATCAAAGGTGTTAACATTTTTGTTCCTTGCTTTTTTCATGCAATTTTTTGCTGCAATTTTTCTATATTCTGTTTGACATTTCTTACATCTACATTGCATACTGGTAGTTTTCTTAAACGGTTCACCGCAATCAATACAGCGTCCATCTCTTATTCTTTCGATAGTATCCATGTTGTTGCGAATATTCTCATAGACAATATCTCCAAAAAGCTCCCAAAACATTTTCTTTTTAGAAGTATAATCTGGACTCTTTCTATCAAAGATACTCTTGATAATCATGTCTACTATTTCTGATTTCGTACAGTCAGCAGAGTCAAATATTTTCTTTCGACAATCAGCAATCACCAATTCATAATTAATTACATGACCTTCTTCACTCTTTTTGAATTTCATGCTTCTAACTTGTCTATACGCTGTAATAACTTCATCTAATATCTTAGTATTCTTATCACACATCAACATCTCGTAGTTATACATCTTCTTACTATCGTAGATGCAATAATTCATTTTTAGTCTTGGATATACCTTACGAATGAGATTTACAGGTGAATTGTTTATAGGTTCTACTTGATGCAACTCCTTGCCTTTGGCAAACTCAAAGAACCGTGGTACTTTTGACTTAGTAAACTTAGGAATGATATTTGCTGGCGTATCACCATACGTTGTATCTGTTGCCCCCTGCCTGTCAATCATAAACAAAGTTTTGGCGGCGTCAATACTGAAATTTGATTCACAGCATAACCAACGCACCGCAGCCATAGCTTCTGGAGATAGTTCCCAATTGCCATTTTCAATAGGAGTGTTCCATATTTTTGTAATGGCATTACTGTAAATTCCTATTTTGCCATAACTGAAAGCAGCTCTCATCCCTTGATACAAACTGTCTGGAGTAATCAGCGAAGCATCACCTTTCTTCATCTCGTAGTACATAGGTCTTATGTCTCTACAAGCTTCTATGGACGCTTTTACTAATGTGTCATTATCAGTGACAAATACATGATCTCCGTCCCAATCTTCGGCTCTTATGCGCTGATTGAAGTCGTTAAGACTGACATAACAAGCATTAGTTGTAAACCACTCAGACTGAATGTTGTTTGTGCATATACAATGTTCTCTGTATAAATGAGGGCTTCTTAATACATCTAATTTCTTGCCGTTATCAAATAGGTCACAGCTTACTTCATTAGCCTTTAATAAACCATCAGGATTCTCTATGTCTAAAAGCCATTTTTGACAAAAAGCATATAAATCTGGGACTGTAAAAGTGTATTGAGAATGAAGTTTGAATTTTGCAGACCACAAATCTTTTTCAAGACTATTCTTCAAATCTGAAATTTGCGTTCTTGTGTATGAATCTTCTAACATCTCAGGATAAAGATTGAGACATTTCTGATACCATGAACGGCATCTATCAACATCGTTTGCCCCTAAGATTTTTAAGAGTTTTTCTTTATCAGCATAATGAGTAACACAATCATCTTTGCTTCTTCCAAGAGAAAGTATTTCTTCATGATTAACCTTGCCGAGTTCTCTGATATCATCTTCAGTAAGATTTCTCAATGTCTGTATCATTTGGTAGGATGTAGTTGCCGAGTATTCAGCTTCTTCATCATCTACATTACCAATGCCAGCAACACAATTATATTTCTTGAAGCGGGTTTTATAATCATCCCAACTGTCATACATCTTCCACATCTTGAACTGAGATTTGGTAAAGACTATATTTATATTATCTTTTATCAAATCCCATTTTTTACCATATATATCAGTGACGATAGAAGAACAATTATGTTCCTCAATAAATTTCAAGTAATCAAACGGGCAACAAAGCCCTTTAAAAAATGGCATACGAATTACAAAGTTTTCGGAACTTACCGATGGCAACACCATGCCACAACCATCATTCATTTCAAGAGCAAACGAGTTAATCTTTCTTGTTATTTGATAAGTTTGATAGTCTATATAGTCCGCCTCTCCAACAACATCTTTTTGTAAATCGTCAACAACGATAGCTCTATCTATGTCAAAATCTGTGAAGGGCGTTGTCCCAGAATTGCAAAGTGACATATAACTGAGTACCTTGTTGATATTAAAACCGCCTTTACGGTTTATTTCATCAAAAGACAACCCCGCCATCAAAGTATTCCATTTATCTTCAGTCAAAGCATCTTCCCTTACACAAACAATCTTATGCTGTCGTATCTGACCTGCCGAAGCTGTAAAGAATCTATACTTATAACCTTGATACATAAATCCGTTCTTTATCAACGAATACATGATGTCATAATAACAAATAGTCACAATGCAAATCTCTGGATTAAACTGATCTACGCCAGCTTTTAGCCCCAATGTTCTTGCTAAGTTTCCGTCTGGTACTGTAACTCTCTTAGTCAATCCTACTTCTCCATACTTATTAAGCACAGAATCTTCACGGAGAGAGCGAATTATGTCTTTGTTGCTTTCAATCTCAATTCGTAGGTTGTCTTTTAATCCTTTAATTTTTTCTCTATAGGCTTTCTTAATCTCCACATTTTCTTCGTCCCACAGAGATATATCCGCAGAATTTAGCAGAGCAATTGTTCCATTTTCATCTTCCTGATATTTAGGGGTTGGTCTATTTTTCAAAAACTTATTAAACTGTTCCTCTGTTTCACGAATAGAATCATTAATTTCTTTTTCTTTATCAGTATAGAAAGCTTCTGTACCTACGCCAAATACATAGAATAATTTATTTTTCAAGCTGCACCCCCGATTAGCTCAAACTTATTATTTACACCAGTTTTTGAAATAGAAATATAAATACCATCATTTTTCAAAACAACACCTATAGAGATACCACTTTTAAATTT
This sequence comes from Eubacteriales bacterium, assembly GCA_045632345.1. GTDB lineage: Bacteria > Bacillota > Clostridia > Oscillospirales > CAG-272 > RGIG2000. Next base: position 3,049 of record JAZQWM010000023.1, on the reverse strand, counting down.
TAATTTACAAGAATCTAATTGTTTTTGATTATCCATTCCGAGGAATTTTAAAACATCGGTAGGTGATAAATTAATATATTCCGAAAAATCAAAGATATTAGCCAGTAAGCATTTATCACCGTTCTCAAAGGCTTCAGAATAATGAGTTTTTATATATATCGAAGTTTTAATCTCAAACATATCCTTTTGACAATCAGAGAAGTTGGCTTTGTTAGTTCCAACCAAATTGTAAGCGGGCTGTTCTAAATTAATTAAATCCGATTCTAACGTCTTAGCTTCCAAATAATGACATTCTTTTATGATATTAAATTTGAAAGCATCTTTCCCGTATTTGTTATAATCTTCTTGAAGCGCAAGCGAATGATGTTTTCTATTTTTTAATTCCCTTAAATGAGTTTGCCATCTCTTGTGAATATCCTTAGACATACCGATATATTTTTTATTGTTTTCCAAACACACTATTTGATAAACGCCTGTCAATCTCATTCCTCCTTATCGCTAATTTGTTACTTTGTCCGCACAAAAAATAAACGAATATTTTAGCACCAAATCAGTTCCAATTCCCACGGCTTCGTGTAATTCAGTATAGCCCATAAATCGTCAATCGTCTTGAACGGGAATTCTCTGCCGCCCTCGGTTGCGTACACTACGTCCCACTTGCCCCAAGCCGTATCAAATATATACGACGAGATAAATCTATTATCCCCACAAGCGATTTCTAAGAGCTGAATCATATCACTAACACCATCTATCTTGGTAATCAGTTTCTCGCAATCACCAATAACACTATCCAACTCAGCATACAGGTTGTCCAGTCGATCCTCATATGCCCTAATCATATTCATCGCTTTCACAAATGTTGGTTTATCAATCTGCATATCATCACTCCTTATAGGCATTTAATACTCTAAAATTCATTTTAATATTTGCCATATCATTTGACCTGTTATAATCTATAACGTCAAATTTGATATTAACTTCCTATTGAATTGCTATTAATATCCGCCGAGACTTTCTTTAATTTCGTCTTTTACACGGCGTAACTCATCAATGTGTTGCTGAATAGTCTGAATTTCACCAGCTTCAATTTTACGGTAGCCAGCATCTCGCATACAGGCGTTTGCCACAGCCTCTAATGAACTATAGAAGCCCAGCCCCTCGCAGACATCTCTGAATTCACCAGTACCCTTGCCGTTCTTGCCAAGTTCCATTTTTTCCTTTACTCCTATCCAATAGGGTATGATGTTGCCAAGACCGTCCATTGTGTAATAGTAGTGGTCGGTTATCCGCACCTTGCCGTCACGCAAATCTTTTTCAGCCATAAATCCTAATCTCCCCTCGCCGTAGTTTATCTAAAAATTCTTGCCCTTGTTCTTCACTAATGTCCGCAAGTCGTGTAACACCGTACCAATCCATCAATGCCAGCAAACTATCAGCCTGTTCCTCGTCGCGGGCATATGCCCTTATCGCTCCCGTTGTCTCAGAACTCATCTCAATCACCTCAATCGCCATACTCATACTTATAATCATCCGAGTAAAAATCACACTTCGTCCTATCACCATTACAGGCACAAGGTTCTCTTTCTTTAGTCCCGTTACAAGTGCCATAGCCCTGCACCCAATTGCCTTCCTCGTAGCACGAGCACTTCTGCTTGGCAATCCATGAGTCCGCCATCGCATCATTTATAGGCGAAAGGTCGTAGTCATCGCAATGGTAAAACCTCGCCAGTTCCTTCAGCGCAGATCCTTTCTTGTCACCCATTTTAAGAACTTCCATCATCTTAGCAATCGTCATTCCGCAACCCTCACAATCGCAAGCACGTTATCTCCCTTCCACTCGGCAATAACGTCCATATTCAGTGTATAGAAGCCACCATCTGTTGGGATTATTCTGCCGTCAGCCCAATAAAAGCCACCAACGAAGATTAGCTCGTCACCGTATCGCTCGTATTCCTTGACTCTGATATTATTTCGATTCTCTAATAATTCCTTTAATGTCATAACTCTCACCCCGCAAACTTTGCAATCTCAATTCCTGCCACCATGAAGCTGAACGCTATGTATATCGGCAGAGGATTAAACACTTTTTCTTCATAGTTCTTTGCGTAATACTTCGTGGCGACTGATCCTGCCACCGCCCATACGAATGAAAACAGCAAATGTATCATAATCTTTTCTCCTTTGTTAATTCTTCCAGTCTCAGCTTTGCGGCGTATTGTGACAACGCACTTGGACATTGCTCTAACTTCTGATAGTAGTATGGGCAAAGTGTACAGTCGTAGTCCTCACCTCGTGAACAGGTTACCCCTTTGCGAAGCGTGTCTATCAGCTCTTGCTTATAGGCATCGCGCTGTTTGATTAGGTCATTCACATACGCCTGTAACTCAGGTGGTTCATACCAAGTCTTGTTTATATAAACTCCCATCAAAATCCATCTCCTAACTCTGCGTGATATGTCGACATGGTGCGAATTTCCTTAACTCCGTGGTACACGCCGTCCTCCATGTTCCAAAATGACACACCACCGTGACCAGCCTTCATAGTCACTTGAACGCAGTCGTCATTTATGGCTATGCTCTCCACGCCATATTTTTGGCAAAGCTGCGCCAAATCATCTAAAAAATATCGTGTTTCCTGTTTAAAATCCATTCTTATTCCTCCTTTATCCTGCATAGCTCAATCTATCAAGCCGTACCATATATTCAGCTCTACGCCTGTTGTACACCGCCTGTGCTTGCTCTCTGTCGAGTGTGCGCCAGATCTCTACACCGCCGCACCATACCGCATACTCCGAAAATCCACGGTGCAGCACACGTAGTAAGCAGTCGCTCTGTCCGTCACTCTGAAGCACGAGACAAACACCGTTTTTAGTTTTGGCAATAAAATTTTCCAAAGCTGTCATATATATTCCTCCTCAGTTCCATGTTTCCTGATATTCTTTATATTCTGGGCAGCCGTAGTAATCATCTCGATACTCCTGTTCCTGACTACTAGACTGTACTATTATTTCTATTAAACCGCGCATTTCTCGGACTGTCATAAACTGCCA
>JAZQWM010000022.1:0-5985 GCA_045632345.1 Eubacteriales bacterium | reverse complement strand
CCTGTACAGGCAAAGCAAATTTGCCTTTTCGTGTTTCTGTTATGTCTCTTTCTGCACACATACAAAAAACGGTATCGCCTTTAGCAACACCGGTAACGTGTTTTAATATTGGTACTTTCGGTATGACGGCTTGCTTTTGTGCCTTGCCGCCTACCGCCTTTATCATATTAAGCGGCTGTACCTTTGCAAAATTGCCGTCTACGCTAATTACCTTGCCACAAAAAGCGGTATGTGTTTGCATTAAGGCGTTATTTATCATGCCTTGTATGGCATTATTAAAAGCACTCATAGAAAGCCCCCTTACTTCTTAATACATGAGTAAGAAATTGCTTTTACGGTCGTTTTAAACTCGTTCCCGTCGTAGGTGTGTTTTCCCTCTCTTACTCTATAATCGCCTTTTACATTTTTAGAAGATACATTTATAATGCTGCCTGTTTTTACTTTGTGTTGCAAAAGCATTTCAATTTCTAGCCCTTTTATGGTATCTGTGTAATTTTCCACTTTTGCCTCTTCTTCAAATTCATTAGCACTTAAAAGCCCTGTATCCGCTGTTAAATTAAATGTTTCGTGGTCGCCATACGTTAAAGGACATACATAAATTTTTGACTTATTTACATAAGCTACTACACCGCATATCTGGGCGTATTTTTTTACATTATCCATTAACCCGCCGTCTATAGTAACTTTGTCTTTATATGTATGGTCACGCCTTGTTTCAAACACAGCCAATGGCAGCCCTACACGTTCTACCAGCTTTCGTAATATTGTACTTGCTTTTGTGCCAGCTCCAAAAGACATATTAGAAAGTTCTGTTTCTTTCTTCCCGTTGTTATCTATGGCGTATATCAGCGTTACCTTGTCGCAATCTTCCCAATAAGTCCTTTTTTTACTTATGTAGCCGCTAAATATAACCCCTGTGTCCTTGTTATATCCAGCCGTAATGCTTATAGCTGCATTTTTTTTCATAGCGTTAATTGTCTTATCGGTTAGATTGTATATGACTATCTCTGCCTCATTTGCCTCGGTATCGTCGTCAAAAGGTATTTCAAATTCCATGTCTAAATCATCGTTTTTTATGGTTACGTCGCCTGTTTTGAGTGTTACCTTTTGGTCGTACAATCCGCTTGGCGTGGTGTCAATTTTACCGGCAACTCCTTTTATAGCTATTGCCATTTGTGAGAAGTTGCCTTTTGGTTTACTGTTTTTAATCGCAATATCACTAGCCATTTCCCGCCGCCTCGCTTTCGTCCTCTGGCTCGTCGTCAATCGTTAAAAATACAGTTTTGCCAAAGTTATCATAGGTTACAGTTGTTTCATTGCCCGCCTCGTCCAACGGTACAATAGAAAGCATAGGGAAATGTTCGTTATATACGTCCTTAAAAAGCTCCACGCCGTACACAATAGGTTCATTATGCACTAATACCTCGCCGTTTTTACTGAGGGTGCAAGTAAATAGATCAGCAGCTTTGTTGTACATAAATTCCATGTTAAACTCTTCACCAGCTAATGCTATGTCAAAATTATAAGGTAATAGCTCTTTGTCTACTTCTATAATATCTCGCATATCGCACCCCCTACGTTGGTATTTTAAGCACCCAGCCTATTTGTATAAGGTTTGGGTTTTTAATCTTATCTTTATTAACATTTACTATCTTTGGATAACTCGCCCCGTTACCATAATATTTTTTTGCAATAGCCCAAAGAGTATCACCACGCTTTACGGTGTATTTTTTTACCGTTGTGTTTTTCTTTGATTTTTTCGTAACTTGCTTAGTTCCGCTCTTTGTTTTTTTCTTATTTTTTTTCTTAACAACTAGAGGCGTTTTCGCTACTCTTATTTCAGTTATTTCCATTGTGAAAGAGCAGCCGCCGTATATTGTGTTAGGGTGGCTGGTATCAAAAGACGTGATAACTGCATTTTTTAAGATGTTACGCCCTACATACTTCACATAATTTCCTTTTTGGTGTAGGGTGGTTATTTTATTCATTACTTTAGTGGCGTTTGTACCTACAATTTCGCCGGTAATGCTGATAACCATAGGCTCACGCTTTACATTATCCGTAATGTCAAGACCTTTTTCTACAGGGTGTGAACTAATGGACACACCCCGCCTTACGTCCTCATCTTGGACAAATATATAATATTCGTTGAGTAATGCCATTAGTTACACCTCGCATAAATTCGGATTTATTCGCTCCATACTTTCAAATGTTTCTTGTATGCTTTCTTTTACCCATTGTTTGATTTTACGTTTATTTGTTTCGGTAGCACTTGCCCCGTTCATATTAAGCGTAAACTGTGGGTTAAAGTTGTTTGTTTGGTTGCTGCTCGTATTGCTTATGCTTGAGCTACTTGGCGTGTAATTTTGGACACTTGGCTTAATAGCTGTCGCTGCTGTGGTACTAAGTCCCTGTGCAGACTTTGTAACATTCGTTTTCATGTTCTGCATACCAATAGCAAGCCCTTGTCCTGTAAACTCACCGCTTTGCATTGTTACCCTAGACGGGCTGTGTATATCCAGCTCTTTATTGATTGTGTTGGCTGCACTTGCCGCAATACTTCGTGCTGTGGCTATAATCGTGCCTCTCATGCTTGCCATACCTCTGTTAAGTCCGGACATCATATTTACGCCAGCACTAAATAAATTGCAGCTTGCTATTGCTGATCGTATACCGTTCATGCCAGCCCGTACAGTTGTTAGCATAGCCATAGTTCCCGCACGTACCGCTGTATTAAGCCTTGTCATTTGTGCGGTAGCTGCTGTTGAGGCTGCTGTAAATCCGCTCGTAAATATTGGCTTTACTTGCTTTATCTGTGCCTGTATTGCCTTTACAAGCCCCGTAACTGCTGTTTTTACATTGTTAATACCTTTGGTGTCTGCCTCTACGTTCACTTTAATGTCTGTATCTGCTGCTTTTTTAACTTGTGAACTCATGCTACTAGCTGCTGCTGTGGCTGTGCCTGTGTTGCTGCTAATTCCGCTTGCAAGTCCTGTAGCTGCATTTGTGCCTATACCTGTAGTGTCGCCTAGCTGTAAGCTGGTTTTTGTACTATTGGCTAAACTACTAGCCGCTGCTGTGGCTGTGCCTGTGGTGCTGGAAATGCCAGCCGCTAAGTTGCTGCCGCCCGCTGCTCCATAACTGCTAATTGCTGTGTTGTTAAGCTGCATACTGCCTGTGGTGCTATTGGCTAAGTTTGTACCAGCCGTTGTTGCTGTGTAGCTGCTGCTATTTATGCCGCTCGCTACGCTATTTGCTGCCTGTTTTCCGTTTTCCTTACCTTTGCCGAATATAGACTTAATACCATTCCATACGCCGCCTATAAGGTCTTTGCCTACTTGAATCCAATCTACAGACATTAAGCCGTCGATAATCGCACTTATAATCTGTGGTATTACTGCTATGAGCTGCGGTATTGCCTGTACAAGTCCTACTGCTAAAGCTACTAAAATTTGTATAGCTGCGGAAATAATCAAAGGTAAATTCTGTAAAATACCCTGTACCAAAGCAATAATAAGCTGTACTGCTGCGGAAATAAGCATTTGTACATTTTGCATAAGCCCTTGTGCCAAACTTAAAACAAGCTGTATAGCCATGTTGATAAGTAAAGGCAGATTTTGCAACAATCCTGTACAAAGCCCATTAATTAACTCAATAGCTGCCTGTAAAATCATTGGCAAATTCTGTATAAGCCCCTGTACAAGTGCCTGTATCATTGATAAAGCACCTTGAATTATCACAGGTAAATTCTGTATAAGCCCCTGTGTGAGTGCGTCTATCATCTGTAAGGCTGCCTGTATCAATGCGGGCAAATTCTGTACAAGCCCATTAACAAGCATATTAATAAGTTGTATTCCGGCGTTGATAATGAGCGGTAGACTTTGTGTAATTCCGTCTACTAAATTTTGTATAATAGTAGGTACATAGCTTATGAGCTGTGGTAGTGCGTTTATAAGTCCCTGTGCCAATCCTAAAATTAGCTGTATTCCAGCGTCTACAAGCTGTGGCAGCAAGTTTACTATATTATCTACAAGCTGCAAAATACCTTGTACGATTGTTGGTATAAGGGTAGGTAGCTGTTGGGCTAACCCTTGGGCTAACGCTGTAATAAGCTGCCCCGCCACCGTTACAAGCTGCGGTACTGCACTAGAAATAAACGTAACTAATGAGCTTATAATCTGCATAGCTGCATTTGCTATATTCCCTGTATTGCTTGCTATAGCGTCTATCAAACTTTGCACCATGGATATTCCAGCATTCACAAGCTCTGGTAGTAATTGTGTTACAAGTGCTGGTATTTCTGCCGCTATCATTGGTGCAAGCTCCGCTATTAAGTCTGTTACGCCGCTTAAAGCGGTTTTTATAACAGGTAATATGTTACCCGCAAAGGTTTTAACAGATTGTACTAAGTTGTCTACGCATTGGTCGAAACTGTCACCGCCTGTTACTAATGCTGTTAGCATATTCCCCCATGCGGATTTCATAGAGGCTAATGATCCACTTATGGTTTTCTCTGCCTCTTTTTGGGTAGTGCCTAAAATACCCATTTCCTCTTGTACTGCATGAATAGCTTTTACGATATTAGCGTATGACATGCTGTTAGCATCTACGCTTTTATCTAGCTTGGCTGCGTCTTTTACAAGGCGTGCCATTTCTTCTTTAGTGCCACCATATCCCAGCTTTAAGTTGTCTAACATGGTGTAATTCTGCTTTGCAAAGCCTTGGTATGCCGTTTGTATGCTTTCCATGTCCGTACCCATTTTATTAGCGTTGTCGGACATGTCGGTTATAGCCATATCTGCATAAGCCGCCGCCTTTTCTGTGTCGCCGCCTACACTTTGCAACAAACTAGCAGAAAAGCTAGTAACTGTTTCCATGTATTGATTAGCGGAAAGCCCAGCGGTTTTATATGCGTTGTTGGCGTATTTTTGTACTGTTGGTGCACTATTCTTAAATAGTGTTTCTACACCGCCTACAAGCTGCTCGTAATTCGCATAAGCCTTTACAGAGGCGGTAACAAGCCCGCCTACCGCTGCCGCTGCTGCCCCAGCTCCCACGGCTAAACCTTTAACACTTATTTTGGCTAAGCTGCCAGCCGCTTTCCCCGCTTGCGTGGCTAACGTCTTAACGCCGCTTGTAACCTTGTCAAAAGTCACACCAGCCGCTTTCCTAAGCCCGCTAGTTAATTTACTAGCACCGTTTTTACAGCTCGTTATTGCCTTTCCTAGCCCCTTATCTAAGCCCTTGCCTATATCACTTAGCCTTATGCTTTTTATCTTCTGTACGCTGCTTTTTAGCTTGTCAAACTGCCCTTTTGCTTGCTGTGGTATGCTCTTTAACTTTTCCAGCCCACTACTTACCTTTACTTTGGCTATATCCCTTGCACTCTTCACCATTTCCGTAAAGGTCTTGTCTGCTTTTTGTGCTGCTTGTGTAGCACCTTGCACGCTGTTTTTTAAGCCGTCCGCACCTTTTGCTATGCCTTTTAGCTTTTGGGTGCTGCTGTCCACTCCACCCGTTACAGCGGATTTCATTTTATCCATGCTGGCGGTTAGCTCTGCGAAAGGGTTATTCTCAACGTCAAAGCTAATGCTTACAACGTCCTCTCTAATTGTGTTACTCATTGTACACCCCTTTCTATAAAGGGTTATTTCTTATTTGCTTTTTTTCATTTCGGCTATGTATATGTCTAATGCTGCGTTTGCCTCGTCTATCTCACTAGGTAACATCTGGTGAAATACCGTGTTATAGTCCATTTTTGCATCCAACACCAGCCGCCACATAGCCCAATTTTCGGTAGCTTTACTTTTTAGCTGCTGCCTTGTTAGCCTCTTCTCGAAAGTTCCCTTGCATTACTTCTCTACCAAAGGTTACTACCTCGTTAAATTCTTCCATACTTTCAAAGTCGTCAATAGTAAGCCCTTTCGGTTCTACAATTACATTATCAAAAATGTAATTTGCCATTTTTTCTACGCTGGTGTTTTG
>JAZQWM010000021.1:0-6978 GCA_045632345.1 Eubacteriales bacterium | reverse complement strand
GTAATTGTTGTAGACGAATTAGGTAACGAATATGGAGCTACTTACCCGAAAAGGGCAAGAGGGCTTGTCAAAAGTGGCAGGGCGCGCTTCATAGATGAAAACAGAATATGCCTTGCGTGTCCGCCGCATACAAATGAATTTACGGAGGACATAAAAATGTCAGATATTATTAATACAGAAGCAGTAAGCGCAGTTGAAACAACTACAAACGCCACCAAATATACACTTGATTATGTGCTTGAGCAAATCGAGAAAATCCAAGCTGATACAGAACATATTAAAAGTACTGTAATCGGACTTGGTCAGGACATTCAAGACCCTACCGGATTTCGTGCTGAAGCACTCGGCGATACGGCGAAAAGCAGGGAGACTACTAATCAACGCCTTATCGCCTTTTACGAGAAGATGTATGATGATTTAAAGCCAAAAAATCCTGATCCTGTAAACGAAGCGATGAAAAGGATGGTGGCTGAGTTTATCTCACAAAAGACTGATTATGTAGCTGACAAATCCCACAAAATCAATGCCGAAGAACTTGAAGCTATTTTAAATGAAATACAACAGGTTAGTTACCTTGTGAAGTAACACATATAATTAAACAAAAGCCGCCGAGAGTAATCGTTAAGATACTCTCGGCGGTGATTTTTTGTTTTAATCAAGCTGACATATTGCTTCCTGACACGCCTTAAATCTCGGATCATTATCAAGAATATTATCAGGCGTACCTAAGCTGTACATATAACAGCGTTTTATGCTGTTATGGATCCATGCAATAATCTCTTCAAGTCTTACTTTATCAGCACCGTTTGATTTGCAGAAATTATAGTATTCTATACCGAATTCCGTCATATCCTCAACTGCGGAAAGTGCTCCATCAAAATCGGAAATTGCAATGCAGTCGTTGCTACGATACCAAAGAGATCTGAGCACATGCCAAAACGTAGTCTTTTTGTCCATCATTCTACTGGGCTGATCCAGTGCCGTACTGCGCAAAAGCTTATGATTATATCTTGATGCCTCTTCGTAAATTCGCCATGCCGCTATTGCTTCTTCTTTTCGTACGTTACCAAAAGCAGATATTCGAATTGCCGTTCCGCACAATGACCATAAATACGTGTTGGTAGAAGTATGTTGAACTACCTCCGCAAGCTCAAGACTTTTTTCAAGATCCTGTTTGAAATCATATATGCTGATTATAGACTTGAGTTTTATATTATCCTGCTCAGGCAAATTGACTACTAATGCTTCTGCCTTTTCCGGCTCCTTATTTTGAATATAATATTTCACCAGAAGCTCGCTTGCATTAATTTTTCTTGTAAGATCCTTATCCTGATTTATTATAGATACAAGAAGCTTCACTCCTTCATTAAACAACTCCTTACGTTCTTCATCAGGAATTTTATATATAGTATTATCACGTGAAGCACCGATGAAATCGTATATAGACATCGCGCAGTTGAGCTTGACCTCATAATTGAGAGGATATTTCTTTAAAAATTCGTGATACTGTTCGTATCTTTTGAAGCCGCCGTTGTTTTCATAAGTGAGATAAATATAGGTGTGATTAATCTGACCTATAATCTCATCAAGCTTGGCTTTATCCTCTCTCTCATTACCTCCAACACCAAGGAGACAATCCGTAGTAACACCGAGAATTGCTGCAAGAGGAACGATCTGAGAAATATCGGGCATTGTATTGTCACATTCCCATTTCGATACGGCTTGAACCGTAACCATAAGCTGTTCGGCAAGCTCACTCTGGGTTATCTGAGCTTCTTTTCTGATAAGTTTTAATCTTTGTCCAAAGCTTAACATACTTTTTCCTTTCTTCATCACAATTCAAACAACGCGCATTGATTGTATATTAAGTATATCAAATATATTTTTCTTCGTAAACATATCAAAAAGAGAAACGATATCAAACGGGCAGTTGAATTTTTAAAACTGTTCATCATCTTACTCTTGAAAATGGAAAAATCGCAACGTAATGTTGCGATTTTTCTTTATGTTGAATCAATAAATAACTACCGTTGAAAGTGCCTGCTTCTGCTCTTCTGTGGGAAGTTTCAGCTTTCCGTTAGCTATAAGAGTTTTCAGACAATGAAGAATAAACCAGCCGTCTGACGTGAAAAGGAACTGGAGACCAAACTTCTGCATTTTATGAAGCTGAGGAGGTGTCGCTGCCATAACTGCTTCAATATAAGGCTTTTTGAGCGCTTCAAATTCATCGCGATGCTTTTCTCTGATCTTCTCGCCTATAATATAATTTTTACACTGAGTTTTCAGAAACTATTTATTCCTTATTTTTTAAATTTTCTATTATATTTAATTTCTTTATTTTAAGTATTGAACAGACGGCAAATATCACTCCAATCACAACATCGAATAAAACAAATAATAAAAAAACTTCTACAGGAAACCAAAACTTTAGAAATGATACTTCTGTAGCACGAAAAAAACTACAAATCGTATAATCTACTAATAAACTCCCAAAAAAACTATAAAACAAAATATAGAGTATCAAAAATATACTTTCAATACCCATCATTTGGAAAATTTGCGAATTGTGAAAACCTATAGATTTTAACATTGCAAACTCACGTTTTCTTTGTTGTATATTAATTTCAATGCACCCGAAGGAACATATAGAGAATATAAATATAACCATAGCTGATAAAATTATTGCTAAATACAACAAACTATAAAACATTGGCTCAGGCGAATATCCCCGCTCTTCATACCATCTGATAGGATACATAAAAAAACAATAGCTAGCTATAAAAAATATAGTACCGCACGACAAAGACATCGCAATTAGTCTATAATTACTCTTATAATTGTAATAGTTTTGTCCAGCTAATTTTCCTATTCTACCGAACATTCTTTCTGTTACAGAAGATATAAAACCTTGCTTCAGAGATATGTTTATCTTATTTCTTCCATTCAGCGAATCTAAAACAGATAATTTACTTATTTTAATAATTGGATTTATTGATCCTAAAGCCGTTGCAAAAAAACATATCGCTATTGAAACCCACACACTATCATAAGTAAAAATAAATTTGCCAATATCGGCAGCAACATAACTTGATATAATATTGACACCTAAATTATAGAAAAATCGTCCACAAAAAACACCTATAGGAATACCAAAAATAATTCCACAAAACAAGTATGTCAAAGTTTCAATAAAAAGTATGGCACATTTTTGACTTCTACTAGCTCCTAAAGAAGTTAAATAAGCTAAAAATTTATGTTTTTCATTAAAGCGTGTTGAAATGATCGAATATATCATAAACAAGCCAAGTATTATTCCTAAATATATGACTCCTTTTGATAATCTAAAAATTGTTTCAAAAATATCTATAGCCATGCTCACGGATTTCAAATAATCTATGACCGAAAAAGACATGCTACACACTATTGTAATAAATATAACTGTTAGTGTAACACACAAATATGACAACAAAGAACGCGTTCTGTTATACCACAAATTTTTAAAAGTAAGCTTAAATATTATCTTCATTTTCTTTCGTCCCTTACTATCATACCATCCTCAATTTGGATAATGCGGTCAGTTTGAGAAGCTATTCTTTCGTCGTGTGTTACAATTATTGTAGTTTGATTGAATTTAGTGCTTGAATACCTCAACAAATCCATTGTTTCCTTAGTATTTTTACTATCCAGATTTCCTGTTGGTTCATCGGCAAGGAGTATTGCAGGTGACGTTATGAGACCACGAGCTATCGCAACACGCTGTTGTTGACCTCCTGATAACTGATTAGGATAATAGAATTCTTTTTCTTCAAGATTCAAAGATTTTAAAATTCTTTGTAAATGTGATTCATCTATTTCTACTTTGTCTAATTCAAGTGGAAGAATAATATTATCTCTAACATTAAGCATAGGAAGAAGATTGAAAAATTGATATATCATGGCTACTTTTCTTCTTCTATAGAGAGTTAGATCCTTTTCTTTTTGTTCGAACACATTTATTCCATCAACCCAGATCTCACCCGAAGTAGGTGAATCTACTCCACCGATTATATGTAATAGCGTTGATTTTCCTGAACCGGACGTACCAATAATAGATACAAATTCACCTTTTTCAACAGTAAAATTAACATTTTTTAATGCTGTTACTGTGCTGTAGTCTTTTCCGTATACTTTCATTAAATTTTCTACTTTTAAAATTGGATTTACCATATTTTCATTCCTTTATCTCATATCCATTGCTATTCAAAATCCAGCTCACATATCAAACTTTCTTTATCTTGATATTAATTTATTATAACATCTGATTTTAAATAATCAAGTATATATAATATTCTGCAAAAATGTGCTACTGTGCCAGAGAGAATCAATTCTTCTTTTTCCGCATTTCAAAGGGAGGGACTTTTAAAAGGTCCCTCCCTTAATTTATATTATAATCAATAAATAACTACCGTTGAAAGAGCCTGCTTCTGCTCTTCTGTAGGCGGCTTCAGTTTGCCGTTGGCTATAAGAGTTTTCAGGCAATGGAGAATAAACCAGCCGTCTGACGTGAAAAGAAACTGGAGACCAAACTTCTGCATTTTATGAAGTTGAGGAGGTGTTACTGCCATAACTGCTTCAATATAAGGCTTTTTGAGCGCTTCAAATTCATCGAGATGCTTTTCTCTGATCTTTTCACCTATATCGGCAAGAGCCTTCCACGCTTCGTCTCCATGCACCCAAACGCACTGTGTTGTTGCCCAGAATCCGTTTTCATTATCAAGGATCTTCTTAAAGCCATACTCCGCAAGGAATGCATATTCATCGCAGCTCAGCTTATCTCCCTCAAAATCTCTCTTAAAAAGAGGAAGTACTCTGGTTGTATGATTGCTATAGCTTAGATCAACACGATTTCCGGACCACTCTGTATCCAACTGCCACAAAGCTACGTTGTCTTTAGGATTGAAGCAGGGACCGTTCCAGCATTTTGTCATGCTATCCCAATATTTAGGAAGCTTAACGTCATGTCCGATTACAGAAGCCATACTTATATTAAATCCGCCGTCAGGACGATAGTTTGCCGCCTCTTCAAAAGTTACGGAATAGTCGTCAACCTTACCGTTATATCTTGTGGAAATAAAAGGAATAAGCGCCCACATAAGAAAGTTTTTATCTTTTTCAAAAACAGGCAATCCGTTTTCAACGCCCACCATTCTATTGTACGTAACAACGTTTTCATCATCAATAAGGGGAGAATTTATAAGAGCATCATAAAGCTCGTTTGCAAATATCTCAGTTGCCTTATTGTACATTTCATCCTGCAGCTCGAAGAGTTCTGTCGTAGGCTCGTCAAGGAGAACGTTGCAAATATATTTATCTCCCTGCTTCAACAGATAAACGTTTTCATATAAAGACTCTACTTCGCTTTCAATATAAACGGGAGACACGCCCATAAGATCGGCTATCTCGTTTATTGTGAGCGCCTTTTTGTGAACTGCATATATAATATTCTGTGAAAGTGTGCTAATGTGTCTGAGAGAACCAATTCCTCTCTTTCCTACAGAACCGCTGAAACTGCAAAATTCAAATTTTACGGGGTTAAATTTAAGTTCGTTATTTCTCATAATATCCATACCTTTCTTAAGCTCTTTTTTCGCTTCAAACAAATGCCACTTAACCGTTCCGAGCGGAATATTCAATTCCTCGGCTATCTCTGCTTGCTTTTTATTTTCATAGTAATATGCGATTACAATTCTCCTTTGCAATTTGGAGAGATATGCAATTTCGCTGTGAAGGCGGGCGCAGGTTTCACGATGAATCATATCTTCTGAAAGATCATCTGAGCCATCGGAAATTATCTCTGCGATCTCGTCGATTGAAACGCCTACAAACTGACGAGCGCCATCACGATAATAGTTTGCAAGAGTGTTGTGAGCGATCGCCCAAATAAACTTGCCAATGTTGTCTATATCATCTCTTATACAAAGAGCTCTATATGCTCTGAGAACTATTTCCTGAGAAAGATCTTCAGCATCGGCTTCAGTTTTACAACGCTTCAGCGAAAAGCCATATATGGGCTTGAGATATTCAGTTATGACCTTTTCGGCATAATTCTTATCCATTTTCACAACTCCTTTTCAACTACTTTTGAAAGCTTTCACCCATATAGACACTACACTTTTAGAAAGGTTGGTATATTTTCAAAAAAATTATATCATATTTTCTTTATTTTGTGAATAGAAGCTTTATTTGCTATATACACGTAAGAAACCACCCTGCAATTCTCGAAAGTCTTGCAGGGTGGTTCTTATAATGGAGATTTTATTTAATAAGTGAATCAAGCGTTTCTATAAATTCGCTTCCGTATACACCATACTGAACACCGTCTATTACAAGGATATCCTCTGTTAAAACATGGATCTTAAGCGGTGTTTTCATAACGTGTCCCTGAGTTTTGAAATGGATATATAAATTTATACCATCACTTCCTACTTCATCAAGCTTTTTATAAAACGGACTTCTGTAAACTTTTGTGTTCTCAGTAGCTTCAATCAGCTTTCTTGCATCATCGGTGTATAAGCAGATAACATCGTCTTCCTCAATGGAATATCCGAATTGCTCCTCTGTTATATCAATTCTTTCATATCTTGAGGGGCAACGGCAAATATCCGCTAAGCTTCTCGGATAGAAAAAGAATACTGCCAGACTGATAAAAATAACTACTGCCGCAAAGATTATAATTTTGTTTTTAGTGATCTCAATATTAAAAATTTTCATTTTACGCTCCTTTCAATAGCTTCTATGCTATATCCTGCTTTTATGTGATATTTGGTGTTTGAAAGCCTTTCACCTATACAGTACCAAGGAAGCTAAAAAGGTTGGGGGATTTTATTATTTTATTACAGGATATATTTATCCGCTTGGGTATGCCACATTTCGGCGTACTTTCCGTTTTTCATAAGCAGCTCATCATGTGTTCCCTCTTCGCATATCATTCCTGATTCA
>JAZQWM010000020.1:0-4267 GCA_045632345.1 Eubacteriales bacterium | reverse complement strand
ATGGCGTAAAGGTCGTAATATTGTTAAAGTAGAAAACCTTGAGCCAATGGCAGACACAATGTATTTGGCACGAGTTTTGTACAACAAGATTGCCGAAAAGAGACCAAACTTTGTGTATGTGGATGTCGGTGGTTTGGGTTGCGGTGTGTTTGATCGGCTCAGAGAGATGGGTGTCATGGGATTAAACCCTGTAAACTTTGGTGAAGCACCCGATGACAAGAACAAATACTTTAATCGACGTGCAGAGATGTATGGACGAGCTAAGGAGTGGCTAGCAAATAAGCCAGTTCATATTGTGGACGATCAGGAATTCATTAACCAGCTGTTGATGATAGAGCTTGATCCGACATCATCTAAGGTTCAGTTGGTTTCAAAAAGTAGGATGTTGTACTCACCAGATATTGCCGATGCATTTGCAATGACATTCTATGAGAACAACAGCCAATACTTCCAGGATAAAACCAACTTCACAAATATCAATATCAAGACTGATTGGAGTCCGTTTGATTTTTAGGCTTTTTGTATTTTCTTCGAAATAGGTTATGGCGTGCACAAAGTGCGCCCCAGTCGATAATGCCATACAAATAATTTTGACAAAACTTTTTGTAGGTTTCATCAATTCCCCAGGCTCGAAAATAATACATTTCCTCCTGTTTCTGTAACTTAATAGATCTCCTAATTTTTTCTGCAATGTCTTGAACTTCTTTTTGATATTCTATATCGACATTTCTGAATCCATCATCTTCTATTTTTGTTTCAGAGTCTGGTATTTCTGCAAAAATTATATGATCATATCTCATTCCTGATTCGTATAACCAAGTAACAATTTTACCCTCATCGAAACGCAACCCTTCAATTTTTTTGTCTCTAAAAAGCCAATCTTCAAACATTGGTCGATATTTCTTGGTTGCAAAAAAGTAATACAATGGGTCAAATATTGTTCTGTCGCAAAAAACGATATCATAATCAGAGTTTTTTAATTCACGCTCTGCCTCTATCTGTTTTTCTATTATGAGGTTTGTGGTTTCGATGTCTTGCTCGCCATGTATCTTGAAATTTGGATCGTTTTGTAATGTCCTTACAACCTCACCCAGAACAGTTGCTTTTATCCCCATATCGTTTGCTACATATGCCAGGTGTTCAGCAAGGGTTGTTTTACCAATACCATGTGTACCTGTGATCCCTATCATTTGGGGTGGTATATTTGTTTTTTTAGCCATTTTTCAAAAACCTTTTTAAACGCCTTAGGATTGCTTCTGTGGGTTAAACATGAACACTTTGTAGTGTTTTTGTTTAGAATCGTTTTTGGAGGTATTTAAACGCGTTTTAATAGAAGCTAGTTCAATGGCTAGCTTAAGAAACTTATCCATGTCTTTTGTTTCAAAATTTGTGTCCATCTTTTCTTCTCCAAAAAAATCTTCAAACAAATGTAAAACGTATGCTCCATGTTCGCCGTCTGCAGATTTAAGCAAGAGTGCCCTAACTTCTGATTTTGTCATGCTGTTTCTCCGTAGATTAGTTCGTTTATGTAGTCGCGGTTTATGCAAACATATTCTCTATCGTTTTCTTTTTGTAAAACAATGAAACCATTTTCTTTTAGCCAGTTTTTTGTGTTAAGTACATCTTCGCGATTGAAGTAATACCTTTGTACAAAAAGCTCTAATGGGCATTGTGTTGGCTCAAATTTGTTGCATTCGCATTCGTAATAATACTTACCAAAAAGCAATGCTTTCATGAAGTCCCCTTTAAACAGCTTCAAAAAGTTTCCATTAACTGAGACGAGCTTTGTGTTATGCATTGCCTTTTTGTTGATGTTCCTAAATTTAGTGTCCTGTTTTGTGTTCATGTTGTTTTCCTATGCAAACAAAAGATAGAAAGGGTTTCTTGGGTTTTTGTAAAACCATTTACGAACATCTTCAATTTTGCTCTCAGATGGTAAACCAATTTTGTGACTATACTTCAATAACCAACCCCAAATGTCGCTCGGAAGTTTTTTATCAAACGGTATGTAGTCTTCAAGTTCTAACGTAGGACGTTCACCTGTTTCTTCTTCGTATTTGTCTTTCCAGTTTATGTAACCTTGTCGTCCCATCATTGTAACGCACGCAATTTGTGTTATCAGGGAGTCCTCTTTCGATTTAACCTGTTTAATTACGTTTTCTACGGCATCAGAAACAAGAATTTCTTTGATTTCTTTTGGTATAAACTTCCATTCGTTGTTATATTCGTCGGGTAAAAATCTATCAAGCAGGTTTAACTTTCTTGCGATTCCTATACGACGATTAAGGTCTTTGGGTTGCTCTATCTTTTTTGAAGATATAACCTGAGTGTTTTCATGCTCTTCCCAGTATTTTTGATTCTCAGTTTGATTGTTTTGTTGTTCCTGACGTTGTTCACGCTCTGTCTTCCACTCCTCCGTCCAACGCATCTTCGACGGGTTCAAGAACGTGGACATATCCATATGGGGTCTATCAAAACCACGAGCTCTTTCTTTGGCTAAAAAAGAAACATATCTTTCATAACCCTCACCAACTTCTTTGATTTTGTTTTGGTTTTTACCATTGTTCGTGATCTTGTTCCATTCATTTCTGGCTATTACCTTTTGAGACTTGTACTGTACATTCTTCCAAAAAGACTCAAATGCATCTTCTGGTTTTTTAAACTCATCGCCGTCAGGTGATGAGGGGGACCCGTTCACGGGGGTAGCTTTTCTTTTTATATTTTCTTTTTCTTCTTTTTCTATATTATTCTTTTTATACGTGAACGTAGATTCATGAGGGGTCGTGAACGTAGATTCATGAGGGGTCATGAAAAATTTTTCAGGAGGGGTATTAACCGTAGTGTTAATAGGGGTGTTTTGGTTTAAGTTCGTATATATTCTTCTTTGAATGACTTCGTTTTTCTCGCCACGTATGATGATTGTTTTAATCCAACCGTTCTCTTCAAGTTCGTTAAGCCAATTTTGTATGGATCTTACAGAAACACCATTTAATTCTTGTGAGGCTAGGTATTTGTTTGAAGCATAACAATAACCTTTTTCGTGTTGTAGTTCTATTAGTGCTAAAAACAAAAACTTTGCGTTGATGTTTATATTTTCTGCTTTCCTCAAACGATGAGGCATTATACCAAAACCGCCTTCGCAGTTTATTCTTTTTTCTTCCGAATTCTCAAAATTCGTGCTCATTTTGTGTCCCCTCTATATTTTTTTGCAAAAAAAGCTTGCAAGTAGCTCTGTTTTTTGTCTGTATTATATTCATAATATGCTATCTAGTTAGTGTTCTAGTAGTTCCTTTCTAGGTTGTGTGTTCATACATTTAAGATATTTTATAAAGGCACAGCTTCATTGTTGTGCTTTTCCCTTTCTATAGATACCACTTTGCCAAAAACTTTCTTCTTTGTCGAGAATAAAATCTTTTGACATTGTTTCCATTTCTTTGTTTAATTGTATTAACATAGTAATTAGATTATTGAATGTTCATGCTAGGGGGGCTTAAAAAACCCCCTTTGTTTTTATAGCAAGTCTTGCTGTTCTGGTTCTTCTTTGACTTCATTGACTCTAGACCAACCCTCAGGTAATACTTCTGGTGTTTTTGACGGCGCTTCCGTCATATTTTCATCATTTTTGACGAAATCGGCACCTATCTTACTTAGCGCATCCGACTGAACTCCTGCGTCCGCCATTTCATCCAATCCAATTGCCCTGTCCATTTCAGCACTCAAGCTTAAGTACTTAAATAATTGCCTGATCACTGTCTTTTTGCACATGGCTTCTTCAAACTTTACCCATGGCGAGTTTGGCGTAGTGACCACATGAGCTTCTTTCTTAAGCTTCTCAATATCGTCCATGCTCATATATTCAAATGCCTTGTCATGATTTGCCAAATGAGCATATGCATAATATCCAATAACTTCGCCTCTGTCTTCTTTGTCGTTTGGTTCATGCTCAAGACCTTTGTTGTCACCATGACGACGCTTGAACATATCATTCTTACATACCTTCTGAACCTCAAGCGATAACAATTTCTCGCTTCGATAACCCAATGCAAGCATACCTTTGTATCCAATGATCAGCTGGCAAGCGTTTCCCCTGCTAGTTAAGTATGCGTGACCTTGCATCCCGCTCAACTCTAAACCAAATTGCGCAGCTTGAACAATCGCACCGCATAAGCTTTTAATTTCGCAACTTGCTATTCTTGGATTGTTTCTGAGTTCCGTTTTTGCTATAGCCAAAAACCTTTCAAGTTTTCGTGGCTCTAACATTACAGAA
>JAZQWM010000019.1:0-2121 GCA_045632345.1 Eubacteriales bacterium | reverse complement strand
GACACCTGCCTATGAATATCTCGCAAAGCGTGGTATTAGCAAGGCTGTTGTAGATTATGTTGGCATTAAGTGTGATGATAAAGGAATAATGCACTTCCCGTTCTACTCCTTTGGCGATGTTTTGACAATGGTTAAGTGCCGTCCAGCCCGTAAAGTAAACAAAGGAGAGGGTGCAAAATGTTGGGTACAGAAAGGCACAGGCTCATCTCCGCTTCTGTTCAATGCAAACCGCATCAACACCGAGTTGCCTTTAATCATAACAGAGGGTTGTATAGATGCGCTTGCTGTCATGGAGTGTGGGTACTTTAACGTAGTCTCCGTGCCTTTAGGCAGTCAAAATATGGCGTGGGTTTCGCAGAACTTGGATTGGCTTGATCAGTTTCAGGACATAATTCTCTGTGGAGACTGTGATGAAGCGGGTAAAAAAATGAATCTCGAAGCTTCTTCTCGTTTGGGAACTGATAGGTGTCGTTTCTTTCAACATCCAACCTATAAAGAAAATGGCAAACTGAAACAGATAAATGACATTAATGAATGTCTTTACAGGCTCGGCAAAGAAGAAACTCGCAAATGTATTGACGCAGCTATCAACGCTCCTAATCCCAAAGTTATTGACTTCTCAGATATTAAGAGTGTGGACTGGTCGCAGGTTGATGGCATATCTTTCGGTTTAAAAGAGCTTGATAAACAGTTATTCAAAGCGTATAGATCAAGCCTTACTCATGTGTTTGCAAAGCCGTCGTCAGGTAAAACTTCGTACGTCAATCAGGTCATAGCATCTGCCATCGACGAAGATAGGCGTGTATTCCTATACACAGACGAGTTAAGCGAAGAAATGTTTAAGAACTGGTTTAACTTCACCGTAGCAGGACGTAGACACGTTCAAAGTTTTACAAGCAAAGAGGGTAGTCCTTACTACAAGGTATCACCTGTGGCAGAAGTCAAGATTAGCGAATACTACAAAGACAGACTGTTCATTTATCGTGACACAGAGTCCTCAAATATCGACTCTCTGCTTGCCTGTATAAAAGAGGAAATAAGGCGCAAGGGAACATCTGTTGTCGTACTTGACAACCTTATGACTATTGACATAGAGAGCAAAGCAAGTGAGCTTGAACAGCAGAAAATCATAATGAAAAAGTTGGCTAAACTTGCGAAGGACTATAATGTAGTCGTAATTTTAGTGGCACACTCCAAAAAGACAAAAGAACAGCTTAGTCTTGAGGATGCAAGCGGTACGTTTGCAATTGCTAATCTTAGTGGCAGAATGTTATCAATGGAGCGCAACACAAACCTTGACGACAATTCCTATGATGTAATGTTCACT
Organism: Eubacteriales bacterium; assembly: GCA_045632345.1. Classification (GTDB taxonomy): domain Bacteria; phylum Bacillota; class Clostridia; order Oscillospirales; family CAG-272; genus RGIG2000. The sequence goes on along the minus strand of JAZQWM010000019.1, from coordinate 794 downwards.
ATTCAGAAAGATAGATTTGGCTCTAAGAACGGTGTAAAAGTGCCTGTAAGATTTGACTTCCCAAGCCGTAGGTTCTATACAACCGAGGAAGAATTGGGTAAGAAATATAAGTGGGATGTTATAGAGTCCACAGTAAAGGAGCTGCCTAAGAGTGAGTCTCTTGAACGCATGGCAATAAGCAAAGAGGACGAAGAAGAAGTGTTTGGTGAGGTGAGTGGGAATGTCTGACATCTATTTTTGTTATCACAAACACACGGATTATAGCCTGTTAGACAGTTGCACCGACTACAAATCATATATAGATTATGAAGTAGAGTTAGGGCATAAAGCAACTGCCTTTACAGAACACGGCAAGCCTCTTGGTTGGGTAAAAAAGAAGCAGTATTGCGATGAAAAAGGCATCAAATATATTCACGGTGTTGAGTGCTATTTAACCGAGAGCCTTGAAAACAAGGTGAGAGACAACTTTCATACCGTTCTACTGGCAAAAAATTTAGAGGGCGTAAAAGAAATCAACGCCCTTATTTCACAGTCAACAGACGATAAGCATTTTTATTATACAAACCGAGTATCATTTGATGAGTTCTTTAACTTGTCAAATAATGTAATTAAGATTAGTGCTTGTCTGGCTTCGCCTCTAAATCAATTGCCTATCGACCACCCATTGTATGAAAGGTTAGCCAAAACTTATGACTATTTTGAAATACAATATCACGACTGTCAAGAGCAAAAAAATTACAATCTCTTATTGGCTCGTCTTGCAAAAAAATATCATAAGAAGCTAATAGCTGCGA
>JAZQWM010000018.1:0-380175 GCA_045632345.1 Eubacteriales bacterium | reverse complement strand
GTGTAAGTACAGTAATGTATTCAGCTGACCGATACTAATAGACCGAACGCTTGAACTACTTTTATGGTTCAATCAGAATATTCAATGTTGATACTCCGTTCCATTAACCTACACCTTATTCGGTTTTTCAATGAGCATTTTAAAAGCAACGCAAAAGCGTTGCTTTTTTGTTTTTAATGAATTGATAATCAAAAAATCACTCCTGAAAACCCAGGAGTGATTAAAAATATTTATTTCTTTAATATTTTATTGATAACAGCTCTCATATTGTCAACATTCTTTTCCATATCAGAAACAAGCTTAAATTGTGTTCTAGCACGGTCAAGATTATGTCCCTCGCGGTGAATCTTGAAGTAAATATCGCCGTTTAAATAGTCGCCTAAGAATCTCATACCGCATTCAAGCGTAAGCATAATTGAAGCGTAAGGTAGCATTTCAATTTCTGTTTCGGTAAGAGAAGAGCCACATTTTTCAAGATAACCTTGAGCAAATTTTTCAAATAACTCAATTTCAAAATTAACAATGCTTAAATCCTTTTCATCCTCTGCTGCGCGAGTAGCACCGAAGCGAATAGCATCGCCGAAGTCGTAAAGATATGAACCCGGCATTACAGTATCAAGGTCGATAACAGCCACAGGAAGGCCTGTATTTTCATCCATTAAAACATTATTAAGCTTTGTATCGTTATGAGTAACTCTTAATGGAAGAGATCCGTTTTCTAATTGCTTCACAAATAGAGAAGTGAAGCTCTCTCTATCCTTAACAAACTTAATTTCCTCATAAACATCAGCAGCACGTCCTGCCGCATCATTTTTAACAGCCTTTTCAAAATCATTAAATCTTGAAACTGTGTTATGGAAGTTAACAATTGTTTCAACAAGCTGTGAAGCATCAAAATCCTTTAACATTTCAGCGAATTCGCCGAAAGCTATACCTGAATAGTAGAAGCTTTCAGGATTTTCCATTTTTTCAATAGTATAAACACCGTCAATATATTTATACATTCTGTATGCATGATTTTCATACATTGCATATTTTTTGCCGGATTTCGTTGATAAAAATTTAAGAGTACATTTTTCAGGATCCTTGCCGGTTTCACGAGCTTTTTGTCTAATGAAATGAGTAACCTTTTCAACGTTTGACATAAGACCGTCAACGTTAGTGAAGATATTTGTATTAATTTGTTGAAGAGTATATTTGCCCTTTTCGGTAGTTACTAGGTAAGTAGAATTAATATGACCATTACCTAAAGTGCCAACATTTAAGATTTCTTCACTAGGCAAAAATAATTTCGCAATTTTAACTAAGTTATTCATAATTATTTCCTCTCTCTTGTATTACTACCATTTTAACACATAATATAAAAAAAGTAAAGAAATTTTTAAATATTGTTGTAATATATTATGAAATAGTGTAAAATAGAGAGGTATCTATTCATTTAATATGAAAGGAGAAAAAATGATTACTAAAAATATTGAAATATCAAATGGTGTATGCTTAAAATACATTGAAACAAGTAAATTTAAAACTAACTATTTTTCAATAAACTTTTTATCCTTGCTTTCTAATGAAAAATCCCATTATAACGCTTTAATTCCCCTTGTTTTAATGCGTGGCTCAAATAAATTTAAAAATCAGTCCGAAATCAATAAAAGATTGCAATATCTTTATTCTGGCGAAGTAGTTGCAAGAAATGATTCATTTGGCGAATATCAAATAATTGGATTTAAAGCAAATATGTTAGATAACAGATTTGCAAAGGATACAGATGTAACAATGGAAACGGTGTCTTTAATTTGTAGCCTGCTTTTTGATCCTCTTTTAGAAAACGGTGCTTTTACCGAATCTTATACCAAGGGCGAAAAGCTCAATCTTATTGATATGATAGAGTCAGAAAAAAATAATAAAACAAGATATTCTATCACACGCTTAACTGAGGAAATGTGTGAAGACGAAGTGTTTGGAGTATCAAAGCTTGGTAATGTAGAGGGCGTTAAGAAAATTACTGCTAAAAGCCTTTACAAAGCATATACAGAAATGATAAGCACATACCCAATTGAAATATATTTCGTTGGCCAATGTGATATAGACACTCTTGCCAATATGCTTAAATTACAGTTTGCAAATATAAAGAGAAATGTAATTGAAATACCAAAAGCTCCAACAAAAGAAAAAGCAACAGAAGTAAAAAGAATAACCGAAACAGAAAACGTAAAGCAGGGCAAGCTTTGCCTAGGCTTTAGAACAGGCTATAAGGTAGAGGATAACAAATATTATCAAGTTCAGCTTTTTAATGAGGTTTTTGGCGGATCCCCAACGTCAAAGCTTTTTATGAACATAAGAGAAAAAATGAGCCTTTGCTACTATTGCCGTTCAATTATAAATCAGCGTAACGGAATTATGAAGGTTGCTTCTGGTATTGAATTTAAAAACAAGGAAATTGCTGAAAAAGCAATATTAGACCAGCTTGAACAAATCAAAAACGGAAATGTTACCGAGAAAGAATTTGAAAGCGCAAAGAAATCTATAAGAAACGGATATTTACAGATATACGATAGCGCGGAAAGCATGGAAACTTGGACCTTTTACAGAGGACTTTGCCAAAACAATGCAACCCCGATGGATGAATGTGATAAAATAAATACAGCGACCATTGAAGACATTAAAGCAGTTGCTCAAAAAATGACGTTAGATACAGTATATTTCTTAAATGGTGTAGAAAAATCGGAGGTTAATAATGACTAATATTATAACTAAAGAGAATAAAATGCTTAATGAAAAATACTACACCTTTAAGCATAAGTCGGGGCTTGAGGTTTACGTTATTCCTAAGAAAATGACAACCTCATATGCAATTTTTGCAACACGCTATGGAGCGATTGATAATAAATTCAAGATTAACACTGATGGCGATTTTACAGTAGTTCCAGACGGTATAGCTCACTTTTTAGAGCATAAGCTTTTTGAGTGTGAGGGCGGAATTGATGCGTTTGAATTGTTTGCTAAAACAGGCGCAAGCGCAAACGCATATACGTCAAATACAATGACCGCGTATATTTTTTCATGTGCGGAGAATTTCTATGAGTCTCTTGAAATACTTTTGGATTTTGTAACACATCCGTATTTTACAGAGCAAACAGTTCAAAAGGAACAAGGCATTATCGGTCAAGAAATTAGAATGTATGACGATAATCCTGGCGCAAGGTTACAAAAAGGCTTAATGAAAGCATTATACGCTAAGAACAAAATTAGAATAGACGTAGCAGGCACAATAGAGTCGATTTCAGAGATAAACGCTGATATCCTATATAAATGCTATAATACGTTCTATAATCTCAATAATATGGCTCTATGTGTCTGTGGCGACTTAGATGTTAGTGAGGTTGAAAAAATTTGCGACAAATCCTTGAAGGAAGCAGAAAAGATCACAGTAATCCGCGATTATGAGGATGAAGATGAGCCAAGTAATGTAAATCAAAAAAGATACGTTTGTGAGCTTGATGTTGCTAAGCCGATGCTTGCAATAGGTATTAAAGACACCGATATTTCAAAAGACCCAAGCGAAAGAACTAAAAAAGCTTACGCTATGGAAATCCTTAATGAAATTCTGTTCTCTCAATCCTCAAAGTTCTATAACGATCTTTATAATGAGAATTTAATAGCACAGGATATGTCAAGCGGTGCAGAGCATACAAAATATTGCTCATTCAACACGCTTTGTACAGAGTCAAATGATCCGGAAGAGGTTTATAACCGTTTTGTTCAATATATTGAAGAAACCAAGAAAAACGGCTTAAATAGCGAGGATTTTGAACTTTCAAAGCGCACTATATACGCTTCACATATTAAAAGCTTTGATTCGGTAGAGAATATCGGAGATAACTTTATATACAATCTTTTTGATGGCGCAGACCTTCTTGATGCAGCCGATATAATAAATTCAATTACACTTGAATACGTAACTGAAATTTTACATCAAATGTATAGAGAAGAAGCATACGCTATGTCAATAGTAAACCCAATCAGCGAGGAATAAAAAATGGCAGTAATAATTAACGGGAAAGAGGTTTCCGCACAAATCCGTCAAGAAATCAAGGAAAACACGCAAAAATTTGTAGAAGAAAAAGGTTATGCGCCTGGACTAGCGGTTATTATCGTAGGCGAAGACCCTGCATCTAAGGTATACGTAAACAATAAGCATAAGGCTTGTCTTGAGGTAGGATTCTTATCCGAGGTTTATAGACTTCCTGCAGAAACAACAATGGAAGAGCTTTTAGCTTTAGTTGACAAGCTAAATAATGATGAAAAAATTCATGGCATTCTTTGTCAATTACCATTACCAAAGCACCTTGATGAGGAGCAAGTAATTTTAAGAATCAATCCTGATAAGGACGTAGATGCATTCCACCCAATCAATACAGGTAAAATTATGATCGGTAATAATAACTTTGTACCTTGTACACCTGCAGGCGTAATGAAGCTTATTGAATCAACAGGCACAGATATCTGCGGTAAGGAATGCGTAGTAGTTGGTAGAAGTAACATAGTAGGCAAGCCACAAGCAATGCTTCTTTTACAAAAGAATGGCACAGTTACAATTTGTCACTCGAGAACAAGAGATTTAAAGGAAGTAACAAAGCGCGCTGACATATTAGTAGTAGCAGTAGGTATTCCTAACTTCATTAAAGGCGATATGATTAAAGAGGGCGCTATTGTAATGGACGTAGGTATAAACAGAACAGCTGACGGCAAACTAACAGGCGACGTTGATTTTGAAAGTGCAGAAAAGGTAGCATCCTACATAACACCTGTTCCAGGTGGTGTAGGTCCTATGACAATCACAATGCTTCTTGAAAACACGCTAACTGCAGCAAAAATCCAAGCAAAATAATATTGAATACCTCAAATAAAGGAATTACCTTTATTTGAGGTGTTTTTTTATAATACACTTTACGGTTGTGAAAAAAACACTTTAGAATTTATTGCTTACTTTATTTACATGTGATATAATAAAGTAAAAAAGGTAAGGGGAAGATTATGACACTTGGAAAAACAATTCACAAAATAAGAAAGGAAGCAAAGCTTACACAAGAACAATTTTCTGAAATTTTTAAAGTATCACAGCAATCCGTACAAAAATGGGAGCGCGATATTGCAACGCCTGATCTTGATAAAATCATAATGATTTCAAAATATTTTGATATTTCTCTTGATGCTCTGATTTTAGGGAACGATAACAGAGTAGTAGATGAAATGAAAAAGACAAAAATAATAAAGCCGCATTATAAAAACATTCACGACTGGGAGTTTTATTCTTCAAACCTATTACTTGAATATCAGGAATCATTTGATGAGGGGCTTGATGTTGAGCTTTACAAGGATGTGTTTTCATCAATATCACGTCTGCCCAAGGGCGAAATAAAGAAAAAGTTTGGAGATGTTTTATTTGAAGCGGTAACTTCTGCTTCACAAAGAGAAGGATATCCTTATATCGAACCCTCTGAGCTTGATCAAATAAAGGGATTGAGAAAAAAATACGACGTTCAGTTAACGTGTAATCGCGATAATCTTGAAAGCAAAATTCATGGAGCATGGATGGGAAGAATTTGCGGTTGTATGTTAGGAAAAAGCATTGAGGGAATTCGTACAAACGAGCTAATACCGTTTCTTATAGAAACAAAAAACTATCCAATGCACAGATACGTTTATAAAAGCGACTTGACCGATGAGATAATAGAAAAGAATAAGTTTGGCTTTTCAGAACAATTTTACGTAGATAACGTTGACGGCATGCCTGTTGATGACGATACTAATTACGTTGTGCTTGCGCAAGAAATTATAAGTCAGCACGGAAGAGATTTTATGCCTTGTGATGTTGCTAATGCATGGCTTAAATATCAAAGCAAAGAATTTTATTTTTCAGCCGAGCGCGTTGCATATTTAAACTTTATAAAAGGCTTTGATCCACCTGAATCTGCTGCATATAAAAATCCTTACCGTGAATGGATAGGAGCACAGATTAGAGGAGACTATTTCGGCTATATAAATCCGGCAAACCCTGAGCTTGCGGCAGAAATGGCATGGAGAGATGCTTCTATTTCTCACGTGAAGAATGGAATTTACGGCGAAATGTTCGTTAGTGCTATGTTAGCAGTAGCATCCGCAACCGATGACATAGAAAATATAATTCTTTGCGGTCTTGCTGAAATTCCACACACATCAAGACTTTATGAAAATATTATGCTAGTCTTAGAGTCATATAGAAACGGGACTCCACAAAAAGAGTGCTTTGATATAATACATAGTAAATTCGATGAATATACGTCACACGGCTGGTGTCATACAATACCAAATGCTATGATTGTTGTTGCATCCTTGCTATACGGCGAAGGAGATTTCTCAAAATCTATATGTATGGCAGTAGAAACGGGCTTTGATACCGATTGCAATGGCGCGACCGTTGGCTCGGTTCTTGGTATGATAATCGGAATTGATAAAATACCTGAATATTGGAAAAAGCCAATAAACGATACTTTGTACACTTCTTTATTTGGAATTGAAAAGGTAAAAATATCCGAGCGCGTTAAGCTAACAATGAAGCACGTTTTATAATTTAATGATTTTACACAAATAAACGTAAGGAGAAACATCAATGAAAAAAATACTTTTAATTTCTGTGATGATAGCAATGTTAATCTGTATATTTGCTGTTTCCATAGGAGCGGAAGCAATTACCTATAACGGGCAGGAAATTGAGCTTGTTAATAATCTAGGCAACCCATCATGGTACACAGGCACAACGTCAAGTACAATTAAAGACAAGGACTCTATTGTAATTTTAAAGGATGCAGAGGGAGAAATGACTGCATATCCATCATATTACGTATTTAGATATTTAATCGATAACTCAGGTGTTCGTATAGCGTGGGCAAGTGATAAAGGCGTTGATTATTCGTTTATAAATGAGAAAAATAGCAAAAATTATACGTCTGGAAGTATGTATTACGTAGAATTGCCATACGGTTTAACAACGTGTACGGCATATAATGTTTGGGGTAAAGGAAAAGCTGAGCCAAACGTAGTTGAATTTGTAATTCCTGACTCTGTAACCTCAATTTCATATAACGCCTTTGCGGAAATAAATAATTGTAAAAAGATTACCTTATCAAAAAACTTGACGATTATAGATGAATGGTCATTTTACAATTCAAAGGATCTTGAAACCGTTGTCTTCCCAGAAAATTGCGCTATTAAAACAATAGCAAAGGGAAGCTTCAGCGGTTGCTCCAAACTATCAAGCGTAAATCTTGAAAATTGTCAAAGCTTAGAGAAGCTTGGCGACTCAGCATTCAATAGTTGTACTGCAATAGATAAGCTATATTTACCAAATTCTGTAAAAACAATAGGTATGCAGGCATTATATAACTTAGGAGATATTGAGCTTGCAAGTAACTATTTACCAATCTCATTAACATCAGTCGGTCAATACTTTTTAAGCGATTGCCAACTTAAAAATGATGTACTATACTTCCCAACAGGGTTTACGTCATTTTCTTCAAGATATTGTTTTATTGGCACGTTTGCTCCTAAAACCTCATTAACGTTAGTATTCTTAGGAAAAATGACAAGCGTTAATTTAAGCGATTCTTATTTAACAAATTACATAAACAACGGCACAAAGCAGCCAATTAAGCTTGTATTTGCGCAAAATCAATTTAGTGATATTTCAGGTGCAGTAGTAGAGCTTGTTGACTTTAACGGACAAAACGGTTTTATCACAAAATATGCAGATGGAAGCGCTCCTTATACAAATCAAGCGGGAACTTTAACCGTAACCTTTGATAATATGAGTACGTGGAACGGAACACATCTTGGTAATGACACAAACGGAAACACAGTTTATCTTGCAGATTCTGCAACTGAAATGATATTCTGCGGTGGAGATTCCGTTGAAATTAGCTACACGGTAAGACTTAATCATACTGATAAGAGCTGGTATAGATTCCACACAACATCGGAAACATATGACGTAAATGCACATATTGAATCAAACGTTCACTATAATAACCGTGTATGTCAAGCAGGCAACTGCGGATATGACGAAGTAGAAACAAACACGTGTATAATTTGTGAGGTGCAAAGCATTACAGTTATAAAGCCTGCAACAAATTTACATATGTACGTAGATGACTTCAATTGTGAAAGCGCGTTGATATGTGATGTGTGTGAAAAAACAGTTGTAAATGCAATGACGCATGATATGGATACCTTTATTGAATATTCAAACGGCTATATCAATACAGGTATAAAGACTGTTGTATGTAAAAATGATGGCTGTATCGCATGTAACACCAACGAAACAACGGACGCGTTATTTACGTGTGTGGGTTATTCAATTCCTGAAAACGGTAGAGATGGAATAGCGATAGGATATATTGTTAATAACGAAGCTATTAAAGAATATACAGAAGCAACAGGCAAGACGTTTAAATACGGCGCATTTGCTGCTTCAAAGGAAAAGCTCGGTACAAATGATATCTTTGGTGAAGGCGGAGAAGTAACAGATAATGTAATTGTTGCTGAAATTGAAGGACAGCAATTTGCATCCTTTGAACTAAGAATTTTTGGATTTACAGAAGAGCATAAGGACACAAAACTTGCAATAGGAGCATATACAGCCGTAACTGATGAAGACACAACAACATACTCGTGTATGCAACTAGGCACACCAAATGAAGGCGAAAAATACTGCTTTATATCCTATGGCGAAATTGTACAAGGTAATTCAAAGGAAACAATTCAGTAAAACATTAAATATAAAAAATGCTATACGGAAAACGTATAGCATTTTTTATATGTATTTATTAAATTTCACGTCTTAACATCATAAGACACAAAAGATTACATAGCGTCATAACGCCAAGTGCTAAATCAGAGATTTGCCACATTAGCGACATGGGAATTATAGCTCCTAAAAGGGTAGTTAAGCAAAAAATAACAGTAAAAATGGCTTTCGCCTTCCTTTTATTCGTTATATATCTTAACGACTCCATACCATAGTAGTATTGACATGCAATGGTGGCAAGAGCAAAAAGTAATGAAGATATCATAATACCGTATTTTCCTATCGAATAGGTAAAGAAGCTGAACGCGCTGCTAACTAGTCCCATTGGATTTTTTTCACTTTTTCCATAAAGTAAAATTACAAATGCAGTTAAGGTACATAGTAGGATAGTATCAACAAACACCTCAAATATTCCAAGACAGCCCTGCGAATGTATATCAACTGTGCTTGAAGAGGCGTGCGCAGTAGGAGAAGTGCCACATCCCGCCTCATTGGAAAGTAAACCTCTGCTTACTCCAAAACGGATAGCTGAGGCTATACCGTAACCACAAAATCCAGAGGCTGCACACTTTACGGAAAACGCTTCCTTTAAAATCAAAGCAAATACAGACGGAATTTCGCTTGCGTTTATGAAAATAATATAGACACACAAAACCACATAAAAAACGCTTAAAACAGGTATCAAAACAGATGTAAAAGCACTTATGCGCTTTACTCCGCCAATAATAACAAACATAATGATAATAACAAACAGTAAACCGATATAAATTTTCGGTAAAACTGTAATATTGGATACCGCGTTTATTTGAACAAGATTTCCTGTTGTTAGTGAATTTATAATACAAAGAAAAGCAAAAGCGGTTGAAAGTAACTTGGCAAGCTTTGTTTTATTTTTTAGCCCACCGTATATGTAGTAGGGCGCGCCACCGTAGTATTCGTTGTTTATATTTTTTTGCCTATACCTCATAGCGAGATAAACCTCTGCATATTTTAAGCTCATCGCAACAAATGCGCTAATCCACATCCAAAATATAGCTCCCGCACCACCTGAAATTATTGCACTTGCAACGCCAACAATATTTCCAATTCCTAGTGTGCCTGCTAGAGCCAATGAAAGTGATTTAAAACCACCCTTGCACATTGACTTAAAAAGCTTAATTGGATGTAAAATGTAAAATAACTTAAGTCTGAAAGCAAAATATATTCCCACTACAATAATAGCCGCAGGCAGTAGTATTCCACACAAATATTTGTTTAAAAATTCAAGCATATTTTCACCTCTTATTTGAATATATATTCCTGTGTAAATCCTTATAGCACTTGAATTTATTGCAAATGTTAACAAATTGTAAACAATACATATTTACACTTGATTTTTGCATAATATAAGGCTACAATATATCTATATTTAGCACTCTGATGCATCAAGTGCTAAAAATTATGGAGGTAAATAAAAAATGACTATAAAACCATTATCAAACAGAGTAGTCCTCAAAAACGTTGAGGCTGAAAAGACAACAAAGGCGGGCATTATTTTAACGTCTGCATCACAGGAAAAACCACAGTTTGCAGAGGTAATTGCAATCGGTCCCGGCGAAATGAAAGACGGCGTTTTAGTTCCTATGACTGTAAAGCTTGGCAATAAGGTTATTGTTGCAAAGTATGCAGGTACAGAGGTTAAAATTGAAGAAGAAACGTACATTATAGTAAAAGAAGACGATATTTTAGCAATAGTTGAGTAAGGAGAAACAAGATGGCAAAGGAAATACTTTACGGAATTGATGCAAGAAATGCACTTTTAAGAGGCGTTGATAAGCTTGCAAATACAGTTAAAATCACACTAGGCCCAAAGGGAAGAAACGTAGTACTTGATAAAAAGTACGGTGCGCCACTTATCACAAATGACGGCGTTACAATCGCAAAAGAAATTGAGCTTGAGGATGCCGCTGAAAATATGGGCGCACAGCTTGTCAAAGAGGTTGCTTCAAAGACAAACGATGCAGCAGGCGATGGCACAACAACAGCTACACTTTTAACACAAGCGTTCATTAGAGAAGGCATGAAGAACGTAACTGCAGGAGCGAATCCAATCGTTCTTCGCAAGGGCATTCAAAAGGCAGTTGATACTGCAGTTGAAGCACTTATCGCTAACTCAAAGAAGGTTAACGGTAAAGAGGACATTACAAGAGTAGGTACAGTCTCAGCAGGCGACGAAAGAATCGGTCAGCTTATCTCCGATGCAATGGAAAAGGTTACATCCGATGGTGTTATTACCGTTGAAGAATCAAAGTCAACCGAAACGTACTGTGAGGTTGTTGAGGGTATGCAATTTGACAGAGGCTATCTCTCTGCATATATGGCAACCGATATGGATAAAATGGAAGCAGTTTTAGATGACGCTTTAATCCTTATCACAGACAAGAAAATCACAAATATACAAGAAATTTTACCATTACTTGAGCAAATCGTTCAAGCTGGCAGAAAGCTTCTTATTATCGCAGAGGATATCGAGGGCGAGGCTCTTACAACTCTTGTTTTAAATAAGCTAAGAGGCACGTTCACAGTAGTAGGCGTTAAGGCCCCAGGATTTGGAGATAGACGTAAGGAAATGCTTCGCGATATCGCAATTTTAACAGATGCACAGGTAATTACCGAGGAATTAGGACTTGAGCTTAAGGATGCTTCTGTTGAGCATCTTGGCAGAGCAAGACAGGTTAAGGTTGATAAGGAAAACACAATCATCGTAGGTGGCGCAGGCTCAAGCGATGAAATCAAGTCAAGAATTTCACAAATCAAGTCAGCTATTGAAAATACAACATCTGACTTCGATAGAGAAAAGCTCCAAGAAAGACTTGCGAAGCTTTCAGGTGGTGTTGCAGTAATCAAGGTAGGAGCTGCAACTGAAACTGAAATGAAGGAAAAGAAATTAAGAATTGAGGATGCTTTAAACGCTACAAGAGCAGCCGTTGAGGAAGGAATCGTGGCAGGCGGCGGAACGGCTTATATCAACGTTATTGAAAAGGTTGCAGCAGTTGCCGACACAGTAAGCGGAGACGAAGCAACAGGTGTTAAAATCGTTGTTAAAGCTCTTGAAGAGCCACTTCGCCAAATTGCAGAAAACGCAGGCTTTGACGGTTCTGTTATCGTTGATAAGGTTAAAAATAGCGGTAAAATCGGCTATGGCTTTGATGCTTACAATGAAATCTATTGCGATATGATGGAAGCAGGCATCGTTGACCCAACTAAGGTAACAAGAAGCGCACTTCAAAATGCCGCAAGCGTGGCATCAACTGTTCTTACAACTGAAGCAGTTGTTGCAGACAAAAAAGAACCAACACCACCAGCCCCACCAGCAAACCCAATGGGTGGCGGAATGTATTAAAATAAATAATTGCCCAACTTTTAAGTTGGGCAATTTTACGTTTGGAAAAATTACAGTAAGCTTGCATTTTTTTATGCTATAATAAATACAAAGATAAAAGTAAGCGAGGTGCTATTATGGAAGAAATTATTGACATATACAGTAAAGGTGAATACCCAAGCAACGTCTTATCCAACTTTTATCCTAACGAATTTATATTTGATGGTGTAAAATGCGGTAGTATGGAAGGCTTTTTGCAATCCTTAAAATATAGAAACGCTAAAAAGCAACGTAAAATTTGTACTCTTTCAGGTAAGGAAGCAAAGAAAAAAGGCAAGTACAAATTCCTATGGAAGTTAACAGGTAACGTTCATTGGCAAGGCAAGAAAATCAAACGAACAAGCACTGAATATAAAACATTTATTAAAAACGCCTATGAAGCACTTTCCAAAAACAAAGAATTCATAAGCGCCATAAAAGCAACAGAAAATAAAACTCTTACTCATTCAATAGGCAACCACGAAGAAAGAAAAACAATTCTTACTGAGGAAGAATTTATAAACGCATTAAATTATATAAGAAAAACAACGCAAGGTTAATCCTTGCGTTGTTTTGCATTATTGCAATCCTTAGTATTGCTTGATTTACAATCATTCTTTGTTGACATTTCTGTATGCGCCCTATTTGGTACAGGAGGATTAGGCACATTAGCAAGCTTCTTCTTTAATTCTTGCTTTTTCTTTTCATTCATCTTCATCACCCATTAGTATTATGTGTGATTTAAAATAAATTATACTACTGATTTGTAAGTTCAGAAATTAAATACATGGCAAGTCCAACACAAGGCATATCATACTCTGAACCATTTGTGTAAACGTCTAAGGTCCCGTAACCAACGCCGATAGCACCAGGAATAAACGGCGTAGAAGGGAAGAATTGACCGTAAGAAAGTTGTCTTGCGTGATTGAAGCCAATGGCGTAAATATGGCTTGAATCAAGCTCATTTGCGCCCAAAAGGTTATCTACAATAAATTGAGCATATGATATATATTTTTCATTTTTTAGTATTTTACCGCTTCTTGCAAGGAATAATCCAAAATATAATGCAATAGAAGGCTCGAAAATTTCATCATCGTTGTAATAACACTTACCAAATTTGTTAAGTCCTCGCATATACTGTCTGCGTGTTTTGTTTTCGTGTCCGTCAACTACGTCTAAATCCTTATCTAAATATACCTTTTCTGCATATTTCCATATGGATTTATCCATATAATCGCATAAACCGTCAAGAGCAAAGGTCATTTTGTTTTCAAGTTCTTGAGCATATCCTAAGATTTCATAAGCATCACACAAGGATAAAAGTCCGCCTATCAACCAACAATACGTGCATGAAGCCATAACGGATTTTTCGTTATCATCCGTTCTTAAAAGAGAGAAGCTATCTAATTTATCAAGAACCAAAGGTAAGCATTTTTTTATATGTGCTTTATAGAAATTATCACCCGTCGCTTTATATAAATCGCAGGAAGCAGAAATTTGATAGCATAAATCAGAAGTTGAATTTTTTCTGCATTGCTCAAAAAAGAAGTCAGGGTCCATTCCTAAAGGATATTTATCGGGATGTTTATATACCTCATTTGGTCTTTCATCACTTATTAAATAGTTATAAGAGCGAAGAGCGGTATCAAGGCACTTTTTTGCATATTCTGTGTCCGTATCCTTAAAATATGTATATCCCATAGCAAGAATAGACGTAACGTTCCATTGTGAGCTTGAAGGTGCCCCCGATTTATAGAAAACACGACCTTCCCAACCGAAAGGCTCATTTAAAGTGTTGTACATAACACCATTATCTTGTATAGTCTTTAAATAATAGTCAAGAGCCCATTTAACCTCATCCTTAACTAAAATTTCTCCCCACTGACTTTTATCCTTCAAAGCAAATCGAAGCATACCGTTAACGCCAATAGACACGCCTCCAGGAGACTTTCTTAAATCGCTCGATTGATGATAACCGCCGCTTAAATCAATATGCTCACCGGTTTCTTTAATATATCCATCGTCTAAATGGCATTTTCCTGCCCAACCAAGCACATGTCCGCATCTTTGATATGTAAAATATTGAAGCATAGTCCTTTGACAAATATCGTAAGCACCGTCATATATAACAAAATGCCTACTTTGAAATCCGCCTGCCTCAATAAAATAATCGCCGTTTTCACAAACAGAGGAAAAATCTCCCTCATAAAGGTTAGCGCCTTTTTCAGTAAATTTAACCATTTTACCACTATAAACACGGATGTGTTTAACGTCATGTATTAAATAAACAGAGAAGTCAAGAGAATTGGTTTTATTTTCAGTAAGAATAAATCTTTTTTTACTGTTACACAAAAAGCCTCTGTGATTTACCTTAATAGCGTGCTGCAATTCCATTGCTTACCTCACTCACTACAACAAGAGCCGCCGTAAAATTTCTTAACGTCAATATAATATTCGCCGTCATTATTCTTTAAAAATCCGGATCTTTTAAGTAAATCTTCATCAGTTGTATTACTTAAATATACTAATCCAATTCCGCACCTATACATAAAGCTCATAGCAGCACGAAGCATAATTATCATAGCTTCCCAGTCGCTAACGTTAGGCGCATATGTAAGATTATCTATATATCCCTTATTGTCCTTAAAATAAAACTGACAAATTCCTATAAAATCCCCATCATCCGCACGGTATGCAAAAGCATTTTCATTATATGTAACACCACAAATTTCACAAAGCTCCTTTTGTGTGTCCTTTGATTGAATAGGTAATACAGTTAACATAATTCACCTCAAATATTGTCTGTTTTTCCAAGTAAATAGTCAACCTCATTTTTAGTAAGATTTCTCCATTTACCTCTTTCAAGCTCGCCCATCTTTAATTTTCCAATGGAAATTCTTGTGAGTCTTGCAATAGTAAGCCCGCATTTTTCGCACATTTTACGAATTTGTCTGTTTCTACCCTCATTTAGAGTAAATAGAGTGTTAGTGTTTCCACCCTTAACAGAAACAATTCTAACCTTAACAGGCTTTAACTTATAGCCATCAATTTCCATAGGAGAATTAAGCATATGTAAAGCGTCGGGAGAAACCTCTCCCTTTATTACAACGCTATAAACCTTAGGCATGTGATTTTTAGGATGAGTTAATCTGTTAGTTAGCTCTCCGTCATTTGTTAAAATTAAAAGCCCCTCTGAGTACATATCAAGTCTGCCAACAGGGTAAACTCGCTCTCCAACCTCACTAACCAATGATAGCACAGTTTCACGTCCCTTTTCATCGGATGTTGTAGTAACGTAGCCAAGAGGCTTATTTAACATAATATATTTTTTAGACGAGGTGTTATTTTTAATTACCTTGCCGTTATATTCAACTCTGTCATTTTCAGGGTCAACCTTATCGCCAAGATGTGCGGTAACGCCGTTTATTTTAACGTTTCCCGCTTCAATAACTTTTTCAGCGCTACGCCTTGACATTATTTTATTGTCTGTAAAAAACTTTTGTAGTCTAATTTTTTCCATTATCCAAATATTCTTTCAAAAATTGATTTTTTATATTTAATGCCCTTAACACTTTCAATAGCATAAAGGTCAAGAGAAGCAATTTCAACATCGTTATTTTTAAATACTATTTTTCCTACCAAATCTCCTTGCTTAATAGGAGCAGACACCATTCTGTTAGCCTCTAAGGAAGCAGTAATATTTATATCATCACGCTTTAACGTAACAGAAAGACCCTCTAAATTTGAGCAGAGAAGTGAGCTTTTTTCTCCGTTTACCACATCTAAGGAAATAGTATAGTTTCCCGCATCTGCAAGTTTAATATTTTCATAGGTAGAAAATCCCAAATCAAGCATTTTTGCATGGTCATTCCAGTCATTAGGCGCGTTTAAGGTAACAGCGATTATCTTTACACCGTCAATCTCAGCGCAGGAAACAAGACATCTGCCGCATTTTTTAGTAAATCCCGTTTTAACCCCCATAGCTCCTTTATAGGTTCTGAGCAGCTTATTGTGGTTTATTAAAACACGTGAGCCGTCCTCTCCTAGAGGAATTACCCTTTTATAGGTAGATACAACCTCACAAAAAACAGGATTGCTCATAGCATATTTTGCCAAAATCGCCAAATCCTTAGCAGTAGTATAATGCTCCTCATTATCAAGACCGTGAGGGTTTGTAAAATGAGTATTTTCAAGTCCTAAAGCTTGCGCTTTGTCATTCATCATATCTACAAAGCTGTCAACGCTTCCACTTACCGCAATAGCTAGTGCTACTGCCGCATCGTTTGCACTTTCTAAAAGCAAAGCGTAAAGAAGCTCCTCAACAGAAAGCGTTTCCCCATCCTTTAGATAGATTGAAGAACCCTCAATGCCTACGGCTTCGCTTGAAATCTTAATTTCCTTATCCAAGGGTAGATTTTCAATAATCAAAATCCCGGTCATTATTTTCGTTGTACTTGCCATGCCCATTTTTAAATCGGAATTTTTTTCATAAATGCAGTCTCCGCTTTCATACTCTAACGCATAAGCGCTTCTTGCAGAAACGTCAGTAGCAGAGCATACAAAACAAAAAAGCAATACAAGACAAACAGAACAAATTATATAGGAAAAAATTCTGCACATAATATCCTCTAAAATTCAAAATAATTTCAAGATTAGTATGTGCAGATAAGAAATTTTAATAAAATAATTAAATTTCCAAATAATTTGAAAAATTAATTCTCACTGTCATCCTTTTTTGAAGCGAAAAGTCCCTTGAATTTTTCAATAAGATCAGGAGAGCCCTCAATGAAGCTAAGCACCTGAGAAATAGGATCCTTTGGCTCATAGTTAAGATTTAGTAAATCAACCTTACCGTTTGGTTCAATTACAAGAAAACCAACAGGAGAAACGGTTACGCCTGTTCCACCGCCACCGCCAAAGTTTTGAGCGGATACGGATTTCTTTCCAAAATAATCAACACCGCCGGTAGCAAGTCCAATAAACACCTTTGATACAGGAATAATAACAGTTCCGCTATCAGTAGTAATCGGTGTACCTGTAACAGTATTTGCATCAACCATGCTTCTTACGTTTTCAAGAGCAGCTTTAATGATTTCGCTTTGTTTAGTATCCATAATTTATTCTCCCATTTTAGATTTAATAAATTTTTTCATGAAGTGTATGATAACATAAATCATATGTACAACACTTATATATAGTACAATTTTTCCGTTTAGCTCCGATTTTTGCGATATAAAATCGCTTTTTACCGATATTTCCGAGCTTTTTGAAATATCAACGTTTGAAATATTATCAAGAGTCTCAATTAAGTATGCAACACCCTGAGATGCAGCTCCGTAAAGCAGAGCAGTAGCTGCAGCATTTTCACATCCTACTATAACGTTTAGCCTAACAAATTTAAAATGAACCTTGCCCAAAAATCTTTCAATAGTTTGGAGCAATATTTCACGTATTGACCAAAGCTTTTTTATTAAGGGATCTTCTTTCTTTTTTTGTGAGCTTTCATCGTTTGCTGACCGACTGCTTGCAGAGATTTCCTTTTTCTTTTTTTTGCGTTTTCGTTTAGGCAGCTTAGATGGCTCAGGAAAAAGGTTAAATTTAATGAACAAAAACCTCAAATAAACCTTTAAATCCGCATCAAAATTTATAATCAATCTAACTCTTGAAAGTAAAAGCAAACCGATAAGCAGGATAATTCCAAGAATAATATATAATGCAATCAAAATTATCCCTCCTTACCGTGTATTTTACTTAATTAGTCCTCATCGTCCTCTTCGTCTGGGTCAATTAAGTCGTCTTCTTCATCAGGATCAATTAAATCGTCCTCAGGACCGATTAAATCATTTTCATCCTCATATGTATCGTTAGCGTTTTCGCTTGTGCTGCTGGTAACAGCCTCATTTTCGTCGCCTTCATCGTTTTCCTCATTTGGAGTAGGCACTTCAATATCAAGAGGAATAATTTCACCCTCATTTTTACCTCTTGGTAAATCAACGTAAGGCAACTGCTCAAGGGAATCAATACCGAAGCATCTTAAAAACGTTTCAGTAGTTCTGTAAATATGAGGTCTGCCTGGCTCATCAAGACGTCCACAAGCCTCAATCAAATTCTTTTCGCAAAGAGAGTTAACAACGTATGCGCTATCAACCTTTCTTACCTTATCAACAAACGCTCTTGTTGTAGGCTCATTATAAGCAATTATTGCCAAAACCTCAAGAGAAGATGCAGATAAATTACCGCCCTTCTTAATTCCTAAAGCGTCCTTGATAAAAGGCAAATATTTTTCCTTTGTGCAAAGCTGACATGTGCTTTCAAACGCAAGAAGCATAATACCCTTCTTTTTGTCAGAGTTATATTTTTCTGCAAAGTTCTTAACTCTTCTTTTGGCTTGTACCTCGCCAATGCCTAATACCTCAGCAAGCTTAATATATTCCATTGGATGACCTGCGGCAAATAGAATGGCCTCAATGGCGCTTTCCATATCCTCATAGTCAATTTCATGTATTTCTTTGTTTTCGTTATCCATTGTTTTCCTCTGCTTGATTTCTTATTTTGCCTGTGTATAAGTTTAAATAAACCCCTTTTTCAACCACAATAACGCCTTCAACCTCAAAGTCCTCGGTGTTTTCTTCAAGTGTAACGCGTCCCGCTCTTAATAGCTCTAAAATAGCCATAAACGTAGCAACAGCTTCATGCTTTGTATAAACGTCTTTGAAGCACTTTAATACGTTAAGCTTATGTCCTTCGGTTAAGAATATACGTAAAATAGAGTACACTCTTTCGCCAACAGAAACCGTTTTTGTGCTGATAAGAGGTCTGATTCTTTCCTCAGCAGCCTCATCGGTAACCTCTATCGTGTTCATAACTCTTAATAGAGCAGCCTGCAACAGATAAACGTCATGCTCTGCAACGTAAGTACGGTCAGGCGCAATTTCATCTGTGTCCTTTTCAAGTCTGCCATTATACTGTGAGAATAAATCTCCAAGCTTTTGTGAAGCTTCCTTTGCGTGCTTGTATTCCAAAAGCATACGGGCAAGCTCCTCAGCAGGGTCCTCTTCATCCTCTTGGGCTCTTGGCAGAAGTATTCTGCTCTTAATAAGCATAAGCTGTGAAGCCATTACAAGAAAGTCGGCAGACAAATCTATATTCATTTTTTCTGCATTTTCAATATATTCCATATATTGATCGCAAATAATAGCTATTTGAATATCCTCAATGTTCATCTTGTTTTTTGAAATAAGATTTAAAAGCAAGTCAAGAGGGCCTTCAAACACCTCTAATTTATACATTAATTGTTCGTCCATTTTTTCCTCACAAGAAAAGATAAATAAATGATATAAAGATGTTAAAAATCCAATTTACAATATTTGACAAAGCCCCGGAAATATATCCGCCTAAAAATCTTGAATCAACAAGAAGCACGATAAAAAATCCAAGAGCTATTTTTCTTTCATTTTGCATTAGTCTAATGTAATATTTGTCCGGTAAAAATGCAGTTAAAATTCTTGAACCGTCAAATGGAGGCAACGGAATTAAATTAAAAATCGCAAGATAAATATTCAAAATTGCAAAAGAAGATAAAAAGTAGGTTAAATAGTAATTGTTTAAGATGTTTGGGAAAATAAAAGCTAAAAGACAGTATATAAGAGTGCCTAAAAAGCCAAGCAAGAGATTAGATAAAGGTCCTGCTATGGCACAAAATGCCATATCCCTTTTTGGATTTTTAAATTGTCTCATATCAACAGGCACAGGCTTCGCCCAACCAAAACGACACAAAATCATACATAGCGTGCCAATAGGATCAAGATGCTTTAAAGGATTAAGCGTAAGCCTACCCATATATTTAGCGGTTGGATCGCCTAATTTGTACGCAATAAAGCCGTGCGAAAACTCGTGAAATGTAAGAGCAAAAAGAACAATAGGTATAGTAATAACGATGTCAAGTAGCTCAAACAATAAATCGTTTAGAAGTCCCATTTCCCACCTTTAAAAAAATTAATCCTCAGAATAATTGATTATTGCATCCCATACGTCATTTTTACCCTCTTTTGATTCAGAAGAGAACATAATAATTTGTGTACCTTGACGTAAAATAGGATTAGTGATAAGAGAGGTAACGGATTTTTCTCTCTCAGTCTTATTTAATTTGTCTGTTTTTGTAGCAACAATAATATATGGAATATCCATTTGGTTCATAAATGAAACCATATCAACGTCGTCCTTAGTTAGTCCAATTCTTGAGTCAACAAGCTGAACAACAAGCTTCAAAAGGTCGATGTTTTGATTGTTGGTAAAATATCCGTCAACTAAGGATGACCACTTTAATTGATCTTCCTTTGTGCGCTTAGCGTATCCGTATCCTGGTAAATCTACTAAAAATAGCTTTTTATCCACGTCATAGAAGTTTACAGTAATGGTTTTACCGGGAGCAGAGGACACTCTTGCCATAGATTTTCTGTTTAGTAGAGTGTTTATAAGCGAGCTTTTTCCAACGTTGGATCTACCTGAGAATGCAATCTGAGGTAGTGGATTTCTTGGAAACTGTCTAGGATCACCTGCGCTGATTTTTAATGATACGTTGTTAGTGTTTATTTTCATTTGTTATAGCTTCCTGTATATTGTCTTATAATAGCAA
The DNA here is from genome assembly GCA_045632345.1 of Eubacteriales bacterium. Lineage (GTDB taxonomy): Bacteria > Bacillota > Clostridia > Oscillospirales > CAG-272 > RGIG2000. Next base: position 359,295 of record JAZQWM010000018.1, on the reverse strand, counting down.
TTATTTCCTCATCGGCAAAAGCGTTATTCAACACCTCAAAAATATTATCGCAAGGAATAAAGTTAACGCTATCGCGTACTTCCTTATCAATACTTTCAATATCCTTCACGTTCTTTGTAGGAATAATAATGTTTTTAACGCCTGCACCGTAAGCAGCAATAGTTTTTTCTTTAAGCCCGCCAATAGGTAATACCTTACCTCTTAACGTAATTTCGCCCGTCATTGAAATATCACGTCTTACAGCTCTGCCTGTTAGAACACTTGCAAGAGCGGTAGTGATAGTAACACCTGCGCTCGGTCCGTCCTTAGGTACTGCACCTTCAGGCGCGTGAATATGAATATCGTACTTGGAATAGAAATCAGGGTCGATTCCAAGCTTTTCAGCATTTTGACGGATAACGCTAACTGCAATTTCGCAGCTTTCGCGCATAACCTCACCAAGCTTACCTGTTAATTGTAGCTTTCCTGTTCCTTTCATAATAGAAGCTTCAATCTTAAGTAAATCTCCGCCAATAGATGTGTAAGCCATTCCGTTTACAACGCCAACTTGGTTTTCTTCATCAATCTTTTCAGCCTCATACTTTTTAGCGCCAAGGAATTTTTCAATGTTGCTTTCATTTATGCTAACTGACTTTGCGCTGTTTTCGATAATTTCCTTTGAAGCCTTTCTGCATAGAGAAGCGATAGCTCTTTCAAGGTTTCTAACACCTGCCTCGGCGGTATAAGAATCAATTAAGGAGTAAATAGCATCGTCGCTTATTTTTAGCATACGCTTATTAAGTCCATGACGCTTGAATTGCTTGGAGATTAGGTGGTTTTTTGCAATATGGAACTTTTCCGTTCTAGTATAGGATGAAAGCTCAATGATTTCCATTCTGTCTATAAGTGGCTTTGGAATAGATTCAAGAGAATTTGCAGTTGCAATAAACATGCAACGTGATAAATCCACGTCCATTTCAACAAAATGGTCTCTGAAAGTCTTATTTTGCTCTCCGTCAAGAACCTCAAGCATTGCAGAAGCAGGGTCGCCCCTTGAATCGGACGTCATTTTGTCAATTTCATCAAGCACCATTAAAGGATTTGCTGATTGACATTCAATCAAAGCGTTGATGATTCTACCTGGCATAGCAGCAACGTAAGTCTTTCTGTGTCCTCTAATTTCAGCCTCATCTCTTATGCCACCCAAGGAAACACGAACGTATTTTCTCTTTAAAGCAGTAGCAATAGAGGAGCAAAGGGATGTTTTACCAACACCCGGAGGACCTACTAAGCATATAATTTGATTTTTAATGTCAGGATTCATTTCCTTTACGGCAATAAATTCAAGTATTCTTTCCTTTACTGCCTCAAGTCCGTAGTGGTCTCTTTCAAGTACCTTTCTTGCGTTTTTAACGCTTGTTTCGTCCTTTGTATATTTTTCAAAAGGAATTTCAAGACACGTTTCAAGATATGTACGTAGCACAGCGCTTTCAGGAGAGCCAAAAGGCGCTTTATTATACTTAATAAGCTCCTTAGTTAGCTTATCCTCAACCTTTTTAGGGAAGTGCTTAGCCTTAATTTGCTCATATATTTCCTCAGCCTCGCTTTGAGAGTCATTACCAAGCTCCGCTTGAATAACCTTCATTTGCTCACGTAAGAAATATTCTTTTTGATTTTCCTCTATGTTTTTTGCAGCCTTTTTCTTAATTGAGGTTTCTAGCTGAATTAAATGGATTTCCTTTTCCATAAGGGAAATCGCAAGCTCAGCTCTTACGTATTCGTTAAATTCCTCAAGAAGAGCATACTTATCGTTAGAATCGGTTAAAACTGTCGCACCCACCAAATCACTTAAAAAGCCAATATCGGTAGTTCCGTCAATTTCTTTAATTAAGTCCTTAGAAGGAGATGCAAAAATGCCAACTGTTTCCTTAGCCTTTTCCTTTAAAACGTTGAGTAGTGCTGATGCAGTAGCATTGTCAATATCGTCAATTTCAAGCACCTTTGTGCGAACGTCGCACATATAGTATCCGCTAACGGCAAAGGCATTTATCGTTATAGCTCTGCATACGTTATCAAAAGTAACAGATAGCTTATCTCCGCGTCTTGTGATTTGCTTAATTCTGGCAACAGTACCAACCTCATAAAGATTGTTTGTTTCTACCTTAACAGCAAATGGATTTTTCTGTGTAACGATAAACACAGGAGAGCCGCTTCTTTCGCTAGATTCAATGGCGTTTCTTATAGATGGAGTAACAACGTCTATTGTTATTGAAACCTTAGGATAAGCGAACACAACACCCGTAAGAGGGATAAGAGGTAAAGTCATATGCTCGCCGAATTCATGATAATTTTTATTGTTTTGCATTTAGTATCCTTTCAAGCAATCAAGGGAATTCGCATGTTAGACAGTATGGGTTAATACTGCCTATAAGATTGCTACAATACAGTATAGCACAAATGTTTTGAATTTTCCATATATATTTTAAAATAATATAAAAAATATTTGACTTAACAGCAAAAATAGTGTAAAATATACCCATATAAGTAACTCTAACCAATAAGGAGATAAAAATGGCATTTGATGCAGGTATGCTTCGTTTGGTTGTTAATGAAATTAAACAGCTTGGCGAATGTAAAATAGAGAAGGTCTATCAGCCTTCAAACGATGAAATTGTTTTAATGCTTCATTCAATGAGCTTTGCGAAAAGAAACGTAAAGCTTTTAATAAATGCAGGCTCTAACTGCCCAAGAATAAATTTAACAGAAGCGCAAACAGAAAATCCTCAAAAAGCGCCAATGCTTTGTATGCTTCTGCGTAAGCATATAAGCGGTGGTAAAATGACAGATGCAAAATGCTTAGGCTATGAAAGAGTGTGTCAGCTTGAATTTGACGCTTATGATGAAATGGGCTTTAAGGTTAAAAAATACTTAATCTGCGAAATTATGGGCAAATACAGTAACATAATCTTAGCCGACGCCAATTATAAAATGCTTGCTATCATGAAGCCTATTGATTTTTCCACAAGCGACAAAAGACAGCTTTTAGTTGGAATGAAGTATGAGCTTCCGCCAAAGCAGGATAAATTAGAAACCTTAGACGTAACAAGTGAACAATTTTTGAAAGCATACGATAGATCCTCACAGGAAATGAAGTGCGAAAAGTTTATTACGTCCAACTTCTTAGGCATAGCTCCATCAACTGCAAGACAGCTAACGTATAGCGTAACAAGAAGCCACGACTCTCAGCTTTTTGAAGCGAAAAAACAGACACTCTCTGACACTTTTTTAGATTTTACAGAAAAAATGCGCAATATGGATTTAAAGCCGTATTTAATAGTTGACGAGGCGCAAAATCCATTTGAATTTTCATATTTTCCGCTTGAATATTTAGGAAGCAAGTATAAGAGCATAGAATACGAAAGCTTTTCAAAGCTTATAGACGCTTATTATTCAAAAAAAGGTCAAAATGAAAGAATAAAGCAAAAGTCAAGCGATATTTTAAGGCTTTTAATCAATGCCGAATCAAGAATTACTAAAAAAATCGCATTACAAACCGAAGAAATAGAGCAATGTGAGGAAGCTGATAAATATCGCATTATGGCAGACCTTATTACAGCTAATCTTCATATGATAAGAAAAGGCGTGTTAAGTGCCAAGGTGGTAAACTATTATGACGATGAATGTCCGATGATTGATATTCCCCTTGATGAAAAGCTATCTCCATCACAAAATGCTCAAAAGTACTATAAAAGATATAACAAGCTAAAAAAAGCAAAAACAGAGCTTTCAAAGCAAATTGAAATTGCTAAAAATGAGCTTGAATATATATCAACCGTATTTGAATCTTTAACCAAGGCAGAGAAGGAAAGCGATCTTTTACAGATACGCGATGAGCTTTTTCATAGCGGATACGCATCGAAAATGAAAAATTATGTTCAAGCTAAGCAGGGCGCGCCTCAACCCTTAAAATTCAAAACAAGCGGCGGCTATACTGTGCTTTGCGGTAAAAACAATGTACAAAACGACTATATTACCATGAAGGTTGCTGAAAAAGCTGATTGGTGGTTTCACGTTAAAAACATGCCGGGATCTCACGTTCTTATGCAATCTCACGGAGAAGAGCCAAGTGAAAAGGACTTTACCGAGGCTGCCGAAATTGCCGCATATTATTCAAAAGCAGAGGGCAACAATATTGCGGTTGACTATACTAACGCTAAGCACGTTAAAAAGCCTGCAGGCTCAAAGCCTGGATACGTAATATACCACGTTAACTGGACTGCATATGTAACACCTAACGAAAACCGCATAAAAGAAATGCTTCAAAAGTAAAATAAAATGCCGCAATGTGTAATTATCGACACATTGCGGCATTTTTTTAGTTTAATTTTCCTCTAAATTGCAAAAGAGAAAGTAAAATTTGAGCAGTCTGTGAGCGTGAAAGCGGATTGTTTGCTTTGATTTCACCGCTTTCTTTGTTAATTATTCCTGCTTCTACCAAAGCGTATACATCATCCTTTGCGTAGCTTGGGATGCTTTCATCATCCTTGAAGGTTTGCTTGTTATTAGCCTTTGCTCCAATTATGTTGTTTATAATCGTAGCTGCTTCTGCAAGCGTTATTTCTTTTTTAGGGTTAAAATATAATCCGTCGCTTTTGTTTTCTCCACTTACAATTCCAAGAGAAGTAGCGCCTTCAATATATCCTCTGTACTGTGGCGATATTTCACTGTTATCTGCAAATCTTGTTTTATCAAGCGTAGGCACGTTTTTGGCTCCCAAGGTAGTCATTAAAAGATAAACAAATTCTTCCTTTGTAATCTTTTCATCAGGCTTAAAGGAAAACGTTCCGTCGCTGTTTTCCACACATTCCATAATGTCAAGATCTTTCATTACGATAACAGCGTTTAAATATTTTTCGCTTACTAAATCGTTAAATACTAAGCTCACTCTTAATTTATCAACCTTAATATCTACTGTGCAAGTTTCCGAATAATTTCCGTAGCTATCTCTTACTCTGTACGAAAAAGCATCTGTACCTCTTGCATTTTCGTAGGGGGTATATATGTAGTCGCCTGTGTCGCTGTTTGTTAGCTTCAATAGCCCCTTTTTAGGATAATTTACTATTTCAAATTTTAAATCGTCCCCGTCTGGGTCATATCCAACTAAAATGCCGTAGCTTGAAATGTTTTCCTGTGTCCATACGCTAACTACTTCGCCGTTTGATGCAACAGGGGAGAAGTTTACGTTTTCAATAGACCTTAGCATGCATTTGATTTCATATCCACAGTCGTTTGGCTCAAACTTGAACGTTGTATCCGTTGCTTCGCTTTGAGTTGCTGACACAAATTTCAATAAAGAGAAGTCCTCTCTTGCTATAACTTGATTTTCAACTACGTATAAATTACCAAGCATCAATCTACCGTCAGCTTCGCTTGGCAAAGAGGAAACTGTTATACTTTTTACGTTTGCGCCAAGGGAAACGTCAAAATCATATGTATCAAACAAAATAGTACCATCTTGAACAAGTCCTGTTTTTATCATTTCGTTTTGCTCAGCTATTACCTCAATAGCAGGAGATATAACGTCGGATGCCGAGGCGCATATGCAAAACGCTGAAATTAAAATTAAACAAAAAATAATATACCTTTTCATATAAAACTCCTTTTCTTTCTAATAAATTATATTAAATAAAATCTGCAAAAATACATTTATGATCAAATTTTACAAATATTGTTCCTTGCACTAATTTAAAGAAAATCATATAATGTAAGAGGGAGGTGTAAACCATGGAAATATTACGTATAGGAAAGCAAGCCGTCAAGGTTACCCTGAATGAACAGGAAACAATAAAATATAATATTTCAGATAATAATCAACTAAGTGAGGATGAGATAAAGGAGAGCTTTTCCCAGCTACTTAAAGAAATTAAATTAAAAGCCGATTTTGCTTATTCAAATAAAAAGCTGTTTACTGAAATATTTCCATCAAAAAATGGCGGCTGCGAAATATACATAAGCTGTATTAACACGGAGGCAAGCAAAGGGGTGTACAGAGATAAAGCATCGGAAACAGACGTTAAGAAAAAATCCTTACCGACAATTTATGAGCTTGACGGCTTTGATAAGCTTCTTGCGGTTAGTTACAGACTAAAAGAAATTAAGCACAGAGAAAAAACCTCTGTTTTTTATGATGAAGACAGAAAGAAGTACTTTCTTGTTTTAGAAAATACAAATTTTAAATCTCTTAAATATGCATTTTTGCTGGAATACGCAAAATACATAAAAAATTCGACGGTTGAATATCTTAACGAGCATTATAGCTGTGTTATTAAAAACGATACTGTTAAAATTTTGTCAGCCTTGACTTAATAATCTGCAAATAATATTGGCAAGCTCATACGCTGAGAAAGAAGCTTCTTTAAATGAATTAGAATATGCTCCTACGTCAATTTTCAAAAATAACGGCTCTATATTTTGTGATAGCTTAAAGGGAGCAACCGTTATATCATAGACTAAATTGTTACTTTCTTTGTAAAGAGCGTTGGCAAAATTCAAATTTTTATAGTAAATTACTCCGTTTTCAATGTCAGATCCAACGGTAAGACTAATCTGGGAAACAGTATTTCCGTTTAATTCCGTTACCGCTTTGTTCATAGATAGGTCATCGTTAATAATGACTCCTCTCGAAATGTCTAAAACTATTTTAATGCTGGGATATTTTCTTAAAGCTTCATTTACTGCGCTTTCAAGATAATCCCTTGAATGATATATTCCGCCGCTTCCAAATATTTGGTCAATATGTATTGTGTTAACGTGGTTTTCGTTTAAAGTATCGCAAATCAATTTCCCAATATCGCTTACGTTGTTATTTGAGCTGTAAAAGTTATCGTTTATAAAGTAATATTCGCCGTTTGAATAAGCTTCTTGACATGCAGAATGAACTATCAAAATGTGAGGCGCATCCTTTCCGTATTTTGCGTAGGTTTCACTAATCTGCGGAAGAGCTTCATTTGATAATTCTGGGTCAATATCCAAGGTCGATTTATTGTTTATTTGGCTGAATATTGACGTTATACCATGTATTTTGTTGGCGTTTTCTGGAATAGTGGCAATATTTTCCTCTTGTACTTGGTCATTGTTTTCGTTGTCATTTCCCTGCGTATTTGTATTGTTTTCACTAGTGATGTTTTCATGCTCACTTTCAAAATCTGCGCTTAAATCGCAAATAAATGACTTGATTTTGTCAAAATTCACGTACGACACGTAGCATATCGTTAAAGCTAATAAATAGCATATAAATTTTCTAAAAAACGATGACTTCCTTTTTCTTTTATCGTTTTTATAGATTTTACTTTCAATGGGTATTAAATCTGTATTTTTCATAAAACTCTCCATCAAAATAGTTCTATATTAAGTATATTTATAATCCGAAATCATTATTCAAAATGAAAAATATTTTTTTGAAAAAAGAAAAATAATTGTTGAATAATGAAAATAAATGTGTTATTATAGATAAGCTACACTAAAAAGACAGGAGAATGAAAATGCAAATACCAATGGTAGATAAAAATGAAATCAAAATTTTTATTTTGTATCTAATGGACAGAATAGGTTATCCTCTAAGCTGCGCTGATGTATGCTCAATAATGCATCAGGAAAATGTCGTTAGTTACTTTGATTGTGCAGATTGCTTCGCCGAGCTTATAGATATGTCCCACGTTTTAGAGGTTGAAAAATCAGAAGGTGGAGAAGCACTATATATTGTTACCGAAACAGGAAAATCAATCGCTACAGAGCTAAGCGACACGTTGTCTCCCGGTATTAAGGAAGCAAGCTACAGAAGCGCAATAAGACACCTATCGTTTAGAAAAAGAAACGCTTCAATAGATTGTTATTATACCGACCTTTCAAACGGAAAATATTTAGTTCACTGTGAGATTATAGAGAATGGTAGAAAGGTGCTTGACATCAATATTGAGGTTGACTCTAAAAACGAAGCAGACAATATGATAATCAATTTCAGAAAAAAGCCTGAAATTGTATTTAGAGGCATGCTAGCGTTAGTTTCCGGAGAAAGAAATTACATATTTGAATAATTGATACAGCCGTGATTTTTATTGCGGCTGCTATTTTTTACAGAATTTTCTAAAAAAACTGTCATTTTGCACAAAAAAATATTAAAAAAATATAAATTTTCTTAGAAAATGTAAAAAACTATTGACAAAACTTAAATAATTTGATATTATGATAACGTCATATAAAATAAATATATGATATTTGGATATGAGGTGCTATGGAAGAAATTCTTGATTTATTAAGTAAGGTTAGAAAAAATGACGATTGTGCCTTTGAAGCTTTATGTAAAAAATACAAGGCGCTATTAGACGTTATGTCCAAAAAATATTCCGATATGTATCCCGAGAATATCGACAAAGCAAGCATAAAGGATGATTTTATGCAAGAAGCAAGGTTGGCCTTCTATAATGCTTGTGTTAAATTCGATATGGAAAACGGCAAGGTAACGTTCGGTGCTTTTGCGAAGACTTGCGTAAGAAATAGGTTAATATCCTGTTTAAGACGCGCTACTTCTAAAAAGCGAATGAAAAGCAAAAGTAATGATGAAGAAGAAACTAAATCATTACAGGACACTGTTATTCAGCGTGAGCTTGAAGAAAAGCTAATATCTTTAGCAGAGAAGGTTTTATCTAATTACGAATTGCGTATATTTAAGTTATACGCACAAGGTGCAAGAGCAAAAGAAATCTCAGCAAAAATAGGCAAGGATGAAAAATCGGTAAATAATGCGATTTTCAGAATCAGGTCAAAGCTTAAAAAACAGTCTGACATTAATACTTAGCTATTAGCTTTGTATATATTAAACCTATGAGGAGAGTAGAAAATGTTTGAGGACAAGACATTAGTGTGCAAGGAATGCGGCGCTGAGTTCGTTTTCACAGCGGGCGAGCAAGAGTTCTATGCAGAGAAGGGCTTCCAAAATGAGCCACAAAGATGTAAGACTTGCAGAGATGCAAGAAAGAACGCTGCGAAAGCACCAAAGGAAATGCACGAAACAGTTTGCGCTAAATGTGGCAAGGTAGCAAAGGTTCCTTTCTTACCAAGCAACGACAGACCTGTTTACTGCAGCGAATGCTTTGCAGAGATGAAAAATCAGTAATTACTTTTTTGGATTAAACCGATAAAAAATTTATGATTTTAAATCACATCTTTACACTTTTAGTAAAGATGTGATTTTTTTGTCAAAAATACTGTACAAATCTAATATTATATGTTAAAATAAAATAATAAACAAAGCTTGGAGATTGTAAAGTGAAAGATACTAAATTTAACAATAAAAAAACTAATGGCTATAAGAAGAACGATAGCTTCAAAAGAAATGATGGATTTAGAAAATACGAATCATTTTCAAATGAATCATTCGAGGAAAAAGAGGATAACGGTATTGTTGTAGGCAGAAATGCTGTAAGAGAGCTTTTAAAAAGCGAAAGAAGCGTTGACAAAATTTACGTAAGAAAAGGCGATAGAGAAGGCTCTATTACCGTGCTAATTGCAGAAGCATCTAACAAAAATATTCCAATTATTGAGGTTGAACAGCAAAAGCTTGATAATTTAGCCGAGGGTGCGAACCACCAAGGAATCGTTGCTATAGCAGCCATGAAGGAATATTCAACTATTGACGATATGCTTGCATTAGCTAGCGAGAGAAACGAAAAGCCACTTATCGTTATTTGCGATTCTATTGAAGACCCACACAATTTAGGCGCTATTATAAGATGCGCGGAATGCGCAGGCGCACACGGTGTTGTCATACCAAAGCGCCGCTCAGTTGGTATTACACCTACCGTATATAAATCCTCGGCAGGCGCCATTGAGCATATGCTTATTGCCAAGGTTGCCAACCTAAATACAACGGTTGAGGAGTTAAAGGAAAGGGGACTTTGGATTTTCGCTGCCGAAGCAGGCGGCTCCCCCTATTACGAAACCGACTTTAATTGCGGCTGTGGCATTATTCTTGGGTCAGAGGGTAATGGTGTTTCTAGACTATTAAAGGAAAACAGCGATTACATTGTATCTATTCCAATGTACGGCAAGGTAAATTCGTTAAACGTATCTACCGCTGCATCTGTAATTTTATGCCACGTGGCTAGAATCCAACGTGGATAATTAAAAGCAAAACAAATTTGTAAGGAGGATCTATGGAAAAAGAAAAGCTCGATCAAATTAAAATAGATCTTGATTCAAATACTGATGATGCTACTGAAAAAGCATCTGTACGTAACAGTAAAGAATCCGTAAGGAAAAGAAATAAAACACAAAAAGAACCACAGACAATATCTATAGAAGAAAATTTGCTGGTTGATGAGGATGGAGATACTTTAGTTCCACCTAAAAAAGATATTTTTGAAAAAATGTCTAATTATAAAACAGCTGATGATATTCACAGCAACTCTAAAGGCTCTGTCAGCTTCTTTAGCGGAAGTAATTCTAAGGCCAAATCTAAAAGCGATTCAAACGAATTTTATCAGGCAAAAAACAGAGAAGCGTTAAATAACAAAGCAAGCGAAAGCAGCTCTGATATTGATACAAGCAAAGAAAATATTTATTCCGATTCCTATGAGTACGTAAATAGAAAGCAAAGAAAAAACGTAATTGGAATGTATAAATTTGCTAAGAAAAATATAAGAACAAAAATGATTATTGTGTCATTGCTGACAGCAATATTGTTCTTTATTGAGAATATTGGACTTTTCAAAATCCCTCAATCTTCTTTTTTAGCAAATTCTTATGTGCTAAGCATCAGCAATACTGTAATGCTTTTAATCTGCGCTATTTTTTCATACGAGCAGCTTTATCATGGACTTAAATCCATCTCAGCAAAGGATTACATTCCTGAATCTGTAGCGGTAGTAGCTGTCATTTGCTCTTTAATTCATTCAATTTTGTCTATTCTTTTTATTAGCCTTGGAAATGAGCCGAAGCTTTATAATTTCCCCGTTGCAATAATTTTATTGGTAACGTTGATTTATTCTTACGTTAACGTTGTTAGAGAAAAATACGGATTTAGCGTTGTATCATCAAGAGATGATAAGTATTATCTTGAAAAATCAACTCAAAATGATGATGATTCTGAAACGGAAACTTTTTCATCATCGTACGATGAATATGAAGGCGAAATTGCAAGAGTAAAGAAAGCATCTTTTATCAGTAAATATTTTGCTAACACCAATACACCGCCAATGCTACGCTCATATTTAAGAACCTTTATAGCTTTTTCTATATTTATTCCTGTAATTTTAGCAGTAATCGCTTTATTTAAAGGGTATGACTTTTTCCAAGCTATAAATATTTGCTACGTTGGAATTTTATTTATGCTTCCTGTTGGCATATTGTATTCCTACAGCGTACCGTTTTTAAAAGGAAATAAATATCTATACGATGACGAAACAACAATTATAGGCGAAAATGCAATTTCTGATTTTGCCTCGATTGATATAGTGTCTGTTAATGACACCACGCCTTTCCCACCGTATAACGTTAAGCTCACGTCCTTCCAGGTTTTTAATAGCTTTAAAACAGAAAAGATTTTGTATTATGCCGCAAGTGGATTTACAATAGTTGGCGGACCTTTAGCTGACGTTTTTGGCAACGCAACGAAGGACGCTTATAAAAATTCTGCTGAAGCTCAATTTAGCTGTGCTGGAAAAGATTATTTTTGTGTAACTATTGATGACGATACCGTTGTTTTTGCTGATAGAACCGGTATGGCTTCACGTGGTATAGACGTTGGTCCTATAAGCGAAAATGAAGGCTCAAGCAGCGTTTTATATATGGCATGCAATAGCTTGCTTTGCGCTAAAATATTTTTAGATTATCAAATCGATAAGGAGTTTATCGATATAGTTTCAGATCTTAACAAAAATAACGTTAGTGTAGGAATCAGAACGTTTGACCCTAATATAAACCAAGCGCTTATTAACGATTTGACTAACGGTTATGATTTAGATCTAAAAATTATCCGTTTAGTTTACGAGGAATCTATTCCGTTTGTATCTGCAAAGAGCGATGGAAGGATTGTATCAAGAGGACGCTCTAAGCATTTACTTAAAGCGATTCCTGTTTGTAAAAAAATCTCTAATATAAGAAAGGCAACAAGGGTTATAAAAATTTTAGCGTCTATAGCAGGCGCAACAATGGTTGGTTTGTCAATTTTTGGACTGTTTTCACTAATAAACTCAATATTTATCACGTGCTATCAGCTTGCGATAATGCTACTTATGTCAATTATTACCGCCATTGTAATGCCCAAAATAAGATAAAATGCAAAACATTAGTTCAATACTTAAAAACGTTCAAAAGCCTGGTAGATATACCGGTGGCGAATTTGGACAAATCGTAAAGGATAAAAGCAAAATAAAAGCAAGAATTGCATTTTGCTTCCCTGACACCTACGAAATAGGCATGTCAAATCTTGGTATGCGTATTTTGTACGGTGCTTTAAACGAAATTGACACCGTTTGGTGTGAAAGAGTATTTGCTCCATGGCCAGATATGGAGGAGCAAATGAGAAAGAATAACGTTCCGTTATTTACTCTTGAAAGTAAGGATAGCGTAAAGGATTTTGATATTATGGCAATTTCCTTACAGTACGAGCTATGTTACACCACAGCAGTAAATATGATTGACCTAGCTGGAATTCCTATTTATGCAAAGGATAGAGACGAAAATGCGCCTATTATTTTAGGCGGAGGACCTTGCGCCTATAACGCAGAGCCCGTTGCCGATTTCTTCGATATTTTCAGCATAGGCGAGGGCGAGGAAGCATTACCGGAGCTTGCAAATCTTTATATTCAAATGAAGGAAAACGGCACGTACACAAAAACTGCGTTTTTACGTGAAGCATCACACCTAAAAGGCTTCTACGTTCCGTCCCTTTATAACGTTGACTACAATGAGGATGGCACAATCAGCTTATTTGAACCTAAATATGAGGACGTTCCTAAAGCCGTAGAGAAGAGGGTGGTTGCGGACCTAAACACCTCATATTTCCCTCTTAAGCCTATCATACCGTATATTGAAACCGTCCACGATAGAATTATGCTTGAAACGTTCCGTGGTTGTATCAGAGGATGCCGCTTCTGTCAGGCTGGTATGGTATTTAGACCGGTTAGAGAGAAGAATGCCGACGTACTAAATCAGCAAGCAAAATCTATCTATGAAAATACAGGCTATACCGAAATTTCATTAACCTCACTTTCAATAAGCGACTATTCCTGCTTGTATGAAGCAACGGATAAGCTTCTTGAATGGACAAATCCTAAAAAGGTAAATCTTTCATTACCATCACTTCGTGCTGATAGCTTTACAAAGGAGCTTATGCGTAAGGTTAGCGGTGTTCGCTCAAGCGGTTTAACGTTTGCACCTGAGGCAGGCACACAAAGACTTCGTGATGCCATTAACAAAAACCTCTATGAAGAAGATTTATTAAAGGCTGTACGCCTTGCATTTGAGGGTGGCAAAAGCCAAGTTAAGCTATACTTTATGAACGGCTTACCAACTGAAACTTATGAGGATATTGAGGGCATTTCAGTTGTTGCTAAGCACGTGGTTGATGAATTTTATAACACTACGCCAAGACCTAAAAAGCCAATATCCGTAACAGTTAGCGTATCTTGCTTTGTTCCAAAGCCACATACGCCGTTCCAATGGGAGCCTCAAAATTCCCTTGAGGAGCTTCGCAATAAGCAAATTTTCTTAGGCGAAAAGATTACGGATAAAAAGGTTCGCTATAATTGGCATGAAGCAAAGGTATCTCGTCTTGAAGCAGTATTTTCCAAAGGTAACCGTAAGCTTTCAAGTGCCATTGCCGAGGCTGTTAAGCGCGGAATGAGATTTGACGCGTGGGACGAATATTTCAGCTATGAAAATTGGATGGACGTATTTAACCATTGCGGCATTGATCCTGATTTCTATGCTACCAGAAGAATGGGATATGATGAAATTCTTCCTTGGGACGTAATCGATATCGGAGTAAACAAGAGCTTTTTAATTTCTGAAAGCAAAAAAGCATACGAAAGCGTAACCACACCAAACTGCAAGGAAAAATGCTCAGGCTGTGGAGCTAACAAGCTTGGAAAGGAGTTAACATGGTGCCCCAAGAAAAAATAAACGGCTTGCCAATAAGAATTAAATTTTCTAAAAAAGGCAATTTAATGTACATATCACACCTTGACCTTTCCAAAACAATGCAGAGAATTATGGTGCGCGCAGATATTGATATTTGGTACAGTGAGGGCTTTAATCCTCAGCCAAGAGTTGTTTTTGCCGTTCCATTACCTGTGGGAGTTGAAAGCGACTGCGAATATCTTGATATTAAAATCAACACTCCAATGGACACTAATGAAATAAAGGAACGTATTTCAAAAAATTTCCCTGATGAAATGAAGGTTCTTGACGTTTACGTGCCAGATGTTAAATTCAAAAATATCGCATATATTGATTATACAATTAAGCTTGCATCTCCTAAAATTACTGAGGATACCGTAAAAACTCTTAAAAATCTGTTTGAAAACGAATGCAACGTAACGAAAATCACAAAAAGCGGAGCTGAAAAGACAGTTAACCTTTGTGAGTTTATTCATTCCTTTAATGCAGCGCTTTCAAACGGAGAAATAGTAATAAATACAGTTCTTTGTGCTGATAGCGAAAAATATCTAAATCCTGAGCTTTTAATTGAAGCTATCAAAAAATATTTAGATATTTTAACAACCGACACGACGGATGAACATTACTCAATTTTAAGAAACAAAATGCTAAATTACGATTTAACAGAATTCAGATAAATAAAAAAACAGACACTCCTTCTAAAAGCCCTGTGGCAAACGGAGTGTCTATTTTATTATGCTTTAGCAAAATCCCTGTCCTTTAAAGGAGCTAAATTTTCTTTGTTAAGAATTTTTAAATCGTCCTCGGTAGTATTTAAAAGGGATAAAAGCTCATCAAAGGAAATCATCTTAATTTCTTCGCCGCTATTTATAGCGTTTTCTGCTTTTTCTTTACGATAACATTTATATTCCTTGCCATTTTTGTCAACCAAATCATAGGTTACAAAAATATCGCAAGCATATGCACGCTTGGTGTATTTAGCACCATTTTGCGCAAGTAGAGAAATAATATTCATCATTTCGTTGAAATGATAATCCTCATAAAGACCGCTCAGACATACTCTTTTACATGAAATGGGAGAAGTGGATTTTCTATTAATAAATACCTTTTTTGAATAGGAATTTACTTCATTATAGTTTTCTTCTACCTTGTAAACCCAGTTGGAGCGTAAGCTACCGGTTAATTTTTCCATCTTTGATAGCTTATGTGTCTTTTGTTCCTCTTTAAATTTCAAATATTCAGATTCAATTTGACCGTTTACACATCTTCCTTGACAATGAGGATATTTCTCAATCAGCTCATTAACAGTAAGTCCTGTTTCTTCACATAATCCCTTTAGCACACGCATGGTAAAATATGAATCTTCATCGCTTTTATGTATATCCTGAGACTCCGTAACGCCATACTCAGTTGCGCACTTAATTAAGGAAGGAGTGTTATCTAGTCCCTTAAAGTCCGTATAAATACGCTGTACGTCGATAAATTCATAATCAAACATCTGCTTGGCGTATCTTCTGCATTCGCTCTTGATGTATCCTGCATCGGATAAAACAGAGAAGCCGAAATTTATACAGTGTCTGTCAGTAAGCAAATTACGAATTCGCTTGTAAAAGTGAATGAAGTCTGGGGAAGAGTTAAAGGTTTTTTCATCGTAGGCAAGCACTATGCCCGGATGCTTTTTGTTCCCGTATAAATGAAATTTAGAGTGAGGATTCATTGGAATATCCTTTTTCTCAAGAATTTTAAATTTCTCATCGGTAATTACGTAACCGAATGAGCAAATTTTGCCGTTGCCTTGAAAGCAATTGGCACATTCAATGTCGAAAAATACATATTTCATTGTAAAGTCTCGTTTCTTTAAATTTCGTGTCTGCCTTGAATTGCACGGAAAAGCGTAACAGAATCGGCGTATTCAATATCAGCGCCAACAGGTAAGCCGTTTGCAATACGTGTTACCTTAATTCCAAGAGGCTTTAAAAGTCTTGAAAGATACATTGCAGTAGCTTCGCCTTCAACGGTTGCATTAGTTGCAACGATGATTTCGCTAATATTATCGTTATTAATTCTGTCAAGTAATTCCTTGATTTTTAATTTATCAGGACCGATTTGCTTCATTGGAGAAATCGTTCCGTGTAATATATGATAAACTCCGTTATATTCCTTAACCTTTTCAATGGCTAGCATGCTTTGATAATCCTCAACTACGCAAATAAGAGAATGATCTCTTGTACTTGACGCACAAATAGAGCATATTTCTTCGCTTGAAATGTTTTGACAGCATTTGCATACGCCAATCTTGGTTTTGACGTCTAAAATCGCCTGTGCAAAGTCAAACGCATCACTCTCGGGCATATCAAGAACAGCAAAAGCCATTTTCATTGCGCTTTTTTTACCAACGCCGTTAAGAGAACGGAATTTTTCAATTAAATCATCAAGTGGTTTAATTAAATTATCCATTAAAATAAGCCACCCATACCGCCAAATCCGCCAAGAGGACCGCTAATCTTAGCCATTTCCTCGTCAGTAGTAGCGTTAACCTTTTTAATTGCTTCATTTACTGCAGCAACAATAATGTCAGAAAGTGTTTCAATATCGTCTGGGTCAACAATTTCCTCAGCAATATCCATTGAGAGAATTTCACGCTTGCCGTTAATCTTAACCTTAACAACACCACCGCCTGCTGAAACCTCATATTCTCTCGCTTCAAGCTCAGCTTGCTTTGCTTGCATATCCTCTTGCATTTTTTGAGCCTGCTTAAGCATTTCATTCATGCTTGGACCCTTTGGCATAATAGCTTTCATAATATATCTCCTTCGTTAATTTTAAAAAATATCTAAATCAGACTTTTCAGTCTTTGACTTTTTAAATACTATTTCAATTTGAGCATATGAATCAATATTTACATCACAGCAGAGCATAGCATCAAAAATTGCTTTTTTATTTTTATCCATAGCAAGCATGGTAGCCATAAGCTTTGCAGTTGTGAAAATATAATATTTATTATTTTTTTCAGAGTAAATACAGTCGCAGCTCTTTAAAAAGCTTCCAACTGCAGCATCTCTTTCCTCAACCTTTTGTATTATTTCGTCCCAATTATCAAGCTTGTAGCTGTTATCACTAACTGTTTGTGCTGGGATGCTTTGAGCAGGTTGATTGTCTTTATCTGTATTTAAAGCGTTTTCTTCCGCTAAGGTGTCATTTGCGATTTCTTCATCGCTTTCCACCTCACGAATAGGAGCAGCTTCTTTATTTTTTGTTTCTTCCATAGGGGAAACGTTGATAACACCCTTAGAAAGAAGCGTTACCTTGTCCTCAAGAGAAGCAAGTCTTGATAAAATCGCATCGTTTGAATCGCTTAATTTTGGATCACACATCTTCATAAGCGTAATTTCAGCAATTAAACGCTTGCTTGATGGGTTTCTCATCATGTTTGAGTATGCTTCATCAAGAAGAGAAGCGTGATAAATAAGTGTAGCCATGTTAAATAATGCAGCTGTTTCTTCAAGCATTTTAGCTTCGCCTGGAAGAAGCTCCAAATATTTTGCGCTTCCTGATGATTTTTGAATCATCATGTCTCTATAAAATGCAGTTAAATCTGCAAAGAACACTAGCACGTCCTTAGAGGAAACAACAATATCGTTAACAGTATCAAAAAGCAGAGAATACTTCTTTTCTGCAATGTTTTTAGCAACGTTGCACATTTTATCGTATGGGCTTGTACCTAAAATACTGTTTACAAGGTTGCCTGTAATAGTAGTATGTGAGCCTGCGCATAGCTCCATTAAGCTAATTGCATCACGCATACCGCCTTGCGCCGCCTTAGCAATAAGTGTTGCGCCTTCCTCTGTTAAATCAATGACTTCCTTATTTGCAATAAACATAAGTCTTTCAACAAGTGATTTTACTGCAATTCTACGGAATTCAAATCTTTGACAGCGTGAAATAATTGTAGCTGGAATTTTATGAGGCTCAGTAGTAGCAAAAATGTATAAAACGTGTTCAGGTGGCTCTTCAATAGTCTTTAAAAGAGCATTGAAAGCACTATCTGAAAGCATATGTGCTTCGTCAATAATGTAAACTCTCTTTTTAAGCATAGCAGGAGTGTACATAACGTTGTCTCTTAAATCTCTTATGTAGTCAACGCCTGTGTTTGTAGCAGCGTCCATTTCAATAACGTCAGTGGTCGCTCCGCTATCAATCGCCTTGCAGTTTTCACATTCATTACACGGATTGCCGTCCTTCGGATTTAAGCAGTTAACAACCTTTGCAAGAATTTTAGCGCAGGTGGTTTTACCTGTTCCGCGTGAGCCTGCAAATAGATATGCGTGTGAGGTTGAATTATGTGTGGCTTCGTGTCTTAAAATTGAAGTGATATGCTCTTGACCGTAAACGTCATCAAAAACAAACGGTCTATATTTTCTGTATAACGCCTGATGCATAATTATCCCCCTAACAAAATTTTTTAATATAAAAACAAGCTGTCATATAAGATCATACACCCGAATTTCGAATTACCCTTACATGCGCGAGCCATTGATCTCCACTCGAGACAAGCACCCTCACGGCACATCATCACAACCACTTAGTGCTGCTTGGTCCCCCATCTGACACGGTTCATAGCCGACAATTGCGCAAGACTCATCTGTCAACATATCAACCAAAGGTGCTGACCACACAAGAATAACCCTCAAAAACGAGAATTCCCCCCTGCTATAGCGGATTTCAGGTACAGGGCACCGCTACCGCCCCGGATAGTATGACCTTATATCACAACTTGTTTATTATAATATATTTTCTATACTGCAACATTATAACACACAGTATATGTAAAAGTCAAGTAAGATTTAAAAAAATCTTAACTTGACTCCTAAAACGGTTACATTCTAATTTTTAATCTAATTTTTAATTTCTTCCTCAATTTTTAAAAGCCTATTGTATTTAGCATTTCTATCCATTCTGCATGGCGCTCCTGTTTTTATAAAGCCTGCATTTGTCGCAACCGCAATATCAGCAATAGAAGTGTCATCCGTTTCGCCTGATCTATGGGAAATTATAGTTTTATACCCCTTTTCTTTAGCCATTTTTATAACCTCTAATGTTTCGGATAGCGAGCCAATTTGATTAGGCTTAATCAAAATTGAGTTACCTATACGATTATCAAATCCCATCTGTAATCTGTTTTTGTTGGTTACAAATAAATCGTCTCCCACAAGCATAACTCTTTTTCCTAATTTTTCAGTTATTTTCTGCCAGCCCTCATAATCTTCCTCGCCAAGAGGGTCTTCGATAGAAATAATTGGGTATTTTTCAATTAAATTTGACCATTTATCTATTAGCATATCGCTTGTAAATTCACTTTTTAACTTTGGTAAATGATATTTTTTCTCCTTTGTCCACCATTCACTTGAAGCGATATCCAAGGCGATTTTAACTCTATTAGTGTCATATCCGCTTTGCTTTATCGCTTCAACTATTAAGTCAAGAGCTTCACTTTCACTTGATAAATTAGGAGCAAATCCACCCTCATCCCCAACAGAGGTAGAATACCCCTTGCTTTTTAAAATTGTTTTTAATGAGTGGTAAATTTCACAACCGCATCTCAATGCATCATTAAAGTTGCCAAAGCCAATCGGTACAATCATAAATTCTTGAATGTCAATATTATTTGAAGCATGGGCTCCGCCGTTTAAAATGTTCATCATAGGATAGGGAAGTGTTCTTCCAAAAGCACCGCCTAAATATCTGTAAAACGGTAATTTATAAGCGCAAGCGTGAGCCTTAGCAAGTGCTAATGATACAGATAGAGAAGCATTTGCACCAAGCTTGCTCATATTGTCGCTTCCATCTAATTCTCTGATAATCTTGTCAGCTCCATAGAAGTCTATATATCCATGTTCAATAAGCTTAGGACCAATAATGCTATTCACATTGTTTACAGACTTTAAAACACCTTTTCCAAAATATCTGCTTTTATCATTATCTCTTAGCTCAACCGCTTCAAAAATCCCTGTTGAAGCTCCCGAAGGTACAGAAGCAACACCAATAGCCCCACATGATAAGCAAACCGTTGCTTCAACAGTAGGCATTCCCCTTGAATCAATTATTTCTCTAGCTTTTACAGAACAAATTCTTAAATCCATAATAATCTCCTTTTGTAGAATAATTTTATAGTATTATTGACAAATACTTTTGAAAATAAAAGCATTTTGCAAAAAATACAAAATGCTTTTAAATATTATTCGTTATCTGTATCGGTTACAGTTTCTTCAATAACCTCAACTTTTATATCGTCATCGGATTTTTCTTCTGATTTTTCCTCGGAATTCTTACTATCCTCTTCAGCCTTGTTTTCAGCCTCAGCCTTTTGTATGATTTCCTCAGCAACCGTGTTGATAATTTCATCAACGATTCTTTCTTCAACCTGATGGATAATTTCTTCGGAAATCTTGTTTTCAGCCTTTGCCTTTTCAACAGCCTCATGATGCTCAACTCTTTCCTGTGCCTCAATAGCGCTCTTAGCTTTAATAAAGCTTTCGTCAGAGTAAATGTCCTTAGCACGATAACAATCAACGTTTACAGGCATCTTTTTCTTTTTGAGCTTGTTTTCAATAAGCATAGTGAATAGGTATGAAACAACTGCCCAAAGTGGAACACCGATAAGCATACCCACAAATCCAAAAATATGTGAGCAAACAGTAACTGAAAGAATTACGCCGATAGGTGTAAGACCTGTTGAAGAACCGTGAATATGAGGCGCAATAATATTACCGTCAATTTGTTGTACGATTACGATAATTACAGCAAAGCCAAGCGCCCACATAAGACCGCCGTCGCTATGAATTAAAATAAGCAGAGCGGACGGAATACCGCCAAGGAACGGACCAAAGAAAGGAATAATATTTGTTGCGCCAACTAACACGCCAATAAGTGGAGCAAGCGGATATCCAAATATAGCAAGAATAGCAAACACTACTAAACCAACAATAATTGAATCAAGCAACGCGCCAAGTAAATATCTACCGAATGTATTGTCCGTATATCTTGCAAAGCTAATGATCTTTTCGTAGCTTTCTTTTTTGAAGATAGAGCATAGAATTCGCTTTGCTCTTGCAACCATAAGCTCCTTGTAAATAAGGAAGTAGATTGATAAAATAATGCCAACAAAGAATGCAAATAAATGACCGATTACAGCTGAGCCTGCCTCTAAAATGCTACCGGAGTTTTGCAAAATGTAGTTAGTAATCTTAGAAAGAATACCGCCATCGCTAATAAGCATATCTGTAATTTTGCTGATAATTTCATCAGGCTCAACAGCAGGGAATACGTTTGCGAGCTTAGTAAGTAAGCTCTTTAAGCCGTTTATTAGGTTTTCGCCATATACCATAATATTAGAGCCTAAGTCTTGAATATTATTAACGATTTGAGGTATAATTGCGAAAAGTAAAAGCGTAATTAAAGCAAAGAATATGATGTAAGTAAGAAAAATTGAAAGTCCCTTTCTTGTCTTAGGACGCTCCTTTTTCTTATCAACAAATTTAAAAACGTGCTTGTGAAGTCTTTTGTAAATTGGATTGCAAAGATAAGCGATAGTAAAGCCGTAAACAAAGGACATTAAAGCGCTTATAAGACCTTCAACAAAAGAGGTTATTTTATTAAAATTCATTAAAATGAAAATCAAACCAATAAGCATAGCAACAACTAAAAACGAATAAATCGCAATAGTAAAATACTTATCGTTCTTCTTGAAGTTTTTAAACATTATTTTTACCCCTTTTTCTAAGTTTTAATATAATTTTATACTAATTTATTAACTAAGTCAATAACTTAAACAAAATTTTCATAAAAAAATCACATTTACTTAAAAAATTATTAGATATTTTTAATTCAAATTGAAAAGTGCGTTATTTGACAAAACAAAAAATGTGTGTTATACTATATATACAGAAGTGGAACAAAAATTAAGCCGTCAAGTGTTTTTTTGAAAGGGGATAAATGATAATGCTCAATAAAATCAAGATCGCCAATATAATCATTTTGTTAATATTGTGTATTTTATCATTAAATTCATGCTATGTAGGATATGGCTTAGGCAATGAGTTTATAGAAGAAAATTTTGAATATGAAATTAATGTGATAACTAAAAAAGTAAGTGTTTCGAGAATATACCTAAAAAGAGAAGAACAAAATGTTGAAATCACAATACCTGATAAAACCAATGATGGTTACATTGTCGAGTCAATAGGTGCTGTAACAAAAGGCGGAAATTTTTTTCATGTATATTTTGAAGAAGAAAGCATAAAGGAAGCATATCATTTTGATCCAGAAACGAATTCTGATGAGTTTACATTGATTGAATACAATTTAGTTTTAAATTTAGGAGAAAATATTGTAGATGCACATTCTTTGTTAGATGTTAACGAACCGCTATATTATAAAACAGAAAACGAAAACGAATTTATTCAACTTAACATTTATTTTAAGGTATCTGAAAATAACAATGATTATTATAGTCAAGACGGGATTGTTTACACGAAATAGAGTAGATAAAAAGGCACACCAACCGGTGTGCCTGAATTTTTTAGTTTTGTTGGATGCTGTAGTTAGGAGCTTCCTTTGTGATATTGATATCGTGTGGATGTGATTCACGAAGACCAGCGCCGGAAATTCTAACAAATTGACCTCTTTCCTTAAGCTCAGGAATTGTAGGAGTACCACAGTAACCCATACCTGAACGAAGACCGCCCATTAACTGATATACAGTGTCCTGAAGTGGTCCCTTGTAAGGAACACGACCTTCAACGCCTTCTGGAACAAGCTTCTTGTTGCCCTCTTGGAAGTAACGGTCCTTTGAACCCTTTTCCATTGAAGCAAGTGAACCCATACCACGGTAAACCTTAACGCGTCTGCCTTGGAAAATTTCTTCTTCTCCTGGGCTCTCCTCACAACCTGCAAGTAATGAGCCAACCATGATTACATCACCGCCTGCTGCGATAGCCTTAACTAAATCGCCACTATACTTAATACCGCCGTCAGCAATTACAGGAATACCATATTCCTTAGCAACTGCGTAAACGTCAAAAATTGCTGTAATTTGTGGCACACCGATACCTGCAACAATACGTGTTGTACAAATAGAACCAGGACCGATACCAACCTTAACCGCGTCAGCGCCTGCCTCAATAAGATCACGAGCAGCCTCGCCTGTTGCGATATTACCTGCTACGATTTGAGCGTTAGGGAATGCTTCCTTAACCTTCTTTAAACAAGTAACGATATTCTTTGAGTGACCATGAGCAGAGTCAAGAACTAAGAAGTCTGCGCCAACTGCAAGTAATGCGCCTGCACGCTCAACAACGTTATCAGTTACACCGATAGCCGCACCGCAGAGAAGTCTGCCGAATTCATCACGGGCAGTATTAGGATACTTTGCAGCCTTTTCAATATCCTTAGTTGTGATAAGTCCCTTAAGAACGAAATCATCATCAACGATAGGGAGCTTCTCAATCTTGTATTGGCTGAGTAATACCTTAGCGTTTTCAAGAGTTGATTCCTTTTCGTTAATTGTGATAAGCTTGTCCTTACCTGTCATGTAGTCTTTAATTGGAACGTTATAATCGGATAAGAAGCGAATATCTCTGTTAGTGATGATACCAACTAACTTTTTGCCCTCTGTACATACAGGAACACCGGAAATTCTGTATCTTGCCATAAGCATATCAGCCTCAAGAACGGTATTTTCAGGTGCTAAGAAGAATGGATCACGAATAACACCGTTTTCGCTTCTCTTAACTCTTTCTACTTCCTCAGCTTGCTTTTGGATAGTCATATTCTTATGTATTACACCAACACCGCCCTCACGAGCAATAGCAATAGCAAGCTCGGACTCAGTTACTGTATCCATAGCTGCGCTCATAAGAGGAATGTTAAGCTTAATTTTTTTTGTAAGATGTGTTTCAAGATTGATCATCTTAGGAACAACGTCGCTCTTTGCTGGAATAAGAAGAACATCGTCAAATGTAATGCCTTCTTTACCAAATTTGTAATCGAATAAATCTGCCATAAAAAATTTTCCTTTCAAATACAGAATATTTTAATTATTATAAATCGTAAACACCGTTTTGTCAACGAATTTTATAAAAAAATTTTAAATTTAGACAGTTTTACATAAAAAAGCATTTATTCCGTGATTTTTTAGTACATTAAATGCAGAAATTTGCGAAGCTTCATCGCCAAATATACCAAAAACCGATGGACCGCTGCCACTCATAAGCGCACCCAAAGCACCGCAAGACAGCATTATATCCTTAATCACTTGAACGTTTTTAATTTTAGGAATAATCACGCTTTCAAATTTATTGTATAGTCCGTTACAAACCGCCATTAAATTTTCGCCTTCAATACCGTCAATAACAGAGAAAATATTACCGCTGTCAGTACAGTTAGTGCCGTATTTTTCATCAAGCAGAGAGAAGGCGTAGGGCGTTGAAACGCTTGACTCATCAATAGCGCAAATTAAATATGCATCCTTAAAGCGCTTTAAAGGCGTAATTTTCTCACCAATGCCCTCACAAATGCAAGTGCCACCCTTGATACAAAACGCAACGTCTGCGCCAATTTTAGAGCCTAAAATTACTAACTCCTCATAGCTTAGCGGACTACCAAACGCTTCATTTAAAAGCAGCAGAGCAGAGGCGCAGTCAGAGCTTCCACCAGCCATTCCTGCCGCCATCGGAATATTCTTTTTTAGAGTAAAAATACACTTTTTTCCTAATATCTGCGTTGCTTCAAAAAATCTGAACCATGCCTTATAAATAAGGTTGCTTTTATCACATTTTAGCCTACTATCTGATGAAATAATATCAATTTCATTTTCTCCTTGAATGTCCGATACCTCAAGCGTGATTTCATCACAAAGTGAAACGCTTTGCATTACCGATTTCACATTGTGATATCCATCCTCACGCTTATCTAAAACATCAAGATATAAATTGATTTTTCCATAGGCGTTTTTCTTTAAAATCATTTTGCTAAAAACCAATTAGATCCAACGCCCACATCCGCCGTTAATGGCACAAGAAGTGAAACCGCGTTTTCCATTTCCTTTTTTAGTATTTCCTTTGCTTTTTCAACACAATCCTTGTGCGCTTCAATAATCAATTCGTCGTGCACCTGTAAAATTAATTTTGCATCAATATTAGCTTCCTTTAAGGACTTATGCACGTTTATCATTGCAAGCTTAATTATATCTGCTGCCGTGCCTTGAATAGGGCTATTCATAGCGGCTCTTTCGCCAAATGCCTGTGTAATCTTGTTTGAAGCAGATAGCTCTGGAATATAACGAATTCTGCCAAACATAGTTTTTGCATATCCGTTTTCTCTTGCATACTCAATTAAAGCATTAATAAATATGTGAATGTCAGGATAAGTTGCAAAATATGAATTTATATATTCCTTCGCTTCCTTTTTACTAACGTGTAAATCCTTACCGAGAGAGAAGTCGCCAATTCCGTAAACTATACCGAAGTTTACTGCCTTTGCACGCTTTCTTAACTCATCAGTTACGTTATCTAAATCAACCTTGAATACCTGTGAAGCGGTAATCGCGTGAATGTCCATGCCTGTCCTAAATGCATTTATCATATTAGCATCCTTAGACATATGGGCAAGCACCTTAAGTTCAATTTGTGAATAGTCCGCATCAATCAAGATATAATCATCATTTTTAGTAATAAAGTACTTTCTTAAATTTCTGCCAAGCTCAGTTCTTACAGGTATATTTTGTAGGTTTGGCTCGGTAGAGGAAAGACGACCTGTTACAGTAACAGTTTGATTAAACGTGGTATGAACTCTACCGTTTTCATCAGCCACCTTTAAAAGTCCCTCACAGTAGGTACTGTTTAGCTTCGCAACCTTTCTGTAATCTAAAATTTCGCCGACAATTTCATGCTTATCAGCCAATTCTTCAAGAATTTCGGCATTTGTCGAATAACCTGTTTTTGTTTTCTTTCCGTGAGGTAAGCCGAGCTTCTCAAAAAGGACAACTCCAAGCTGCTTAGGAGAATTTATGTTAAATTCCTCTCCTGCAAGCATATAAATTCTTTCCTTGCACGCTTCTGCCACAGATGTTAAGTAGTTAGAGTATTCCTTAATACCCTCTGTATCAATTCTGAATCCTTCCTTTTCCATAGAAGAAAGCACGTACGCTAGCGGAATTTCAATCTCATTTAGAATATTTAGTGTGCCGTCCTTTTTTAACACGCTTACCATTTCCTTGTAAAGCTCATAAATAGTTTTCGCCCCTTGGTAATCATCAAAAACAGTGTTTACATAGGAAAGAGCAAGCCTTTCAAGGTCATATGAATTATCTGACGGAGAAATTACGTATCCTGCAAGCATTGTGTCAAATATACATTCAAAATCATAATCCTTTAAAAGCGTCTTTACGTCATGGCAAATAATTTTATTGCTTGCAAGAGTCTTTGCAATATCATCGCCCTCATAAATGTTAGCCTCTCCCTTGTAATTATAGGTATAAAGCTTGTCATCGTATAAATATACGGCTATTGCATTCTCACGTTCATCATTAATGCTACATTCTAACTCAACCTGTGCACACTCGACTTTATCTGTATCTACACAAGCACATTCCTTTTCACACTCTACATTTTCAAGCCCAAACTTTTTAATAAGTGAGGTAAACTCTAATTTTGTAAACATAGAGCGTAGCTTAGGCGCATCTGCACCGTGATATGCATACTCCTCAATATCATTAGTAATAGGCGCATCACAAACAATAGTAGCTAAAAATTTAGAGGTAAATGCCATATCACGACCGCTTTCAAGCTTTGCCTTCATTCCTGCGGAAAGAGAAGACGTGGCATATTCTTCATATAGCTTTTCAAGTGAGCCATACTCTGAAATTAGCTTAAAAGCACCCTTTTCGCCAATACCTGCAACACCCGGAATATTGTCTGAGCTATCGCCCATAATCGCTTTAACATCAATATACTGTGTAGGAGTAACGCCAAAATCAGCTATAAATTTTTCAGTATCATAAATAACATCCTCTTTTGTTTTAGTCAAAATAACAGAGGTGCTTTCGTTTATTAACTGCAAGGAGTCTCTATCTCCTGTTAGCACGTAAGCATGTAAGTCGCTATCGTGCTTAAATCTTGAAGCCGTGCCAATAAGGTCATCCGCCTCATATCCTTCAAGCTCCATCATTTTTAAGCCTAAAAGTGAAAGACATTCCTTAGCGTAAGGCAACTGTATAGCCAATTCCTCTGGCATACCCTTTCTGTTAGCTTTATAAAAATCGCATTGCTTATGTCTGAATGTCTTAGCCTTTAAATCCCACGCCACCATAACGTAGTCAGGCTTCATAGCATCTAAATGCTTCTTAATCATATTTAACATTGTATAAATAGCGTTTGTAGGAATACCTTCTTTTGTAGTTAGAGGGCGCATATTACCGTAAAACGCTCTGTTTAAAATGCTATTACCGTCAATTATAAGAAAATTTTTCATTATTTATCCTCATTTTGCTCATTTAATGCAAGCTCAATTCCTTGTGCAAGCTGGTCGGCACAGGAAGTGCCTCTGCCACGGCAATCGTTTCCTCTTAAAATTTCAATTACCTTAGTTGCTTCCATTCCTTCAACTAGCTTGCAGATAGCCTTTAAATTTCCGTCGCATCCGCCTGTAAATGAAACGTTAGATAAAACACCGTTTTCAAGGTCAAATTTTATTGCAATAGAGCAAACTCTTTTCGGTTTAAATGTATAAGTCATAAAAAATCCCCCATAAATTTAAAAAAGTGTAGAAAAATCTAAAAAAATATGCTAAAATACACATTGTAATTTTATTTTAACAAAAAACGGAGCAAATATCAATATGAGAATGAGAAAAAAATCACACGGAAATGAAAGAAGAGCGCTTCTTTCTAACCTAACTATAAAAACAACTGAAGGTTTTATAGAAAACGCTGAACAAATATTCGGTAATAAAAATCCAATTAGAATTGAAATTGGTTGTGGCAAGGGCGATTTTATAAGAGGTAAATCTGTTCAAGAACCCGACTATAACTATCTCGCTATAGAAAAAATTGATGATGTTTGTGTATTAGCGGTAGAGAACTATGCAAAATCAAGAAATTTAGGCGACCTTGCAAAAAACGGCGGATGGGAAACACCTGACCGAACAGTGTATCCTCTTGGCTCTGAGCCGATTGAATTTACAAAGGAAGAAATGGGCAATGTTCGTTTTATGGTAGGTGATGCAAAAATGCTTTTACCACTATTACCTGATAATTCAGTAGATGCAATCTACGTTAACTTTTGCGACCCATGGAGCAAAAAGGGACATACAAAGCGCCGCCTTACGTATATTGAATTTTTAAAAATGTATTCAAGAATTTTAGTACCAAATGGCACTTTTAACTTTAAAACAGATAATAGACCTTTATTTGACTTCTCATTAGAGGAGGTAGAAAAGTCACCATTTAACCTTGAATACCACACCTTTGATTTACATAATTCCGAAATGGATGCAACAAACATTCGTACAGAATATGAGCGTAATTTCAGTGCAAAGGGCTTTAGCATCAATATGCTTATTGCTAAAAACAACAAATAGTTTTAAAGAGGCAAATTTATTGCCTCTTTTTCTATTTTTGCATAGTATATAATTGAGGTGCAAATATGAACATTACAATTATATCAAATGATAAAAGATACGAATATCTAAATGAACAATTAAATGAATTAGAATATAACTCTAAATTAGCAAATATAAATGATACGATAGATACAGACATACTTATTTTATCGGTAAGAAAAGAGTATACCGATAACGAATATAACTCGCTTTTTGAAAGAAGTAAAATTAAAACAGTTTTATCACCAAGGTATATAGAAAACTCAATAGACTATACCAACAATGAGGATTTCTTAAAGAAAAACGCTTACTTAACCGCAGAGGGAGCAATAACTCTGTACTATAACGAGGTACAAGAAACATTGCTAAACAAAAAGGTACTTGTTTTAGGCTACGGCAGAATAGGAAAGTATTTATCAAAAATGCTAAAATCACTAAATTGTGATGTATCTGTATATGCAAGGCGAAAAGAAATACAAAACGAAATAGTTTTAGATGGATATAACTCAGCACCGCTTAAAAATAGCAATTACGATGTAGTTTTTAACACAATACCGTCAAGCATCGTAAACAATGAATTTGAAAACTGTATATGCATTGAGCTTGCAAACGGATTTTCATACAAAGAAAACGTAATAAACGGAAACGGAATACCGGGAAAAATGTTTCCTAAAACTGCATCAAAAATAATCTTAGATGCAATATTACCATATTTATCAATTTGAGAGGGACATATGATTGGTTATGCATTTTGCGGCTCTTTTTGTACGCACAAAAGAAGCCTTGAGGAATTAAAAAGACTAAAAAGCTTAGGCTATGATATATTACCGATAATGAGTGAGAACGTATATAACACCGATACATATTTCGGTAAAGCTGAGGACTTAATAAAAGAAGTAGAGAGGATAACAGAAAACAAGGTAATACACTCGATAGTAGATGCTGAGCCGTTAGGACCTAAAATACATCTTGACGCTTTAATTGTAGCACCATGTACAGGTAATACTCTTGCCAAAATAGCAAGAGGAATAACAGATACGTCAGTTACAATGGCAACAAAGGCACATTTACGCTCGGATAGACCAACAGTTATTGCACTTTGCTCAAATGATGCTTTGTCCGCCAATCTGCAAAACATAAGCATTTTGCTTGAAAGAAAAAACGTATTTTTCGTACCAATGAAGCAAGACGACGTAACTAAAAAGCCTCACTCGTTAGTATCAGAATTTTCATTATTGGAAGAAACCTTAAAAGGCGCACTTGTCTCAAAGCAAGTAAGACCTTTATTCATATAAAAAAGAAGACTAGTGAACAAGGGGGTGATTCACTAGTCTTACTTAGTTTTATAAAATTTTGTATTTCGCGTATTTTTCTACAATTGTTTTGGTCTTTTTAGTTAATGGTATTTGTACTTCTTTGTTAATAGTTTTACCTTTATATGTAGTACGGTAAATGATTTGATAATTAGCAATATCGTCAATTTTTTTGAAAAAGTTATTTTCGATAATTGTATCTACGTTTGACCAAAATATAATCTTTTCAAAAGAAAGTAGCCAAACAAGGCGTATTTGCTTGCTTGTGAATACAAATTTAATAGGCACTAAAAAAACACCTAAAAATGATATGATAGCAAAAACTAACAAGAAGATAAAGATAGTCATATCATCATTAAATATGAAGGATAAAACAAAAAGAACAATGCTGATTAACAAAAATATGAAAAATTCTTTATTATAAACTGCATGTGATTCATATTGATTTTTACTTTTTTTTGACATATAGCTCACCTCTTTAAAACGATTATACACGCAAAAAATTCAAAAGTCAATACTCCTAAAATTAAATGTTTGTAAATTAGATATTTTACCAAATTCTTGTTGACTAAGATTTTGTAGGGTGGTATAATAATTTTAACACAATATTGTGAGGTGAAACTATGGAAAATAAAATTATAAAGCTTGGCGTAGTTGGCTTAAAGAGAGGGGCATACGTTGCTTGGACAGTAATTGGTGATAAAAACGTTGTTATTCGAGCAATTGCTGATAGCGACCCCGCAACCTTAAAAGCCTGTAAGGAGGATTACGAAAAAAACGGAGTAAAGGATTTACTTTGCTTTGACAATATTGAAGATTTACTAAAAAGCGACATTGATGCAGTATATATTGCAACAGACAAGCCTTTACATACAAAGCACACGTTAATGGCACTTGAAGCAGGAAAGCACGTTTTAAGTGAAATCCCTTCAATAGAAACATTAGAGGAAGCGAAAATTCTTCGTGATGCTGTAAAAGCACATCCTAAGCTAAAATATATGGCAGGTGAAAACTGTTTTTATTGGGCATTTATTGAAGCATGGAAGAAAATGTATGAGGCAGGCAAATTCGGAGAAATTCTTTACGCCGAATCAGAATATTTACATGCCACACATCCTGATGAAATAAAGCCATATGAGCCAGAAAATCATTGGAGAAGATACAATCCTGCAATAACATACTTAACCCACAATTTAGGTCCATTACTTTACATATTAGACGACCATTGTGTAAGTGTATCCTGTATGGCACCTGACTCTGCAAAATACAACCCATATAGAGACGGAAACGAAAACGGAATAGCAATTTTCAAAACAGCGAAAGGTGCGGTAATCCGTATATTTATCGGCTTTGGCATGTATGTTGGATATGACCATAATTTTGCTATGTATGGAACAAAAGGCTCAATACTTACCGATAAAACAAAGCCTTTAGAGGATGCAACGTCATTTGCAAAAATGTACGAAATTCCAAACACCTTTGAAAAATTCTTTGAAATACCTGTTAAGCTTTCAAATACAGGCGACGTTTACGGACATGGTGGAGTAGATGCAAAAATGATGCGTGAATTTATCAAATGTATTATTGATGATACCGAGCCACCTATTGACGTTGATATGGGCATTAGAATTTCACTTCCCGGCATTATCGCAGCTGAATCTGCAAAGCGTGGCGGAGAGCTTCTTGAAATTCCTGAAATTAAATAGTAGGAGTATAAAATGAGAAAAATAATTGATAGCCATTTACATATATCAAGAACAGATAACAAGGATTATATCGCATGTTTTGATAATTACGTTGCAAACAGCGGTGTTCACGCCATAAATATTTGCTCAATCCCTTTTTATCGTTCAAACGTATGCAACAATATTATGCTCGGCTTTTACAAATTAGCAAGACCAAATACATACGTTCATGCTGGTATTGAGCTTATTGAAGTGCCTATTGATAATATGCCAAGCGATATGAACGCACTAACTCAATATAAAGAGCTTATGGAAATAGGCTTTGACGGTATAAAAATGCTTGAAGGAAAACCAACTGAGCATAAAAGAATCGGCAAAAATCTAAACCATAAAGAGCTTAATAAAATGTACCAGCAAATTGAAAAGGATGGCACCCAAGTAATAATGCACGTAAACGACCCTGATGAATTTTGGGATCTAAAAAGAGCACCACAATGGGCGATTGATTGCGGCTGGACATATACCGACGGCACTTTTACCTCATATGAGGACGTAAGAGACCAAGCAATTAAAATTCTTGAGGATTATCCTAATATTTGTATGACCTATGCACATTTCTTTTTCTGTAGCAAAGAGCCTGAAATTTTAGAAAATTTATTCAAAAAATATCCTAATTTCTGTGTTGACTTAACTCCTGGCGGAGAAATGTATGTTGAGTTTGAGAAAAATTATGATTACTACAAAAATTTCTTTAGTAAATACTCAGACAGACTAATTTTCGGTACTGACCGCAGCTTTATCTGCGATGAAAAGTATGCAGATTGGCTATTTAATCTTGTTACAACCTTTATCGGCACAGATAAAACAACGTTAAGCTTTGACGATAAGGAATTAAATGGACTTGACCTTCCAAACGAAAAAGCAGACAATATTCTATTTGCTAACTTTGAAAGAAGAGTAGGTAGAGCACCAAAATCGATGGATAAAGAGAAATTCAAAGCATACATCGAAAAATATTCATTCGCATTAACTGAAAAAGAGATGCAAGATATAAAAGTTCTTATGGAAAAATACCTATAACAAAAAAAGATTGCGTTTAGGCTCCTTCTCATAAGGATGCTTGTATTTTGTAGGGGCGATTCACGAATCGCCCGCTGAAATACGCAAAACAAAAACGGGCGATTCATGAATCGCCCCTACGTACACACATAATTTTCGGCAGAGATGTTGTTTTCTCTGCCGATTTGTGTTATAATGGGATTACATCGTGGGGCGGGGGCTTGCTCCCTCCGCCACGAAAGGTCTTGTTTCAGGCAACGGCGGCACCAAGGCACCGCGCCCTACAAAGGGGTATGGGCTTTGCCCGATGCCGGCGTTGCTTGCAACGCTGTAATACAAAGGCGAAACTGGAGATAAAACGCGAACTTTGAAAAGAGGAGAAAATATGGAAGCCATTTTAGAACTTATACTTACAATTCTGTTCAAGCCCTTTGAATCAAAATATGACGATACTTTCGGTAGAATTAAAAACATTCATAACAAAGGGGTAAGAATACTTCTTAGAATATTACTTATAGCCATTCCTCTTGCTGTTATCTTTGGCGTGTGTTGTTTATGTAGTTATATATTCAGAGGATATTGGATATAAACCGAAACCCCGACAGGCTTTTACAATCTGTCGGGGTTATTCTTTGCTTTCTGCGTATCATTTTTTCTCTAACGGACAGTCGAGGACGCCTGTACTTACAAGTTGTAAACTTCCTTACGAGAAGATGCCTTTTCGCAATCTTTTTTTGTTATACAAGTCCTTCAAAATTCTTTTGTCTTAAATACTCATAAACCGCAATAGCGCAGGAGTTTGACTGATTTAACGAGCGTAGTCCATCTTTCATAGGAATCCTTAAGCATCTATCGGGATATTTATTAATTAAATTCTCAGGAAGACCGCAGCTTTCGCGACCGAAAAATAAATAAACGTCATCGCCATATACAATGTCAGTATATCTGTTTTTCGCTTTCTTTGAAAATAAATAAAAATTACAGTCGGGATTTTTCTCAAAAAATTCCTCTAAATTTTCGTAGTAGAAAATTTCTAAATGAAACCAATAGTCCATTCCTGCACGCTTTAGCTTTGCATTATCGATAGTAAAGCCAAATGGCTTAATCATATGTAATCTTGCACCGCTCGATGCACAGGTGCGAGCAATATTTCCTGTATTTTGTGGTATTTCAGGCTCTAATAAAACGATATTTAACATAAAATCACCTCGAAATAATTATACTTTTTTGTTACTAGAAAGTCAACAAAAATGAAACATTATTTAAATTTTTAATTTTATAGTGGAAATTTCAAAAATAATATTGTATAATATATTCTGTATAACTATGGAAGGACGCCAAATTTGGCATAATTTAATGGGAATTTTTACTGAAATTTTTGGAACTTATAGCGATAGACAAATTAAAAAGATTGTTCCTATCGTTGACAAAATAGAAGAACTTGAAGAGGATATCTCTAAGCTATCCGATGCAGAAATGAAAGCTAAAACCGATGAATTTAAAAATCGCTTAGCTAACGGAGAAACACTTGATGACATTTTATCTGAGGCATTTGCATTGGTAAGAGAAGCATCAAAAAGAGTTCTTGGTAAAAGACCGTTCAGAGTTCAGTTAATGTGTGGTATTTTACTACATCAAGGCAGAATTGCAGAAATGAAAACAGGTGAAGGTAAAACTCTTGTTGCTGTTTTACCATCATATCTTAACGCCTTAACCGGTAATGGCGTTCATGTTGTTACGGTTAATGACTATCTTGCAAGACTTGGCTGTGAGGAAATGGGCAGAGTTCACGAATTTTTAGGACTTACAACAGGACTTGTTATTCACGGTCAATCAAAAGAACAAAAGAAACGCGCATATAACTGCGATATTACCTATGGTACAAACAACGAATTTGGATTTGACTACCTTCGTGATAACATGGTTACTTATAAAGAGGAAATGAGCCAAAGAGGACACGCTTTTGCAATCGTCGATGAGGTTGACTCAATTCTTATTGATGAAGCAAGAACACCGCTCATTATTTCCGGTGCAGGTCAAAAATCTACCGATATGTATGATAGAGCAAACGAATTTGTTCGTAAGCTAAGCAAGCTAGTTATTAAAGAGCTTGATATGAAGGTTGAGCATGACGACGTAGCCCAAGATTATATAATCGACGAAAAGGCTAGAACCGCAACACTTACAAAGCATGGTGTTGATAAGGCTGAGAAGTATTTCGGTATTGAAAACTTAACCGATAATGAAAATAACGAGCTTTACCATCATATTCAACAGGCTATGAAGGCTCACGGTATTATGCATAAGGATACCGATTACGTAATCAAGGACGGACAAATTGTAATCGTTGATACCTTTACAGGCCGTTTAATGCCAGGTAGAAGATATTCTGACGGCCTACACCAAGCAATAGAAGCCAAGGAAAAGGTCAAAATCCAAAGAGAAAATAGAACTATTGCAACAATTACGTTCCAAAATTACTTTAGAATGTACAAAAAGCTTTCTGGTATGACAGGTACAGCGCTATCTGAGGAAAATGAATTCAGAGAAATTTACGATCTTGACGTTGTAGTTGTACCTACCAACAGACCTATGATAAGAATAGATCATAATGACATCGTATATAAAACCATAGCAGGCAAGGATAAAGCTATAATTGAGCAAATCAAGGAATGCCATAAAAAAGGACAACCGGTTTTAGTGGGTACTGTTTCAATCGAAAAATCCGAGGCTTTATCAAGAAAACTTAAAGGAGCAGGTATTCCTCATACTGTACTTAACGCTAAATACCACGAAAGAGAAGCAGAAATTGTAGCACAAGCAGGTAAGCTTGGCGCAGTTACAATCTCAACCAATATGGCAGGACGTGGTACAGATATTATGCTCGGCGGTAACGCTGAATATCTTGCGAAAAGAAAAATGCGTGATGACGGATATGACGAGGAGACTATTGCACTTGCAACAGGAAGCTCGCAATCTGTATCTGAGGAGATTTTTGCTGCAAGAGAGGTTTATTCTCAGCTTTATAAGCAATTTAAAGAGGAAATTGAGCCAGAAGCACAAAGGGTAAGAGAAGCGGGTGGCTTATATATTATCGGTACAGAAAGACACGAAAGCCGCCGTATTGACAATCAGCTAAGAGGACGTGCAGGAAGACAGGGAGATCCTGGTGAATCAAGATTCTTCATTTCCTTTGAGGACGATCTTATGCGTTTATTTGGTGGAGACAGAATTTTAAGTATTGTTGACCGTGTTGGTATGGATGACAATATGGCGTTAGATTTCAAAATTGTTTCAGGACACATCGAAAACGCTCAAAAACGCCTTGAGGACAGAAACTTCTCACGCCGTAAAAACGTATTGTCATACGATGACGTAATGAATCAGCAAAGAAATATTATCTATAAGCAAAGAGCAGAGGTTTTAGATGGAGTTGACCTTCATTCTAAAATTGAAAACATGATTCGCAACACCATTACAGAAGCCGTTGAATCACACCTTGTTGGCGATTATGATGAGTGGGAATTATCTGCATTAAAGTCTAAATATCGTGGCTTATTATGCTCAGATAATGATTTTACTGATGAAAATATTACAAAGAATGAAATTTTAAATACCTTACTTGATAGAGCAATGGTTCTTTGGAAGAGTAAAGAGACTTTATTCGGCGAGGACGGAGCCAGAGAGGTAGAAAGAATTATTTTGCTTCAAAATGTTGATGAAAAATGGATGGATCATCTTGAGGTAATGGATGACCTTCGTGAAAGCATTGGACTTCAAGCATATGCGCAAAGAAATCCGTTAAACGAATATAAGCTCGCAGGTGCTGATATATTTGATGACATGATATTAAATATTCGCGACGATACAGCCAGAGGAATTTTAATGGCTGTCCCGAGACAAGAGCCAATGAAGCGTGTACAGGTGGTAAAGCCAACTGAGGAAGGCTTTATGAACTTTGGAGCAAAGCCGCAAAAAAGACAGGAGGCGCCAAAGAGAGAACCTGTAAGAAACGAAAATAAGATTGGTCCAAATGATCCATGTCCTTGCGGCAGCGGTAAAAAATACAAAAAATGCTGTGGCTCGCCACTATTAAGAGGTCAACAGTAATGGGCTTCGGATTGTTATTTATTGGATATTTCTTTACCTTTATCGGCGCATTGGCAATCCCTATTTCTCAATACACTTATGTTTTAGGAACAGGCATTATTTTGTTTTCCTTGAAAAAACTGATTTTAGAAAACAAAATGTTTGTTGCAAGTGCAATTTTTGCAGGCGTATTTGAAATTTTTAGCGTTGTAGCGTTAATGATAAGCTTATTTCAACCGGAAAACAAGGCAGGTAGCATATTAGCTGAAATCCAGCTAATATGTGCTTGCGTATTGAATTTACTGTTGTTATCTTCAATACTGATTATTTCAAAGGAAGTAGGAGCTACTAAAATTCAGTCAAAATCAATCGTAAACACTGTTGTTACTGTTGTTTCTTTGATTTTAGTATCTTTAAGCGTAATTTTGCCTAACGCTGAGGCGCAAGCAAGATGTTTTTTGGTTGGATACGTTGCCATGATTATTTATGTTATTTTTACGATGATAACTATATTTAATTGTTATGCAAGCATTTGCTATGAGGGCGATGAAAATATGGAAAAATCAACAGGAAACAAACCGCTTGATTTTCTAAATAAAATCCTTGATAAAGCAATGAATAAAAACAAGGATAGCATAAATAAGAACGACAAAACGGGGAAGAAGTAATGAAAAAAATATATCTAATCTTATCTGTTATATTTCTTTTTAACCCAATAATTTCGGTAATTGACGTTTTACCGGATTTTATAGGATATCTGCTTCTTTTGAAGTTCTTTCACACAATGTCCTACACAAATGACAGCGTAAACGATTTGTGCAAAAGCATACGTACGTTATCTTTAATTACAGGACTTAAAATTATCAGCTTGATTTTAATGCCAACTCTTGCAGTTCTTGATCAAGCAATGTACTTGGTATTTTCTTTTGTCTTTGCGATTTTAGAGTGTGTTTTCGGTATTCCGCTTATAAATAAGTTGTTTGATACTTTTTCTGACGTTGCGCTATACGAAAATAATGCAGAATGCGCAAATAATGCAGTGATTAAAAACATAACGATAGGTGCTTTTGTTGCAAGATTAGTTCTTGCTTCTTTGCCTGATTTTACTTTTCTTTCAATTTCAAACGGAGTTGATACTCAAACAGGAATAAACATGCTGCAATTTAGGCCCATGCTATTTACTGTTTCTGTATTCTTTTCTTTAATAATCGGCATTGTATGGCTTGTTTTTATACTCAGATACATCTGTAAACTATTTACTAAAAATGCAATTAATCTCTTAAAAGAGGACTATTCGCAAAGAGCCATAGGCAGAGGACTGTTGTTCTTATCAAGGGATAGCATGACGTATTTGACAGTTCTTTGTATATGCTCAGCACTAGTTGTTGATTTTAACTTGAATTTAGTAAATATACTTCTTGATAGCTTGTTTTCGGTGCTGATTACCGTAGTTTTTATTTTAATGTCAGTTAAGGACTATTATAAGGAAAAATTATTCTTAGTAGCAATAGGCGCATTAAGTGTATTCCATTTAGCTGTTGATATTACGTTAACTGCTAAGGCTATTAAATTCTTTGATAGATACAATTTAGATAGCATACAAAGAGTATCACAGGCAGAGGATATGTATTTTTCAATGTGTACCTACGCTTCTATTTCAGCAGCTTTATTTATACTTATAATTTTCCTTTCAACGTTTTCTCTTTACAGAAACGCTAAGTATACGCTTCTTTCAAATTCAGGGCTTTTTGTTGATGCACGCAGAGAAGCACTAATTGAGGAATTTAATAAGGACACCAAAAGAAACGTTACGTCAGTTTGCGCATTTTCAGTTGTAGCGGGCATAGTATATTGCTGCTATATCTTTTTCAGACATTTATTGCCTGTAACAACGTTATTTAATTCGATAGCTGAAATTGCATTTATGTTTGCTTTTATTAAATCAATTTTATACCTGTACGATAACGTTTATAAGCGACTTTTTATTCATGCATAAATGCTCTCAAAATGAGAGCATTTTTTCATTAAGTACTTGACAAAAGGATGATACTGTACTAAAATTGTGTTGAAATAAACTCTTAGCGAAAATAGAGGGCAAAATGGCTCAAAAAATAGATATTTTAAACGGTGGAATTGTTAAGAAAATCATAGTATTTACAATTCCTATAATGCTTCAAGGCATTTTACAAAACCTGTATAATTCAGCTGACCTTGTAATAGTAGGTCAATTTGCAGGAGATAATGCACTTTCCTCAGTTGGCGCAACAACAACCATATTTGGTGTTATGCTATCGTTGTTTTTAGGTATAACAACAGGCGTTGACGTAATATCATCCTTGTTTTTCGGTAAGGGCGACTATAAAAACGTAAGAAAAGCAATAGACACAGCTGTAATTTTAGCTCCAATTTTAGGTATAATTTGCGCAATTATAGGTTTTTTCTCAGCACGACCTGTATTAGTGCTTATGAATACACCTGAAGCAGGTGGAGTTTTAGATGGAGCAACGTTATATCTTAAAATCATAATGATTGGCGTTCCATTTACTTTACTTTTTAACTTTTGCTCTGCAATTTTAAGAACGTCTGGAGAAACCAGAAAGCCTTTTATATTCCTGATGATCGCAGGCATAGTAAACGTGTCCTTGAACCTTGTTTTTGTAGCCGTATTCAATATGGGTGTTGCAGGTGTTGCAATAGCAACGGTAATTTCTCAAATGCTATCTGCTACATTAATTTTACTTAATCTTATGAGAAATCAAGGGCTGTTTTCATTTAATCTGAAAAATATTGATTTTTCTTGGGGAATTTTCGGTAAAATGGTGCTTGTAGGCTTGCCAGCAGGCGTACAGAGCTGCGCATTTAACGTTTCAAACGCATTTTTACAATCGGGCGTAAATACCTTCGGCAATGATGCGATCGCAGGTAGCACAGCGGTATCAACTATTGAAAATCTTCTTTGGGTTACACTTAACTCATTTATAAATGCAGCGACTACATTTGTTAGCCAAAACGTAGGTGCAGGAAAGCTTGACAGAGCTAAAAAGTCATGCATCTACACGCTTTTAATGACAGCATGCTTAGGCGTCATTGTGGGTCTTACCGCATATCTTTGCGGAGATATGCTTCTTAGAATATTTATTGAAAATAACGATTTAGCAATGCAATATGGTAAAGATCGATATTCAATTACATTCCCATTCTATTTCTTAGCTGGTATAATGGGCGTTTTACCTGGTGCAATCCGCGGATTTGGCTCGAGCTTGCCACCGTCTATTATTACTCTTTTAGGTGCTTGCGGAGTTAGAATAGTTTGGATTTATACGGTGTTTAAAATGTATCCAAACCTTACCACGCTATATCTGGTTCATCCAATCACATGGATTATTACTATTACTGCACTTTCAATCAATCTCATAATAGCTTACAAAAAAACAAAATTCAAAATTCAAAACAAAAAACTCGCTTAGCCGAGTTTTTTGTTTTGTCATTAAATTTGACAAATGTTACCAAAAATAAAAAAAATTTAACAAAATTCTATTTAATACTTGTACAACTTAATTTTATGTGCTATAATATATAAGAATTATTATGCTATTATATTGGAGGTAAGCAGGTGTACGATTTTCAAAAGGCAGATATGTGGAAGCGTATTTCTGCTTGGTTGTTTGATTTTATCATTATAGGCATCGTTATTGTAGGCGTTGCTTTGGGGCTTTCTTCTTTACTCAAATACGATGCACATTACAATAAGCTTAATGAATGCTATGAAAAATATGAAGTTGAGTACGGTATTGATCTTGATATTTCCAACGAGGATTACGGGAAGCTCACCGAAGAGGAAAAACAAAAATACCTCGAAGCTGGCGAGAAAATGCAGGATGATGAAGAAATCCGCGCTCGCTATAACATCGTTGTAAATCTTGTCCTTACAATTACAACGTTTAGCATTATGCTTGCGTTTATTATAACAGAGTTTATTGTTCCGCTTTGCTTTGGCAACGGTCAAACTCTTGGCAAGAAAATATTTGGCATAGGCGTTATGCGTACTGACGGCGTGAAGGTTACACCGCTTCAAATGTTTGTTCGTTCAATAATGGGAAAATGTACGGTTGAAACATTAGTGCCTGTTTTTGTTGTAATTATGATTATTCTTCGAGTAACGGGAGTGGTTGGACTTGCTATTCTTGCGGCAATTATTTTATCGGAGATAGTTTTACTTATTGCCACCAAGGAGCGCACACCAATTCATGATGTTATGTCGGGAACTGTTACGGTTGATATGGCAAGCCAAATGATATTTGATACTCCTGAGGAGCTTTTGGCGTATAAACAAAGAATTCATGCGGAAAAGGTTAATAGCTCAAAAGAGCAGAACCATGACGCATGATTTAATATAATCAATTTTTTATTTTATAGAGAGGCGAATCTGTATGAAAATTGTTTTGCAGAATTTGACAAAAATTTTCCCTGCCCGTGATAAAAAGCACGGTAAGGAAACTATTGCTGTCAACGACTTCACATTTACCATTCCTGATGGTAAGTTAGTAGGACTTCTCGGTCCTTCCGGTTGCGGAAAAAGTACTACCCTTTACATGATCAGTGGTCTCCAAGAGCCATCTGGCGGTAAGATTTTCTTCGGAGAAGATGATGTTACTGAGCTTACCCCTGAAAACCGCGGTGTAGGACTTGTATTCCAAAACTACGCATTATATCCTCATATGACGGTTAAACAGAACATTTTGTTCCCACTTCAAAACCTTCGTGGAGAGGATAAACCAACAAAGGAGCAAATGATTGAAAGAGCATACGAAGCGGCAAAGCTTGTACAAATTGATGAGCTTATGGAACGTAAGCCAAGCGAGCTTTCTGGTGGTCAGCAGCAAAGAGTTGCTATTGCTCGTGCTTTGGTTAAAATGCCAAAGGTTCTTCTTCTTGATGAACCACTTTCAAACCTTGATGCTCGTTTACGTCTTCAAACTAGAGAAGAAATCAAGAGAATTCAAAAGGAAACAGGAATTACTACTATTTTCGTAACTCATGACCAGGAAGAAGCAATGTCTATTTCTGATATTATCGTAGTTATGAAGCTTGGTGTTGTTCAACAGGTTGGAGCTCCACAGGACGTTTATGACGACCCTACAAACCTGTTCGTTGCCAAATTCTTAGGTACACCGCCTATCAATGTATTCAAAGGCTCAGTTGTTGGCGGTAAGCTTATAGTTAACGGTGCAGAGGTGCTTAGCGTTCCTGGTGTTGACGATAGAGAAGTGTACGTTGGTATCAGACCTGAAGGCTTTATTCCTAATCCAGAAGGCGCGTTCGAATGTAACCTCAGCAACGTTGAGGTAATGGGACGTGACGTTAGCGTTGTTTCTACTAATGATGCTTCACTCAATCCATTTATACGTTCTATCATTGATGCTGACTACAAGATTGACAAGGAAGTAACAACAATTAGATTTGATCTTAAGCCACATAAGGTTCTTTTATTTGATGACAAAACAGAAGAAAGAATTTATTTTGAGGTGAACTGATTATGACTAACCAATCAGTCGCTAAGAAAAAATATACATGGTATAAATTTACCAAAAAGGTTGATGACGTTTCTCGTAAAATCAAGCTTGATAAGTGGAAAGCGTGGCTTTATCTTCTTCCAACTTTGATTTTACTTACCATCTTTACCTTCTGGCCAATTATTAGTACCGTTAGAATGGCGTTTACTGTTTATTGGGATCCTGAAGCACCTATCTATCAGTATGATGAAAACGGAAACATCGTAACTGACGATGATACAGGTAAAAAGGTCGTTTTAGGATATGGCGAATACAAGGGCTATAATATTGCTCTTGATATTGCCGGAGAAACTGATTTTAGATTCGGTTTTAATAACTTTACGTCAGTACTTAAATATAACGGCTTTCTGCAAATTATGAAAAATACTATCATACTTTGCGTGGCTACCGTTCCAATTTCAACGTTTTTAGCGTTGCTTATCGCTGTTTGCTTAAATGCAATCAAGCCGTTAAGAAGATTTTTACAAACAATATTCT
Organism: Eubacteriales bacterium; assembly: GCA_045632345.1. Lineage (GTDB taxonomy): Bacteria > Bacillota > Clostridia > Oscillospirales > CAG-272 > RGIG2000. The sequence goes on along the minus strand of JAZQWM010000018.1, from coordinate 316,287 downwards.
TTATGCCTTATGTTACAAACTCCATAGCCATAGGCATGGTATTTGCTGCTATGTTTAATATTGTAGGTGTCAATGAGCATAATCTTGCAGCGAGTAGATCACTGGGTATTATAAACAGTATGCTTGGTGTGTTTGGTGTTGACCCAATAAACTGGGTAAACCAAGGCTCAGGATATTGGGCGAATATTGCTGTAATGGTTATTTACATCGTTTGGAATGCACTTCCATTCAAGATTCTTATTCTTCTTGGTGGTCTTCAAAGTGTAAATAAGCAATACTATGATGCTGCTAAAATTGACTCAACACCACCATGGAGAGTATTTACAAGAATTACTGTTCCTCTTCTTTCACCTATGATTGCTTATGTAGTTATTACAGGCTTTATTGGCGGATTTAAGGAATACACAAGTATTATCGGTATTTTCGGTGAAGGCATGCAACCTCCTGGAGCAGGCGCAGGAACGCCAAGACTTCAAACAATGGTTGGTTATATTTACGATGCTTTAGGCACTAACTCACAGGGTACAGCATCAGCTGCAGCGATTATATTGTTCTTACTCATTTTTGCAGTTACTTTAGTTAATCTATACGTAAGCAAAAAGAAAACTCATTATTAATAGAAGGAGGGTTCTTTGATATGTCTGAAACAAAAAATGAAGCAATTATTACAATGAAAGATAGAAACTTAAAGACCGTAACTTCTATGCAGAAAGCAATGAAAATCACTTCACAGGTTTTGCTTTATCTTTTCCTTGGAATAATGGCTCTTATGGTAATTTTTCCGTTCTATTGGATGATTATATCATCTCTTAAAACGGTGGCAGAATATGAGCTTCCTATTCCAACGCTTTTCCCAAAAACTATCGTTTGGGCAAACTATGCGGAGGCTATAAAGGCAGCCGACCTCTATAATCTTTTCAAAAATACAGTTATAGTAGGCGTTGTTTCTACCTTACTTTCATTAGTAATTACAGTTATTAGCGCTTTTGTATTTGCAAGATTAGAGTTTAAGGGACGCGATACGTTATTCGCGCTTCTTCTTGCTACAATGATGATTCCCGGAGAGCTTTTCACAATTACTAACTACATCACTGTATCACAGTGGGGTTGGGTTGGTAACAATCTAACCGCTTGGCAAGGCTACGGTGTTTTGATTGTTCCTTTCTTAGTTAGTATTTTCTACATTTATTTATTGAAGCAGAATTTCATGCAAATTCCAAACGAGCTTTATCTTGCCGCTAAAATTGATGGCACAAAGGATTTAAAATATCTTTGGAAGGTAATGATTCCGCTTGCTCTTCCAACACTCATTTCAATTACAATTCTTAAGATGATGGGTGCGTGGAACTCTTACGTGTGGCCAAGACTCGTAACTACAAAGGAATATCACCTTATTACAAACGGTCTTCGTACCGCATTCCAAGATGCCAATACTGGTACAGCTAATATCCCTCAACAGATGGCAGCTGTTACAATGGTATCCATTCCTTTATTCCTAGTTTTCATTTTCCTTCGTAAGTACATTATGAAGGGTGTATCAAGATCTGGTATTAAGGGATAATAAACGCTTTAATGACGAAAGTCTTTAAAAATAAAAATTAATTATGAGGATGAATTTGAAATGAAAAAAATCGTTGCACTTCTTCTTTTAGTTATTATGGCTATCAGCATGGTAGCATGTAATAACACACCGCCTGTAACAAGCAATAACGGCGGAACTAATAGTGATAGTGATAGCGGCACAACAGCCCAAAAGGTTCGTTGGGAAGTTCCGGTTGAGGGCTTTGACACAGATGCTGAAATTACTATTACGTTTTCACACACAATGGGTAAAAATCTTAGCAATGTACTTGACAGATATATTGCAAAGTTTAATGAGATTTTCCCAAATATCACAGTAGAGCACACTCAAATCGGTGGATATGATGAGGTTCGCGACCAAACTAATAAGCAATTAACAGCTGGTAACCAGCCTAACATTGCATATTGCTATCCAGACCACGTTGCACTTTATAACGTTACTAAGAAGGTAATTCCTCTTGATAACCTTATTGAAAGCACAATCGAGGTAACTAAGGCGGACGGCACAACAATGATTCTCGGTCTTACCGATGAACAAAAGGCTGACTTTATTCAAACCTACTATAACGAAGGCGCTGCATTCGATGCTGCTGGTACAATGTACACAATGCCACTTTCAAAGTCAACAGAAGTTCTTTTCTATAACAAAACGTTCTTTGAAGAGCACAACTTAACAGTTCCTACAACATGGAAAGAAATGGAAGATGTTTGCGCACAAATCAAGGATATACTTGCTTCTGACGGTATCGCAAGCAACGACACAGATATTCCTCTTGGCTACGACTCTGAGGCTAACTGGTTTATTACAATGACAGAGCAGTATGGCTCTCCATACACATCAACCGATAGAAACGACCACTTCTTATTCAATAACAAGGTAAACCGTGAATTTGTTAAATGGTTTAGAGGATGGTACCAAAACGGTTATGCAACAACTAAGGAGCTTTACGGTGCATATACATCTAAGCTCTTTACAAACACAGACCCAACTAAGCCATCATGCTATATGTGTATCGGTTCTACCGGTGGCGCAAGCAACCAAATTCCAATCGGCGAAGATGACGCATTCCCATTCGAGGTTGGCGTTGCTCCAATTCCACAAGTAAACCCTGAAGAGCCAAAGGCAATTTCACAAGGTCCTTCACTTTGTATTTTTAGCCAAGTTGGCGATAAGGATTCATACGATGATAAGCAAGAGGTTCTTGCATCATGGATTTTCGTTAAGTATCTTTGCACAACTCCTGAATTCCAAGCAGCTTTCTCAATGACGTCTGGTTATATGCCTGTTATTAAGTCTGCTAAGGAAATGGGACAATATGCTAACTGGCTTAACAATGCTAACAGCACAGGTAACTTAGTTGCTACTGTTGCTAAGCTTGCATTTGAACAAGCTGAAGCTAATGCAGCATTTGTATCTCCAGCATTTAACGGATCAACAAAGGCTCGTGACCAAGTAGGCGCGCTTATCCAATACTGCTTCACAACGCCAACAGACGATGTTGATGCTATGATACTAAAAGCATTCCAGGATGCAATTACTGAGTGTCTAAGCAATAACTAACTTTTACACAATAGGTAATAAGGAATGATTATGAATAAATTATCAAGAATTCTTATACTTTTAATCGTATTTATTATGCTCATGGGATGCTTTGCATCCTGTGGGCCTGTAAGTACTGATACAGATACAGACACAAATACTGATACAGAAAGCGATATTACGTCTGATAAGGTAGATGATGGTACTGATGAAGAACTTGAGTTTGTTGACTATGCATCTCAGCTTAAGTTTAATCCTCAATCAGGCAAAAAGTGGATGTATGCAACTGTAAAATCTTACATTGACGGCGATACAACACACTTTTACGTTGATAAGAGTGAGATTTCTGAAGGCTATTTAAAGGCAAGATATCTCGGTATCAACACACCTGAATCTACAGGTATTGTTGAGCCTTGGGGTAAAAAAGCTTCTAATTATACTAAGGAACAACTTAAAAAGGCTGAATCTATAAAGAATGGTATTATTATTGAGTCTGATACTGCAAGCTGGGATCTTGACTCCACAGGAGAAAGATATCTTTTATGGATTTGGTACAAGACATCTGAGGATGGGGAGTACAGAAATCTTAATATCGAAATTCTTCAGCAAGGTCTTGCATTCGGTTCAGGCACAACGTCAAATACATACAGCGAATACACAACAGCTGCATTATATCAAGCTACAACATTAAAGCTTCTTGTATTCAATAAGAAGGAAAAGGACCCGGATTTCTATTATGGAAAAGCTGTAAACCTTACACTTAAAGAGCTTAAGGCTAATACACAAAAGTATGAGGGTATGCTCGTTAAGTTTGATGCAGTAGTTGCTAAAAAATCCGGTTATACATTCTACGTTGAAGAATATGATGCAGAAAACGATATGTATTTCGGAATGCAAGTGTTTGCGGGTAACGGCTGTCCAATTATGGACAGATTTGCAATCGGTAATAGAGTATCATTAGTTGGTACACTTCAATATTGGGAGAATGGTGGTACATATCAGTTATCTAACCTTCAATATGACATTTTGTTCCCAGATGACGAAAGCGGATGCAGAGTTTTAGATACAGGTCTTGAGGCTTCATATCGTGAAGTTGATGCTAACAAGCTCTTAAACGGTAAAATTAGCATTGATTCTTACATCGAAATTGAAAATGAAAACGGAGAAGTTGTAGAAGAGCTTCAAACAGTTGAGTTTGACTACGGCGAGCTTGCGCTTCACAGTACAATTAAGATCTCTAATCTAACAGTAACAAGTGTATATACCACAAACGCTGATACTGCATCTAAGGGCGCGCTTACAATTACATGTAAGGACGCTAACGGTAAAACAATAGAAATCCGTACAGCATCTAAGCTTGTACGCGACGACCAAACAGTAGTAGTTGCTGCTGATTTTCCAGCAGGAACTGTTATAAGTGTTAAGGGTATTGTTGATTACTATGATCAGTATCAAATAAAAGTATTTAATATCGACGATATTACGTACGTACAGCAGTAAATCGCATTAAAATTTTATCTGTCTTATACAGAACATGAATTAGTTTATCATTTTTTATATAAAGGAGCACTATCATGAAAAAAATTCTCACATTACTTCTCGTTGTTGCTCTTGTTTTCACACTCCTTGTATTTGTAGGATGTGGTGGAAATAATGACACAGACACAAATAGCGAGAACGTAAACACTGACACCAACACTGACACAGGCTCTCAGACACCTGAGGCTGACGAGGATCTTCAAGCTGCTTATGAATACATTAAGCAAACTTATAAGACTCTCGGAACAACTGCAACTAACTTCGAGCTTGTGAAGAACGCGCCTATTGGCGACAAAATGTTCCCTATCACTTGGAGCGTAAACAATGATGCAATTACTATCACAGAAACAGAAGATGGTAATTTCTATGTTGTAAACATTCCTGCTCTCGGCGAAGATGCAATCAACTACACACTTAGCTTCTCAATCCAAAATGAGGCTGGCGAAAAGAAGGAAGGTAGCTTCAATCTTACAATTCCTGCATTTGCAGTAAATACTCATGATGAGTATGTGGAAGCAGAGGACGGCACATCACTTATTATCCAAGGTATTGTTACAGGTGTTATCTCTAAGAGCACTAACTCTACTAAGGAAAACAGCCTTTTCGTTCAAGATCTTAACGGTAATGGCGGCTACTACATTTACAACCTTGCTGAAGATCCAAACGGCAAGATTGCTGTTGGTATGACGGTTGAGGTAAGAGGCGAAAAGAAGAACTACAACGGCACATACGAGCTTGTTAATCCAGTTGCTACAATTATCGATTCTACAATCAAGGAAGTAACACCTGTTGATATTACTGAAACACTTCTTGCTGCTTCTGGTCTTAATGCACCTGAGCTTACAAACAAAAATGGTATGCTCGTTACTATCAAGGGCGTAACTCTTCTTGAGTACTTAGAGAGCAACGGCTATCACTACTTTACTATCGGTAATCACAAGACATACTTAAGAGTATCATCATCCTCTAACTGTATCACTCAGGATGAGGGTGCTACTCTTACATCATTCTTTAATGACAACTTCTATAATGGCGCTGATGTAACAGGTCTTATTGCTATTTATAATGGCGATATGTACTTAATGCCTGTTTCCGTATCACCATTCACAAATATTGTTGAGTTAGAGAAGCCAGCTAATGTAAAGGCTGATACTGCTTTAGACAACACAAAGCTTCCTGGCATCATTCAAGTTGCTGGTAACACAACACTTCCAACAGCATTCGCAGGTTTCTCTGATGTAACTATCGCTTGGGAGCTTACTGCAAGCGACTACGCTACGTTAAATGGCAACACTCTTGCTGTAACAATTCCTGAATCTGCACAAACAATTACACTTAAGGCAACTGCTACATGTGGTGACTATTCTAATTCAAAGGATTTCACTATTACAGTTAAGCCTATCTCAACTATCACAATCTTAGAAGCTAACAACATCGGTATGAATATGGCTCATAATACATATACAGAAGAGCTTTACTATATCGTTGGTACTGTTGATGAGGTTGTTAATACACAATACGGTAACCTTTACATTGTAGATGGTGAATTCTCATTATACATTTACGGCCTTTACGATTCAACAGGCAAGGTAAGATATGATGCAATGAACCCACAACCACTTAAGAAGGATACAATTAAGGTTCTTTCAACTATCGGTAAGTACTCAAACGACGTTCAATTAAAGAACGCTAAGGTTGTTGAACACACTGTTCACGCTGACAATGTTGGTCAAGGCGGAAGCGATGCTCCAGCAGTTGAATTCGCACCGGTAAATCCAATCGTAGGCACAAAGTTCTATTTTGGTATGGTTAAGAATGATAGCGTTTATTACATCACAGGCGCTACATCAGGCTACTATATGTCAACTACAACTAAGGCTGATGCTGCTGCAGTAGTTACTGTTGTTGCTGGTCCTACAGCTGATACATACTATATCACTCTTACTATTGATGGCGCTACAAAGTATATGGATCTTGTAGTTAGCGGAACACATAAAAACGCAGTATATGTTGATGCTGCTCCTGAGGTTGGTTTCTCTTTTGATGCAGAAGCAAAAGTATTCTATAAGGATCTTGAAGGCAGCAACTATACGTTTGGTACAGCTCTTTCTAACACATACACAACTGTTGGTGGAGTAAAAGTTGGTACTGAAAATGCAATGCTTCAAATCAGCTTTGCAGAAGCTCATACATGCACATTTACAGACGTTGTAACAGCTCCTACATGTGATGATGAAGGTTTCACAACTCATACATGCGCATGCGGTAATGTAGTTGTTGACACTAAGGTTGATGCTCTTGGTCATAGCTTTACAAACGGCAGTTGCACAGTATGTGGCGCTACTGATCATGAACATGATTACAATTCATCAGTAACTGATCCTACATGTACTGAAGATGGTTACACAACATATACATGTAAGGTAGAAGGATGTGATCATTCTTATACTGGTAATAAAGTAGATGCACTTGGCCACGCATACACAGATGGCGTTTGTGCTAACAACTGTGGCATTGATGATCCTAACTACTACTATCCTATCAGCATTGCTGATGCTCTCAAGGCTCCTGTAAATAAGAAGGTTATTTTAACTGGTATTATTTCAGAAATTAAGTCTGCATGGAGCACACAATATAACAATATGGAAGCTTACCTTTCTGACGGTGCTGGTAATGTAATTCTTCTTTACAGAATTAAAACTCAGGTTACAGTTGGTGATATGGTAACTGTTCAAGGTGTTATTGGTGTATATAAGAATGTAAACCAAATTGCTCAAGATGGTTCTACTGTTACAATTACAGATAAGCATACTTGCTCCGAATATACTAATGCAACATGTCAGGATCTTGCTAAGTGTGTAGTTTGTGGTGCAACAACAGGTAGTCTTGCTGGTCATAGCTATGTTGATGGTGCATGTTCTGTTTGTGGTCACGAAGAGGGCACAGCTGAGGTTACTACAATCACTGCAAATAAGACTATGGCTGAATTAATTACAGCTAACGGATGGACCGATTCAACAACAAAGCAATCATTTAACCTTGATGACAATGTTTCTGTAAAGGTTAATGGCGGAAGCAACACCGGTAAAGCATATAATGGCGACCACATTCGTGTATATGCAACTGATACACCAGCTGGTACTTTAACAATTAACGTTGCTGAAGGATATGAGCTTGTTTCTGTTAAGGTAACAACTCAAACTGGTACATATGCTTTCCTTTGCGTTGATGGTACTACAGATGATATTTCTAACAAAACTGTTATGGTTTCTGGCTCTTCAGTAGTTCTTACTTCTGTAAAGAACGGCTCAGATGGCAAGCAAGTTCGTGTTTTAGCTATCGAAGTAGAGTATAAGGAAGCTTAATTTCAAATTTTCTTTTAATATTAAAAAAACTGCGCTTTCGGGCGCAGTTTTTTGATTAATAAATACTTGATTATTTATAAATAAAATGCTATAATGTATATCAATGTTGCCAAATAGAGGTTTATTATGAAATCTTTAATTAAAATATTTATTTCTTTTATTTTAATTTTGTCTATATCTTCATGCGCTTTATCATGTAATAATTATAGTGGTGAAATAAATTTTGATAGCCAGGAAAATACAGAAAATAACACGTCAAAATTTTATATAAACGGAGAAAACCGTTATATTCTTGCACCTGGAGATAGTATTACTTTAACACTTACTGTTCCGGTAGGTTATGATGGCGTTATTGAATGGACAAGCAGTCATAGTTGTGTAACCGCTGATAACGGTGTAATTAATGCTATTTCGTATGGTACGTCAGTTGTAAAAGCTACTCTCGGCGAATATTCTGATAGCGTTATAATTCTTGTTCCTGGGTTTAGTACTGATACCAACGCAGACAACGATATTGTAACAGATAGCACAGGCAATAACGATAACGTTCTAGACAGTGATTTTTCTGACATTAATACTGACAGTTCATTTACTGATAATAGTAATGTTCAAAACGACAGTAGTGATATATTTAATGATAAATTAACCGACGAGAATACAGATGTTACAACGGATAACACTGATACGGAAAACAATTTTGCCTCTGAATATGATACAATAACTATTAGCGAAGCTCTTGAGCTAGCAAAACAGCATGTTAGCTCCTCTTCTTATGAAAAGTATTATGTTGTCGGAACTATTAAAGAAATTAATAGCGCAAAAAATGGTAGAATGTATGTCTATGATAAAACTGGAACAATATATGTATATAAATCTACTATGATTGATGGCTCAAAGGTGTCGGAATCATCACTATCTAAGGGCGATGTGGTACTTATTTGTGGTACATTACGTAATTACAATGGCACTTTAGAAATTGATATCGGAACCATCGTTGATTTTTATAAGCCAAATGAGCCACATGATAAAAACGATCCATATGCAAATGTTGATGTTGAAGAGTTTTATGCAAACTATAAGCCTGCTACAAGCTATGAGGATGCATATTATAGAACACTTCATAATCTAATGTCAGGATCAATCGGTTTACAGGATCAAACGCCTACAACTTCATCGTATCAGCCAATTTATAATGATAAATTCGTTAGAAATACAGACATGATTTATTCCGAAGACGGCAACATCTATTACGTAGTTGACGCATATGGCGATATAGTTATGGAAATATACAAAGGTGCAGCATACATAATGCTTGAAGAGGTTGCGGCATATGTATTTGCATTTGGCGAACCACCTGCTAATCAAACGTCCTCAAAGAATACTAGTCCAGCCTCAAGTGAGTGGGGAGAGTATCTAAGATTGAATCACACGTCATTTTCAGGTAGCACTAAATCATTCCCATATGAGCCTAAATTACCAAATATTTCCGGTTGTGGTGGCACGTTAAACTATTATGAAATGGATATTGGAACAACTGGTACAGATTGTGATCCAAGCTATCCTGTAAAAATTTATAATGACGGTTATACTATAACAAGAGGTGCTGCGCGCATAGTTTACGTCTGCGAAGATGATGACGGAAACGGCGTAATTGATTATGATGAACGATACGTATTTTATACGTATAACCATTATAATGATTTTCAAGAATACCTTAACTATTATGGCGGATGGGGAGAAATGTTTGGTAATATAACAGGCGGTGGCACAATATCAAGCAAAACTGACTATAATCCTACGCCTTACGTTTATACAGAATACGCTTCCTTTTCCAATGAAGCGGCAACTGTTAATATAGTTATTTATTGTGATATTAGAAAATATTTCTATTGCTATCTATAAAAAATCTCCCGATGAAGCATCGGGAGTTATTTTTATAAATTATTTAATTTTTTATATACACTTAATTCAGTACGCGTTGTAATCAAAGGAGTAACTGAAATTGCGCCCTGGCGGATTGATATAATGTCGGAAGTGGGGTCATTGCCTGAATCTTGACAAATATATCCGGTTTGAATATATAAATTTCCTTCGCTATGTACGAATGTATCGCAATAGTAAACGCCGCCTTGCTTTGTTATGCGAATATCATTACTGTTTGCACATGGTGGAATATTGATATTGTAAAGCAGATTATGTGAAAACAAATTATTTTTTTGAACAAAATCCCAAATTTTATCTAAATAATCTGCAGCTTCCATAAGATTACAGATGTCAGCTGAAATTGCAAGACCGTTAATACCCATTCTTGCACCTTCAAAAATAGCGCCGCATGTGCCAGAATATACAATATCATCGCCTAAATTATATCCACGATTAATACCGGATAAAATTAAATCGTAATTCTGTTTTAACCCGTGTACACCGAAACGTACGCAGTCAGCAGGCGAAGAATCAACGGAGTAACCCATAATTCCTGGCGCAATTTCTACCTCGGTTACTTCAATAGTACGAGTAAAATCAATCCCTTGACTTTTTCCGCTTTGTTCAACCTTTGGTGCAGCAACTGTAACGTTACCTAAGGTCTTTGCCCATTTAACAAGTAAAGGTAGAGCAGGGGAGTTTATTCCGTCATCATTTGTAATTAAAATGTTCATTTATAGCCATCCTTTATTTGCTTTTTTGTATTCAGCGAGTAATTCGTCTGCTTCTTTAAGAAACTTCTTCATTTGCTCAATGCTATGAACGGTTGCTCCGCTTGCACAAGCGTGTCCGCCGCCCTCATATTTTTCTGCAAGCTCATTAATTGTAACAAAGCGAGAGCGAAGTCTGACACGGATTTCGTCTTGATTATCAGTATCAATAAATGCAACCCAAATTAAACTGTTTTTAATAGAATCCATAAAGGAAACGCATGCAGACGCTTGCTCAAAAGAAAGCTCGTATTCTTCCATAATTCTTTTGTTAATATGGATATACGCAACTCCATTTTCAGTAATATTTATATTATTTAGTACGTAGCCTTCAAACTTAAATTCTTCAAAGTTCTTCATGTATAAGTTGGCATAAAGCATATCGGTGTCAACGCCTTGGTCAAGAAGTAAGCCTGCAAGACGCATTGTATCGCCGGAAACTGAACGGAATCTAAATCTACCGGAGTCAGTAACTAAGCCTGCATATAGATAAGTTGCTGCCTCTGTGTCAATTTTAAGCTCATCCTTCATAACATCGTAAAAAGCAGTAATAAGCTCGCAGGAAGAGCATCTTTCGTCCTCAACCCAGTTAATATCGCCGTATGGTTCTACAGGAATATGATGGTCGATTTTAATAAGCTTTTTGCATAAAGAAAATTTCTGGTTAGAAATTCGCTTTGTTGTGGCGGTATCAATTACAATGCCAAGTGCATCAGCGTATAATTTATCATCCAGCAACGCATCCTCACCACCAAGAAAAGAGAGGTAATCAGAGAAGTCACAGTTTTGTAAAATGATTTCCTTCTCTGGAAAGCTTAATTGCAATATGCGTTGTAATCCCTTAGTAGAGCCAATTGCATCACCGTCTGGTCTTAAATGACGGAAAATTATTATACGATTAAATTCTTTTATTGTGTCAAGCACTTGCTTAGCAGCAGTTAAATTCATAAGTTTTCTCCAGATAGATTTTTTAAATCTTCAAGTAAAGCCATTGCTTCATCCTTGTTTTTTAAAGTGGCTCCACTTGCTTTTTGGTGTCCACCGCCACCATATTTAGTAGCAATTGGATTGATGTTATAGCAGTTGGAGCGAATTTCACATAATACACCAGTATCAGTTTCGGTAAAGTTTACCCAAGAATGTATTCCGCGTATTTCGGACATAACGTTAACCATACCGCGTGATAGCGTGAAGCTATCTACACCGTATTCCTTGGCTTCTTCAAGAGGAGTGTATATGTAAGCAACCCCGTGAGGTGTTGTTTGAATTTTTAACGTGAATTTGGCTCTTAGCTGTATCATAGATAAATCATCAGCATATAAATTGCGATAAATATCAGATGTGTCAAAGGATTGTTCCATTAAAAATGAAGCTAAACGGAACGTTTGTGATGACGTGCAGTCATAACGGAATCGGCCAGAATCGGTAATCATTCCTGTATAAAGAGCTTTCGCGGCATCCTTTGATACGCTCCAGCCACATTCCATAGCCAATGCAGTAACCATACCGCAGCAGCTTTCAAATGAAGTATCGACAATATCGGCATCGGTAATATTTTCGCAAAAAATATGATGATCCAAGCGCGCGGATGCGCTTGCCATAGAATATCTGTCATCGCTAATTAATGATTTTGAGCCACAGTCTAAAATTATAGCGAGTGCATCTTGATATTTTAAGTCCTCAATTTCATCGTTTGGTAAAGTTACAATAAATGCATATCTGGGGGTCATATCGCCAACTGCAAGAATTTCTTTATTAGGATAGTTATCCTTTAAAATATGCTTTAATCCCTGTTGAGCGCCAAGCGCATCACCGTCTGGGTTTTTGTGTCTATGAATGATAATTCTGTCATATTTTTGAATTAAGCTATATATTGATTCAAACATTTATACATTTGTACCTTTCATTTTGATGTGAGAGCTAATTCGTTGAGAAATCATTTCTAAAGCAACGCGATTCATTCCACCCTCGGGAACTATGATGTCAGCGTGTCGCTTACTAGGCTCAACAAAAGCCTCGTGCATTGGCTTTACTGTAGCTAAATATTGGGATATTACTGAATTCAAATCACGACCTCTTTCGTTAACGTCTCGCTTGATCCTTCTTATAATTCTAACGTCTGCATCGGTATCTACAAAGATTTTTATATCTAATCTCTTTAGAATTTCTGGATTTTCAAAAATCAAAATTCCTTCAAGAACAATTACCTCTGTAGCATTTACTACTCGTGATTCTTGACTGCGGTCGTGTAGAGAATAATTATAAATAGGGCATAGAATATCCTTTCCCTGTTGTAAATCGTCTAAATGCTCAATTAAAAGCTTTGTATCGAAAGCGTCGGGATGATCAAAATTTAAAGTCGCTCTTTCTTCAAGAGTTAATGACGCTTGTGATTTATAGTAATCATCATGTCTTAATAGAGAAAGACGATCGCCAAAATAATCGGCTAGTTGTTTAGCTAAGGTTGTTTTCCCGCTACCAGAACCACCTGCTATACCTATAAATAAACGGTTATTCATAAAAGCTCCCTATTTAGTATAAAATATTGCTAATGAATTATTATTTTTTTGACATTGAAACTGCTACGTTAAGAGCAATTTTCATCATATCTGTAAATGTGTTTTGACGAGCATCAGCATCAAGGGCTTCGCCGCGGAGAATGTGGTCTGAAACAGTACATATAGCAAGAGCACGCTTGCCTGCAGCAGCTGCATTCATGTAGAGAGCAGCAGCCTCCATTTCAATACCTAGAACGCCCATTTTGTACCAGCCGTCATTGAATTTTGGATCGGCATGATAGAAAATATCAGAGGAGAGAATATTGCCTACTTGATAGCGAACACCTAAGGCTTTTGCTTCTTCAACAGCACAAGATAAAAGCTCATAGTCTGCAATAGGCGCATAATTACCATTTAAATTGTATTGATCTTGATATGCGGAGTTTGTACAAGCGCCCATTCCAATAATTACGTCGCGAAGCTGTACGTTATCTGCAAGACCGCCGGCAGAGCCTACACGAATGATGTTTTCTACACCAAAAAAGTTGTAAAGCTCGTAGGAATAAATTCCAATAGATGGCATTCCCATACCACTTGCCATTACTGTAACAGGAACGCCGTTATATGTGCCTGTGTATCCTTGAATACCACGCACGTTATTAATAAGCTTAGGGTTTTCTAAAAATGTTTCTGCAATAAATTTTGAACGGAGTGGATCTCCAGGCATTAATACAGTTTTTGCAAAATCTGCAGATGTTGCCTTAATATGAGGTGTATGCTTATCTGACATAGTATATCTCCTTTAATAAGTTGAGTTGCTTTTTTCGTTTTTAGCTATTTTTACAATACGGCTTGTACCTAAACGAGTTGCACCGAGATTGATAAAGTCCTCCGCATCCTCTAATGAAGATATTCCGCCTGCTGCTTTAATTTGTACGTTGCTTCCTATATGCTTTGCAAATAAAGCCACGTCTTCCTTTGTAGCGCCTGTGGTAGAAAAGCCTGTAGACGTTTTAATAAAATCAGCACCGGATGCAGTTACAATTTCACACATTTTGATTTTTTCTTCATCAGTTAAAAGACAAGTTTCAATAATTACTTTAAGAATTTTCTCGCCACATGCTTCTTTTAAGCTTTTAAGCTCGTTTAAAATTTCATCGTATTTACCGTCCTTAAGATGGCCAATATTAATAACCGTGTCAATTTCATCAGCTCCGTTTGCTAATGCATCCTTGCACTCAAAAACCTTAACTGCAGTAGTAGAATAACCGTTTGGAAATCCAATGACTGTACAAATTTTAAGCTGATCCTTAACGTATTCCTTTGCTTGCTTTACGTGTGAAGCTGGAATACAAACAGAGGCAGTCTTATATTCAATTCCATCATCACAGATTGCTTTGATTTCTGCCCATGTAGCACCTTGAGCTAATAAAGTATGGTCGCATTTGTTTAAAATTTCATTAATGTTCATTACAGTATATCTCCCTTTTCTTTCTTTTGTTTTTGAATAGCCTCATGCCAACAACGGTGGCACATAGCTACGTATGTTTCATTGCCGCCAATCATAACTTGATCTCCTGCGGTTACAATTTGCATATTTTTATCTAATCTGGCATTAACAGTAGCCTTTGAGCCACAAGCACATATAGTTTTAATTTCAGAAATTGAATCAGCAATTTCAAAAAGTCTTTTACTGCCCGGAAAAAGGTGGCATAAAAAGTCAGTACGTAAGCCAAAGCAGAGAACAGGGCAACCGCATTCATCTACAATATGACGAAGCTGGTCAATTTGATTTTCTGTAAAGAATTGACATTCATCAGCAATGATAACGTCTGCATCGTTATGCTCAGTTGTAAATGATACAAATAAGTCAACTGATTTTTGGATTGGCTCGCATGGAGCGGAAAGTCCAATACGTGATTTAACTGTGCCCACACCATCACGGTTATCAATAGCAGGCTTCATTAACCAAACCTTCATCCCTCGTTCTTCGTAGTTAAATTTTGTTGTTAGTGCCTGTGCAGTTTTGCAGGAGCCCATAGCACCGTACTTGAAATATAATTTAGCCATATTAAAACACTCCAAAGTTATGATAATAACATTATAACATATATTATAAAAAAAATAAAGGGGGATATTGAAAGTATTTTTAAAGTGCGTAATAAAAGCCTCTTGAAAAATCAAGAGGCTAAATTATTTTATTAAGGATTTATTGCAACTACAACAGAATTAGTTAATTCAATTACGATTTCTCCTGAGCTATACTGATATTTCATTATAGTGGATCGAATAATTACCACGTCGCCATCTATTGGCTGTTGTGCCATTGCATCATATCTATTGTTATTTTGATCTTTTAGACCGTATATGTAAATTCGTGTTCCTGCTTCATCAGTTAAATAACAATTACCGTATTTTGTGTTACTAAAATCACTTAAAGTACCTTTGTAGTATAAAAATTCTGTAGATTCTTCACCGATTTCCAATGTATTTCCGTATTCAATAGCATCAGAAACAGATGTAATAACGTACTCCTTATCAGGCTTTACTACTATTCCGGAGCCGTTTGACGTTAGTTTACCTTCCCTGATTGCATCGGCAAGTAAATCTCTGGCATATGTAGTTTCATCATAATATTCTACAACCGTAAGATTGTTGTATTTATATTGAGCCGTATATGTATCAACTATAACGTAGTAAACACCAGATGGATTTATATCAGCTACGTTAAAGCCGTCCTTGATTGCTCCGTGATAGCTAGAATTTGAATTTTCAATAAGCTTACTTTTTAAGTTAGAGCCACTTATTTTGCAAAGCGCAAGCTTATTGTTAAACGGTAAAAGCGAAAGCAAATCTGCATATGTTCTTTCTCCTGCATAAAGGTCATAAGGGTCGCGTGTCTTTATAAAACCGCCTCCGTAAACTACATCATAGGAATCTCCCCATTTTTCAGTACCTGCTTCAAGATATAGCTGAGCAACGTAGTCTGCAAGAGCATTGGAGTTGTAATTTTTTGAAACTGTTCCTAAAATAGTATATGCCAAATCAATAATTTCGGAATATTTGTCCTCAATTCTCTCTGTTGGCTCATGATCGTCCAAGGATGAATAATTGCTGTTTGTTATAACGTTCTTTTCAGTAATTTGTTTATTACCGGTAAGGGAATTTATTGTTATTTCTACGTGAGAAAGACCATAGTTTTCACCGCCACCTTGAATGTGAACAACGCCGTTTGAACCATTCTTTACGTAGGCTTGATGGCTATGACCTTCGAATACAACGTCAACATAGCCGTTTGATAGAGCATCATCATAGTTAGTATTACCGCCGTTTGTGTCATCGTGAAGAGAATAGATAATAATATCAGCGCCGTTTTCACGAAGCTTTGTAGCCTCATCTTTAACAAGATTTGTTAGCTCATCGCCCACCTTAAAGTATACATCTGTTACCATATCGGATGAAATTGAACTGTAGCAGTCGCCGATAGCACCGATAATACCTATCTTTATATCACCACGCTCAACCATAATTGAAGGGGTGCAATAATCCGCAAGCTTTCCTGTGCTATAATTGTACACGTTTATTGCAAGAAATGGAAAATCCGCAATTTGTGTATTTGCGCGAATTGGATCCTCGCCCCAGTCAAATTCGTGGTTGCCTAAGGTCATAGCAACAAAACCAAGCTCGTTCATCCAGTCAATCATAATTGCGCCACTTGTAAGTACGCTTTCGGCGGATCCTTGCCACATATCTCCAGCAGATAGAAGTACAATATACTCATCCTCTAAGCCGCGAAGATCAAAATAAGTTCCAAGCTCATCAACACCAGGCTGTCCTGTGCTATCACAGAACTTGCCATGAAGATCGTTAATTGAATAAAAATCTATTATAACGATAAGATAGTCATCACATAAGTCGCAATAATCGTTTTCATCCACATCAATATGAACACATGCGTTTTCATCGTCGTTATTGCCGCCATTATTAGTGTCTGTGTCGCTACTGTCGATGTTATCGCTTCCGTCATCGGTTTCGGTGTCATTTGGTATATTTGTGTCGGTATTGCTGTTTGTATCTTCCAATGTATCGGTTGATGTATCATGGTTTGTATCATTTAGCGTATCATTTGACGTATCGCTATCAGTCGTCATGCTTAAATTGCACGCAACAAAAGTGAAAGCAATCGTAAATGTCAACAAAAGCGCGAGAAAAAACATTAAAATTTTCTTCATACATTTACCTCATATTAAGTAGTTTTTATTTTATACCACTTCAATTATACCACGCTTTGAATTGTTTGTCAATATAACACGTATACTGTAAAATTATGGCTTGCAATAATTATTCTGTTATGTTATAATATGTTGGAAGAAAAATTACGCAGGAGAATAAATTATGAAAAAACTAATGAAGCGTAGCTTAGCATTTACTTTGGCTCTTGTTATGTGCTTGTCAATGTGTTCAGCATTTATTATAAGTGTTGGTGCATCAAGCAATACTGTTGACTACAAGTATTCTGGAAGCTATCTTTACAACTGGGGCGAGCGCGAAGAGGTTGCGACCTTCCTATCACCTAACGCGATTTTGTTCTACAGTAAATACAATGTTACGTATGCAGAAATGTCATCATATGACGGTGGCACAAGCAAAAATAACGTTCCTTCAAGCGAGATGTACAGAGAGCTTGCATCTATTATGACAAATGCTCATAAGAAGATAACAACTTACAATGAAACAAGACCGCTTTATCAATACACCGACTGTGAAAATAACGGAAGCGTTATTTCTTCATTCTATTCAGGTGTATCTATCGGTCCAGCGTGGGATGGCGGTGCGACCTGGAACAGAGAGCATACATGGCCAAACAGTAAGGGCGAGGGAAGTAGTGAAAATGATATTATGATGCTTCGTCCTACCTCAATGAGAGAAAACTCAAGCAGAGGTAATAAGGCATACGGAAAGAGCAGTGGCTACTATAATCCTAATGCTGAGTCTAATGGCGAGCATGACCTGCGTGGAGACGTTGCACGTATCTTCCTTTACGTTTATGTACGTTGGGGCAACTCAACGAATTTAAGCAATGCTTGGGGATCAAGCGGAGTTATGGAAAGCCCTGAGGTTTTACTTGAATGGATTGAAGCAGACCCTGTTGATACATGGGAGCTTGGACGTAATGACTCTGTTGAATCAATCACAGGTACTCGTAACGTTTTTGTTGACTATCCAGAGCTTGCATTCTTACTTTTCGGCGAGGAAGTTCCGTCTGACATGACAACACCTTCAGGTAATGCAAAGAATTCTACACCTTCAAATCCAGGAACACCTTCCAATCCTGATATTCCTGTTCCACCAACTGATGAAGAGTGTAATCATGTATTTGATGGCTGTGAGGATGTAAATTGTAACAAGTGTGGAGATGTAAGAGAAGCTTCCAACCATGTTTATAGTAACTATTGCGATAATATCTGCAATAAATGTGGAAAAGAACGAGATGTAAATCACTATTTTAAGGATTGCGATGATATAGATTGCGGTCTTTGTGGCTACGTAAGAGAAGCAATCAATCACGTTTATAGTAATTATTGTGATAGCACCTGTAATAGATGCGAAAAGGAGCGAGAGGTAAGTCATACATATGTTACTTGGACTGTTATTGTAGAAGCAACCACGGAATCAACTGGTATTGAAAAATCTACTTGCTTACGCTGTAGTGAAGAAACTGAAAGAGAAATCCCTCGTATTGAATCATCTGATGAGCCGATAGAACCACCATGTGATATGCCAGGTGATGAAAATCCGAATGATCCGAATTTACCATCTGATAGTGATACTTCAAACAATGAAAATCCGGATAACAGTAACGGAGAACAGGATACACCACCAACAACTGAACCAGATGGATTTTTTGCCAAGATAGCTCAATTCTTTAAAAATTTATTTGAGAAGATTGCCGCTTTATTCAAAAAATAAAGCTGACATAAAAAATTATAAAGAGCCTACCGTAAACGATGGGCTCTTTTTTAGTGCTATTTATTTTGTTCTGCGATTTGTCTTGCAACAAATACTCCGCTTGCAGACGCATGTGAGAGTGAGTGTGTTATTCCGCTTCCGTCGCCTATGATATAAAGACCTTTGTATTTAGTTTCAAGGTTTTCATCAACCTTTACTTCCATATTGTAGAATTTAACCTCTACACCGTAGAGCAGAGTGTCATCATTTGCAGTTCCGGGAGCAATTTTATCAAGGGCGTAAATCATTTCAATTATACCGTCAAGAATACGCTTAGGTAATACTAAGCTTAAATCTCCCGGAGTAGCATTTAAGGTTGGCGTAACAAATGATTCGTTAATTCTTGTAATATTAGAGCGTTGACCGCGAATAAGATCGCCAAATCGTTGAACTATAACTCCGCCACCTAACATATTGCTAAGTCTTGCAATAGATTCACCATAGCTATTTGAATGCTTAAACGGTTCAGAAAAATGCTTAGCAACAAGTAGAGCAAAGTTAGTGTTATTTGTCTGCTTTTCAGGATCCTCATAGCTATGTCCGTTTACGGTAATTATTCCGTTTGTATTTTCGTTTACAACCTCGCCTTTTGGATTCATACAGAACGTTCTGACCTTATCTCCGTATTTTTGAGTTCTGTAAACAATTTTACTTTCATATAACTCATCTGTTAAATGTGAAAATACTTCTGCGGGAAGCTCTACGCGAACACCGATATCAACACGGTTTGATTGTGTTGGAATGTCCATTTCAGCGCAAATAGTTTCCATCCATTTACTTCCACTACGTCCTACTGAAATGATACATTTTGATGATGAAAACTCTTTATTTTTAGACCAAATCTTGTATTGTCCGTTATCATAAGCAATTTTATCTACGTGGGAGTTAAAGAAAAAATCTACTTTTGTACTTAAATAATCGTAAATGTTTTTTAAAACAACATAGTTGATATCTGTTCCTAAATGGCGCACAGACGCATCGAGAAGATGAAGATCGTTTTGTATGCATAGCTTCTTGAATTTGCTTCCTGATGTAGAATAGAGCTTCGTTCCATCTCCGCCGTATTGCATATTTATATCATCAACGTATTTCATTAGTTCGGTAGCGTTTTGTTTTCCTATATACTCATATAAAGTACCGCCAAAGTCATTTGTTATGTTGTATTTTCCGTCCGAGAAAGCGCCCGCACCACCAAATCCACTCATTATTGAGCACGTTTTACATTGAATGCAAGTTTTAATTTTTTTGCCGTCAATGGGACATTTGCGTTTTTCTAGTGAATTTCCCGCCTCGAAAACGGCTATTTTTAGAGATGGATCGAGCTTTGATAGCTCAAATGCAGAGAAAATACCACCAGGTCCCGCACCAATTATAATAACGTCGTAATTCATTTCTTTTTTCCTCAATTTTAATTAAATTTTATTTCAAAATTTGCTGAAGCTGCATAAGCGCATCGTCATAGTCATCAAAGCTGATTACGTAATCACATAGAGCAGCGTTCTTTTCTACGTAATCAAGAGCAATTAAACGGTTAACCTTATCCTCAACAGAGCAATTCTTTTTGATTATATTAGCCATAAGTGCTTTTTTCTCGCGCTTGATGAATATAGTTGTAACATTTTTATAGTGTGTTTTAAGCGACATAGCACCGCATATATCCATTGTAGTAAGTACACGCTTGTTACTATCTAAAATTCGCTGAATATCAGTCGCCTTTGAGCCGTAGCTATGTCCTACGTACATTGTTGACTGAAATATTTCGCCGCTATCACACATGCTTCTAAATTCATCAACAGATACGTAGTTGTACCATTGATTAGCCTCTAAAGCAGTAACATCCTTAGTTGTATAGCTTGGTAGCTTTTCATAATTTTTATTTTTCTCAAGAAATCTTGAAGCTATTTTGGATTTTCCACTTCCTGAAGGACCTACCAAAACGATAATATTAGAGTCATCTAATGATTGTGAGCTTGGCTTAGCAGAGTAGCTTTCAGCAATGATTTCTACGATTTTTAAAAATTCATCATAATGATTTACTGCAAGCATTCCTGTAGCCTCTTGATTCCAAGGACGGCGCATTAATACTGGAAATTTTGCATTTGATTTTAAAATGTTATGTAGAGCATCGTCGAACAAAATATCAGTATAAATATTGTCCTTGCGCGCACCCATATATATGTGGTCTGCAGGTATTTCAGGGAATTCATCCATAATTCTTTGTGCACGAATGCCCATAAACTCAGGTGGCACTGCTGTGCAAACAAACACCTCAGTAATTTCGCTTAATTTACGCACGAATTCCTTTGCGCCCTCATATACAGGCTGAGTGCGATAAAACTCTGGGTCTTTAAAGTATGGATAAATACTGTCTATACGAGTTCCAAGCTCGCCCCAGCTTTTCTTTTCGTAAATTGTCATAGGAGGATCAAATTTGTATTTTTCATTTGCAAGCTTAATAGCATAGCTTGTGCATTCCATTAATAGATCATCAATATCTAACGCCGTTGATAATTTATACTTTCTAATCATTTTTGTTACCTTTCTTGTATTTATTCTATAAAAACTTAAAAAGCACCCTTGCGTGTTTGATACAGAAACACGCAAAGATGCCTTTAATTTTCTATCTCTATTATATCATATTTTGCCAAAAAGTCAAGAGTTTTAATATGCAAGATCATATTAGTTTCGATGAAAGCTAAGTGTCGATTAAAATTATCACTAAAAATAGAAAATCCATCCGAACATTCGGATGGATTTTCAAGTGGACCAACAGGGACTCGAACCCCGGACCGACCGGTTATGAGCCGGTTGCTCTAACCAACTGAGCTATTGGTCCAACTATACATGATTTGCGTACTGTTGTATTATACACATTTGAATGTGGTTTGTCAAGTGCTTTTTCAATTTTTTTACAAAAATTTTTTCATTCAAAAAATAGTATAAAAATTGACAAAATTTCCAATGTGTGATATCATATAATCACAGTATAAATTTATATTCCAAGGGAGATTAAAATATGAAAAATTTTTATATTGGAGCAGCGTATTATCCTGAACTTTGGGACAAAAGCGAAATTGACAAGGATATTGCTTTAATGAAGGAATACGGAATGAATTGTATGCGTATTGGCGAATTTGCTTGGAGCAATATGGAGCCAAGCGAAGGCGTATACACATTTGATTTTCTTAAATATACAGTTGATAAGCTTTATGAAAACGGCATTTATTCAATTATGTGCACACCATCATGCACGCCACCAAGATGGGTATTTGAAAAATATCCTGATGCTATGCGTGTAAAATCCAAGGACTACATAGAATATCAAGAAAAGGTTCACGCAAGAGTGCATCCATGTAAATCTCATGAGGGAATGAGAGAATTAAACGTTAAAATCGCTAAAGAAATGGGCAAGGTATTTGGCAATCATCCTGGTGTTATCGGTTGGCAAATTGACAACGAGGTACATCCATATGACCATGGATGCTACTGCGAAAAATGTAAATCCAATTTTAGAAAGCATTTAAACAAAAAATACAATGGCGACATAATCGCTTTAAACAAAGCATGGGGTACTTACCGTTGGTCTCTTGATTATAAAACTTTTGATCAAATAGAGCCTCCTGTGCTTTGGGCATGGGAAAATCCAAGCTTGGTGGTTGAATGGGTAGAGTTTAACGAGGAGCTTATTTGCTCATACGTTCATGAGCAGGCGGATGCTCTAAGAGAGTGCACAAACGCGCCAATAGGCACAGACCTTATGGTGGATAACTATTTAAGCTATAATAAAATGAATAAAAAGCTTGATATTGTTCAACATAATCACTACCATACAACAGACAATCTTTACCGTTCATTATTTAATTATGACTTTTACCGTCCTTTAAAGGACAGACCATTCTGGGTAACTGAAACTTTGCTTGGCTGGAATGGATCACTTGTGGCGGCTAACGGCTACCGTTCAAAAGACTACTGTTATGCAAACTCACTTTTGTCAATTGCTCACGGTTCAGAAATGAACTTGTATTGGTTATTCCGTGCTCATCCAAACGGTCACGAATTAGGTCATGGCGCATTTTTAAATTCAAGTGGCAGACCAAATCCATCCTCACGCGGCGTTAAAAAATTAGCCGAAACGTTGAGTAAAGCAGAGGAATTTTTAGTAAACTCCAAGCCAAAATCTAAGATTGCTATGACCTATTCCTCTAACTCTATTAAAATTTTCTTCTGGGCGCCACTTGTTACAGAAATGGAAAATGACGTTAGAGCAAAGTACATTGACCTTTGTCATAACTATTTTAGACACTACAACATTGATGTTATCGAAACGGACAAGGATTTAAGTGAATATGAGGTAATCGTATCTCCATTCCTTCCAAACGCGGCACGCGATGGCTTTGAAAAGAGAATAGTTGAATGGATAAATAACGGCGGAACTTGGATTGTTGGTCCTTATACCGATATAATGACTGAATGTGCTTCAAAATATACTGAAAAGCCATATTCTTTCATTGAGGACCTTGCAGGAGTATATACAAAATATCAATTACCTATTACCGATGAAAAAATCAAGGCAAAATGGAATGACGGCGAGGAAATTCAAATTTCTCTTGGCACAGATGCTTATGAGATAGTCGACGCAGAAAGCCTTGCAACCTATGAAAGCGATGACCTTGAAAACCTTACCGCTATTGCAAGAAGAAAGGTAGGCAAGGGACAAATTATTATTGTCGGTACAGCCATTGACCAAAAATCAATGCTTAAGCTTGTTGATATAAAGCCTATTTGTGAAGCTTCAAGCAACATTGACTTAGTTGAAAGAGTAGGCGAGCAAAACGGCATTATCGCGACAGATATTGAGGGTAAGGAAGGCTATATCGTTCTTGAAAAGGAATATTACGATATTCTTAATGAAAAGAATGTAATTGGTAGAATTGATATTAAGCCTTACGAAGCACTAATTTTAAAGGAAATTTAATATGAATACATGTTATATTGTATGCGCGTTAGATTGCGAACTTGATTTTATTCCCGATAAAAGCGATTTGGTAATAGGCGCAGATAGAGGATATTCGACACTTGTAAAAAATCAAATTAAACCTGATATTGCAATAGGCGATTTTGATTCATACACAGGTGAAATTGAGTGTGAAAGCATTATAAAATTCCCTGTAAAAAAGGACTTTACAGATAGCGCATTAGCCATTGAGCATGCTATTTCCAAGGGATACAAAAAAATAATGGTTTATGGAGCAATCGGCGGTTCACTTGACCATACTTTAGCAAATATTGCTTTGCTTGCAGATTATACTAAAAAGGGAATAGATATTTCATTTATTGACGGCAAAAATACTGTTTTTGCCTTATATAATGGAAAGGTCTCATTTACTGAGGAAGCGAAGGGAAGAATATCTATATTTTCTTATTCCGATATTTCTTTAGGCGTTACCGAAAAAGGACTTTTATATGAAATTAGTAATGTAATGCTAAAAAATATCGTTCCTTTGGGTGTAAGCAATGAGTTTGTTGATAAGGAAGCGGAAATTAGTGTTGAAAACGGCGTACTTGTTATTTATACCGCAAAAGAAAATTACGAAAAGTACTTGACAAAACAGTAATTTAGTGCTAATATATGTCCATACCACACAACTAAATATTCAGGGGTGCTGAAAGGCTGAGATGGAAATTTCCAAACCCTATAACCTGATACGGATAATGCCGGCGTAGGAAGTTAATATTTGAATTAAATTTGAGTTATTCATATTTTAATACTTTTTACCACACGGATGTTTTCTGTGTGGTAAATTTTATTTAAAGGAGAAACGAAATGAGTAACGTTTCAAAAAACACAAAAATTCTTTGTGAATGCGCGATAATGCTTGCCATGTCAATAGCATTAAGCTTTTTCGCAATCACACCGGGCGCCTTTGGTGGCTCAATCACACCTGCAAGCATGCTTCCTGTACTTTTTGTTGGTTTACGCCACGGAAAGAAATGGGGATTTGGCACAGCCTTTGTTTATTCTGTGTTTCAGTTGATTACAGGAATAAGCTATTTTTCCTACATAAAGGGGATAGGTCCTTACGCTGTTTGCTTTACTTTTGATTTTATACTTGCATTTACAATGCTTGGCTTAACTTCATTTGCTAAACCAAAAGCAGAAGAAGTAGAAAGCGGGAAAATAAATCTTGTTAAGATTTTCGGATTTATAACCCTATCTATGGTATCAAGATTTTTATGCCACTTTGTTTCAGGAATAACGATTTGGAGAAGCTACGACATTTACAATAATCCTGTTGTGTATTCACTTGTTTACAATTTGATTTATATGCTTCCGGAAATGCTTATTTGCTTACTTGCCGCTGTATTATTACTATCCACAAAAAAATCAAGAGACTTTTTGTTTTTGAAATAATAATTTACCGCACTTTAAATAAGAAGTGCGGTATTTTTATTGACTTTACTCATAAAAAATAGTAAAATATAAACATCAAATATTTTGAGGTGAATTATGGATATTATTGCAGAATACCGTTATGACGGAATGAAGCACGTTGAATTTAAGTTTAAAAACAAAACCTGTATTGCTTTAATGAATGAGGATGAAAGCAAAAGAAACGGAAAAACAGTTTTCAAAACTGAATATTACGGTGCTTTTCCCGATTTGCAAAATGAATTTGTAAGAAGAGGCTACACTCTTATTTTTATTGAAAACAGAAATCGATGGGGCACACCTGACCAATTAAATGACCAGTATGAATTTATTAACTACGCCGCAAAAGAATTTGGCATATCAAATAAGGTTATTACAATAGGCATGAGTTGTGGCGGTATGATGTCAATTTTCCTTGCCGCAAATCATCCTGAATGTGTTGAAGGACTTTATATCGATGCTCCTGTTGTAAACTTCTTCTCTTGTCCAGCAAGATTCGGTAATGCGCCAGACGTACATGATGGTATGTGGCAGGAGTTTGAAAATGCTTGGCATATGACAAAAAGCGAGTTTTTAACATTCAGAGGCCATCCACTTGATAGACTTGGCGACTTAGTTAAGAACAAAATCAAAATCTATATGGCATATGGAGATAGCGATAAAACTGTACCGTATGAAGAAAATGGCATAGCTCTTGAAAAAATTTACAAGGAAAACGGACTTGAAAATTTACTTTATCTTGACAAAAAAGTAGGCGTTGACCACCATCCACACGGACCAACTGATATAGATTTTGCAATAAAGTATTTTGAATAACCATAAATTTGTAAAAAAGAGTGCATATTTCTTAAATTGTACTTGATTTTGTAAGCGTGAAATATTATAATTATAGTGTATATTATATTTTAAGAAAAGAGGAAACTAAAATGGCAGAAAACAGACTTATCGGTGATTATCCAGTAATCGGTATCCGTCCTACTATTGATGGCAGACGCGGACCATTAAAGGTAAGAGAATCACTTGAAGATCAAACAATGAATATGGCAAAGGCAGCTGCAAAGCTTTTTGAGGAAAACTTAAAGTACTCAAATGGCGAGCCTGTTAAGGTTGTTATTGCAGACACTACAATTGGTAGAGTTGCAGAAGCAGCAGCTTGCGCAGCAAAGTTTAAGAAAGAGGGCGTTGATATTACTCTTACAGTAACACCATGCTGGTGCTACGGTTCAGAGACAATGGATATGGACCCTATGACAATTAAGGGTGTATGGGGCTTTAACGGTACTGAAAGACCGGGCGCTGTATATCTTGCAGCGGTTCTCGCTTCCCATGCTCAAAAGGGACTTCCTGCATTTGGTATTTACGGCCATGACGTTCAAAATATGGACGAATCTGACAAGATTCCAGAGGATGTAGCTGAAAAGCTTCTTCGTTTCGGTCGTGCAGCAGTTGCAGCAGCTACAATGAGAGGTAAATCATATCTCCAAATCGGCTCAATCTGTATGGGTATTGCAGGCTCAATCATTGATTGTAATTTCTTTGAAGAATATCTCGGTATGAGAGTTGAATCAGTTGATGAGGTTGAAGTTATCAGAAGAATGACTGAAGGCATCTACGATAAGGAAGAGTACGAAAAGGCTCTTGCTTGGACAAAGGCAAACTGCATCGAAGGCTTCGACAAGAACCCTGAAGATATGCAAAGAACAAGAGAAGAAAAGGATGCTGACTGGGAATTTGTTGTTAAGATGATGTGCATCATCAAGGACTTAATGAACGGCAATAAGAACTTACCTGAAGGATGCGAAGAGGAAAGCGTTGGTCATAACGCGATTTGTGCAGGCTTCCAAGGTCAAAGACAATGGACTGACTTCTATCCAAACTGTGATTTCCCAGAATCAATGCTCAATTCATCATTTGACTGGAACGGTGCAAGAGAGCCATATATTTTAGCTACTGAAAACGATACTTTGAATGGTGTTGGTATGTTATTTATGAAGCTTCTCACAAACAGACCTCAAATGTTCGCAGACGTTAGAACATATTGGAGCCCAGAGGCTGTTAAGAGAGCAACGGGTTATGATATCGAGGGCGTTGCTAAGGAAGCAGGCGGATTTATCCACTTAATTAACTCAGGTGCTTGCTGTATCGACGCTAACGGCGAAGCTAAGGATGAAAACGGTAATTCAGTAATGAAGCCTTGGTACGAGGTAACAAAGGAAGACCAAGAAAACATTATGAAGAATACAACTTGGAACTATGCTGACCTTGGTTACTTCCGTGGTGGCGGATATTCTTCAAGATTTGAAACAAAAACACAAATGCCTGCAACAATGATTAGACTTAACCTTGTTAAGGGCTTAGGTCCTGTTCTTCAAATTGCAGAAGGTTGGACAGTAGGACTTCCAGAAAACGTTTCCGATGCACTTTGGAAGAGAACTGACTATACATGGCCATGCACTTGGTTTGCTCCAAGAGTAACAGGCGAGGGCGCATTTAAGACAGCATATGACGTAATGAACAACTGGGGCGCTAACCACGGTGCTATCAGCTACGGTCATATCGGTGCTGACCTTATCACACTTTGCTCAATGTTAAGAATTCCTGTATGTATGCATAACGTACCTGAAGATAAGATTTTCCGTCCTGCTGCATGGAATGCATTCGGAATGGATAAGGAAGGTCAGGACTATCGTGCTTGCGCAACATATGGTCCTATGTATAAGTAATTTATCAGTAATATAGTTTGAGGTTAGAAAAATGAAAAAAACATCATTAGTAATTATGGCTGCTGGTATCGGCTCACGCTTTGGTGGCGGTATTAAACAGCTTGAGCCACTTGGACCAAACGGCGAAGTAATCATGGAGTATTCCATTCATGACGCTTTAGAGGCAGGCTTTAATAAGGTAGTATTCATTATCAGAAAAGAAATGGAGGACTATTTCAAAGAGGTGGTAGGCGATAAGATTTCCGGTATCTGTGAGGTTGCTTATGCTTACCAAAATATTGAAGATCTTCCGAAGGGATTTACAAATCCTGCTGAAAGAAAGAAGCCATGGGGCACAGGTCAAGCAGTATTATCATGCAAGGGCATTGTAAATGAGCCATTTATGGTTATTAATGCTGATGACTACTACGGCAAGGAAGCATTCAAGACAATTCATGAGTTCCTTGTAAGCGAAAATGAGCCTATTAAAGAGTATAATTTCGCTATGGCAGGCTTTATCCTTAAAAACACATTAAGCGAGAATGGTGGCGTTACAAGAGGTGTTTGCTCCGATAAGGATGGATACCTTACAAACGTTGTTGAAACAAGCAATCTTGTAAAAACTGCAACAGGCGCTGGTATTGCAAACGATGATGGCACAGTTACTCCAATTGATGAAAACGTTTACGTATCAATGAACATGTGGGGCTTAACACCTGACTTTATTGATTTACTTGAGGATGGCTTCGTTAAATTCTTATCCGATCCTAACTTAAATCAATTAAAGGGTGAATACTTGCTTCCAGGCGTAATCGGTGAACTTGTTACAAGCGGAAAAGCATCTGTAAAGATTCTTGAAACTAACGATAAGTGGTTCGGCGTTACATACGGAGAAGATAAGTATGCAGTTAAGGAAGAATTTTTAAAGCTTCAAGCAAACGGCACATATCCAAAATCACTTTATTAATATTAAATCCCTTCGCAATCGCGAAGGGATTTTTTGTATTAAGTTATTTTAAATTTTCATTAGCAGGATTGTTTAATACTTTACCATTTTCATCAAACCGTGAGCCATGGCAAGAGCAATCCCAGCTATGCTCATATTTATTCCATTTTAGTCCACAGCCTAAATGAGGACATCTTTTTTTAGTAAAGGATAGCCATCCACAAAGTGCTTCAAATGCGTTTATTGCAAGTTGACCGTGTAACATACTTCTTGATGGTGAAAATACCATAGCGTATTTGTTTTTCTTACCTTGAACTAAATCGCACAAGATTTTTGAAGCAACCATACTACCTGTCATTCCCCATTTGTTAAAGCCTGTTGCTACATATAAATTTGGTGTAGATTTTGAATATTTACCAATGTAAGATATATCATCAAGCGTCATACAATCCTGTGTTGCATATTTATATTTAATTTTAGCATCAGGAAAATACTTTTTTGCAAACTCCTCAAGTTCTGAGTAACTACCACCGTGCTTACCTGTCCTATGACTACCTCCACCTAAAAGTAAATAACCGTTATATTCTCTGAATGATAGACCATTTTTGCTTTCATCAACATACATTCCATTAACTAGAGGTGCATTTTCAAGCGCCAAAACATAAGACCTATGCTGATGAATTTTCAAAAAGAATAGTCCGTGCTTGTTTATAAAAGGGAAGTGTGTAGTAACAATAACCTTGTTTGCTTTAATTTTGAATTTATCATTTACAATAGCAGTGGTATCTATCATTTCACTAACATGACTATTTTCATAAATATTCAAATTTTGTGAAATATGAGATATAAACTTCAAAGGATTAAACTGTGCTTGATTTTTAAATTTAATGGCACCGACTGTATTAAATGGTAATTCTAAATTTTCGGAAAATTCAAAATAATCAAATCCAATTTTCTTTAATGCTAAAATCTCCTTTTCTAAAAGCTTTTTATCATCAAGTGAATAAACATAGTTGTCCGTTCTTTTAAAATCACAATCAATTTCTTTGCATATCCTTTCATATTCTAAAATAGCATTTTCATTGGCTTCTAAATACATTTTTGCAATATCTATGCCGTATTTATTTAAAATTTTATTGTAAATC
Source organism: Eubacteriales bacterium (assembly GCA_045632345.1). Lineage (GTDB taxonomy): Bacteria > Bacillota > Clostridia > Oscillospirales > CAG-272 > RGIG2000. Next base: position 285,839 of record JAZQWM010000018.1, on the reverse strand, counting down.
AAACCGTGCTGCGATGTTATTTTCGCAGTTGTATTGCCGGTAGTTTTATTGCATATTCTGCCACCCTCTAATAGAGCATATTTAACTCCCACTTTATCAAGCCAATATGCACATAAAATGCCGCAAATTCCACCGCCGATAATTAAAACATCTGTTTCAAAATCATCATTTACCGCATCTAATTTCGGCAAATCAATATCTTCTTGCCATATAGATTTTATAATACCACCACCAAATCTTTTTTGCATAGTATTTCCCAAAATCCTAATTTAAAATGTAAAGAATATATTAGACAATTTTGCAAATTTTGTGATTGACACGACAATAATATTGTTGTATAATATGAATACTAAATTTAGAGGTGATTTTAATGAATCCTTGGCACGATTTTAGCGAAGAAAGAATAAAAATAGACAACTTTATATCAGTAATTGAAATTCCAAGAGGAAGCAAGAATAAATATGAGCTTGATAAAGAAAGCGGCTTGCTTCGCCTTGATAGAATTTTATATACGTCAACTCATTATCCTGCAAATTACGGCTTCATTCCAAGAACTTTATCCGAGGATGGCGACCCACTTGATGTTTTAGTGCTTTGTCAGGAAAGCTTAGAGCCTCTTTCTATTCTTGAATGTTATCCAATCGGTATGATAACAATGATTGATGAAAACGAAGAGGATGAAAAAATCATTGCAATTCCAATAAATGACCCATTTTTAAATAATTACACCGATATAAACGAGCTTCCTCAGCACCAATTCCAAGAAATTAAGCATTTTTTTGAAATTTATAAATATCTTGAAAATAAGGAAACAAGAGTAGATAAAATTTGTGGCAGAGAAGAAGCAATCGCTTCACTCGTAAAGTGTAAAAACGCCTACAAAAAGGTTTTTGTAAGATAAAATTAGCCTAACATAAGTTAGGCTATACATACGCAGATGTGGCGGAATTGGTATACGCGTTGGTCTCAGAAGCCAATGGCTTTGCCTTGTGAGTTCGAGTCTCATCATCTGCATAATTAACACCGCATAAAGCACGAACTTTATGCGGTGTTTTCTTATGATATATGTGTTATAAAAGGAAAAACGGAAATACTAAGTTGGATCTGGCTGTGTAGTAACCTTCACGCATGATATCCCGTTCAATTATATTATGTTCACTTTTAGTTGAGCTGTCAAGTATAATTTATTTTTTTAACTTATTTTATGGTGTTTAATATTAATATTGCATTTATCAATAATTTCTGCTATAATTTACTTGAAAGGCGGTGTATTTATGAAAAAATTGATATGTTTAATTTTCATTATCTGTTTACTTGTTTTCATTTGCTCCTGCAAGGTTAATTGGTTTAACGAAACCTATGATGTACCCTGGTATTACGTCGTAATTCCGTGTGTGGTTATTTTCGTTTTAGCTTATATTATAATTATGTCAAAAACGTATATATGCCCTGACTGTAAAACCGAATTTAAGCCTAAATGGTATCAATTATACACCACAATTCACTTTGACGGGAAGAGAATTGCTAAATGTCCTAACTGCAAAAGAAAAGGATATTGTGAAATTAAGAAGGGTAAATAAAGAAAAAGAGCCGCTGTTGGCTCTTTTTTACGTTAGCTTTTTTCTTAATGCTTCAAAAATTTTCTTTTCCTCTCTTGATACCTTAACCTGAGTAAGTCCTAACATTTGCGCCGTTGCTTGCTGAGAATATTCCTTTAAATACCTTAAAGTAACAATTTGTCGCCATAACGGTGGCAGAGAAGAAATTGCTTGCGATAATGCTATATGCTCAATTTTAGCATCAATTTCATTTTTATCCTGACTTATTGTATTTTCAAGAGTGTAATTTTCATCCTCGCCGTTAATAGATGCAGATAATGAGCTAACTGTTGATGTTGCATCAATAGCAACAGAAGCTTCCTCAATGCTTAAACCGCATCTTTTGGCAAGCTCCTCAATTTTAGGCTCTCTGCCCATCTCGTTAGTGAATTTTTCCCTCTCACGCATGAGCATAGCCCCTTGCTGCTTATAAACTCTGCTAACCTTTATTAGTCCGTCATCTCTTATAAAACGCTTAATTTCGCCTATTATAAGCGGCACAGCATAGGTTGAAAATACAGTACCCTTATCAACATCAAAGCTTCTTATTGCCTTTAACATACCTATAGAGCCAATTTGAATTAAGTCCTCATATTCTACGCCTCTATCCTTAAACCTTAATGCAATTGACCTAACAAGACCGCAGTTAATTTCCATTAGCTTTGAGGTGGCTTTTTCATCGCCGTTTATAGCCAAGATTAGTAAGTCCTTGTTTACATTATAATCCATTTTAACTTAATTTTTTTGTCATTATTATTCTAACGCCTTGACCTCTTATTGATCGAACATCAAGCTTGTCCATAAATGTTTGCATAACTGCAAAACCCATACCGCTTCGCTCTCCTGATGTATCTGTGGTATATAAAGGTGTCATTGCCATTTTCACATCCTCAATACCGCATCCGTTATCCTTGATTTCTATAACGACAGTCCTGTCGCTAAAATATTTTACGCCTATGTAAATTATTCCTTCCTTAAACTTATAACCATGAACAATTGAGTTTGTTACAGCCTCAGATACGGCGCACTTTATATCAGAAATTTCCTCAATTGTTGGATTTAACTGAGCCACAAAGGATGCAACTGCTTGTCTTGCAAGTCCTTCATTTACAGAAAGAGAAGGCAAATATAGCTTAATATGATTATCACTTTTCTTCATTGTCATCATCTCCTTTGATATCCATTATTCTTTCAACTCCTGCAAGCTCAAGTATTTTTTTAACTTTTTTGCAAGGCTTATAAATTAAAAAGCTAGCGCCAATTTCCTTTGAATTTGCATATCTTCCCATAATCAAGCCAAGCCCCGAAGAATCCATGAATTCAACCACACTTAAATCAAGCACAACCATGCTGGGCCTTTTTGAGAAAATTTCATTATCAATTCTGTCTCTTATCCCCTTAGCGCTATGATGGTCAATATCTCCTCTGATTTTGATTTTCAGCACGTGCTTTTCATAAACAATCTCAATGTTTTCACATTCAGTCATAATTTCACCTTCCTTTTCATAAATTTTAATATTAAAAACGTAAAAATTTTGTCGTAAAAGATAATATATTTTAAAAAAGTCATTGACAAATAACGATAAATATTGACACCTTGCTTCGCTTATAGTATAATATATTTAAGTATTGCTTACTTTTTTAGAGGTGTTTATGGAACTTTTACAAATTAAAAGAACTGAATTTAATTTAGGCTTGAAAAAAGAGTATAAATTTTTTCAAATAAGCGATATGCATATATCTTATTGTGATGAATTAAGCTCACCTTTAGATATAAGTGATAAAGAGCGTTGTGATATTCAATGGAATAAAGGGAAAATTCAATTTGCCAAGGACAACGATGAGTTTTACGATGAAAGATATGATATTGACTCAATCGTTTTACTTGAAACTTTGTTTTCACACGCAAAGGAAATAAAAGCAGATGCTATTATTTTAAGTGGCGATATAATGGATAGAGTAACTGACAGTAGTGTTAGATATTTAAAAAATCTTTTTTCTAATGCTGGCGTTCCAGTATTTTATTGTCTGGGAAATCATGAGCATTTAAACGAAAACCACGATAAGGTTAATCAATATGATAGGTTAAAGGATTTAACTAGCACTCCTGAATACTGTTCAGTTGATTATGAGGACTTTGAACTTTTAATAGTTGATAATAATAAGCCTATAAGTATAGAGCAACTAAACTTTTTAAAGGATAAAATTGCGTCTGGCAAAAAATTAATTTTAGTTGAACATAAACCACTTTTACTTGGTGAATTCGGTAAAAAAATGCTTGATAAGATTGGCGAATATTTCTTCATTGGATTAGATAAGGACGATGATATCACAAAGGAATTCGTTAACCTTGTAAAAGAGAATGATAGTCATTTCATCGCAATATTGTGCGGTCATATACATTCAGCAAGAGAATATAAAATTACAGAAAATTTAATGCAAATATCAACTTCAAGCGGCTTAATAGGCGCTGGAAGAGAAATAATAATTAAGTGAGGAAACAATAATGAAGTTAATTCCATCAGTTAAAGAAAAAAAGCAAGGCGCAAGGGTTGAGCTTAAGGGCTGTTCCTTTATTTTTCCAGAAAATTGTGATAAAAGAGTAATCAATTTAGCAAAAAAGATACCGGAAGGCGATAAGATAGTAAGAATTACTGTAAATGGCTGTAAGGGCGAAAATTACAGAATTACGTTTAAGGATGAAATTTCAATTTGGGCACCAAGCTATCAAGGTGCTTTCTATGCTATTCAAACGTTACGCCAAATTGTTAAAAACGGATACTATGACGTAGAGGAAATCGTTGATAGCCCTGACTATGATGTAAGAGGCTTCTATTTTGATATCACAAGAGGAAGAATTCCAACTCTTGAAACACTTAAAAAGCTTGTTGATACTCTTGCTTACTATAAGCACAATATGCTTCAACTCTATGTAGAGCACGTATTCCCATTTAAAGAGTATGATGGCATTTACCAAAGAACAGGCTATATGACAGCTGAGGAAACGATAGAGCTTGATAAATACTGTAAGGAAAACTTCATTGAGTTAGTTCCATCATTATCATGCTTCGGACACTTATACGAGCTTTTACAGCATAACCGCAAGGATTTATGTGAATATGAAAACTATGAGCCAAAGGCTATTTATTGGGCAGAAAGAATGGGACATCATACTATTGACGTGTCAAATCCTGAAAGCATAGAGCTTATTAAGAGCTTAATCGACCAATATTCACCACTTTTCACAAGTGATAAGTTCAATATTTGCTGTGATGAAACGTTTGATCTTTGCAACGGTAGAAATCAAGGCATGGATAAGGCAAGAGCATATATTGACTTCGTTAATAAAATAGTTGCTCACGTAAAATCAAAGGGCAAAAAGCCAATGATGTGGGGCGACGTTATTTCACATCACGTTGAGCTTATTGATGAGCTTGATGAGGACTTAACGTTCTTAAGCTGGGGATATAGCCCTAATGAATCTCCAAATAGCATTATTAAGGTTAAGGAAGCAAACAAGCCTCAATATGTTTGTCCTGGTCTCAACAACTGGGCAAGCCTTATGGAGTTAACTCAACGCTCAATCCCTAACATCACAAAAATGGCAGAATATGGCTACGATGCAGGCGCAAAGGGTATGCTTACAACATGCTGGGGCGACTACGGTCATACCTCACCGCTTGAAAGCTGTATGTACGGCATAATTTATGCTTGCGCTAAGGCTTGGAACGTAAACTGCAAATACGATAATTTCAATGAGCTAATCGACCTTTTGCATTACGGATATGAAGGAGCTGGAGAGCTTGTTAATAAGCTTGCAGAGCTTCACGTTGCAAACTTCTGGTACGATCTATGCGTACATTATTCAAATGCGAAGTTCAACAATAACGCTATGCGTTGCAATACACCTGACCCTGATACTTTAAAAGAAGCATTTAACAAGTGTGAGGAGCTTATTCCTTACTTTATGGGAACAAAATGGGAAAATGAAGAATCAAGAGAAACGTTTTTAGTTATTTCCCAGGGAATTGAATATATGATTTCAATGCTTGTTTCAATGCAAAGCGGCGAAAAATGCGGCGTAATTCTTAATGACGTTGAGGTTTGGTTAAAGGATTACTCAAAATTATATTTGAAGGAGAGCAAGGAAGGCGAGCTTCGTGATTTCGTTAAGGTTATGTATGAGCTTGCGCTTAAATATCTTGCATAATTAAATGTCAGCAATTATAGAAGCGGTAAAATCGTTTTTTCTTGAAACAGTAGGCAAGGAGCTTTGCGTTTTCTTCTGTTCAATGATTCCTATCATTGAATTAAGAGGGGCAGTACCTATGGGGGCAGCGTTTAATGCAACAATAGGTGGAATGCCATGGTATTTAACCTACGTTTTGAGTGTTCTTGGCAATATGGTACCAGTACCGTTCATTTTATTGCTCATAAAAAAGGTAATAGAATGGATGTCAAAATCTAAAATTAAATTTTTTAATAAAATTGCCAACTTTTTACTTCGTAAGGTAGAAAAAAGAAGAGAAGGAATTGAAAAATACTCATTTTGGGGAGTTTGCCTTTTTGTAGCTATTCCTTTACCTGTAACAGGTGCTTGGACAGGCTCTTTGGTTGCCGCAATGATAGATATGAAGCCGTGGAAAGCGTTTTTATCGTGCTTAATCGGTGTAATGATATCGGGAACGATAATGACAGTAATTTCCTATGGAATTTCTGCAATTGTTTAAAAAATTTAAAAACTTTAAAAATACTATTGCAATTTAATAAATGTTATGTTATAATTGCAACGAAAATAATTCTTATCAAGAGTAACGGAGGGACAGGCCCTGAGAAGTTACGGCAACCTATCATATGACAAGGTGCCAATTCCGAGAGATGAGACTTTAATTAAGAGTATCAGCCCACGGAATTACCGTGGGCTTTTTTATCGAATTTTATAAAATTAAGTCATCCGTAGAAAAGGAGTAAATATGAGAAAATTTTTCACATCAGAATCAGTAACAGAAGGACATCCAGATAAAATCTGCGACCAAATCTCAGATGCAGTGCTTGATGCCTTAATCGCGCAAGACCCATATTCAAGAGTAGCCTGCGAAAGCTTCTGTACAACAGGACTTGTTAACGTAATGGGCGAAATTACAACAAACGCAAAGATTGATTATTCAGAAATAGTTAGAAAGACAATTGATGAAATAGGCTACAACAAGGCAGAATACGGCTTTGACTGTAACTCTTGTGGCGTTATTATTAACGTTCATGCTCAATCAGCCGATATTGCTCTTGGTGTTGATAAATCACAGGAAGCAAAGTCAAACGGCGATGAAAACGACAACGGCGCAGGCGACCAAGGCTTAATGTTTGGTTATGCTTGTAACGAAACAAAGGAATTAATGCCTCTTCCAATCTCTCTTGCTCACAAGCTTGCAAAGAGACTTACAGACGCAAGAAAGGACGGTACACTTGATTACCTACGTCCAGACGGTAAAACTCAAGTAACAGTTGAATATAATGACGGAAAGCCATCAAGAATTGATGCTATCGTTGTTTCCTCACAGCACAGCGAATACGTTGACCTTGAAACAATCAGAGAAGATGTAATCAAACACGTAATTACACCAATTATTCCAAGCGATATGATTGATGACGATACTAAGATTTTTGTAAACCCAACTGGACGCTTTGTTATCGGCGGTCCTCACGGCGATACAGGCTTGACAGGCAGAAAAATTATCGTTGATACATACGGCGGCTACTCACGCCACGGTGGCGGTGCTTTCTCTGGAAAGGACCCAACCAAGGTTGATAGAAGCGCATGCTATGCAGCAAGATACGTTGCTAAAAACATTGTAGCATCTGGCGTTGCAGATAAATGTGAGGTGCAAATCGCATATGCAATCGGAGTTGCTAAGCCGGTATCAGTTCTTGTTGATACGTTCGGTACTGCTAAGGTTGATGAGGATAAGATTTCAGAGTTTGTTTACAATAATATTGACCTTCGTCCAACAGCTATCATTGAAAAGTTCCAGCTCCGTCGTCCAATTTACCGTCAGCTTGCAGCATACGGCCATATCGGTAGAGAAGATCTTGACATTCCATGGGAAAAGACTGATCTTGCTGAACAAATCAAAAAGGAATTACTTTAAAATATTGCCCTTGAGTTTCCTCAAGGGCTTATTACTCACACATTTATCTATAAATTTAATTACATAACATATAAAATAATGAGAAAATTTATAACATTTTTAATTTTAGTTATTGCCATTCTTATTTGTTCTTGCCAAACAAATAATGCAATAGAAGTAAAATATAGTGCAACTGAAGGTGGCTATATAGAAGGCATAACAACCCAAAAAATAGATAAAAACAGTGCAACATCATCAGTAACTGCTATTGCTTATGATGGCTATGTGTTTATCGGCTGGAGCGACGGATATGCTGAGCCTACAAGAAGCGACACGTTAAGTGAAAGTGCATCCTTTACTGCAAATTTTCAAAAGTCTAATATAATTTCCGTGGTGTATATGGCTCAAGAGGGTGGCTATATTCAAGGAAATATACATCAAACGGGAGACGGTAAGGTGAATACCACGACCGTTAAGGCTGTGGCTAATAGTGGATACCGTTTTGTTGGTTGGGATGACGGCGTTTCTAATGTTGTAAGAAATGATGAAGCTTTTGAGAACAAGGTTTATACTGCTATGTTTAAAAGACTTTACACTGTTGAGTTTTCCTGTGATAGCAGGGAAGGAGAAATCTCCGGTAGAGCTAAACAAGCTATTTTAGAGGGCTCAACCTCTATGACTGTGTCAGCTATTCCAAATGCAGGATATAAATTTATTAAATGGTCAAACGGAGAAACATCTCCGTCAATCAGCATTACCGCCACAGAGGATATTACAATATATGCTATGTTCGAAAGAGAATTTAGCGGCTTTCCTGTAATATCAATTGATACACATGATGGCTCTTCAGTCGACTCAAAGGAAGAATACGTAGTTTGTACCTTAGATATTGGTAATACTGAAGATACTTATTTATTAAACAGCGCTACCGCAAAAATAAGAGGCAGAGGAAATAGCTCATGGGAATATCCCAAGAGATCGTATAAATTAAAGCTTGACGACTCTACCGATCTTTTTGGCAACGGAAAAGCAAGAACATGGGCTCTAATTTCAAATTATGGTGATCTTAGCTTGCTTAGAAATTATCTTGCATATTCTATTGCATCATTGTTTGACACACAAAAATATACCACAACAACACAATTTGTTGACCTATATTTGAATGGAGAATATTTAGGAGTATATTTGCTCTGCGAACAAAATGAGGTACATGAAAATAGAATTGACATAACAGAAAATGGTACTGTTGATACAGGATATCTTATTGAGCTTGATTCAAGAGAAGACGGAGAAGGCTTTTATGTAAACGGAAAGTTTTATTCAATTAAATCTCCTGATACTGATAGCAGACTATTTACTGAGGAAAACAGAGATTTCATAAAATCATATTTAGAGCAATGCATGGACGCTATAAAGGGTAGCGATTATAGCCAAATTGAATCTCTAATTGATACAAAATCTTTTGCTCAGGCTTATATCGTATTTGAACTCTTTAACTGTGTTGACGTAGGATATGCAAGCTTTTATATGTATAAGGATGCAGGTGGAAAGCTTCAATGCGGTCCTGTTTGGGATTTTGATAGAAGCCTTGGTATAACTGGAAACCAGCATGGTGCAGATGATTTTGCAACGTTATGGGCAAAGGAAAGTAACGATTGGTTTAATAATCTATTAAATCATAGTGAGTTTGTTGCTCTTGTATCTGAGCAGATCTTAGAGTATAGCGACAAAATATTATCAAAGTTAAATGAGTGCTACGAATTTGCTTATGCAAACGAATCCTCATTCTTAAACGAATTTGATAGGTGGGATATATTAGGCTCATACGTATGGCCAAACTCAGGTGCTACCGGAAGCTTAAAAACATGGCAGGCTCAGGTTGAATTTACTAGACAGTATTTAAATGACAGCCTAAATTATTTAAAATGGATTTATATTGAAAATTCATAAAAGCGTGCTTTTTGCACGCTTTTTCACTTGATTTATAATATTGTGTATGATAAAATATATCTATGCAATAAAAGGGAGGTATCTGCTCTATGGAAATTATAAACGGAACGGTTGTAAAGCTTATTTATCAGAATACAGATAATTGGTATAGTGTATGTGATGTTGAAGCAGATACCGGTAAGCTTATTACTGTTGTAGGTATACTGCCGTATATTTCGGTAGGAGAGGGAATTAAGGTAACAGGAAGCTGGATTTCAAGCAAGGACTATGGACAACAGTTTAAGGTTGAGGAATATGAGAAATTCTTACCTCAAAAAAAGAATGAAATTTTACGTTATTTAGCCTCAGGTGCCATTAAAGGCATAGGTGCTAAAATAGCACAAAAAATTGTAGAGGTTTATGGAGAGGATAGCTTTGACGTTATAGCTAACCGTCCTGACTGGCTTGTAAGCATTCGCGGTATATCACGTAAAAAAGCTTACGAAATAAGCCTAGATTTTAAGGAAAAATCCGATATTAGAGAAATTTTAACGTTTTGTAACGGAACTATTTCCTCAAACGTGGCAGTTAAGGTGCATAAAAAATGGGGTAAAAATGCCCTTGGTATAATACAGCAAAATCCATACACATTATGCTCAGGAGATTTTGGTATTGGCTTTAAAAGAGCTGATGAAATCGCGTTAGGCTTAGGATTTGACCCAAGCCGCGATGAAAGAATTATCAGCGGAATTAAATACGCTCTTGAGGTTTTTGCTACAAGAGACGGACATACTTATGTTAGTGAGGACGTGCTTTGTAGCGGCGTATCAAAGCTGCTTGAAATTGAAAAAAGCAGAGTGGTTGAAATATTAAATAACGGTACTGTTTTAGATTTTGTTCATATTGATAGTAAAATAAAAAATGAGAAAAGAATTTCCTTAAGATCTCTTTATAATGCCGAATCTTATATAGCAAAAAAACTAACCGATATTAACAGAAGAGCAGTACATCTTGATGATGGCAATATTGAGCATATAATCAATCGTATTGAATTACAAAATGGAATTAATTATGCCAAAATGCAGAAGCTTGCTATTTTTAAATGCGTAACTAATGGCGTAACCGTTTTAACGGGTGGACCAGGTACAGGTAAAACTACTGTTATTAAGGCTGTTTTACAGATATTTAGTAATTTTGGCATGAAATGTGCATTGTGCGCGCCAACAGGTAGAGCATCAAAAAGAATGAGTGAGGCAACCTCTTGTGAAGCAAGAACGATACATAGACTTTTAGAGGTTTCGCCAAATGAAAATGATTCTGTGCCAAATTTTCAAAGAAACGAAAATAACCATTTAGAAGAGGACGTAATTATTGTTGACGAATCATCTATGATTGACGTTTCTCTTATGAATGCATTGTTACTAGCAATAAAGCCTGGTGCAAGATTGATTTTAATTGGAGATACTAATCAGCTTCCGTCGGTTGGAGAAGGAAATGTTCTTAACGATATAATAAAATCGGAGAGCTTTTGTACCGTTTGCTTAACTGAAATATTTAGACAGGCAAGAGGAAGTGGTATCGTAATCAATGCTCATAAAATAAACAAGGGAGAGTATCCTGATTTAAGTCAAAAATTTGATGACTTTTTCTTCATCCCTGTATATGATGATAAGCTTACTGAATACGTTGCGGATTTATGTAAAACAAGATTGCCAAGAAAATATAATGAAACTATTTTTGATGGAATACAGGTCATTACACCGCAAAAGAAGGGCATAAACGGCACTTATAACCTAAATTACGTATTGCAGGAAAATTTGAACCCTCACACCTCTCAAAAGAGTGAATGCAGCTCAACACGTGAAAGAAAAATCCGTATTGGCGACAGAATAATGCAAATTAAAAACAATTATGAAGCCGAATGGGAAACTAAAAAGGGCGAAAGCGGAATGGGTGTTTTCAACGGCGACGTCGGTATTATAAAGCATATTGATAATGATGAAAAATTGTTAACCGTTGACTATGGCGACAGAAGCGTGTGGTATCAGTTTTCATCTATTGATGAGCTTGACCATTCCTATGCTATAACTGTACATAAAAGTCAGGGTAGTGAATATCCAATAGTTATTATTCCAATCAGTAAAAATTGTCCGCCTATGCTACAAACACGAAATTTGATATATACAGCAATTACAAGAGCTTCAAAAATGGTTATTATTGTAGGCGATAAAACAACGTTTTTTAATATGATTGATAATGACATGAAGCAGGTTCGTAATACGTATCTAGAAGAACTTTTAAAGGAGCTGAATCGAAAGTGAGGCTTGCAGAGTTTTTTAAAATAATGCTTTTCAACCGTCTGTGCTTAATGTGTGATGAGCCAATAGACAGGGATCAAAAGCTTCCAATATGCGATGATTGCTTAGAGGATTGGGATAATCTGTTAGAAACACGCTGTAATAGTTGTGGAGAGGACAGATATACCTGTAAATGCTTGCCGCGTATAGCGAAAAAGAATTTTAACGTTTGTTGCTGGAGCGTTTTCTATTCACCATCCAAGCCTGACGAGTTAAATCTGGCAAATCTTTTGGTATATAGACTAAAGTATTCTAAATACAGAGAATGTATCAATTTTTGTGCAGAGGTAATGAAGGAATCTTTAATGGAATGCTGCTATAAACGCGGAATTAACTATAAAGAATACGCGGTTACGTATTCGCCAAGAAGGTGGCATAATAGGGTTAGATATGAATTTGACCAAGCGCGTGAGCTTGCTAAAAGAATAGCAGAGCTTTTAGGACTTGAATTTGTAGAAACGCTACAAAATATAGGTACTAATGAACAAAAGAAGCTTTCCGCTATTGAAAGACGGAGAAATGCGCAGGAATCCTACGCCATTAAAAAGAACTTTGAAAACAAACACAAAAAGTATTTCTTAGTTGATGATATTATGACAACAGGTGCAACGCTGGTATATTGTGCGCGCTTACTTTATGGAGTTGGCGCAACTGACGTTATACCTGTAACATATGCAAAAGATAATTTAAAATGTAAAGGAGATTAAAAATGTTAAAGGGAATTCCACAAATTATTTCACCAGAATTATTAAAGGTATTATGCGAAATGGGACATAGCGACCGAATAGTTATTGCTGACGGTAATTTCCCGGCTGAATCAATGGGGAAAAACTCAATCGTTATCAGATGCGACGGGCATGGCGTTCCTGAGCTTTTAGACGCTATTTTACAGCTTTTCCCACTTGATATGTACGTAGAAAAGCCTGTTAGCTTAATGGAGGTTATGAAGGGCGATAACGCTAAAACACCTATTTGGGACACATATAAGGAAATTATTGCAAAGCATGACAATAGAGGTGCTAATACAGTAGGAACAATAGAACGCTTTAAATTTTACGAAGAGGCTAAAACAGCATATGCTATCATCGCAACTAGCGAAAAGGCAATTTATGCTAATGTAATGCTTCAAAAAGGCGTTATTTAATTTGGTGCTACTATGAGATGGAGTAAGGAAAAAGCCTGGGAATGGTACAATAATCATCCTTGGATAAGAGGATGTAACTATATGAGTGCCGACTGCGTAAACAGAGTTGACCAGTGGCAAGGCTTACATTTTGAGGAAAGATTAAAGACCACCGAGGAAGAGCTTAAAGTAATGCAAGAGCTTGGCTTTAATTCTGTACGTTTAATACTTGAATATGTTGTTTGGAAGGAAGAACACGATGGCTTTCTTGAAAGATTTGAAAGATATATTTCTCTTTGCGATAAATACGGCATTTCATGTATGATTGTTCTAGCTAACGACTGTATGCCACCTAAAACAGAGCTTTGGAAAATGCCTTATATCGGTGAGCAGCATTACGACTGGGGATATCACGGCGGAAGGAAGCACTCGCAGCACGGAGGTCATTCATGTCCTGCGCCTCATTATTATTTTGATAATAAGGAGTCAAGAGAAGACTATTTTAAAATGGTTAAAGAAATAGTTACTCTTTATAAGGATGATAGTCGTATTTTAATGTGGGATTTATTTAATGAGCCAGGAAATAGCAATCGTGAAGAAATTTCAATGCCATACCTTGTTAGAATTTTTGAAACAGTTCGCGAAATAAATCCGTCCCAGCCCTTAACCGTTGCCGCTTGGTGGTTTGATATGGATGATTTTCATACAAGCAAGGTAAACCAATATGCTCTTGAAAATTCTGATATTATTACGTATCACAATTACAGTACTTTTGAAGATCATGTCAAAGTAATCAAATATTTAAAGAGGTTTAATAGACCAATAATAAATACAGAATGGCTTGCTAGATGTACAGGAAATAATATTTTCGATAATTTCCCTGTATTTTATCTTGAAAATATTGGTTGCTATATGTGGGGCTTTGTTGCAGGAAAATATCAAACTTATGAGCCATATGAAGCTCATTGGAAATGGTATTACAACGACAAAAATGCAAATATAGACTTTACAAAATGGTTTCACGACCTATATAGACCAAGCCTTCGTCCATATGACCCAAATGAAACTGAGCTTATTAAAAGATTTTGCGATTTAGCAGATGGAGAATATAAGAGAAAATAAAAAATCACTTGCAATTAAAAATTGCAAGTGATTTTATTTTAGTAAATTATTTGTTGTTTACAACAGTCTCAGTATCCATAGCGATCATAAGCTCTTCGTTTGTAGGAAGAACGTAAACCTTAACCTTTGAATCAGGAGTAGAGATTTCAACGATATCAGATTGACGGAATGTCTTAGAATTTTTTTCATTGTCAAGCTTAATGCCGAAGTATTCCATGTCTGTACATACTCTTTCACGAAGCTCTGTATTGTTTTCGCCCATACCAGCAGTAAATACAACTGCATCAAGACCGTTCATAGCAGCAGCGTATGAACCGATGTATTGCTTAACTTGGTATGCAAGGATTTCAGCAGCAAGCTTAGAATTCTTTGAAACTCTTGCTTTGCCTTCCTCAGTAGTTGGGCATGTCTTAAGATCTGGATTGAACTTGCCAAGAATAGCAGCTTCAATATCACGGCTGTCTGATGAATATTCAGAAACACCAAGGAAACCGCACTTTTTATTCATGAAGTCAGAGATTGCATCAACGCTGATGTTGTGCTTTTTCATAATGTAAGGAACGATAGCAGGGTCGATTGAACCGCATCTTGTACCCATTTCAACACCTGCAAGTGGAGTGAAGCCCATGCTTGTGTCAACGCATTTGCCGTTTCTAACAGCTGAGATTGATGAGCCGTTACCGATATGACAAGTAACAATCTTTGAGTCTTCCTTGTTAAGAATCTTGTTCATTTCAATAGAAACAAACTTGTGTGATGTACCGTGAGCGCCGTATCTTCTTACGCCGTCCTTTTCAATAATCTCCATTGGAAGAGCATATGTATATGCTTCTGGAGCCATTGTTTGGTGGAAAGCTGTGTCAAATACAGCAACCTGTGGAACGTTTGGCATAACCTTTGTGCAGCCCTTAATACCCATTAAGTGTGCTGGATTGTGAAGTGGAGCAAATTCGCTACATTTATCAATAATTTCAATTACCTCATCTGTGATAAGGCAGCTATCAAAGAAGTATGAGCCACCGTGAACAACTCTGTGTCCTATAGCCTCAATTTCATCCATGCTTGAAATACAACCGTATTCCTTGTCTGTTAAAAAGCTAACAACGATTTCGGTAGCAACAGAGTGGTCAGGCATTGCAATTTCCTTTTCAATCTTTTTGTCGCCAACCTTGTGTGTGATTAAGCTCCCACCCATACCGATTCTTTCGCAAATACCCTTACCAAGTACGTCCTTAGTAACAGTATCCATTAATTGGTACTTAAGTGATGAGCTTCCTGCGTTTACAACAAGAACTTTCATAATAATCCTCCAATTATCTTGACATTTAAAAATTTTTCGTATATATTATATATGATACGTGAAAAAAATTCAAGTATAAAAACAAAATAATGCAAAAATTTTACATAGGAGAAGTTAAAATGTCTGAAATCGTTGCTATTATTGCAGAATATAATCCATTTCACAATGGACATAAATATCAAATAGACAAAATAAGAGAGCAGATTAGTGATGCCACGATAATTGCAATTATGTCAGGCAATGCAGTCCAAAGAGGAGATTTTGCGTTTGCTAACAAATATGCAAGAGCCAAATGCGCCATTGAATGCGGAGTTGACGCTGTTTTTGAACTACCTTTTCCGTATTCATGCTCAACAGCGGAAATTTTTGCAAGTGCAGGGGTTGAATTAGCAAGCAAATTAGGAGCTGATTATCTTTATTTCGGTATAGAAGCAAGTAGCGTTGAAGAAATTGAGAAAATTGCCAATGTTATTGACACGAAATCGTATAATGATGAAATATCTGCATTGATGAATGAAGGATATGTAAGCTATCCTATAATGAGAGAAAAAGCACTTGAAAATTTAGGCTTTAATATGTCTAATTCCTCTAATGACATTTTAGCCATTGAGTATATAAGAGCAATCAAAAATAAACGTCTTAATCTAAAATACAGAGCGGTAAAGAGAACAGGCGCGCACTACAAGGATAAAAGTGTGTGCGATATTATGTCTGCAAGCGCTATTCGTGATGAATACTATAAAAACGGAAAACTATTATCTTTACCGAAAAACGCAGAGGAAATATTAAATTTTGAAGCAGAAAACGGTTTGATAAATGATAAATTTGCAAGTAATAGAATATTACATTCAAGCATAATTTTAAAAAGTCCAAGCAGTATTGAAAAGTGCTTTGACGTTACTTCGGGAATGGGATATTATCTTTATGATAAAGGAAAAAAATGTAAAAATATTACTTCGTTTACTGATGAGATTTCTTCTAAATGTTATACAACCGCAAGACTAAAAAGAACAGTTATCTATTCATTGTTTGACGTTATGTCTGTTGACAAAGAACCTAAATATACAGTTCTTTTAGGAGCTAATGAAAGAGGCAAAAAAGTGATAAAAATAAATAGAAAAAAGGAAAATTTTGTAATTATCACAAAGCATTCAGATTCTAAAAGGCTTGATAAAGCTGCTTTTGAACAATATGAAAAGTCATTAAAGCTTGATGAAATTTATGAAACTCTGTATATTGAACCTAAATCTCCGAAAAATGCATATATGAAAACACCGTATATCAAATAAAAAAGCTTCGTTTTACGAAGCTTTTTTCTATTTAGTGTCTTTGATATTCTTCCATAGAAACGTTTTCTCTAAAGAGAAGAGAAATACACCAAAGAGCGCATAAAGCGATAACTACATAAATTATTCTTGCGCCTATTGCAGTTGAGCTACCAAAAATCCAAGCTACAATATCAAAGTCAAAAAGTCCAACGCTACCCCAGTTAACTCCACCAACTATAAGTAGAGCTAATGCAATTTTGTCTATAATCATCATCATTTTTGCATTTCCTCCGTTAATTGAACTGTTGTTCAGTTATATTTTTTGCAGTATTTTAATGAATATACTAGTCTCGCTAAACAAATTTTTGCCTGACAAGCAAAAAAATAGCAAATTTCAATATATTTTATTGAGGTGATTATATGGGATTATTTACAGCAATTTTAAACGTGGTTTACATGATTTTAGGCGTTGAGCCAGTACAAAAATTTCCAAGGGCTTTATCAAAGCAAGAGGAAGAGGAATGCTTCAAAAGAGCCAAAAACGGAGATATGAAAGCAAGAGATAAGTTAATTGAGCATAATTTAAGGCTTGTTGCTCATATTGTGAGAAAATACTACGTGTCTTGCAAAAATCAAGAGGATTTAATTTCGGTAGGAACAATAGGACTTATTAAAGCGATAGATTCCTTTAATTTTTCAAACGGCGCAAGATTTGCAACCTATGCTGCAAAATGCATTCAAAACGAAATTTTAATGCTTTTTAGAAGTCAAAAAAAGTTAGGATATGAGGTTTCATTAAATGATACGATAGATATTGATAAAGACGGAAATCCGTTAACTTATATTGATATAGTTTGTACTGAGGATACAATAGCAGAGGATATTGACAAAAAAATAAAAATTAATAAAGCTCTTGAATACATACGTGATAAGCTTGATGACAGAGAAAAGCAGATAATTATAATGAGATACGGACTTGGTAATACAAAAGCATATACGCAAAGAGAGGTTGCACAAAAATTGGATATATCAAGATCGTATGTTTCAAGAATAGAAAAGTCGGTTTTAGAAAAAATTAATGAGTATTTAACCTCTGATGGTTGATTTTTTGCAAATAATAGTATATAATATATAATTGGCAAATAATAGCATGGAGTTTAATATGGTTAGAATTGAAAAAGTTATTCCAAATTCTTTATCGGATTTATGCGGAATAAAGGAAAACGATATATTAGTCAGCATAAATGGCAAGGATATAAATGATGTGCTTGATTACAGATTTTATCTTGCAGAAGAGAAAATTACGCTAACTGTAAACAGAAACAAAGAATTAATAAATTTTGATATAACAAAAGAATGCTATGATGATATAGGACTTGAATTTGAAACTCCTTTGATGGATAAAAAGCATAGATGCGAAAATAAATGCATTTTCTGCTTTATTGACCAGCTTCCTAAGGGGCTTCGTGAATCACTTTATTTTAAGGATGACGATTCACGTCTTTCATTTCTTCATGGCAACTATATAACACTTACAAACCTTGAAAAAAGAGATATTGAGAGAATAATTGAAATGCACATTTCTCCTGTCAATGTTTCCGTTCATACAACAAATCCTGAGTTAAGATGCAAAATGATGCTTAATAAGAAAGCAGGAGACGTTTTATCATATTTAGATATGTTATCACAGGGCGGAATTGATATTTGTGCACAAATAGTATTATGCAGAGATATCAATGATGGAGAGGAGCTTGTAAGAACACTTAATGATTTAGCAAAGCTTTATCCAAACCTTTCAAGTGTGGCAGTTGTCCCATCTGGCCTTACTAAATTTAGAGACGGACTTTATCCGTTGAAGCATTTTGATAAGGAGTCAAGCAAAGAAGTAATTAAGACGGTAGAGACTGTTAATAAGACTTATTCCAAAAAGCTTGGTAAAAACTTATTTTTCTGCTCTGATGAATTTTATCTTATGGCAGGAAAGAAAATGCATAAGGAAGAGTATTATGAGGGCTACAGTCAGCTTGATAATGGCGTAGGAATGATTACGTCCTTTGAAGAAGAAGCATATACGTTTATGAAAACTCTTACAAAGGAAGAAAAAAACATAAAGAAATCACTTTCTATTGCTACCGGTACTGCGTCATATCCATTTTTGTCTAAATTAGTAAAATCAATAAAGAAAAAGTGTAAGGAACTTGATTGTAACGTTTATGAAATAAAAAATGATTTTTTTGGACATTCAATTACAGTATCGGGCTTAATTACCGGAAAGGATTTATTGAATCAACTAAAGGATAAAAATCTTGGAAGTGAGCTTCATATTTCAAAAAGTATGCTTAGAAATGAAGGCGACTTGTTCTTGTGCGGTATGTCTATTGATGAGCTTGCAAAAGAGCTAAACGTAAAGATTGTACCAGATGAACAGGACGGAGCTGCTTTTGTTGAATCATTACTCAAAATAGAGGAGGTATAAAATGGCTAAACCAATAATAGCAATAGTGGGAAGACCAAACGTTGGTAAAAGCACACTATTTAATAAATTAATTGGAGAAAGACGTTCTATTGTTGAGGACACTCCTGGTGTTACAAGAGATAGAATTTACGGAGAGAGTGAATGGTGCGGTAGAAAATTCATTCTTATTGATACTGGCGGTATTGAACCAAAAACTGACAGTATGATTTTGCAAAAAATGCGCCAACAAGCGCAGATTGCTATTGATACAGCTGACGTAATCATATTTATGTGTGATATAAATGCAGGTCTTGTTGCTGATGATAGAGATATAGCAATTATGCTTAAAAAGAGCGGCAAGCCCGTTGTTGTATGTGTAAATAAATCTGATAGAGTCGGTCAAGTTGATCCTACGTTCTATGAGTTTTACGAATTAGGGTTTGATATTGATCCTGTGCCTGTATCTTCAATTCACGGAACTGGTAGTGGCGATTTACTTGATGCTGCATTTGCATGTATTCCTGAATCGGAGGAAGAAGAGGAAGATGACGACGTAATTAACGTATGCGTTATTGGAAAGCCAAATGCCGGTAAGTCATCCATTATTAACAAGATTCTTGGCACAGACCGTTTGATTGTTTCTTCAATGGCAGGTACAACTCGTGATGCTATTGATACTAGATTTGAAAATGAATACGGAAAATACAACTTCATTGATACAGCGGGTATAAGAAGACAAAGCAAGGTTGATGATAGAATTGAAAAATTCAGCGTTTTAAGAGCCCATATGGCTGTTGAAAGAGCTGACGTGTGCTTACTTGTAATTGATGCCACTGAGGGTGTAACCGAACAGGATGAAAAGATTGCAGGTATCGCTCATGAAGCGGGTAAAGCTGTAATTATTGTAGTAAATAAATGGGATTTACCTGAAACAGAGGATAAGGATACAGTAAAATACACTAAAAAGGTAAATGAGGCTTTGGCATACATGACGTATGCACCTGTTATCTATGTATCTGCACTAACTGGACAAAGAATAGTTAAGCTATTTGAACAGATTAACTACGTGTATAATCAATCAAAAATGCGTATTTCAACAGGTATGCTTAATGATGTACTTAATGAGGCTATTACAAGAGTGCAACCACCGTCAGACAAGGGTAGACGTTTAAAGGTTTACTACATGACGCAGGCAAGTGTTGCGCCACCTACTTTTGTATTATTCTGTAATAGCGCAGCATTATTCCACTTTTCTTATCAAAGATATATTGAAAACTGTCTAAGAGACACCTTCGGATTTAGAGGCACTCCTATAAAGCTAATAATTAGACAACGCTCTGAGGAGGATGAAACAAAGCTATGACTTTTAAAGAGCTAATCAATAAAGGTTATTTTGGGTTTAACTATGAAAATAGCGAAAATTGGTACACAGTTCTTTTAATTTGTATAGCCGCTATTTCCATTTGCTCTTATTTTCTTGGAAGCATTAATTTTAGTGTTATAATATCTAAGGATAGATATGGCAAGGATATTCGCGATTCCGGAAGCGGAAATGCCGGCGCCACTAATATGTTAAGAACATACGGTAAAAAGGCTGCAATTTTGACATTCTTAGGTGATATTTCCAAAACTGCTGTAGCGGTGATTTTAGCAAGACTTGTAATCGGATATACAGGAGCGTTTATTGCGGGATTTTTCTGTATTTTAGGTCATGCGTATCCAATATTCTTTAAATTTAAGGGTGGAAAAGGCGTTGTTTGTATATCTGCCATGTGTCTATTTACAAATCCTGTGGTGTTTTTAATTATGCTATTTATATTTTTAACTGTTTTGTTTGCATTTAGAATGGTATCCTTAGCATCAATTATGATTATGATAACGTATCCATTTGTGCTATTTAACGTTGTCGGTCCCGGGCCTCACATTATTATAGCTACCATATGTGCGTTATTTGTGGTGTATTTACACAGAGAAAACATCAAGCGCATTTACAATCACAAGGAATCAACTATTTCCTTCGGAAAAAATAAAGATAAAAAAGACAAAAAATCCTACAAGGATGAGGATTAATAATGAAAAACGTTAAAAGTGAGGCACTTGATTCTTTAAGCAATCTTGCGTCTCTGTTGATTGAAAGCAATTCCTTGAAAAAGATAATACTATCTAAGCCAGACTTAGCTGATGAAATAAAAAGCGTTGCTACAATGAAGCTTATTTCGGAAGCGCATGTGTTACAAATTGAAACTTTTTCAAAGGACAATAAGGCGTATCACAGAAATATCAAGGATGATTTTATTAAGGAATTAAGAGATATTTTTGCAAATTATAGCCAAATCAATATTGTTTCTACTGTTGGCGATTGCCAATATATGAGAGCAAAAAGCGGTAAGGAAACACTTATTGGAGATAAAAAAATTCGTTCTGCACTAACAAAGGGCGAAGCACAAGGCGTAGAGATTGTTTCTAATAATAAAACTAAAAATTACATTTTATCTGGCAATGAGGACTTTTTAAAGAAGCTTGGTATCAGCGATGAAACGGGCAGAATAAGAGACAAAATGCAAGCTAAGTTCCGACAAATCAATAAATTTGTTGAGCATATTGAATCTATTAAGGACAAATTACCAAAGGATAACGTGAATGTTTATGATTTGTGCTGTGGAAAAAGCTATCTTAGCTTCGCTGTGTATCATTATTTTAAAAATGTTCTTAATGTGAACGTTCAGATGATTTGTGTTGATTTAAAGAGCGACGTAATAGAGTATTGCGCAAATACTGCAAAACGTTTAGGCTTTGAAGAAATGCAATTTGTATGTGGAGATATCATAAAATATGATATGGTGCTTAAGCCACATCTTGTGATTTCACTTCATGCATGTGATATTGCGACAGATATTGTTTTGAACAAAGCAAGTGAAAATGGAGCGGATGTTATTTTATCAACACCTTGCTGTCATCATGAACTGAATCATACTATAAATTGTGATGCATTATCTTTTGTAACAAAGCATTCAATGCTGAGACAAAAAATGTGCGATGCTTTAACTGATTCTTTAAGACTTTTAAAGCTTGAAAGTGAGGGTTATAAGGTTGATGCCTTGGAGCTAATTGACCCTGAGGATACGCCTAAAAATATCATGCTTAGAGCCATAAAAAAGAAAAGTGTAAACAAAGAAAAGCAAGAAGAATTAAAACAACAATACGAAAACATAAAAAAATTCTTACTAGGAAAGTAAATATTTCTCTCAATATTTAGAGGTAATTATGGAAAGAATAGCAAGTTTTACAGTAAATCACGATAAAATTACAGAGGGTATCTATGTTTCAAGAATTGATGGTGATATTACTACTTATGATATGAGAATGAGAAAGCCTAATATGGGAGATTATATTGACAATCTAACCATTCATTCACTTGAGCATATGTTTGCTACGTACGTAAGAAATTCCGAAATCGGAAAAAAGGTTATTTATTTCGGTCCTATGGGATGTCAAACAGGCTTTTATTTGCTTGTAAGAGATGAAAATGACTACAAGACCCTTGACGTTATAAAGGATGTTTTAACAAAAATTGTTAACCATAAAGGCGAAATTTTTGGTAATACTAGGGAAGAATGCGGCAACTACCGAAATCTTAATCTTGAGGCTGCACAAATCGAAGCTAAAAGATATTTAGACGTTCTGAATTCCAAGGAGGTTACATTTAAGTATGAGTAATGTTATTGGAATTATAGGTGCTATGGATATTGAGGTTAACGGAATAGTTTCCTCAATGTTAAACGTAAGCGAAAAAACAATAAGTGGTATTAAATTTTATAGTGGAAATTTATTTAATAAGAATGTAGTAGTTGCAAAATGCGGTATAGGCAAGGTTTTTGCCGCAATTTGTGCTCAAACAATGATTTTAGAGTACCAGCCATCTGTTATTATCAATTCAGGTGTAGCCGGTTCTTTAACTAAAGATCTTGGCGTTTTAAACGTTGCAATAGCAAATAACGTAGTGCAACATGACATGGATACAAGTCCATTAGGAGATCCAAAAGGACTAGTTTCCGGAATAAACGTTATTTACTTTGATGCTAATTTAAACGTTGTAAATACGTTTGTTAAATCAGCTGAAATACAATCCTGCAAATATTTGTGTGGCACAATCGCATCGGGAGACAAGTTTATATCTGCACCAAGCGAGAAAAATGCTCTTAACAATGAATTTGGAGCGATTGCGTGCGAAATGGAAGGCGGAGCGATTGGACATGCCTGCTATATAAATAACATTCCATTTGGCATTATAAGAGCTATTTCAGATGGAGAAGGCGCAGAAATGGATTATGCTACCTTCGCAGAAAAAGCTGCAAATCAATCAATTGAAATAGTAAAAAATTTTGTAAAAATATATGAGGTGTAAATATGAAATTAGGTTTACAATTATATTCAGTAAGAGAAAATTTAGAAAAGGACTTTTTAGGCACTCTTAAAAAGGTAAGAGAAATGGGCTATGAAGGTGGAGAGCTTGCCGGCCTTTATGGGAAAACAGGCGAAGAGGTTAAAGTAATGTTTGCAGAAGCCGACCTTATTCCAATTTCTGCGCACGTATCATATCAAGATTTAATGGTTGATATTGAAGAAACTGTTAAAACTTATAATGTAATCGGTTGCAAATACATAGCAATTCCTTACTTACCTGAAGATTTAAGATACGGTACTGAAAAATATCCAGAAGTAGTAGCAAACATCAAAAAAATCGGTGAAGCTTGCAATAAATATGGAATTGAGCTTTTATACCACAACCACGATTTTGAGTTTGTTAAGACAGAAAACGGTGCATATGCACTAGATGAGCTTTACAGCGAGGTTTCTGCTGATTTATTAAAAACAGAAATCGATACTTGCTGGGTTAACGTAGCGGGTGAAAATCCATCTGAATACGTATTAAAATATACAGGCAGAGCACCAGTTGTTCACCTTAAAGACTTTGTTGGCGAAAAGAATAAAAATATGTACAAGCTTATCGGTATTGACAGTGAAGAGCAAGAGGTTGTAAACACCTTTGAATATAGACCTCTCGGTCAAGGTAAACAAAATATTCAACAAATTGTTGATGCTGCAAGGGACGCAGGTGCATTATGGATTATTGCTGAACAAGATGAACCATCAATGGGAAAATCTCGTTTAGAGTGCGCACAATTAAGCTTTAATTATATGAAAAATATTAAGTATTAATGAAAAAAGAGTTTACCAAGATTATGGTAAACTCTTTTTTATTTATAGAATTTTAATAGTATTGATGTTGGCAAAATTTTAGACGCTATTTGAACAATTTTAATCGCTAAAGTAGGTGTATAGATACGTTTTTTTCTTTTTGATGCTTTAATAGCCCCTGTGGCGACAGATTTAGGAGAAATTATAAATTTTTTCTTGTATTCTTTAACGTTTTCAAGAGAAGAAAAAAATGGAGTATCAACCGGACCCGGGCAAACGGTGGTTACGTATGCTTTTTTTGATTTTAACTCTTTGTTTAATGCCAAAGAAAAACTATTTACATAGGATTTTGAAGCTGCATATACAGAAAAGTATGGTTGTGGTATAAAAGCTGCTCCGGATGAAATATTAATAATTCTTGAGTCTTTTGATAAATAATCCAAAGATAGTCTATTTAATAATGTAAGAGAAGTACAATTAAGTGATATTGTTTCTATGATTTTGTTTTCGTTTAAATCGCTTAATTGACCATTGTATCCAACGCCAGCTGAGCAAATTAAAAATCTAATTTCTGGAGAAATTTGTTTTAACAGTTTTTTTATGTGCTCATATGCCGCGCTTTCTGATAAATCAACACAGATATTCCTTGTTTTAGTTTCGAATGATTTACTGAGTTCATTTAACTTATTTTCGTTTCTTGAAATTAACCACAGTTCATCAAGACTGTAATTGTCTAGTAATTTTGCAAATTCTAATCCTATGCCTGATGATGCTCCGCTAATAACGGCAATCTTCAATTTTAACACCTACCTTTTATGATATTCTATCATTATTTTTGGGTACAGTCAAGTAAATTTGTCTTGAAAATAATGTCTTTCTATGGTAAAATATGTTTAGTACTATAAGGGGAGTATTTTATGGAAGATAATAATTATAATTTAAAGCTTGAAGTTAATCCCTATTTAGATGTAAATGAAGACGTTGTATGGTGTGATAAGCCTGCAAAAAAATTTGTTTTCACGTCAGCGGATATTTTTACTACACTTTTTGGCGTAGTTTGGTTATCTTTTTCTGTATTTTGGGTTTTTTCTGCCTATATGTCAACTGAATCGACTGATGGGACATTTAATATTTTTCCGTTGTTTGGCATTCCGTTTGTTATTGTAGGACTATATCTGTTATTTTTTAGACATATAGTTAGTTTTGCAAAAAGAAAAAATATGGTATATGCTTTAACTAATAAAAGAGCCTTGATTGTTCATACAGGTAAAAGACAGTACGTTCAAGAATATAGATATGAAAACATTTCAAATATACAAATGAAGTGTGATGATAACGATATAGGTTCAATTTTCTTTTTAACAGGAGAAGTAAGATACAATAACGGTAGAAGCTATTCAAGCACGTCGGGAATTTTTGGAATTAAGGATACTAAAAAAGTATATAAAATTTTATCACAATGCATGGAGAATAAGAGAAAATGAAATGTGTACATTTAGACTTTCACACAAGTCCTGATATTGAAAATATCGGAGAATTATTTAATAAAGAGGAGTTTGCTAATACATTAAAGGAGGCGCACGTTGACCTAATTACCGTATTTGCAAAATGCCATCACGGATATTCCTACTATCCCACAAAAGTAGGTACAATGCATCCTCATTTAAAGTTTAATCTTTTAAAGGAGCAAATTGAAGCTTGTCATTCAGTTGGAGTTAAAGCGCCTATTTACATTACTATGGGTTGGAGTAAAAAGGATGCTGATGAGCATCCGGAATGGCATCAAGTGAATTTTTGGACTAAAAAGCCAAGATGCTATGGAAATGAATTAGAAGTAGGACCAGATGACATGTTATATAACTGTTCATGGACAACACTTTGCCCGAATGGCAGTTACCTCGACTACTTAAAAGAAATTACACATGAGGTTTGTCAGCAATTTGACGTATCTGACGGCGTTTTCTATGATATCTGCTTTATTGATGATGCATGCGTATGTGAGGAATGTAAAGCAGGAATGGCAAAGATGGGCTTAAATCCTGATGTTTTTGAAGATGCTCGCAAGTATTATAGAATTAAGCACGTTGAAATGATGGAAACGTTAACAGGTATTGTTCATAGCTATAAAAAAGGCGCACCTGTATTCTATAATGGTGGAGCTGATATGAATAGACCTGAGTATCATCCTTACCAAACTCACTATGAGCTTGAAGATTTACCTACCGCTTGGGGGGGATATGACCTAATGCCACTCCGTGCTAAGTATTTTGAGAAATACGGCAAGCATTTTCTTGGTATGACAGGAAAATTCCACCATTCATGGGGTGAATTTGGTGGATTTAAGAACAAGGATGCTCTTAAATATGAATGTGCAGATATGATTAGTATTGGCGCTTCTATGTCGGTTGGAGATCACTTACACCCACTTGGAAAAATTGACAAAAGTACATATAATATTATTGGTCATGCTTTTGAATATGCTGACAAAATAGAGAAGTATTCAGAAAACACAAAGGCTTATTCTGATATCGCTATGTGGTCAAGCCATAACTCTGATGCAGATATGGGGTGTTCTAAGATGCTACAAATCATGCATCTTGAATATGATGTATTAGAGGCTGGAGACGACGTTTCTAAGTATAACTGTATTGTTTTACCTGACAAGGTTTCTCTTTCAAGTGATGACAAGGCGAAGCTTGTTGAATTTACTAAAAATGGCGGTAAGCTTATTGTGAGCGGTAATAGTGTATTTGATGAGCTTGGAATTAAAAATTACGGATCTAATGGCTTTGATCTTGACTATATTCAATGTGATATTGATGAGGTTTGCACACCATTCCTTTCATATTCCAACGCTAATAAGGTTGTATGTAATGGAGAAGTGTTAGCAGCTTTACATGAGCCATATTTTAACCGCAGAGTAACTCATTTCTGTGGTCATGCTAATACACCGTTTAAGATGGAAAAGGCTGAATATCCTGCTCTTGTTAAGCTTGGTAACGTTTTATATTTCGCACATCCAATTTTTACTGCATATAATAAATCTGGTAACTATATTTTACAAAAGTATATCATGAAAGCATTTAATGCCATTTACAATAAATCTTTAAAGGTGGAAAGCTTACCTTCTTGTGGTAGAGTGAGAATGAGAAAGAATGAAGCTGAAGGATTCTATGCGCTACATTTACTCTATGCACCGCCTGTAAATCGTGGTAACGTATGTTTACTTGAAGATTTTCCAAGACTAGATGGAATTAAGGTAACTTTTAAGGTTGATGAAGCGATAAAAGAAGTGATTTCTCAACCTGATGGAGGGCAAATTCCTTTTGAATATAATGATGGTAACGTTACATTTACAGTAGATAATTTAAGTTTACATAAACTAATTGTTATTAAGTATGAATAAACTTTAAACCGAAGATTAAATTTTATTTGACAAACATTAAATTTTATGATAAACTACGTATGACAAATATTAAAGGAGGTTCATAAAATGAAAAGATTTGTTAAGGTAGTTGCTTTAATGCTAGTATTAGTTATGGCAATTACATGTTTAATTTCTTGCTCTACATACGGTGGCATTAAGAAGGATTTTGAAAATGCAGGCTATGTTTTACAAAACGCTGATAGTGAAAAAACCGGCGAAATCAAGACAGATGATGGTGTTATTACTTACACTATTCATACTTTCCAAAAGGAATCTAGTGATAATAGCGGTTTAGGTGCAATCATTGGCGGTATTACTTCAACTCTTTCAACAGCAATCGTTTGGGAGTTTTCATCTGATAAGGATCTACAAAAAGCAATGGCAGAAAATGATGACATGAAAGAGGCTCTTAACAAGGCACAACAATCTGAGCTTGTTAACGGAAACTGTTTCTTGCTCACAATTAATCCAGATGCAATAGAGATTTTCAATCAAAGTAAATAAATGAAAGCCTGTCGTTCCAACGACAGGCTTTTTATAAAAAAGAAAGGGTTTCTTTATTAAGAAACCCTTCTAATATTATAATTCGTCTGAATTTGTGATTTGTCTTGAGCAGAGAATATCTAAATTTGCATTTCTTTCTCTGATTTCATCAATAAATTTCTTTTCGTCCTTAGCATCCTTTAATTGAATATCATATGTAAGTTGGAAGATTGTTCCTAAATTCTTAAGCTTTACCTTGATTAAAGTGCTATTATTAGTATATTTTTCAAATAAATCATCAAATATATCTGTGTAATCAAGCTCTTCAGGGATAGATACCTTTAACGTTCTACGTTTAGGATTAGAATCACCAAACTTTGTTAAAGTGAAAATAATTAACATAGCTTCAATGGTTACAACAAGAATAATTGCAATGTATATGCAACCAAGACCTGTTGTTAAACCAACCGCCATTGCGAGGAAAATTTGAGCGATTTCTTTTGCAGAGCCAGTTGCTGAACGGAATCTTGTAAGTGCAAATACACCACCAACAGCAACAGCAGCACCAAGACTACCACTAACTAACATGATAAGTACACAAACGATTGGTGGTAAAATCGCAAGAGTAATTACCAATGTCTTAGAGTATTGGTTTTTATACATGTAGCAGAGTGCTGCAATCAAGCCTAACGCTATTGCAACGCCTACACAAGCAAAGAACATCCAGGGTTCAATAAATGTAACTACTTCGCCGTAATCGTTGTAGTCTTCTTTAAAAATACTTTTTACTAACCAATCTAACATTATATTACTCCTTCTATGGGATAATCCTGTGAAACGTTAACTTCAACAAAATCATCCATATCATCATTTGCGATTTGTTGTTCAAATAGAAGCCTTGGATTACCTGTTGAAATAGGGTTTGCTCCTATTTTTTTTGCTAATTTTGTTTTGTAAGCTGTACCAACCTTTGAAAAAGAAGTTGAATACACCTTTAACTTTGATAATAATTGAACTAACCATAGCGGTGCCATTTTAGGAACTTTAATTTCCATAATAATGTAATTATCTGGAAGAAGCTGCTCTCCGTAAGAACCTAGCCTTAAATCTAAATCATAATCGCGCCATGTTATGTTTTTATCAAACGTTATTCTTATTTCGCTGTTTTCCTTGTAAAAGAAAGCAGAGCGGTCATAAGAAATGTAGAATTGAGGTTGAATTCCGCTATAAAGCTTAAGGAAATAATTAATTTCTTTTGTAATTTGTGTATTGGAATTAATTTCAGCTCCATTTAGATAATCAATAGATTGAGTGTATGGCATATGAATTCTTCTTTTATACACAATTTTATTGAATTTCCTTTTTACTTCAACAAACGCTGTTGTATTATCATTTGGAATGCCATATGTACGAAGTCTAAGCTTTTCCTTAAATATGGGTTTGTCAACGGAGCGCCTAATTAAAATAAAATTTGGAGTATCATAATAAATATTACAAATTTTTGTTTCTCCGTATTTATCGGGGTCAAAACGTTTGTCAACCTCTTCTTTGATAGCGAGAAATTGCTCTGGATTTAATAAAAACTTTTTTTCATATCGTTTAAAAGTTACACCAAATGCCATACAAATCCCCCCTTTATAATATACATATAATAGCATAATTATTTAAATTTGTCAACTAATTTGTACAATTTATATTGTAAATAACTTTTTAAATTTGATACGTTTGTGCAAAATTTATGTATAAAAAATCTTAAAGCGTAAGTCATATGAATGACTTACGCTTTAAGATTTTATTTAAAATTCATCATGCTGTTTATATTGTCGCTCATTGTTTCAGTAGCATTTTGCATTTTTTTAGAAATTTTTTTATTGCCTGCCACAACCATAGTTGCCACCGTTCCCAGCGCTAATCCAATAGCCATTCCTTTTATTATACTTCCGCCTTTGTTTTTTGATTTGTTGTTCATGTGTTGTTACTCCTTTTGTTTTTTTATATTATTTTCATCAAAAGAGTAAATAATGCAAAGTATGAAAAAGTTTTTTAGTTTAAATTTTACTTTAAATCAAAAAATAAAATTATAAAGGAAGGTGTAATTATGAAAAAATTTGTGTCGATATTATGTTTTTTCATTTTATTGAGTTTTTTTGCGTGTAGTAGCAGTGCATCCGCATTATCTTGGTATTGTAAAAGAAATAACGATCATATTCAACCTTTGCTAGGTAATGATTTAAAATTAGCGGAAAATTATGACGTTTATTGGTGCGATAAAAACCATACGGACATGAATGATAATGATAAGGTAGTATACTTAACTTTTGATGCAGGTTATGAAAACGGCAATATTGCAAAAATTCTTGATGTTTTGAAGGAAGAAAACGTATGTGCAACGTTTTTTATTCTTGATAATATGATTATAAAAAATCAAGATATAGTAAAAAGGATGATTGATGAAGGACATACCGTTGCCAACCACACGTTAAAGCATAAGGATATGAGCAAAATTACAAATATCAGCGATTTTGAAAAAGAGCTTAAATCATTAGAAGAGTTATTTGAAAAGACTTATGGAATTAGTATGTCCAAATATTATCGGCCGCCTGAAGGAAAATTTACTGAAGAAAATTTAAAATATGCGCAGGATTTGGGATATAAAACGATTATGTGGTCATTTGCATACGCTGATTGGGATAATAAAAATCAACCATCATGCGACTATGCGCTTAACAAAATTTTAAATAATATTCATAACGGAGAAGTTATGTTACTTCATCCAACGTCATCTACTAATGCTGAAATTATGTCTAGGTTAATTAAGGAATTAAAAAATCAAGGATTTAGATTTGGAGATATGGATGAATTGTGTGCGTTCTAAGCTAAAAAAGATTGTTTTGATAGTTTTAATAGCTGTATTTATTATGTCAATGTCGTACAACGATAATAAAACGGTATATAATTCTAATGCAAAAAGTGAAAATAAAATAGCTTTAACCTTTGATGATGGTCCACATCCTAAGATTACTCCTAAGGTTTTGGATTTATTAAAAAAATATGATGTAAAAGCTACTTTTTTTGCTATCGGTGTTAACGTTGATAATTATTCGGAATCTTTGAAAAGAGCAGCAAATGAAGGTCATGAAATAGGTAATCATACAAACTCACATTCAATATTGAAGTCTATGGATAAAGATAAAATAGCTGAAGAAATTAGAGAGTGTGAAGAAGAAATTATGAATTTAACCGGCATAAAAACCATGGTATTAAGGCCACCGTGCGGTATTTATGATGAAACGCTAGTTAAAATTGCAAATCAAATGAATTATAAAATAATTTTATGGAATATTGATACACATGATTGGGCTCATATGACCACCAAAGAAATTGTTAAGACTGTTTCAAGCAATATCAAGGGCGGAGATATAATTCTTTGTCATGATTATATATCTGGAGAAAATCACACAATAGAAGCGTTAGAAGTTTTAATACCTATGTTATTAAAAAACGGATATGAGTTTGTTACAGTAAGCCAGCTTTTGCAGGATTAGATTTTTATAAAAACAAGTAATAATACAGCTTATCTCTGTAAATTTAAAAATAGAAGGCATAATTTCCTAGTGAAACTATGCCTTTCATTTTAATATTTAATTTTCAGGAATGATATCATCTTCTTCGTTTAGGTCAGAATAATCTTCGTCTGTATACTAATCGTTGTTAAGTCTATAAATGACTTTTTTTCTGTCCTTTTCATCAAGCATGTACTGCAAAATTACAGGATAAGCAGCATATACTCCAATAAAATCACAAACCGCAACTGTTATTATGAATGGAAGCAATATACCAAGTGGCATGAAGATAACAAATAATGCATAATTGAGCAAAATAACACCAATTACACCAAGCATTGCCATGAGATTTCGTTTAATTCCTAAAATAACAAAGAAGACTGAGTTTTTGATGATTTGCTTGATTTTTAAATCAAACGTAAACGCCATTAAATATGCATATGGCCTAATGAAAGAATATACAATGCACATGGCGATAGTAAAGAAAAACATTATACTGTCCATTGAACTATTTCCGTATGAATGAGATAACACGTATATGTTATATACAAACATTCCGATGAAAAGTGTGTCAATAATTCCTAGTATTAAAGATTGTTTTACGTTTTTCTTTATAACGTAGAAAAAGTCGGAAAGAGGGAATATAGCTTCACCGCTCATCATGTTTCTGTAAATATAAGTCGTACCGATTTTTGTAAATCCTAATGTGAAAATTATTAACGCACCAAGCGAAAAAAAGATAATTGTAGGTGTGTTAATAACGGTTGTTTCCGTGTGAACACCAAACAAGCCAGCTAAAGCTGAGATTTCAGTACTTTCAGCGAATTTTGATGCGCCGTAAAGAGGCCCCCAAGAGTGATATAGTGGAGCAGAGGCGGTTTCGCTTAATATACCGGATAAAGCTAACATAAAGAAAAACACAGGAAAATTACCAAATATAAATATTAAATTTGTACTTAATAGTTTACCCAATTTCTTCCATAAAACTTTAAAAAAGTTAGCAACTGTCGGCTTTTCAAGGGCGTTTATATCTAATTTATCATTATCTTTGTTTGCGCCTTTAAAATACCAATCAAATATGTTAAAACGTTTCTTTTCGTTCATTACAATATCCTCAATTTAATTTTGATAATTCATCAGCTCTATCTGCACATGACTTCATAGCCTTATAAACGATTTCACAAAAATTATTGTTGTTGAATTCAGTTAATGCCTTTTCAGTTGTACCCTTGGGAGACGTTACCATTTTAATTAAATCATCAATGCTTAAATCGCTATTTAAAATCATATTTGCTGAGCCGATTAACGTGTTACATACCATTTTTGTAGCATTTTCGTTATTAAATCCAAGCTTTTCAGCACCTTCAACTAATGCTTTAACAAATAAATAAACGTAAGCAGGAGAGCTACCTGTAAGCGCTGTAACGTTATTTATATCGCTTTCATCAACTATCGCAACGAAACCAGATGAAGAAAAAATTTCATATACAGTTTTGAATTCTTCATCATTTATGAGGCTGTTTTTGCAAAGGCCGGTAGTACCTTGACCGATAAGTAACGGTGTATTTGGCATAGCTCTTGCTATTTTTACCTTGCCTAATACTTTTTCGATTGATTCAATCGTAATGCCAGCACAGATAGAAACGAAAATTTTATCGTTAATGTTTTCACAGCATTTAATTTCGTTTAAAACGTCTTTTATGTTTTGAGGCTTAACTGATAAAAAAACAAAATCCGAGCGATTTAATGCATCATCTACGGACGAAGCATGATAACAGTCGCTATTAAATTTAGAAAACTGTTGTGGATTTTTATCGTATAGTGCTATATCGCATGGGTTTGAGATATTTGATGATAAGATTCCACCAACAATGGCTGATGCCATATTACCGGCACCTATAAAAGCAATTTTTTTCATAATACACTTCCTTAAAAAACTTAGATTTATTTTAACATAAAAAAACGTTCATATCAATAGAAAACTTAATTAATTTTAAATAATTGTTGACTAAGCTTGTAATATGAGATATAATCAGTTGTATAAAACGTGCGTTGGAGAAAATAATGAAATTAAATTTTTTTACAAGACTGTTTGGCGGGAATATGCCAAGGCTGGAATCTGAACGTCTAAAATTCAGAGCTATAAAAAGATCCGATATAGACGATGTATATGAATATTCTAAAAATCCGAAAACCTCTGAATTCCTATTATGGTCGCCTCATTCAAGCAAATATACAACTCAAGAGTTTATTGATATAATTCTTTCTAAATATAAATCGGGAGAATATCAAGATTGGGCTATTATTTTAAAAAACACAAACAAGATGATAGGAACATGTGGATTTACCCGTATTGATGATGATAATAAGACTGTTGAAATCGGATACGTTTTAAATCCAGATTTTTGGGGAAACGGTTATGCCACAGAGGCTGTAAAGAAAATTTTAGAATTTGCTTTTTCTGAGCTTGACGTGAACAGAGTTGAAGCAAGATTTATGTTCGGAAACGATGCAAGTCTTTCTGTTATGAAAAAGGTAGGAATGACTTTTGAGGGCTACCAGCGTGATGCTATATTTGCAAAGGGTAAGTTTAAAACTATTGGCGTAGCATCAATTTTAAAAAGAGAATACTATAAGAAATAAAGCTCGAACTTTCGGGCTTTTATTTTTATTTTGTTGAAAATTTTTGAATTTTGTGTAAAATTTGGTATTGAAATATTAAATTTAATAGATTATAATATTATTTAGAAGAAGTCTATCTATTGGAAGGAGATAAAAATTTGAAAAGAAAAATGATAAATAATGACGCCGCAGCATATTATTTTCATCAGGGTACAAATTTTTATTCTTATGATTATTTAGGTTGCCATGAAATTTCACTAAATGGTTGTTATGAGTACACGTTTAGAGTTTGGGCACCTAATGCTGATAGCGTAAGGCTGGTATCGGATTTTACGTCATGGGATATTGGCAAGGAAATGACTAAAATTAGTGATGGCGGAATTTGGGAAGCTAAAATTATTTCATATGACAGACTTATTGGAAGGTTCTATAAATATAAAATTTGGAATAAAGAAAATTGTTTTTACAAGGCTGATCCATTTGCATTTTATTCTCAAACACACATGAATACAGCTTCAATCGTTGCAAATATAGACGGTTTTAATTGGTCAGATGATAATTGGATGAAGTATAGAAAATCACAATTTTCTAAAAATAGCGGAACTGACGGAGAAAAGTACTACAATTCATCCCCTGTAAATATTTATGAGATTCATCTTGGTTCTTGGAAAACAAGAGACGGAAAAAGCAACATAGATGGTAATCATTACTTAAATTATAGAGAAATAGCTGATGAGTTAGCACCGTACGTTAAAAGAATGGGATATACTCACGTTGAATTAATGCCGATAATGGAGCATCCTTATGATGGCTCTTGGGGATATCAGGTTTGCAGTTATTATGCGCCTACTTCACGATTTGGTACACCTAAAGATTTTATGTATTTTATGAATAAAATGCATGAATGCGGTATTGGTGTTATTCTTGACTGGGTACCTGCTCATTTTCCCAAGGACGCTCATGGACTATATGAATTTGATGGACAACCACTTTATGAATACCAAGGAAAAGACCGTATGGAGCATAAGGTTTGGGGCACTAGATTTTTTGACGTAGGTAGAGAAGAAGTGCAATCTTTCCTTATATCCAACGCCTTGTTTTGGTTGAGAAAATACCATGCTGACGGTCTTAGAATAGACGCTGTTGCCTCAATGCTATATCTTGATTATGATAGGGAGCCGGGAGAATGGATTCCTAATGAGGATGGCGATAATAAGAACAAAGAAGCTATTGCTTTCTTCAAAAAGCTCAATATGGCGGTATTTTCCGAGTTTGGTGATGCGCTTATGATTGCTGAGGAATCTGCGGACTGGCAAATGATTACTAAGCCTATTTTTCTTGGCGGACTTGGATTTAACTATAAGTGGAATATGGGCTGGGCAAATGATGTTTATGAGTACGTTGAAACTGACCCTTTGTTTAGAAAAGATAAGCATGACAAACTTACATTCCCACTTATGTACCTATTTAATGAAAACTATATTACACCGATTTCTCATGATGAGGTGGTACACGGCAAAAAATCAATAATTGACAAAATGTATGGCTCTTATGATGAAAAGTTTTCGACTATGCGTACGTTTTTAACTTACATGATGACTATGCCGGGTAAAAAAATGACCTTTATGGGAACGGAATTTGCTCAGTTTAGAGAATGGGATTATGAAAATCAGCTTGAATGGTTCATGATTGATTATCCAAGACATGCGGAAATGCAGCGGTTCGTTTCTTATCTAAATAATTTTTATCTAGACAACAAGGAATTGTGGGAAATTGATAACTCATACGATGGATACGAATGGATTGAGCATTCTCAAAGCGACATAAACGTAATTTCATACAAAAGAAAAGCAATTGACTTATCTGAATTGATTGTTGTTATAAATTTTTCGCCTGTAAAACGTGAAAATTATAGAATAAACGTTAGCCAGCCGGGAAATTACCGTGAGGTATTAAACTCAGATGAATTTCAATTTGGCGGAAACGGAAATGTAAATAACGGTGTAATTAAAACTTTCAAAGAGACCGATTATGAGGGCGAAATTAAAAACTATGTAAATATTAATCTTCCACCACTGAGCGGAATAATATTACGCAAGGTTAACGGAAGGGTAAGGAGAGTATAAAGGCTATGTTCAAGAAAAAAGAATGTGTAGCAATGCTACTTGCAGGAGGTCAGGGAAGCAGATTATATGCTTTAACTGAGAAAACGGCAAAACCAGCTGTTACTTTTGGAGGAAAGTATAAAATCATTGACTTTCCTATGTCAAATTGTATCAATTCCGGTATTGATACGGTAGGTGTACTTACACAATACCAACCACTTGTTTTAAACGAGTACATTGGTAACGGTCAGCCTTGGGATCTTGACAGAATGAGTGGTGGAGTTATGGTTCTTCCGCCATATCAAGGCAAGAATGGAGCTGACTGGTATAAGGGAACTGCAAACGCCATTTATCAAAATCTAAACTTTATTAAGAGATATGACCCTGATTACGTTTTAATTTTGTCAGGCGACCATATCTATAAAATGGACTATAATGCTATGCTTGAAGCTCATAAATCGACTGGGGCAGACTGTACAATAGCTGTTTTAGAGGTTCCGCTTTCC
Source organism: Eubacteriales bacterium (assembly GCA_045632345.1). GTDB lineage: Bacteria > Bacillota > Clostridia > Oscillospirales > CAG-272 > RGIG2000. The sequence goes on along the minus strand of JAZQWM010000018.1, from coordinate 248,657 downwards.
GAAGCAAGCAGATTTGGTATTATGGTTACTGATGAAACAGGCAAGATTACAGAGTTCCAAGAAAAGCCAAAGAATCCTACTAGCACTAAGGCTTCAATGGGTATTTACATTTTCGACAGAAAAATTTTGGAAAAATACCTTATTGATGATGAAAATACTCCTGGTTCAAGCAACGACTTTGGCAAAAACATTATACCAAACATGTTAGGCGATGGTATGAAGCTTTATGCTTATCCTTTTGAGGGATATTGGAAGGACGTTGGAACTATTGATAGCTTATGGGAAGCAAATATGGACCTTCTAGGAGATAATCCAGAGTTTAATATTCATGATAAAAAGTGGAGAATTTTCTCAAGAAACTATGCTGAACCACCTCACTTTGTTGGTGATGCAGCATGCGTAACAAATTCAATAGTTACAGAGGGTTGTGTTATTGAGGGTACTATCGAAAACTGTGTACTTTCAAATAGCGTTGTTATTGAAAAGGGCGCGGTAGTTAAGGATTCAGTTATAATGAGTGGTACTGTAATTAAATCGGGTGCAGTTGTAAATTATTCAATTATTGACAGTAATAGTATCGTTTCAGAAAACGCCGCAGTAGGCGCATTTAAAGAAGAAGCAAGCGGTATTGCAGTAATTGGTAGCGACTTGTGCGTAGAAAAGGGAGTAACAATTCCCGCAGGTGCTATGATCAACAACGATTCATTTGATGGCGTTTCTACCATTGCGGAGTAAGGAGGATATAATATGTCAGCAGCAGGAATAATTTTTTCAAATATACATGATAATAATATACCGGAGCTTACACGCAACAGAACAATGGCATCTGTTCCGTTCGGCTGCAGATACAGACTTATTGACTTCGCTTTGTCAAATATGGTAAACTCTAACATAAACAATATCAGCGTTATTACTCACTATAATTATCAGTCTCTTATGGACCATCTTGGATCTGGTAAGGACTGGGATTTAGCAAGAAGAGCAGGCGGTATTAAAATTTTACCACCATTTATTACCGCATACGCTAATTATGAAAACTCTTTATATACCACAAGACTTGATGCGTTAAAGAGCGTTAGTCATTCAATTAGCAAAATTCCTGATGATTACGTTGTATTATCCGACTGTGATGTAATTTGTAATATTGACTTAAATGACATGATAAAAAATCATATTGAAAATGATGCAGATATTACAATCGCTGTAAAAAAAGTTAAATTAACAAAAGAGCAAGCAAAAATGAACGTGCTTTTTGATTCTGATGATAACGGAAGAATATTTGACGTTCAAGCATATCCAACTAATTTTGCCGGCGAAGCTGATATAAATCTTAACATTATGGTTATGAGCAGACACTATTTACAGGAAATTGTGCTTGATGCTATCGCTCATAACTATAACAGCTTAACTAAGGATATTATGCTCAAAAACGTTAACCGTAAAAACTTCCGTATTTACAGATATGATGGATATTTTGCATGTATTTCATCTTCTGAAGATTACTATAAATCAAATATGGAGCTTATAAAGGACAAAACGGTAAGAGAACAATTATTCGGTATAAAAAATAGACCTATTTATACAAAGGTAAGAAATTCAGCTCCAACTTATTATAGCCCTGACGCAAAGGTTAAAAATTCTCTAATTGCTGACGGTTGTGAAATTTACGGAGAGGTAGAAAATTCAATTATCTTTAGAGGTACTAAGATTGGAAAGGGAACGGTTGTTAAAAATTGTATTTTATTCCAAGATACCTTTACAGGCGAAAACGTTAAGCTTAATTGTGTAATTGCTGATAAAAACGTTGTTATCAGAGATAATAAGAACCTTTCAGGAGATGAATCGCTTCCTTTCTATCTTGCAAAGGGTAAAATGATTTAATTCAACGAATTTAACGGAGTGTTATTATGAAAATTTTATTTGTAGGTGCGGAGGCAGTCCCTTATATTTCAACCGGTGGACTTGGAGACGTTTTAGGCTCATTACCTCAAGCATTAGCTAAGAAAAAGGGTATGGACGTTAGAGTTGTATTACCTCTTTATAAAAAAACAAAGGAAAAATTCGCAAACGAGCTTGAATTCGTTGATAAAACAATAGTATCATTAGCGTGGAGAAACCAATATTGCGGTATTTACAAGATTATCAATGATGGCGTAACTTACTATTTCATTGATAATGAGTACTATTTCAACAGAGAAATGATATATGGCGAATATGATGATGCGGAGAGATTTGCATTTTTTGGCAAGGCTGTTCTTGATATAATGCCTGTTGTGGATTTCTATCCTGATATTATGCATACAAATGACTGGCAAAGCGCTATGTCTGTAATTTATTTAAAGAGAAAATACTATTTACAGCCATACTATCGCGACATTAAAACGATATACACAATCCATAACATTGATTATCAAGGCATATTTTCAATGGCGATTTTGGGAGATGTTTTTGGTCTTGATTCCTTTGGCGACAGAGAAACAGTTGAGTATAACGGTTGCATCAACTTAACAAAGGGAGCGCTTGTTTGTACGGATAAAATATCTACTGTTAGCCAAAGATATGCTGATGAAATCAAAACTGAATTTTATTCAAGCGGTTTACATTACGTACTTAACTTATACGGAAGTAAGCTTACTGGTATCGTTAATGGCATTGATACACAGTACTATAATCCAAAGAACGATTTCGTAATAGCTAAGAAATATACTTCAAAGGATATGTCCGGTAAAGCGGAATGTAAAAGAGCATTACAGGAAATGTGCGGTCTTGAACAAAATCCGGATATTCCTGTGGTTTCAATGATTTCAAGACTTGCTTCTCACAAGGGATTTGATTTAGTTCAATTTATTTTGCCAGAAATGCTTAAAATGAATATTCAATTTGTTCTTTTAGGTACAGGAGAGCATGAAATTGAAGAATATTTTAGAACTATTCAGTATAAATATCCTGATAAAATTAAAGTTTTCCTTGAATTTAATAAGGATTTATCTAAGAAAATTTATGCAGGCTCCGATATATTCTTGATGCCATCAAAGAGCGAACCGTGCGGACTTGCACAGATGATTTGCTCTGCATATGGAACAATTCCTGTCGTTAGAGAAACAGGTGGATTATATGACACGATACAAGGGTATAATAAATACACAGGCGAAGGAAATGGATTTACCTTTGCAAATTATAATGCCCATGAAATGAAGGATGCTGTTGAAAGAGCTGTAGATTTATTTGATGAAAAGGAAAAATGGAACACACTTTGCAAAAAAGCAATGGATACTGATTTTTCTTGGAATGCATCAGCAAGTAAGTATATTGCACTTTACAATGAATTAGCAGATGAGTATTAAAACATAAACTGTCCTGTTTTTTCAGGACAGTTTATCAAATTTTTTCACAAAAGCCACCGTTTATTATAAAAGTGAACGGCTGAAGGAGTACACAATAAATGAACGAAAAATTTACAAAAGAAACTTTAAAAGAAGCACTAGGAATTAAGCTTTCAAGATACTTTGGTGTTAATCCAGAGGACGCTAACAAGGAACAGGTTTACAAAGCAACAATTCTTACTGTTAAGGACATTTTAACTCAAAAAAGATCTGTATTCAGACACCAAGTAAAGAATGCGCAAGCAAAGAAAATATATTATCTTTGCATGGAATTCTTAATTGGTCGTTCCCTTAAAAATAATTTACGCAATTTGGGAATTGCAGATGAATTTTCAAGCGTTTTAATGGATTTAGGCTATGATATAAATGAAATATATGAAATGGAGCCAGATCCAGGTCTCGGCAATGGTGGTCTTGGTAGATTGGCTGCTTGCTTTATGGATTCGTTAACGTCTCTTAATTATCCTGGAGATGGATTTTCAATCCTTTATGAATACGGTTTATTTAAGCAAAGAATTATAGACGGAAATCAAGTAGAATTGCCTGATACTTGGCTTCCTGGTGGAGACAGCTGGCTAGTTCCAAGAACTGACAAAAAGTTTATGGTACGCTTTGGCGGTCAGATAAAGGAAGAATGGCAAAATGACCGTCTTACAATAAAATATGAAAACTATGAAGAGGTTGAAGCGGTTCCTTATGATATGATGATTTCTGGAGCTGATTCTGCCGTTAATAGACTTCGCCTTTGGAAAGCACATGACGTAACCAACTTTAACATGAGCTTATTCTCACAGGGACAATACGTTAAGGCTATTCAACAAACAACGAGCGCAGAGGTTATCTCTAAGGTTTTGTATCCTTCTGATGACCATACAGAGGGAAAATTGCTTCGTTTAAGTCAGCAATATTTCTTGGTATCCGCTTCACTTCAAAGCATTATAAGCGACCATATTGGCGCATACGGCACCCTCTCTAATTTTGCCGATAAAGTAGCTATCCATATTAACGACACTCATCCTGCACTCTGTGTACCTGAGCTTATGAGAATCCTTATGGATATTTACAATTATAATTGGGATGATGCATGGAACGTTGTTAGAAAGGTAGTTTCTTATACTAATCACACAGTAATGCCTGAGGCGCTTGAATGCTGGAATGAGGATTTGTTTAGCTTTAAGCTTCCAAGAATACATTCTATCGTTAAGGAAATCAACAGAAGACTTTGTGAAGATCTATGGAAAGCTAATCCAGGAGATTGGGATAGAATTTCCAAGATGTCAATAATTGCTTATTCTCAGGTTAGAATGGCAAATTTAAGTGTTGTTGCTTCACATACGGTTAACGGTGTATCAAAACTCCACTCAGATATTCTTAAAAAGACTGTTTTCCATGATTTTTATAAAGAAAATCCATCAAAATTTACTAACGTAACAAATGGTATTGCTCATAGAAGATGGCTATGCTATTCAAATCCAGAGCTTTCAAATTTAATTAAAGAATGTATTGGCGATGGCTTTTTAACTAACCCACAGGAGCTTGAAAAACTACTTAAATATTCGGACGACAAAACGATTTATAAGCGTCTTGCAGAAATTAAAGAGCAGAACAAGTTAAGACTTTCAAAGCATGTATTTAATAAGACGGGTATTTCTCTTGATACGTCATCTGTTTTTGACGTTCAAGTTAAGAGAATGCATGAGTATAAGCGTCAGCTTCTAAACGCTCTTAAAATCATTGCTTATTACGTTGAGCTTGAGGAAAATCCAGAGAAGGACGTAACCAAGAAAACGTTTATTTTCGGTGGAAAAGCTGCCCCTGGATATTATATGGCCAAGGATATTATTAAGCTTATTTGGAATTTAAGTGAGGATATTCGAAAAAATCCTAAGGTTAAGGATAAGCTTTCCGTTGTATATCTTGAGGATTATAATGTTAGCACAGCAGAGGTGCTTATGCCTGCTTCCGATATTAGTGAACAGATATCACTTGCAGGTAAGGAAGCAAGCGGTACAGGTTGTATGAAGTTTATGATGAACGGAGCATTGACAATCGGTACTCTTGATGGCGCAAACGTTGAAATGAGAGAAGCTGTTGGCGATGATAATATCTTCATTTTTGGACTTACAGCCAAAGAAGTTGACGAGCTATGGGAAAAGGGCTATCGTTCTATTGATTACTACAACAACAGTACACGTATAAAGAAGGCAATAGAGCGCCTAAACAAAGGCTTTAACGATGTATCTTTTGCTAATATTGCAAATTATTTAATTGGCGGTTTTGGGGTTGTATCTGACCCATATATGTGCCTTGCTGACTTTGATTCATACTACATTAAATCCGAAGAAATATTCAAGGCATACAACAACAAAGAACAATGGGGAAAAATGTCTCTTATCAATATTGCTAAATCGGGCTTCTTTGCTGCTGACAGAAGCATTAAAGAGTATGCGGATAACATTTGGCATTTAAAGAGTGTAAAGTAAAAAATGAATCTTTACGAAAAAAAGTATTTAAAAAACAGAGACGTATCATCATTAGGTGCTTTTTTAGTAAACGCAGCTGTAAAATTCAAGCTATCTATTCCAAGAGAATGCGGTGCAACACATGTACGCATGCATCTTTTTGGAGAAGGTATTGAAAATAAGACGTACAAATCCTACGATTTAAAGTGGGAAGCTATAAATGGAAAATACGACGTATATTCCATTGAGCTTAATATGTCAGACGTTGGTATCGGACTTTATTACTATAAGTATGAGGTTAAATCTGACAAAGTAGCTTTTTATGGTAGCGGAGAAAAAGGCACAGAGCTTAAAGAAATTAAAGATAATAGTAATGACGGTTTAATACAGCTTTTAATTCATTTAGACACAGATAATAAGCCTGAATGGATAAAAGGCGGTATTATGTATCATATTTTCGTGGATAGGTTTAAAAGAAGCGGAAAATGTTTACCCAAACCAACTGCTATTATGAATGATGATTGGTATAACGGAATACCTCAATATGCTAACGTTCCCGGCGGTTACGTAGAAAATAATATGTTCTTTGGTGGGGATATTTACGGCATTATTGAAAAATTAGACTATATTAAGTCTCTGGGTGTAAATTGTTTATATCTTAGTCCGATTTTTGAGGCATATTCCAACCATAAGTACGATACTTCAGACTATATGTCAATTGATTCAATGTTTGGCTCTGAAGAAGCTTTTGAAGAGCTTATTAAAGAAGCTAAAAGCAGAGACATGCACATAATATTAGACGGCGTATTTAATCATACGGGAGCTGACAGTATTTATTTTAATAAGTTTGGAAATTATGACTCAGTTGGCGCATATCAATCTAAGAGTTCACAATATTATGAATGGTATAATTTCAGAGAGTATCCTAATGATTACGAATGCTGGTGGGATGTTAAAATTCTACCAAGAGTAAAAAGCGACACAAAAAGCTACCGTGATTTTATTTTAGGCAGTGGTGGTGTGATTGAAAAATGGATGAGTAAAGGCATTGATGGTTTCCGTCTTGACGTCGCAGATGAATTAAGTGATGAATTTTTAAGAATTTTAAATAAAAAGCTTAAAGAGATAAATCCTCATGGTATAATTTACGGTGAGGTTTGGGAAGATGCGTCAAATAAAGTGGCTTACGGAACAAGAAAAAACTATTTTATGGGAAATGAGCTTGATTCTGTAATGAATTATCCGTTTAGAGAGGCGGTTATTGAGTATATTAAGTATGGAAATGCTGAGCTTTTTTCGGAAACTTGCCGCACTTTAACATCACATTATCCAAAGGAAAACGCTGACGTTCTTATGAACGTTTTAGGTACGCACGATACAGAAAGAATCCTAACGGTTTTAGGTGGAGAAAATAGTGAAGGCTATTCAAATGAAGAGCTTTCTACAAAGAAAATGTCTGTGTCTCAAAGAAAAAAGGCAGTAGAAATGCTTAAAATTGCTTACACGATTTTAGCAACTGTTCCTGGTGTTCCGTGTATCTACTACGGCGATGAAGCCGGCATGGAAGGATATCGTGATCCGTTTAACAGATTACCGTATCCATGGGGGAAAGAGGATCAGGATATCCTTAACCATTACAAGCGAATTGGTAAAATAAGAATAAACGAGCCTCTTTACAGAAATGGATATTTTGACATGGTTGAATGCACTAAGGATATTATGTCTTTTGCGCGTTACAATGAAAATGAATTTGTATTAACTGTTGTAAACAGGAGCAATCAAAAGCTACACGTAGATTCAAATATGAATTTAAAAAACATCGAGACAAATAGAGCAGTTCATACTATATCGCCTAATTCCGCTATCATTCTTAAATGCACTGGCAACTACGAAAACTTAAACATAGAGTTCATATAAACCTCGCAAGAATATCTTGCGAGGTTTTTGATTTATTTTATGCTTAAAGTGTAAAATTTTTTAAGACGATTGACGGTTACAAGGCTATTATTGATGAAATTGATAGCAATAACGTTAAGTATCAAAAGGAGTTTGATGAAGCGTATGCATTAGATGATGAAGCAAGAGAGGATGCTGTTCTTGGTGAATGTGAAAATGCAAATACCGTTTAAGGGCGAAATTAAGGCGAAGTACGATAAGGACACTTCCGTATATGCTATGTGGGCAAGAAAAGAGGGAGAGCTCGGTGTTACTGCCGACAAAATGAAAATGGAGCTTAAGGAGCTTATTCCCGGCATAAGAATAGATGCTATAAATGAGGCGGATATATTCCTGGCACTTGATGAAATGTACCGTGAGGCATCAAAGCTCATTAAGGAGTCAACACCTCAAAAGCATGAGCTTTTAGGATATTTGTAAAAGGATGAAATATTATCATTAAATTTGTTGACAAAGATTAAATGATGTAGTACAATCTTACATATTAAGTTTTTTGTGAGTCGATGATGAAAAATATTGTAATATTAGTTTTAATTTTAGTTTTGTTTTTGAGCTCTTGCTTGGAAATCAAAAAATATGACATATCTGTCTGCGATACTGAAGATAATACATATGAAATTGACACGACGCAGAAGAAATACATAATGAGTAAAGGTGGAAGTACGTATCATCTGCCGACATGTTATGTTGTCAAAAACATGAAAGAAGAAAATAAAAGAGAAATTTATGGTAAACAATTCTTTGTAGAAAGGGATATTGCTCCATGTAAAAGGTGCAATCCATAATTTTTAACTAAATTATGTAAATTGTTATAGACATTTTTATATTTACATGTTATAATTACATAATAATGAATTATTTGAGGTGTAATATGGATTATAATTATCTTGCTGAGTTACTATTTCCTCACATTACAGAGACAGTTGAGGATATAGAAAATAAATATCCGCCACGTCAGCTCCCAGAGGGTGCAAAAGTTACAAGATTTGCTCCAAGCCCAACAGGTTTTGTTCATTTTGGAGGACTTTTTCCATCTACCGTTGGCGAAAGATTAGCTCATCAATCAAATGGCGTATTTTTCCTTCGTATTGAGGATACTGACGCTAAACGTGAGGTTGAAGGTGCTGCTGAGGGACTTATTAAAACTTTAGCTAAATACGGCGTATATTTCGATGAAGGTGCAATTCTTGACGAAAACGGTAAAATTAGTGATAAAGGCGCATACGGTCCTTATAAGCAAAGCCTTCGTGGACCAATATATCAAGTGTTTGCTAAGAAGCTTGTAGCGGAAGGAAAAGCATATCCTTGCTTTACTACTGAGGAAGAATTAAATGAGCTTCAAGCTACAAACAAGAAAGAGGAAATCAAAAACACTGACTGGTTGGCTGAAGCAGAAGCTAAGCGGGCTGAGATGTTAGCAAGACGTCAATTTACTTTAGACGAAGTAAAATCACATTTAGATGCAGGTCATCCTTTTGTTCTTAGAATTCTTGCAAATGGCGATCCGGACAAAAAAATGAAATTTACCGATTTAGTTAAGGGAACTATCGAAATTCCTGAAAATGATGAAGATTTCGTTCTTTTAAAATCCGACGGCATTCCTACTTATCACTTTGCTCATGCTGTTGATGATCATCTTATGGGTACAACACACGTTATTCGTGGCGAAGAGTGGTTGCCAAGCCTTGCAAAGCACATACAGCTTTTCTCATATCTTGGATTTAAGCTTCCTAAGTACATGCATATTGCTCAAATCATGCGAATTGACGAAAACGGCAACAAAAAGAAGCTATCTAAGCGTGATATGGGTGCAAACATGGATGATTATACTTCTATGGGATATTGTCCAGAAGCGGTTTGCGAATATATAATGACTTTACTTAACTCAAACTATGAGGAATGGCATATGCAAAACGCTGACAAACCATATACAAGCTTCCCGTTTAATATTAAAAAGATGTCAACATCTGGCTGCCTTTTTGATTTTGCTAAGCTTAATGACGTATCAAAGAATGTAATCTCAAAAATGACCGCAGAAAAGGTTTATGAGCTATCAAGTGAATGGGCTAAGGATTTTGATAAAGAACTTTATGAGGAATTAACATCAAATCCTGATTATACAAAGTCAATTTTTTCAATTGGTCGTGGTGGCAAAAATCCAAGAAAGGATATTGCTGTTTGGACTGACGTTAAGGGATACGTTGACTTTTTCTATGATAGATTTTTTGAAATTAAGGATCAATATCCTGAAAAATTTTCTAAGAATGACATTAAGCTTGCGCTTGAAGAATTTGCAAAAACCTTTGATATTAATGACGACATGAACGTTTGGTTTGAAAAAATCAAGGACATTGCGGACATGCTTGGCTTTGCTTCTGATATGAAGGCATATAAGCAAAATCCTGATGCTTACAAAGGAAACGTTTCAGATATCAGTATGTTTATTAGAATTGCTATTTCAGGTAAAATGAATGCTCCTGATATGTATAGCTCAATGCAAATTTTAGGCTATGATAGGGTTATTGACCGTATCAATGCTATGATTTCATCACTTTAAGAGGTAATTATGGAAGAAATTAGTTCAAATTTTATACACGATATCATTGATGAAGATATCGCAAATGGTTTTGCTGAAAGAATTCACACTCGTTTCCCACCTGAGCCAAACGGATACCTTCATATTGGTAGTGCAAAGGCTATTTGGATAAACGTTCAAACTGCTAAAAAATACGGTGGTCTTTTCAATCTTCGTTATGATGATACAAACCCATCTAAGGAAGATACAGAGTACGTTGATAGTATTTATGAGGATTTAAAATGGCTAGGCGCTGAGCCAACCGGTGGAATTTACTACGGATCTGATTATTTTGACAAGTGCTATGAGCTTGCAATTAAGCTTATTAAAGATGGAAAGGCGTATGTTTGTGATCTTTCAGCGGAAGAAATGAAAGAGTACAGAGGAACGCTCACTGAACCAGGCAAAAACAGCCCTTACAGAGACAGAACCGTTGAAGAAAACCTTGATTTGTTTGAAAGAATGAAGAATGGAGAATTTCCTGATGGTTCTAAAACTTTAAGAGCTAAAATTGATATGGCGTCTCCAAATATCAACATGAGAGACCCAGCAATTTATAGAATTTTAAGAGCTCATCATCATCGTCAAGGCGATAAATGGTGCATTTATCCGCTTTATGACTATGCTCATCCAATTCAAGACGCTATTGAGGGTATAACTCACTCACTTTGCTCACTTGAGTTCGAAAACCACCGCCCTCTTTATGAGTGGGTTGTTAATAACGTTGGTTTTGAAAAGAAGCCAAAGCAAAGAGAGTTTGCAAGATTAAATGTTACTTACACTGTAATGAGTAAGAGATATTTAAGATATCTTGTTGAAAACAACCTTGTTGATGGTTGGGATGACCCGAGAATGCCAACAATTTGCGGACTTCGCAGAAGAGGCTACACAGCTAACTCTATTTTTGATTTTGTATCACGAGCAGGCGTTGCAAAGGCTTATAGTATCGTTGACGTTGAGCTTCTTGAACACTGTATTAGAGAAGAACTCAATATGACTGCTCAAAGAAGAATTTGTGTTGCAAATCCAATTAAGCTTGTTATTACAAACTATGAGGATGGTAAGGTTGAATATTTCCCTGTTTCTAATAATCCCAATGATGAAAATTCAGGAACAAGAATGCTTGCTTTCACTAAAGAGGTTTATATCGACAAGAGTGATTTTGAGGAAGTTCCACCACCAAAATTCTTTAGACTTAAGCCAGGCGGAGAGGTTCGCTTAATGGGCGCTTATATTATCAAGTGTAACGAAATCATTAAGGATGAAAACGGAGAAATCGTTGAAATCAGATGTACAGCTGACCTTGAAACAGGTAACGGTATGCCTGCTGATGGACGTAAGATAAAGGGTACTATCCATTGGTTAAGTAGCGAAAATTCAGAAAAAGCAACGCTTATGCTTTACGATAAACTATTTACTCTTGAGAATCTTGCTGATATGCCAGAGGGTAAGACATATAATGACTATCTAAATCCAAACTCATTACAGAAGGTTGAAAATGCTCTTGTTGAAAAATGCTTAAACGAAGCAGAAGCGGGCGAAAAGTTCCAATTTGTAAGAAGTGGTTACTATTGCAAAGATACAAAGTATCCTAATACCTACAATAGAATAGTTGGATTAAAGGACAGCTATCCTAAAAAGTAAATTTTATTTTATCAGCTTCCATGAATTTTTGTTCATTGGGAGCTGATTTTATTGTATTTATGATTGACTATTCTATAAAGTTATGATAAAATGAAAATATAAACTTTCTTAAAGGATAAGGAATAATTATGACAAGACAAGAAAAAATGAATTTTGCCCGTCAAGCCGCTGCAGACGGTATAGTTTTATTTAAAAATGATAATCGCGCTTTGCCTATTACCAAAGACAAAGAAATTGCTCTTTTTGGTATTTGCTCATACAGATGCTTCCGTTTAGGCTGGGGTTCTGGAGATATGATGGCTCAAAGCATTTCTCAAATCAATGAAGGATTGAAAGATGCAGGATATAAAATCAATTCAGAGGTTGAAGAAGTTTGCTTAAATTACGTTAATGAACTTCCTGACCAACGCTTAATGAACAGAAGCTGGGACGTTTGGACCTGGAGACAGGACGAAATTAAGATTGATGATTCCCTTATTGAAGCATCATCAAAAAGATCCGACGTTGCTGTAATTACGCTAGGTAGAAATAGCGGAGAAGCATTTGATTTGAAGGACGAAGAGGGTTATTTTAGACTTCATGCTGACGAAATCAATCTCGTTAAAGCTGTTTCAAATAGCTTTAAAAAGACAATTTTATTATTAAACACATGCGGACCACTTGACTTAAGAGAAATTGATGATTGCAATATTGATGCAATTGTTGACGTATCATTAGGTGGAGAAATGTTTGGTTATGCTGTGGCTGACATTGTTTCCGGAAAGGTAACACCAAGCGGCAAGCTTACAACTACTTGGGCGTACAAATATGAGGACTACTCAACAAAGGATGGTATAACTACAATGGAAGTGCCATATAAAGAAGGCATTTTCGTTGGATATAGATATTTTGATACATTTGGCGTTGCTCCAAGATATCCATTTGGATACGGTTTATCATATACTGAGTTTGCAAATGAGGTTACTGACATAGCGCTTGATGGTCAAATTGTAGAATTAACTGTTAAGGTTACCAATATAGGCAAATTTAGTGGCAGAGAGATTATTCAATGTTATCTTTCAAGCCCACAGGTAAAGCTTGAAAAAGCGTACCAAGAGCTTTGTGCTTACGCAAAGACAGACGTTTTAGAACCAAACGAAAGCTGTGAGCTTCTTATGTCCTTTGATTTAACCGAAATGGCTTCATATGATGAGGAAAGAGCAAGCTTTATTCTTGAAGCTGGAAAATATTTTGTAAGAGTTGGTAATTGCTCAAGAAATACAAAGATTGCATGTGCAATTAACTTATCCAAAGAGATTGTTTGCGACGTTGTTAAGAATAGATGTGTTAAACAGAAGGGTTTTGAAGAATTATCTAACAAAAACGCTGTTTGTTATACATATGATGGAGAAGAAAATGAAAAAGAAAATGCTAAGGTATTTGATTTTGATTGTAAATCCGTTGAAACTGTTGTACACAACGTAATAGAGAACGTTCCTGTTAAGCTTTTTGAGAAAAAAAGCGATGAATTCGTTAACTTAAATGACGTATTAGCTGGCAAGGCTACCGTAGAAGACGTTGTTGCGGAATTTTCAAACGAAGAGCTTGCAGATATTTTAAATGGTGTAATTTATGAGGGCGCAAATGCTAATGCTAACGTGGGTAGCATGGCTATAAAGGTACGTGGAGCTGCAGGAGAAATGTGGTCAAGCGAAAAGTACGCTATTCCTGTAAATGCATGCGCTGATGGACCTGCTGGTGTAAGACTTGCAATATTTACAACTCCTATTGATACAGATACCGACCTTTCACGTGAGGTTGTTGCATATCCTTCTGGAACGTGTATGGCTAATTCTTGGGATTTAGAAAGCGCAAGAAGATTTGGCGAATGTGTTCGTAATGATTTGGAAATTTCTGATATTGAGGGCTGGCTTGCTCCTGGTATCAATATTCATAGAAATCCTCTTAACGGAAGAAACTTTGAGTATTTATCAGAAGATCCATTAATTGCTGGTAAAATTGGTGCATATATCACTATTGGAGTACAATATGATGATAATGCTGAATCAACAGGTAAATATACAACCGTTAAGCATTTTGCTTGCAATAACATTGAATATGAGCGTGGTGTATCTGATTCACAGGTGTCAGAGAGAGCATTACGTGAAATTTATCTAAAAGGCTTTAAGATTGCTGTCGAAGAGGGAAGACCTCATGCAATTATGACCGCATATAATAAAATCAACGGTATTTTTGCTTCTACTAACTACGATTTGCTTATGGGCATTTTAAGAGGAGAATGGGACTATGAGGGTATTGTAATGACTGACTGGAATCCATGTGCAAATCCTCAAGAACACGTGCACGCTTGCAATGACTTAATAATGCCAGGACGCTTCAGAAAACAAATCGTTGAGGGGCTTGAAAACGGCAATGTTAAGAAAGAAGAAGCACAATTGTGCGCAACGCGTCTATTAAAACTAATTTTAAAAACCAACTACAAGCAAAACATTTAAAATACGTTATCCCGTCGCATATTTTTGCGACGGGATTAACATGATTTAAAAATTATTTAAAAAATCAAAATTTCCTATTGACAAATATGGAAAAATGTGATATCATATGTGAGCAAAAGAAAGTAGAGCACTCCGTTCTCACCTTAACACATCGGTGTATAGGGTTAATATTTATCACGAAAGTGATATTTTTGACGTGCGGAGAATTTTTTCTTACGCACAATTTTTATTTTTAGGTAAATTAATTTGGACCATAATGGAGGTGCTTAACTATTAGCAACGCAAAAGAATTGTCTATCAACGAAGAAATTAAGGTAAAAGAGGTTAGAGTTGTAGCTGATAATGGCGAACAGCTTGGTGTAATGTCCACAAGCGCAGCATTGGATAGGGCTGATGCAGACGGACTCGACCTTGTACTTATTGCTCCAAATGCAACACCACCTGTATGTCGCATTATGGATTATGGAAAGTTTCGTTATGAGCGTGATAAACGCGAAAAGGAAGCGAAGAAGAAGCAACAAACTGTTGAGGTTAAAGAGGTTCAGCTTTCTTGCAGAATAGACACACACGACTTTCAGACAAAAGCAAACAATGCTATTCGTTTTTTAAAGGGTGGAGATAAAGTAAGAGTTGTCCTTCTTTTTAAAGGAAGAGAAATGGCTCACACCGACGTTGGTGCTGAGGTTATTGGCAAGTTTCTTGATCTTTGTTCTGAATATGGTAGCACTGATAAAGCTCCTTCACTTGAGGGAAAGAGAATGTCCGTAGTAATTTCACCTATCAAAAAATAATTAAAATTTGTTAAAAAATCCAGAAAGGAATTAAATATCATGGGAAAAATCAAAACACATAAGGCTTCAGCAAAAAGATTTACTGTTACTGGTTCAGGTAAGGTAAAAATGTTCCACGCTCAACACCGTCATAACCTCGGTCTTAAGACATCAAAGCGCAAGAGAAATCTTCGTTCAGTTTCTTATTTAAGTGCGAGCATGGCTCCAACTATCAAGAAGCTTATCAACAAATAATTTGCAAGAGACTTAATTAGGAGGATTATTTAAAATGGCAAGAGTTAAAGGTGCTATGATGGCACGTAAAAGAAGAAATAAAGTTTTGAAAATGGCAAAGGGCTACTGGGGTGCTAAGAGCAAGCACTTTAAGATGGCTAAACAAGCTGTATTAAAGAGCGGTAACTATGCATTTGCTGGCCGTAAAATGAAGAAGAGAGACTTCCGTTCTCTTTGGATCACAAGAATTTCTGCACAAGCAAAGGTTTGTGGCATGAACTACTCAACACTTATGCATGGCTTAAAGCTTGCTGGTATTGATCTTAACAGAAAGATGCTTGCTGAGCTCGCAGTTTCTGATAAGGAAGCTTTTGCAGCAATCGTAGAAAAGGCTAAAGCAGCGCTTTAATTAGATTATTAAACTCGGCATTTTTTGCCGAGTTTTTTAAAATTTATTGGGAGATTTTTATGAATAGTCTTATTTTTAACGTTACTGAGATAACAAGCAAAACAAATTCTACAATTGTCAAAATTGGAAAATTAGACAGTAAAAAATACAGAAATGAAGAAAAATTATTTGTTTGTAATGGTATTAAGTTGTTTAAAGAAGCCGTCTCTTTTAAAGCAAAAATTAGATATATAGTACTTAATAATAAAACTGAGTTTGAAGATTCAATAGTAAATTTAATTAAACTGCAACAGGATAAAGGTGCTACAATTCTGTGTGTGTCTGACATTGTTTTTGATAAATTATCTGATGAGCAAGCGCCTCAGGGCATAATTACTATTTGTGAATTTTTTGAAGATAAGCATACGTTTTCAAATTCGGCAAAAGAGTATATAGATGATAAAATTATGTTATTTGAGTCAATTCGTGACCCTGGAAACGTAGGAACAATAATTAGAAATTCTGCTGCATTTGGAATTGATAGGCTTATTTTTTCATCTGATTGTGCAGATATCTATTCAACTAAGGTCATTAGAGCGGCTATGGGGGCAGTTTTTAAAGTCAAAATTGACGTAGTAGATGATTTACCTGAGGTTATAAATGTTTTAAAAAACAACGGTAAAAGAGTGCTTGGAGCTGCATTGAGAAATGATTCATTAGTGCTTGGCAGAGATGAATTATCCACACATGATGCGGTTATTATAGGAAATGAAGGACACGGATTATCAGAAAAGATATTATCGTTATGTGATGATACATTATTTATACCGATGTGTGAAAATACTGAATCTTTAAACGCCGCAATTGCAACTGCAATAATTATGTGGGAGTTTTCTAAATAATATAAAATATTTTATAATATAGCATTGACAATATTTATCTTTAATGGTATTATATTATAGAAGAATTTTAGAAAGGACTGTTGCTATGGATAAAACTTTACTATGGGTGTGGCTTGCTTTACATATGAAGCAAGGAACACACGTATATCACTACTTGCTTGAAGAGTTTGGAGATATTGAGTCCATATATAATTGTGAGGACAACGACGTAAAAGATTTGCCATGGCTATATGATAATCAAAAGTCTAAAATTCTTGACAAAACACTTGATAAAGCAAAATCGGTTGTTAGATGGTGCGAAAAGTCCGGTGTTAAAATCATAACGCTTGATGATGATAATTACCCTGAAACACTCAAAGATATAAACACCAGACCCGGAGTTTTATATTACGTGGGAAATTTGCCGGATTTTAAATACGACTTATGTATTGGTGTTGTTGGTACGCGTGATATGACTACATTCGGTGAACAAAGTGCTTTTGAAATAGGATATGGTTTAACAAAGGGCGGAGCAATAGTAATTAGCGGCGGAGCTCTTGGCATAGATTGTACTGCACAAAAGGGAGCTTTATTAGCTGATGGTGCTACTGTTGCAATTTTAGGTTCTGGTATTGATGTTTTGTATCCCTATCAAAACAAAGATATCTTTGTTAAAATTCTTGAAAAAGGAGCAATCATAACTGAGTATCCACCACATACACCACCTAATGGATATAATTTTCCTGTAAGAAACAGATTAATAAGTGGAATTTCGAAAGGATTGGTTGTGGTTGAAGGCGATAGAAATAGCGGGGCTATGATTACTGCCGAAAAAGCTACCGAACAGGGGAGAATGTTATTTTCTGTTCCCGGCCAGCCTGGTGTATTTCAAGCAACTGGAACAAATGAGCTCATAAGAAATGGTGCGAAGGCGGTGTCTTGTGCGTTGGATGTTCTTGAGGAATATTTACCTCTTTATGGAGATAAAATAAATATATCTTTATCTAAACAAAAGCCTGATATTTCTTTTCTTAAAAAGTATGATGAAAACGAGCATGGTTTTATAAAGAATTTTCTTGAATCTATTGGATATAAATTAAAAGCTGAAAGAAAACAATATTCAAATAAAAAAACAAAAAAGACCGTTGATAATGAAAACGAAGAAAACAATGCCGCTTCTCAAATCAAAGAAAAAGCTTTCAATTTTGACGAGGCTGGATTTGCTTTGGATGATGACGCAAAAAAATTGTTTGAAAGCATGGAAATTGGAAAAAATTATTCAGTAGATAGCTTAACCGAGCTTGGAATGGATACATCTAAAATCGTTTCTTCATTAACAATTTTTGAAATTGCTGGAGCAGTTGTTAAATTGCCAGGTGGTTTCTACAAAAGAATAAAATAAATTTATTTTTACCACAGCGAAAGGAAAAAATATGTCAACTAACCTTGTAATACTTGAGTCCCCTGGTAAGATAGGTGCTGTAAAAAGCTATCTTGGCTCAAAGTATAAAGTAATTGCATCTGTTGGACATGTAAGAGATTTACCAAAATCAACACTTGGTATTGATATAGATAACGGATTTGAGCCTCATTACATCAACATTAGAGGTAAAGGCGATTTAATCAAAGAGCTTCGTAAGGAAGCAAAGAACGCAGATAAAATATATTTTGCAACTGACCCTGACCGTGAGGGCGAAGCAATATCTTGGCATCTTGCTACAATTTTAGGCGATGATGCGAAAAAAGCAAAAAGAGTAACTTTTAATGAAATTACAAAAAATGCTGTAAAGGAAGCTATTAAGCATCCAAGATCAATTGATATGGATTTGGTGAACTCACAGCAGGCAAGAAGAATTCTTGACAGAATAGTTGGATATCAAATTAGTCCATTTTTATGGAAAACTGTTAAGAGTGGCTTATCAGCAGGTAGAGTTCAATCCGTGGCTACAAAAATTATTGTTGAGCGCGAGAATGAAATTGAAAGCTTTGTTCCAAATGAGTATTGGACTATTGATGCAACGCTTCAAACTTCTAGTGATAAAACTATTACCGCAAGATTTTATGGCGATAAAATCAAGAAAATTAAAATTGAAAATAAAGAACAAGCTGATAAAATTTTATTAGATATTGAAAATTCACAGTTTTATGTTGATAGCATTAAAAAAGGAAAAAAGCAAAGAACTCCAGCGCCTCCTTTTATTACTTCAACGCTGCAGCAAGAAGCGTCAAGAAAGCTTAATTTTCAATCACAAAAAACAATGAAGCTTGCTCAAGAGCTTTATGAAGGTATTAACGTTGGAAGCGAAAACGGCGGCGTATTAGGTTTAATTACCTACATGCGTACTGACTCTCTAAGAGTATCAGAGGAAGCACAAAACAGCACTAAAGAGTTTATTGTTAGCAAGTTTGGAGATAAGTATTATCCAGATAAAGCAAGAATTTATAGATCTAAGACTAATGCACAGGATGCTCATGAAGCAATTAGACCATCAAAGGTAACTATTGAGCCGTCACAAATCAAAAAGCATTTGTCTAATGATCAATTTAAGCTTTATAAGCTTATTTGGGAAAGATTTGTTGCTAGCCAAATGGCAAACGCTGAGCTTAATACAGTAGTTGTTGATATTGAAAACAACGGCTATATTTTCCGTACTAGTGGATATAACGTAAAGTTTCCTGGTTATATGGCTATTTATCAAGAATCCGTTGAAGAATCTCAAAAAAATATGGACGACGTATTCAATCCTGAGAAAAATTCAAAAATTCCTGATATAACAGCAGATGAAATTTTATATAAAAGCGAAGTATTACCTACTCAACACTTTACGGAGCCACCTCTAAGATATGATGAAGCCAGTTTAATCAAATTCTTGGAAGAAAAGGGAATTGGGCGCCCAAGCACATATTCTCCTATTCTTACTGTAATTCTTTCAAGAGGTTACGTAACGCGCGAAGGTAAGTATTTAAAACCAACTCAATTGGGAGAGATTACTACTAAAATCATGAATGAGCATTTTCCAGACATAGTAAATTACAAGTTTACTGCAGTTATGGAAAATAACTTAGATACCATCGAAAGCGGACATGTTAAAATGGAGAAGGTTTTAGGAGATTTTTACGTTGATTTTAAAAAACAACTAGAAAAGGCTTCTAAAGCATTAAATAAAGGCGATATTGAGCTACCTGTTGAAGAAACGGATATAATTTGTGATCTTTGCGGAAGTCGAATGATTGTAAAAGAAGGCAGATTCGGTAAATTTGCAGCATGTCCAAATTATCCAAAATGTAAATGCACTAAGCCTCTCAATGTAGATACACAAAAGGAAAAGAATCAAACTGTTGAGATTGCTGATTTTAAGTGTGAGCTTTGTGGTGCTGATATGGTGTTAAGACAGGGAAAATTTGGAGATTTTTATGCTTGTGCTAACTATCCAAAGTGTAAAAATACCAAAACTAAAAATGGAATTACAGGAATTAAATGTCCAGATTGTGGAGCAACAGTAATTTCGAAGTTTACAAGAAGTAAAAAACAATTTTATAGCTGTGAAAATTATCCAAAATGTAAATTTTCAACGTGGGATATACCTGCCGATAAAAAATGTCCTGACTGCTCAAGTATGCTTCTAAAAAAGAAAACAAAAAACATTGTTTACTGTAGCAACGAAAAATGTGGATATAAAACAGAGGAAAATGACTAGAGAATTTATAAACGTAATTGGTGCTGGTCTTGCAGGCTGTGAAGCTGCTTATCAAGCCGCTGAGCGCGGTATAAAGGTAAAGCTTTATGAAATGAAGCCAAAAAAATATACTCCAGCACATCATAGCGAGAAATTTGCGGAGCTTGTTTGCTCAAACTCATTAAGATCAGATGAATTGTCTAATGCTATCGGCGTTTTAAAGGCTGAGCTAAGAAATATGAATTCTTTGATTATGGAGGCTGCAGATAATTGCAAGGTTCCTGCAGGTTCAGCACTTGCAGTTGATAGAGAGAAGTTTTCAAGCTATGTTACGGAAAAAATTAAAAATCATCCTAACATTGAGGTTTGTTATCAAGAGGTTGATTGTATTGACCCAAACGAAATAACCGTTATTGCAACAGGTCCTCTTACTTCAGATAAAATGGCAGATTATATTAAGAACAAACTTGGATTAGACGGACTGCATTTCTTTGATGCAGCTGCTCCAATAGTTGAATTTGATACTATTGATATGGAGAAGGCGTTCTTTGCATCTAGATACAATAAAGGCGATGCTGATTATATAAATTGTCCTATGAATGAGGATGAATATAAAGCGTTTTATAACGAGTTGATAAATGCAACAGAGGCTGAGCTTCATGAATTTGATAAGAATTCACAAAAGCTTAATGTTTTCGAAGGATGTATGCCTGTTGAGGTTATGGCAAAGAGAGGATTTGAAACTCTTTTATTCGGTCCTTTAAAGCCTGTTGGAATTGAACATCCGGTTACTAAACAGGAATATCATGCAGTAGTGCAGCTTAGAAAAGAAAATAAGGAAGGCACAATGTACAATATTGTTGGCTTCCAAACACATTTAACCTTTGGTGAACAAAAGAGAGTATTTTCTATGATTCCTGGTCTTGAAAACGCAAATTTTATAAGATATGGCGTTATGCATAGAAACACTTATATAAATTCTCCTAAATATTTGACGCAGTACTATTCTTTGAGAAATAATTCTAACATTTATTTTGCCGGTCAAATGACTGGTGTTGAGGGATATATTGAGTCAACTTCGTCTGGTTTTGTTGCAGGATTAAATGCTGCGATGAATGCTTTAGGAAAAGAGCAAATTGATTTCACTAATGAATCGGTTATTGGTGCATTAGCACATTATGTTAATGACGGTGCTTATTCTGGCAATTTTCAACCTATGAATGCCAATTTTGGCATTGTTGCTCCATTAACGTATAAGGTTAAGGGTGGTAAAAAGGCTAGAAATGAAGAAATTGCAAAAAGAGCTCTTTTTGTAATTGAAAATTTAAAGGAACAAATAATATGAATATAGCAATTGATGCAATGGGTGGAGATAACGCTCCATACGAAATTGTAAAAGGCACATACAACGCGGCGCTTTTAAGACCTGATATTAAAATGACGTTATTAGGCGATATCAAAGCGATAAATGATTGCCTTGAAAGTAAGGAATTACCAAGTAATTTATCGGTAATCCATACAAATTCTTTCGTTACAATGGAAGATGACCCTATGATTGTTATGAAAGAAAAAAATGATTCTTCTATGGCTATTGGACTTAATTTGCTGAAAAATAGCGAATTTGACGGCTTTGTAAGTGCTGGAAGCACTGGTGCTTTACATGCTGCTTCATCTTTAATTGTTAGAAGAATTAAAGGAATTCGCCGTAGCGCAATAGCTACTATTATACCGTTTGAAAAACCAATATTAATGCTTGATTCAGGAGCTAATCCTACTGTTACAGCTGATATTTTAAATCAATGGGCAATTTTAGGCTCAGTTTATATGAACAAGATGCTTAATATTGATAATGTTAGAGTTGGACTTTTAAATAACGGCACAGAAGAGCACAAGGGCACACCAGAAGTTCAAGAAGCTTATCAGCTTTTAAAAAATAACGATAAGATAAATTTTGTTGGCAACGTTGAATCAAAGGAACTGCCTAATAGTCCATGCGACGTTTTAATTACAGATGGATTTACTGGTAACATTACTTTAAAGCTTCTTGAAGGCATGGCAAAATTTTTCTTTGGCTCTTTAAAGAAAGTATTTATCAAAAATACAAAAACAAAGATTTCATATTTACTTACAAAAAAAGAATTAAAATCTCTAAAGAGTAGTTTTGATTCTTCAAAATATGGCGGCGCACCTTTATTAGGTCTCGCAAAGCCTGTTGTTAAAGCACATGGTAGTTCAAACGCTACTGATGTTACTAATGCGATTATGCAAACTATTGAGTATGTTGATACTAACATAATTCAAAAGGTAGCAGAATCCTTATAAAATATCAAGGGAGGATGGGGAATATGTATCCACTATCAATTGAAAATTTTGAAAAAAATATAAATTACTTTTTCAATGATAAGACATTATTGATAACTGCATTAACTCATTCTTCGTACTCGAACGAAAATAGAATGAGCGGAAAGCCTTGTCAATGTAATGAGCGCTTAGAATTCTTAGGAGATAGCGTTTTATCCTTGATAGTTAGCGAATATCTTTACGACAAGTTCGCTAAAAGACCCGAAGGAGAGCTTACAAAAATTAGAGCTCAGGTTGTTTGTACACGTTCATTATCAAAGCTTGCTAGAAAGATATCACTTGGAGACTATTTACTTTTAGGCAAAGGCGAGTCTTCAAACGGCAGAAGCAAGGATACTATTTTAGAAAATGCTTTTGAAGCGATCATTGCCGCTATGTATCTTGATTCTTATCATGATAAGTCTGTTGTTGCTAAGTTTATTTTGCCACTTATTGCAGATGAAATTGAAGATGCATCTGCTGATAACATGGCATATGATTATAAAACATCATTACAACAATTTGTACAGGCAAGCGGTAAGGATAAAATACAGTATATTTTAGTCAATGAATACGGTCCTGACCACCAAAAGACATTTGAAATAGAGGTTAGATTAAATTCAAACGTTGTAGGCAAGGGTATAGGAAAAACAAAAAGAGAAGCCGAGCAGCTCGCAGCAAAAGAAGCGCTTTGCTTATTTGGAGTAAAATGAGACACATAAATATCCCTATCTTTATTCCTCATTTAGGCTGTCCAAATCAGTGCATATTTTGTAATCAAAAATATATTTCGGGAAACAAAGATTTTTGCTATGAAAATGTCAAAAGCGATGCAGAAGAAGAGATTTTAAAAGTTCTTTCTACCGTCAGCAATGATGATTTTTGTGAAATTGCCTTCTTTGGAGGCTCCTTTACTGGCATAGACAGAACATTGATGATTGATTTACTTGATATTGCAAAGAAATATACTGATATTGGCAAGGTTAAAGGAATAAGAATGTCAACTAGACCTGACTATATTTCCAAAGAAATAATTGATATTCTTAAAAAATATACTATAACCTGCGTTGAGCTTGGAATACAATCTATGAATGATGATGTTCTAGCTTATTTGAAAAGAGGACATGCTTCAGGCGATACTGAACGCGCAATTAGTTTATTAAATGATGCAAAAATTCCTTTTGTCGGACAAATGATGATAGGTTTACCAAATTCTACAGCTGATGATGAAATTTATTGTGCTAAAAGAATATGTGAGTTAGGAGCTTCTGCAGCAAGAATTTATCCTACTTTGGTTTTTAAATCAACTGAGCTTGAAATTTTAACTCTTGATGGCAAGTACACACCGCTTGCGTGTGATGAAGCTATTGAAAGAAGCGCACAAGCTTTGAAGGTCTTTATTGATAACAACGTTTCTTGTATTAGAATTGGGCTGAATGACAGCGAAAATCTTCATTCTGCTGAAACTTTTTTAGCTGGTCCAAATGAGCCATCTATTGGCGAAATGGTAAAGAGCAAATTATTTTTCAACTTGCTATGTGATAAATTACATAATTTTATAGGAAAATGCGTTATAATTGAGTGTCCGCCAGGAAAGGTATCTCAAATTGTAGGAAATAAAAGAAAAAATATATTTGAATTAAAAAATAAATTTGAGTTAAATGGCATTAAAGTTGTTGAAAATGCTAATTTAACTCAATATGAAATAGAAGTTAAGGAGGAAGCACAATGCGTTTAAAATCATTAGAGCTACAGGGATTTAAATCATTCCCTGACAAAACAACATTATACTTTGATGATGGCGCTACCGTTATCGTCGGACCAAATGGAAGTGGTAAGTCAAACATCACTGACGCTATGAGATGGGTTCTTGGCGAGCTTTCTTCAAAAAATATCCGTGGCTCAAAAATGGAAGACGTAATTTTTATAGGTACTGAGGTTAGAAAGCCAATGAGCTACGCTGAGGTATCTGTTACCTTTGATAATTCTTCGGAAGAAGGTAGATTAAACAGTCCATACGACACAATAACAGTTACTAGAAGATATTATAGAGCTGGAGAAAGTGAGTATCTTATAAACAGAAATCCAGTTAGACTTCGTGATATTTATGAGTTATTCATGAATACCGGAGTTGGACGTGAAGGCTACTCAATCATTGGACAAGGTAGAATTGCTGAAATCATTTCAAAAAAGAGCGAAGATAGACGTAATATTTTTGAAGAAGCGGCTGGTATTGCTAAATATAGATACAAAAAAGAGGAAGCAGAAAGAAAGCTAAAGCAAACTCAAGACAACATGGATAGAGTTCTTGATATTTTTACAGAGCTTGAAAATCGTGTTGTCCCACTTGAAAAGGAAGCTGAGAAGGCTAAGAAATTTGCTGAATTATTTGAAAAGAAAAAGGTGGCTGACGTATCATTATGGATTTACGATTCACAAAAGATGCGTAAAGACATTGAAAAGCTTAAAAATGACTATAAATTATCTACTCATGAGCTTGAAATGATTCAAGAGGCTTTACGCCAAATTGAAATGCAAGAAACTGAGCTTTATGAAAAGTCTCAGGAAAATGAGCGTGAGGATAGAAGATTATTTGCAGAAATCACAAGTTGTCATAAAACTATAAGTGATTTAAACAGTGAGCTTAAGGTTATGGAAAATAACGTTGAGCATGCTAAGATTTCTACCGGTGAGCAAATTGAAGAGCTTGAAAAGATTCAAGCTAAAAGAGAAGTATGCTTGGGAGAAATTAAGGATAAAGAAGCTAATTATGACAGAGTAAATAATTTGCTTGAGATAGCAAAAGAAGAGCATGAAGCTTTAAAGGTTAAACTTGAAGAAGCAGAAAAGCAAAAAAATGATGCTCAAAATGAGCTTGATGATTTATTTAATTACCAAAAAAATCTTGAAAATCAAAAAAATGAAACTAAGCTAAGACTTTCAGTTCTTGAAAATTCTCAATCTACAGGAGACGAAAGAATTGCTGAAATCAACAGTGATATTGAGAAGTACAGGGGCGTACTTGATGAGCTAACTGAAAAGTCGGAAAATATCGCTAAAACTATGGCTCAATATGAGGAAGCGATTAACTCGTTACAAGAGGTTTTAGATAAGGCAAATAAGGAATTTGACGAAAAGACTGAAAAGTATGATGAGCTAAAAGAAGAAATGAACGTCCTAAAATCAAAACAGCTTGCGTTAAGAGAGCGAATTAACGCGTTGACCGCAATGGAAGAGCTTTTTGAGGGATATTCTAAGAGCGTTGGATTTGTTATGAATGGTTATAAAAACGGCGAAATCCAAGGCGCTAGCAAGGTGTATGGTCCTATTTCTACTTTAATTTCTGTTTCTGATGAATATATTACTTCAATTGAAACAGCTCTTGGGACTGGACTTCAGCATATTGTTGTTGACAATGAGGTTACTGCCAAAGCTTGTATTAGAGCTTTAAAGGAAAGTAATGCGGGACGTGCTACATTCTATCCAATTAGCTCAGTAAATCCACTAACTCCTACTATTGAAATGCAAAATGCAAAGAAATATAAAGGATACGTTGGTGTAGCCGACTCTTTAATAAGCTTTGATGATAAGTTTACTTATATTTTCTCTTCTTTACTTGGAAGAACATTAGTTTTTGACAATATTGACAATGCTACTGAAATGGCAAAAGAACAGAAGTTCAGAGTAAAGGTTGTAACACTTGATGGTCAAATTATCAACGCTGGCGGTTCATTTACAGGTGGATCTGTTAAGCGCGATAATAATATGCTTTCAAGAACGTCTGACATCAAGCGTATGGAAGAGGAAGAAAAGGAGATAATTGCAAGAATTGAGGACGTTAAGCGCGAAGGACAAAAGCTTGGCGAAAGACTTCGTGAGTTAGTTACTAAGCGTGGTACTGATAAACAGCAATTTGATCTTTATGATACTTTACATAGAGCAGAAAAAACAGAATATGACTCTGTAATTGCTCAAATTAACGTCAATAAAAACTTAATTGAGGGCTTTGAATCTGATACTAAGCGTTTAGCTGATGAAGATGAAAAGAACAAGAATGAGGTTGTAGCTTTAAAGGAAAAGTTTGAATCTCTTGAAATAGAAATTGAGGATGTAGGAACTAAGAGAATTGATCTTGACGTTAAAAAAGGCGAATTTGAAGAGCTTGCTGAATCAATAGAACTTGAAATTAATCAAAAGCTCATTAAAATTGCCGAAATTAAAAAGGACGTTGAGATGGCGGTTGCTGGTATTGCAGATGCAAACAGCCGACTTAACGAAATTGATGGCGAAATTACTGAGAAAAAATCAAAAATGGAGCAGTTTAACAAAGAAGTTGACAGCTCTGCAGAAAAAACTGCTAAAAACAGAGAGCTTTATGATGAGGCTCAGGATAGATTAGCTAAGCTAAGTGATGATAGAAATAAATTAACTGAAATTCGTGAAACGATTGACCAAAAGAAAAACGAATTAAGCAAAAAAAGCAAAGAAATAACTGCCAATAAAGAAACAGTTGTTATTTCTCATACTATGTGCGAAGGCAAGCTTGAACAGTTAAATATTGATTATGAAAAAATGGTTACCAAGCTTCATGATGACTACAATTTAACTTATTCTACTGCAGTTGAGCTTAATTATCCTGTTGTTGATGAATCAAACAGAAAAGAAATCGCTCAAATCGCTGTTGAATGTAAAAACAAGCTAAGATATTTAGGTGCTGTTAATCCAAACGCTGTTGAAGAATATAAAGAAGTTAAGGAGAGATATGACTACTTAAATACACAAATTACCGATTTGAATAACGCAAGAGATGATTTGTTAAAGATTATCGGTGAGCTTGAAACTGAAATGAAGAAAAACTTTGTTGATGCGTTTAATTCTATCAACGAAAACTTTAATTCAGTATTTAAGGAGCTATTTGGCGGAGGACATGCTGAGCTATCATTAACTGATCCTAACGACGTATTAAATTGTGGTATTGAGATTAAAGCGGCCCCTCCTGGTAAGGTTATTAAAAGTTTAATGCTATTATCAGGTGGAGAACAGGCCTTTGTAGCTATTGCGTTATTATTTGCAATCTTAAAGGTAAATCCTACACCTTTCTGTGTATTTGATGAAATTGAAGCAGCTCTTGATGATGTTAACGTTACAAGATTCGGTCAATATATCAAGCGTTATTCAAAGCAAACACAGTTTATTATCATT
The DNA here is from genome assembly GCA_045632345.1 of Eubacteriales bacterium. Classification (GTDB taxonomy): domain Bacteria; phylum Bacillota; class Clostridia; order Oscillospirales; family CAG-272; genus RGIG2000. The sequence goes on along the minus strand of JAZQWM010000018.1, from coordinate 220,650 downwards.
ACTCACCGTAGAGGTACAATGGAAATTGCTGACAGACTTTACGGTGTAACTATGCCGCAAAAGGGTATATCAAAGGTTCTTACCATGGACGTTAATGATGTTGGCAAGGATAAAATTCTATCTGGTAATCCACCTAAGCAAGATTAATAGGAGATATTATGTCATTTTTTGAAAAATTAAAAAGAGGCTTACAAAAAACTAAAAATGCTATTTTCAAGCCTTTTTCAGACCTTTTTAAAAGCTTAAGAAAGGTTGATGAGGATTTAATGGAGGAGCTTGAAGAAATCCTTATATGCGCCGACGTTGGTGCTTATACAACAGAGATGATTTTAGATAGCCTTCGTGAAGAAATCAAAGAAAATAAAATCAAGGATAGTGATGACGTTAAGACAGCTCTTAAAGAAATCATGCTTGAAATGATTGGTGAGAGTGGAGAAATTCCATTCAATGATGAAATGACCGTGATTCTCATTATTGGTGTAAATGGAGTCGGCAAAACAACTACAATCGGTAAAATTGCCGCTTCCCTTAAAAAAGACAAAAAGAAGGTTGTTGTTGCAGCTGCTGATACCTTCAGAGCTGCAGCTATCGATCAATTAAACGTATGGACTGATAGAGCTGGTGTTGATTTGATTAAACACACAGAAGGTTCAGATCCTGCAGCAGTTGTATTTGATGCAATCAATGCTGCTAAAAAGAGAAATGCAGATGCTCTTATTATTGATACGGCAGGTCGCTTACACAATAAGAAAAATCTCATGAATGAGCTTGCTAAGATTGACAGAGTTATTTCAAGAGAATTACCTAACGCTAATAGAGAAACGTTGTTAGTTCTTGATTCGACTACAGGTCAAAACGCAGTAAATCAAGCTAAAGAGTTCAAAAACGCAGCCAATATTACAGGCTTAGTTCTTACTAAGCTTGATGGTACTGCAAAGGGCGGAATAGTTTTTTCTATCAAGAATGAGCTTAATATTCCTGTAAAGTACATTGGTGTTGGCGAACAAATAGACGACATGGAGAAGTTTGACGCAAATGATTTTATAAATGCGTTATTCGATTGATTATGATTAAATTAGTTTTAGCTTCTAGAAATAAAAAGAAAATTGAAGAATTAAGAAAATTGCTTTCTGCTGAGCTTGATAAAGACGTTTCTGTTTTATCTCTTGATGATATCGGTTACTATAACGATATTGAAGAACATGGAACTACTTTTGAGGAAAATGCAATTACAAAAGCTTCTGTTCCTGCAAAGCTTGGATTTATTGGTATAGCTGATGATTCAGGTCTTTGTGTTGACGCTTTAAAGGGCGCGCCTGGTGTTTATTCTGCAAGATATTCAGGTGGCGATGATGAGGATAATAACGACCTACTTTTAAAAGAGCTTGAAGGTAAGGATAACAGAAGCGCAAAGTATGTTTGTACTATGGCTTGTGTCTTTCCTGACCATTCAAAGGATTTTGTTGTTCGTGGAGAATGCTATGGAAAAATTTTAACAGAGCGCCAGGGCGACGGTGGTTTTGGCTATGATCCGTTATTCTACTACGAGCCATTTGGAAAAACCTTTGCTGAGGTAGAGCTTTCAAAGAAAAACGAGGTTAGCCATAGAGCAATAGCAATTAAGCAATTTGTAAAGAAATTAAAGCAGGTGCTAAATGACAAGTAAACAAAGATCATATTTAAAAGGTCTTGCAATGAAGCTCGATACCATATTTCAAATTGGCAAGTCAGGTGTTACCGACGAAATATGCGCACAGCTTTTAAATGCATTAAATGCAAGAGAATTAATAAAAATTAAAATTTTAGAAACCTGTCCTACAAGCTTAAAGGAAACAGCTGAGCTTGTTGCAAAGGGTACAGGTGCTGATGTAGTTCAGACAATCGGACTAAAAATTGTTTTATTTAAAGTTTCTGAATATGAAAAAAATAGAACAATAAATATTGACAAAATAAGATGAGAGTTGGAATCTTTGGTGGAACCTTTAATCCACCGCACTTAGGACACATAAACATGTGCACTTTGTTTTTGGAAGAAATAAAGCTTGATAAATTGCTTGTTATTCCTGCTAGTGTTCCACCTCATAAGCAAATTAAATCTAAAACCACAACAGAACAAAGACTTGAAATGTCAAAGCTTGCTTTTGCTTCAATTTCTGAAAAAATATGTATTTCGGATATTGAAGTCAAAAGAGAAGGAAAAAGCTATACAGCCGATACAATTAGAGAACTAAAATCCTTTGGATATGATGACTTGTATTTTTTATGTGGAACTGATATGCTTTTAACCCTTGATATGTGGTATAAGCCTGAATATATTTTCAACAATGCTACGATTGTTTATATTCGTCGTGAAAGTGAAGTTGAAAATGACCAGCTTATATCAAATAAAATAGAACATTATAAAAAGTGTTTTAACGCCAATATTTTGAATATTGAAGCTAAGCCTGTTGAGTTATCATCCAGCATGGTTAGAGCAGCCATAAATAATGGCAATGACGCTTCAAGCATGTTAAATAGTGAAGTTTTAGAATATATTAAAGAAAACAGTCTTTATAAAGATGAGTAATATGTGTACCGTTAATGAAAATATAAAAGAAATTATTAAGTGTTACGTGAGCGAAAAAAGATTTTCACATACTTTGGGTGTAGAAAGAGAAGCATATAATTTGGGTCTAATATATATCCCCGAAAAAGCTGAAAAGCTTAGAACTGCAGGATTGCTTCATGATATAACTAAGGATTTTAGTACAGAAAAGCACCTTGAACTCTGTGAAGAATACGGCTTTTTCGTTGATGCCGATAATTTAGTACCAAAGCTTTTACATTCTAGAACAGGGTGTGAATTTGCTTTGCGAATATTTAGCGAGAGCGTTATTGATGATGAGATTTATAATGGAATCTTATATCATACAACCGGCAGAGAAAATATGTCTCTTTTTGAAGCAATAATCTATTTAGCAGATTATATTGAGGATACACGCACGTTTGAGGATTGCGTAAAATTAAGAAATTATTTTTACGATAACATTAAAAATGCTCAAACTTATGCTGAAAAGATTGATATATTAAGAAAAACAATGGTTTTATCATTTGATTTTACTATTAAAAATTTAATTGATGAAGGCAAAAGAATAGATAAGGATACTATCAACGCAAGAAATTACTTTTTAACTTGCAAGGATGTATTTAAAGATAATTAGGAGATAAAAATGGAAGCTGTTTATAATGTTAAAGAAGGCGAACTGTTAAACGCAGATTCATTAAAGGTTGCTCAAGCTGCAGTTAAGGTACTTGACATTAAAAAAGCAAGTGATATTAAGCTACTCAAAATTGATGAAAAAACTACAATTGCAGATTATTTTGTAATATGTGCAGGTAATTCAACTACACAAATTAAAACACTTGCAGATGAAGTTGAGTATCAATTAAATAATGGTGGAGTTGAGCACGTTAGATTACAGGGTACTGACTCTGATGAGTGGAAGGTAATTGACTGTCTTGACGTTATCATTCATGTGTTTTCGAATGAAGCAAGAAACTTTTATAAATTAGAAAAGCTTTGGGCAGATGCCGAAGAAATAGATATAAGTGGTTTATTAACCGAATAATAAGGAGCAAGGACAATGAAGTACGAATTTAGCGCCATTGATAAAAAATGGCAAGACAAATGGGATGAGAAAAAGGCTTTTAAGGTATCTGAGGACTATTCTAAGCCTAAATATTATACTTTAATAGAATTCCCATATCCATCAGGACAAGGCTTACATATTGGCCATCCTAGACCATATACAGCGATGGATATAGTTTCACGTAAAAAGAGAATGGAAGGATATAACGTTCTATTCCCAATGGGATGGGATGCTTTTGGCTTACCTACTGAAAACTACGCTATTAAAAACCATATTCATCCAAGTATTGTAACTGAAAAGAATATTGCACATTTTAAGGAGCAATTAAAATCAATCGGTTATAGCTTTGACTGGGATAGAGAAATCAACACTACTGATCCTAAATATGTAAAGTGGACTCAATGGATATTTTTACAGCTTTACAAGAAGGGTCTTGCTTTTAAGAAAGAAATGAGCGTTAACTTCTGTACCTCATGTAAATGCGTTCTTGCTAATGAAGAAGTAGTAAACGGCGTATGTGAAAGATGCGGAAGTGAGGTTGTTCACAAGGTAAAGAGCCAATGGATGCTTAAAATTACTGAATACGCTCAAAGACTTATTGATGACCTTGATGGTCTTGACTTCCTTGAAAGAATCAAAACTCAAGAAATCAACTGGATTGGCAGAAGTGAAGGAGCTGAGGTTAATTTCAGCACTACACTTGGCGATGAAGTAACTGTTTATACAACACGCCCTGATACGCTTTTTGGCGCAACATACATGGTTATGTCTCCTGAGCACGTTTTAATTGAAAAATGGAAAAACAACATTAAAAATATTGAAGAAGTAACAAAATATCAAATTGAAGCTTCAAAGAAATCAGATTTTGAAAGAACTGAGCTTGTTAAGGATAAAACCGGTGTTTGCCTTGATGGCGTTAAGGCTATAAACCCTGTAAACGGAAAGGAAATTCCTATCTTTATTTCTGACTACGTTCTTGCAACGTATGGTACAGGCGCAATTATGGCGGTACCTGCACACGATGAAAGAGACTGGGATTTTGCTAAGGTATTTGGACTTCCAATTATTGAGGTTGTTGCAGGCGGTAATGTTGAAGAGGCAGCATTTACAGACGTTGCCACAGGTGTACTTTGCAATTCTGAGTTCTTAAACGGACTTGAGGTTGCTGATGCCAAGAAAGCAATCATCAAGTGGTTAGAAGAGAACGGCAAGGGACATTCTAAGGTTAACTTTAAATTAAGAGACTGGGTATTCTCACGTCAAAGATATTGGGGCGAGCCTGTTCCAATGGTTTGGTGTGATGATTGCGGTTGGGTTCCTGTACCAGAAGACCAATTACCTGTTAAATTACCTGACGTTGAGCATTATGAGCCAACAGATACAGGAGAATCTCCATTATCTAAGATTACTGATTGGGTAAATACTACATGTCCACATTGCGGAAAGCCTGCTAAGCGTGAAACTGACACAATGCCACAATGGGCTGGCTCATCATGGTATTTCTTACGCTATTGTGATCCACACAATGATAATGCGCTTGCTTCACGTGAGGCACTTGATTATTGGATGCCTGTAGACTGGTATAACGGTGGTATGGAGCACGTAACACTTCACTTGCTTTATTCACGTTTCTGGGCAAAATTCTTATATGATATTGATATAATTAGCTGTAAAGAGCCATATAAAAAGAGAACTGCACACGGCATGATCCTTGGCGAAAACGGCGAAAAAATGTCTAAATCAAGAGGAAATGTAGTAAATCCAGATGACGTTATTGCAGAATACGGTTCTGATACACTTCGTCTTTATGAAATGTTTATTGGAGATTTTGAAAAGGCTGCTCCTTGGAATCCTGCAAGCATTAGAGGATGTAAGCGTTTCTTAGACAAAGTTGCTTCTTTACCTGAAATTATGAAGGGCGAAGGATATTCAGAAAAGCTTGAAGCTTCAATGCATAAGCTTATTAAAAAAGTAACATACGATATTGATAATATGAAATTCAATACAGCTATAGCTGCAATGATGGCATTTATCAATGAGGTTTACGAATACGGAACAATAACAAAGGATGAATTAACAACGTTCATCAAGCTTTTAAATCCATTTGCACCTCACTTAACTGAGGAAATGTGGGAAAATATGGGCAATGCTACATTCTGCTCACTTGAAAAATGGCCTGAATATGATGAGGCTAAGACTGTTGAAAATACTATTGAAATAGCAGTTCAAGTAAACGGCAAGCTTCGTTCAACTATTACTATTGCTAAGGATTCTTCAAAAGAAGATGCTATTGCATGCGCAAAAGCAGACGAAAAGGTAGCAGAAGGGCTTGAGGGTAAATCCATTGTAAAAGAGATTTACGTGCCTGGTAGAATTGTAAATATTGTAGTAAAATAAAAAAAGTAAAAAAATTCAAATTTTCTATTGACAAATGCTAACTCTTGTAATATAATACTAAAGAGATTTTAGCTCTTTGCTATAAGCGAGGGGAGGGATATAAATGGCAGAAATCAGAGTTAAGGAAAATGAATCACTCGATAGCGCACTTCGTAGATTTAAGCGTCAATGTGCAAGATCTGGAGTCCTCATGGAGCTCCGTAAGAGAGAGCACTACGAAAAGCCAAGCGTTAAGAGAAAGAAGAAGTCAGAAGCTGCAAGAAAGCGCAAGTTTAAATAATTGCTTCACTTCACAATCAAATTATATGCAAAAAGCAACCTGTTAACAGGTTGCTTTTGTATTTTAATATATATGATTGCCAAATTTATATAAATTGCATAAATTTATTTACTAAAGTAAATATTTATTGACAAATAACAAGTGTTGTGGTATTATTTAAGTAGAAAGGATGTGATTTTATGTATATAGATTATTCTAAACTTTGGAAAAAAATGATTGAAAAGAACATGACAAAGACCGATCTTATGGAAGAAACAGGATTAAGTTCGCGAATCATAGCAAAGCTTTCCAAAAACGAAATTGTTACTACTGAAACTATTTTAAAAATTTGTGAATGTCTAAAATGCGATGTATCTGACGTAATGGAATGTAAAGAAGAGAAGAACCTCTCACTATATAATTACTATATTAAATTTGGCAAGGTTATAAATGAAACTGAAAACTATAAATATATCAAGTTTGAGTATAACTGTCAAAAATACGCCATATATAAAATAAAAAAATCTATTTCTAAGTCAACAATTATTCATTTAGAGGATGACGGTACAATATACAGAGAACAATTATATCCATTTGGCGGCGTTGTAAGACCAAGTAGTGTAAAATCATCTTTGGTAAAACCTATTAAAGAAAATGATGAAACAGTAATTGTTTTATTTTCAGGAAAACCAAATTTTAGAAATCTTGATAGTGGAATATTTATTTCATTAAAAAATAAAAATTTTAGCGCGTCTTCCGTTTACGTTACAACAGTATCATCATTAAAGCTTTTTGACAATAAAGCAAATGATTGAAAATGCAGATAGGATTTATAATGGAAATTAAGTTTTATAATGAAATTGACGATTTTAAAATTAAATTTGTAGTAATTATTGCAAAGCATAATGGTAAATTCGTACTATGCAAGCATAAAAATAGAAGGACGTTTGAAATACCCGGTGGACACCGTGAAATTTGTGAAAATGTTTTTGATGCTGCTAAAAGAGAGTTATTTGAAGAAACTGGTGCTAGTTTATTTGAAATTAGGAAAATTTGTCCATATTCTGTAAATGGGAACGATGGAATAATTTCTACAAACGAAGAGTCATTTGGAATGTTATATTATGCTGAAATTTATGAATTTAACGAAATAAGCAGTGAAATTGAGAAAATTGAGTTTTTTGACGAATTTCCAAATAAAAATTTAACATATCCGATTATTCATACGTTGCTTTTAAAAAAATATATAGATAATAGAAAAAATGGCAGATTTAATCTGCCATTTTTTATGAAAATAAATTTTTATATGATTTTTCATAGTTTTTGTTTTTCTGTTTTTTCTTTATTAATAGGTAATAAACAAATGCAGATAAAGCAAAAATAATAAAATAAATGCCTAATGAAATAATTAGTGAGTTACCTTTTGAATATTCAGCTTTAACCACAAAAATGATATAATAAAAAAAACCGATTATAAAAAAATTGAATATGCAAGTGGTAAGGTAACTTTTAAATTTAACGTTGTAGGCTAGAAGAGAACAAACTAAGCTGAATAACAAAATAATTAGAAGTGTATACCCGTTCCAAAAGTTATTTTTTTGAATGATATATTGAGTAATATTCAAAATAAAGAAAGTTATTGTGTATATAATGCATCCATAAAAGATAAAGCTAGCTTTTTTACTAATAATTTTCTCTTTTTTTCTATTTTTACATGAAATAACCGTACTGATTATCATACAAAAAAGAAGTATAATAAAATTCGCCCAAATTTTCAACATGGTGCTTTGATTGTTTTTAGAAAATAGCCATGGTAAAAAATTTAAAAATAATGAAGAAATTGTATAAAAAAGACAGGATAAATTTATTAAGTTTTTAAATAATTTATTCATGAGTTCCTCTTTGAAATTTAATATACAATAAAGATATCACAAAATGATAACTTTTTCAAGAAGTTTGGTGAATTTATTTACAAAAATTGAAAAATATGCATAAAAAATGAATATTTTCACTTGACAATATTGAAATATGAATATATAATTATTATAGTAAATTATATTATAAGGAAATTATTATGTTAGGAAAAAGAAAAATAAGAAAATATGCATTTGAGCTTCTATTTGGCTATCAATTTAACAAGGAAGAAAGCGCAGCTGATTATTACAATACGTCCTATGACAATTTTATTTGCGAGGACGATGAAACAGAAAGCGTTAAAAGCTTGTTTTTAGGTATTTGCGATAATATCGAAGCTATTGATGAAAAAATTTCACAATATTTAAGCGGTTGGAAGATTGAAAGACTTTCCAAAGCGACTTTATCAATTTTAAGAATAAGTACATATGAGATGGTATATGCTGAGCTTGCTCCTGCAATTTCTATCAATGAAGCAGTTGAATTTGCTAAGCAATATGCAGAAGATGGTGCGCCAGCGTTTATAAATGGTGTATTGAATAATTTATCAAAGGGTTTGAACGCTAATGCTTAAAAAAGCCTTTATCGGTATTGATACTAGCAACTATACCACTTCGTTTGCTATTTGCGATTTAGATGGTAATATTTTAAAAAACTATAAAATACTTCTTCCTGTTAAGGAAGGAGAGAGAGGACTGCGTCAAAGTGATGCAGTTTTTGCTCATATCAAAAACCTTCCTTTAATTGCAAAAAAAATAAAGGAAGACAGTGATAGATATGAGATTCTTGCGATAGGACATTCTGCTTATCCTAGAGATGTAGAGGGCTCATATATGCCATGCTTTTTAGTTGGTGAAGCTTTAAGTGATATTTTAGCTTCACTTTATAAGGTTGATAATTATAAGTTTTCTCATCAAGCAGGACATATAAGAGCTTCTGTATATTCATCTGGTGCAATTACGAACGAAAACTTTATAGCTTTTCACGTATCTGGTGGGACTACGGAAATATTACACGTTACAGTCGAAAATAACAGCTATATAATTGATTTATTAGGCGGAAGTAATGATTTGCACGCTGGACAGGCAATAGACAGAATTGGCGTTAAAATGGGCTTGAAATTCCCTTGTGGTCCAAAAATTGAGGCTCTTGCTAAAGATAATTTGGAATCATTACCACAATACAACATATCAGTGAATGATTTTACCTGTAATTTGTCAGGACTTGAAAATATAGCAGGAAAACTATTTGATAAAACTCAAAATAAAGAGCTTGTCAGCGCGTTAACGATTGATTTTATAAATAAAACAATTAGTAAATTAACGGTAAATTTAAGAAAAAAATACCCAAATGAACAAATTATTTATGCAGGCGGAGTAATGAGTAATTCAATTATTAAAGAAAATATTAAATCCAGATTTTCAAACGTTTATTTTGCTACGCCGGAGTATAGCTCAGATAACGCATCGGGAATTGCTTTACTTACACGAACTAAATATACTAATAAAGAGGAATAACAATGGCAAATTACAGCTTTGATGATAACGGTAATCAATTACCACCAAAGAATAAAACTGTAACTGAAATAAATGAATATATTAAGTGGTTAATTGACGGAGAGGCTCAATTACAGGATATATACGTTATTGGAGAGCTGTCTAATTTCAAGAAGCATTCAACAGGACATTGCTATTTTTCATTAAAGGATGAAAAATGCGAAATTAGAGCAGTAATGTTTGCTTCTTATGCTAGAAAATTAAATTTTAAACCTGAAAACGGCATGAAATTGATAGTTCATGCTAGAATTAGCGTTTATCCGCAAGGCGGAAGCTATCAATTATACGTAGATAGTATGCAGCCGGATGGAATTGGTTCTCTTTATCTTGCTTATGAACAATTAAAGGAAAAGCTAAGTAAAGAAGGACTTTTTGATGAAGACCATAAAAAGCAAATTCCAAAATATCCAAAAAGAATCGGAGTAATTACATCTCCTACCGGAGCTGCAATTAGAGATATTATTAACGTAACAACGCGTCGTATGCCTAACGTTCAAATTTTATTGTATCCCACGTTAGTTCAAGGCCCTGACGCGCCAAATGAGCTTACAAGAGCAGTAGAATACTTTAATATAGAAAACAATGTAGATGTTGTCATTATAGGCAGAGGCGGTGGCTCTATTGAGGATTTATGGTGCTTTAATGATGAAAATCTTGCAAGAGCAATTTACAATTCTCAAATACCAATAATTAGCGGTGTCGGACATGAAATAGATTTTACTGTTTGCGATTTTGTTGCTGATATTAGAGCTGCAACGCCGTCTGCGGCAGCAGAAATAGCCACAACTGACATTAAGGAAGTTTTGAATTCCTTGAAAACCTTTGAATATAGAGCAATGAAGTCTATTTTAAATTATGTTTATTACTATAAGGATAAGCTTGAAAATATTAAAAATAAAAGAATATTTAAAGCTCCCGAATCATTATTAGATGTGCCTAAAATGCAATTTTCATCAATAGTTGAGCGTTTAAAATACAACATGAATGAAATTAACATGATGAATAGAGAAGAATTCGCTAAAATTAATGCTAAATTAATTGCATTGAATCCAATGGCTGTTCTAGCAAGGGGTTATAGTGTTGTTTATGGAAATAATAATGAAATTGTTAAATCTTCAAAGGATTTAACTGTTGGCGATAGAATTAAAGTCAAGCTATTTGATGGTAATATTGATGCAACGGTAACGGAGGATAATAAATAATGCCCAAAAAGGATATTAGTTTTGAAAAAGCCATGGAAAGGCTTGAGGAAATAGTTGATACTTTAGAAAGTGGAAGCTGTCAATTAGAGGATTCTTTAAAGTTGTTTGAAGAGGGAGTAAAGCTTGTGAAGCTATGTAATAGCAAGCTTGAGACTGTTGAAGGTTCTATTAAGAAACTAACAAATATTGATGGAGAAATGATAGAAGAGGATTTTTTCACAGATGACAACTGATTTAAAAGAGTTACTTGTATCAAATTCTACAATTGTAGAAAATGCGTTAAAAAGCCATATTTTAAAAGATGATAAGCATGGTTTACACGATATGATGGCTTATAGCTTATTAATGGGTGGAAAAAGAATTAGACCCTTCATGGTTTTAGAAACATTTAAAGCATTTTCCAAAAGTAATAATATTGAAAAAGCACTTCCGTTTGCTTGCGCACTTGAAATGATTCATACATATTCACTAATTCATGATGATTTGCCATGTATGGATAATGATGATTATAGACGTGGTAAGCTTACCAGCCACAAGGTTTATGGGGAAGCACAAGCGTTATTAGCAGGAGATACGCTTTTAACTTATGCATTTGAGGTTTTAGCTTCAAATACTCACGTAAGCGATAAAAGTATTGTTTTAGCAACGAAAGCTCTTGCGTCATGTGCTGGTGGCTTCGGTATGGCTGGAGGTCAAATGATTGACTTAGACAGCGGCAATAATATCAAAACACTAGATGAGTTAAAGGAAATGCATTCTTTAAAGACTGGCGCTTTAATTAGATGTGCTATGTTACTTGGATACTACGCTTCAACCGACAATCCTGATGATAAAATCGTGAAAAATCTTGAAAAGTTTGCTACAAACGTTGGCATTGCTTTCCAATTTAGAGATGATATTTTAGACGTTATATCAACTTCTGAGGTTTTAGGTAAAAAAATCGGTTCAGATGACAAAAACGGAAAATCAACTGCGCTTACATTTTTTACTCTTGAAGAAGCACAAAAGCACGTTAATGATTTAACAGAAGAAGCTCTTATCGCTATTGATAACTGTCTTGGCTCTAACGGTCAAATTTTAAAGGATTTAGCCATATATATGGTGGAAAGAGATAAATAATGAGACTTGACGTTTATTTATTCTCAAACGGTTTTGTTAAAAGCAGACAAAAAGCAAAAACGTTGATTGAAGAAGGCAATGTTTTAGTCGATTCTATTGCAATAAAAAAACCTTCATATGATATTAATGATGAAAATCATTCAATCGAAATAAATGATACGTGTCCGTACGTATCACGCGGTGGACTGAAGCTCGAAAAAATGATAAATGAAATTCAACTTGACCTTCAAGGAAAAGTTGCTATTGATATTGGTGCATCAACAGGTGGATTTACTCATTGTTTAATTCTAAACGGTATATCACGTGTTTATGCGGTTGATTCTGGCACAAATCAATTGGATGAAAGTCTTTTAGAGGATGATAGAGTAATATCTATGGAATGCTTTAATGCAAGAGACTTAACTGTTGATATAATTGGAAATTTAGTAGATATAATAGTGTGCGACGTATCCTTTATTTCACAATCTTACATAATTGACGTGGCTAAGGATTTGATTAAAGAAGATGGCGTATATATAGGCTTAATTAAACCGCAATTTGAGGTTGGCAAAGGAAAGATAGGAAAAGGCGGAATAGTTAAAGAGCCAAAATATAGGCTTGAAGCTATTAAAAAGATAATTGAAAACGCCATGGATAACGGTTTAAAATGCTTTGCTTTTATCAAATCTCCTATTTCTGGTGGTGATGGTAATATTGAGTACGTTGCAGCATTTACAAAAATTAAAAATAAAGATAAATTTGAAATCCCATTTGCAAAAATTAAAGAGTTATACAAATAGAGGTGTAAAATGAAAACGAGCAGACAACAAAAAATTTTAGAAATTATTGCTAATAATGATATTGAAACTCAAGAAGATTTAATCATTGCATTAAAAAATGAGGGCTACAATGCTACTCAGGCAACAGTATCAAGAGATATAAGACAGTTAAAGCTACTTAAGCTAACGTCTGGCGGTGTTTATAAGTACGTAGCTCCAAAATCTGAGCTTGAAAACACTTCAAAGTATAATCATGCTTTGTTTACATCTATCATTGACATTGCTTATGCTTTGAATAACGTTGTTATTAAAACAACTCCTGGACTCGCTCAAGCTGTAGCTGCGGGAATTGATTCACTCAACGATAGCGACGTTTTAGGATGTGTTGCAGGAGATGACGCTATTATACTTGTTTCAAAATCAGAGGAAGCTAGCATTAGAATTACAGAAAAAATCAGTAAAATTGCTGAAAATTAAGAATTGAGGACTAATATGCTTGAATTTTTGCATATTGAAAATATAGCTGTTGCTAAAAATGTAGAAATTAATTTCCGTGATGGATTTAACGTTTTAACCGGTGAAACAGGCGCGGGAAAATCTATTGTAATAGATTCAATTAATATGCTTCAAGGAGCAAAAATATCAAAGGAAATTATACGACACGGTGAAAATCGTGCCGTAGTTTCTGCTTTATTTGCAAACGTTTCAAATGACATATATGAGCTTTGTGATGAACTGGGCATAACTTACGACAAGGACGATATGTTTTCAATTTCAAGATCTATTACTTTAGATGGCAAAAATACGATTAAAATCAACTCTAGACCATCTACAATGGCTCAATTAAAGGCAGTAGGATCAAGACTAATAAATATTCATGGACAAAATGAAAACCAAAGCTTTTTAAATAAAAGTAGCCATATTCAAATTTTAGATGATTACGCAGACTTAGAAAGCAAATTAATTGAATATAAAATTGAATACGACAAGCTTTGCTCAATTAAAAGTGAAATATCTGCATTGTATGAAGAGAGTAAAGAAAAAAATATGATGGTTGATATTTTAAATTATCAAATCAAAGAAATTGATAGTGCTAAATTAAAATCAACCGATGAAGAAGAGAAATTAATTGAATTAAGAAAAAAGCTTAAAGGCGCAGAGCATTTAGTTAAGCAAACATCTATTGTGTATAGAGCTTTGTTAAAAAGCGAAAGCGGAGTACATGCTAAATTGCTTATCGAAAAAGCCATTGACGCACTAGAAAGATTAAGCGATATAGAGCCAGATGCTGAAGAAATGGCTGAAAAGCTTAAAAACATATGTTTTGATCTTGAGGAAATTGCCGAAAGAGCGTTAGATATGGGAAGCTTTGACGGTATATCTAATACTCAAAAGCAGCTTGAAATTGTTGAAGATAGACTAGCATTAATTAACAAGCTTGAAAAAAAATATGGACCTACAATTCAAGATATTATTGATTTTAGAAATAACGCGTATGAAAAGCTTAAGCGTTTTGAAGGCAGCGAAGAGCGTATAGAGGATTTAAAGGAAGAATATCGCCGTATTTATGCTAATTGCTGTGATATTGCTAAGCAATTACACAAAGAGCGTTTAAACAGCTCTAAAAAGCTTGGTGAAATAGTTAAGAATATATTAGTTTTTCTTGATATGCCTAAGGTACAGTTTGAAATTAAAGTAGAAGAAATCAAAAATAATGAAAAATACACATTATCGCAATACGGATACGATGATGCAGAATTTTTAATTGCTACTAATATAGGCGAAGAGCTATCTCCTATGAATAAAATAGCTTCAGGCGGAGAATTAGCAAGAATAATGCTTTCATTAAAGAGTGCTTTATCTGATAAAAACGGAGCTCAAACAGTTATTTTTGATGAAATTGATACAGGCGTTTCAGGAAGCACCTCACAAAAAATAGGAATAAAGCTTGCAAGTATAGCAAAAAACGTTCAAGTTATATGCGTAACTCACTCTGCTCAAATTGCTGCGTTTGCAAATAATCACTATTTCATAAAAAAGAGCGAAATTAGTGATAGAGCGGAAACAAACGTTAGTCTCTTAAACGAAGATGAAAGAATTGATGAGCTAGCAAGAATTATCGGCGGTATAAATCTTACAGATAATCAATATGCAGCAGCGAAAGAGTTAATTGAGGAATCAAAGGCTTTAATTGAAGATAAATAAAAATCTCCGCATATAATGTATATAGCATTATAAAAGGAGATGGGTATGGTTTTTAAGGATTTAGTTTCATATTTGATAAACAACAGTATAGAGTATAAATTGAACGTAAATACGGCTGAATACGTGTCATTTAAGGTTGGCGGGGCTGGCGTAGCTATCGCTTTTCCGGACACTATGCAAAAATTGTGTAATCTAATTGCCTACATTAATCAAAAAATGAAGTATTTTGTATTAGGTTGCGGAACTAACTGTTATTTTTCAAGCAAATATGATGGAGTAATAATTTCTACAAAATACTTAAATAAAATTGCCGTTAACAACAATGAAATAATAGCAGAATGCGGTGCATCATTAACAAGGTGTGCCGTATATGCATATGATAGCGCTTTAACAGGAATAGAGTTTTTATATGGCATTCCAGGTAGTGTTGGCGGCGGAGTATATATGAATGCAAGCGCATTTGATGGTATGATATCTCAAGTTGTCAGTAAATGTAACGTATATGACATAGAAAAACAAAGTATTGCTACGTTGAATAATGATGAATTAAATTTTGATGCAAAAAAATCTCTTTTTATGAACGGAAAATATTTGGTTTTAAGTGCAACGTTTGATTTATCATTTTTAGATAAAAAATTCATTAAAGAAAAAATGGACGCGTATTTATCAAAAAGATGTAGTTCTCAGCCACTTGATTTACCTAATGCTGGGAGCACCTTTAAAAGGCCTCAAAATGAATATGCATCTGAGCTTATAGATAGAGCAGGGCTAAAGGGATTTTGTGTAGGAGATGCACAAGTTTCAACTAAGCATGCTGGCTTTATTGTTAATAATGGTAGTGCTACATCAGAGGATGTAATATCTTTGATAAATATGATAAAAGAAACGATTAAAGACAAGTACAATGTAGATTTAGAAGAAGAAATAATTTATGTGGAGTAGGAAATGAAGTCATTTTCAAGCTTAGTAAAAGAGGAAGTATCAAGTATATCCGATAAACAGAAGTTATGCTGTGGTTTTGCTGCTTTATATGGTATGATGCTTTGTGGAAAAAGAGAGAATCTAGATAAAATTACATTTTCTACAAATGTAGAAAATATTGAGTATTTCAAGAACATATGTGAATTTATTTGTCAAAAAAAGAAAATTGAATATTCAGTTGAAACGCGAAGAGTATCGGTGGCTGCTGATGTTGTTAAATATTCTACAATTGTCGAATTTGATAAAATATTCAAATGTAAAAGCTGTACTAGTAATTTTTTTAAGGGTATATTTCTATCTTATGGTTCAGTATCCGATCCTGAAAAAATGTATCGCTTAGACCTATCAATCAATAGCGAAATATTTGCAAAAAAGCTACTAGAAATTTTAAATAGTTACCTTGGTCTGAATTTTAAGTTAACAACACGTAAGGATAAATTTGTTCTTTATACCAAAGACAATGAAACTATTGCAGGCTTTCTTGGATTAATTGGGGCGAATAGCTATGCCTATGACGTAATTAACAGTAAGATTGAAAAAGAATTAAGAAACGACGTTAACAGAGCAACTAATTGTGATTCTGCTAACATAAATAAATCTCTAAATGCATCGCAAAAATACTGTGATGCTATTGCAAATTTACTAGAAAAAGGACACTTTGATGATCTTCCAGAAACTTTAAAAGAAATTGCTCAAAAAAGAATAGAAATGCCAAGCTTGAATTTAGCTGAGCTTGGAAGACAGTTTAATCCTTCACTTTCAAAATCTTGCGTACATCACAGATTAGAAAAAATTATAGAGTTTTATGATAGAGTTAAAAACAAATAAAGGAGAATTGTAATGGCTGATTTTGTACATTTACATTTACATAGTGAATACAGCTTACTTGACGGTGCATGTAGAATTAAAGATATTCCTAAATACGCTAAAAGCATTGGTCAATCAGCCGTTGCTTTAACCGACCACGGGAATATGTTTGGTGCGGTTGAGTTTTACAAGTCTTGCAAAGCTGAAGGTATTAAGCCTATACTCGGCTGTGAGGTTTACGTTGCTCCTACGTCTAGATTTGAAAAAGCTCGCGTAAGAAACGTTCCTTATTATCATCTTGTATTACTTGTTAAAAATGAAATTGGATATAGAAATTTATCTTATTTAGTTTCAAGTGGCTTTACAGAAGGCTTTTATGTTAAACCAAGAATTGATATGGAGCTATTAAAAGAGCGTAGTGAAGGCTTAATTGCCCTTTCTGCTTGTATAGCTGGACAAGTTCCTAATGCGATTCTTTCTGGCGACATCAGTGGGGCTCAAGAGCATATTAAGTCTATGCTTGATATATTTGGCCGTGAAAATTATTATTTAGAGCTTCAAAACCATGGTATAAGTGAACAAATTACTGTAAATGAAGGCTTAATTGAGCTTGCTGAAGAATTAGACGTACAGCTTGTTTGTACTAATGACGTACACTATCTTGAAAAAGAGGACTCTTATATTCAATCTGTACTTATGGCAGTACAAATGAATACCACGCTTGACAAATCTAAAAACGAAGCTTTTGCAACTAATGAGTTTTATATGAAAACTGCTGATGAAATGCAAAATTTATTCGGCAAATATAAGGATGCTTGCAATAATACAGTCAAAATCGCTAACATGTGTAACTTTGATTTTGAGTTTGACGTTATTAAGCTTCCTGTTTATCCTTTGCCAAGTGGCGTTACATCTAAGGAGTTTTTATCTAACCTCGCATATGAGGGATTTAAAAAGCGTATAGAACAAAATCAAATTGTATTTACTGATGAACACACTGAATCTGTATATAAAGAACGAATTGAGTATGAGTTATCTGTAATAGATACGATGGGATATAATGACTATTTTTTAATAGTTTGGGATTTTATTAATTTTGCAAAATCTAACAATATTCCTGTTGGTCCTGGCAGGGGTTCTGGAGCAGGAAGCTTAGTTGCATATTTACTTCAAATTACTGATGTTGATTCAATAAAGTTTGATTTGCTTTTTGAAAGATTTTTAAATATTGAGCGTGTTAGTATGCCTGATATTGATACCGATTTCTGCTATGAACGCAGAGATGAGGTTATTAAATATGTAAAAAGCAAGTATGGTAGCGACCACGTATCTCAAATTGTAACCTTTGGTACAATGGCATCAAAAGCATCAGTTAGAGACGTAGGTAAGGTTTTAGACGTTCCATATAATGACATTGATACAGTCTCAAAATTGATTTCGTTAAAGCCATTTCCTTCATTAAAGGAATGTATTGACGGTAATGATGAGCTTCGCCGTCTTTACAATAATGACGACAGAATCAAAAAAATGATGGATACTGCTATGAAAATCGAGGGAATGCCTCGACACGCATCAACTCATGCGGCAGGTGTTGTTATTACAGACAAGCCTATTGTTGAATATTTACCTTTATCTACAAATGGCGGTGTAGTTGTAACTCAATACGATATGGATACCGTTGCTAAATTAGGTCTTTTAAAGTTTGACTTTTTAGCATTAAGATATTTAACTATTATTTCTGATACTGAAAAGCTTATTAGGTTAAGAGAAAAGGATTTCCGAATAGAGGATATTCCTATGGATGATGAAAAAACATATAAGTTTATTTCATCAGGTAAAACAGAAGGTGTCTTTCAGTTAGAATCTGCAGGTATGAGACAGGTATTAACAAAGCTTCAGCCTGAAACGATTGATGATATTATTGCTTGTATCGCATTATACCGTCCTGGCCCTATGGACTCAATTCCTGCTTATATTAAGAGAAGGCACGATAAATCCAAGATTATTTATAAAACACCTTTACTTGAGCCTATATTACGCTCAACATATGGCTGTATTGTATATCAAGAGCAGGTAATGCAGATATTCAGTAAAATTGCCGGATATTCATACGGCAAGGCTGATATTGTTAGACGCGCTATGTCCAAGAAAAAAGAGGATGAAATGAAAAAAGAGAGAGGTGTTTTCATTTCGGGTGCTGTAAATAATGGTGTTGATGAAAAAATTGCAAGCGAGCTTTTCGAAGAAATGGAAAGCTTCGCTAAATATGCTTTTAATAAGTCTCACGCAGCCGCATATGCAGTAATTTCATACAGAACTGCATATTTGAAGGCAAGATATCCTAAGGAGTATTATGCGTCCTTAATTACCTCTGTATTAGGCTCAGTTGATAAAATGACTGAATATATCGAGGAATGCTCAAAAAAAGGTATAAAAATACTTCAACCTGACGTTAATTTTAGCCAAACAACTTTTTCAGTTGATAGCGGAAATATTAGATTTGGGCTTTTAGCTCTTAAAAACGTTGGTAGAAGCTTAATTAATTCAATCATAAGTGAAAGAGAAAAAAATGGCAAATATGAATCCTTTGAGGATTTTATTTACCGTTTAAGAGAGGCTGATATTAACAAGCGACAAATCGAAGCGCTAATTAAGGTAGGTGCATTTACATCACTTGGCAAAAATCGCTCACAGCTTTTAAAGGTCTATGAAAACGCTATTGAAAATGCTATGAGTATCACAAGGTCAACAAGAGGCGGTCAGCTTGATATGATGTCCTTAATGGGCGATGATAGTGTTGTAGATAATTCTATTAAGATAGATTATCCCGATGTTAAAGAGTTTGACAAAAATGAGCTTTTACTTATGGAAAAGGACATTTCGGGACTATTTTTCTCCGGTCACATTTTAGATGCTTACAGTAAGCATATTGAAGCTATTAAGCCTAAAACTGTATTGTCTATTGTAGGCAACCAAGAGGATATAATTGGTGCTAAGGACAAGGAAAAGGTAAAGCTTGTTGGAATTGTAACCTCAAGAGTAATGAAAAAGACCAAAAAAGATGATAATATGGCTTTTGTTAAGGTTGAGGATGCAACAGGCGAGATTGAAGTGATTGTCTTTCCGAGTCAGTTTATTAGGTTTGCGGACATTTTAAGTGTTGGTAAAGTAATTTCTGTTAATGGTACGGCTACCATTAAGGATGAAGAACCATGTAAGGTAATTATGGATAGCGGCGAAATTCTTATAGATAATGATAGATATACAGAGGAGAAAAAGCCTCAAAAGCTTTATTTAAAGGTTGAAACAGTAAAATCTGAAATGGTAAAGAACATCATTAATTTACTTAAGGAGTATAAGGGTGAAACAGAGGTAATTTTCTATGATGCTTCTGAAAAGAAATATGTAAAATCAACTGAGATTAAAATCAACATTGATGAAAATGTAATTTATGCCTTAAAATCAATTTTAGGAGAAAATAATGTTATTTTCAAATAAAAAAGCACGCTTAGCGTGCTTTTTTTAATAATATTCTTCAATAAGTTCGTATAATTCTTCTTTACTTGTTGCAATTATGCCGTCGCGAAGTAGCTGCTTGTCTAATTCAGGGAGTGTAAAAACATAGGTGTCTATTGTATAAATTAGTGCATCATTTTCATAAACGCCAATTTTTCCGTTATATTCCTTTAATATATATTGTATTTCTTCGTTGTCTAATGTTTCTTCCTGTTCTTCAAAAACAGGTATATCTGGCTCTATCGTTTTATTTGAGGTATTTGTTTCAGCAATTTTATTATTTAAAAGTAAGTAAGAAATCATAATGGCGGTTACTATTAAAACAGTCAAAATAAAAACAGAAAATATAAAAATTTTCTTTTCTATATAAACATTTTCTTCAATTTTTTGTTCCATTATTTAAGGTTCCTTTATAAGAATATGTTTTATTATTGTGCAAATAATAAAGATATATTCATAAAGAGGTGAAAATATCTTGAAAATAACAAAAAAGCGTCTTTTTGTTAGAATATTATTTGCTTTATTTCTGATTTTATTATCATTTTTAATTTGCTTTTGTTTATACGTACATTTTAATATTGATAAGGAAATAGATTTGTCTTTAATTAGAACAGGAAGTTCATCTGTTACAAAAATATTTTATTTTGACTATGAAGATAGAGTAAATAGAATAGGCGAAGCGAAAGAATTAAAGGACGAAGCATTATTTTTAGAAAAAAGTGAGTGGAAATCAATTTATGATATGCCCGAGAATCTTAAAAATGCTTTTGTTGCCATTGAAGATAAAAGATTCTATGAGCATAACGGAGTAGATTGGTTAAGAACATTTAAGGCGGTTGGAAATTATATTTTTAGATTTGGAAACAGAAGCTTTGGTGGGTCAACAATTACACAACAATTAATTAAAAATCTAACCGGTGATAATATGGTTACTCCCAAAAGAAAGCTTGAGGAAATTATTCGTGCTATAAATTTAGAGAAGGATCTAAGTAAAAATGAAATTTTAGAGTCTTATTTAAACGTAGTATACTTAAGCGAGAATTGTTATGGAGTTGGAACAGCAGCACAATTATATTTTAATAAGGATATTAAGGATTTATCGCTTAGGGAATGCGCCTCGCTTGCTTCTATCGTCCAAAATCCTACAAAATATGACCCATATACAAATACGGAAAATAATAATCAAAGAAGTAAGCTCATTTTAAGTCAAATGCTTGAGCAAAATATGATAAATAATGAAGAATATGAAAATGCAATAAATGAAGCTTTAATTATAAATGAAAATATTGAAAGTGAAAAAACAACAGGCACTTACTCTTGGTTTACTGAGGCTTTAATCAGTGATGTTGTAAAAGATATTGCAATTAAATACAATATATCTGAAAAATCAGCAAAAATGATGATTTTAAAGGGCGGTCTTAACATTTATTCAACTGTTGACCCTGAAATTCAAAAGATTGCAAATGATGTTTTTGAAAACTACAATAAATATATTTTGCCTAACGATGATGGAAGCTATCCTGAAGCATCCTGCGTAGTAATTGATCCTAAAACATCGGATGTGCTTGCTTTGATTGGCGGAATAGGAAAAAAGGAAGGAAACCGTATATTTAATAGAGCTACACAGGCTAAAAGAGCGCCTGGCTCTGTTATTAAGCCATTATCTGTATATGCGACGTTAATTGAAGAAAATTTAATCACATTTGCATCCGTTTTTGATGATACTCCAGAAAAATTGTTAAACAATGAGCCTTGGCCGAAAAATTCACCTAATAGATATAGGGGCTTAATGCCAATATCATACGCGGTTGCTCATTCAACTAATACAGTTGCAGTAAAATCACTTGAGCTTTTAGGAATTGATACCTCGTTTGATTATTTAACTACAAAATTTAAATTAAATTTAGATAGTAAAAATGATAAAGCGTTATCGCCCTTGGCATTAGGTCAGTTAACTTATGGAGAGTCGCTTCTTAATGTAACAAACGCTTATACGCCTTTTGCAAATGGTGGTTATATGTCAAATGCTAAAACCTATTTATACGTTACAGACAATTATGGCAATATTGTTTTAGAAAACAAGGATGAAAGTGAGCGAATTTTAAGCGAGGACACCGCGTTTATTACTACAAAGCTTTTAGAGGGAGTTGTTACAGAGGGAACGGCAAAATACTTGACATCTAAAAATAAAACAGAGCTTTCCGGTAAAACGGGAACGTCAAGTGATTTAAAGGACAGATGGTTTATTGGATATACTCCAAGTGTTGTTTGCGGTGTATGGTGTGGATATGATACGCCAAAATCTATGTATTATGCAAAAAATCCGTCGTGTATTTTCTTTGATGAGATTATGAACAAGATATATGAAAATAGAGAATACGAAAGTTTTTATATGCCTGACGGTGTTGTGAAATGTGAGTATTGTATGGATAGCGGAAGCCTTTTATGTCAAGAATGTACGATAGATTTAAGAGGAAATAGAGCACAGATTGGCTATTTCAAGGTTGGCAGTGAACCAAAGGAATATTGCAGCTTGCATAAAAAGGTAGTTATTGATACAGAGGATGGAATGATAGCGGACGCTTTAACACCATCTTATAGAAGAAGGATGGTTTCATTACTTGATTATAGTCGTATAAATCAGTATGGCGTTGATATTCTTGACAGTGAATATTTTATAGAAAATAGAAAGAGAAAATAGTATATTTTAAAAATCGCCTCATAAATTATTTATGAGGTGATTTTTTTGAAGCTATTTAAGAAAATATCATGCTATTTTGACAGAATTGCATATGAAATAAGAACGATAAAAGGTCTGCAAACACTTATATTTATGGGAGTGTTTTTGTTTTTAGGAGTTTTAAGCTGGATATTAGGTGGAAGGGTAGATAAGGTTTTATTTTTATATACATTTCCTTCATCCGCTATGAGTATAGGCTTTGCTTTTGTTTTATGGACTCTTTCGTTTATTTTATGCGGAAGTATTTTTTCAGGCATAGCATTTGGATGTAAAAGGTACA
This sequence comes from Eubacteriales bacterium, assembly GCA_045632345.1. Taxonomy (GTDB): domain Bacteria; phylum Bacillota; class Clostridia; order Oscillospirales; family CAG-272; genus RGIG2000. The sequence continues at coordinate 197,287 of JAZQWM010000018.1, read as the reverse complement.
GAAGAAACATATCATATAAGATATGCTTATACATAGTTTTAATGTTTTTATTTGTTTTGACAGTTTATCCCTTGTTTTTTGGAGCAAGAGCACCTTTTTTAGCTTTTATATCTTTAATTGTTGCGATTTTCTTTTGCTTAATGGCGATTTTGTCGTCCTATAAATTTTTTTCGCTTTGGACGGTTGCACTTATTTTATTTGGACTTTGGCTTTTATATAATGCATACGTTTGCTTAGCTTTTATTTTAATTAATTAGTGAGGTTATAATGAAAAGAATTTGTTCAATGGTTTTTCTAATTATTTTATCGGTTTCGATGATTATTCCTGTATTCAGTATGGAAATAAAAGAGCCTAATCTTGATTTGAATGTAAAAAGCGCGGTTTTGATGGAAGCTAAAACCGGCACAGTTTTATACAGCTTAAATAAGGACACTATGCTTCCACCTGCATCTGTAACAAAAATAATGACGCTTTTACTTGTTTTTGAGGCAATTGAGGAAGGGAAATTAAGCTATGACGATAAGCTAACTGTTAGTGAAAATGCATCAAGCATGGGTGGCTCACAGGTATATTTAGAGCCTGGTGAGGTAATGCACGTTGAGGAATTGTTAAAATGTGTAATTATAGCTTCCGCGAATGATGCTGCATTAACTCTTGCAGAACACGTTGGTGGTAGTGAGGACAATTTCGTTTATATGATGAATGAAAGAGCAAAAGAGCTTGGAATGAAAAATACACATTTTGAAAATGTAACCGGGCTTGATGATGAGGTTGTTAATCATTTAACTACTGCATATGATATTGCACTTATGTCAAGAGAGTTAATTAAGCATAAAAAGGTAAGTGAGTATGCAACTATATGGATGGACACTATTAGAGACGGAGAATTCGGTTTAACTAATACAAATAGATTAGTAAGATATTATCAAGGAATTACAGGCTTGAAAACAGGCTCAACATCTAAAGCAGGGTTTTGTGTTAGTGCTACCGCTAAACGCGACGGAATGGAGCTTATTGCTGTAATAATGGGAGCGGAAAGCTCAGATATAAGAAATTCTTGTGCTACTAAATTACTCGATTATGGATTTGCTAATTATTCAATTTATGAGGACAATAATACAGATTATGGCAGTGTAAAAGTATTGGGCGGTGTTAAAAATCAAGCTAATTTGAATAGTGAAACATATACCGAGCTAGTACCAAAGGGAGCAAATAAGAAAATTAGTAAGGAAATTGAAATACTTGAAAGTATAAATGCGCCTGTTAAAAAAGGGGATATTATAGGCAAGGTTAAATATATATCTGGTGGCGAGATAATTGGAGAAAACAATATATATTGCTCTGAAAATATTGAGAAAATAACCTTTTGGGAATATTTTATAAGAATGTTAAAAAATTTTTATGTAAATAACTAAAAAACAGTAAAAAAGTGTTGAAATTTAGCGACAGATGTTGTATTATAATGTATATAATATATTATAGAGGTAAACTATTATGACATTGTCACTAAATTCAAAATTTTTAGGTAATTCCGTAACAAATGAGGATTTAAAAAATATTTCTGAGGAGATTTATAAGGCTCAAGCTACACTTAATGCGCGTGATGGCGAAGGAAATGACTTCCTTGGTTGGATTGACCTTCCAGAAAACTATGATAAGGAAGAATTTGCAAGAATTAAGTTAGCTGCTGAAAAAATTCAAAAGACCTGTGATATTTTTGTAGTTATCGGTATCGGTGGCTCATATCTTGGTGCAAGAGCAGCAATTGAGTTTGTAAAATCACCACTTTACAACAATATTCCTAATAAAAAAACACCTGATATTTACTTTGCAGGTAATTCTATTAGCCCATCTGCTTTAAATGACCTTTTAAAGATTTGTGAGGGCAAGGATATTTGTATTAACGTAGTTTCTAAGTCCGGTACAACTACTGAGCCAGCAGTTGCATTTAGAGTATTTAGAAATCTCTTAGAGGAAAAATACGGTAAGGAAGGCGCTAAGGACAGAATTTTCTCAACAACAGATAAGGAAAAGGGAACACTTAAGAAGTTCTCAGATGAAAATGGATATGAAACATTTGTTGTTCCTGATGACGTTGGTGGTAGATTCTCAGTTTTAACAGCAGTTGGTCTTTTACCAATCGCAGTTGCAGGAATTGATATTGATGCAATGATGAAGGGCGCACAAGATGCACGTAAGACATATACATGCGCTGATATTGAAAAGAATGATTGCTTAAAGTATGTTGCTATCCGTAACGTTTTATACCGCAAGAATAAGAGCGTTGAAATTTTAGCTGCTTATGAGCCTGCTGCACAAATGCTTTGCGAATGGTGGAAGCAATTATTCGGCGAAAGCGAAGGTAAGGACTTAAAGGGTATTTTCCCAAGCTCAGTTATTTTCTCAACAGATCTTCACTCACTTGGTCAATTTATTCAAGACGGCTCAAGAATTATGTTTGAAACTGTACTTGATATTAAGAATTCTAATGATAAGCTTCCAATTCCAAATGATGAAGCAAACGTTGATAAGCTTAATTTCTTATCCGGTAAGGATTTAAATTATGTTAACCATACAGCAATGCTTGGTACTTTATTTGCTCACTCTGATGGAAATACTCCTAACATTGTATTAGAGTTAGAGGATAGAAGCGAATATTCATTCGGTTACTTAGTATACTTCTTCGAGCTTGCTTGTGCTATTTCAGGATATACATTAGGTGTAAATCCATTTAACCAACCAGGTGTTGAAAGCTACAAGAAGAATATGTTTGCTTTACTTGGTAAGGAAGGCTACGAGGATTTAGCTAACGAATTAAACGCAAGAATTGGCAAATAATATATTAAAAAGAGCAATTTTTATTGCTCTTTTCTAAATTTTTAAGAAAATTTCAAAATTTTTTAGTTATTTTCACTAAAACTATTGATTTTTTTAATCAAATAGTGTATAATTTAGACAGTAAGAAAAACATATTGTGGAGGACAAATAATATGGTAAAAATTATTATTGGTGTGAAAGGCACAGGTAAAACAAAAATTCTCATCGAGATGATTAACTCTGCACTTGAGAGCTCAAACGGCTCAGTTGTGTGCATTGAGAAGGGCGAAAATCTCAGACTCACACTTAGTCACAAGTGCAGACTAATTAATTCCGATGAATATATGGTAAATGATGCTCAAGAGCTTTACGGTTTCATTGCAGGATTATTAGCAAGCAACCACGATATTACAGATTTATTTATTGACGCAACATTCAGAATTTGTAACAGAGATTTGGCTGCATTTGATACTTTCTTAACAGAGGTTGATGAATTAACTGCAAAGTATAATGTTAATTTAGTAATGACATTATCAATGCCAACTGAAAACGCTACTGAGAATATCAAGAAATACCTATAAAAATTTTTTATAGAGAGGTAAGGACCAATGTACTGTTAAGTTTCTCATAAGCTTTTACTAAGTACGAAAGAGGATATTCCAATGAACAATTAATTAAAAATTCATATAATTCAATTTGTTAAAGTGCTTTTTAAGGAGAGAGCATTGAATAGATTGCAAGGTTTACTGATGGAGCTATAAAGCATAGCTATGTAAATCCCATAGGTTATATGATAAAATTTAGGGTTGACTATATGTCATAGCGAGTTTGTTCTTAAGATGTATGTACCGAATATACCATATAGATTTACTGTATAACAGTGCTTCGCATATGATTTTTATGAGGTGATCCCTATGATAAAAATTAATTATAATTTGAAATTCAAAATTCTTAAATGAATAAGCGAGGGCAGTCCAATGTACTATTTTGATTTAACCTCAACAGTTGATATTTAGAATTCATTATCGAAATTTGCTTAAAGGTAGCTTAACCTTAATATTTATTTGAAATTATTCGATAAGAAAAATCACAAGATTATATCATAACAATTCCGCCCGACAGGTATCTGTCGGGCGTTGATTTGTTGGACGGGCGTAAGCAAAAAACTTGTTGAAAATTTCTTGAAATAATAAAAAACAATTTGGAGACACAAGAACCGTCCCCTGTCTCCCTTTTGGATGGAGAAAGAAAAAATGAGGACAAATGATGGCGTTAAGTTAAGACCGAATACTGCTGGTTGCTGTATTTTGTGTGTTGTAACGATGATTTTATCTGCACTTTCTTTGCTTGGAACAAAAGATTTTGAATCAATAACAGAAAAACTTCCTGGCTATTTAATGAGTGCGGTGTTTATGTTCCTTGATGTGGTATTTATAATTTTTTCAATATTCAGTTGGAATTCTGTGATATATATTGATAACGAAAAAATCAAGCAAAAAAAGTTTGGCAGAGAATTTGCATGGTATTATGAAGATATGTATGATGCCGAGTTTATAACAATTGGCGGTGGACTTTACTCAACACCTTCTTTTAGGGTAATTATAAAATGCCAAAATACTTCAAAAAAGTTAAAGTTTGATTTTGAAACCAAACTCTATGAGCTGTTTTTAGAAAAAGCAAAAGAGTATCCAATTGGAGAATTTTTTAGAAAAAATAAATAAATATATTTTAATATTAAAATGTTTGTCATAATTAAATAAATTATTTTAAAAAAGAAATTGAAAAATTATTTACGCACAGACTAAAAACAGCGGAGACACAGAACCGTCCCCTGTCTCCGTTGCGTTAATATTTTATCATTAATAATATGGATGGAAAATAGAACAATTTTGTTAAAATAGCATAAGATATAACAGAAGGCGACAGAAAAGCCTTCAATTTTACAGGAGGATAACACCTATGCTGGATAATAAAAATTGTTCAAATCCTCATCAGAAGGAAAATATCTGCATCGACACTTACAGGGTACTTGATTCCTGTAGAGATAAGGACTGTTATGAAAACGTTAAGGTTTATTTAACAGACTTTGGAGAAGAGATTATTGAGCGCACATCTAACATTAGAGCAAAATGCGCTAAAATTATTTCATCTTATATCGATGTGGTTGATGTACCTTTTAACAGAGGATTTTATCAGCTTAACATAAAAATTTATACTAAAATTACCTTTGAAGCATGCATTTGTCAAGGTAATGTACAAGAATTTGAAGGTATTGCGGTAGTAGAAAAGAAGGTAATTCTTTTCGGCAGTGAGGGAAACGTAAGTGTATTTAAGAGTGAGCTTAATGGTTCAGGCTTCTGCGACGACCATTCCTGCAATTCTACACAGACAAATAATCTCCCAATAGCCGTGCTTGAAACAGTTGACCCTATCGTTTTAAACGTAAAGGTTATTGAGCCACATCATCACAAGATTTGCTGTTGCTGTTGCGTTGATGATATTCCTGAGCATATCAAATGTAAGCTTAACGGCAGATTATGTGAACGCAATGACAAATCTCTTGTAGTGTCATTAGGTTTCTTTTCAGTAGTTAAAATTGAGCGTCCTGCTCAATTACTTGTAAGTGCAGTTGAGTATAATATTCCTGACAAGGAATGTGTAACTGCATGTGAAAATGATCCTTGCACATTATTCAGAACAATGTCATTCCCGGTTGGCGAATTTTCACCTTATATACCTGACGGTTTCGGTTGTGGAAATACACAAAAGAAGGATAACGGCTGCGGTTGTAAATAAGCAAAAATATAAATGGACTGCTTGGCAGTCCATTTATATTTTTATTAAGTTATCTGTATATTCCTTTAATTCATCGGCATTATGAGAAACGATTATTACAGTTTTATTTTTTAATAACTCAAAAACCTTTGGTATGATACGGCTTTTCATATCATTATCAAGGGCAGAGAATGGCTCATCCATTAAAAAGATTTCTCCGTTATAATATAACGATCTTGCTAAGGAAAGTCGCATTTTCATTCCTCCTGATAGCTCATTTGGATATGTATTTTGCTCCTTATCAAGCTCAACTATTGAAAGAATATCATTTATAGATAAATCAGTATTTTTTTCAATAAGCTCTAAATTTTGCTTTACTGTAATTGCATCAAATAATCGAGGCTCTTGAAATACATAGCTTATTTTTTTATCATTCCCTGTAATTTCGCCGCTATAATCTGTGTCAAGACCTGCTATTATGCGGAGTAGAGTTGTTTTTCCGATACCGCTTTCGCCTTCAATGACAGATATTTGATTTTCGGGAAATTCTACCGAAAAATTATTAAATACAAGCTTGTTTTCAAAGGATTTGGTTAAATTACTTACTTTCATTTGTACCTCCGCTTGATTTAATATATTTTTTTAGAAGGGATTTAAACAATTTAGTAATTGCAATTTCAAAAACTAAACTGATTATAACTACTGTAACGGTCCAAGCGAAAACATCAATGTTTTCAAAATATTGCTTTCCGTTAAATAATTCTGTGCCGATTGAGATTTTTGGAGTGCATAACACCTCAGCCGCAATTCCAGCTTTCCAGCCAAGACCTATTGAGGAAAGAAGCGCAGATGAAAAATAGGGCATAAGTGAAGGTACATACAAAGCAGAAATTTTTTGCTTGAATGGTACTTTGTATATTTTACAAACCTCAATTAAATTTTTATCTACATTCTCAAATCCCTTGTAAACATTTGAAAAAACAATGGGGAATACCATTAATGAAGAAATGATAATTGGCGTAATTTCATTGCCGTTTTTTATTAAAACTATAAATAGAATGATAAATGACGCCACAGGAGTTGATTTTATAACTGTTATAAAGGGAGATATAATGCTATAAGATATTTTTGAAAATGAGCATAAAACACCTATTATTGAGCCTAAAATTATTGCGATAATAATACCTAAGCCTACTCTTAATAGTGATAACAACGTTATTTTCCAAAAATCTAACGTTATAATTAAATTAAATAGCTTTTCTATAACCTTAATTGGAGTTGGAAAGAGAAGCGGTTTATTTATAATTAATGAAATCACTTCCCAAATTCCAAGCCAAAATAGTGTTATAAGAATGATTTTTAAAATTTTGAGAGCTTTAGCCTTCATAATAGAAATCATCGTTAGGGATTGCATTGCCTATACTTGCAGGAGCTACTGAATACATAGCATCTAAGAAGCCGGACATTGCTGCTTTCAATTCTGCGCCATCTAAATATGCGATATTGCAGTTTGGAATTGCTTTTGCTGCTACTTTATCATTGGCAAAAATGCCGAATTCCTTGATGTATGATGCGGATGTGGTTGGATCATTATTTAATGCTTCAATTGAGCTCTTATATTCCTTTAAAAACGCTTTTACGCTACCTGGATATTGATTTAAGAACTCTGTTCTTACAACAACGCAGCCTTGAACAAGCTGCTTGCCGCCTGAAACCTTATTCCACTCAGTTGTAAAGTCTAATGTTGTTTTTAGGTTAGCATTTGAGCTTTTTGCGATAGATACCATTGGCTCAGGTAAAACTGCATAGTCAACGCTTCCTGCAATTACAGCTGCGCGAAGTGCATCAGCGGTTGCATACGTTGAGGAGTCAATAGTGATTTTATCTGATAAATTGTTTGCTTCAACTAAATATTTTGTAATGAAAAATGGATTTTGAGCAGGGCAGTAGATAGTTTTGCCTTCAAGGTCGTTAAAGCTTGCAACATCGATGTTGTTTGTAACAAGATAGAGAACACCTAATGTGTTAATTGCGATAATTTGAACACCGCCGTTTGTTTTATTATAAGCATTTGCGGCAGCATTTGTTGGTAATGCGGCGATATCAATAGAGCCATTGATTAATCCTGCTAAAACTACTGATGGATCTGATTGAACATCAAAATTGTACTTATTTTCAGTTGTGCCTTGTGAGTTTTCCTTCATAAGTGGTGCCATACCGAAGCCGGTTGTACCATTTAATGTGGTAACATTGATTTCACCGTCGATTTTTTTATCACCGCAGGATGATAAAGCTACTAATGATACAGAAATCATTAAGGTTACAAGAAAGATTGATAAAATTTTTTTCATATTTATACCTCTTTTAATATAATTTTTTTATCCATTTTAATAATCGAGCCGTTTTGTTCAAGCTTGTCAAAGGCGCGATACAAAGTGGCTCTACCTATTCCTAACATTTTTGCAATAGTTGACATATCCACAGGCAAAATTACTTCGTTATCCTTTTGCGGAAGCTGTAATAAATAGGTGTAAAGCTTATTTTCGGCACTTTTTGCTGTATATGCATTGATTTTTTTGTTCAAAAAGCTTACTCGTTTAGACAAAAATTCAATATAATTTATAGCAACACGGCTGTTTTTCTTAATACACATTTCAACAAAGTCCTTATTTAGTGTGATAACCGTACAATCGGTTACGGCAACTACTGATGTAAGGTGAGTTGGTGCATCAAATAGGCAAGCGGCACCGAAAACATCATTTTTTGATAGCTTTCTGATTATTACACCGTCATCACCGGACTTTATAATGGCTCTACCGTCAATTATTATTCCGATTTTGCAAGAGGTTTTATTATTTTGCATTATTTCGCCTGAGATAAACTGTTTTTTATCAATACCTTTGTATGATAAAAGTGCTTGAATTTCCATTTCATTTAAGCCTTGAAACAGAAAAAAATTATCTTTTAAAAAATCTTTTACTTCCATATTTATTCCCATCTCAAAAGTGTCTCATTTGATACACTTATTATATCATCAAATTAAATAAAAGTCAATATATTTGTATAAATCACTTGATTTTTTTAGTCAAATAGTATATTATATTTATAATGAAAAATTTAGGAGAATTATTATGGCTATTTTAGTAACCGGTGGAACAGGCTTTATAGGCTCACATACTGTTGTTCAGCTTTTAAATGACGGTAGAGAGGTTGTAGTGCTTGACAATCTTGGTAATTCAAAGGAGTGCGTGCTTGACAGAGTAAAGGATATTACTGGCAAGAGCGTTAAGTTTTACAAGGCAGATTTATTAAATATCGAGGAAATCGAAAAGGTATTTGAGGAAAACGAAATTGATTCCGTTATTCACTTTGCCGGCTTAAAGGCAGTTGGTGAAAGCGTTGCAAAGCCAATGTGGTATTATCATAACAATATTACAGGCACTCTTAATCTTTGCAAGGTTATGAGCGAGCATAATTGTAAGAGAATTGTATTCTCATCATCTGCAACAGTTTACGGAAAGCCTGAGTCAGTGCCAATTAACGAGGATTTCCCATTATCAACAACAAATCCATACGGCGAAACAAAGCTTATGATTGAAAGAATTCTTTCTGATATATACGTTTCCGATAATGAATGGAGCGTTTCAATTTTAAGGTACTTTAATCCTATTGGCGCACATGAAAGCGGAATGATTGGTGAAGACCCTAAGGGAATTCCAAATAATCTTTTACCATACGTTGCTAGAGTTGCATTTGGCAAGTATGACCATGTAAACGTATTTGGCGATGACTATGCAACACACGATGGTACAGGCGTTCGTGACTACATTCACGTAGTTGACCTTGCTAACGCGCATTTAAAGGCACTTGATAGAGCAGCTAAGGTTAAGGGTGTTGAGCGCTTTAATATCGGTACAGGTAAGGGATATTCAGTTCTTGACGTTATCCACGCATTTGAAAAGGCTATCGGACACGAAATTAAGTACGTAATTTGTGAAAGACGTCCTGGAGATATTGATGAATGCTATGCTAATCCAACAAAGGCTGCTGAAATTCTAGGTTGGGAAGCGATTTACGATATTGACAAGATGTGCTTAGATGCTGCAAATTGGCAAAAGAAAAATCCTGACGGATACGGAGAATAATAATGATTACTAAAGATCTTTTTGGTAAATTAAAGGATTGTAGAGAAGTATTCTTATATACATTAAAGAATTCCCAAGGCGCATCAGTTAAAATTATGAGCTTAGGCGCAACAATTGTTTCAGTTAATGTTCCTGATAAAAATGGCGTTTTAGCGGATGTTGTCTGCGGTTATGATGATGTTGACTCATACTTAAATAATAGCGGTTATCAAGGCGCTATTATCGGCAGATATGGTAACAGAATTAAGAATTCCTGCTTTAAACTTGATGGTAAAGAATATAAATTATATAATAATGAAAGAAGCAACCATCTTCATGGCGGTAAAGAAGGCTTTGACAAGAAAATTTGGGATGCAAAGACTTGGGAGATAGGAAATACATCATATATTGAATTTTCTTATGTATCTGCTGATATGGAAGAGGGATATCCTGGCAATTTAAATGTTAAGGTGCTTTATTCCTTTGATAATGATAATGTGTTCACTATCAATTATAAGGCTACAACTGATAAAAAGACAGTTTTAAATCTTACAAATCACGCATATTTCAATCTTGGTGGCTATGAATCCGGAAGAATTGAAAATCATAGTCTTTGGATTGATGCTGATAAGGTATCTATCGTTGATAGTGAATTGATTCCTACCGGCGAAGATTTAATGGTAGAGAATACACCATTTGATTTTAGAAAAGAAAAGCTTATCGGTCAAGATATTGAAGCAGATTATGAGCTTTTAAGACTTGGTCAAGGATATGACCATAACTTTATTTTAAATACAGATGGCACAATTAAGCATATTGCAACATTAAAGGATACAAAGAGCGAAAGAGCAATGAAGGTTTATACAAATCAACCTTGTGTACAAATTTACTGCGCTAACTGTATCAACGAGGAAGAGTCACCATTTAAGAACGGTGTTGCACAAAAGAAGAGATGTGCAGTATGTCTTGAAACACAGCACAGTCCTGATGCTCCAAATCATTCTAACTTCATTTCAACAGAGTTAAATGTTGGAGAGTTATATGATTATACTACTGTATTTAAGTTTGAAAATTAAATAACATTAAAAGCCGCATATTAATGCGGCTTTTTTAATATATTTATACCATAATAATAAATATGGAGATATTATGGTATATTTTAGTACGAATAAAGAAAGATGTGAAAAATTAGCTCTTTACATAATAGAGAATAAAACAACGGTAAGAGATACTGCAAAAAAATTCGGAATTAGTAAATCCACAGTACACAAGGACGTAACTGAAAAGCTATCAAAAATAAATATTGCACTTTATAATGAGGTAGAAAAGATTTTGCAAATAAATAAGCAAGAACGTCATCTAAGGGGCGGCGAGGCAACAAAGCTTAAATATCAAAAAATGCATATATAAGCCACAAAGTGGCTCAAACGATAGTGCGGAACGAAATCTGTGTACGTAAATAGCTTGTGACTTCTAATTATACAAAATAAAAGTTTTATATAATAAAGAGAATTGACATAAACATAGACAGTATATGGCTTTGCGGGACTTTTATTGCTTCGGTGTAATGTTTTGATTAATTAGAATTTATAATTAACGTATAATAAGATTTAATACGATTGTTAATGATGTTGTGTGCATTAAATAAAAATTTCAATTTAAATTTATAATTGTATTTATATTCTTTGTTTAAAATATTGTTTTGAATCAGATACCCTTTGAAAACGCTGTTTTTATAGTTTGAATTTAACAATTCATCATTTCAATAATTAATTTTAAGAGTTATAAAAACTTAATTCTTAATATTTTATTTTAATGATACCTCTTCTATTAAATTTGACTTCTAAAATAGCGTTTTCACGGGGTGTTTCTTTTTTCTTTAATGTAGCTATTTCAATAAAATTTATTTTGTATAATTAGTTTATTTGAATTAAATTTTTATAATGACTTTATATTCATTCTTACATGCAAATTTAATTTGAATTAGAAATGTTATAAAATATATAATGATATAAAACCCTTCATAATTATATACTATCGTTTATTTACTTAAAAATATTTAAAAAATATAAAATTTACTATTGACAAAACGGTATTCATCTGCTATACTTGTAAAGTAATTTGGTTTACACAAGTTTGGAGGCGATTTTAGTGTTTGAAAAAAACCTTAATATATCTCTTTTGCTTGATTTTTATGGCGATATACTCTCTAAGCGCCAAAATGAAATGCTTGATATGTATTATAATGAGGATTTGTCTTTATCAGAAATTGCTGAAAAATTTGAAATATCAAGACAAGGCGTTCGCAGCGTATTAAAGAAAGGCGAAACAATTTTAATTGAAATGGAAGAAAAATTAAAATTGGTTGACCGTTTTTCCAAAATGCTTGAAAAATCCGCGGAAATTGCTGATGAACTTGAAAAAATTAATCAAAATATAAACAATAATGATATTTCTACAAGACTTCTCTCTTTGATCAAAGAAATTAAAGAGATGGCGGAATATTAAAAAGGAGGTATCTTTTATGTCTATGTTTGGAGGATTGACTGAAAAATTAAACAATGCTTTTAAGAAATTTAGAAGCAAAGGTAAATTGACCGCCGCTGACGTCAAGGAGGGCATGCGCGAAATAAAGCTTGCATTACTTGAGGCGGACGTTAACTTCAAGGTAGTTCGTGATTTTGTAAAAACAGTTACTGAAAGAGCCGTAGGCTCAGAAGTGCTTGAAAGCTTGCTCCCAGGACAACAGGTTGTTAAAATCGTTAACGAAGAGCTTATAAATTTAATGGGAAAAACTCAAGCGAAATTAGAGATTTCTTCCCGTCCGCCTACAGTTATTATGATGGTAGGCTTACAAGGTGCAGGTAAAACAACTCACTCTGGTAAAATTGCCGGATTATACAAGAAGCAAGGTAAAAATCCTTTACTTGTTGCATGCGACGTTTACCGTCCTGCAGCTATTAAGCAGCTTCAAATTGTCGGCGAAAAGCTTTCAATTCCTGTTTATGCTGAAGAAAAATCAAAAAATCCTGTTTCAATAGCTAAAAATGCTCTTGATTATGCTAAAAAGAACGGTTTTGACATGGTGTTTATTGATACTGCAGGCCGTTTACACGTTGATGAGGTTCTTATGGAGGAGCTTCAAAACATAAAAAAGCATACAGAGCCTACTGAAATTCTTTTAGTTGTTGATGCAATGCTTGGTCAAGATGCTGTTAACGTAGCAGAATCATTTAATAACATGCTTGATATAAGCGGTGTTGTTCTTACAAAGCTTGATGGCGACACTCGTGGCGGTGCTGCTCTATCTGTAAGATACGTAACAGGTAAACCTATTAAATTTGTTGGTACTGGCGAAAAGCTTGATACTATTGAACCTTTTTATCCAGATAGAATGGCTTCCCGTATTCTTGGAATGGGCGACGTTCTCTCTTTGATTGAAAAGGCTGAAGAAAATTTCGATAAGAAAAAAGCTGAAGAGCTTGAAAAAAAGATGAGAGAAAGTACTTTTACTTTAACCGATTATCTCGAACAGCTTGCTCAGCTAAAGAAAATGGGTTCCCTTGAAAGCGTGCTTGCAATGATGCCTGGTGCAGGCAATTTAAAGGATATTCAAGTTGACGAAAATGCTCTTATGCATACTGAGGCAATTATCCTTTCAATGACACCAAAAGAGCGCGAAAATCCAAATATAATTGATTCTTCAAGAAAAAAACGTATTGCTAAAGGTAGTGGTACTTCCGTTGAAGAAATCAATAAGCTTTTAAAACAATTTGAACAAATGAAAAAGCTTATGAAGCAAATGACTTCCGGTAAGTTCAAAGGCTTCGGTGGCTTTGGTAAAAAGATGAAAATGCCGTTCTAATGGCTTTTTATAAAACTAAATTTAATAATAATTTTTTTGGAGGAAAACAAAAATGGCAGTAAAAATCAGACTTAGAAGAATGGGCGCAAAGAAGGCTCCTTTCTACCGTGTAATCGTAGCAGACGAGAGATCACCAAGAGACGGTAAGTGCATTGACGAAATCGGTTACTACAATCCACTTACAAACCCAGCTGAGGTAAAAATTGACGCTGAAAAGGCTCAAAAATGGATCGAAAACGGTGCTCAACCAACTGAAACAGTTAAGTCACTTCTTAAGAAAAACGGCATCGTAAAATAATCAAAATTAACTCAAGAAAGGCGATTATTTACGAATAATCAAGGTGTGCATAATGATTGATCTTAGCACTGTCCTTGCTAATGTTGCCAAATCAATCGTTGACCATCCCGATCAGGTAGTTGTTACCGAGCAAACGGAAGGCAATGAAGTGCTTATGACTCTTAGCGTTGCTGAAGAAGATATGGGAATGATCATTGGTAAAAGAGGCAAAATTGCCAAGGCTATCCGTACAGTAATGAGAACTATCTCAAAGATTGATGATAGAAAGGTTACTGTTGAAATCAAATAATTGATGTCTTCTCTATTTTAAGTTAAGACGGACAAAACCCTGCTAAAAAGCAGGGTTTTTTGTTGACTTTTTTTATATTTTATACTATAATTAGTATATAAAAAATTATGGGAGATTTTATAGATATGTTAAAGCCAATTAAGCTAAAACCTGAATTTAAAGAAATTATTTGGGGTGGAAATAGATTAAAGAACGAATATAACAAGGTGTCAAGCCTAAACAACATCGCAGAAAGCTGGGAATTAACTGTAAGACCAGACGGTATGAATGTAATTGATGGCGGCGAATACGACGGATTAACTATGGAAGAATACATAAATAAGAACGGTTTTTCTGTGGTATCTAATAAAGAAATGGATAGATTCCCTCTTTTGATTAAGTTTATTGATGCAGAGGATAACCTATCTATTCAAGTTCATCCTGATGATGAATACGGTATAAAAACCGCTAATAGCCTTGGTAAAACCGAGATGTGGTATATCATTGACGCTAAACCTGGCGCTAAGCTTGTATATGGCTTAAAGGAAGGCTGCACTATTGACACTTTAAAGGCTGCTATTAAAAATGGAAACGTTGAAGAAATGCTTAACTACGTTCCTGTAAAAAAAGGCGATGTATTCTTTATTCCATCTGGGCTTGTTCATGCAATCGGTGCGGGAATTTTACTTGCTGAAATTCAACAAAACTCAAATATTACATATAGAGTTTATGACTATAACCGTGTTGGCAAGGATGGAAAGCCAAGAGAGTTGCATGTAAATGATGCTTTAAATGTAATTGTAAACAGAAACGAAGAAGAAATTGATAAAATAAGATTTTCTACAAATGTAAAAAATAATACAACTTTAGCATCTTGTGAGTATTTTACAGTAGATAAATTCAATCTTGACGGCGAAATTACATTAAATACAGACGAAAAGAGCTTCAACTCTGTTCTCTGCCTCGACGGTAACGGAACACTTGAATTTAATGGCGAAAACTTCTCTATTACTAAAGGAGATAGCTATTTTATTCCTGCAAATTTAGGTAATTATACTATTAAAGGTAACCTTGAAATAGTTGTTTCAAAAATATAATATAAAAACTACCAAGATTTTTAGTCTTGGTAGTTTTTCTCTTCATGCAAATTTATGAAAAATCTTCTATTTTCTTCTTATAAAACTGTTTTATATATTTTGTTGTTTTTATACTATATGAAATTTCTCCATTTACAAAGAATGGACGCTTCTCTATTTGTGGATATGATAATCTATAAATTGGCATTGAACGATCAAACAACCAACTACCGTGTTTTGATACGCATTTTATGTCAGACCATTTAATTGTATCATTAATACCAAAGCAATATATTATTGTTATACTTTCATCAGTAAATATATAACATAACGGCGAAATACATAAGCAAAAAATAGGAATCAATGAAAAAATGTAAAAAGCAGTAGCTAACCATATATCATTTTCCATTGCACAAGCGGTGCCAAATAAAATCATAATAATAAAGAATGGAATTATCGCAATATAGTGTGAATTTAATGCGAAATGTTTTTTGATATTTTTGTTCTTGCTCATTTTTCTTCCTTTTTCTTTTTGAAATTAACCATCATTCTAATTGAAAGATATGACTATTGCTATAGTATAAAATATTATACATAATAATACAAATAAAAGTTGAAGTTTTAAATTATTATCTGAATATGGATATGGCAAAATTGATGCTATAAAGTAAAAAAATATGAATATAGCGCATAAAATTCCCGTTGCATGTATTACGTTAGAGAAAACAATCAAAGAAACATAGCCGGAATTATATAATGGAGTGTCATATATAAACATTATTATTGAATTTACGATAAAACCGACCATATATGCTTTGTAGGATACTCTTTTTTTATTGCTTTTATCTGTATTTTCACTAAATTTGTAAAGCCTTGACAATAAATTTCGCTTTTTTAAAATAGTAATTGTTATAGAAAAAATTATATAAATTACTACTGCGAAATGAATATGAAAATTTCCGAAAATCCATAAAGATGCAAGTGAAAATAAGAATAAATCACTAAAAATATTAAATTTATCATTTGATATTTTAGAATTTTTTAATGTAAAATATATAACTAAGTAACATAAACTCAATGATAATATAATGAATACTTTTAAAATACTAAAATCACAAAAAATATTAGAAAATAAGAAATTTAACATTGTACTCCAGAACCTCTTAAACTTTAGTATGATTTTATCATATAATACTTAAAAAGTCAAGCAACCTAAGGTAGCATATTGCTAACTACAGGTTAGCAAATTATTAAAAATAAATAAATCCGAGCATTTTGCTCGGATTTTAAAGTATTAGTCGCAGTTTTCCCAGTTATGATATACTTCTGTTACGTCGTCATTATCTTCAAGGTGCTCAATAAGTAAGTTCATATACTTAATTTCATCCTCAGATGTTAATGTAACATATGTTGAAGGAATTTTGTCTTCTTCAGCGGAAACATACTTAAAGCCTGCGCTTTCAAGTGCATCTGCAACAGCAGCAAGGTCAGAAGTTACTGTATATACAATGTAAGCTTCCTCGTCTGCTACGAAGTCCTCTGCGCCCGCTTCGAGAGCAGCTTCCATTAAAGCATCTTCATCATAGCCCTCTTCCTTAGAAAGCATAATAACGCCCTTATCCTCGAAAAGATAGCCTACGCAACCTGTTGTACCAAGATTTCCCTTGTATTTGCTGAAATAAGAACGAATTTCAGGAGTTGTACGGTTAGTATTATCAGTAGCAGCCTCAACAATTACTGCAACTCCACCAGGACCGTAGCCCTCGTAGCGCATTTCTTCAAGATTTGCTGAATCGGATGAGCTTGCCTTTTTGATGGTTCTTTCGATATTATCGTTAGGAACGTTATTTGCCTTTGCCTTTGCGATTAATGATGCAAGCTTAGCGTTTACTGTTGGGTCTGGTCCGCCTGCTTTTACTGCAATAGACATTTCCTTTCCTATTTTGGTAAAGATTTTTGCTCTTTGAGCATCAGTCTTTTCCTTTTTATGCATTATGTTTTTCCATTTACTATGTCCTGACATAAATAACCTCGTTTATTATATTTTCTCTGTCTTTTTCATACAAATTAAGCCAAATGCAGAGCCTAAAACTGTTTTTACTGCATTTGTAAGACGAATTCTTGTATTTCTTACGTTTTCGTCCTCTGCGCTAACAATTTGGCAGTTGTGATAGAATTTATTAAAGGATGTACAAACATCAATAATATATCTTGTAATTACTGATGGCTCATATTCCTTAATTGCATCCTTAACTGCTTCATTAAACTTAGATAAAACCTTAAGTAAATCTGCTTCTTCGTTTGATGTGATTACAGGTGATGTTGCATTAGCATCAATATTTGCTGCTTTTTCAAGAATACCACAGCTTCTTGCATAGGTATATTGTGCATATGGACCTGTGTTTCCTTCAAAGCTGAGTGCATCATCCATAACGAAGTTGATATCCTTGATTCTATTATTATATAAATAGTAGAAAACGATTGAACCAACACCAACTGCTTCGGAAACCTCTTCTTTATTTGGTAAATTAGGATTTTTCTCTTCAATAATTTCGCTTACCTTTTCAATAGCGGTAGCAAATAAGTCCTTAAGTAAGATTACATTACCTGTTCTTGTAGCTAATTTAGCACCGTTAATGCTTACTGTGCCGTATGGTACGTGAGCAAGCTTGTCATACCAATCATAACCCATAAGCTCAACTACCTTAAACCATTGAGCAAAGTGTAGACTTTGACCTGCTGACGTTACGTATATACATTTATCAAAGTTATATGTTTCCTTACGGTAAACAGCTGCAGCAATATCTCTTGTAGGATATAACGTTGAGCCGTCTCTTTTTAAAATTAAGCAAGGTGGCATATTATATTCTGACAAATCAACGATTGAAGCGCCGTCATCAAGCTTCATAAGACCGCTATTTCTAAGCTTTTCAATTTGCGCAGGCATTTTATCGGTATAGAAGCTTTCGCCCTTATAGCTGTCAAATTCAATGCCTAATTGCTTATATGTCTTTTGATATTCCTTTAAGCTGATTTCTACAAACCATTTCCAAAGCTCAGTATTTCTTTCATCGTGTTGTTCAAGCTTTGTAAATTCATTTCTTGCAAGCTGATTTAAGCTTTCATCAATCTCAGTCTCTTGGTGAAATTTAACGTAAAGAGCAACAAGTTCATCAACACCGCCATTTTCAACCTTTTCACGGCTTCCCCATTTATCATAAGCAACTATAAGCTTACCAAACTGTGTACCCCAGTCTCCAAGATAGTTAATTCCTACGCAATCGTAGCCTTGAAATTCGTGAAGCATCTTTAAGGAGTGTCCGATTACTGTTGTGCCTAAATGTCCAATATGGAATGGCTTCGCAACGTTTGGCGATGAATAGTCAAATACAGCTACCTTGCCAACGCCTGAGCTATCAGAACCGTATTTCTCTTTTTTGTTCTCTATTTCCAAAAGAACGTTATTGATTAAATAATCATTAGTAACAAAAATATTAAGATAACCGCTTACAGCCTCTGCTTTTGCTACAACGTCGGATTTAAACTTTTCTGATATTTCCTTGGCAATAATCGGTGGAGCTTTTCTTAAAATTCTGCTTAACTTGAAGCAAGGAAAAGCAATGTCGCCCATGCTTGAATCTGGTGGATATTCAAACATTGACAAAATGTCATCAACAGATAATGCTATATCAGCAGAAATTTCTGTCATACATGATAATAAATCCTTAGCAACAGTATTTTTAAAGTTATTCATTTATATATTAGTCCTCGTCAATTTCTGAATGTTGACCTGCATTATATTTGTCAACTAAAGCGTGAATTTTTTGTACAGGATTTAAAAGATCGCTAATTGAAGCATCTTTGTTAATTGTATCAATGATATATGATACGTATTTGCACATATTAACGTCACAGTACCAATCTCTTGAAAGTATTTCATTTGTATGATACGTGAGGTTAGTAGCATAAATCTTATCAAATATGCCATCTGCATATGCTTTATCAAAGTTCTCAAGACCGTTGCAGAATAACGCAAAAGTAGCAAATACAAATACTCTCTTTGCTCCTCTTTGCTTTAACTGTTGAGCAACGTCAATCATTGAATCGCCTGAAGAAATCATAGCGTCAACTACGATAACGTCCTTGCCTGTTAAGTCTTTTCCAAGGTATTCATGTGCTTCGATAGGGTTTTTACCGTCAACAATTATAGAATAGTTTCTTCTCTTATAGAACATACCAAGCTCAATTCCAAGAACTGAAGCGATGTACATTGAACGGCCAATAGCACCCTCATCAGGAGAAACTACCATAAGGTTGTCTTTATCAAGCTTGACGTCAGGAACAGTTCTCATAAGAGCCTTAAGCATTTGATATGTAGGTCTTACACTGTCAAAACCGCTAAGTGGAATAGCGTTTTGAACTCTTGGGTCATGAGCGTCAAAGGTAATAATGTTTGTAACACCCATATTTGTAAGTTCTTGTAATGCTAAAGCACAGTCAAGAGATTCTCTTGCTGAACGCTTATGCTGTCTGCCTTCGTAAAGCATAGGCATAATAACGCTGATTCTTCTTGTCTTACCACCCGTTGCTGCAATGATTCTCTTTAAGTCTTGGAAGTGATCATCTGGACTCATTGGTACGTTCATGCCGTACATTTTATAAGTTACTCCGTAATTAAAGCAATCTGAAATAATATAGAGGTCAAGTCCTCTCATTGATTCGTTGATTAAAGCCTTAGCCTCGCCTGAGCCAAATCTTGGGCATGCAGCTTTTGCAATGAAGGAGTTCTCGCTTTGTCTAATGTTCTTTAAATAATTGTCAACCTGCGCAGTAAAATCCTCGCAGCCCCTCATAGCGATAACCTTTAATTCGCCGTTTACATTCTCGTTCATAATAATATCCCCCTAAATTTTACCGTACTATTTTGTAATTGTTATTTTTGCGATTACGTTAGATTTATCAGGGTCAATTCCCTTTGCTATAACAAGCTTTAACGCAAACATTTGCATAGCAAGAGCAAGAATGAACGCCATTGTATATTCGCAACCGGTATTTTTGATTGAAACTAACGTGTTATTGCCACAGATTTCATTTGCATCAGTGATTACTATTGTTTTAACACGAACGTTATCAAGCTTTGCAATCATTTTCTTAGCATCATCAAGCATAAGTCCGCTCTGACCTAAAACAAAAGCTAAATCATTATCATGAAGCTGAGCTACTGGTCCATGGTAGAAATCGGATATTGGATATCCTTTGACCTTCATTTTGTTAGTCTCAAGTATCTTTAAAGCTCCCTCAAGTGCTATTGGATAAGAAATTCCTCTGCCAAGCACTACTGCACCCTCATAATCAAGTAATGATGGAACAATTTCTTCAATTTGTGAAGGCAAATAGTCAAGAGCATCATCAAATTGATTTGGAATTAAATCAAGTGCTTTTGAAAGCTCGTTGTTTCCGCTCCATTCAGCGCAAAGTAAAGCAAGTAAGTACATTTGCGCAGTAAACGTTTTAGTAGCCGCAATGCTCTTTTCCTCTCCTGCATTACAGAAAAGATGATATTTTGCTGTTTTAGCAAGCAAGGAGTCCTCATAGTTAGTGATTGCAAGTGTAGGCATGCCTTGTTTCTTAGCAGATTCAAGAACGTAGTTTACATCCTCTGCTCTGCCAGATTGAGAAACACCGATAACTAAGCTATTATTAAACTTAATATCTGTTCCGTACTGTGTAAATATAGATGGAGTGCCAAGAGTACATGGAATGCCCATTACAATACCAAAAAGATATTGTGCATAAACGCAAGCATGGTCAGACGTGCCTCTTGCAGCGAAATAAATATTATTAATATTTTTCTCTTTTAGCTCATTTGTAAGAATTTTCAAAACGTCAGCGTTTTTATCTTTTAGAGAGGCAAGTACGCTTGGTTGTTCTCTTATTTCCTTTTCAAGATTGATCATAATGCCACCTTATCTCTTAGAAAGAACTTCCTTTTCGTAGTTTTTAACCTCATTCATCCAATCAAAGCCTGTTGGAACTCCGCATTCTAAGCAGTATTTTTGCCATACAGCTGTAAATGGATAAGATTTTAAGGTTTCAAGTAAGCCGAGGCGTGATGTATAATCCATCTCAAGCTCGTATTTCTTTAAGAGCTCTGTTGGCTCGAGCATTGCGTAAAGGAGAGCCTTTTCGAGATTTCTTGCTCCGATTACCCAAGCAGCAATTCTATTGATGCTTGCATCAAAGAAGTCAAGACCAATGTGAATTCTGTCCATTTCTCCGCTTCTTACAATTTCCTGAGCGATAGCCTTTAATTCATCATCAAAGATAACTACGTGGTCGCTATCCCATCTTACAGGACGTGAAACGTGAAGGAGTAAGCCCGGTGTAAACTGTAATGCTGTGCTGATTTTATCTGAAATTACTTCTGTTGGATGGAAGTGTCCAGCATCAAGCGTTAAATATTGACCGTTTTTAGCGCAATAACCAAGATAGAAGTCATTTGAGCCGATTGTACAGCTTTCCGCACCTATACCGAACACCTTACCCTCAAGGGATGCAACGTTGTATTTTGGGTCAACCTCAACTGCGAAAATCTTGTTAAGTGAATCTTCAAGTCTCTTTCTATAACCATTGCGGTCAACAGGAATATCCTTAAATCCGTCTGGAATCCAATAGTTGCTTGCGCATACTTCGCCCATTTCCTTACCGATGTATTCAGCAATCTTTCTAGTTGCGATTACATGGTCAATCCAGAATTGACGGATTTTGTCATCGTGGTGGCTAAGTGTAAGGCCATCATCTGAATATGGGTGCGAGAAGCACGTTGGGTCAAGATTAATGCCGTAGCCCTTTTCCTTAGCCCATTTAATCCACGCATCGTAATGCTCTGGCTTAATTTGGTCTCTTGGCACGTTTTCGCCTTTATTATCAAGGTAAATTGCATGAAGACTGATTTTCTTTTTTCCTGGAATCATTGATGCTGCTTTATCAAAATCTGCTTGAAGCTCTTCAATATTGCGCGCAGCTCCGGGATAGTTACCTGTTGTTTGGATGCCACCTGTTAATGGACCCTTGCTTTCAAATCCCTTTACGTCGTCGCCTTGCCAGCATTGAATGGAAATAGGAACATTTTTAAGCTTTTCAATTACTGCATCAGTATCAATACCAAGCTCAGCATATGCTTTTTTAGCAAGTTCATACATTTCGTTAATCATAGTCGCACCTCTTATTTACAAATATTTAAGAATCTTTGGTATGCTTCATCCCACTCGCTTGTGTGATTTGGTTCATATACCTTAATTTCAAATGAATTTCTTACGATATCTCTTGCTTCATAGATATCCTTAAGCTCGCCTGTTGCAATTGTTTGCATTGCTATATTGCCAATAGCAGTTGCTTCAACCGGACCAGCATAAACAACTCTATTGGAAGCATCAGCAGCGTATTGACAAAGAATTTTTTCTTTTGTACCGCCACCAACAATGTTGATTGATGAATATTTCTTGCCAGTCATATCCTCTATGCTTTCAATTGTATTTCTGTAGCAAAGAGCCAGGCTTTCAAAAATACATCTTACAATCTCGCCAACAGTTTGTGGTACGTATTGGTTTGTTCTCTTACAGAACTCTCTAATTCTGCCAGGCATATCTCCTGCAGGAGTAAATAAATCATCGTTAGGATTGATAAAGCAAGCAAACGGCTTTGCATCAAGAGCCT
Source organism: Eubacteriales bacterium (assembly GCA_045632345.1). Classification (GTDB taxonomy): domain Bacteria; phylum Bacillota; class Clostridia; order Oscillospirales; family CAG-272; genus RGIG2000. The sequence continues at coordinate 174,347 of JAZQWM010000018.1, read as the reverse complement.
TGGCTGTAAGCTCATCAAACGTGTAGCTTTGTCCTTCTCTCTTCCATTGTCTTCTTGATTCCTGCTCAAGCCATAAGCCCATAATGTTTTTTAGGAATCTAATTTTGCCGCCTGCTCCGCCTTCATTTGTAAAGTTATATTTGAGTGATTGAGCGTTGATTACAGGCTCATCGTTCTCAACACCCATAAGGGACCAGGTGCCACTGCTTATGTACACAAAATCATCTCCACGCTTTGCAGGAACAGCGATAACTGCACTTGCGGTATCATGCGAAGCTATATTTACTACGTCAGCTGTAATATTTCCAAGCTCAGAAATAAGATCGGGAGTAAGCTTACCGATTTTATGACCAGGCATTACAACCTCTGAGAATAATTTCTCGTTGATGCCGAACTTCTTTAATAAATCAGCAGAAATGTTTCTTGCTTTTGCGTCAAGAACCGCACCTGTTGATGCGATTGTGTATTCAGTAAATTTTTGACCTGTTAAGAAGTAGTTAAGTAAGTCAGGTGTGAAAAGCAATCTTTCTGCATTTTCAACCATATAAGGTCTATCTCTTAAATCAGCCACTAATTGATAAATTGTATTGAAATTTATTGTTTGAATACCTGTTATGCCGTATAATTCCTCAAATGAAACTGTTTTAAAAGCATATGGTTGAATACCGTCTGTTCTTGCATCGCGGTAATGGTATGGATTAGCCATTAAAGCTCCGTTTTTATCAATGAAGCCATAGTCAACGCCCCAAGTATCAATACCGATGCTCTTAATGTTCTTATCATCTGATAAAGCACATTTGGAGATTGAGGTTTTAATTTCATGGAATATTCTTAAAATATCCCAGTTAAAATTGCCGTTAGTATTTACGGGTTCATTAGGAAAACGATGGTTTTCCTCAACGGTAAATTTATTTCCGTCAAATTTACCAACAATTCCTCTACCGCTTGAAGCACCAAGGTCAATTGCAAGCATTTTTAATTCAGCCATAGTAGTATCCTCTCATAAATGAATTAGTTGTTTTTTACACACAAAACATTATACCAACAAGGGTATAAAATTTCAAGTCTTTTTTATAATTTATATAATATTTAGCGTTTTAATTCAATTACGGTTACACCGAAGTCCCCTTCGCCGTATTCCCCGTTTCTATATTTTTTGATTCTGTAATCTTTTCTAAAAAATTCCCAAAGACCTCTTCTTAAAACGCCTGTACCTTTTCCGTGAACAATTGTAACGCTGTTAACTCCACAAATTATCGCTTCATCAAGATATTTGTCAATATCAATCCATGCATCTTCAATATTTTTGCCACGCACGTCAAGAGAAATAGAAAAATCTCTTGAAACAACATTTTTAGGCTTTGCTTGAGGAGTTGAATTTTCAACTTTTTGTTTTGTAGTAATTAAGGCAAGGTTTTTGATATTAACTTTAGTTTTAATAATACCAGATTGAACGGTAACGTTGCCGTTTTTATCAGGATCGGTAAGTAATACCCCCTCTGTGCCTAAATTTCTTAAAATTACATTATCGCCTTTAACTAGTGGTCTTGGCAGAACGTAATTGTCGTCAATTTTTTCAACAGGGTTATAAATATCATCATCCTTATTGAGTCTTGCTCGTAATGCTTTCTTGGCATCAGCATATTTAGAGCCAAAATCATTAGAATCCTTTTGTTTTTGAAGCTTATCAAGCTGATCAAATATAAATTCTGCACTTGCCCTTGCCCCGGAAACGTACTGCTGCGCCTTTTGAATCATTTCTTCACTCTTTGATTCAGCGTTAGCAAGCTTGTCCCTTAATTCTTTTTCAGCTTTATTTTTAAAGCTTTCAAACTCTTTTTTTAGTCTCTGAGCTTCATTTTTCTCATTTTCAAGCTCAATTCGTGTTTTTTCAAGCTTTTCTATTACAGCTTCAAAGCTTCGAGAGTCATCAGAAATAAGCTCCTTAGCCCTTGAAATAACCTGGCTTGACACGCCAAGCTTGCTTGATATAGAAAAAGCGTTCGATTTACCGGGAGCGCCAATAATAAGCTTATATGTTGGCTTCAAAGTGTTTATATCAAATTCACATGAAGCGTTTGAAACTCTCTCTGTATTTAGCGCAAACGCTTTAAGCTCTGCATAGTGGGTAGTTGCAGCACAAATAAGCTTTTTATCAAGCATTTTTTCAAGTATTGCCTGTGCAAGAGCTGCACCTTCAATTGGGTCAGTACCCGCTCCAAGCTCATCAAATAATACAAGAGATTTATTTGTTACGTTTTCAAGGATATTAACGATTGACACCATATGTGATGAAAATGTTGATAGCGATTGCTCAATGCTTTGTTCGTCACCAATATCAGGAAAAATTCCATCAAAAATGCATATTTTAGCAGAATCAGCAGGAATTTGTAAGCCGGATTGAGCCATTAAAGAAAATAGACCTATAGTTTTTAAAGTAACAGTCTTACCACCTGTATTAGGTCCTGTTATTACTAACATGTCAAAGCTATTTCCGATTTCAATATTAATCGGCACAACTTTACCCTTATCTAGCAAGGGATGACGCGCTCTAACATAAGAAATTTCTCTTTTATCTGTTATTTCAGGCTCAATGGCATTCATTTTGTATGAAAGCTCGGCACAAGCAAAATAAAAAGCAATTTCAGTAATACTTCTGTAATTATTCTTTATTTGGTAAGCAGAATCAGCAATTTGTTGTGAAAATTCAGCTAAAATTCGTTCAATTTCCGTTTGTTCATTACCATATAGCGTTCTTAACTCATTATTTGCTTCAACTACTGCGATTGGTTCTATAAATAAAGTTGCCCCACTTCCAGACGTATCATGAATAAGACCCTTAATTTCATTCTTATCCTCGTTTTTTACAGGTAAAACAAATCTACCGTTACGCATTGTAATAAGATTTTCTCTTAAATGCTTAGATTTTTCGCCAGAAAGATAACTTTGAAGCACTTCTCTAATTTTGTTAGTCTGGTATCTAATTTTTCTTCTGATATCAGCTAAAGCCGGGCTAGCATCATCAGCTATCAAGTCCTCACCGATAATAGCTTTATAAATTTTTGCTTCTAACGTTTTATTAGGTACTAATGATTCAAATATAACAGAAAGCTGACACGGCTTTATAGCATCAGAATGAATGTATTCAAGTAAAAGTCTTGAAGTTTGAAGAACTGAAGCAACGTCTAATATCTCTCTTGGAGAAAGAATAGAATTCTTTTCAGCCTTTTCTACTGTATCAAGGATTTCTGGAACGTTGTTAAAGGAGGGAGCTCCCTTTATTCCCGCCATTTGCTTAGCATCATTAGTTAAAGATTGTCTTCTTTTTACCGCTTCTATATTTGAAGTTGGTAAAAGAGATAGAGCTTTTTTCTTAGCTCCCTCCGTTGATGCAACAGAAGCAAGCATTTCTAAAATTTTATCAAGCTCTAAAATGCGTACTGCTCTATTTACGTTTAACATATTTCTCCTACATAAGTGATTTGTAAAAGCTTAATGAATAAAATGTTCTTTCAAGCTGATTAGTTAAAAATTTTTCGCTTAAATCGTACAAAAGATGGTAATCATTAAGTTCTAACGAAAAAGATAAAAACTTTTTGATATCAGAATTAACTATGTATTTAATAGCTTCAATTACAGAAGGATTTAATAACGCAATAGGCTTTTGCAATCCTCTCTCAAAAAACGGATTCTCCTCTATTGCAAAATTAATTTTATCTCTGCATTCGTTACAAACCGTAATTCCGTCAACTAAATCTAAATATCCCGAAATATTTTCTTCTTTTCCACATGAGCTACATGAACGGATATCAGGAGCCATGCCTATTTCAGCAACAGTACGTAGCTGAAAAGCAGCACGAATGTGCTCAAGCTCATATTTATCAATAGATAAAGCATAGATGCTATTAAGAATGAGTCTTAATAGTGCATCCTCTCCTACGCCTTCCTGCGCAATATAATTAACTACATCGCAAAAGTACGATGCTAAAGAAAGCTTCAAAATATCATTTCTTACAGAAAAGAAGTTTTCAATAAGATCACTATCTACAAGATAATAATAGTTACCTTTTTTACGGATTACAAAGCTGGCATATGAAAATATATGTGAGCAACACATATTTCTGTTTTTAATGCTCTTAACGCCTTTAGCTATTATAAATAGTTTACCGTATTTTTCACTTAAAACGGTTAGCAGCTTATCATTTTCTCCGATTTCTCTATCAAAAATAACAAGACCGTTTACCCTAAACTCCGTCATTTGAACTCCTTAAGGTTAAATCCAAGCGTATTAAGATTTAAAGTATTATCTCTCCATTTTTCTTTAACCTTTACCCAAAGGTTGATATATACTTGAACTCCGAAAAATCTTTCAAGATCTTCTCTTGCATATGATCCGATTCTCTTGAGTGTTTCTCCATTTTTGCCAATAATTATACCTTTATGAGATGCTTTCTCACAATAAATTTCGGCTCTTATCTTAATGATTTTGCCATTATCTTTAAATTCTTCGATTACAACAGCAGTTCCATGTGGAATTTCATCACTTAAAGTACGAAGAATTTTTTCACGAATAGTTTCGGCTGCGATAGTCTTTTCCGGTTGGTCTGTAATGATATCATCAGGAAAAAACCATTCACTTTCCTGTAAAAATTTTGAGCATTCATCAATTACCGCATCAACACCTTGTCCTTTTGAAGCACTAGTAGGCACTACGGCGTCAAACTTATAATAAGCATCGTATTCAGCTATTGATTTTGCAATTTTTTCAGGAGTTGACATATCGGTTTTATTTAAAACTAAAATGCAAGGAAGCTTTGATTCCTTTACCTTATCAAGAATATTTTTTTCAATTTCTCCCAAAGGATATGATACGTCAGCTATTAAAATAATTGCATCAGAGCCACCTATTGAAGAAGTAGATGCTGCAAGCATGTAATCTCCCAATTTTGTTCTAGGCTTTTGAAAGCCTGGTGTATCAACGAATATAATTTGGTTTTCGTCTTTTGTATATATACCTGTAATTCTATTTCTTGTAGTTTGTGGCTTAGATGATACAATTGCAATTTTTTCTCCCAAAATCGCATTTAACAAAGTACTTTTGCCCACATTTGGTCTTCCAACTATTGAAATAAACGCTGTCTTTCTCATTAAAATCCTATTATCTCCATAATTTCTTTTTGTCTTCTAAACATATCCTCTTCATCTTCCTGTGAGGTTTCGTGGTCATAACCTAAAAGGTGTAGCGTTGAATGAATACTCAAAAAAGCAATTTCATGATATAATCCATGATAAAAATTGTGAGCCTGTTCACTTGCCTTTTCAAGAGAAATCACTATATCGCCCAAAGGAACTGTATCCATGTATTCCATTTCTTTAATTGAATCAAACATAGGAAAAGATAAAACATCAGTAGCGAAGTCTTTGTTTCTATACATATTGTTAAGCTCTCGGATTTTCTCGTTATCAGTAAAAGTAACTGATACCTCAACGTCTTTATCAAAGCCCTCATAAACAAGAGCGTTAAATATAGCTTTTCTTATGATAGCCTTCATTGCTACTCTTATTTCATATATTTCCTGCTCGTCCTTAAAATCAACGGTTAAAGTCATTTTACGTTTCCCTTTCTTTTATTTTTTTGTTCTTTTTCGTATTTATCGTATGCAACTATGATTTTTTGAACTAACTTATGTCTTACAACGTCCTTATCGGTAAATTGGTGGATTGCAATTCCGTCAATGTCCTTAAGAATCTTAACCGCCTCAGAAAGACCACTCTTTTTACCATCTGGTAAGTCTGTTTGAGATAAATCGCCAGTTACCACAACCTTAGAATTAAATCCTATACGGGTTAAAAACATTTTCATTTGCTCAGGCGTAGTGTTTTGAGCCTCATCTAATATGATAAAAGAGTCGTCTAACGTTCTTCCTCTCATATAAGCAAGAGGAGCTATTTCTATTATCATTTTTTCCATGTATTTGGAACAGTTTTCAGGACCTAACATTTCATATAAAGCATCATAAAGAGGGCGAAGATATGGGTCGATCTTGCTTTGTAAATCACCCGGTAAAAAACCAAGTCTTTCGCCCGCCTCTACTGCTGGTCTTGTTAAAATAATTCTTGATATTTCTTTGCTTCTTAAAGCCTTTGTTGCCATAGCAACAGCTAAAAAGGTTTTTCCTGTACCGGCCGGTCCAACTCCTAACGTAACGGTATTTGATTTAATAGCATTTACATATCTTTTTTGGCCGACGGTTTTAGCTTTAATGGGCCTTCCCTTTGCGCTTACACAAAAGCAATCATCATCAAGCTCGTTTAGCTCTGAGGTGCGATTATCGTTTACGGTAGTAATAACATAATCAACAGTTTGGTCGGTTATAACACTATTCATTTCAGCCATCTTTTTAAGATACTGAAAAACCTCATAAGCATTATCTACATCGTTATCTTCTCCAGAAATAGTAATACAGTCTCCTAAATCGTTGTTTAGTGGTCTATTTACTATTCTAACCTTAAATGCATTTTCAATAGCATTAACGTTAGCATCACAAGGACCAAATATTGCGCTTGTAACACTTGGAGATGACGTAGTAATAGTTTTTTCTGCCATGTTAACCTCCGTTATTTTCTACTTCAAATTCAACCTCACTACCTATATCTTCTAAACAGTACAACTCACAATAAATATAAAAATACTCTTCATCATAGCTTGTAGATACTTTTTTAGAAATCAATTCAGCACTCAAAAGCGATTTATCCATTTCTATTTTTAACTTTTGAAATGCAACGTTTATTATTTGCTCATTGGTATAAGTAACATTTTGAATTTCATATTCAAGATGCTTTACTGTTGTACAAAAAATAGGTAGCTCTATATGGTTAAACAGATATATCTGCTCTTTTTTCTTTATTATATCACAAACCATCTCACAATTTCTACACTTATTTAAATTTTTTATATTATAATTAAATATTTTATATTGTTTGTTTACATAGGCTTTACCCGTATATACCTTTTTCGTATCATTGTACGGTACTTTTACTTCAATTTTCTTGTTAACGTACGCTTTAACAGTTCCTTTCGCATTAACATATCTAACTCCTTGTGATTGCGAATCTAAAACACCGGATATAAGTAAATCTCCCTTCTTAACTATATCTCCGATAGATATTTGTTTTCTACCTTCCTCTACGCTTATAAGTGCTATCTGTCCTTCGTATTTTGAAATAATATTAGTATATTTGCCATTGTGTTCTTCGTTTTCAACTAATTTTTCTTTAATCACTACGTTTGCAACGTTACCATCAATATTTACAGAAACCCAACTGATTTTATCTGAAGAAAGAAGAATTTTATTATGCAGTTCTTTATATTTAATTTTTGGAATAAAGCTCCCTATATGAAAATCAGCTTTTTCTAATTCATCAACAACTTCACCATATGTAAGAGCTACATTGCCGGAAATATTAATTTTCCATACAAAAGATGATGATATAAGTAATGACGCTATTAGAAATAAAAAGCCTATCAATATGCCTACTCTATGCTTGTTTCTTTTAATTTTTGATAAAAGTCCTTTTTCTGCACCAAAGCATATTTCAATATTAACTTCTAAAAAAGCATTTTTATATTCTTGAATTTGCCATGAAAAAATTGTTATTTTTAAATCATCATTAGGTAAAAACTCTGCTTTTATGTACGTTAATGATTTAGAAACTATAATATTTAGTGCTTTGGAAGCTCGCTCCTTTTTTACAATAAAATTGGTCTTTGAATATAGTCCGTTCATTGCATTTCCTCAATTTGAAAAGTTAAAATTGTACCTCTCACACTAATCCTACCATTAGAAAAAGTAAGCATTGAAAGATCATTTCCCTTGATAGTTAATACGTGCCTTTTGCATTTAATTACGATGTTGTTTTTCTCGTATTTCTTTACACCTGTACAACCATCAATATGCAAATGCTTATTGCCAATAAATTGAGCATTTGGTATTTCTAATAGGCTATCTAACGGTATGTCAAAGCTATCAGAAAATATCTTTTCAATTTTATTTTTAATCATTTATTCTATTCTCCAAACTGTTATATTTCATAGTAATATTTATGTATAAAGTAGGTTAATAATAACAAATAACTATTTTATAATATACAAATAAATATACAAAATTCGCATTTTTAGACGAATGTAAAAATAAATGTTATTTTTTTATTTTAAAGAGTTTACAAAAAATTTATTAATTTTAAAAGAAAAATGTTGATTTTTTTCAAAAGCGAATATATAATATCTATGTATAATTTTTAAAAAGGAGATGCATGTATGGACACGGCAACTGGTAGTAAACCACGAGGGTGTATTTTAATGTGCGGTACCTGCTATATATGCATTAGCAAATACCCATATTAAATTCTTAAAAACCCTTTCGCATAATTTTGAAAGGAGAAAAATATGGAAGAATTAAACATTGTCGTAAATCAGCTTGATGAGTTAATTGAAAGCAGATGCTTCAGTGCCATCAAGGAGATTTTAAAGGATATGGAGCCTATGGATATTTCAATAGTGCTTCAAGAATTCCCAAAGAAAATTGCTATTTTATTTAGACTTTTACCTAAAGATTTAGCGGCAGAGGTATTCGTAGAAATGGATACCGAAATTCAAGAGATTCTGCTCTCTTCTTTTACTGATGCAGAGCTTAAAGAAATGCTTGATGAAATTTATATTGACGATACAGTAGATATTATTGAGGAAATGCCAGCAAACGTGGTAAGAAGAATCCTCTTAATTTCAGACGAAGAGTCAAGAAAAGCAATAAACGATATACTTAACTATCCCGAGGACTCCGCAGGAAGTATTATGACAACGGAGTACGTAAAGCTTGATGAGGACATTACCGTAGAGGATGCTCTAAAAAGAATACGACGTACAGGTATTGACAAAGAAACCATTTATACCTGCTATGTTACAAGTCCAAACAGACACCTTTTAGGTTACGTTACTGCAAAGCAATTACTTTTAGCGGATGAAGATATTATTATCTCAGATATTATGGATACTAATATCATTTACGTAAATACCCACGAGGACAAAGAAATCGTTGCTAACGAAATGAGCAAGTATGACCTACTTGCATTACCTGTCGTAGACAACGAAAACAGATTAGTTGGTATTATTACAGTCGATGACGCTATTGACGTCATTGAAGAAGAAGCAACAGAGGATATGGAAAAGATGGCTGCCATGCTTCCATCTGATAAGCCTTATCTTGCAACTAGCGTATTTGAAATTTGGAAACAAAGAATTCCATGGCTGTTGTTACTTATGTTTACAGCAACGTTTACAAGCCAAATCATTACAAGCTTTGAGGGTAAATTATCGGCTATTTTAACCGCCTTTATTCCTATGCTTATGGGATCAGGCGGTAACGCGGGCGGTCAAACATCCGTTACTATTATTCGTGGTCTTGCCCTTGAAGAAATACGTTTAAGAGACATTTTTAAAATTATCTTTAAAGAATTAAGAGTTTCTATCTTTTGTGGTGGTGTTTTAGGCATTGCAACCTTTGCTAAACTACTCTTAATTGACAAGCTTTTACTAGGAAACGACGGTATAACTCTTATGGTTGCACTAACTGTAGGTTTAACAATAATACTTGTAATAATTGTTGCTAAATTAGTTGGTTGTATACTTCCCGTCTTAGCAAAGCGTATAGGTCTTGACCCTGCTGTAATGGCAAGTCCGTTTATTACAACTGTTGTAGATGCTATTTCTCTACTAATATATTTTGGTATAGCAACTGCTGTCATTATATAATTTCAAAACACTTGCGAATATGCAAGTGTTTTTTATATGCAAATCGTTGTCAAATTACCATAAATTACATAGTATAATTATAGACATTCTATATAAAGGAGGACAAAATATGTGTGTTGCTTCCTTAAAATCAATGACCGTTGCATTAAAGGCTAAAAAAGCTTTAGAAGATGCATATATTGACTGTGAAATAGTTAAGTTAGAGCCAAATATGACTAAAAAAGGATGTGCATACGGTATAAAATTTAACTGTGTTAATATTAACTCTTTAGAGAATGTCTTAAAAAAGAAAAGAGTTAATTATACAGAGATTTTCAGATTATAAAAGGAAATTTTATGATATATCTTGATAATGCAGCTACAACATTTCCCAAGCCGCCAGCGGTAATAAGAGAAATGGCTGAATGTATGAAAAAATATTGTGGTAATCCCGGTAGAAGCTCTCATTCATTATCAATTAAATGTGCCGAAAAAATATATGAAACAAGAGAGCTTTTAGGTCAATTATTTGATGCAGAGCCAGAAAACGTTGTTTTCACCTATAATACAACTTACGCATTAAATATAGCAATTAAATCACTTTTAAAATACTCTTCTCATGTATTAATAAGCGATATAGAACACAATTCGGTTTTGCGACCTATAAATTATTTATCTTTTCAAAAGCTTTGTACCTATGATATTTTTTCAACAAACGGTACTGATAATGATATAATTGAGAATATCAAAGGTAAGCTTAAGAGCAATACGTCAATGCTTGTTTGTACTCATGCTTCAAACGTTGGCGAAAGACGATTACCAATTGAGCGAATCGGTAAGATATGTAAAGAGAAAAACATTACTTTTATAGTTGACGGTGCACAAAGTGCAGGAATACACAACATTTCAGTAGAAAAAATGAACATTGATGCACTATGTGTCCCTGGGCACAAGGGATTATACGGTCCACAAGGCGTTGGTGTAATTATTTTTGGAAATAGCTTAGTCGGAAGAAGTATTTTTGAGGGTGGTACAGGTATAAACTCATTAGAGCTTGAAATGCCAGATTTTTTGCCCGAAGCATACGAAGCAGGCACATTGTCAACGCCAAATATAATAGGCTTAAATGAATCGTTAAAGTGGCTTAAAAATATGGGCATAGACAATATAAGATTTCACGAAGAAAGTTTATATAAAACACTTATTGAACTCCTATACAATAATAAGAACATTACTGTTTATAAAATGAATAATTACTACGGTAATACATTATGCTTTAATATAAAGAATATGCCGTCAAGTATTGTTGCTGAAAAGTTAAACAAAAAAGGTATATGTGTAAGAAGTGGATTTCACTGCTCTCCTCTTGGGCACAACGTATTAAAGACAGGAGAAAACGGCGCTGTTCGCATAGGAATTAGCGTATTTAACACAAAAAACGACATATATTCGGCTTATAACGTAATAAACAGCATTTCAAAAAGTTATATCTAAATAGAAAAGGACAAAGATAATCTTCTCTGTCCTTTTTGTTAATATTTTTCGTTGCGTATTTTTAATCTACTAATTATGTATATCATTATAAAAAAGGCTGCAATTCCAAATAAACCACCACAAGAGTCAATCAAAACATCCTTAAATGATGGTCCACGATTAGCTACTAAGCCTTGATGAAACTCATCACTCATTGCATATAAAGCTACCGAAATAAATGATAATACGTGTTTATAAGTCGTTCTAAAGTTAAATGAGCAATTAAATGCATTTGATAAGGTAAATCCCAATAATGCATAAATACTAAAATGAGCTAATTTTCTAACAGGATGCTGAAATTTTGATATTAACTCATCTGTTACCTTGTCATTAGGTAAAAATATTTCTAAAAAAGCTTTGATTATGCTACCACTTGTTTTTGAGGATTCAACCCCTGTTTCATTAGAAAAACAGTATATAATAAACATAGTAGCAACGACTAATAACCAAGAAATCAATATTGAAATTGTTTTACTTTTCATCATTTAATAGGCTTTCAATTTTTAATAATTCTTTACTCTTAAAGAACGCTGTTCCTAAAACAAAGATATTCGCGCCTGCATTATGAGCAATTTTGATGGTTTCATCATTAATTCCACCATCAACTTGAATATCAAGGTCTTTTCCTAACTTATTAGCACAATCTCTTATAGCAGATACCTTTGGCATAGTATCATGCATAAAGCTTTGCCCGCCAAATCCTGGTTCAACAGTCATAACTAGAACCATATCAACTAAATTGATATACTTAAAAATTTCATTAGCTTTTGTATTAGGTTTTATCGAAATACCAACCTTTTTGCCTAAATTATGAATTTTATCTATAGCATTTAGAATACTTTCGTTGTCAAGCGCCTCGTAATGAAAAGTAATTATATCTGCGCCACATTTTATAAAATCATCAATATATTTATCAGGAGATACTATCATAGCATGCACGTCAAGAACTAAATTCGTCATTTTTCTTACGGCGCTTATAATAGGCATTCCAAAACTAATATTCGGCACAAAAACGCCGTCCATAACGTCAATATGAACATATTTTGAACCTGATGATTCAATTTTTTTTATTTCATTTCCGAGATTAAGCATATCAGCTGCTAAAATAGACGGAGCAAGTGTTTTCATTTTATACCTCATGTCAAATTTTGATTTTTTGTGTCAAATGTGTTAATTTAGTATACTATAATAGAGAGTAAAGCTCAGAGTTAGGCGTAGGAAAGGAATAATAAGTTATAAGATGTATCAATTAAATCTTACGCCTTTCTCTTTAATAAGCACACTGCGTGAGCTGCAATGCCCTCTTTTCTACCTGTAAAACCAAGCTTTTCCTCTGTAGTGGCTTTAACGTTTACGTCTTCTCTATCAATTTTCAAGGCGACAGATAAATTTGTGCGCATGTTTTCAATATGAGGAGCCATTTTAGGGGCCTGTGCAATTATGGTTGAATCAATATTGCATATTTCATAGCCATTTTCGGTAAGTATCTCTTTCACTTTTGAAAGAAGCTCCATGCTGTTAGCATTCTTATATTTAATATCAGTATCAGGAAAAAAATAACCAATATCTCTAACTCCGCAAGCACCAAGTAACGCATCAGCTATCGCATGAGCCAAAACATCTCCATCAGAATGTGCTTCCAATTTCTTTTCATAAGGAATTTTCTCTCCACCTATTATAATAAAATCGCCTTCGTTAAATCTGTGTACATCATATCCATGACCAATTCTCATTAGCTGTTACCTCTTGAAGCCAAAATTGCTTCCGCTCTTTTTATATCATCTTTTACTGTAATTTTAATATTTTCATTACCTGTGTCAACCAATTTAACCTTAAAGCCTACATATTCCGCAAGCATACAATCATCAGTAGCATTAAAATTGTTTTGATTTGATTTGTAAGCCGCAATTTGATATTTTTTATATTCAAAAATTTGAGGAGTTTGAACGTTCCACATATTACTTCTATCAAGAGTTTTTTGAATAAATCCGTCTTTATTTGCTAATTTTACCGTATCTGTTACTCTACTTGCAGAGGTTGCGGCACCATGCTTTACAGCTTCATTTAAAACATCCTCTATTACAGAATGAGTAACTAAACAGCGCGCACCATCATGAATAGCAACATACTTTGCTTTTTTAGATACATATTTAAATCCTCTTAATGCAGAAAGTTGTCTAGTTTGTCCGCCTGTAACTATACATTTTACTTTTTTATAGCCTTTTTCGTATACAAATGATTTATAGCTTTCAGCATCTTCCTTACGAACAACTAAAACTATTTCATTAATGGATTGACATTCTTCAAAAACATTAAGCGTTCTTTCAATAACAGGTATTCCGTTTATCTCAGCTAACTGCTTATCTTCGCCTTGATTTGAAAATCTAGTTGACGAGCCGGCACACAAAATAATTGCCGAAACAAAACCATTCTTTAAATTATTTATTGCTTCGGAGATTTTAGAAAACAACCCCATAATACGTCCTCCTTAATGAATTATTTATTATTGTATCACATTTTATTGAAAAAATAAATAGAAAAATAAAAAAAGAGCAAATTTGCTCTTTGTAAAATTGTGATTTTGAAATTCACTTCCAACAAAATTCCTCATATTTCTGTTGGAAATGAATTTCATGGTAAAACGTTGATAGCATAAAACACAGAAAATCAATATTGTTCCTGTAGCCATTTTAACATTTCATCAAGCTCTCTTGAGGACATTGAGTTTTTTCCATACATTAAATCCATCATTTTAACAAAAGATCCAGAGTGGTATCTAGATAAGAAATCAATAGTTACTCCTCTTATGTATTCCTCTTTTGCTGCATCAGCGTAATAGTATCTTTCTTTCCCCATTTTTTCGGAATGTATAAAGCCTCTTTCCTCTAATCTCGAAAGAAATGAAATCAAAGTCGGTGCTTTCCAACCTTTATGCTTGCCAACATTTTCCATAAGATAAGCAGTGTTTACCGGTGCTACATTACATTCCCAAATGACATTCATAACATCAAATTCAGAATCCGGCAATCTTCTTATGTTGTCCATGTCGATTTCCTTTCTTTTTATGACGCTATTATATTATACACTTGTCTAATATGTTTGTCAACATAATTTGACAAAAATTTTTTAACAAAAATCGCGCTGTAAAAAAACAGCGCGACATGTGTCTAAATTAGGCTCTTTTATCTAAAATAATTTTTTCGATATCAGAGGCACATCTTATTTCAACAATCTCTTTATCATCAAATTTTACTAAATGAAATGATTCTACATCAATAACAATCTGAAGCATTCTTAAAGAATCAACGCCTAAATCAAATATGTTTGTATCTTCATTAAATGACGCTTTAGGTGCGTCAACATAGTTTGAAATTATATCTAAAATTCTGTTTATCATAAAACCTCTCACACTAAAATCTTATTACAGTTTAATTATATACTTAGAATATAGATTTTTCAAGCATTATTTAATAAAATGTTGACTTTTTATGTCATTTTATTTATAATTTTATAGAGGTGATTTTATGAATAGAACTGACATAAGAAAAAACAATTTACTTTTGATAATTAACGCCCTTAAAGAAAATAAAAAATCCTTAGATGACTTAACTAAAGAGCTGAAAATTTCAATGGTTACAGCTATTAATTTAACTAAAATACTAGTAGATAAAAAATTAATCGTAGTAGAAACTGATTCAGAAAAGAAAACAGGACGACCAACAAATTATTACAGAATCGAAAATAAACGCCACACTATGTTTTTCGAGCAAACAAATAAAAGCTTTAGATGTATTTCAATAGACGTATGTGGCAGAGTTGTAGATAGATTTGATTTTGCATATATACCTAGACTAAGTATTAAAGATAATATCAAAATTCTTTACAAAATATTTAACAGCAAGCATGTTTTTGGTAAATATTGCGTTGACGTTTTTGCTTCATGTAATGAAGAAACAGCTAAATATCTTCCTGCTAGTACAAAAATAATGTCAAAAGAAGAAATTATTTTAACGTGTCTTTCCGAAAACGATAAAGCAATACTTTTCAAGCTAGGAAATAAATATTCAATGTCTTTATATTCACATATACAAACACCACAGCATGGCATTGGAGAGAAAATTTTACATAAAACTATTACTTTTGACAAGGAGTACACTTTCTCGAACGAATTATATGATGGCATTTTCTTAGCACTTGAAAAACACTCTTTAAAACAATTAGATAATTACATATAAAATAACGGCGATAAATAATATCGCCGTTATTCTTTAAAGTAAATCAGTAATTGAAAGTTGATTAGTTTTTGCAAGATTATCAAAAACATGATTTTGCTCAAGCGTTTCCATAACCGCCTTTGAAAGCATCGTTTTTTGTTGAAAATCCTCAACCGAGAAAATCTCATTACTATCACGTGCCTCTTTGATTTTTATGGCAGCATTTTCTCCAATACCATCGATTGATGAAAATGGCATTCTAATTTTTCCATTTTCAGGTAAGAATTTAAAGGAGTCGGACTTCATTAAATCAACAGGTAAAAACTCAATGCCTCTTGCAAGACATTCATAAACCATTTGAAGAGCAGTAATCATGTCTTTTTCTTTTTGTGTAGCATCATTACCCTTGGCTTCAATTTCGGATATTCTGTCAAGAACACCTCTTTTCCCCTTCTCTACCATTGATGATTCAAATCCACCAGGTGCAACGCTAAGAAATGCACAATAGAATACCAATGGCAAATGTACCTTATACCAACCAAGACGAATAGCTGACATAACGTATGCAGCAGCGTGTGCTTTTGGGAACATGTACTTGATTTTTTTACATGAACTAATATACCAATCCGGAATATTATTAGCAATCATTGCTTCTTCGTATTCAGGTTTTAAGCCCTTCCCTTTACGAACATCTTCCATGATCTTAAACGCCATGCCCTTTTCAAGTCCATGGTAAATGAGATAAAGCATAATGCTATCACGCGTACCTACAACGTCAGAAATTGTACAAATGCCGTCTTTAATTAAGTCTTGGGCGTTACCTAACCATACGTCAGTACCGTGCGAAAGCCCAGAAATTTGGAGTAAATCTGAAAAATTCTTCGGTTTTGAGTCAACAAGCATTTGTTGAACGAATTTTGTACCAAATTCAGGCAAACCGTATGTACCTACTGAGCATTTTAAATCTGATAATAGATCAGCAGAGCCAAGAGGTTCTGTTGAAAGAAACAACTCATATACCTTTGGATCATTCATAGGGACGTCTAAAACAGACGTATTTGAGTATGTTTCAAGCATTTTATATTTGGTTGGAATATCGTGTCCAAGCTCATCAAGCTTTAAAAGCGTATCATGTAGATATGAGAAAGTAAAGTGAGTAGTTACAATGTTGGAATTAGGGTCATCAGCAGGATGCTGAACAGGACAGAAATCATAAATTTCGTATTCCTTAGGTACAACAACTATACCACCAGGATGCTGACCAGTTGTACGCTTAACGCCTGTACAAAGTCCTGCAAGACGCTTCATTTCAGCACTATTAACGGTTAGTTGATGCTCTTCCATATATTTGAGTATGTAACCAATGGCAGTTTTCTCAGCAACTTCTCCTATTGTTCCAGCTCTAAATACGTTTTCTGCGCCAAATAAATCTTCGGTATATTTATGAATTTTACCCTGAACGTCGCCCGAGAAGTTAAGGTCAATATCAGGAGATTTATCGCCTTTAAATCCCAAGAACGTTTCAAACGGGATATCATGTCCATCTTGAATAAGCTTAGTATTACAATGAGGGCAGTTTTTATCAGGCAAGTCAAAGCCAGAGCCCACACTACCATCTGTAAAGAATTCACTAAACTTACAGCTAGGGCATCTATAATGAGGTTGTAATGGGTTAACCTCAGAAATACCAGCCATCGTGGCAACGAAAGAAGAACCAACAGAGCCACGTGAACCAACTAAATATCCAAGTGATTCACTTTGATATACAAGCTTTTGAGCAATCATATATAGCACGGCAAAGCCATTCTTGATAATTGATGTAAGCTCTTTATCAAGTCTTTGAGAAACAACCACAGGTATTTCTCCGTTGAATGCATACATGTTTCTAGCTCTTTCCCAGCACATATTTTGTAGGTCTTCCTCTGCTCCGTCCATTTTAGGAGTAAAGGTGCCCTCAGGGAAAGGTCTAATATTGTCATAATCAATCAAATCAGCTATTTTATTGGTATTTGTTACAACTATCTCATATGCTTTTTCTTCGCCTAAATATTCAAACTCCTTAAGCATTTCCTCGGTAGTTCTAAAATAAATACCAACGTCTCTGTCGGCGTCCTTATATTTTTGACTTGCTAACAGAATTTTTCTGCCAATTTCATCCTCTTTGTTTAAGAAATGGGCATCACAAGTTGCAACAACAGGCTTACCAAGTTTGTCGCCAAGCTCAACGATTTTTTTATTAAAATTAATTAAATCTTCGCATGTTGCCTTGTTTTCATGAACTAAAAACATATTATTGCAAAGAGGCTGAATTTCAAGATAATCATAAAATTCTGCTATGGCTTCTATTTCAGATTCGCTTCTGTTATCTAAAATCGCCTTAAACAGTTCTCCGGATTCGCAAGCAGAACCAATAATTAAGCCTTCTCTAAGCTCATTCAAGCGCGTTTTAGGGATGCGCGGGTATCTCTTGAAGTAATCCAAAAAGCTTTCAGAAATAAGCTTATATAAGTTCTTAAGACCAATTTTGTTTTTAACTAAAAGTATTTGGTGATGGGCAGGAAGCTTTAGAGGGTCAACGTTTGCACTCATAGCCAAAGTCATTTTTTCTGTATCCTCAATTCCTTCACCTTTTAGTTTTTCAAACATAATTGTTAAAATGTTTGCAAGCATCTTAGCGTCATCCTCAGCTCTATGATGATTAAATCCACCTAAATTATAATGCTCAGCCAAAGAATCAAGCTTATGTTTTTTTAATTCTGGATTGGTAAATCTAGATAAAGCCAAAGTATCAAGATACGTAAATTCAAACGGAATACCATTATCGTCGCATGCTTTTCTTATAAATCCTGTATCAAAGCTAGCATTATGAGCAACTAAAATTCTATTGCCAACAAAATTAAAAAATTCTGGTAAAACCTCACTAATATCTCTTGCATCCTTAACCATATCGTTAGTTATATGAGTTAACTCAACGATATTTTCAGGAATATCCATGTGTGGATTAACAAAAGTATCATAGCTATCTATTATTTCACCATTTTTTACAATAACAGCGCCGATTTCAGTAATTCTGTCATTTTGGAATGATCTACCTGTTGTTTCGATATCAAAAACGCAATATTCATCATCAAATGAAGCGTTTTGAGTACCAAAAATTGCTTTTGCAGTATCATCAACAAAGTACGCTTCCATACCGTATATCAATTTAACACCGGCCTTTTCAGCAGCAACCATAGCGGGAGGAAATCCTTGAACATTACCGTGGTCTGTAATAGCAACTGTACGAAGCCCCCATTCCTTTACTCTCTTAACAAGAGCAGCAGGGTCAATAATTGCATCCTTTGCCGACATAGTAGTATGGCAATGAAGCTCAACACGCTTTACTTCTGCATTATCTTTTCTCTCTTGCTTGCCGATTTTTAAAATGTCAGTATATGATATATATATTTCTTTTTCTCTGCTAAAATCATCAACCTTGATATTACCTTTTATTGCATAAGAATCACCCATAACAAAGTATGACATTTCCTCATCACGCTTATCTGCGGAAGTAGAAATTTGTACGTAAATGGAAGAGTCCTTATCTGTAATACCAATCTTGATAATTGATAAATGACCTCTTTTCGATTTGACGGTTTTTTCCTGAATATCAAAAACCGTTCCCAACGTGCAAACACTATGCATTCCGTTCTCTAATTTTCTTATAGGAACGATGTTTTCAATTTCAAACATACCGCCTGCAACATATTGCGGGTCAGAAATAATAAAAGTGGTTGGACCAATTTTAACTTCACCACTAGCAGATTTTTCAGCATGTATCTCATCTTTAGAAAAAGAGTTTGCTTTAGTAAAAGATGCACGCATATTCTCTGCTTCAGCTGCCTTTTTTTCGTTTGCTTTAGGCATGTCCTTTTTGTTTTGCTCTAAAGCCATTCTTAAAATATTTAATTTTTCATTTTCAAAATTTTCAATATTAAGCTTATAATCTTCTCTTTGCTCGATTTTGAAATTAACAATTGCGCCAAATTCGTCAAAAATTATTTTTGACATAATTTTAGTTGTATCTGCGCAATCAAGAAGCTTTATGCCTCCATCAATAAATGGCACTTTTATAATAATAAATTCGCCATCCTTTGTATAAGTATAGTCATCAAAGAAGCCACGCGCCACAACGCCTTGACGGTAAGTCTCTAAAATCAAGTCATCTAAATAATCAATTGAATATAATTCAATGCTATACTTAGGATGAACGCGAAAATAATTCAATTTATAAGCTTCCTTAACCTCTGCTTCAATGCGAAACAAAGCTCTTTTAGGGATAATCACAGAGGATGAAATGTCAACCTCCATCATTCTTAGCTCTTTGTCAATTCTAATCCCTAATATTTCCGCCTGCACATAATTTATAAGCTCAGCATCAGGCAAATATTTATCAAATTTTTCAACAAATTTCATTTTACACCATCCTTAGTCTTATCTTAAAAATAGCACATTGAATGTGCTATTTTTGGTGCATATTTAATTAAATGGTTATTTTCCTTTAAAATTTTCAATTTCTAAAATTAAGGTTTCAATAATTTTATCCTCAGGAATTTTTCCAACGATTTCGCCATGTCTAAACAAAACCGCCTCTCCTTTTCCTCCGGCAATTCCAAAATCACATTCTTTCGCTTCTCCAGGCCCGTTTACAACGCAGCCCATCAAAGCAACCTTTATATCCTTGCCGTTTGTATTAATGGATTTTATTGCGTTTTTAAAACGGTTAGATAAATCTATTAAATCGATTTTGGTTCTTCCACACGTTGGACAGGATACAACCTGAATTGAACCTTTATTATAAAACCCTAACGAAGTTAGAAGCTCTTTTCCCGCTGCAATTTCTTTGCATGGGTCAGCAGTTAAAGATACTCTTATGGTATCGCCAATGCCATCACATAAAAGAGAGCCAATTCCAGCAGAGCTTTTAATTAGCCCTGTATAATCATCTCCTGCCTCTGTTACACCTAAATGTATTGGATAATCGCAATTATTAGCTATTATTCTGTTAGCTAAAATCATATTTCTTACGTTTGATGATTTTACTGAAATTATAATATCATTAAATCCAAATTTTTCAAGCAAATTCACGTGATAAAAAGCGCTTTCAGCCAAAGCCTCAGGAGTTGGAGATTTATACTTTTCAAGTATGTGCTTTTCTAGTGATCCGCCATTAACACCTATTCTAAGAGGAATTCCCTCACTTTTACAAGCGTCAGTTACCTCTTTAACCTTCCAATCCTCTCCAATATTACCAGGATTGATGCGAATTTTGTCAACTCCATATTTTACACATTCAAGAGCAATTCTATAATCGAAATGAATATCTGCAACAATAGGAACTGAAATCCCTGCTTTTTTTATCTTATCAATAGTTTGTGCTGCTTCAATAGTTGGAACTGTTATTCTAACAATATCGCACCCACAAGCCTCTAATTGTTTTATTTGACTAATTGTACTTTTATAATCAAGTGTGTCTGTATTGGTCATAGATTGAATTAAAACATCAGAATTTCCACCAATTTGAGTATTCTTGACTTTTACAATACGTGATTTTCGTCTTATGTCGTTGTAGCTCATACTTCCTCTTATTTAAATAAAAATATGATATCTTTAAAAGTAATAATTAAAGCAAATCCCATCAACAAAATGAAACCCAAAGCCTTTATTCCGTACTCAATCCTTTGAGGAATTGGCCTTCTAGCTATCATTTCTATTATCAACAATAATAAAGATCCACCATCTAATGCTGGAATTGGTAAAAGATTAAATATTCCGAGATTCATAGAAATGACTACTATCAAATAAAATAGCGAATAAGTGCTTGTTTTAGCAGCATTAGTAATAGCTCCTGTAACACCAATAGGTCCAGACACCTGCTCCATTCCATATCTACCTGATATTAAGTCATAAAGTGAATCCCAAATCATTTTTATGGTTGATTTACAAGAATAATAAGAATTTTTTACAATTGTAGAAAATGACCTATCTTCTCCATACACTAAAAAATCCATAGTACCAAAAACGATACCGTCGCTTGTAGCTGTTGGGAACTTAACATTATTAATTACTATTTCATCACCGTTTCTAATTATAGTTAAGGTAAGCGGCTCATATCCTTTTCGCATAATTTCATAGCTTAATTCGCTAGCAGTATGAACCTTTGTATTTCCGACCTTAATTATCTCATCTTCAAGCAATAAATATTGACTGCTTGTAGCATCTTCTGAGAATTCACCAATTTTTGTAGTTCCGAAGCGTTCATTAGTTGATGTTAAAATGATCATTACAAGAACACCAATAAGCAAATTCATAACAGCGCCAGCTAAAGTAATTATAAATCTCTGATAAGCCGGCTTTTTGTTAAAAGAGTTTGGATTATCACTTTCCTCACTCTCTCCAACCATAGAAACAAATCCACCTATTGGAAATAGTCGTAATGAATAGTCAACCCCGTCCTTTCCTTTTTTAGAAAAAAGCTTAGGACCCATACCTAAAGAAAACTCAGTAATTGCTACCCCGTACTTTTTAGCGAACAAAAAATGACCCAGCTCATGAATAAAAATTAGAAAGCCAAATATAAAAATCGCTATTAAAATATATAAAACTATCATTTATACCTCTTTAAGATGATTTTTAAAATGATAATGATTAACTTTTTGCTAATAATTTAATTTTTTCCTCTGTGCAAATTCTTGCTTCTTTGTCAGCATTTAAAATATCTTCTAAGGAAGGATCAACGATATTTTTATAGTTGCGAACAACGTTTTCAACAACATCAAAAATATCAGTAAATTTAATTTTATCCTCTAAGAAATATTTTACCGCTATTTCATCAGAAGCATTTAATACAGTAGGTATAATTCCATCCTGTTCAATAGAATAAAAAGCAAGTGAAAGTAAACTAAAAGTATCTATATCCGGATCTTCAAAAGTTAAACTACTTAATTTCGCAAAATCAATTGGTTCAGCATAAGAATTAACTCTATTAGGATAAGTTATAGCATACTGAACACACGTTCTCATATCAGGTGCTCCCATCTGCGCGATCACACTATTATCAGTATATTCTACTGCTGAATGCATTATGCTTTGAGGATGAACAACCACTTTGACTTGGTTAGGACTTACGTTAAAGAGTCTGACAGCCTCAATAACCTCAAATCCTTTATTCATAAGAGAAGCGCTATCAACAGTAATTTTAGCTCCCATCTTCCACGTAGGATGAGCTAAAGCGTCCTTGGACGTATATTTGGAAAGCTCTTCTCTACTTTTATGTCTAAAAGGCCCGCCGGAAGACGTCAAAATAATTCTTTTTATTTCATTATTTGCTCTTCCTTGTAAGCATTGAAATATGGCACTATGCTCACTGTCAACAGGTATAAGCTCTGCTTTATTTTTATCGATTTCTTCCTTTAAGAACTTGTATGCAATTACAATTGCTTCCTTGTTTGACATAGCAATTCGCTTTCCGCTTCTAGCACAAGCTATTGCAGGAGCAAGTCCAGCAAATCCAGAAATCGCATTTATAGCAGTTTCAGCACTTGATTCACCAATGATTGAAAGCAAATTCTTTTCTCCGCCAAAAACCTTTACATTAGTATCTTTTAATTTAATTTTAAGGTCATTGGCAGATTTTTCATTGGTTAAAACGCAATATTTAGGTAAAAACTCCCTTGCTTGCTTTTCTATTTCGTCAACCGAAGAACATGAAGCAAGTAAATCCACCTTTATATCATGTAGTCTGGCCACCTCTATGCTCTGTTTTCCAACAGAGCCAGTTGAACCTAAAATTGCTATTTTTTTATTTTTCATAAATTATCCTAAAAAATGATTTAAAACATATAAGAATGGAGCTACTAATAAAACGCCATCAAATCTGTCTAAAACGCCACCATGTCCTGGGAATATTGCGCCATAATCTTTAATATTATACTGACGTTTAATGCTAGAAGCAATCAAATCACCAAATTGTGCTGCTATTGAAAGCACCAATCCATAAACACATAGTGTTAAATATGAAAGCTTATAATCAGATATGCTATTCCATATTAAGCAGTATATAGCAAAACCAATTACTGTAAAAATTACTCCACCAACAGCACCTTCAACGGTTTTTTTAGGACTAATTTCAGGGATTAGCTTATGTTTACCAAAAAGCATTCCGGTAAAATAAGCAAAAGTATCACATATCCAAGCACCTAAAAATGCAAGTAAATAAATTGCCTTTCCATTGAACATCATTCTTACCATTAAAATAGAGGTAAAACCTGAGATTATAAAAGTTGACAAAGCATAAAGTAACACTATTTCTGATAAATTATCTTTATTTTTTCTTATCATTACATATGAAAGCATATAAATTAGTACGCCAATAAATATTAATGGTACGTGTGATAAGAAAAATGCATTTGAACTAACACAGCATCTAAAAATTGGCAATCCAAGAGCAACTAAATACAATGGGATAGTCAAAAATAAGTTTTTGTGATAACCTAAGCATTTTGAAATTTCAAATACGGCAACCGCACTTAATAAAGCTACAGCTATAGGAAATACTATTGTATATGAATAAATGCAAATAGGAATAAATACAAGAATCGCAATAATTGCAGTAATAATTCTTTTTAACATAATAATGCCCTCTATCGGTTATTTAAACCACCAAATTTTCTGTTTCTCTTATAAAAGCTCTGAACAGCCTTTAAAAGCTCTTTTTTATTAAAATCAGGCCACAATGCTTTTGTAACATACAACTCAGAATATGCACATTGCCAAAGCAGAAAGTTAGACAATCTAAATTCATTAGCAGTTCTTACGATTAGATCTGGATCAGATGATAATGACGTATATAAATGACTGTTAATATCATTCTCTGTAACACTATCCTTGCCTTCACTAATCAATTCATTACAAGCATGAACAATTTCTGCTCTGCCACCATAATTAAATGCTATATTTAAAGTATTTGAAAAGTTTTTTGTTGTATTTTCAAGATCAGTCATGCGAATTTTCAGGTCATCTGGAAGTGGAGATTTATCGCCAATAAAAATTATACGTGCGCTTTCATACTTTTTCGCTTCATCAACATAATTTCTCATCAATTCAAGAATAGCGTCAATTTCTTCTTGAGGTCTAGACCAATTTTCAGTAGAAAAAGCATATACAGTAACAGTATTAATGCCGATATCATGACAATTTTTAACCGTATCTTCAAACGCTTTAGCACCATATTTATGACCGATTTTTCTTGGTAAACCGCGTTTTTTAGCCCATCTACCATTGCCGTCCATAATAAAAGCAATATGAGAAAGCTGTGAATCAACCTTTAATTCCTTTTTGTTTTTAAATAGCATAAAATTACCTCATTGCAATTATGGGCTGCCCTTTTAGAGGCAACCCAAAACTGTATTTAGATTTCCATAATTTCCTTTTCTTTACTTGCAGTAACAACATCAACCTCTTTGATGTACTTGTCTGTAAGATCTTGAATTGACTTTTCAGATGTTTTTTGTTCATCCTCAGTCATTTCACCGTTTTTCTTCATATCTTTAGCCTTATCCATAGCGTCGCGTCTAATATTTCTAATAGCAACCTTTGCATCTTCGCCCATTTTAGAAACCTGCTTCTTAAGATCTTTTCTTCTATCCTCAGTTAATTGTGGGAATACAAGACGAACAACCTTACCGTCATTTGCTGGAGTAATCCCTAAATCAGATGCTAAAATAGCCTTTTCAATACCCTTAAGAGTAGATGAATCCCATGGTTGAATAACGATAGTTCTTGCATCAGGTACAGATACAGAACCGATTTGATTTACAGGAGTTGGAGATCCGTAATAATCAACACTAATTCTGTCAAGAACAGAAGCGTGTGCTCTTCCTGCTCTAACTGAATTCAACTCAAACTTGTAAGAATCAATAGATTTTTTCATTTTTTCTTCGTAAACTTTAGTATCAAGCTTCATTTTATTATTCTCCCTTCACAACAGTGCCCATTTTAGCACCCATAATTACATTATAAATATTTTCACATTTATCAAGACCAAATACATGAATAGAAATATTATTGTCCATAGCAAATGATGTAGCAGTTGAGTCCATTGCCTGTAAACCTCTTGCTAATACTTCTTTGTATGTAATACTTGATATTTTTTGTGCATTTTTATCTTTTCTTGGATCAGCAGTATAAATAGCGTCAATATTTTTCGCCATTAAAACAACCTCTGCACCAATTTCAGCAGCTCTAACAACAGAAGCTGTGTCAGTTGAAACGAAAGGTACACCCATACCGCCACCAAAAATTATAACCTTACCATTTGATAGCGCTTTAATCGCGTCATCTCTAACAAACTGCCTAGCAAAAGCCTTCATTTCAACAGAAGTCATAACTTCTGCGTCAACTCCTGCTCTAATAAATGATTCTTGCAATGCAAGTGCGTTTATACATGTAGCAAGCATACCCATGTGGTCAGCTTTAACTCTGTCCATATCTCCGCCGCTTCTACCGCGCCAAATATTGCCTGCACCCACTAAAACAGCAATCTCAACGCCGTTGTCAACACATTTTTTTACTGTTTGAGCAATTTCGCTGATATAATCAAAATTTAAAATTCCATCTTTTCCGTTTGAAATTGCTTCGCCGGAAAGCTTAAGTAATACTCTTTTGTAAATTGGTGTATCCAAAACAAGCTCCTTAATATAATATCATAATCTTTCATAGTATATAATACTATATTTTTATTAATTTGTAAATAGCAAATTTAAAATATTTATATATTTTATAGAGATTCCGTAAAAAAACTCAAACAATTTATGTTTGAGTTTTTTTATATAATTAGTTGTTTTTGTTGATCATCT
The DNA here is from genome assembly GCA_045632345.1 of Eubacteriales bacterium. Taxonomy (GTDB): domain Bacteria; phylum Bacillota; class Clostridia; order Oscillospirales; family CAG-272; genus RGIG2000. The sequence goes on along the minus strand of JAZQWM010000018.1, from coordinate 147,918 downwards.
TTGCAATTTCTGCGCCGAAGTCTTCTTCCTTCTTTTGGAGACCTTCGCCCTTTTCATACATGCAGTAGCTTGTTACCTTAATGCTACCGCCGAGGTTCTTTGCAGTTGCCTCAACATATTGAGAAACGGACATTTTGTCTTCCTTAACGTACTCTTGCTCAAGTAAGCAGTTCTTTTCATAGAACTTACCAAGCTTACCGACAACCATCTTTTCAAGAATGTTTGCAGGCTTGTTAGCATTCTTAGGATCGTTAGCAAGTTGAGCTAAGATAATAGCCTTCTCTTCTTCAAGATCCTTTTCTGGAACTGATTCCTTATTTAAGTAAAGAACAGGTGATGGTGCACCAGCAACTTGAAGTGCAATGTTCTTAGCGAATTCAGCAAAGCCTTCATTGTTCTTAACATTTTCGTCAGCCTCAAATGTTACGATAACACCAGTTGAGCCCTTACCGTGAATGTAAGTGCCAACAGTGCCGTCAACGATTACAAAACGACGAATGCTCATGTTTTCACCGATTGTGAAAATCATATCCTTAAGCTTAGCTTCAACTGTTAATTCAGCATCATATTGCTTTGTTAAAAGCTCTTCAACGTTAGCAGGTCTTGTTGCAAGAATTGTCTTAAGAAGATTCTTAACGAAGTCTGTGAACTTCTCATTCTTAGCAACAAAGTCAGTTTCAGCGTTTACTTCGATCATTGCAGCAGCGTTCTTATCATCAGCAACTAAAATGTCAACAACGCCCTCAGCAGCGATTCTGTCTGCCTTCTTAGCAGCAACAGCAAGTCCCTTTTCACGAAGTAACTTGATAGCTTCATCCATATTTCCGTTAGCCTCAGTAAGTGCCTTTTTGCACTCCATCATACCACAGCCAGTTGTTTGTCTTAATTCATTTACCATACTTGCAGTAATAGCAGCCATTTTTATATCCTCCGTAAGTTTAAATTTAAATTATTCAGCGTCTTCAACTACTTCTTCAGCAGCATCTTCTACGTTTTCAACAGGAGTTTCACCTTGCTTACCCTCGATTACAGCATCGGCGATAGCTGCAGAGATAAGCTTGATAGCTCTGATAGCGTCATCGTTACCAGGGATAATAAGATCAGCATCATCTGGATCGCAGTTTGTATCAACAACAGCGATTACTGGAATACCAAGTCTCTTTGCTTCAAGAACAGCATTGTGCTCTTTCTTTGTATCAACGATGAAAATTGCATCAGGAAGCTTTGTCATATCCTTGATACCGCCAAGGTTCTTTTCAAGGTTATCCATTTCCTTTGTGAGACCGGCAACTTCCTTCTTTGGAAGAAGATCAAATGTTCCGTCCTCTTGCATCTTCTTTAATTGTGCAAGACGAGCGATGCTCTTTTTGATTGTGTTAAAGTTTGTGAGCATACCACCAAGCCAACGTACGTTTACGTAGTACATACCACAACGAAGAGCTTCATCACGGATAGCATCTGTAGCTTGCTTCTTTGTACCTACGAAAAGAATTGTACCACCGTTTGCAGAAAGATCTCTTGCAAACATGTAAGCTTCTTCGAACTTCTTTGCTGTCTTTTGAAGGTCGATGATGTAGATACCATTTCTTTCTGTGAAGATGTACTCAGCCATCTTAGGGTTCCATCTTCTTGTGTGGTGTCCGAAGTGAACACCTGCTTCTAAAAGTTGTTTAATTGAGATTACTGACATTTTCAATGTCCTCCTTTGGTTTTTTCCACCATCTGTGCTTACAGTTGCGACCTTTTAGGCACCGAGCAACGCTTCACGGCACTAGATGTGTGTGTTATTATTTTTGTGCCTCTCATAGCACGGTCGTTATTATATCACACGAATATTATTATGTCAATCGCATTTGTTTTAGTTCACAAAAAGTTTACAATTATATTTTGATTAAAATTCGACTAAAATGACATCAACACCAATTTTACAGATTTTTTCCCAAGGAATAATAGTATCTTCACACTTTTTAAAGCCCAAGATTCCGCTATCTCCAGGTAAAATAATAGCTTTAAGCCTTCCACTACATGAATCTACAATAAAGTCAGTAACATATCCTAAAATTTTACCATCACAAACATTTATTACTTGTTTATTAGTTAAATCCGTCATACTATCTCTCATAATTTTCTCCTAAAATTTGATACACATATATTATATTGAAGAAATTCAAAAAAAGAATAAGGGCGTAACTTGTACGCCCCTAGATATTAATTATATTTGTTGAATAAATCGTTGTAGAGAGCAATGAGAGATTTGTAATCTTCTGAGTTTTTAATGCTTACAACTGCTGTATTAGCATCATATGCTGATTTTTTAGCAACAGCCGCTTCAAGCTTTTCTTGAATTTCAGCAATTTTATCGATATCCTGCTCTTCCTTCGCTTGCTCGCCAGCTAATTCTTCCTCGTAATCAGCTATTTCCTTGTCAAGCGCAGAAACATCAATATTTAATAGTTCAAGAAATACGGCAAATTCCTCACTGGTCATTGATCTGATCAACTCAGATACTTCATCGGAAAGTATTTTTACAGATGCTGTTAAGGTAGATAACTGTTCCTTTTCATCATCAGTAGCATTCTCATTGAAGTTCTTTAAGAAGTTAAGATATGGATTTACAACTAAATCATAGTTTGAAGCTTTTACATCATCCCAATTATCAATAGTAGCGCCATACTCTTTGTATGTTAAGTAACTATTTCCAATATTAAGACCGGACATGTTATATAAACAATCCTTTGTAGCTTCAATTACTTCGTTACCGTCATTATCTAGCTCTAACTTATAATCTACATCTTCAACACCATATTGAAGTAACGTAATTATGTCAGCGTCAGTTTGAAGAAGATATAAAATTTTCATAGCTCTGTCATAGTTAGCTGAATATTTACTAACTGCAAACATGCTTGAAAAAATCTCGTCAGAGTTAGCAATAGGCTTTTCAGTTTTTACAACGTAGTACTCTTCTTCATATGCTTTAATCTCGTCGTTTGTACCATAGAAGAAGCTAACTGCAGCCTTTTCGCCTTCACTTAAAGCTTCCTTAGCATAGGAGCTTTCGGAAAGCTTCTTGTAAAGCTCAACGTATTTTGTATATGCTTCTACGTCAAAAATGCTTGAAGGAGTTATATTTGCAAGTGATGATCCAATTAAATCAGATTCATCGAACATGTATACGCCAGGAGCATCATTTAAGCTACCCACGAAAGGAATATAGTCACTTTCAGCATTAGCACCAATAGAATTTATAAATGCTTCGCAAGTAAAAATATCAGTTATTGAATTAATATCAGCATTTTCAACTAAATTAAAAGCATTTTTATCAATAAGCATGTACTGATATTTAGCATCAGTATATTGATGATTATTTGGAATAGCATATGTAGAGTTATCTATTGAATATTGTGAGAATATAGCAGGTGAAATCATCTTTCTAATATCTGCATATTTACCACCAACAGCCAGATAAGAATCAAGTGCATAAAGATTCTGAGCCTGAACAAGCGCTTTATAGCTGTCATAATCACGAATCATGAATAAATCTATTTGTGTATCAAGAACACTTGGATAAGCAAGCTCATACATATAACTATCGCCATATGGAATCTTAATTGCTTTATTTACATAACCCTGTGATACGCTTGAAGGAAGCAAGCCCTTCTTAGCCTCAACCTTAGCTTCAATATCAGTAAGGTGTGCAGCGAGCTTTTCTTCATATTCATCATTTGAAATCGCTGTAAACTCAATTTCAGTTGATAAATTCTTATCGCGTAAGATCTCATTAATTTTATTTTCAACCGCTGAAAGTCTATCCTTAAACTCTTGAGAACTTGCATCAGAATTTGTTGGAATCCAAACAGAAAGTGTTAACGCCGTTGTTCCGCTATTAACAATATCATTAATAATTTCTTCCTCTGTTCTTTCTTTTTCACATGAAGTGAAGCTAAATACTAGGGGAAGAAGCATAAGCATTGCTACTACAATGCTCAATATTCTTTTAGTCATTAGAATATTCCTCCAATAAAATGTTCAAGGTATATTTTACTATAATTTATTATCTTTGTCAAGTTATATTTAAAATTAATCAAGATAATCGCGTAATCTCTTAGAACGGCTTGGATGACGTAACTTTCTTAAAGCTTTCGCTTCAATTTGACGAATTCTTTCTCTCGTAATATCAAATTCTTTACCAACCTCTTCAAGAGTTCTTGTTCTGCCGTCTAAAAGTCCAAAACGAAGCTTTAACACCTGTTCTTCTCTTGGAGTTAAAGTGTGAAGAACCTCATTTAATTGTTCCTTTAAGAGAGTATATGAAGCTGCATCAGATGGTGCAGGAGAATCCTCATCAGGAATAAAGTCACCCAAATGGCTATCCTCCTCTTCGCCGATAGGAGTTTCAAGGGAAACAGGCTCTAACGCATATTTCATTGTATCGCGAACCTTTTCGGGAGTCATACCAATAACCTCGGCAATTTCCTCTGAGCTTGGTTCTCTACCTAACTCCTGCAAAAGCTGTCTTGAAACTCTGGACACCTTATGAATTGTTTCAACCATGTGTACAGGAATTCTAACGGTTCTTGCTTGGTCAGCAATGGCTCTGGTAATAGCTTGTCTTATCCACCATGTTGCATAAGTTGAAAATTTAAATCCCTTCGCATAGTCAAACTTGTCAACAGCCTTCATAAGACCTAGGTTGCCTTCTTGAATGAGATCTAGGAATTGCATACCCTTACCAACGTGCTTTTTAGCAATGCTAACAACAAGACGAAGGTTAGCCTCAACAATTTTATTTTTAGCTCTTTCATCGCCCTGCATCATTTTTTCTGCAAGTACAATTTCTTCATCAGCCTCAAGTAGCGGAACCTTTCCTATTTCCTTCAAGTACATTCTTACAGGGTCATCAATAGCAAGTCCTTCTTGCATACGCTCGATTTCTTCAGAGCTAATCATTTGCTCCACTTCACTTTCAAGATCAGCAAACTTATCACTTGATATTTCATCTGTAATTTCAATGCCGTTACTTTCAAGAGTTTCATAGATCTTATCTATTTGATCCATATCAAAATCTTGGTATCCGCTAATAGCATCAAGAAGGTCTTCGTTAGAAATCGAACCACCGTTCTTTCCTTTTTCTACTAAATCCTCTAAACTAAAATTCTTTTCGTCCATATTTTTACCCCCATGGATTTTATACTAAATTTTAAATTATTTTTTCTTCTTGCTTATAGCACTCAAAATGCTATCAAGTGTATCTTCATCTTTTGATTCTTCCTTTTCCTTAGACAATGAATCAATCAAATCTATTAAAACATTTTCATCATTGTTAGCTAAACGTTGACGCTCGGCCATCATTTTGGTAATTCGCGATATTTCATCAACATTAAAACCATCTTGAATAAATGCTAAATCAAATTTTCCAACATTTGCATAACATTCTTTGACTTTTTCAAAAACCTTCTTACAAAAAGGTGTTACAAAATCATCTGAAGACATTTTATCCATTACTATTTTAAGATGTGAAGGAAACAGCTGAATTAAGCCTAATATTGCCTCTTCAATTTTATTAGCTTTTAAATACATTGCACTTGAAGGATTAACTCTATCGCCGCTTCCACTCGATTTTCTAAAAAGCTCCGTCTCTTCCTTGCTTTTTGCTTCTTTATCACGTTTCTTTAAAATTGAATTAACATCTTTCTTTATACTGTCCTTTGGAATACCTAATATACCGGAAATTTTTTGACAATAAATTTCTCTTTCGATTTCAGAGGGATACGTTGCTATTGCATATGCAAGATCGCGACTAGCTTTCACCTTTTCGTCTAAATTTGAAATATTGTATTTTGCAAAAATCCTATCACATTCAAATTGAAATTTAGATTTTGATTCATCAATTATTGACCTAAATGCTTGTGGACCGAACTTTTTTATGTATTCATCCGGGTCTTTAGCGTCATTCATCTTAAGAATACGAACGTCAACTCCAACCTCTTGAAGCAATTTAAACGCTTTATCTGCTGCTCTTTGACCCGCTTCATCACTGTCGTATGAAATAACCACCTTCTTCGTATATCTCGAAAATATACGCGCCTGTTCAGGAGTTATAGCTGTTCCTAAGGTAGCAACTGCGTTTTCAAATCCAGCAGCATGAAGTGCTATTACGTCCATATAACCTTCGCACAAAATCAACTGATTTTCACAATGATTTTTTGCATAGTTTAAGGCGAATAAATTTTTACTCTTCTTAAATGCAGGTGTATCAGACGTATTTAAGTACTTAGGCTTTGAATCATCTAATACTCTTCCACCAAAGGCAACGACGTTTCCCGTTGTATCTATTATTGGAAAAATTACTCTATTTCTAAAGTAGTCGTAAACTCCCCGCTCATTTTTTCCGCATAAAAAACCAACTGTCATTTCTTCGTCGGTATAACCAAGCTTTTTTAAATGATCGTGAAGCATAAAAAAGTTGTTAGGAGCATACCCAAGGCCAAAATGGTTAATTACAGCCATAGAAAGCTTTCTTTCTTCCATTAAATACTTTCTTCCTTCAACACCTAATTTTTCATCCATCAAGCAATTATGAAAGTATTTAGCAGCTTCCTTATTCATATCTAAAACTCTTTGCCTGCCAACTTCCTTTTTACCAGAAATTTTCACTGATTCTTCCGGTAAGGAAATGCCACATCTTGAAGCAAGTGTTCTTAAAGCTGACATATAATCAAGATTTTCTGTTCTCATAACAAAGGTTATTGCATCTCCACCGGCTCCACAACCAAAGCAATAAAACGATTGAGTTGAAGGAAAAACAGTAAAAGAAGGTGTCTTTTCGCTATGGAACGGGCAAAGTCCATTATAGTTTGATCCTGCTCGTTTCAAATTAACATACGAAGAAATAACATCCTCAATAGGATTTTTGAATTTAATATCATCTATTATTTCTGGAGAAATAATCATAAATGTCTCCTCCAAACACTTGGAACATAAAGTTCTCTAAACAAATCTATTGCATATCTATCTGTCATACCTGATACAAAATCACAGACACAACGTTCAACAGATTCAGTTTCGAGATTCTTCTTATAAATGCAAGGCATTTCATTTGGATGCTTCACAAAGTACTCAAACAAAATTCTAATCATTTCAATAGCTTTATCTTCTTCACTCTTAGCAATTTTGTTATGGTAAACATTTTCAAACAAAAATGTTCTAAGCTCCAATGTTGCTTCAGCCATTTCTTTTGACATACAAATTTGATTTTTTCCGGTACTCTCTGATATAACAGATGAAACCATATTGTTAATTCTCTCGCTATGACCTGTACCTAACACCTCCAAAAGATGCTTTGGAATATCATTCATAGATAAAATTCCGCCACGCACAGCATCGTCTATATCGTGATTTATGTACGCAATTCTATCCGCTAAATTAACTATTCTACCTTCAAGGGTTGAAGCAACATTATTTCCGGAATGGTTTAAAATTGCATCCTTTACTTCGTATGTAAGGTTTAAGCCTTTTCCGTTTTTTTCAAGCTTTTCAACTACACGAATGCTTTGTTTATAGTGAGTAAAATCACTTGAATAAAAGAGTTGCATAGCTTTTTCACCGGAGTGACCAAACGGTGTATGTCCTAGATCATGACCCAATGCACCTGCTTCGCACAGATCCTCGTTTAATTTCAGCGCTCTTGCAATAATTCTCGCAATTTGAGTTACCTCTAAAGTATGTGTCATTCTTGTTCTAAAATGTTCATCCTGAGGAAGAAGAAAAACTTGAGTTTTGTGCATTAGTCTTCTAAAGGATTTTGAGTGTAGGATACGATCTCTATCTCTTTGAAATTCAGTTCTGTTAGGACAAACATCACTTTCCTTTTCTCTTCCTCTTGTATTACATGTTAGAAAAGCGTATGGAGAAAGCATGGTTTTTTCTCTTTCACAAAACATTTCAGCTACTGTCATATATACCTCCAAGCTCAAAATTACTAAAATATAAATACGCAAAAAAAGTTAAAAATACTTTTTTTGCGTATCAAATATGACATTATTTTTGTTATTTCGTGTCAATTCGGTTTATAATGTAGTTTAATTTTACTCTTCCTGCAAATATATCAGTAATTCTCATTTCAAATGCATCTGATACATCAGCTTTTAAAGCAAATTTTATTGAAACCTCATCCTCGAAGAATGTATCGTCGATAATTGCATCAACATTTTGAATCTCAGTAGAAAATTTACCATAATCAGAATAAGATAGCTTAACAGAAAAAACCTTATATTCCTCAAAGACCTTATTTCCGCCTTCCTCAAGCGCCATTGATGCTGCAGTTGAATAAGCTCTAACAAGACCGCCTGCACCTAACAAAATTCCACCAAAATATCTTGTAACAACAACTAAAACATCAGTTATACCGGACATTCTTATAGAATTTAATACAGGCATTCCTGCCGTTCCCTGCGGCTCATTATCATCGGAGTACCTAGCAATAGTATCTCCAATTACATATGCGTAAACGTTATGAGTGGCATCGGAATATTGTTTTTTCTTTTGTTTTATAATTTCTAATGCTTGCTCTTCATTTTCTACAAACGTAGAAAATCCAATAAACACCGATTTCCTTTCAACAAATTCAATGTTTGCAGTATTCCTTGGCCTTTTTATCTTTTTTGTAGACATAATACTCCTTTTAGATCATATAAGTGTCTATTTGATAAATCTTTCATATTTTCCCTTAGTTTTTTCATCAACCCAGGCTTCAACAATAGTACCGATATCATTGTAGTTGGTTTCTAAAATCTCAGCACAATTATAAAAGGCACTAAGCGCCCCTTGTTCTGAATACGGGAATAGGAACGTAAGGCGTTTTTTACCGTTACGGCATAAAGATTCAAGCTGTAAAATCAATTCATCAAAGCCATATCCGTTTTTAGCAGACATTGAAACTACTCTTCCATTATGACTGTTAAATAGTCTTAAATCATATAATCTTTCGTTTGTGCAATTATCCGCTTTGTTAAAAATGTAAAGTCTTGGTTTATCAGATGCATTAAAATATTCAAGGATTGAATTAGTAACGCCTAAGTGCTCTAAGCACTCATCATCTGACGCATCAACTACAATAATAAGGAAATCACAATATACTACTTCTTCAAGGGTAGAATGAAATGCGTGTACTAAATGATGAGGCAATTTTCTTATGAAACCTACCGTATCGGTTAATAACATTTCAAGACCGCTAGGCAATTCAAATTTTCGTGTAGTCGGGTCAAGTGTTGCAAAAAGCTTATCTTCAGCAAGAATTCCAGCATTAGTTAGAAGGTTAAGGAACGTTGACTTTCCTGCATTCGTGTAACCAACAATACAAGCTTTAGGAATAAAGCTTCTGTCTCTTTGAGCGCGCATTGTGTGTCTATTTTTTTCAAGCTCTTTTAATTCATTTTGCAGATAGGATATTCGCGATGCTAGTCTTCTTCTGTCAATTTCAAGCTTACTTTCACCAGGTCCTCTGGTGCCAATTCCACCACCCAATCTGGACATATCCTTACCTTTGCCAATTAGTCTTGGAGCAGTATATTTTAACTGAGCCAGTTCAACTTGAATTTTTCCTTCTGCGCTTGTTGCATGAAGCGCAAAAATATCAAGTATAAGCATGCTACGGTCGATTACCTCTATTTCAACCGCGTTCTCAACATTCTTGATTTGCGCAGGCGTAAGCTCGCAGTCAAAAACAACTAAATCAATTTGATTATTTTTGCAAAGCAACGCAAGCTCCTCTAGCTTACCCTTTCCTATACACGTAGCAACATCAGGCGTAGCCTTTTGCTGAGTTAAAACAGCAAATGTATCAGCACCGGCTGTATCAGCAAGTCTTTTTAATTCTTCAATCGAGCTAAGACAAGCTTCTTCTTCGCCTTGTGGATATATACTAACCAAAACGGCACTATTTCTTTTTTTATCCATAATAGTCGCTCCTTAAAAATAAATTAAAAGGGCAAGAGATATAGCTCTTGCCCGTTTTAAACGAAAATTATTTGCCGCTAAGTCTCTTCTTGAACTTATCAACACGTCCGCCAGCGTCAACGAACTTTTGCTTTCCTGTGAAGAAAGGATGGCACTTTGCACAAATTTCAACTGAGATATCGCCCTTAGTTGACTTTGTAGCAACAGTATTACCGCAAGCACACTTAATTGTTGCTTCCTTGTATTCTGGATGAATTCCTGATTTCATTATTTTCACCTCTTTCAACTGATGTAAAATTATTTCGACTTATTATACAACACAATGTATTAAAAAGTCAAGTCTTTTTTAAAATAATTTTAAATTTTTGTTTCTATTTCTTTTTTTAACCTCTTAATTATCTTTTTTTCAAGTCTTGAAATATATGATTGCGAAATTCCTAATAAATCAGCAACTTCTTTTTGGGTAAGCTCCTCCTTTCCCGAAAGACCAAATCGAAGATTAATAATGGTTTGCTCTCTTTTACTTAATTTTTTTATCGCTTGCTGAATAATCTTTTTTTCTTCATTTACCTCAATATCTCTGTAAATTTCATCTTCGTCTGTGCCCAAAACATCTGAAAGTAAAAGCTCATTTCCATCCCAATCGGTATTTAAAGGTTCATCTATTGAAACCTCTTTTATTCGATTAGAGCTTTTTCTAATAAACATTAAAATTTCATTCTCAATGCATCTAGAAGCATATGTTGCCAACTTAATATTTTTGTCAGATTTATACGTTCTAATAGATTTAATTAAACCTATTGTCCCTATTGACGTTAGATCATCAATTCCTACGCCCGTGTTCTCAAATTTTTTAGCTATGTAAACAACCAAACGCAAATTATGCTCGATCAATTTCGAAGCAGCATCGGGGTCAGAATTCATTCTTTCGATAGCTTCCATCTCTTCTTCGTTAGATAGAGGTGCCGGCAAAAGTTCAGGACCACTAATGTAAAAAATACCTTTTTTACTAAATTTTAATATAATTTTTTCAAACAAAAGCTTTAAGTTAATCATAAAACCCTCCCTAAATCAAGCATGAAGGCACAATCGCATCAAATCCATCAGAGTTTATATTTTCAACTGGTGCGACAACTGCTGAAACTTCACAATTATCAATTATAATTCTATTTGGAACTATACCTTTTAAAACTCCGTTACTATCAATAGTATGGTACGGAATATATTTTTTCTTAGCTTCTCTTTCTTTTTCTATCAATTGACCAATTAAAGAGTTTTTATCAATCAAAATTACAGATTTACCTGTAAATGGTTCTTTCAACAAATTTCCAGAATCGCATATTCCTTTAGCTTTATAGAAAGCTCCATTGTATTCTATAATTATGTCTAACTCTTCTTTTTCTTTTTTTGCAAAAAAAATTTTATTTAACAACAAAGCAAAAAGTAAAGACAATGATACTACTATAAAAAATCTGGCACCGGTATAAATTTCTTCATACGTATAGTTTTCAATATACGTGTAAAAAACTTTGTTTATTAAATTATATAGTAAAGTCATTATCCCACCCAACGTTGATGAAACGCCCCAAAATATTACCAAAGTGGATAAATATTTACTTAATTTGCTTATTTCAAAAGCAATTGTACACATCATAAATGTAATTGAAACGTTTATAACTATTGCCCATACAAAATTTATATCAGCAAAGAATTCCCAAGTACCATATAGACCGCCCACCAAAGATGCAATTAAAATTCTGACTTTATGAATTTTTTTGAATAAAATCAAATTGGTTAAAAATAAAGCTAAAAAATCCATGCTAAAATTTATTGCAAACAAAACATCTACGTAAACTGTCATTGAACCACCTCAACTTAATTATACATGTAGAATGTAAATTATTTGTCGTTATTTGTTTTTGAAATAAATTATTCTTGCAATTATTTCGAATATGTACTATAATGAATATATTAAATGTAAGGAGAGTTATATGTACGGACCACCTTTAAGAAAAAGTCCAAATGACAATATAGAAAAGCCTAAATCTTTAAAAGAAGTGCCAAGTTATTTAGGCAACCTAATTAAAAACTTCTTTTCAAGATACTATTTTATTTTCAAGCTTGTTTGGGAAACTAATCCTTTTTATCTTTTCGCAATGGCATTTGTTGCTATTTGCTCTGGCGTGTTTCCGGTTGTAGGAGCTTACATAACAGCAGAGCTTTTACAATCAATCGCGGATGCATATATCATCGCAAAAAGCTTCATCGACTTACCTGTTGCGGATTTAGTTGAAAAGGTTTCAAGTGAAGTCAATGTATTTTTGTGGATAGGCCTTCAATTAGCTTATTCTGTTGCTAATTCATTATTAAGCGCGTTAAACTCAACAATAGTATCCATCTCAGGCGAAAAGGTTGCTAATCACATAAAAACCAAGGTTATCACTAAATCCAAAGAAATGGATTTAGCACAATTTGACATGCCCGAATTCTATGAAAAATTAGAAAACGCTACACGCGAAGCATCATTCCGTCCTGTTCAAATTCTTAACGCAACTTTTAATATGATAAGTAGCTTCATTAGCATGATTTCCTTCATCATTGCTCTTGTTGTATTAAGCCCATGGGCACCTGTAATCATTGTAATTTTTGCACTTCCTGCAGCAATAGTTAAATTCGTTTACGGAAGAAAAAGCTTCATATATATGAAAAGGCATTCAAAAGACAGACGACAAATGGATTATTATGCTGTGCTTTTAACCAACAAAGATATTGCAAAGGAAGTACGAATTTTTAATTTATCTGACATCATTTTAGGAAAATTCAAATTAACCTTCAAAAAATATTTTAAAGGATTAAAGAAATTAATTTTGCGTGAAAACGCATGGCATATCGCTATTGCAATTACACACGCTTTAGTAAATGCGGCTTTATTTGTTTTTATCGCATATCAAGTATTCCAAGGAAAAATGGACGTTGGTAACTACTCGTTCTATTCTGGAGCACTTACATCAGTTATTTCCGGAGTATCTGCAGTCGTAACAGCAACTGCAACGATTTACCAAGGAACGTTATTTATTGATAATTTGATTGAATTCAACAAAATCAAACCCAAAATTGTTCCTAACGTTGAAGAGCCATTAAGCGTTGAAAGACACATTGCTCACAAAATCGAATTCAAAAATGTTTGCTTTTCATATCCAGGAAGTGATAAACAAGTAATAAATAACGTAAGCTTTGTACTTGAGCCTGGCGAAACAACCGTTTTAGTTGGTTTAAATGGTGCAGGAAAAACAACGTTAATTAAGCTTATGACGCGCTTATACGATCCAACAAGTGGTGTTATTTTACTTGATGACAAAGATATTAGAAGCTATGATTTGAAAAAACTTTATGAAATTTACGGCACAATATTCCAAGACTTCGGCAAATATGCTATGACCGTCGAAGAAAACATTTACTTTGGCGATATTAATAAAGGTATTGTTGATGAAAATATTATTCAAGCAGCAACTGAAAGCGGTGCTTCTGAATTTATTGACAGACTTCCAAAATCTTATAAAACGCCATTAACTAAGCTATTTGAGCATGATGGTACTGAGCTTTCTATCGGTCAATGGCAAAAGCTTTCAATTGCAAGAGCTTTTTATTCCGATTCCGATATCATGATCCTTGATGAGCCAACCGCTTCTCTTGACGCTATTGCTGAACAACAAATATTCAATCAATTTGAAAAGCTTACAAAGGGCAAAACTTCAATTTTCGTTTCCCATCGTTTATCAAGCGCTACAACAGCAGATAAAATTATAGTGCTTGAATATGGTAAAGTAATTGAGGAAGGCTCACACAAAGAGCTTATGGATAAGCAAGGCGCTTATTATGAGTTGTTTACAACTCAAGCAAAGAGATACGTTGAAAACTAATAAACAGATAAAAGCTACGGTTTTGCCGTAGCTTTTTCCTTTAATTAGCATATTATTAAGCTTTTCTTAATATAATCTCAGTGAAAGCAAAAAGAAAAGAGGAAATTTTATGTTTATATACTCAGTAAAATCAACGACACTAAAATTCTTTGGAATTATAGGAATAGCTGTTTTAACACTTGTTGCACTAATATTTTTAGTTCCGTCATATTCAAACGCTACCACAAAGGATATAGCCACCATGAATGAATGTATCTCCTTTGAAAACGTGAAAAATTATAACGATGGAATAAAGTTTCTAGAACAGTACGGTTGGAAAGTAAATGAAAATTTAATCGAAGAATGTGAAATTACTATCCCAAAAGAATTTGACAAGGTTATGATAACTTATAATGAAATACAAAAGCAACAAGGGTTAGATCTAACAAAATATCAAAGAAAAACTGCCAAAAGATATACATATAAAGTAGAAAACTATCCAGAATATGAGGGCACCGTATATGCAAACATAATTGTATATCGTGATAAGGTTATAGCTGGTGATATATGCTCTGCCGACTCTAGGGGTTTTATCCATACTTTATCAAAAAATCAAGAAAATAATTAGCAAGGATTTTCCTTGCTTTTGTTCTTTTTGGGAATATGATTGAATATTCTGTACTAAGGACAAGTTAATTGAAAGGCTTTTAAAAATGAAATGTGAAATTAAAATTCGAGAAAAATGTGATGAAGCATTGATATTTTGCTTAAACAAGCTACCTAATGATATAAAAGAAAAAATTTTAGATTTTGTAAATAATAATCCCTACAAATCAATAAACGAAATAAGATTACACAAAAACGCTGATATAACTTTAATAGCGGATTCAAGAAATGTTAAAACTAACATTTTTCTAAGCGATAACGACTTAAATACTATATTTGAAAATCTATGCGAAAACTCCCTGTATGCACATATAAATACGATAAAGCATGGTTATATATCCGTTGGAAAGGGTATTCGTGCAGGCGTATGCGGAAAAGCAACTATTGAACAAGGCGAAATTTGTGGGATATACGACATATCATCAATAAATTTAAGAATTCCTAAGCACATACATAATGCATCAGGCTTTCTGTATAATCTTTTAAAAAAGCATGATTTTAATATCTCTGTTCTTGTTTTTTCGGCTCCAGGAATTGGAAAAACTACAATATTAAAAGATTTAACTTATAAGCTTCTAAACGAAACAAACAAAAGAATTGCAGTTATTGATTCAAGAGAGGAAATTACTCCCTTTTTGACATCACAAAAAAACGGAGATTTTTATCTAGGTTATCCAAAGGGGCTTGGAATTGAGCTTGCAACAAAAAGCATGACGCCACAAATATTGGTGTGTGATGAAATTTCTTCAAAAAAAGAAGCAGAAGAAATTAACTCATCAGCAAATGCAGGGGTAAAATTAATTGCTTCTACCCATGCAAGCAGCTATGAAGAGCTTCTCAACAAAACAATTTTAGAAGATACCTTTAACCATAAGATTTTTGATTACGCTCTTGGCGTAAAAAGAGATGAAGGCAAGCGTAAATACATTTTTTCTTTATTCAAACTGTAAATAATGAAAATATTAGGTAGTTTTTTAATCATAATAGCTTCAATAGTATCTTCATATTTTTATGAGAGCTCGTTAAAGCACAGCATTGAAATTTTACGTGAGTTAGTTGAATTTATTAAGACAACAAAAAACAAAATTGAATACTATTCTCTGTCTATTGACGAAATTTTAAAAGAATATACCTGTAAAAATAATAGTTTAAATAAAATTATAAATGGTGATTTTGTTACAATAATGCATTTGGACGTAAACGTTCAAAAGGATATAGAAAACTACTTCTCTAATTTGGGAAAAGGATATAAAAAAGAGCAATTATCATTGTGCGATTATACAATAAATTCTTTAGAAAATGCACTAAATAATATGAAATCAGAATTTACAAAAAAAGCAAAGGTATTTCGTTCTCTTTCTCTATTTTTGGGAGTAGGAGTCGTGATACTCCTTGTTTAGGTGAAAAATGGATATATCTTTAATTTTAAAAATTACCGGAATCGGTCTTCTTGTTTCCGTATCATGTCAGGTTCTATCAAAAAGCGGAAGAGATGAACAATCTACTATGCTGTCAATAGCAGGCATTATTATAGTTATGATTCTTATAGTTACTGAGCTTGAAGGGCTATTTTCTACTCTATCACGAATATTTGGATTTCAAATATGAACGATATAAAGCTTTGCGGAATAGTAATATGTTGTATTGTAGTTGTTTCAATATTTAAGGGAATAAAAAACGAATATACTCTTTTTTTACGAATAATAATTACTGTTTTAATATCTTCACTTTCATTTGTCTTATTTATTCCAATTTTGGAATATATAGATGAGATTACAAAAGGCACTCAAATATATGCCTACTTGCCTACTTTAATAAAAATTCTTGGGATAGCAATAATCACTGAGATTACAGCAGATATATGCATAGACGCTGGAGAAAACAGTATAGCATCAAAAGTTTCGCTTTTTGCAAAATCGGAAATTTTATTGCTTACTTTACCGCTAATTAAGGAGTTGTTAGGTATATGTCAAGAGCTAATAAAATAACTTCGTTTAGTATTTTTTTAATTGTAATTTTCATTATGTTCTCTCTGACTGTTTATGCAGATAGTCCCAAAAATGACGTAATGGTGCAAATTAACGATGAAATACAATATTTCAAAAAAAACTTGCCTAAAGAGATTATTGATTTTATGCCACAAGAAATTTGGAGTGGAGATTTTTCACAGCTGTTAGGTAACAGCTTTAGCGAAATAAGTCTTTTAGAGTTAGTGTTGAATTATTTGTTATCAGGATTAAATAATGCACTAAAAAACTTTTCAGCAATAACAGTAATTCTAATAATTTCTTCCCTATTCAACACTTTATGCTCCTCATCATCTAATGCAGTAAAAAATTCATTTAATATTGCTTCTTCAATATGTGTATCAATTACTATATTTAAATTGTGTACAAGCATAGCAAGCAGTACAAGCAGTTATTTAAGCGGACTTAGTAAGATAATGGAGTGCTTTGCTCCTCTAATGGCAACGCTTTATATTTTAACGGGAAACGTAACAAGCGGAACTATTGCAAGCTCTTCCTTTGTGTTGTTCATTTCCTTAATTGAAAATTTTTTAACCTCTTTTATGTTACCTATCGTAAATATATGTATTTGCTTCTCTATCATTAAATCAGTCGGAGGCTATTTTGATTTAAGCGGAATATCAAAATCATTAAAAAACACCTTTACAGGTGTAACGGTGTTTGTAATGTCAATATTTATGTTTGTTCTATCATGCAAAAGTATTCTTTCTCAATCAACAGACAGCATATCAATAAAAACCGCAAAATTTGCAATTAGTAGCTTCATACCTATTGTTGGCTCAACCGTTAATGATGCATTAAGAACTATCACATCTAGTATATCCTTAATAAAAAACTCATGCGGAATTATAGCCATCATAATTATAGCTATGATGATGCTTCCTGCAATTATTTCTTTACTTCTCAATAGACTGCTTTTTAACATTACGTCATCAATTGCAAAATGCTTAAATTGTAATAACGAATGTGCCGTCATAGATGAAGCCTCATCAATATGCGGATTTTTACTTGCTTTAGTACTTTGCACGTGCATCTTGTTTATTTTTGCTCTTACAATAATGATAAAAACAACTGTGGTGGTATAATGAAAACTTATATTTGCTCCCTTCTTATCGTATCACTAATAGGCGGAATAATTAACTCCTATACGGAAAATTTAGGTAAAACGCGGAAGTACATAAGCTTTTTTCTAAGTATAGTTATGATAATTATAATGATTTCTCCTATTATAAGCATAATTAAAGATACCGAAAATATGAAAGAAGGTTTCTCTTCAATAATAAATGAAATAACAAATAATGAATCCATTCAAGGAACAAATGAAATAATCATCAATACAGGCAAAGATGCGATTATAAAAGGAATAAAAAATACTCTAATCGAAAATTTTGACTTTGATGAAAAAGAAATTCAGATAGAATTAGAAACTGATTATACAAACATAGAAGCAATAAAAATCAGCAAAATCAAAATAATCTTAACCGGGAAAGCAACATGGTCTGACGTTGAAAAAGTTAAAGATTATTTATTTGAAATTATAGGCACAGAAATAGAGGTTGTAAGGAGGTAGCATGCTAAAAGAACATAAAAGTAAGATAATAATATCAATTCTTGTGATTTTAGGTATAGCACTTATTCTGTTAAGCTCTTTAGATTTTGACAAAAAAGAAAACGATGCTTCTCAATCCTTGCTTTATACAGAAGCGTTAGAAAGAAAAATCGAGGAGTTTTTAACCAGTGTTGATGGAATTAACAAGGCAAACGTAATATTAACATTGGATACGTCTAATGAAAACGTTTACGCGCAAAGCTCAAGCGGTTTAGATTATATTTTAACTACTGATGGTAAGCCCATATCAGTTACAGAAATATATCCAACTGTTCGCGGCGTTGCAATAGCATGCACAGGAGGTGATAGAGATGATATTAAGAAAAAGGTAACTGAGCTAATTAGTGCTTATCTTGGAATATCCAGCAATAGAATAAAAATTGTTGGCATTGATTAGCATATTAAGAAAAAACAAAAATATAATTGTAATGTAACAAATTTATAGGAGAAAATTTATGAACACAGAGAAAAAACCAAACAAATTCATGACAGTTTTAAAGAAAATCGGCTCAAAGAACCTAGTAATCCTATGTGCAGTAATTTTAATTGCTACTGCCGTTGGCGTTAACTACATACTTTACAATCAAGACTCACAGCCATCACAAGACGTTGACATTGACTTAGATAACGTAGATATCAATAATTCTTTGAATAACGACCCAAATGCATCAAACTACTTTGCTCAAACTATTCTTTCACGTAAGCAAGCAAGAGATGAAGCTCTTGAAGTATTACAAAGCGTAGCAACAAGCGACGCAGCATTACCAGAAGCTGTTGAATCAGCTCTTGCTGATATTGCTCAAATCGCAAAGGATATTGAAAACGAATCTAACATTGAAACATTAGTTGAAGCTAAAGGCATTGAAGAATGTATTGCAGTAATAAGCGAAGGTAAAGCTACGGTTATTGTAAAAAGCGAAGGCTTACTTGCTAGTCAAGTAGCTCAAATTAACGAAATTGTATATGAACAATCAGGAATTTTACCTGTTGATTTGAAAATAGTTGAGAAAAATTAAACCATATTAGAATAAATAAATTTTATCGCCTTGACAAAACAAAAAAAGTGTAGTAATATATATAAGAAGATTTTGAAAGGCGGGGCAAAAAATGGAATTAAATAAAAATGAGTACATTATGTACAAGGGACTTCCTTTAGTTCGCGAAGGAAATACAATATGCTACGGCGACCTTAATGAAAAGTATATGCTTATGCTCAATATAATCAGCGAAAAAGAAAATGGCGAACCTGATATGATTATGGTGCAAATTTGCCACACAGAAGATAAAAACAAAATCGTAAAAGGTAAGCAAGCCTTTAAAAACGGTCTTTTTGAAGCTCTTGATTTAGGCGTTGAGTGGTTAAAGCATATCATTAAAGAAGAAAATAATTAAATTCAATAAAAATAAGGCTTGAAAATCAAGCCTTATTTTTATTTTCTAGTAAATTTTTTAAAAATGTTTCAAGCACGTAGGTTGCATCTCTAAGCTCTTTGGGTGTAATATCCTTTTTAGCGCTCTGCTCTATTTCCTTTAGAATTTCTAGACGATGCTTTGCTAAGTCATACCCTTTTTCAGTTAAGTAAACTCTTGTGCATCTCATATCATAACTATCATCCTTACGTGATATCATACCCTCTTCCTCAAGCTTTGAAAGAGTTACGCTAATTGTAGAGCCCTTCATATGAGTTACCCTTACAAGATCATTTTGAGTTAGTCCGTCCTGCTTTGACAAAACCGCTAAAATAAAACGCGTTGCTTTCTGATTTAAAAAAGGATCTTTTGTCATTTTCCCAATTAATTCCTCATAAACCTTCGAAAGCAAGGTAGTTAGTGCCATTATTGGAGTATCTGACACCGCCTCTATTTCTATCAATTCTAATTCGTCCATATAAAAACCTTCTTATCATTAGTTAGTTAACTAATGATATCATACGTTTCATTTTTTGTCAATTATTTAATTAAAAATACCATTAAATTTCATACTCTATTAAATTTGCTAGTTATAAAATTTTATTTAAAACACAAATTAAGTATGAACAAAAATGAAAGGACAGAAATTATGAAAATTTTTAAAAAAGTTTTGTGCCTTCTCTGTTTATTTATTTTATTGTTTACATTATCTATTAGCACATTAGCCAAGGATTATGTATATAACACAAATAAACAAACAGAAATTGATATTAAAAATACAGAATTATGCGTTGGCGGAATGCCATTCGGAGTAAAAATCCAAACCAAAGGACTACAAGTAATAAAATTTGATAATGATAACGCACCCGCAAAAACTGCGGGAATAAAAATTGGAGATATTATTACTAAAGTAAACGGAAACGAAATTCTTAGAATTGAAGATTACACAAAAGAAATTGACAAAAGCTGCGGAAACGAAATTACTGTTACTATATTAAGAAGTGATAAGGAATTAACGTTCAAGGTCAAGCCTACTTACGTTCATGATGAAAGCAAATATAAGACTGGTATTTGGGTTAAAGATTCAACGTCAGGAATTGGCACAGTAACGTTTATAAACCCTGAAAATAATAGCTTTGGCGGGCTCGGTCACGGCATTTGCGATAATACAACAGGAAAAGTAATTCCTCTTTCACGCGGTATAGTTCTTGACGTTACAATTAATGGCGTTTTAAAAGGACAAATAGGTAAAGCCGGAGAACTGAAAGGCGTTTTCAACGCTAAAAAAATAGGTGTAGTAAATGAAAATTCTACGTGCGGAATTTTTGGATATTTATCCTCAGATTTAAAATCCCCTGAAAATAAAATGAAGTTATGTCCAAAAGAGGAATTAAAGGAAGGGGCTGCTTATATTTGGTGTACCTTGGGAGATGAAGAACCACAAAAATATAGCATCCAAATATCCGATATTTGCCTAAACAATGATTCAACAAAAAATTTCAAAATTAAAATTACTGATAAAAAGCTTCTTGAACGCTCAGGCGGTATAGTACAAGGCATGAGTGGTTCGCCTATTGTTCAAAACGGTAGATTGGTTGGAGCTGTTACGCACGTTTTAATAAACAATCCTACCGAAGGATATGGAATTTTTATCGAAAACATGATACACGCTTCTCAAGACAATTAAATATTAACACAAATTGGTAAATTAAAAATGTTTTAAATAATGCTTATTTTGTCAATAATCTTAACAAAGATTAGGAGCGAAATATGCAGTATAATAAGGTAGAAATATGTGGTGTAAACACAGCCACCTTAAAGGTGTTAAAGGAAGATGAAAAAAGACAGCTCTTGTTAAACTCTAAAAACGGAGACAAAAGCTCACGCGAAGCATTAATTGACGGAAATTTGAGACTTGTTTTGTCAATTATACAAAGATTTTCATCAAGAAAAGAAAACATGGATGACTTATTTCAAGTAGGTTGCATAGGTTTGATTAAAGCAATTGACAACTTTAATACCGACTTAGACGTTAAATTTTCAACCTATGCTGTCCCAATGATTATAGGAGAAATAAGACGATATTTAAGGGACAATAACTCAATTAGAGTATCAAGGTCTGTAAGAGATTTAGCTTATAGGGCGTTACAGGTGCGTGAGGAATTAACCCGTGAGTCTTTTCAAGAGCCTTCAATTGAACAAATAGCTTTAAAATTAAACGAAAAAAAGGAAGCTATCGTTTCAGCTCTTGAGGCCATAAGTGAGCCTGTATCTCTTTATGAACCTGTATTTAATGATTCTGGCGATTCATTATACATTATGGATCAAATTAGAGATACTAGCTCTGATGATGAATTATGGGTTGAGGATATTGCACTAAAGGAAGCACTAAAAACATTAAATGAGCGCGAAAAGAAAATAATTGACATGCGCTTTTTTGCTGGAAAAACACAAAGCGAAATTGCAGTAGAAATTGGAATTTCACAAGCACAGGTTTCAAGACTGGAAAAATGTGCGCTAGAAAGACTAAAAAAACAAATATAAAAATGCACTCAAAAGAGTGCATTTTACATATTAATTAGTTTCGTTGATTATTTGAAGAGTTTGAGGCAATTTGTCAATGTTCTCTTTGATAAACAACGGATATAAATAAGCTTTTTTTACATCCTCAAAGCTCATCCACTCAAATCTTTGATTTTTTATAGTTTCAATTCCATTAAAGGAGCTCCCACGCGATAAAATGTCTGTTTTTGACACGTCAATTAAAAAATAAACACCTATTTCGTGATAATCAACCTTTAATACATCCTCATAAAAGAAATTTTGATTAAAGTAAAGAGGTCTTATAATTTCAGCATCAATATTTAGCTCTTCCTTAAGCTCTCTTAATACTGCCTTCTCTGCTGTTTCGTTAAATTGAACTCTTCCACCGGGTAAATAGTAATAATCTGCGTGATTATCCCTCATTACAAGAACCTTATTATCTATGATAATAACTGCGCACACACGATAATTAAATTTACCTAGCTCTGTTTTAAAGCTGATGTCCATTAGTTAAGCCATCCTTTCAGATAATTTTTCACCACCTAAAACATGGTAGTGTAAATGCTTTACGCTTTGACATCCATCCTCTCCACAGTTTGTAATTACTCTATATCCATTTGTAATACCTGCAAGCTTAGCGATTTCAGGAATTTTCACGAAAATATGAGATATATCTGCACAATTGTCTTCATTTATTTCATCTGCACAGGAAATATGATTTTTAGGAATAACCAATACGTGTACCTTCGCTTGAGGATTTAAGTCGTAAAACGAAACTATTTTATCATCCTCATAAACTTTATTAGACGGAATTTTTCCATCAGCAATTTTGCAAAATATGCAATCCATAGCTTTTTCTCCTTGACCTTAAAAAATATTTGATGTATAATATGATTATAACAAAATATAATTAAAAAATCAAGGAATTATATGAGCGAATATAAAAATTTAATTTTTAACGAATTCAAGCAAGACGTGTGGACGTTTTTAAAAAATACCGATATACCGATTTTGATTTACGGTATGGGTAATGGTGCAGACAAAATTATTAGTGTATTCGAACAATATGGTATAGAATATAAAGATGTATTTGCCAGTGAAGGATTTGTAAGAGGTCATTCTTATCGCGGGAAAACGGTTATTTCTTATTCAAACGCATGTGAAATATACGGAAATAATTTTATAATTGTTGTTTCGTTCGGCTCTAAATTGCCTGACATTATTAACAGAATTTACAACTTAGAGAAAAATCACACTGTTTTATGCCCTGACGTTCCGGTTTGTGATGGTGAGCTTTTTAATGAAGAATTTTTTGATTTACATGAAAATGAGCTCTTAACTGCAAGAAATCTCTTTCATGATGAAATTTCAAAAAACGTTTATGATGATATCGTTAGATTTAAATTAACCGGAAAGCCAAAATATTTACGTTCTACTTCATTTAATGAAAGTGATGTAGATAGTATTTTGAATTTAGAAAAATATAAGTCATATGCAGATTTAGGCGCATATAACGGAGATACAATAAAAAAATACATGGGTATATGCCCAAATATAAATACAATTTATGCTTTTGAACCTGATAGCCGCAATTTTAGAAAGCTAAGTAATTTTTGCAATGAACTAAACAGCATTGCAATAAGCCTTTATAATAATGCCGTATGTGAATGTGATAAAGTGCTTGAATTTTCTTCTTCAGGAAACAGAAACTCCTCAGGAGCTTCGAAAGGGTCATATCAGCACAAAACTGTTGAAATTCAAGGCATAGCTATTGACAACGTGATTGAAAACGTTGATTTTATTAAATATGACGTTGAAGGACTTGAATACAATGCTCTATTAGGCAGCAAGGAAACAATTTCAAAATTTGAGCCAGACCTGCTAGTTTCCATGTATCACAAAAGTGAAGATATGTATGAGCTACCAATTTTAGTCAACGAGTTAAATTCAAGCTACAACCTTTATTTAAGACGCCTTCCCTATATTCCAGCTTGGGATTTAAATTTATATGCAATCAAGATTTAGTATAATTTCTATGTTATACAATAAATATTAAAGCTGAGCGTTAAACGCTCAGCTTTTTGTTATATGCATTTTATAGAATTAGAATTAAAAATCTTTGTTTTTAATGATGGACAAATAGATAAAACATCCGCTTTTATTTGATTACATACAGGATTTTCAGTGTAAAAATGCCCTGCTTCAACTATATTTATGCCCATATCGTTTGCATCAATAGTTGTATTGTAGCTTGCTCTGCCTGTAATAATAGTATCTGCTCCACAGCTTATAGCATTTTCAATTAAATCCTTGCCATCTCCACCAACAACATATACTTTTTTTACATTCTTGTTGCCGTTATACAGTACAAATGGACATGAAAGCGCTTTTTTAACCTTTTGAGCAAATTCTTCTAAAGAAATATCATTTAAATACATACCGATTCTTCCAATTTGATCCATTGTGTCTGGAACAACATTTTCAAAATCAAGTAAGCCAGCTAAAACATCATTTACACCAGGGTTAGATGCATCGAGACGTGTATGAAACGACATAACGTTTACGTCATTTTTAATAAGATTAATTAACTTATTTTGAGTAAAATTTAACGGCATTAAAGACTTTTGTGAACGGAATACCAAAGGATGATGGGAAATGATAGTGTCAAAACCGTTTTCTATTGCATAATTTACCGTATCCATAGTAACGTCAAGAGCTATTAGTACATTATTAACGTCAGCATCTAAATTACTAGCACACATAATTCCGTCATTGTCCCACTCACATTTTAATGAATTTGGGTATCTCATTGATAAATTATCATATAATTCCTTAAAAGTCATTTTAATTCCCCTTAATTAGCTTTTTAAGCTCATTGATTTCACTTTCGGTTTTAAATACGTCGTATCCGCCTGTTTTTAAACCGTTTAGTCTTTTTTCCTTTTTCTTTATCGTGGCATTAAGAAGAATTTTAAATTCTTCTCCACCATTTTCTATATTTTTAACACCTAATTCAAGCTCAGCATCTGTATAACGTCTTGTAATTCCATCATATTCAACACAAATGACTTGATAAATCTTGTTATCCTCAAAAACAACATTTTCGGCAACTGTAGAATATCCATTTTGCAAATATTCTCTTAGTTCTTTTACCGATGTCATAGGCTGTAAAATTAGCCTGATGCCTTGTTTTTTTGCATATTCTGAGCTTTCAAGAATTTGAGCAATCAATTCTCCGCCCATACCACAAATAACTATATCTGTTGGATTATATTTCTCTATTCCATCAAGACCATTTGCAACGGCAGTTGCAATTTTATCCTCTAAGCCGTATTTTATAATATTCTCACGAGCCTTGGATATTGGTCCTTCATTTATATCAGATGCAAGTGCATATGTAATTCTGTTTTCTAATGCAAGATAAATAGGCAAATAAGCATGATCTGTTCCTATATCTGCAACTACTGCACCATTGCGCACATATGACGCAGCGGTGCAGAGTCTTTTACTGATTTTTATCATATTACTTGTTTAAAAAAGCATTGATTTTTGCAATTAAAGTATCAGCATCTGTTCCGTGAGCGCGGCAAGCATCCTCAATCGCTTCGCCTCTTGAGTGAGGACAACCTAAGCAATGCATACCAATTTCAAAGAAAAATTGTGCTGTTTCTGGATTAAAATCAAGAACGTCTCCGATAATTGTCTTTTTTGTTACTTCCATTTTTGTATTCTCCTTTTTAATTATTTATAAATTTAATATTTCCACCAATAGAGGATATTTTTAAAACTATATCTTCATATCCTCTTACGATGTAATTAACGTTGTTTATTTCGCTATTCCCTTCTGCACCCAACGAAGCCGTTATCAATGCAGCTCCAGCTCTTAAATCTGTTGCATCGGTTCTACCACCGAACAATTTAGAAGATTTAACAACTGCCTTGTTTGCATAAATTTCAATTTTTGCTCCCAATTTTTTCAGTTCATTTGCATATGCAAAGCGCGTTGGGAAAATTTCATCCTTAACGCTACCGCCACCCTTAGTAAAGCATAATAATGCAGATAATTGAGGGTGCAAATCAGTTGGAAATAACGGATATGGTGCTGTTATTACGTTAACGCCATTAAGATTGTGTTTTTTCGCAATATGTACTTTTCTCTCATATTCTTTTATTGACAACCCCATTGATTTGAATATATCTAGTGAGTATCTAAGATGATTGTTATTTACGTTTTCAAGAATAACGTCGCCACCTGCTGCTCCTACAAAGCAGCCATAAGTAAGTGCTTCAATCATATCAGGAAAAATATAATATTCAGTTCCCGTAAGATTTTTTACCCCGTTTACGTAAATGGTTCTGTTATATCTTGAAATTTTAGCACCACACTTATTTAGAAACCTAATCAAATCATCAACGTGAGGCTCAATGGCGCAATTTTCAATAGTTGTTATCCCATCAATATAGGTAGATACAAGCACCATATTTATTGTAGCACCTACAGAAATTTTGTCAAGAGTTATTTTTTGGTTTTTAAGGAATTTAGATGCTTTTATTTCAATCTTTCCATCATGCGCTGAATAACTAGCACCCAATTTTTCAAAGCCCTTCAAATGCTCATCAATCGGTCTAACTCCAAAATTACATCCGCCGGGCATATTTATACTAATTTCATTAAAACGCGCAAGCAATGTTCCCATCAAATACGATGATGCTCTCATTTTAGAAACAAGATCTTGATTCTTGATTATTGAAGTTGCATTTTTTGCATCAACCCTAACGGTATTTGTATCAATAAATTCGGCTTTTGCACCTAAGCCCCGCAAAATTTCTAAGGTATTAAATATATCACTTACCCGTGGTATATTGTGAATTATACACTCATCTTTGATAAGCAAACACCCATAAAGTATAGGCAATGCGGAATTTTTCATTCCTGAAATATTAACGTTACCATTTAATTTATATCCGCCTTCAATTAAAAGCTTTTCCATACTAACCTCAATAAAATAGCATTTTATACTATTTTATTCGGTTAGAATTGTTTTAGTGCTTAGATTTTAAATATGCTACCGTTAAATCAACAATCATTCCGTAGCTTTTTGTCCCTTCCTTTTGTCCATTGGCTTGTAAATAGGAATCATTCAAATTACCTGTAACCTCAGAAGCTACCGAATCTCTATATTTATCAAAGAAGCGTGAATAGCTTTCTAAATCATTTTTAACTTTAATATCAAGCATAGATACAGCCTCATTGTATAAGTCTTTATCAGCTGAATATAAAGCATTTACCACCGTACTATAAACGTCCAAATATGCGCTGTATCTTAAAAAAGCATCGTCTGAGCCTGACATAACAACAAATGAAACAAAATTAGCTTCATTTTCTCTTGCTACACCCCTTTGATGAGCCATTTCGTGAGTGGCAGACGAAGCAACAATAAAATCAGGATAATTTATATTAACGTTACTTTCTCCGGTATAAAACGTATAAATTCCCGATATATGCGTATATGTCATCGGTTCGCTCAATATTATTGGCTTAACTATGGAATTGAAGTTTTTAATTGCACCGTATTCCTTTTCATATTCATCATAAGCTTCACAAATTTTGGCACTAAGCTTATAGTATCCATACGGCATTACAGATGCTCCTGTACTGTCATAAATAATTTCGTCAGATAGGTTATTTAGGCTAGCAATTATCGTTAGCGTTGCGTCATATAAATCCTCCTTACTTATTTCTTCAACATTAAGATTTAATTTTTTATCTATGGTAGAATTGTGAAATCCGCTAGAATACGTCCAAACAAATGTTATAAAAACGAATAAAATGATTGAAAAAATTTTAGCAAAAAAGCGTATGGTGTCCTTTGTACTAATTTTGGCGTTTTTTATTCCTCGCATATATATTATTGTAACTAGCAAAGGTGAAGCAAAAAGCAGCGTTTCAGTAATAGAAAACGGAACAATGCTTGACAGCTGCGCTAAAACCTTTCTTACGGGTAAAGACAAATAAAGATTAAAAAAATCTGCAAATTTTACCGATGATAACACTAAAATATAACATATAAGACTTATAATTGAAAGGACTAATATAAAAAACGGAAAAGGAGTTATATATTCTCTAATTTTTCGGTATAAATTCCTCATTCCCAAAATTTCTCCTTATCAAATCTTTTATATCGTCAGCTAAAGGCGCATAAAATTCGCCAATACCATCTACATTCATTTTAAGACAGTGTAAAGCTTGTCTCTTAATAACCTTTGTACTTCCGCCGTAAAGCTCATCTCCTGCTAACGGATGTCCTATATGTGCCATATGAACTCTAATTTGATGCGTTCTACCAGTTTTAGGAGTTACTAAAACAACACTATAATTTTCATTGGCGCATAGCGAAGTATATTCGGTAAGTGCATATTCTCCGTCATCACGTACCACCCTTTTTATAATGCTTTTTTCAATACGATCAATTGGAGCTTCTATTACGCCGCTATTACTTAGCATTCCCTCAACAATGGCAATGTATGATTTTTGAATTTTTCCTTTTTTAATTTTGTCAGATAAAATTGCTGAATACATCTTATTGTTGGCTGTAATGACAACTCCGCTTGTATCCTTATCAAGTCGGTTTGTTGCTCTAAAAACATAGTTTTTATCCTTATAGCGATATGCCAATGCATTTGCCAAGGAATTGCCATGATTATTAAGAGACTCATGCGTAGGCATTCCGTAAGGTTTATTAACAACGGTTATATTTTCGTTTTCAAATATTATTTCAATGGGTAAATCGACAGGCTCTAAAAATTCATTTTCATCCTCTTTAGTATCGTATATATTAAGCTCTAAAACGTCGTTTTCCTTTAAAAAATAAATAACATTCTGATGTTTTCCGTTAACTAAAATACCATCGTCTCTTTTTTTAAGCTTTTTCAAAAGGGAATGAGAAACGCCTTCTTTGTATAAGAACGTCTTTATATCATAACCTTCATATTCTTTGTTTATTAAATATTTCATATCTTTATTTTATCATAAATATATAGATTTTTCAATTAATTTAATTATTTTTAATTTTACTATTGAATAATCAAGTATTTTAGGCTATAATTATAAAAATGATTTTTTTGGAGGAATAAAAATGGATTTTTTTCAAACATATGGAACAACTATTTTAATGGTTGTAGGTCTTGTAGTTGTTTTCTATTTAATGTACAGATCAAACAAAAAGCAAGAAAAAGAAACACAGAACATGCGTGATTCTCTTGAGGTTGGCGATGAAATCACAACAATCGGTGGTATTGTTGGAGAAATCGTCAAGGTTAAGGAAGAAACAATCACTATCGAAACAGGAAAAGATAGAACAAAAATCAAGCTTCGCCGTAGCGCTGTTCGCTCTGTTGACGTTTATGCAGCTGAAAAAAGAGGCGAAAATAAAAAGCCAGTTGCAAAAGAAGATAAAAAAGACGAAAATAAAGATAGCTCAGTAAATGAATAATATTTCATAAAATACAAACCTCATAAATATACTTTACTAAAAGGTATTTTATGAGGTTTTTTATATGAAATTAAAAAAGAAAAAAAGATTTAATCAAACAAAGGACTTTGATTTTAAAGAATCAATTAAAAGATGCTTTCTTTTCAGTATTTTATTTTTGATTTTAAGCTTTATTATTAATTTACTTGTGTCCTTGATATTATTCAATCTTAAGGATAACACGTCATTTATTAACATCGGAAGCATCGCTTCTCTATTTTTGTCAGTAACAATAACCGCATTTATACAATCAAAAATCAACAAACAATATTACCTCTTAGGAAGCATAATTTTAGGTTTCATTATCTTTGGCGTAGTAACTGTTGTAACATTAATTTTAGATAAAGGAAGCATTACAAATAATAGCTTACTTGTTAAATCATTAATTCCTGCATTTTCTGTTTTCGGTGGTATGCTTGGAATTAAGAATGAAAATAAGAGAAAAAAACATCATAGATAAATAAAAATCTCCACTCAATGTGGAGATTTTTATTTGAATTAGTTAAGTTCCTTAACCTTTGAAGCCTTGCCGACTCTGTCGCGAAGGTAGTAAAGCTTAGATCTTCTAACTTTACCTTTTCTAACAACCTCAACGTTAGCTACTGAAGGAGAATGAAGTGGGAATGTCTTTTCAACACCACAACCGTAAGCAACTCTTCTTACAGTAAATGTTTCTGAAATGCCACCATTATGCTTAGCAATAACAGTACCTTCAAAAATTTGAATTCTTTCTCTTGTGCCTTCCTTGATAAGGTTGTGTACCTTTACAGTATCACCAATGTTGAACTGTGGTACGTTTGACTTTAATTGCTCGTTTACAAAAGCTTGAATCTTATCCATAATAAGCCTCCATTAATCCTAGGCGTTCATGCAGAGCTTCGCAGAGGACCACCCGTTTTTTATTACATCCATACGAATGCGTTGGTATTATATCATATCATTATTTTTTTTGCAAGTAGTTTTTTGAAAAAAATTAAAATATTTTTTGAACGGTATACCAAAATAAATTTGTAAATATATTGTTTATTTTAAATATTTGTGATATAATATATAGCGTAAATTTTTCAGGAGGCTAATTATGCAAGAAGAATATACCAAAGCTTACGAAAAGCCAAGTAAAGCTTTTGCCGGTTTTATTGATATTTTAGAGTCTTTCATTTATGCAATAATTGCTGTTGTAATTGTTTTTACTTTTGTAGGTAGATTAAGCATTGTTGACGGACAATCAATGGATAATACTTTATCGCACGGCGAATATTTGCTTGTAACAAATCCACTATATCTTTATGAGCCTAAAAATGGCGATATTGTAATCATAGATGCTGGCGAAGCATTTTATCCATACACAGAACCAATTGTTAAAAGAGTTATTGCCACCGAAGGTCAAACAATCACTATTGACACAAAAGCAGAGTGTGTATATGTTGATGGCGTTATGCTTGAAGAGGACTATGCTAAATATGAATATAAATTTGATTTAGGCGAAAATAAAACGTATAAAATTTTCCTTAGCTTATTAACCACCAACGACTTGTTTGGCGGAAAAGAATACTTCAACACAGAAACAGGCATTTATACTGCAACTGTGCCTGATGACCATATATTTGCAATGGGAGACAATAGACTAAATTCAGCTGATAGCCGTGTAAGTCAAATTGGATTTATCCATGAGGATTACGTTGTTGGAAAGGCTGTTTTCAGACTGTTTCCATTCAGTTCACTAGGAGGATTATATTAATGCAATCTGAGGTAATACAATGGTTTCCTGGGCATATGGCAAAAACACGCCGTTTGATTTCAGAAAACCTTAAAGAAGTTGATATAATTGTTGAAATTTTAGATGCGAGAATTCCGTATAGCTCTAAAAATCCAGAAATTGCAAAGCTCATCGGAGATAAGCCTTGTCTAACTATATTGAATAAAGCTTCATTAGCTGATAAAGCGACAACAAAAAAATGGATTGAATACTACAATTCCATTGGCAAAAACGCCATAGCGATTGACTGCGTTAACGGCGAAGGCTTCTCACAATTAGCTCCAACAGTTAAGAAAATTCTTGCAAGCAAAATTGAAAGATATGAAGCTAAGGGAATGAGTGGTAGAAAGCTTAGAGCTATGTTTGTAGGAATTCCTAACGTAGGAAAATCATCACTAATTAACAAGCTTTGCGGTTCTAAAAAAGCCAAAGTAGAAAATAGACCTGGCGTTACATTAAATAAGCAATGGATTCCAACTACTATCGGGCTTGACCTTATGGATATGCCTGGTGTTCTCTGGCCTAAGTTTGAGGAAAAGATTGTTGGAGAAAACCTTGCAATTACAGGCGCTATTAAAGACGCTATTCTTGATATTGAATACATTGCGGTAATTCTCTGTAAGAGACTAAAGGAAATCGCTCCTGAGCAGTTTATGGCTAGATACAAAATCACAAAAGAAGAGCTTGATGCATGCGAAATGGATTTTGAAATCTTTGAACTTGTGGGCAGAAAAAGAGGATTTTTAATTTCAGGCGGCGAAATAAATACCGAAAGAACCGCTTCTACTCTATTAGAAGAATTTAGAAGTGCAAAAATTGGCGCAATTTCATTAGAAATTCCGCAAAATTGAGGTAAATATGTTAGACTATAATTTTGATATTGCACACAAAAACGATAAAATTCAAGTGATTTGCGGTGTAGATGAAGCAGGCAGAGGTCCCCTTGCAGGACCCGTTGTTGCAGCGGCTTGTATTTTACCTGACGGCTTTGTTATTGAAGGATTAAACGACTCTAAAAAGCTAACAGAGAAAAAAAGAGAAAAGCTTTTTGATATAATAATTGAAAACGCTGTATGCTACTCAATCGCATCCGCTTCAGTTGAAGAAATTGAAGAAATTAATATATTAAACGCCGCTATGCTTGCAATGAATAGAGCTGTCGACGGACTCGAAATCAAGCCTGATTTAGCTTTAATTGACGGTAACACATCACGCGGATTTGAAATTGAAACAAAAACCGTAGTTGGCGGAGATGCCATATCTCCTTCCATTGCGGCAGCCTCAATTTTAGCCAAGGTTACAAGAGACCGCATGTGCTATGATTTTGATAAAGAATATCCAGAATACGGCTTTGCTAAGCACAAGGGATACGGTACTAAGGTACATATGGATGCTTTAAGGGAGCACGGAATAACTCCAATTCATCGACCTTCTTTTTTAAAATTCTTAAATAAATAATTATGAAAGAATTTAATTCAAAGGACGTTGGCACATTTGGCGAAAAACAATGTGTCAAATACTTAAAAAGAACAAAAAAATACAAAATTTTTGGAAAAAACATCACAATAGGTCATTTAGAAGCTGATATAATTGCATATGACAAAGAGCATATAATCATTGTTGAGGTAAAAACTAGACGCGAGGACAAAAACAACGTCTCACGCCCAGGTAACGCTGTTGACTATAATAAACGAACGAATTTAATAAAATTCGCATATGCTTTTTGTAAGAGTCTTCCACCTAAGCTCAAAAACAAATCAATGCGCATTGACGTTTGTGAGGTTACATGTGTGGCAGACAAAAAATTAAAGCTCTGCTCTATCAATTATATTGAGAATGCAGTTTCGAGGTAAAATTGATTCCTTTATTTGATCTTCATTGTGATACTCTTTATGAGATTTACAAAAGGAAAGAAAATATCAAGGATAATTCACTTCAAATTTCTTTGAAAAAAGCACAGATTTTTTCAAAATACTTACAGATAGGCGCAATTTGGTCTGATTATAAGCTTTCTAATGATGAAGCTTATGAAAATTGCTTACGCACCATAAAATTCGCTAAATCACAAAAAATCCGCCTCTTAGATACGGTAGATGTACATAATGAAAGCGGTTTTATTTTAGCAGTTGAGGATGCAAGGCTATTAAACGGTAACATTGATCGCTTGTTTGAGCTCTATTCAATGGGTGTTAAGGTTTTAACGCTTAATTGGAGGGATGATGGCTGTATCGGCGGTGGCTGGAATACTAATTCTCCACTAACTGATTTTGGCAAAAATGTTGTCTTAAAGAGCTGTGAATTGGGGATAACTATTGATTTATCTCATTCATCGGAGAAAGTATTTTGGGAAGCATTAAAAATTTGTGAATGCTTAGGTAAATCACCTATTGCTTCTCATTCTAATGCGTATACTGTTCATAATCACAAAAGGAATTTAAATGATAAGCAAATCAAAGCAATTAGCTTAAGTAACAGTCTTATTGGTATATGCTTAGCTGCTGAGCATTTAGGAATAAATGCTGATATCAATACGATAATTAAGCATATTAACCACTTTTTAGAGCTTGGTTGCAGCGATTGCCTTTCATTAGGCTGTGATTTTGACGGCGTATCTAATCTACCCTGCGGTATAAATTCAATTTCTGATTTACCGCTTCTCTTTTGCAGAATTGAAGAAGAATTTGGAAACAAAATTGCTAAGAAAATATTTTTTGAAAACGCTTTTAACTTTTTCAATAAAAATTTAAGAAAGGAGCTTTAATATGTCAATTTTTGCTATTGCGGACCTACATTTATCTTTGTCTGTTGATAAGCCAATGGATGTTTTTGGTGCAAGATGGACAAATCACATGGAAAAAATAAGAAAAAATTGGTGCGCTATTGTAAATGATGATGACACTGTTATTGTTCCTGGCGATATTTCTTGGGCAATGGACTATAATGAAGCGAAATTGGATTTTGAATTCGTTGAATCGCTTCCAGGAAAAAAGCTCATAGGAAAAGGCAACCATGATTATTGGTGGGGAACGATGGCAAAAAATAAAGCCTTCTGCAACGAGCTTGACTTAAAAACCGTTGATTTTCTATATAACAACGCTTTTAAGGTAGAAAATTATATTATTTGTGGCACACGTGGTTGGTACGTTGATGAAAAGCTTCAAAATTCATCTAATGATGTTGAATATCAAAAAATTGTTAATCGTGAGGCGTTAAGACTTAAAATTAGCCTTGATGAAGCAAAAAAATTACAAGAAAACAATGAACAAATGCTTGTTTTCTTTCACTTCCCTCCTGTATTTAATAATTTTGTTTGCGATGAAATAGTTGATGTTTTACTTGAATATGGAATTAAGCAATGCTATTTCGGACATATTCACGGTTCTTATAGCATACCAAAAAACACAGAATATAAGGGTATTTCATTTACTCTTGTATCAGCGGATTATCTAAATTTTGTTCCAATGATACTTATGCCCTGCGAATATTAGAATTTTCTTGATTATTTTTGAATTTATATATTGACATTTAATATCGTTTTATATATAATAGATAGGAATAATTTATCAAAGCATTTGGAGGATAAAAAAATGGCTTTAAAAAATACCACAAAGGTAGAAACAAATCTTTACGAAATCGAATTTGATGCTGACAAGGCAACCTTTGATGCAGCAATTGAGAAGGTTTACCGCAAGGAAGTAAAGAAGATTACTATTCCTGGCTTCAGAAAGGGTAAAGCTCCACGTTCAATCATTGAAAAGATGTACGGTAAGGGTGTATTCTATGAAGATGCAGTAAACGAAATCATTCCTGATGCATACGAAAGTGCTATTAAGGAGGCTGATTTAAAGGTAGTTAGCCGTCCTGAATTTGATATCGTTAGCATTGACGATAACGGCGTTGTACTCAAGGCTAAGTTCTACGTTAAGCCAGAGGTTTCTCTCAAGGAGTATAAGGGCTTCAAGGTAACTAAGACTGTTGAAGAGGTTACTGAGGAAAACATTAATAATGAAATTGATATGGTTCGTGGACGTAACGGAAGAATCGTTGACGTTACAGACAGAGCTGTTGAAAATGGCGATTTAGCAACTATCGATTACGAAGGCTTCTGTGATGGTGTTGCATTTGACGGCGGTAAGGCTGAAAACTATCAGTTAGCTATCGGTTCAAATAGCTTCATTCCAGGTTTTGAAGATCAAATCATCGGTCACAATATCGGTGAAAACTTTGATATCACAGTTAAGTTCCCTGAGGAATACCATGCAGAAAACCTTGCAGGCAAGGATGCAATCTTCAAGATTAACCTTCACGGTATCAAGAAGAATGAGCTTCCAGAGCTTGACGATGAGTTTGCTAAGGATGTAAGCGAATTTGATACTTTAGATGAATATAAGGCTGACATCAAGGCAAAACTTGAAAAGAAAAACGAAAAAGCAGCTGAAAATGCAGTTGAAGAGCAAATCATCAACGCTTTAATTGAAAATCTTGAAGCAGAAATCCCTGC
Organism: Eubacteriales bacterium; assembly: GCA_045632345.1. Classification (GTDB taxonomy): domain Bacteria; phylum Bacillota; class Clostridia; order Oscillospirales; family CAG-272; genus RGIG2000. Next base: position 112,020 of record JAZQWM010000018.1, on the reverse strand, counting down.
TCCAATGTTTGAGGCTGAAGCTGAAAACTTTGTTCGCGACTATGATTCAAGACTCCGTATGCAAGGACTTGACCTTAACACATACTGCAAGTACACAGGTCAAACACTTGAAACACTTCGTGAGCAATTTAAGCCAATGGCTGAAAGACAAGTTAAGACTCGTCTTGCTCTTGAAAAGATTGTTGAGCTTGAAAATATCACTGCTTCTGATGAAGAGGTTGAAGCTGAATACGAAAATCTCGCTAATGCTTACGGTATGAAGGCTGAAGAGGTTAAGAAGTATGTTGAGGCTGAAGCTGTTAAGGCTGACCTTTGCGTAAAGAAGGCTGTAGATTTCGTTAAGGCTAACGCTGAAGTAACAAACGCTTAATTAAAAGCGGAAAAGTTAAATTAAATTATTTACATTTTTACCGCTACACAAATATGTAGCGGTAATTTTGTTAAAAAATAAATATTTTAGGAGGATTATTATGGCTTATATTCCAATGGTCGTTGAACAAACTAACAGAGGTGAGCGTTCATACGACATCTATTCAAGACTTTTAGAGGACAGAATTGTATTTCTTTGCGATGAGGTTAACGATGCTACAGCGTCCTTAGTAGTTGCACAGCTTCTCTTCCTTGAGGCGCAAGACCCAGATAAGGACATCAACCTTTATATCAACAGCCCAGGTGGAAGTGTTAGCGCAGGTCTTGCAATTTATGACACAATGAATTTTATTAAATGTGACGTATCAACAACGTGTATCGGTATGGCTGCAAGCATGGGCGCATTCCTTCTTTCAAGCGGTGCTAAGGGCAAGAGATATGCTCTTCCAAATAGCGAAATTATGATTCACCAGCCTTTAGGAGGCGCAAGAGGTCAAGCCTCTGATATTAAGATTCACGCTGACCATATTTTAAAGACAAGAAGCAGACTTAATAGCATCTTATCAAAGAACACAGGTAAATCACTTGAGGAAATTGAAAGAGATACAGAGCGCGATAATTTCTTATCCGCAGATGAAGCTGCAGCATACGGTCTTGTAGATAAAGTAATTGATAAGAGAGTATAATTAATGAAGGAAATGAGAAAATGCTCCTTCTGTGGCAGAACGGAAAATGACGTTGAATTCATGATACCTGCTCCAAACGGAAGTGCTAATATTTGCGACTTTTGCATTGATTTATGTCAGCAGGTATTAGAGGATTATAATTTAGACGTTGAGGATGAGAATCATGAGGTTAGCTTAGACCTCACTTCTCTACCTACCCCTATGCAAATGAAGGAAAAGCTTGATGATTACGTAATTGGACAGGATAAGGCTAAAATTGCTCTTTCTGTTGCAGTATATAATCATTACAAAAGACTTATTTATAATGAAAGGAAAAATAAAGAAGCATTAGATGACGTAGAAATCCAAAAAAGCAATATCTTGCTTATTGGACCTACCGGTGTTGGTAAAACTTACCTTGCACAAACACTTGCAAGAACTTTAAACGTTCCTTTCGCTATCGCTGATGCTACTACGCTTACTGAAGCAGGATATGTTGGCGAAGACGTTGAAAACATTCTTTTAAGACTTATTCAAGCTGCTGATTTTGACATAGCTAAGGCTGAAAAGGGTATTATTTATATTGATGAAATTGATAAAATTTCAAGAAAGAGCGAAAACCGTTCAATAACTCGCGACGTATCCGGCGAAGGCGTTCAACAAGCACTTTTGAAAATTCTTGAAGGCACTGTTGCCAACGTACCTCCTCAAGGTGGCAGAAAGCATCCTAGCCAAGAGTTTTTGCGCATAGACACTAAGAATATACTCTTTATCTGTGGTGGCGCATTTGACGGCTTACAAAGCATTATACAAGGTCGTAAGGGTAAACAGCTTATGGGCTTCGGCGGTGAAATCAAGAGTAAGCAGGTTGTTCTTGACACAAAGATTTATGAGGATGTTACTGCTCACGATATTGTTAAATATGGTTTGATACCTGAATTAGTTGGTAGATTACCAGTTATGGTTGGTCTTGAGGAGCTTGATGAGGATGCACTTGTAAAAATTCTTTCAAAGCCAAAGAATTCCATAGCAAAGCAATATGTAAAATTATTTGAAATTGATGGCGTTGAGCTTGAATTTACAGATGATGCACTCGTATCAGTTGCTAAAAAGTCAATTGAAAGAAAAACAGGTGCAAGAGGACTTCGTTCAATTATGGAAGAAACAATGACTGAGATAATGTACGAAATTCCTTCAAACAAGGATATTGTAAAGGTAATTATTACTGCTGATTGTATAAACAAGGTTTCAAAGCCAGAATATATTATGAAATAAGTAAAACTCGCAATCAAAAGATTGCGAGTTTTATTTATAAATATATTTTATTTTTTCTTTTTATTTTTATGTAAATCACAGACAAAACAAACAATATTAACTACAAGCGAAGCAATATTTATCGCTAAAAAAGCAGTATAAATAGGTTTTGGTTGATGTATAACAGATATTATCGACTGACAAATTGCTCCTATTACAGTAGCTCCAATCATATTTAAAAATAGAAAACCGCAATATGAAAATACTGCGGTTTCTTTATCTGAGTAGCGGGATTTGAACCCACGGCCTCTACCACCCCAAGGTAGCGCGCTACCATCTGCGCTATACCCAGATTAACGAAGTGTATTATAACATATTATATTTTGTTAGTCAACAATAAATTTAATTTTTATGGCTTTTTTGAATAAATAAAAATTATTTGGTTATTATAATATTGAAATCGCAAGATTTCAAATAATTTTTTTCGGAGTGTTTTATGAATAAGCAACCAAACCATTGTATTAAATGTACTGTTGTTTCATGCGCTAACCATGCGAAAGACACAAACTATTGTGTGTTAGATACTGTTAGCATTGGTACTCATGAATGTAATCCCACTGTTTCTCAGTGTGTGGACTGTGAATCTTTTGTTCTAAGTCGTAACTGCTCAGGCAATTCTTGTAAATAAGAATTATCTGTTGCTGCGGTATCATGAATTTTTTTGTTTGTTCATGAAAAACCCGTAAAGAAATCACCGTTTATTGTATAAACGGTGATTTTATTTTTTAAATCCGTATAATATAATCTGTCTGTTTTTTGCTTTTTCTTCTGTCGGCTTCTTCTCTTTTTTAGACTTCTTTTTCATTTTAAAGCTATTTAATTTACGTTTGATTTTTAAATTTATCTTAGTTAGAGGTATTTTAGCAAAATATATAACGTAAGACACAACAATTTTTAATATAACAAGGATATATTCATAAACAAATAGCACAATTTTACTAATTGAATAATAATAACATAAAAAACCTATAAATGCACCTATAATTATATACCATCTTAGCGTACCGTTTGATACTGCATAAGTAAAAATCAACATTATAGGTGTTAAAATTATAAAAAACAACATGTCAAATATAAAATATACTGATTTTTTTCTAAAGTTCAAAGATAAATCATTAAATTTCAGATTAATTAGCGGAAATTTAATTTTTAAAATTTTTTGTTGAGTCTTTCTTGATATTTCTCCAATTAAAAGCTTCCTTAATATTTTCATCCAATCGTAAATTAAGCCCGTGAAAAAGCCTAAAATAATTGAGTACATGGTTGATATTAACTGGTATTTTATCGATATTTCCATTTTATTTAAATAACGCTTTTTTCTTTTTGTTTTCTTTACCAAAATAGAAAATACCATTTACTGTTCCGTTAACTATCAATTCGCCTTTTTCCGAATCAAATCTTTCAATTTTAAGGTTTTCCCCTTCTATTGATAAGCTTGAACTGCTATTTTGAACAACAATTTCACTTTCATCATAGCTAGTAACGTCATTTATGTCTGTCATTTCAAGCCTTTTTCGCGATTTTAATATTACGTCATGATTTAATTCCTTTGATACTTCAATCATAATAAGCTCCTTGTAAATGTACTATAACAAGGATATGAAAAAATGGCTGAAAATATTACTCAGCCACTATCTCATATAAGCTTGATGCATCATTTTTTCTAATGACATCACGAACGTCCAGCACCTTTACCTTAAGTTTCTTTTCTCCAAAGGTAATTTCTATTATGTCGCCCTCTTTAACGTCATATGACGCCTTTACGGGTCTTCCGTTTACGCTTACATGTGCAGCATCGCATGCCTCATTAGCAACAGTACGTCTTTTAATAATTCTAGATACCTTTAAAAATTTATCTATTCTCATATTTCTCCTTAAAATTTAAAACCTGCGCATCAAAAGATACGCAGGTCTGCAAGTATTTACGCGTTAATCTTGTTCTTAAGTGTTTTACCAGCTGTAAATCTAACCTGCTTTGAAGCCTCAATTTGAATTGTTTCGCCTGTTGCAGGGTTACGACCTTCTCTAGCTGCTTTTTCTTTTACATCGAATGTACCGAATCCGATAAGTTGAATTTTATCACCTTCAACGAGTGCTTTCTCTAATGCTGCTAAAACTGCATTAACTGCTGCTTCTGCATCCTTCTTCTTAAGATCTGTTTCGTTAGCTACTACTTCGATAAGCTCTGACTTGTTCATTGGTTTTTTTCTCCTTAATTTTAAAATTTACTTATCCCGAATACATTCGGTCTTTGTACTTATATTATAACATCTAAATTTTAATATTTCAAGTATTTTATTGAAATATTTTACAAAAAAATCTATAAAAATCTCATTTTTTTATCTATTTTGTACTAATTTCTTAAAAAATTTGAATCTAAATAGAAAATTTAAGATTTTTTCGCTATTTGGAATCATATAAATATCATCAATTGTTACCGATTTTGTCTTAAATGACACGACAAAATATAACATAGCTGCCAACGCAATCGCTATAATTGTAGATATTTTATCAGGTAAAAAAGCTGAAAGCACTACGTATATAGCAGCTGATGAGCCAATAGCTAAAATTGAAGATATTATAGGTAAAACAAAGGACTTTTTTAAGCTCCCTACTTTGCCGAAATTCTTTACAGTAAAATAAATATTTAGTGATGAAGCGCACAAATAGCATATAACCGTGCTAATAGGCGCACCTAAAATTCCTATTTTACCTAGTAAAAAATAATTAGATATCAATTTCGCTATTGCGCCAACAATCATTGAAATTATAGGCAACCTTTGCTTTCCAGCGGTATTTAAAAATGCATTAGTTACAGATATTATGCCTAAAAACATAACGGAAACAGCTGCAATGGATAGCCATGGTGCTGCTCTTGCAACGGATTCCTCTTTAAACATGAGTAGGCTTAGAATAGGATATGAAAATATTCCTAAGCCAATCGCGCATGGAATAGCAATGATATTTATTATTCTTAAGCTTAATTCCCTGATTTCTCTGCTCTTTTGCTGATTTTTTTCGCCCTGTGCTAACGATATTAAAGGTACTAATGCATTAGCAATAGGATAAAATAATATCGTTGGCAAATTAAACATTGAAATTACAAGAGAAGTATAATCTCCATAATAAATTCGTACCGATAGTTCATTCATGCCATAAGCAAGTAATCTATTTTGCACCATAACAGTATCAATTATTGTAGTCAATGACAAAACAGATGAGCTTAATGTGATAGGAATTGCGATAGCAAAAAGATCTTTTAAAATTTGCTTTTTACTTTTTTGATATTCGTCTAGCAACCCCTCGGGCAAATAATTGTATTCCTTGAATGATAGCTTTTTAACGTATAGATATATCATTCCAAGCAATACGCCAATAGTTACACCTAAAATCGTATATGCTGCAACAACAAAGTCATTATATCCCTTGTTTTTTGCATAAAATGCAAGCAACACACCTAAAAGAACCTTAATAATGGCCTCAATTAGCTGCGAAATAGCTGTTGGTGTCATTAACTGATATCCTTGAAAATATCCCCTTAAGCAGCTTGATATGCATATAAAAAGCATTGTGGGAGCTACCATTATTATCGCCAATTTTGTATCGCTTGCACCAATAAGTGTTGCTATTTGGTCAGAAAACGCAATCATACCAAGAGAAAAAACAGTACCAATTACAAGCAAAACAAAAAACGCAATGTCAAATATTCTTTTAGCTTCCTTAATTTTTCCTCGTCCTCGGCTCTTAGAAACCATTATCGAAATTGCAACAGGTAATCCGGACGTAGAAATTACGTAAAGATAAGCATAAATTTCATATGCAGAGCTATAATATCCTGCTCCTACGCTTCCTACAACGCGATTTAATACAATTTTCGATATAAGTCCAACTGCTTTGACAAGAATGTTTGCTAAGGTTAATACAAACACTCCTGAAAAAAACATTCCAATAGCACTTTTGGGTGATGCTTTTTTCTTATTTATATCCAATCTGCTTCCTCACATTATTTTTTGCCTAAAAATTCAGTATATAATGATCCTTTAGGTATATAATCATAGCTAATTTCATCAAGTCTACTTACCTTTTCTAAAAGAGTTTTCGCCTTTTCATAGTATTTACTACATTCATTTAAGCTTGAAAGCGCTTCAATTAAGTAATTTTTCATCAAAAATAGCTCATAGCACATAAATGAGTCTATTTGAATTTTACAAATATCTTTATTAGGGAAAATGCTTTTTTCCTCATTTTCTCTTACAGATTCCCAAAGATAGAAAGTAAATTCAGGAGTTGCTCCTCTAAATTTTTCATCTCTTACTATGCGACGAATTAGTCTAATTTCATTTTTTGTAAAACAAACGCCATTTATACATACATCTTCGTTTACACATATAAAAACGCCTCTGTATTCTACATCAAAAAGCGACGTTATTTCAGGATATACAGCCTGTATTCCTTCAAAAATTATTATCTCATTCTCATCTATAACGTGTTTAGTGTATCCACTTCTTTTTTGTGTTACAAAATCAAATTTAGGTACGCTAATCGTGTTTCCGGCTTTAATTTTGCTAATACATTCAGCTAAAAGCGGCAAGTCAATAACGTCAACTGAATCGTAGTCTAGTTTTACTTCCTCGTTAACTTCTCTATCCTCGTGCCTTTCCTTGAAAAAATCATCTATTGATATAACAGTAACACTTTTTCCTATTTTATGATAGTCGTGAATAATTTTATTAGCTGTTGTTGTTTTTCCGGCACAGGTAGGACCGGATAAAAGTAAAATTTTCACTCCACTATTTATTGCTTTTTGGCTTACTTCGTCAAGTCTTTGCTCAAAATCCTTTTCACACTCATTTACGAAGTCAATTTTGTCCTGCTCGTTATTAAAGATAATATTAATGTTTTTCAACCTATGCCTCCTTCCCAAGACAATTACTTATCCTGCAAATATTCATATGGATATTTTTTTGAAAATATTCTATTAATTTCTATTTTTCCGTCAAAATCTTTTACAATTTTAGTAGTTGATCCTGCCCCTACTCCGTAAACTGTATGACAGTCTGACATCATAAGAACATTGTATATTCCAAACGTGCCTTTTTTGGCATATCCAACATTTTCTAAATCACAAACTGTATTTTTTTGACGGTACATATAATACGGCTCATATCCGCATGCTGTAAGCTTTTCATACGCATAATCAACGCTTTTTACAGCAAAATTATTGTTTTTATGGTATATTTTCTCATCATCTCTTAAAATTTGTGCGGATTTTTTGACAGAGAAAGAATGAACCGTTATGTTATCTGGATTTAAATCTATTATTTTGTCAACTGTTGATTTGAAGCTTTCAAAGCTATCGTTTTCAAGTCCTGCAATTAAATCGGTATTTACAAATTTAATTCCACTATTTTTAACTCTATCAAAAGCTTCAAGAAAATCGCTAACAGTATGCTTCCTACCTATTGATTCCAATACATAATCGTTAAGAGTTTGAGGATTTGCGCTTATTCTATCTACACCATACTTTTTTGCGATTTTTAATTTTTCATCAGTAATTGTGTCAGGTCTTCCACCTTCTAAGGTAAATTCCAACAATTTACTAACGTCAGTATTATCATAAATAGCTTTTAAAACTGATTCAAGTTGATTTTCAGTTAAAACTGTTGGTGTTCCGCCACCTATGTAAATTGTAAGAAGATTTAAGCCTTGTTTTTTAATTTCATTAAGTGTTGACACAATTTCATTGGTAAGCTTTTTAATATAGTCAGGAATAAGCTCAAAAAGCTTTGGTGTAGCGTAGGAGATAAAAGAACAATAGCTACATCTTGAAGGACAAAAAGGAATGGATATATAAAGACTGCAATTGTTATTATTGCTTATCTTTAAAATTTCCCCTTCATTTTTCGCCACTCTTACGGCAAGTTCAGCTTTATTATCACTTAAAAAGTATCTTGTTTTAAGAATATTTTTCGCCTCAAAATCGCCATATTTTCCAATTAACTCATGTGCTACCTTTGACGGTCTTATTCCTGTTAAAATTCCCCATGGAATAGCTTTATTTGCTATCTCAACTCCAGCTTTATAAACCGCCATTCCAACGGCAGATTTAGAGGTTCGCTCATATTTTTCGCCCTCTATGAATTTGGCAAATCCTTTTGATTTAGCAACTCTACCATCAACCTCTAAAATACATTCGCACTCAATTCCATTTTCTGTATCATAAGAATTAATTGTCAATATTTTAGTTGGATTTTCTTCATTTTCAGGGAATTTTTCTCCATGAAAGAACATCATACAAAGCGATTGTACATACGTTCTATTGATATTTCCATTAAGTAAAAGTCTCACTTTGTATTTGTACCTTTCATTAAATTATTTTGAAGAGCTTACAACTCTTGTTACTCTTATAACGTCCTTAATGTTTCTTATTCTTGATAAAATAGCATTAAAATGACCAATATCCTTACATGAAATTGTCATATTCATAAGAGTAGTATCTTCAATATTCTTTGTGCTGATTGACACAATATCAACCTTCATTTCTGAAAGTGCAGCAGTAATTTCAGCAAGAAGGGACATTCTGTTATTAACCAGAATTTGAATAGCAGAATCATATGATGATTTATATGAATTATTTGTAGGTATATCCCATTCTGCTTTTACAAATCTATTAGCGTTTTCCTCATGAGAATATGCATTTTTGATATTAGGGCAGTCGGATTTGTGAATTGAAATACCATATCCCTTTGTAATAAATCCAATAATGCTCTCTCCTGGCAAAGGATTACAGCATCTTGCAAATTTCACAGCACAGCCGTCCTCGCCATCAATAATTACGCCGCCGTTAGATTTTCGCTTTCTGTTGGTGTTAGATACAGTAGGCTCAATAACAACAGGTGTTTCATCCTTGTGCTTTTCAGCATAATGCTTTTCGTATTCATTTTTTAGCTTAGGCTCAACCTTTGAAACGGGTACTCCACCATATCCAATAGCATTATAAAGGTCGTCAGCCTCATTCATTCCAAATCGCTTACCGATAAGAGTAACTATTTCCAGCTTCTCTTCTTCAGTTAAAATAGCTCTGATTCTTGAAAATTCCTTATCGATAACTGCTTTACCAACAAGAATGTTTTCACTTCTCTTTTCCTTTTTAAACCATTGTCTGATTTTATTGCGCGCTTCACTAGTCTTTACTATGTTGAGCCAATCTCTGCTTGGTCCTTTTGAAGCGTTTGAGGTAATTATTTCAACAATATCTCCATTCTTAGGAACAGAGTCAATAGGCGCAATTCTGCCGTTAATTTTAGCACCTACCATTTTATTACCTACGCCTGTATGAATTGTGTATGCAAAGTCAATAAGTGTAGCACCTAACGGAAGTGCAACAACATCGCCCTTAGGTGTAAATACAAAGGTTTCATCATGGAAAATATCAATTTTAAAAGCATGTAAAAAGTCCTCATGGTCTATTACGTCACTTTCAGTATCAATAAGCTTTGATATCCAATCAAGCTTTTTATCAATATCGGCAGATGATTTTTCTCCACTTTTATATTTCCAGTGTGCTGCGATACCGTATTCAGCCACCTGATGCATCTCTTTGGTTCTAATTTGAACCTCAAATGGAATACCTTCCTTACCAATAACTGTGGTGTGAAGCGATTGATACATATTAGGCTTTGGTGTTGAAATATAGTCCTTAAATCTACCTGGCATTGACTTAAACATTTCATGAATTAAGCCAAGAGCGGTATAGCATTCAAGCTCATTGTTTACAATAATACGTAAAGCATAAAAGTCATAAATTTCATCAAAGGATTTGTTTTGATTATACATTTTGCGATATACGCTATATACGGTCTTAACTCTACCCTTTAGCTTGAAATTAATATTTAAGCTCTCTAATTTTTCGGTAACAAAGGATTTTAGCTTTTCTATAAAACTAACGTTTTCACCATATTTGCTGTCAATATGCTTCTTCACCTCTTCATATCCAATAGGATCAAGATATTGTAAAGCATAATTTTCAAGCTCTTGCTTAACTCTTTGCATACCAAGACGGTGAGCCAAAGGCGCATAAATGTGCATTGTTTCAAGCGCGGTCGCTCTTCTCTTAGCGTCCTTTTTAACGTAAAGCGTGCGCATATTGTGAACTCTATCACATAGCTTGATAAAGATAACTCTTATATCCTTTGACATAGCAAGAAGCATTCTACGAACGTTTTCAATATGCTCCTCTTCCTTATCCTCTATGTTGATAGACTTAATTTTAGTAACACCATCAACTAAAAGCGCTACATCACAACCAAAAAGTCGTGTAATTTCATCAAGATTTGTTTTATCAGGACAGTCCTCAACTGTATCATGCAAAAATGCGGCACAAATTGAATCTGTATCTAAACCAAGCTGAGCAACAATTTCAGCAACAGAAATGGGGTGGGATATATATGGTTCACCGCTAAGACGCATTTGACCTTCGTGCATTTCCTTAGCATATGAAAACGCAAACTTAATTTTCTCTATATCGTAGCTTCTGCCATTTTTGTCTATAATATCTAAAAGATTAGAAATTTCTACATAGTTTTCATTTGACATATATCCACCTCCTTATTTTTTAGATTGATACATGCTCTTTAGCTTTTTAAGTATATTTGATTTATCTAGGCTGGTTTTATTTTTAGTAAAGGAAATCTTAAAGCTAAAATTAATATGGTCAATTTCATTGATTGAAATAATGTTTAGCTCTCTAAACACCTTAATAATCATTTTTATTTTAACATAATTAAGAGTGCTCCCCTTTCCTGAACGTGATATGTCAGTTAATAATCTATAAAATGAATATGTATCCTGTCCACATCTTGCGCATCCTAAAAGATGATTGTAAACAACAGCAAATTCATCTCTTTCAGGTATAATGTTTTCTGCGCCTAACATGCTTCTTCCCTCTTTTGCATCAAGGTACATTTGCTCATTTTGTTCCTGTAAAAGTCTTGACCTTTCGCTTACACAAATGTCCTTAATACTTATTTGAAGCGATACATTACCAGCATATTCGTTCGTTTCAATGTTGAATGCAACGTCAACCTCATCAGATATACTTAGCCAAAACTCTTCTGGAGAAACGGAAAACAACATTGCAGAGTATTGTTTGCCGTCCTTTGACAAGGATAGTCTTAAATGGCGGTTACCACCAACAGGCACAATATCCTCAATAACCATATTTCTGCACGCGAAAATTGGAGCTGGATTAGAAACGCCATATGGTTCAAGAACAGTTAACTCTTGAGCTAATGCAAGTGTAATTTGAGAAGTTGACAGCTCACTATCAATTTCTAAAATTCTTTCAGGACCGCTATCCTTAAAGCATTCCTTTGCGTATTCCTCTAAGCGACGCTTTAATTCAGGTAAGTTTTTTCTTTTTATAGTTAATCCGGCAGCTAACTCATGTCCTCCTGATTTTTCAAGTATATCAGAACATGATGATAATGCTTCAACCAAATTCATTCCTGGCAAGCTACGTCCGGAGCCCTTGCCGATAGCTTCATCATCATTAGGGTTTTCGTTTCCTTCAAAGGATATTAAAATTGAAGGTACACCATACTTATCAGTAACTCTTGAGGATACAATACCAATAACACCATTGTGCCACTCATTATTGTCAAGAATGATCATACTGTTCATAAAATATCCGTTTTCCTCAATAATTTCATATGCTTCTTCGGCTATTTTATTCTCAGTAAACTGTCTTTCTCTATTAATTTCGCACAACTCTTGAGTATATTTTTCAGAGATCTCTTCATTTTTAGCTAAAAATAACTCAACTGCACTTGACGCCGAACTAATTCTACCAACGGCATTAATTTTTGGTGCTAACGTAAAGCCGATAAAGCCAGAGGTTAGCTTCTTTTTGGATTTTGATTTAATAATTTTACCTTCGCCATATCGGCAAACACGGATTAAAGTCTCTAAGCCAATATTATTGGTTTTCTCTGCTCGTTGAAGTCCGTATGCAATAATTATTCTGTTTTCGTCTGTAACAGGCATAACGTCAGCAATCGTTCCAATAGCCGTTAAATCAGAGTAATTCATTGCTATTCTCTTGGTCGCTTCTAAAACGCTTATATCGCTATATACTGACTCAATAGCGCATAAAAGCTTAAACACAACACCAACGCCGGCTAAATTTGGGAACGGGTAGGTTGTATCGCGTCTTTTAGGATTTATAACCGCTAATGCACTGGGCAATATATCTGTACACTCGTGATGGTCTGTTACCAGAAAATCAATTCCACATTCAGCCGCATACTTAGCCTCTTCAATAGCAGTAACACCTGTATCAACGGTAATAATAAGCTTCGTACCGTTGTTTTTTAATTTCGTCAATGCATCTATTGATACACCATATCCTTCGCCCTTTCTGCAAGGAATATAGTAATCAACGTTAGCACCAATTTTGTCAAGATATAAATACAATATACTAACAGAGGTAACACCGTCCACGTCATAGTCGCCATATATAGTAATCTTTTCGTTACTTTTAATAGCATCTAAGATTCTATCAACGGCTATATTCATATCGTTAAACAGAAATGGATCATGTAAAATTTCTTGACCCTTTTTCAAAAAGCACTCAGCACTCTCTACGTTATCATAGCCTCTATTAACCAATAAAGACGCTAAAACGTATGAGCATCCTAATGATGAAGAAATGTCTAAAATCTTATTTTCATCATCAGCTTTATGCTTAATCTGCCACTTTCTTTTTTGTCTTTCACTCATTTTATCTATCTTTCTTTATTTTATTATCTCTCTAAAATCGCCAGAGCAACGTTTATGCCATCTACTGCGGCACTCATTATTCCTCCAGCATAGCCTGCGCCCTCGCCACATGGATACACATTATTGCTTCCTAAAAGCAAATATTTGTCATTTCTAATTATACGAATAGGAGCAGAAGTTCTTGTTTCAACACCTGTTATAGGCACGTCCTTTGCATCAAAGCCTTTAATTTTTTTACCAAATTTCTCAAATCCTAATTTTAAATAGTCGCACACAAATTTAGGTAAAATATTGTTTATATCAGACACCGCCGTATATCCATTCATATATGTTGGAAGTATTCTTGAAGGGTAATTTATAGCTTTTCCTTCATAGAAATCGCCTAGCGTCTGTACAGGTGCTTTATAGCTTGAGCCTGCAGCAAGGAATGCTCTTTTCTCTAAATCTCTTTGAAATTCAATGGCCTTATGCGGTGTTGCACCATAATCCTCTTTATCAACCTGAACTGCAATAGCAGAATTGGAATTTACACCATCACGTGCATATACACTCATACCATTAACAACAACGGTATTTTCTTCACTTTGAGCGCAAACAACCTCTCCTCCGGGACACATACAAAAAGAATATACACCCTTATTGTTTTCCCTATGAGAAACATTATAGCTTGCAGCACCTAAACGCTCATCATCAGCGTGTTTTCCGTACATTGCCTCATTGATATCTTCTCTTAAATGCTCTACTCTAACTCCAACTGAAAAAGGCTTAGGCTCAATTGCTACACCTTTATTTAAAAGATAAGTATACGTATCTCTGGCACTATGTCCAATCGCAAGAACAAGTGATGAATACGGAAAACTACCATTATTTGTTGTAGCAATATTATTATCAAAAGACACTAAGCACGTTCTATAATAAATCTTTCCACCTAGTCTTTCTATTTCTGTTGCCATATTTTTAACAACATCACGTAGCATATCGGTACCAATATGAGGCTTAGCGTTATATACTATATCATCAGGAGCACCAAGCTCAGCAAACGTCTTAAGAACAAATGAGCATTTTGAGTCGTTTATTCGCGTAGTCAGCTTTCCATCGGAAAACGTGCCTGCTCCGCCTGCTCCAAATTGAATATTTGAATTTACGTCTAAAGTCTTATTCTTATAGAAGCTATTAACCTTTTCAACACGCGTATCAACGTCGTCTCCACGCTCTATAACTATTGGTTTTAAGCCTGCTCGTGCAAGAATTAAAGCACAAAACATACCAGCTGGACCAAAGCCTACCACTAGCGGAGATTCCATTGGCATTTGTCCTTTTAACTTAATTTCGATATTATCGTCAGCTAAATATTTAATACCAAACTTTGAAAGTACATCTTCGTTTACGCTTTTTTTAGCTTCTACTTCAGCACAAACAGAAGAAACGAATTTTATATCATCCTTGTGTCTTGCATCAATAGAACGCTTATAGATACACATTTTCCCAGAAAACACAAAGGCACGTGTTTTTGATAATCGTGCCTTTGCAATTTCGAATATTTCATTATCTGTTACGTCAACGTTGGTTTTAATCTGTTCAATAATTATTTTCATAGCATTATTTTTTCTCGTTAATAATTAATTTTACTGTTGTCTCTTCGCCAATTACACGCTGCTTATACTCATCAGGCAAATTAATATCTACTGAATATTCATGCTCACTTCCAAAAATAAAGTTATTTATCTTTGAAAAATCAAGAACAACCCTTATGTCGCTCTTTTCAATATCAACAAGATCACTGTTAGGTCCAACTAACACAACATTGACACTTAAATCTCCAGATATATCATAGTCAGCATTTCCTACCAAATCAACACTGACGTTATTATATTCTCTTGTATGCTCGGCAATATCAATTTCCATCGCATATAACCAAATAACAACCGCTACGAATAAGCATACAACAATAGCAACTATGCTACCTATTTTGCTTTTCTTAGGCGCTTTTTCCTCGGTTTCGTGCATTGCGGAAATATCCATTTCGGTGGTTTTGGTAAACTTATCCATATTTCTCCTTATGCCTTATTAAATTTATCTGTTTTTTCTTTGCTCAGCAGTATCCGCTAAGAAATCTTCAAGATGCTCCTTAAGGTCAGATTTTGTTAAATTTCTCTTAATGTTTCCGTTGTGAGTCATAGAAACAATTCCGCTTTCCTCAGAAACAACTACGGCAACACAGTCGCTATTCTCACTAACTCCAAGAGCTGCTTTATGACGTGTACCTAAATCCTTGCTTATATTAGGATTAGCGGACAAAGGTAAGGTACATCCTGCGGAATAAATTCTAGAATCTCTAACTATTATCGCTCCGTCATGTAAAGGCGCTTTGTTAAAAAATATGTTTTTAATGAGCTGGGAGCTTAACTCTGCATCTAAAACAGTACCTGTAAGAATTACATCGCCAAGCTTTGTGTTTCTTTCAAAAATAATAAGTGCACCTGTTTTTTCTTTTGCCAAATCAAATACGGCACTAGTTGCCTCTTCAATCATATTTGTGATTTGCGTATTATTTTTTCTTCCTGCTATGCTTTTTACGCCCTTAATAGAGTTATCACCCATTTTCTCAAGGGCAGCTCTTAGTTCAGGTTGGAAAACAATAACGATTAAAACAATACCAACGTCAAATAAGCTAAGCAAAATAAATTTCATCGCCTTTAAAGAAAGGAACTGACAAATCAAAAGAAAAATCGCTAAAAACCCAATACCTAAAACAAGCTTTCCTGCTCTTCTTTCTCTAACAAATCTAAACGCTGTATATAAAACTACGGTAAGGCAAATTATATCAATCACATCTATGATGCTGATCATTGAAAAATAAGTAAGATAGTGATTAAAAAATTCTCTAACGCTCTCCATAGATTCCTCCAAATATAATATTATATATATAGTATATCATATAAATATTTATTTTCAAGTCTTTTGCGCAAATTATATAATATTTTACAAAAAAATCTTCGCTCCACCATAGTCTTTTAGGCATTCATCAAATATTGAATATACGTCAATTTGATTTTTTTGAAAACATTCTAAAATTTCATTGTGATTTTCTTCAATTAAATCTTGAAAGTTACCAAAAAAATAGGCTCTTTTATCCAAAACAAAGCCACTCCCCCCGACAAAACCACAATTATAACCGCTTAGGACAATTTTTTCATTAGAAACGATATACACCTTAATTCCTTCTTTTTCTAATGATTTTTTCATTCCTAAATCTGATGTAATAACGGTATTTTCATTAACCACAAAGCATGAGCAACCAGAATAACCCTGTTTAACATCAATGATTGAATAACCGTTCTGTTTGCCATAATCTAAAATTTCTTTTGCAGCATGGTCTTTCTTGCAGAAAATTTTCTTACCGATAATTAACGCGTTTAAGCCTATATCGTAAGGATATTTTTTGTTGCATTGGTGATTGACCCTAATAACATCATACCCTTTTTGTTCAATCTCATTAAACAGTGAAACGTTATTTTTGTAATAGTCTTCATAGCAAAACACCATATTTTCAATAACGCATAAAAGCATATCTGCATGAGATGATACAGGTGTATCAAGCTTATCATATGGCAAAAGCGGAACCACTTTAGCATCTACCGCACTTTGTAGCTTGTCAGAAATTTGATAGCTTACTGCAATTATCATATTTACCCCTCCAAAATGAAAAAACACCGTAAAAACGGTGTTTATTTTTCATTTAATTAAGCACGCGCTACCTTGCCTGAACGAAGACAACGTGAGCATACATTTACTGTCTTGTTAGAACCATCAACAACAGCTTTTACTTTTCTGATGTTTGGTTTCCAAGTTCTGTTTGTTTTACGGTTTGAGTGGGATACATTGTGTCCGAATGTTACGCCCTTTCCGCATACTGAACATTTAGCCATTTTAACACCTCCGTTTGTTAAGAAACTTAACTTACTAAAATTACGCTATGTATTATAGCATAGTCTATTTTAAATTGCAATAGCAAATTTTATTTTTTTAAAATTTTTTTCAAAATATTTTCAAGGGATATTCCGTATTTGCTTGCAATATCACTTGCATAGCTTCTTCCATTAGGCTTTTGACGGGAAATTTTAAAGCTTCGCTCCCCTTCCTCCATACCTGCAACTAAAGTATCAATCTTTGCTCCGCCGTCAGAAATGCATTTTTCATTAATTTCATCAAGCATTGAAGTTAACTCATGTAAGTGAGTAGAAAAGATTCCTCTACACTTAACCATTGAAAATCCACATATAATCTCAGATGCAATGTATGACGCTTCAAAAGATCCGGTTGAAGATAACGTTTCATCTAAAATTACTAAGCTAAACTCTGTTACGTCATTAAATATTTCATCTAATCTTGCGCACTCTTCTCCAAGACGGCCTTTATCAATCGTATCATCGCTACCTGTTGGAAAATGAGTGAATATACCGTCAACAGGACTAATAATAGCCTCTTTAGCAGGAACGCATGCCCCTAATTGAGCTAACACAAACGTAAGACCTATGGCGCATGAAATTACAGATTTACCGCCTCTATTTGGTCCGGACAATACATAAAACATTCCGTTTTCGTCAAAAGCAAAATCATTTTCAACCATTTTTTTGCTCAGCTTATATGCTACAACAGGGTTATATATACTTTTAACATTAAAAGATTTACTCTCTATCGCCTGCATTTTGGGGAAGCAAAGGTCATTACCTGTAATTTTTAGCTTATTTATAAGCTCTGTGGTTTTAACCAAAAACTCAATTTCTGGTAAAAGCTTAATTAAAAAGTCAGCATTTTCAAGAACGTACGCTTGAACTACCTTTTTCCAAGAACGCATTGAAGATTTAAATACAGTATTCAAAGCATTATTAAATGCATAATTTAATGCGTTTTGCTGATTTTCATTATTACCCTTTACAAATGGCTGCAATGAAGCTATACAGGTATATTCATCGGTTTTAAAATCAAGACGAAGTATTTTTTGCAATAAGTCTCCTGACTTGAATTTTTCATTATTAATGCTTAATACGCCAGCATTTTCAGGTCTTAATCTTGCATCTAAATTCACGCCGATAGTAACGCTCTTTATTTCTCTAACACGTGATGTAAGTTCCTTCAAACGTTCATTCAAATCAACGTAATATTCACTTTCTGTAAGCTCCTTTACTCTATCGGCAAGCTTCACAAACGCTTCGCTCTTGAACTTATCTCTTAAAGGAGAAAATTCAGTTGCCATAAGCTCCATACACGCTATATACAGCTCAATTTCAGTTATGCTGTATAAGTATGAGTCATTCTCATCCGCATCACTTGAAAGTCTTCTAAGCTCAGCAATATCAGATAATATTGGTGTCAATTTGGTTAAAATCTCACTAAGCTCAGGATTGGAAAGCATATCATCAAACACAGATTGTCTGTACTTAATAACATCAATATCCATAGTGAAAAAATCACACAAACGGCTTGATTGTAAGTCAATAATAGAATTTAACCCAAGCTCGTTAAGCACCTCATTTGATATGTTAGGATTATCTTTTCCATCAATATGACTTAAATAATGTTCATTTGACGGATAAATTAAACTAATTTCCATTTTACACTCCTTTAAAATGGGTATATAACATATAATATCATATTTTTACTGATTTGAAAAGACTTTTCTTGATTTATTTATAAAGTTGTGCTAAAATTTTTGTGAGGTGATATTATGAATGAAATTTACTGTTCAACCGGTGTAATGATTGGCAGAGTAAATAATAATGACTATACCCTAATAACCAAGCATTTTCCCTCTTTAGTAAACAAAGGACTGATAAATGGCGCTGAATTTATGTTTGCTCATTCTTTTTATGACAAATTAGATGATATATACATAGAAATTATGAATAGTGGCATTAAATTTGACGTTATCCATTTAGATAAAGAAATTGGAATTATGCTTTCGGAATGCAAAGATGAAATATCAACTGAAGCACTCTATTTACTTGAAATCAACTGTCGGTTTGCAAAGAAAATCGGTGCAAAAAAGGGTGTTTTTCATCTGTGGGGTGGCCTAAAAAGTGATAGCCATATAGACTATAACATTTCTTTTCTTCCTAAAATAATCGATATATTCCACAAATATGAAGTTGAATTACTTATCGAAAACATACCTTGCACAAATAGCTCAGGGCTTGAAATTTGGAAAAAATTATACAAATATCTGCCGAATATAGGATTCATTTTTGACACTAGATTTGGAGCGTTTCATGATGAAATAGACAAAATTTTCGGCGAACCAATTTGGAATCACATAAAGCATATTCATATTAGCGACTACTCTTCATATCCCAGAGATTTTTCAAAAATCAGACCTATTTTGCATCCATGTGAGGGTGTTATTGATTTTAATCACGTTTTTGAAAAGCTTAATGAAGTTGGTTATACAGGTACATTCACTCTGGAATCGCCTGTTTTTGGAGAAAACGGTCCTAATATCGAAAAACTAGAAAAAACCTTAAAATATCTAAAAGATAATATAAAGAGCCACGTTTAATCGTGGCTCTCATCATTATATGTTATCTTTTGATTCTTATCAGTCTTTCTCAGATATTTTTCTTTTATTAATCGATTAATAGCAGACATAAACACTTTTTTCGTTTTACCGTCTGCTTTTAAAACACCTAAAATGAACTTATATTTATCAGATGCAATATCGGAAAGCGTGGCTGTATCATTTACTGTGATTAACTTATAAAGTGCCTCAACGAACTCAATTCTTTCCGCGTTTGACATAGATTTAGTCCATTTATCAATTAAATCATGGGCCTCATTAGCTGATTTATCAAGCTTAGGAATCGTTATAAGCTTATTTCCCATAACCTGCCAATTAAAACCGTTATGTTGATAAACTCCCTTGCCTATGCTGCTTAGATAAACACACTTTCCAACAGGATTATAAATCATGCCAATTACTGAGCTTTGAGGTAAAAATTTTATAGTCTTCTCTTTTATACACTTGTCATCAATATTTTTTAAAAAATCTTCTCTAAAACCAGGTCCATCAAAATTATGAACCTCTATAATTCGATTTTTTATTTTTTGTTCTGCAAAAAGTGCAGCATAAGATGCAAGATTCCCACCTTTTGAGTGTCCACAAATGTACAGAGATTTACCCTTACATCCATACTTATTAACGTATTCAACTGCATCACTTTGGGCAGGAACTGGAGTATTAAAGGACATGTTAAAATTTTCTTTCCAACCAACAAGAGTGTCATCAGTACCGCGAAAAGCTATGCACGAAGTGCTTCTATCTATTTGAAAACACATTGCACAAAACTGCTTTTCTTCTTTTTTAGAAATATGGTTAACGTAATTTTTGATTTTAATGTTTTTAAAGCGTTTTGATAGTGAAGCAAGCTTGAAAAGCTCCTTTATCTCCTTGTCAGGCAAAATCGCTCCCATTTTAAAACGTTCATCTGCGCCCGAGAAAAAACTTTTTGAAATGTGAGATAGGCTTTCTCCTTTATCATTATCATCAATAAAATCTTCAAATGGAATATAAGCAAGCTCTGATAAAATTAAGCTATCAACCGCATTAAAAGAGTCATATTCAAAGGCAATGTCTCCACGCCACTTAATATAATCAATTATATTTGCCACAATACCATCTCCTTAACTTTATTTTATATTGTATTTATATTTTATCATACATGGACTACAAATACAATATTTTAGCAAAATTAAAATAAATAAACCGCTACTTTGAAAGTAGCGGTTTAACTATTTAATTTTCTGGTTTATAGTAAACCTTCCAACCAATTGCTGGACGCTTTCCCATGATTACGTCTAAAACATGACCATTTCCGCTTTCAATAACGAGCGTTTCAACCCACGCATTGATTTCTTTTTCATCAGCATCAGATAATTGTACCTTTAAATCATCACATTCTGTGAACGCATTTGCACCGATTCTAGTAATTGTACTCGGGATATAGAATGTAGTAAAGCTTGACCCAGAGTTGATTTTTTCAAGCTCAAGACCATAACCACTAAATGCATTGTTGCCGATAGCAACTACCTTGCATCCGTTATATTCTGATGGAATAACGACATTTTTACCAACAACGCCCTTATAGCCAACAACAGTTGCAACACCATCATTAATAGAATAGACTACACCATTATCAGCTTCTACATTACACCAGTGTGCAACGTAAGTTCTATCGCCAACACTTCCCTTTGTTAAAATCATTTTGGTTGTGATAGGACCGTTGTTTATTGACCAACCAAGGAAAATCTTATCGCCATTAGTTGGAATTGGCAAAGTAAACGTATTAGTTTCAACTGTATAACTGTCAACCGTTCCTTCGATAACACCGCCATCAAGCTCGTATGTGATGCTGTAAGTTTCAAGACTCCATTTAGCAACTAAAGTTATTTGTTCTTCCTTTGTCCATACGCCATTAAGCTCAATCTTAGTATCGTTATAATACCAACCATCAAATTTATAACCAAGCTTTACAGGGGTAATTAAAGAATAATTGCCACCTAATGTTATAGCTTGTGATTCTTGTGAAATTTGACCGCCGTCTGCATCATAGTTAACAGTTACCGTTACCGTTTCCCATTTTGCATAAACAATTATATCTCCATACGTCCCCTCTACAATTTGAGTGATAGGCTCCTCAAAGCTTTCATCCAAATACCAGCCAGCAAAGCTTGAATATTGCTTTGTTGGATTTAATAATTCAACAGTATCAGTAATATAATAGCTATCAACGTTCAAATCATTGTTAGTTCCGTTATTTAAAATGTAAGTAATAGAATATGCTCTCTTTGTCCAAATAGGAACTAAAGTAACAGCTTCACTATCAAAGGCCCAGATTCCTGAAGCTTGTACAGAAATAGCTCCATCCTCTGTTTTCCAACCGCTAAAAATGTATCCGTTCATTTCAAGACGCGGTAACGTATATTCATCGCCTACAACAACTACCTGTGTTGTACCATTACAATCAAAATCAGGGGCATTAAAAGTAATGGTTGTTTCAATTTTTTCCTCAGGAATGTCAGTTATATTCCATTTTACGTAAACATCAACGCTTCCAGTTGAGCCTGTTTCTATTTTTGTAATCTCTTCTGTAAAGTTAGAATCCTTATAAAAACCAGCAAATTCATGAACAACAGTATCACCATCAGCAACTTCCCATGTTAGAGGAACGAAAACAATCTCATCCTCAACAGTATACGTCGTCTTATTGGTATTTGTTCCGCCAATAGTAATGTAGTTAATTGTGTATTTCTGAGCTTCAAAAACCGGTTTAATGGTAATATTTGAATCAATTAAATAATTTTGTGTTGCATCGAAAGCGTTACCGTTGTATTCCCATCCTGTAAACTTATATCCAATCTTTTCAAGAGCAGTAACGCTCGGCTTTTCACCAAATACAACCTCTGTTATTGATTCCTTACCATCAAAATCAATCGTAATTTGATATTTATTAGCAGTCCAATTTGCGTTTATTGTAACGTCGCTATTTATTGCAGATGTAAAGTCATAGTCCCAGTTTAAAGTATAACCAGGCTTTAATGAAACCGGTGCTTCTAAAATTTGTCCTTCTTCACACACGATTTGAGGTACATCACTGCCACCGTTTGTATTGAACGTTACTGTGTAAAGTTTTTTACGATTAATCAAAAACTTGTAAATCGCCTCATTATTATTTTTGTCTTTCACTTTAACGTAATACTGATTTGCTCCGTCCTTAAGTGTTACTTCGAATCCAATTGGATTATCAAAATTCTCAGATTCAGCAACAAAAAAGCTTGCATTTTCCGATATCTTAAATAGTGATGATAAATCAAATACAGTTACATCAGCTGAAACGGTAATAGTATATGCGCCATCCTTATATTCGAGATTCGGCGTTTCGATTGATGTATAATTCTCTTCATCTCCGCAAGACACTGTAAAAATAGCAATTATCGCTATAAAAACAGCTAGAAAAATTAATTTTACATTATTTCTCATACATAACTCCTTTTAAGTTTATAAATAGATTTTAGCATAAGAATAATATAAAATCAAGAGTCAATATTTTATAATATTTAAAATTTCTTTGTAAATTAGCTTATTTGCATTATTCACAGCAAATTTTTTAATGTTTTCTTCAAACTCTTTTCTTTTGTTGGTGTTTTTTATAAGCTCTTTAATTTCGTCGGTCAACCTATAAAGCTCGTTTTCAGAAATCAAAATTCCACCGTTTGAATCGCATATTGCTTTTGCATTTTTGTACTGATGATTATTTGCTACGTTTGGTGAGGGAACAAAAATTGTACACTTTCCACACAAAGCAACTTCGGAAATTGTCATCGCTCCTGCTCTACACACTACTACGTCTGCAACTGACAATATCTCAGGCATATTGCATATATAGCTTGAAACTCTCACATTTTTCAAATCAAACAGACCTTTTTCCTTTAATTTAGTAATGCATCTATTATAATTCTTTTTTCCTGTTGCCCAAATTAATAAAACATCTTGCCTATACTTAATGAAATTTTCAATTAAATTAATTGCAGATTCATTGATTTTTTCTGCGCCTAATGATCCACCGAAGCAAACAACCACATTTTGATTCTCGATACCTAAGTTATCTCTTGCTTGCTTTTTGTTCAAATATAAATATTCCTGACGCATGGGATTTCCTGTTCTGATGACTTTTTCCTTGTACTTAAAAAAATCCTTTGTTTCTTCAAAATTAACTAGTATCTTATTTGCATATTTTTCCAAATTCTTTATTGATTTGCCCGGAATTGAATTTGATTCATGTAGCACCGTTTTTATTCCCAATTTATGTCCCGCATAGACAACAGGAAACGTGGCATATCCACCCGTACCAACTATTATATCAGGAGAAAATTCTTTTATTATTTTTTTACTTTCCTTAATTGATTTTACCAAAAGCTTAAAAACCTTAAAATTTTTAAATGAAAATAGTTTTTTAATTCCCATTACATCAATTTCGTACTTTTTAAAAGGAATGATTTCATTTTCTATTCCATTTTTAGTAGTTACATATGCTAAATGTAGATTACTTTCATTTCTTTCAAAAATCTGTGCAATGGCAAGATTAGGATACACATGACCCGCTGTCCCTCCGCCACAAAATAAAATCCTCATATTTCCTCATTTAACCTTAGAATATCGTGATATCGCTAATAGTATTCCCATTTCAGCAAGTAAAATAACCAAAGAGCTTCCACCATAAGAGAAAAACGGTAAAGAAATTCCTGTATTTGGTATTAAATCCGTAACAACTAACATATTTAAAAGTGCTTGAATTGCAACTTGACTTGTTATTCCGAATGCAACAAATGCAGAAAAAGAATCATTTGCACTAAAAGCTATTTTATACCCTCTTAAAATCAAAAGCAAATACACCATTATGAGTACGATTGCACCTATGTATCCCATTTCCTCACACCATATTGTGAAAATAAAATCATTTTGAGGCTCAGACACATAACTGTATTTTTGCCTGCTGTTCATGTAACCTAATCCAAAAAGACCGCCAGAACCGATTGCATAGAGTCCTTGTGTTGTTTGCCATTTATCGCTTAAAACATCTGCATTGGGATTTAAAAATGATTCTATTCTTTTCATTGCATAGCTATTAGTTAACAGAAAAACTATACCACCTACTAATGCAGAAATGCCGTACGTTAAAAGCATTTTCTTTATTGATGCACCTGAAATAAAAAGAATACTAAGACCTATTAAAGCAATGATAATTGTTCCCGATAAATGCTTTTCAAGTAGCACTAATCCGCAAGCGCTAAATAAAATTATTCCTGGAATCAAAATTTCTTTTTTATATCCTAATTTTATCTCATGATTTTTACTAATATACCAGCTTAACGCAAGTATAACACCAAGCTTCATAAGCTCCGAAGGTTGAAAGGATAATGGTGTACCAGGAATACCTAACCACCTTTTGGCAACGCCTTCAGAAAAGCCACCAAATAAGACCAGTACTAAAAGCACCAAACAAATTAAATAAAAAGGAAACGCTGTTTTTTTATAAAAGCTTATTGATACCTTTGAAGTTATCGTCATAGCAATTATTCCAAACACAAGAAATACAGCTTGCCTTTTAATGTAATACGCGCCGTCATTGTAATGTGATTTGGCATAAGGGTAGCTTGCGCTAAAAATCATCATTGTACCCATGGCTAAAATCAAAAAGATTAATAACAAAAGATTTTTATCGATGGGTAATCTTTTTAATTTTTTCTTTGTTCTACTGTTTGTTGATAGCTCACTTTTCATAAATTCCCTAAACCGAAATATGCTAAAATACAAAATACTGCGTTTACAAACGAAAACAACATTACAATTTTCATTTCACTATATCCACTTTTTTCAAAATGATGGTGCAATGGAGCCATTTTGAAAATTCTTCTTCCGTGAGTTATTTTAAAATACACAACTTGCAAAATATCTGAAAAAGCCTCTATTACGAATATAAACCCATAAACTAAAACAAGCAAAGGACTATCTAGTATAAAAGCAGAAGATGCTATAATAGCGCCTAAGAACAGCGAACCCGTATCTCCCATAAACGCTTTTGCAGGATGCAAATTGAAAAACAAAAAGCCTATTGTTCCACCTGTTATAACTGCAGAAATTAATAAAAGAGGAAAACTTTCAAGCTTTGTGAAAGAAATAAAAAACAAAAACAGACCAACAGTTAAAGAAACGCTTGACGCTAATCCGTCAATGCCATCCGTTAAATTGACGCTATTAACTATTCCACATAATATAAAATATGACATTAAATAGTAAAAAAAGCCCAGCTCCAAGCTATAATTAAAATACGGAATATACAAAGTAGTACTAATACCAACTGTGCATTTTAGAGATATAAGAAACAGTACAGCTGCTGCGGATTGAAATAAAAATTTCACCTTTGGTGTTAGACCTTGATTTTTGGCTTTTTTAATTTTTGCTATATCGTCAATTACTCCAATTAAAGCATTTAAAACACCGTATACGTATACGTTTAAAATTAAAATAAATTCTCTTGTTTGAATTTTATTGAAAAAGGCTATTAAAACTGCTAAAACACCTAAAATTCCCGCAACCACAAAGGAAACACCGCACATTGTTGGTGTTCCTTCCTTGGATTTATGCCAATTAGGACCTATGTCTAGGATTTTTTGTCCAATTTTAACTGATTTTAAATACGGAATTAACTTTAAAAGTATCAAAACAGTTGCTGACATGGTTACAAAAAAGCACAATAAAAAAACATGTAAATTATTCATTATTTTTCACTTTCATTTGCTCTATAATTTTTTCTAATTTCATTTTTCTACTTCCCTTTACTAAAATTACGTCGTTTTCTCCCAATGAGCTGAAAATTTTTTCAGATAAAGAGATATCGTTTTCAACGTATTCTCCGCCTAGAAAGCCATCTAACGTGTTCTTTGCATATTTTCCTGTGGCAAATACTTTTTTTATTGATAAATCCTTAGCTAACTCTCCAATTCGATAATGAAATTCTTCAGATTTATCCCCAATTTCAAGCATATCTCCAAGCAATAAATATGGTGTCTTTCCTTTTATTTCTGAAAGTTTCTTTAAAGAAAATAACGACGATTTAACGCTTTCATATGATGCGTTATAACAGTCAAGTATAACTAAAATTCCTTTATAATCAATTATTTCTCCACGTAGATTTTCGCTCTTAAATCTATTTATTCCTTTTACGATTGAATCGTTTGGAACATCACACAATTTTCCTACCGCTACTGAAAATAAAGCGTTATTTACGTTACACAAATTGAATCCTTCTATTTTAAAATCATCAATTTTTTCGCCAAAATAATCTACTGAAAATTCCACTCCATAATCACTATATTTTATCCCGCAACATTTTACGTCCTTACCTATAAAAATTGGTTTAATTTTTCCATAATTATAAGAAACAAACCTTTTTTCAAATGGGACTAATACAAAATTTTTAGTATGCTCCAAAATTTCCATTTTAGCTTTAAATATATTTTCAACAGATTTTAATTTTTCAAGATGAGAAGTACCAACGTTTGTAATTATCGATATTTCCGGCTCGCAAATATTTGATAAATATCTTATTTGATCCAAGCCCCTCATTCCCATTTCAACAACACAAAAATCATTATTTATTGCTTTTAGAAGGGTTATTGGCACTCCGATTTCGTTATTTTCGTTTTTATTGGTTTTTGAAACATTAAATTTTTCATTAAGCACTAGGTGCGTCATTTCCTTGACTGTTGTTTTTCCTACGCTTCCTGTAATACCTATTTTTCTAATATCTTTGCTTAAATATTTTGCCAATTCCCCTAAGGCAATTATAGAGTTATTAACGTTTATATGTGAAATTTCATCTTCAATATCTGTATTAGAAATTATCAAGCTACTTCTTTTTTTAATGGCTTCATTTATAAATGAATTCCCATCAAAATTTTCTCCTTTAAGCGCAATATATGCAGTATTTGGCAAAAAAGCCTCACGGGTATCGGTAGAAATATATTCAACCTTTGAATTTACGCCGTGCAATTTCCCTTTTATTACGTTTGATATTTCAGCAGCATCAATCGGTTGAATTTTATACATTTAGCGCTTCCTTCACTATTTCTTTTTCATTAAAATATTGCATTCCGTTATCATTAATTTCATATTTTTCATGTCCTTTGCCAAGTAAAAGCAAAATACTGTCGCTGTTCAATCGCTTAATCGCAAATTTTATCGCGTCTTTTCTATCAGGAATCATATAACAGGTTTTTCCCTTTTCAACGCCTGAAAATATATCCTTTATTATATCTAGAGTTTTTTCGTCTCTTGAATTATCAGCAGTTATTATTACTTCGTTTGCAAATTTTGATGCAATTTCCCCCATTTTTGCTCTCTTTGATTTATCTCTATTGCCACCGCAGCCAAACAAAGCAATTATTCGTTTATTAAATTGCGATTTAATTGACGTCAGAACCTTTTCAAAAGCTTCGGGTGTATGGGCATAATCAATATAAATGTTTTCTGTTATTTTTTCCATTCTTCCATCAATGTATTCCAAATTGTAAATACCATCAAAAATACATACGTTTGATATGCCTAGTATTGACGCACAAGAAGCAGATAATATTATATTTTCAGCGACAAAGTTCCCAATCAATTTTGATTTTATCATAAACGATTCACATAAATGATTAAAGGTAAATTCACAGCCATTACTGTTAATTGCCAGGTTTTCACCGTAAAAATCAGCTTTTTGCTTCAAAGACACAGATTTAAGCCTACAAAAATTATTTTTTAACTCTAAGCCATACGCATTATCAATATTCACAACTCCATATTTACATAGCCCAAACAGCTTTTTCTTAGATTCAAAATAATTTTCCATTGTTTCATGATAATCTAAATGTTCGCTTGACAAATTAGTAAACGCGCCGATATAAATGTCTATTCCCACTAATTTACACTGCTCCAAAGCATGCGATGATGCTTCCATAACCACGTATTCAACATTTTGATTTTTCATCTTATAAAGCAATTCATACAAATATTTTGGATCAGGAGTAGTCATTGATGATGGGATATCGCTTATCTCACTTCCACCTAAAAAATCAATTTTTTCATCATTTATTTCACAGCCTATTGTAGAAATAACACCATATTTTTTATTAGCACTTTTCAATATTGATTTTAACAAATGAACGCACGACGTTTTTCCGTTTGTTCCTGTAAAAGCAATAACTTTCATGTTTTTAGTTGGATAACCGTAATAAGAATTCCAAATTTTAGCAAGCGCCTCTCTGTCATTCTCCACCTTAATAAATGGAACACCTAAAAATTGACTGTTTTCTTGTGAAACCACTGCAACAGCGCCTTGATTTACTGCGTTTTCTATATAATCATTACCATTTCTTTTATTGCCTTTTATTGCTACAAAAACGCCGCCTTTTGAAACGTTTCGTGAATCAGATGATATTCCATTAACATCGCTATTCAAATCAACGTTTAAGCATTTTATTTTAACGTCTTTTAGTAATTCATATAGCTTCATTTTAATCCTTTTCGTCAGTATATAAGATTTTAATCGTTACCGTCTTACCAAGCTCATAGTATTCATTCTCCATAGGATATTGTGCTGTTACTATCGCACCATTATGCTTAGAGAAATTCAATGCTCCTTCAAACTTTATATTAAAGCCGGCATTAGTTAAAATTAAATTTGCCTCTTCCGGTGTTTTTCCTATCACACTCGGCACCTTACCATGTGTTGTAGTTGTATTTGACGTATATAGTAAGACCTTTCCTGTTTTTTTGTATATTACACTTTTCGCGATAGGTGTTTGAGAGATAACCGATTCGCCATCTCCTATAATTTCATAGTTAATTTCTAGTTTTTTAAGCATTTCTTTAGCATCATTTAATAAAATACCACTTACATTAGGAACTTCAATTTGCTCGTGCTCCTTATCATTTTCACTAAATATAGGCTCAACACCTAAATAAGGTAAAGCTAATTCCATAAATTTCGAAACATACGGTGCCACTACAACACTGCCATATGCTGTTCCTATACTAGGTTCATCAACAAGCATTATTACTGCTATTTGCGGGTCATCATATGGCGCATAAGCTACACATGACGATACTCTATATGGCGTATTACCGTTTTCGTCGTATTTATCCTTTTTTTCAGACGTACCTGTTTTTGCTGCTATGCTATAACCTGCAACGTATGCGTTTTTAGCTCCACCTGCTCCATCAACGCCGTCCTTTAATATTTGCGATATGGTTTTGCATACATCTTCTGAAATTATTTGTTCGCTTTTTTCGGTTTTATACTCATATATGGTGTTGCCATCATTATCGGTTATTTCCTTTAATAGATGAGGAGTAACTAAATATCCACCGTTTGCAACAGCACAAATGCCTCTTAACTGCTGTATAGCTGTAGTTTTGAATGTTTGCCCAAATGAATAAACTGCTAATGAAACGTTTGAAAATTCACTAAAGCTATGATAATACCCTTTTGCCTCTGATGGCAAATCAATTCCTGTTTTGCTTGTATATCCAAATCTTTTAAAATAATCATAAAATTTTTCCTTTCCAATTCTTGATGATAAAATCATCATAGACGGATTGCACGATTGCTGAAGCGCTTCTGCAAAATTAAGTGAACCGTGTCCTGTTCTTTTATGGCAGCTAATCGCCCTATAAAATCCATCTATTTTAAGTGATCCTGAACAATAAAATCCGCTATTTAAGCTTGCAACTCCCTCTTGTAATGCTACTGACGTAGTAATTAATTTAAACGTTGAGCCAGGCTCATACAGCTCTGTAATAGCCTTGTTGCTCCACATTGAAAACAGTAAATTTAAATATTCGTTTTTGTATTCACGTGTATTCTTTTCATACTGATTTAATATTTTTTGCGAATCACTATCCAGGGTGTATGGTTCATTTAAATTAAAGCTTGGATAAACGGAAATTGCATATATTTCTCCTGTTTGAGGATTCATTACAATTCCAGCCGCACGGTTTTTAGCACCAGATTCTATTGCAGCAAGCTTTAATTGGGCTTCCAGCTGATATTGTAGGTATAAATCAATTGTAGAGACTAAATTGTATCCGTCGTTTGATTCTAAATATTCTTCATATTGAAAAGGCATTTCTCCACTTTGTGCGTTCTGCGCAGTTACGTATCTTCCACTTGTACCTTCCAAAATATTGTTATACACCTTTTCAAGTCCATAAATTCCTATGCCATCAGCATTTACAAATCCCAATGCATGTGATGCTAACGTTGAATAAGGATAATATCTTTTTGAGCTTGCGTTTAATTGAATTTGATTGGTTAAATCATTTTCATCTATAAATTCTCTAATTTTTTTCGTTGCTTCTTCATCTAAGGCGTTATGTATAATTTGATATTTATATCCTTTTTTCTTTGCTTTTTCAAGTATGGTGTCATATTCAATTCCTGTAATTTCTGAAAGCTTACTTGCAATAAACTCAGGATTTTCAATGTTTTTAGGCAAAACATAAAGCACCCATACAGTTTTATTTGAAGCTAAAATTTTCCCGTTTCTTTCATAAATTGTACCTCTTAGAGGATTTACGTTAGTTTCCACGGTTAATTGATTCAATACGCTGTCTTGATAATCATCGTACCCTAAAATTTGCAATTTAAAAAGAGCAATCGCAATTACTGTGCTTATCACAAAAAATACACTTAATAGAATTATTCCTCTTTTTATAGTTTTTCCACCGATTTTACTTGCCAAAATATCTACCTCGTAAATTTACTTAGTATAATGATATTTTTTGTGATATAAAATAATACTAAAACACTTATTATTTTTAATTATCATTAATTTTTTGCGCTATAAATTTGACTTTTAAGATAAAATTTGACAAATTGAGTATAATGTGCTATAATATGCATGTTTATATTCTAATTTATAAGGATTTTCTATGAAAAAGAAAAACAAAAAGAAAAAATGGATAAAATTCAGGCATAAAGTTGTAAGAAACATTGCCTGGGTGTTTATATATGCATATGCTAAATTAAAATACGGAATGAAAATACATAAATTCAAGGAAGAAAACAAGCGCGCATATTTCATTCTGTATAATCATCAAACAGCTTTTGACCAGTTCTTTGTTGGAATGGCGTTCAAGCAACCAATTTATTATATAGCAAGTGAAGACTTATTCTCTAACGGATTTATATCTTCTCTACTAAAATATTTAGTTGCTCCTATACCTATAAAGAAATCAATGACTGACGTAAGAGCTGTCATTGATTCCAAAAAAGTAGCAAAGGAGGGTGGCTCAATAGCTGTTGCTCCTGAGGGAAATCGTACGTTTAGTGGCGAAACAGGATACATCAAGCCTGCAATTGCTCAATTAGTTAAAGCTTTAAATCTTCCATTAATCATTTATAAGCTTGACGGTGGTTACGGAGTGCACCCACGTTGGAGCGATGCTGTTCGAAAAGGTAAAATGGACTGTTACGTTTCAAAGGTAATTGAGCCAGAAGAATATAACGCCCTATCAAATGATGAATTATACGAACTAATTTGTGATTTACTACAACATAGTGAATGTAAGGTTGATTTTTCTTATCCACACAAAAAATCTGCCGAATATTTGGAAAGAGCTATGTATTACTGCCCTGACTGTGGCTTTTCAGAATGGGAAAGTAACGGACAAATTATTTCATGTAAAAAATGCGGAAAGCAGGTTAAATACTCTGCTACAAAGGAATTAGTTGGTATAAACTGCGAATTCCCATACAAATTCATTTCAGAATGGTATAACGCTCAATGTGATTACGTAATTAATTCTGATTTATCTTCTTATATTGACGAACCATTATATAGCGACGATATAACCAACTATAATCAAGTAATTCCATACAAGAAAAAGGTTAAGTTGGCAAAAAATATTAACTTCTCCGTTTATGCAGATAAATACGTATTAAAAAATGAAAATTACAACGTTACGCTACCATTTGACAGCATAACTGCTGTTAGTGTATTAGGCAGAAACAAGCTTAATATATACGTTGGTAGTGATATTTATCAAATCAAAACAAAAAATAAACGATTTAACGCTTTGAAATATATGAATATATATTATCATTCTGCTAATGTCGCGAAAGGAGTTATTGAAAATGGTAAACTTTTGGGAATCTAGTGTTTGGGGATTCATTCTCCTCTTATCTTCTCTATTAATTAGCTTATTAGTAGCCAATATAATAAAACGTAAAGTACCTTTTTTAAAGAATTCTTTAGTACCTACATCTGTTATAGCAGGTGGATTACTACTTTTAATATCCATCACATACACTCTCATTGTTGAATACGTAGGCGATTTACAATCCACTTTACCTAAAAATATTTTTGACCTAAAATATTTTGGCGAATACGGTCACGCTACATCTGATGACGGTTCAACGGTAGTTATTGGAGGTTTAAGCGTTTTAGAAATAATAACCTATCACGCTTTGGCACTTGGCTTTATAGCGACTGCTTTTAAGCCTGATGGAGCTAAGCTTACTAAAAAAAGAAACCTAGAGGTTTTCGATACAGGTGTAACAACCGTTTCAACATATTTACTTCAAGGATCTATCGGTCTAGCTGTTACCATTCTTATTCCATCACTTGTGGGCGGATTTAAAGCAGCAGGTCTTATTCTTCCGTTTGGATACGGTCAAGGCACAGGTCAAGCATTAAATTACGGCAAAATGTATGAGGCCGTAGGATTTGGCAACGGTAGCAGCTTTGGCTTAACAGTAGCGGCTCTTGGCTTTTTGAGCGCAAGTATTGGCGGTATCATTCATTTAAGCATTATTAACAGAAAAAACAAGAAAAAAGCAATAAATGCAAACGCTGATGAAACAGAAGAGCTTACACTTGATAAAATTCAAGAAAAGGGCGAGTCTCCTATGACAGGTAGCATTGATAAGCTCTCCATACAGATAGGTATTGTTTTGTTGACTTACGTTATTTCATACGGTATTATGTATGGGCTTGGAACACTTCTTCCTGGAATGAAAGCTACTATTTACGGCTTCAACTTCCTTATCGGTGTATTGATTGCTTCTCTTGTAAATCATATAGTAAAAAGATTAAGAGCTTATAAAATAATGAATAGACAGTACATTAATTCATTTTTAATGAAGCGTGTTGCAGGTTTTTTCTTTGATTTGATGGTTGTTTCGGGCATTGCATCAATTAAATTTGAGGCGCTTAAGCAATATTGGTTATCATTTGTAATTCTTGGAGTACTTGGTGCGGTAATTACTTACTTCTATTTAAGATTTATCTGTAAAAAGCTGTTCCCAAATTATGTTGAAGAGCAATTTTTAATGATGTATGGTATGCTTACAGGAACTGCAAGCACAGGTCTTATTCTTTTAAGAGAAAAGGACAATAATCTTGAATCTCCAGCTGCTGAAAATATGGTGTATCAGAATTTACCTGCAATAATTTTTGGTTTCCCACTTTTATTTATTGCCAGCGACACCTTTGCTCCTAATCATCCTGTTCTTGCTTTTCTGATAATTGCCGCTTTCTTTGTGATTTTAAATGTAGTTTTGTTTAGATCATATATTTTTAAAAAGAAAAAATAACAAAAAAAGAGACCATTGATTTCAATGGTCTCTTATGTTATTTTACTACTTTATATTTCGATTAAATAAGCTATTCAATCTTTTATTCATTTCTTCCCGTTTTTTTTCGGTTTCTTCAGGCAAAAATTTAGATGATACTAATTTATTATCAATAATTTCTGCCTCAATAATCATTCCAACCTGAAGCATATCTATAAACTCTCTTGGCATATTTTCTTCATTAATAAAATATGAAGCGGTATCGCCTTCAAATATAGCAATTATTTTACCTTCTTGTGTTTTTTCAATTCTATCTAAAATAAGTTTCATTTCTACCTCCATACTTGCACTGCTGTATTATTTTAACATGTTTTTTATATTAAATCAACATATTTCAATTTTTACCAAAAAATATTTGTTTTTTTTGCTTATTTATGCTATACTATGGTAGAAAATTTATATAATAACTTTTATGGAGGAAAAATCCTTGATTATCGCACTTGAAAATGCTAAGTATGAGCTAACTAATTTTAAAGAAAATATCAATGAGCTTGGTAATGCTCTAAGAATAACCGATTTAAAAGCAGAGGTTGAAGAGCTGGAAAAGGTAACTTTTGAGCCTGATTTTTGGTCTAACCAAGATAATTCAACCAAAATATTACAAAAAATCAAGCAAATGAAATCAAAAATTGAAGCATATGAGTCTCTTTCGTCAAGACTTGAAGATGCTATCGTAATGGCAGAAATGGCTATTGAAGAAAATGATGAAAGCTTAACTGTTGAAATCTTAGAAGAGCAAAAACAAATTTTTGCCGAGGAAGAAAAGCAACGAATCCAAGTTCTTCTTTCTGGCGAATACGATAAAAACAATGCCATTATTTCTTTCCATCCGGGAGCTGGCGGAACAGAAGCCCAAGACTGGGCACTTATGCTCTACCGTCTCTATACAAGATGGGGTGAGAAGCACGGATACAACGTTAAACTGCTTGATTGGTTAGACGGCGAAGAAGCTGGTTTAAAGAGCGCAACGATTCTTGTTGAAGGTATTAACGCCTATGGCTATTTAAAGAGCGAGAACGGCGTTCATCGTCTTGTTAGAGTATCTCCGTTTGATGCTTCCGGAAGAAGACACACTTCTTTTGCATCTGTTGAGGTAATGCCTGAATTTGATGACGATAATTCCATTGAGCTTCGTGATGAGGACTTGGAAATTACTGCACATCGTTCATCCGGTGCAGGAGGACAGCACGTTAACAAAACCGACTCTGCCATTAGAATTGTTCATATTCCTACCGGTATTGTTGTAGGCTGCCAAACTGAACGAAGCCAGCTTCAAAATAAAGAAACAGCGCTTAAAATGCTTAAATCTAAGCTCCTTGAAATCAAAGAAAGAGAAAAGCTTGACAGGATTGAGGATATTCAAGGCAACAAAAATAACATTGAATGGGGATCTCAAATTCGTTCATACGTATTTATGCCATACACTCTTGCAAAGGATACAAGAACTGGGTATGAGGACGGAAACATTCAAGCTGTTATGGATGGAGACATTGACGGATTTATTAATGCATACTTAAAACAAAATGCTAATAAATGAGGTAAAAAATGAAAAATAAAATTAAAAAGCTAAATTCTGTGCTAAAAGAATTGAAATATGAAATTTTAATGGCTTGTGAGATTATTGCTTTGGTTACTGCTGCAATATACTATGCTTTTGGAAGAAAGAAGCAATTTTCATTTCTTACTGCATTCTCCGCTCTGTTAGGTGCTTATATTTCTACCTCAGCGCTTTATAGAATGAATGCAAAAATGAAATCACGCAAATTTATTGATATTATTGCAATAGTTAATGAAAAAAGCGATGCTGTTAAAAACTCAAGCGATAACAATGAATGCGATGAAGGTATTTCGATTAATTTAGAAGATGACGGAATAATTGAGAACAATGATTAAAGAAGAATCACGATTTCAAAATTCAACAATTTTTGAGGGTATGACCTCAATCAGAGCCGTTCTAGATAACCTAAAAAGCGGTGTTGACAACAGCAGACAAATTGAAAAAATATTGGTTGATAAAGCAAAACAGCAATCAAAATCAAAGGAAATTGGCTATCTTAAGAAAATGTCAACTCTGTTTGACTTTGAAATAGAATTAGTTGATGAAGAAACAATCAATTCTTACACTGTGGGAGCATCACACGGCGGTATTATCGCTTTTTGCGGTAGTAGAGTCTATGAGCATATATCAAATGATCATATCGTTAAAAACGGCTTTTATGTAATGATAGAGGGCATTGAAGATCCGTATAACTTTGGTTATGCTTTACGTTCTATTTATGCTTCCGGAGCTGACGGAATAATACTTTCAGAACGCAATTGGCTTTCAGCTGCAGGCGTAGTTTGTCGCTCATCTGCCGGAGCTAGCGAAAGATTAAACGTATATATTGCTACTGACAGATTTATAGATTTATTTAAAAACAACGGATATAAGGTAGTTTGCGCTGATATAAAGAACTCAGTTAGTGTATATGATGCTGATCTAAAAAAGCCTATTCTTTTGATTATCGGTGGCGAAAAAAGAGGTATTTCATCCTCTATCTTAAAGCAAGCTGACCAAATTGTTAGAATTGATTATGGCAGACAATTTGATGCAGCGCTTTCAGCCGCTTCTGCATCTACTATTTTAGCTTTTGAAGTATTTAGAAATAACAAATAATAAAAAAAATGCAAAGGATTTAAACTCCTTTGCATTTTTTATTTAACCTAATATTCCAGTTGTTAACAATAGCGCTATCATTGTAGCGATTGCTGTAAAAATAACAGATGCTATTGGAAACTCTTTCTTAGAAAAGCCTTCCTTTACAACTTCGCATGATGAAGTTGTTTCATAATTATTTCTATCATATCTTCTTTCGTTTATTTTCATGTAACGAGTTGTTGGTGTGTTATCCTTATTCTTTTGTTTTCTTGATTTGTTATTTTCTTGAGCTTCAACTCTACTATACTTAGAGGAATTATAGCTCTTCATTGTTGTTCCGTACATACAAATACTCCTTTTCAGACTTTTTCTGCTACTCTCAGTTTTGCACACTTTGAACGGGAATTGATATCAAGCTCGTCCTGTGTTGCAGTAATTGGTTTTTTGTTAATTATCTTTAATTTAGGCTTATTTCCACATACACATATAGGAAAATCCTTTGGACAGGTACATCCCTGTGAAAAATCATTAAACGTTGTTTTAACTATTCTGTCCTCAAGTGAATGGAATGTTAAGATAACCACTCTTCCACCCTCATTCATTTTGGCTACTGCTGCATCAATCGCAGGTTTTATAACGTCAAGCTCCTTGTTTACTTCAATTCTTATGGCTTGAAACGTTCTTTTTGCAGGATGCTGCGCTTCTTTTCTTGCTGCCGCTACTGGAATTGCACTTTTTATAATTTCTGCTAATTCCAACGTTGTTTCAATTGGAGATTTTTCTCTTGCACTCACAATTTTGCGAGCAATTTGAGGTGCGAATTTCTCTTCTCCGAAATCTCTAATTACTCTCTTTAAATCAAATTCAGAATATGAATTAACTAATTCATACGCTGAAAAGGGGGAGCGTGGGTTCATGCGCATATCAAGTCTTGCGTCACTATTATACGAGAACCCACGCGCTGGTGTGTCTAATTGGTGAGAGGAGACACCTAAATCTAAGAGCACACCGTCGATATGATCAATGTCTAAATCTTCAAGTATTCTTCCAAGCTCAGAAAAATTACTTTTTACTAAAATAGATTTATCTTTATACTTTTCAAATCTTTTAGTACAAGCTTCAATAGCCTCATCATCTTGGTCTATTGAAACTAATTTTCCTGTCGTTAGCTTTTTTAAAATAGCTTCTGAGTGATTACCGCCACCGGCTGTTCCATCTACATATATTCCGTCTTCTTTTATATTCAAGCCGTCAATGCATTCATTAAGCATAACGGGAAAATGCGAAAACTCCATATATTCCTCCTTAGAAGCCTATTTCTATCATTAAGCGCTTCATTTCTTCAATATCAACCTTATTGTTTACCTCTTCATATACGTTAGGCTCCCAAATTTCCACACGACTCTCAACACCTAGGAACAAAGCATTTTTGTCTAATCCAACCTTTTCCTTTAAGAATTGCGGTATAACAATTCTTCCCTGAGAATCAAGCTGTACGTCTACTGTATTTGAATAAATTTCACGAATAAAATACTGATATTGTACGCTTGGTAATGATTTTACTTTCTTCTGCATTTCTTGCCATTCTTCTTCGGAATAAACTAAAATGCATTGGTTAATAAACTTGTTATAAGTGATTTTAAAGTTAGTTCCAAGAGTATCCTTATACTTTGCGGGTATGAATACTCTGTTTTTTGCATCAATTGTGTGCTCATAACGACCGTAAAGCATCTTTCTACTCCTCTCTTTCTCCACTTTTGTGATGAGTTTACCCACTTTCCACCACTTTGATGTTTTAATTATATACTATAACTTTTAAAATTGCAATACCTTTTTCAAAAAAATCTTAAAGAATGTTATTTTTTCCATTTTTGATGCATATATTGATAACTCAAATAAACAAAAACATCCGCTTCAAATGAAACGGATGTTAAAATATTAAATTTTTGTTAATTTTTGCTGCTGTTATAAAAATCAAGTATTTTTTTCAAAGCATTCTTATGAACTATATTCTCTATACTTTGATTTTGATTTAATAAATTTCTTACTAGTGTTGAACTAATTCCGTTGAATTTATCATCGCAAACTAAAAATGTTGTTTGAAAGCTGCTATCATATTCATTCATCGCCTTAGCTAAATTATTCTCATATTCAAGCTCACTTTCATTTTTAACGCCACGTACTATTTGGGTAATTCCTTTTTCGTGCATATAATCAACAGTTAAACCGTCATAGGCATCCGCTATCACGTTTGGAAACTCCTTCGTTGTTAGCTCAATTATCTCTTTTCTTTGCTCTAAGGTAAACATATGATTCTTATTAGCATTTACCAACGCAACAACGTACACGATATCAAACTTCTCACACGCTAATCTTACCAGTTCATAATGCCCTATTGTCATAGGGTCAAAGCTACCTGTTACTATTGCCTTCATTATTCTTCTCCGTTAGGTCTTAAAACTGTAATGTATGAAATTGAATATTTTGTTTGCTTTTGAACAAAGAATTTGCTTTTAAGCTCTTCATCTCCCTCAAAAATATCTTCTTTACCACTTTCGCAAACTATAAACGCATTTTCATTTATCACGTTAGCATCATAAAGTCGCTTTAACACATCTACTATCATTTTATCTTGATATGGTGGATCAATGAAAATTATATCGTATTTTTCCTTGTTTGCAATACCCTGAATCATTTGTTTATAATCACACGTAGATATTCTGCACTTTTCAAAAAGCTTAGCTTTTTTTGCATTCTTAATTACTATATCAGTTGCATCCCTTGACACGTCGGAAAAAGTTGCTTTTTTTGCGCCCCTGCTTAATGCCTCAAGTCCCATTTGTCCGCTACCGGCAAACAAATCCAGCACCATTGCTCCTTCAATATCGAATTGAAGCATAGAAAAAACCGCTTCCTTAACTCTTTGAGAGGTTGGTCTTGTCTTTTCTCCATCGAGAGTTTCTAAATTCATTCCCTTTGCTGTTCCTGTTATAATTTTCATATTAATCTTCCTTAAAATATTCTTTTATTTTTTCTGCATCACTTTTGCTGATTCCTTTTACCTTTAGGATATCATCAAGGGATGCTTCCTTTAATGCGCTTAACGTTTTAAAATGATTTAGCAACACCTTAGCTTTTTTACTACCAATTCCTTTTATGTTTTCAAGTGTCGAATGCTTAAGTGTTTTTCTCTTGGCACTATCCATTTTTGATACAGTAAAGCGATGCACCTCTTCCTGAAGCTTATAAACGAACACAAACACCGCTTGCTCCTTAGCAATACTTATTTCTTCGCTTTCGGTAACCAACGTTCTCGTTTTGTGATGCTCATCCTTTACCATTCCAAAAACAGGAATATCTATTTTCATCTCGTTAAACACTTCTCTTGCAACGCCTACGTGGGTCATGCCGCCATCAAGTAAAATCAAGTCCGGCAATTTTGAAAAGCTTCCGTTTGAATCGCTTAAATGCTCTATTCTTCTTTTTAAAACCTCTTTCATTGATGAATAATCATCTGCACCGGATTGATTCTTCATTTTGAACACTCTATAATCGCCTTTTGATAGCTTTCCGTCCTCATAAACAATCATACCCGCCGTTATATGTTCATTGCCTAAATTTGATATATCATAAGCCTCTATGCGATTTGGTACTGTATCAAGCGAAAGCATTTGTGATAATTTTAATAACACCTTATTATCCTGCTCAAGCTTGTTTTTGTATTGCTTAGCTTGCTCCTCGGCATTTTTAGCAACCATATCACAAAGCTTTTTAGCATCGCCCTTCTGAGGAATTCTAATTTTGATTGCTCTTTTAGAAATCTCTCTTACGTAGCTTTGCACTAACTCAAGCTCTTCGCTTAGCATATCAAACGCTAATAAAATTTCGCCAGGTATATATTCTCTTTTAGAATATAAATCTACAATAAACTGAGACATAAACTCATAGTCATCAGTTGTCGAAATTTCATATGCGCCATAAAGATAAGTATCACTATCGGAAATCACGCCTGAACGAATGTAAAACACGGATATACATGTAGAAAGATTATCCGTATAAACTGCAATTATGTCATACTCATCATCAGGGGAGCCTACAACCTTTTGACTGTCTCTTAGTTTTTTTAACGCTTCGATGCAATCGCGACATCTTGCAGCATCCTCAAATCTTTCATTTTCTGCAAAATCAAACATTTGACCAGTTAAAGAATCAACAGCTTCCTTTATATTTCCTCTTAAAACGTTTGAGGCGCATTGCATGAGCTTATAATAATCTTCTTGATTTATAGTGTTATCACAGGGAGCAACACATCTTCCAATTTGCTTATAAATGCAAGGTCTTTCTTTACCGATATCCTTTGGGAAGCTTCGTTTGCACATCGGTATTCCTAATGAACGCTCTAGCGTGCCTATAACTCCGTAAACCACACTTGCGCCCGAATATGGACCGTAATATTTAGCTCCGTCGCTTACTCTTTTTCGCGTCATGCTTATTCTTGGATATTGCTCATTCATAGTAAGCTTTATATAAGGATACGATTTTGAATCCTTTAAGAGAATATTATATTTAGGAGAGAATTGCTTAATTTTAACGTTTTCAAGAGTTAAAGCTTCTATTTCCGTATCGCAGATTACAGTTTCAAAATCATCAACCATTGATACCATTCTTCGTGTTTTAACGTTTGCATCTGTGCTTAAATGAAAGTACTGCGACACTCTATCCTTCAAGGAGCGTGATTTACCAACGTATATTATTTTTCCACTTTTATCCTTCATCATGTAGATTCCAGGAACTCTGGGTAAATTTGATGACTTTTTTCTCAAATATTCAAGTTTTTCGTTGGTCATATCGCTTCTCCTTTCAAAATTTATAAACGGAAATAATTAAATAGGCGACAGTCATCTTTGACTATCGCCCTGTAATATGTAAAATTAGTCGTTTAACTCATTGGCAATGAGCTTTTCAAGTCCGTCGATAGCCTCAGCCTCGTCTTCGCCATCTGCAATAAGAGTTATAACTGTTCCCTTAACAATACCCATAGATAAAACGCCAAGTAAGCTCTTAGCATTTACTCTTCTGTCCTCTTTTTCTATCCAAATAGACGCTTTATAAGAATTTGCCTTTTGAATAAAAAATGTAGCGGGTCTTGCATGCAAGCCAACATCATTAACAATTGCAATCTCTCTTAATAACATAAAATTCTCCTCTTAAAGTTGGTTTTGCGTGAAAAATAAATATCGAAGGTTATTATAACAAACATTTCTAAAAAAATCAATAGTTTTTTTAATTTTTTTGTTTTCTTTTTATTATTTAATATTTTTTCATTTTATACTTGAAATTATAAGAAATTTAATATATAATATATAAATAAAATTTGATAGCATCATTTGAAAGGAAATCAAAATGAAAAATACTGAAAA
This sequence comes from Eubacteriales bacterium, assembly GCA_045632345.1. Classification (GTDB taxonomy): domain Bacteria; phylum Bacillota; class Clostridia; order Oscillospirales; family CAG-272; genus RGIG2000. The sequence goes on along the minus strand of JAZQWM010000018.1, from coordinate 69,602 downwards.
AACAATGGAAAAAGTTGTTGCTCTTTGCAAAACAAGAGGATTTGTATATCCAGGTTCAGAAATTTACGGTGGACTTGCTAACTCTTGGGACTTTGGACCTCTTGGCGTAGAGTTTAAAAACAACATAAAAAGAGCTTGGTGGGACAAGTTTGTAAGAGAATCAAAATATAACGTTGGTCTTGACAGCGCAATTCTTATGAATCCACAGGTTTGGGTAGCATCAGGGCACGTCGGTGGCTTCTCTGACCCACTCATGGACTGTAAGCAATGTAAAACAAGACACCGTGCTGATAAATTAATTGAGGATTGGGCTGCAGAAAATAACGACAGCACAAATCCTGCTACAATGTCTAATGAAGAAATGTTCAATTTTATTAAAGAAAAGAAAATAGTTTGTCCTTCATGCGGTAGCGGCGACTTTACCGACATTAGAAAGTTCAATCTTATGTATAAGACTTTCCAAGGTGTAACTGAGGATTCATCATCTGAATTATACCTTCGTCCTGAAACAGCACAAGGTATTTTTGTAAACTTCAAGAACATTGCAAGAACAACAAGAAAAAAGCTTCCATTTGGTGTTGGACAAATTGGTAAGTCATTTAGAAACGAAATCACTCCTGGCAACTTCATTTTCCGTATTCGTGAATTTGAACAAATGGAGCTTGAATTCTTCTGCAAGCCAGGAACTGACCTTGAATGGTTTGCTTACTGGAAGGATTATTGTGCAAATTTCCTTTACAACCTTGGTATGAAGAAGGAAAATTTAAGACTTCGTGATCACGATCCAGAAGAGCTTTGCTTCTATTCAAAGGCAACAACCGACTTTGAATATCTTTTCCCATTCGGTTGGGGCGAGCTTTGGGGAATCGCTGACCGCACAGACTACGATTTAACACAACACGCTAACCTTTCCGGCGAAAACATGGAATACTTTGATGCTGAAACTAACGAAAAATACGTTCCTTACGTTATTGAGCCTTCACTTGGCGCTGACAGAGTAACTCTTGCATTCTTAGTTGAAGCTTATGATGAAGAAACTGTTGGTGAAAATGACGTTCGTACTGTTCTTCACTTCCACCCTGCGTTAGCTCCTGTTAAGGCTGCTGTTTTACCACTTTCCAAGAAGCTTTCTGAAAAAGCTTCCGAAATTCAAGAAAATCTTTCTAAGTATTTCAACGTTGACTTTGATGAAACAGGCTCAATCGGTAAGAGATACAGAAGACAAGATGAAATCGGTACTCCATTCTGCATTACTTATGACTTTGAGTCAGAAACAGACGGTTGTGTAACTGTTCGTGATAGAGATACTATGGAGCAAGTTAGACTTCCAATTAGCGAATTAAAGAACTATATTGAAGAAAAATTAAGATTTTAATGTTGACAAACATCTAAGTTAGTGTTAAAATCTAGATAGTATTATTTATATTAAATGCTACGAAGGAGACAGTAGCTATTGATGAAAGCCTGAGCGAATCGGTGATGGTGCAAGACCGATGCAACTAGTCAATACGTGAATATCACTCCTGAGCTTCGCGGTGAATTAAGTAATCGTTGACGGGTTCTCTCCGTTATAAGAGACGCATATTGTCATGTATGTTGAAAAGTGATAAGTTAGCTTTATCCCTTCTTGCGCATACCTGCAAGAAGGGATTTTCATTTAACTAAATTTATAAGAGAAAGGGTTTTAAAATGTACGATAAGGTTTCTACTAATTTAAACTTTGTTGAAAGAGAAAAAGCAACCGAACAATTTTGGAAGGATAACGCAATTTTTGAAAAGAGCATCAAAATGCGTGAAAACTGTCCATCATACACCTTCTATGATGGTCCACCAACAGCAAATGGTAAACCACACATCGGACACGTATTAACACGTGTAATCAAGGATATGATTCCAAGATACAGAACCATGAAGGGATATATGGTTCCCAGAAAAGCCGGTTGGGACACTCACGGTCTTCCTGTAGAGCTTGAAGTAGAAAAGCTACTTGGACTTGATGGCAAAGAACAAATCGAAGAATACGGTCTTGAACCATTTATCGCTAAATGTAAGGAAAGCGTTTGGAAGTACAAAGGCATGTGGGAGGACTTCTCTTCTACTGTTGGATTCTGGGCAGATATGGATAATCCATACGTTACTTACAGCAATAACTTTATTGAATCTGAATGGTGGGCATTAAAGCAAATTTGGGATAAAGGACTTCTCTATAAGGGATTTAAAATTGTTCCTTACTGCCCTCGTTGCGGCACTCCTCTTTCATCACATGAGGTTGCTCAAGGATACAAAACCGTAAAAGAGCGTTCTGCTATTGCAAGATTCAAGATTGCAAATGAAGATGCATTTTTCCTAGTTTGGACAACAACTCCATGGACACTTCCTTCAAACGTAGCGCTTTGTGTAAATCCTGATGAAGAATACTGCAAAGTAAATGCAGCTGACGGATACACCTATTACATGGCTAAAGCACTTCTTGATAAGGTTTTATCCTCATTAGCTAAGGAAGAAGGTCAAAACGCTTACGAAATCATAGAAACATGCAAAGGCAAAGACCTTGAATATAAGGAATATGAGCCATTATTTGCTTGCGCAGGCGAAAGCGCAAAGAAGCAAAACAAAAAGGCGCATTTTGTAACGTGCGATAGCTACGTTACCATGGAAGACGGTACAGGTATAGTTCATATTGCTCCTGCATTTGGTGAGGATGACTCCCGTGTAGGCAGAAACTATGATCTTCCATTCGTTCAATTTGTAAACGCTAAGGGCGAAATGACACAAGACACACCATATGCTGGATTATTTGTTAAGAAGGCAGATCCTATTATTTTAAAGGATTTAGATGCAGATGGCAAGTTGTTTGACGCTCCAAAATTTGAGCATGACTATCCATTCTGTTGGAGATGCGATTCTCCGCTTATCTACTATGCAAGAGAGTCTTGGTTCATCAAAATGAGCGCTGTTCGTGATAACTTAATCAAGAACAACAATACAATCAACTGGATTCCTGACTCAATTGGTAAGGGTCGTTTCGGTTCTTGGATTGCAAACGTTCAAGACTGGGGTATTAGCCGTAACAGATATTGGGGTACTCCTTTAAATATTTGGGAATGTGAATGCGGTCACAGACATTCAATCGGTTCAATTGAAGAATTGAAGTCTATGTCTGAAAATTGTCCTGATAACATTGAGCTTCACAGACCTTTTGTTGATGCCGTTACTATAAAGTGTGATAAATGCGGCGGTCAAATGAAGCGTGTACCTGAGGTTATCGACTGTTGGTTTGACTCAGGCGCTATGCCATTTGCTCAACATCACTATCCATTTGAAAATAAAGAGTTATTTGACGCACAATTCCCTGCTGACTTTATTTCTGAGGCTGTTGACCAAACAAGAGGCTGGTTCTACTCACTTCTTGCTATTTCAACTTTGATTTTTGATAAAGCTCCTTATAAGAACGTAATTGTTTTAGGACACGTACAGGATGAAAATGGACAAAAAATGTCAAAATCAAAAGGAAATGCAGTTGACCCATTTGAAGCTCTTGAATCTTATGGTGCTGACGCAATTAGATGGTACTTCTACACCAACTCTGCTCCTTGGCTTCCAAACCGTTTCCACGGCAAAGCAGTTGTGGAAGGTCAAAGAAAGTTCATGGGAACGCTTTGGAACACATATGCATTCTACGTTCTCTATGCAAATATTGATAAATTTGATCCAAGCAAGTACTCACTTAAGGATTGTAAGATTTCCGTAATGGATAAATGGTTACTATCAAGAATGAACTCAACTGTTAAAGAGGTTGACTCATGCTTAGAAAACTACAAAATTCCAGAAGCCGCTAAAGCTCTTGATAGCTTTGTTGATGAGCTTTCAAACTGGTATGTACGCAGAGGTCGTGAAAGATATTGGGTACAAGGCTTAACAGATGATAAGATTAGTGCTTATATGACTCTTTATACTGCTTTAGTTACAATCGCTAAGGCAAGCGCACCTATGATTCCATTTATGGCTGAGGATATTTATAGAAATCTTGTTTGCAATATTTACAAGGATGAGCCTGAAAGCATTCACTTGTGCTCATTCCCTGAGGTTGATGAAAACGCCATTGATAAAGAGCTTGAAGAAAACATGGATGAGCTTCTTAACATCGTTGTTATGGGTCGTGCTGCTCGTAATGGTGCTTCACTTAAGAATCGTCAACCACTTGCAACAATGTACGTTAAGGCTAAAAAATCTCTTCCTGAATATTGCACAGAAATCATTGAAGACGAATTAAACATCAAAAAAGTTGAATTCGTTGACGATATGTCTGCATTCTCTTCATATTCATTCAAGCCTCAATTAAAGACAGTTGGTCCTAAATACGGCAAATTCTTAGGTCAAATTAGAACTATCCTTTCTGAGCTTGACGGAAACAATGCAAAGAATGAGCTTGACACAAGCGGTGCTATTAAATTTGAAGTTAACGGAACAGAAATAATTCTTACTGAAGAAGATTTATTGATTGACATTAAGCAAAAGGATGGCTACTTCTCCGTTTCCGATAAATACGGCACAGTAGCTCTTGATTGCAATCTTACCGAAGCACTTCTTGAAGAAGGCTACGTAAATGAGGTTGTTAGCAAGCTTCAAACTATGCGTAAGGACTCAGGCTTTGACGTAACCGACCATATTATCGTATATGTAAATGGTAATGATAAGATCGCTAGCTACGTAAAAGCTAACGAAGCTGCTATTTCAGCAATAGTACTTGGCGATAAAACTGTTTATGGTGCAAACGGTCAAAATTCCAAGGAATGGGATATTAACGGCGAAAAGGTTACTTTATCCGTTGAAAAAATCTAAAAAATAAAAAGAACTTCATTATGAAGTTCTTTTTATTTATGGCTTCCAATACTTTTTCCATCCTATTGCAGGGCGATCTCCCTTAATTACATCTATAACATGGTCATTCTTTTCTTCGATTTCTAAATTAGTAATCCAATTTTCTAATTTTTCATTCCATTGTGATGTTGTTATGCTACCTTGTCCAGTAAGCTGTGGTTTTAAATCATCACATCCTAAAAATGCGCCTGTTGAAATTTTAGTTATTGAGTCAGGTATGTCGCATCTTACAAAGCTTGAACTTGACAAATTTGCTATTTTATCGCCATAGCCACAAAACGCATACGGACCAATTTCATTAACAATATAGCTTTCATAAGATGACGGAATAAAAAGATTTGATACTATTCCAACATATCCAACAATGCTAAAAGTATTATCATCCTTTAAAAGATACTGGTAACCATTTTGGTCTTGATGCGTATATTCATATTCATACCATATAGCTTTTAATGAAATATTTCCTGTTGTTCCCTTTTCTACTTTGTAGCTATAAAAAATCTCATCATTGAATTGCCAACCAATAAATTTATAATTACCTTCTCTTTTTGGTGTTCCTATTTGAAATGCTTCGTCAGTCATCATATAACTTGATGGAAAGCTGCCATTCCCTTTGCTTCCACCATTAAAATCATATTGAATTTCATAGTTTGCAATTTCCCATTTAGCAGTCAATTCAACGCTCTCCTGAGATATTGTCCAAATCCCACTTTGTTCAATCTTTTGATCATTAAAATACCAACCTGAAAATTCATATCCATCTTTTTTTGGAACTACAAACATATAGTTTTTGCCTAATTCAACAGTTATATTATCCATTACACTTCCATCAATATAAAACGCAACCGCTACATAGTATGGAGCAATTATTATATCACTATCTACATCAGTATCAATATCATTGTTTGTATCAGATTCAACATCTGTATTTGAATCTACAATTATATCAGACCCATCGCTATCGTTATCAGAAGCTATTGTACCGTCTGGCACAATATCACTATTTGTTACAGAATCTGAATTTTTGTTAGTATCTATGTTGGTGTATCCCAAGTTTGGATAAATATCGGTATCTTCATATCCGCTATTATCACATGAAATTAAAGATGACATAGAAATAATCAATATTAGCGCTAATGATATTAGAACGATTCTTTTTTTCATATTATCTCCTATTATGTATGCTTTCCACATTATTATACAACTTTTTTGTTAGTTTGTCAAATAGAAATAGCCAGCATTTTAAAACGCTGGCTAAAAATTACAAATATCTTCTTAAATCTGTGCGAAGCTCTTGCTCTGCTGATATTAATCTATTAGCGATTGACTTTGATTTATCATCTGCACCGCTATATTGATTTAAATACTTGTATATAGATTTTATTCCCATATTACAACCGTCTGTCATAACGTCAGCAACGGTATTATCCGACTTTTTAAGTGTTATAGTTGCTCTAATTTTCATATCAGACATTACCTGTGCAACAGGATGTGCATTTTTAGTGCTTTCATCGGCGTTTATCAAAGCCTTGTGAGTTTCATCGCCTAAAACAGCGTGCTTATCCTTACACGCGTCTAAAACGCTTCTCAGCTCATCACTTTTCACATATGGCATTACGTTATTTATAGATTCTATACCCATTTTTATTCCGGAATTACATTCTCTTAACAAGTTTATTGTATCTTCATTCATATAAAACACCTCACTTTTTATTTATTATTGATATTTTACATGAAATTATACAAGAAAAGCCAACAAACGTTGGCTTTTCAAAAAATTATTTATCTACACTTCTCTTTATCAGCTTTACAATTTCCACAATAGGAATTACTAGGAATGCAATTCCAATGGAAATAGCGTATTGAACTAAGTTCAACGTTGTTAATGAGAATACGTTAGAAAGAGGCTTTACTAAAACCAAAACCGTTGAAAGCACAAATGAAACACCACCAGCTAACCAAAGCATTTTGTTTTGATTTTTAATCGTGAAAATTGAATTTTTAAGAGAACGCATATTGAAAGCATGAAATACTTCTGCCATCGAAAGCGTCATAAACGCCATAGTAGTAGCGAATATACCGTTGTTTTCAGACAACACATAATAACCAAGAGCATATGAACACAACGTAAGTAAAGCAACTAAAATACCTTGATAAATTACGCCGAATCCAAGTCCGCCTGCAAAAACGCTTTCCTTTGGATCTCTTGGAGATCTTTGCATTATATCCTTTTCAGGCATTTCCATACCCAATGCAATCGCAGGTAAGCAGTCAGTAATTAAATTAATGAACAATAAATGAACTGCTTCAAATACATGACCTGTACCAATAGATAACAAAGTTGCAAAAAATATGGTAAATACCTCAGATAAGTTAGATGCAAGCAAGAATTGAATTGCTTTTCTAATATTGTCATAAATTCTTCTTCCTTCTCCTACGGCAGATACGATTGTTGCAAAGTTATCATCTGCTAATATCATATCAGCAACGTTCTTTGTTACGTCCGTGCCTGTAATGCCCATACCGACGCCTATATCGGCATTTTTTATTGATGGCGCATCATTTACGCCGTCACCTGTCATCGCAGTAATTTTGCCCTTCTTTTGCCACGCTTTAACTATTCTTGTTTTATGTTCAGGTTGAACACGCGCATATACTGAATACTTTTCAACAGCTGTTTCAAATTCTTCATCTGAAATTGTGTCAAGCTCACTTCCTGTTATCGCTTGGTCAGCACTAGTAATAATGCCCAATTGCATAGCAATGGCAACCGCAGTATCCTTATGGTCTCCTGTAATCATAATTGGGCGAATACCTGCTGAGCGGCATTCATCAATAGCAGGCTTAACCTCAGGTCTTACAGGGTCAATCATTCCCACTAAGCCAACAAAACAAAGGTCTTTTTCCAATGAATTAGAAGTATAATCACTTGGCTCTGCATCTAAAATTTTAATTCCAACCGCAAGCACACGAAGTGCTCTGTCTGCCATATTTTTATTCACATCAAGCGCCGCTTGGCGTTTTTCATCGCTCAAAGTAATAATTTCGCCATTTTCATATATCTTTGTACAACGCTTAATTATTTCGTCAGGAGCTCCTTTTGTAAACTGAGTGATTTTACCGTCATTTTCTTTATGAACGGTAGTCATCATCTTTCGCATAGAATCAAATGGAATTTCGCCAACACGAACAAGAATGTTCTTCTGTGCTTTTTTAGACATTCCAACCTTTTCGGCATAATTAACTAACGCGCATTCAGTTGGTTCGCCGATTGCTTCTTTTGCTTCTATGTCAAACTCTGCGTCTGAGCAAAGAGACATAGCATTCGCTAAAAGCTTTTCATCATCAGCATAATGTTCAACAACAGTCATTTTGTTTTGAGTAAGAGTTCCGGTTTTATCAGAACATATAATTTGAGCGCAGCCCAAAGTTTCAACGGCAGTTAGCTTTCTAATAATAGCATTACGCTCTGACATTTTAGTAACGCCGATTGATAGAACGATAGTAACAACCGTTGCAAGTCCTTCAGGTATTGCTGCAACAGCAAGTGAAACAGCAAGCATAAAAGGACTAATTAAGCTATCAAACGTAATATTACCATTCATTTTTATAAGCTCAACAACAAAAATAACAACAGAAATACCAATAACAACGTAAGTTAGTATTTTACTAAGCTGAGCAAGCTTGATTTGTAAAGGAGTTTTACCCTCCTGAGCGTTAGCAAGCGCATCGGCAATTTTACCCATTTCAGTATCCATGCCAGTTGCTACAACTACTGCTTTACCTCTACCATACACAACTGTACTGCCCATGAATACCATGTTTTTGCGGTCGCCAAGTGAAACGTTGCCGTTTGCGTTGGCTGTTAATGCATCCGTATGCTTATTGGCAGGAACACTTTCTCCAGTCAGTGCTGCTTCTTCAACCTGCATGCTTGCACTTTCAATAATTCTTGCATCAGCAGGAACTGCATCTCCTGCCTCAAGCACGATTATGTCTCCAACTACTAAATCTTCGCTTTTTACTAAAACTTGTTTTCCGTCGCGAATAACCTTAGACATAGCTGACGATATTTCCTGTAGTGCTTCAATAGCCTTTTCTGCCTTGCTCTCTTGAAATACGCCTAGCGTTGCGTTAATCATTACAACGGCAAGAATTATTACTGCATCTACCGGAAAAGCGTTTTCAGCAATTTCAAGAGCACCTGAAATTATAGCGGCAATTAAAAGAATAATTGTCATAGGCTCAGCGAATTGCTTGAAAAATCTAACTATTAATGATTCCTTTTTCCCTTCCTTGAGCTTATTCTTTCCGTTTTTCTCCAAACGGGATTTTGCTTCAAGCTCAGAAAGACCGTTTTCGGTTGATCTTTGTTCTTTTAAAACGTCAAAAGTGGACTTTAAATACTCTTTCATAGTTTTCTCCTTTGAAATTTAAGGTGTAATAACAAAAAACGACCTATCTGCTAAAACAGATAAGTCTCATCATTTAAAATAAAGCCAGGCATCGCCCTTATGTTGACTTTATTACGGAATCCGTTGATTACTCCCTTATGTAATTATTTTATCACTTATCTTTTGTTCTGTCAATAGCTTTACCAAAAAAATGAAAAAAATAAAACTACTTAGCAAAAAATTGCTAAGTAGCTTTATAAAGAGAGAGAATTTATATCAAAGGACATTTTCTCGCCCTATTGGGCAATAATGGCCTTGATAACTAATTAATAACACTTAACCTTAAATACGCCTTCAATAGCCATTACGGTTTTTACAGTGTTCTCTGCAATTGGGTCGTTAGTTTCAACGATAGTATATGAAATATCGCCCTTTGATGCATTCGCCATGTTCTCAATGTTTGTATTGATTGAAGCAAAAGCACCTGTAATTCTTGAAAGAACGTTAGGAATGTTCTTATGCATTACACAAATTCTGTGTTCAGCAGAAACCTCAAGAGCAACATTTGGGAAGTTTACACTATTATGAATGTTTCCTGTTGAAAGGTATGCATCAAGCTGCTTTGCTGCCATAATAGCGCAGTTGTCTTCACTTTCATTTGTTGATGCACCAAGGTGAGGAATATTAATAATTCCTTCTACTCCAACTGTTTCTTCAGTTGGGAAGTCAGTTACATAAACTGAAACCTTACCCTCAGCAAGTGCATTCTTGATATCTGCAGCGTTAACTAAGTCAGCTCTTGCTAAGTTAATGATCTTAACGCCGTCTTTCATTAATTGAATTGAGCTACGGCAAATCATATTCTTTGTTTGTGGAGTTGCAGGAACGTGAATTGAAATGTAATCACATGACTTGAAAATTTCATCATAGCTTGTTGCCTGCTTAATTGATGGATTTAAGCTCCATGCGGCCTTTGGAGAAAGATATGGGTCATATCCCATTACGTTCATACCAAGCGCATTAGCTGCATTAGCTACCATACCACCGATAGCACCAAGACCAACTACACCAAGTGTCTTTCCGACTAATTCATTACCAACGTATGCTCCCTTGCCTTTTTCAACAAGCTTAGCAACGTTTTCTTGACCTGCAAGTGTTTCAGCCCACTTGATACCGCCAATAACGTTTCTTGCAGCTAAAACAAGCGCGCAAACAGCAAGCTCTTTAACACCGTTTGCGTTAGCACCAGGGGTATTGAATACTACAATTCCCTTTTCTGTGCATTTGTCAACAGGAATATTATTTACACCTGCACCGCATCTTGCAATTGCAGATACAGATTCAGCAAATTCTACGTCGTGTAACGCCGCAGAGCGAACCATTATCGCATCTTCATTTGTTACCTCATCAGAAACTTCATACTTGCTACGGTCGAATACGTCAGTACCAACAGAAGCAATTTTATTCATTAATTTAATCTTCTTCATTGTTTATGCCTCTTTACGCCTTTGGATTGTTTTTTGCAAATTCTTTCATGAATTCAACAAGCTTCTCTACGCCTTCATATGGCATAGCATTGTAAATTGAAGCTCTCATACCGCCAACTGAACGGTGTCCCTTAAGATTCTTAAGACCTTGTGCCTCTGCTTCTTTAGCGAATTTCTTATCTAAATCAGCATCGCCTGTAACGAAAGTAACGTTCATCATTGAACGGCTTTCCTTTTCAACAGGAGCAACGTAGTAATCTTGGCTATCAAGATAATCGTAAAGAAGATTTGCCTTCTTTTCGTTCATTTCCTTCATTTTTTCAAGTCCGCCAAGACCCAAAATCCATTCATATACAAGCTTAGCAACATAGATGCAGTAGCATGGTGGTGTGTTGTACATAGAGTCGTTATCAGCCATAAGCTTATAATCAAGCATTGATGGCGTGTTCTCTCTAGCATTACCCATAAGATCTTCTCTAATAATTACTAACGTAAGACCTGCAGGAGCCATATTCTTTTGAGCACCGGCATAGATAACGCCAAATTTTGATACGTCAACAGGCTCGCTAATGATGCATGATGACATATCAGCAACTAACGGAATATCGCCTGTATCAGGAATGTATGGGAACTTTGTTCCGTAAATTGTGTTGTTAAAGCAAACGTGAACGTAGTTTGCATCAGGGCTAAATGATGAACGGTCCGTCTTTGGAACGTATGAGAAGTTAGCTTCCTTACTTGAAGCTACGATTTTAGCTTCTCCGTATTTCATAGCTTCTTTTTGTGCTTTACCAGAGAACTGACCTGAAACAATGTAATCAGCCTTACCGGTTTTCATTAAATTAAGTGGAATAGCAGCGAACTGAGTTGAAGCACCACCCTGTAAGAAAAGCACCTTATAGTTATCAGGAATGTTCATAAGCTTACGAAGTAAAGCCTCTGCTTCCTTAATTATTTCATCATAAACAGGTGAACGGTGGCTCATCTCCATAACTGACATACCGCTACCCTTGTAGTTAAGCATTTCACTTGCTGCTGTCTCTAATACCTGTAGAGGAAGCATTGAAGGACCTGCTGAAAAATTATAAACTCTTTCCATTTTCTTCTCTCCTTATACATGCGAATTTCACTATTTTTTAAGTTATGCATTAAATGGAAAAGTGCACCTTAAAAAATAAATATGCACCTATTATACTACCATGAATTTAAAATTGCAAGCCTTTTTTCATATTTTTTGAATAAAATTCATATTTTTTTGTTTTTATTCACTAAACAATGACAAACATGAATATTTGTGCGCAACATACGCACACGTGTATTTAATTTACAAATTTTTGCAGTGATTTTCTGTCAAATATACATTTACTTTTTCCCAAAGATATAAATATATTCACACGCTAATTAAATTTTAGTCAGCATAATTAAGTTGCTATTTACAGTTAATTCAAACACATGAACTTCTTTACCGCCCTTTTGCTGTTCACAATAAAAAAACAGGCTGTCGCGTCTGCGCCAGCCTGCTTTTTTGAATTCAAACTAAATAGTTCAATATATTTCGGTTGAATTATTTAGAATTCTTAAGAGAGTTTTCGTAAGACTCAATCATCTTCTTAACCATTTGACCGCCGATAGAACCAGCTTGCTTAGCTGTTAAATCGCCATTGTAGCCATTTTGGTTAAGATTTACACCAACCTCGCTTGCAGCCTGCATCTTGAATTGTTCAAGAGCTGCCTTTGCTTCTGGTACTGAGATGTTATTCTTAGACATATTGGACTCCTATTCTTAAAATATCTATATTATTGAGCACGCGATTTCGCACGCTCTGATATTATTATGTTGACTTAATTCAAAAATATAATTGGAAATTTTATGATATAAAAAGCTCGTTTAGGGCAAACCTTAAACGAGCTTTTTCTTAATTATAAACTTTTATAGGCTTTTATACGCTTTCAACCATTCATTCTTAATGAACTCGTGTCCCTTCGCTGTTGGATGAACACCATCGCCAAGCCAATAGTTATTTGGAGCTTTTTTAGCAAGCTCATCAAACCCAGCTTGAAGTGGAATGAATGGAAGGTCAAACTTCTCTGCAATCTTCTTTGCCATTTCTGCGCGCTTTGCAGTTTCAGTCTTGAAAAATTCCCAATGATTTTCAGTAGCGCCTGCTTCTAAAATGAATGGCTCTAAAATCATAATTTTGATATTTGGAAGTGCTTCTTTAATTTCTTCAATAAGCATTGAATAAATCTTGAAGAATTTATCTGCGTCAACGCCATTTGGGCTGTCGCCGATTTCGTGCCACACGTCATTTACGCCGATAAGAATACTCATTACGTCAGGTTGATAGTTAATGATATCTCTCTTAATGCGTGCGTATAAGTCAACGATTCTGTTGCCACTAATACCTTTATTTACAAAAGTATGTTGATTTGGCTCTTCAAAGCCAAGAGCAGCTTCAACCAAATGAGCATATCCTCTACCTAATTGTGAATCGTTGCCCCAGTCTCTGCCTGCATCTGTAATAGAGTCGCCTTGAAATAAAATCTTCATAATTTACCTCTTATTTATTATTCTTTTCGTATTGTGTAATTTTCTTAATTCTATCCATATCGAATTTTGGCTTTCTTTCGTACGTATAGATGCCGTTAACCTCTTGCTCTACGTCATATAATTGAGTATAGCAGAAGCCACAAATATATGGGCTGTCAACAAGTGCCTTTGTAAGGTATTCATATCTTTCATAGAATTCCTCAATTGTCTTAGGACCGTTACCATAGCCCCAACCGCCTACGCCGTCGGTATCCCACTGAATTCCGCCGTATTCGCTAAGATAAAGCGCCATGCCTTTGTAATCAACGGATTTTTGATATTTAGATACCCAATCATGAGACTTATCGTATTTCTCAGCCATTTCCTCATATGTAGGCGCAAGGTAAATTTCTTCAAATTTATCCTTTTCTTGAATGTAATCATGCAAGTCATAAATATCAGATACAACTTGATAGTTACCGCTTGTACCTACACATGGACGTGTTGAGTCAATGCTCTTTGTTGCATAATATAATGTTCTTATAAAGTCATCGTTTTGATGTCTGTTATCGCAGTCCCAAGTTTCATTAAGAGGACACCAACCAATAATGGATGGATGGTTAAAGTCTCTTGCGATTTCTCTTTGCCATTCCATTAAGAATGGAGCTAACTGATTCATATTTGAGTGGTCAACGCCCCAGTTACCAATTTCGCCAAATACTAAATAACCAAGCTTATCACAGTGATATAAAAATCTCTTTTCAAAAACCTTTTGGTGAAGTCTTGCTCCATTGAATCCAGCATCAAGTGATAGATAAATATCTCTTACAAGCTCTTCTTCTGTTTCGGCAGTATAAATACCCTTCTTATAGAAGCCTTGGTCTAATACTGTGCGAAGATAGAATGGCTTATTATTTAATATGTAATGTTTGTTGTCAAAGCGTGTGCTTCTTATACCGAAGTAGCTTTTTACAGCATCCTTACCATATGAAAGCTCTAAATCATATAGTCTTCCATGACCTGCTTCCCATAAGTGAAGCTCTTTAAGTGGTAACGTTACGCGGCTAATACCCTCGCAAAGCTTAACGGAAATTTCACCCATTTCCTTGCCTTTGTATGTTGATTTCGCTGTAAATTTGGCGCTTCCTACCGCTTCAACCTCAATTTGAACGTTCTTTTGCTCAATTGACGTATAATATTTTACACTCTTAATATAATTTTGTTCAACATATTCAAGCCAAACAGTCTGCCAAATACCCGTTGTTCTTGTGTAATCACAGCCGCCTGAATAGTAATTCTTTGACTGCTTACCAGATGCTTTGTCTCTTGGATTTCCATCAATAGCACAAACGGTAATAATATTTTCTTTACCTTTTTCTACGTAGTTAGTAACATCAATATCAAAACCGATATAGCCACCGATATTATGGTAAACCTCTTTACCATTGATGTAAATATAGCTTTCGTAATCAACTGCACCGAAGTGTAAAATTACTCTTTTATTGGTGTTTTTGATTTTAACCTTTTTAAGATACCAAACACAGTTTAAAAAGTCTGTGTTGCCGATACCTGAAAGTACGCTTTCAGGACAGAAAGGAACGATGATTTTTGAATTTAAAGACGTTCTTTCGTAGAATTTTCTATCTCTACCGCTTACACCAAAGTCAAATTCAAATTCCCATTCTCCGTTAAGATTTGTCCAATTTTCTCTTTCAAACTGGGGATTGGGATGTTCAGGTCTTGGAATGTTCATAATAATATCTCCTTAAATTAAATTTTCTTCATCAATTTTGCAACGTACGTTGCCATTAATTTTTTAGTGCCAACTCTGTCAAATGCAATTTCATACATAAAGTCAGAACTCATTGGTATTACGTTTAATACGATGCCTTCACCAAAAGTAAAGTGATTAATTCTATCTCCAATTTCATATGGAGTAATTTTTTGTGGCTCAGGCTTTTTGAAGCTTTGACTGTAGGATTTTACACCTTGGTTTTGTCTTGCAATAAACGTGCTTACAGGCTTCTCTCTTTGAATATCAAGATATTTTTGATCTATTTCTCTAACAAATCTTGAAAGCGGATTTCTTTGCGTCATACCGTAAAGCATTCTTTCTCTCGTATGAGTAATTATAAGAGTTTTCTTTGCTCTTGTAACCGCCACGTATGCAAGTCTTCTTTCCTCTTCAATTTCTGAAGGGTCTGCTATTGATTGAACTCCCGGGAAAACGTTTTCTTCCATACCAGGTAAAAATACTATTGGGAATTCAAGTCCCTTAGCAGAATGAATCGTCATAAGTGTTACCGCATCAGCGCTTTCGTCGTATCTGTCAATATCAGAAATAAGCGCTACTTCCTCTAAAAATCCTGACAAAGTTGGATTTTCATTTGCTATCTCATATTCTCTAACAGCAGTACATAACGCTTCTAGGTTTTCAAGTCTTTCCGCCTCAACCTGACCTTTAGATATCAAATCAGCCTCATATCCAGAACGCTTAATTACTTGTCTTGTAAGCTCACAAAGAGTCATATGCTCCATGTCCTCAATTAATCCTATAATTATTTTTGCAAACGCTGTCATTGAGTTAGCGGCACGCATAGGAATAGCATTATAATTGTGAGCATTTTCAAGAACTTTTATGGTTGGAAGGTGTAATTCTTCGCCAATTTGTGAAGCAGTACCATATGAAGCATCTCCTATTCCACGCTTTGGCTCATTGACAATTCGGTTTAAATGGATATTATCGCTAGGGTTATTTATTACATGTAGGTATGCAATAATGTCCTTTACTTCTTTTCTATCATAGAATCGTAAGGCACCTAACATTCTATACGGAATGCCACTTTTTGCAAACATAGTTTCAAGATTCATTGATTGAGCATTTACTCTGTAAAGAATAGCAAAATCGCGATAAGTTAGCTTTCTTTCCTTATGTAAAGAAACTATTTTATCAATAATATATCTTGACTCATCGTTTTGAGTTGGAGTTTCCTTAACAATAATCTTGTCGCCCTCATCATTATCGCACCAAAGCTCCTTTTGGTGTTTATGAGGATTATTTTTAATAATGCTGTTGGCAGCATTTAATATATTTGATGTTGAACGATAGTTTTGTTCAAGTTTAATTACAGTTGCTTCGGAATATTTTTCATCAAACTTTAAAATATTTTCAATAGTAGCTCCTCTAAATTTGTAAATACTTTGATCGTCATCGCCAACCACCATGATGTTATTATAAAAGTTTGAGATTAATGAAACTAAAGCAAATTGAGCTTTGTTTGTATCTTGATACTCATCAACACATACGAACTTAAACTTGTTTTGCCAATGCGCTAAAGTATCTTGATTTTGAGTAAATAGTTGAACCGTTTTCATTATTATATCATCAAAATCAAGTGCGTTTGAATCCATAAGCCTTTTTTGATACAGCTCATAAACCTGTGCAATTTGCTTATATTTAAAATCGTTTCCGGCTTCAAAGGCATACTCATCAGGAGTCATAAGCTTATCCTTAGCTCTGCTTATTTCGTTCATAACAGCCTTTATAGGTAGCTTTTTCTCATCAATTTTTAAATCCTTTAAGCACTGAGAAACAACCTTTTTACACTCATCGGTATCACAAACGCTAAAACCAGGAAGATACCCAACCTGTTCGCCAAATTGACGTAAAATTCTCATGCAAATTGAGTGAAAAGTTCCAGCCCAAATACTAGTTGCTTCTTCTCCAACAGTTTTAACCAATCTTTCTTTAATTTCGTTTGCTGCTTTATTTGTAAAGGTTATAGCTAAAATTTCCCAAGGCTTACAATTTTCTGTAGCAAATAAATCCAAATACTTTTCAATTAGTTCATCAGGCAAATTTATAGCTTCTTCTAAATCTTCTATTGTATCCTCTGTTATACATTCGGGAATATTATTGCTATAATAAGCGTTTCCGTATTTGATTATATGGGCAATTCTATTTACCAAGACAGTAGTTTTTCCGCTTCCTGCGCCAGCAAGAATCAAAACCGGTCCCTTGATGGTATAAACTGCTTTTCTTTGTTCTTCATTAAGGAAGGAATAATATTTATCAAAAAGTGCTTTTTTAGCTTTCTGTATTCTTAAAATTTGCTGTTCCGTCATTTCAAATTTCCATTTCTATTATTATCTTAATTAGTATATCATATCTATATTAAAAAGTAAATAAGCAAAAGAAAAAACTGCAACAAATTTTATTGCAGTTTAGTTTAAATCTGTATATGCTAAATTAAATAAATATAAAATTCTTTCTTCGTCCCTACAAAGCTTTAAAAAGCCAAAGATTGATTCAAAGCCGGTTGCTGTTTTATATTCCTTTGGCGATGCGCTTTTAGGAATATTCAAATGAGATGAGTTTTTACCGCGACGAAAAATATCCGCTTCCTTTTCGGTCAAAATATTCTCTATATTTGAATATGCCTTAGCTTGATTAACCGCTGTAACGTACTTTAATGCTTCAGCGTTTAGCTTTCCTGATTTTTCAAAGCCCTTTAAAATAAGTCTTTCGCGAATCAGACATTCAAGAACGGAATCGCCAAGATATGCAAGTGCAGATGCACTAATTAAAGAAAAGTCAGACATGATAAGCTCCTTTAGAATTTATACTGTTATATTAGCATATTTTTAGAAAAGTTGCAATATAATTTAAAAAAATTAGAAAAAACTATTGAAATACAATTGATTTTATGATACAATTACTTGCACACGCCGGTGTGATGGAATTGGCAGACGTGTCGGACTCAAAATCCGATGGTAGCGATACCGTATCGGTTCGACCCCGATCACCGGCACCAGCCTCGTCTTTGACGAGGCTTTTTGTTTTTTAGTTTTCTTTAAGCAAGAAAATATATAATGTTAATAATTTATTTTAATTTTATAAAGAAATATTTAGCAGTATTTATTGACTTACATTTTAAAAAGTGATAAAATATTATGTTGTAAAATTGAAAATTTGAAAGGAGATTATCATGTTAAAAATTTTTAAGCAACTTTCAAAATATGTCGGAACATATAAAATATATGCTATTTTAACTCCAATCATTGTTTCACTTGAAGTTGTTATGGAATGCTTAATTCCGTTCTTTTCAGCGGATTTAATTACATTCGTTCAAGATAACTATAACGTATCAGATGCAATACTTACAAAAGGATTTATTTCTTTCATTGAAAATATTGTTCCGGGCAAGCCGCTTGCCGTAGTAGGTGGCTACTGCATTCTCCTAATCATTATGGCTCTATTATCATTATCGTTTGGAACTATTGCAGGTATTACGTGCTCTAAGGCATCCTGTGGCTTTGCAAAAAATCTTCGTACAGCATTATTTAATAAATCACAAGATTTTTCATTTGAAAATATAGATAAATTTTCAACCTCAAGCCTAGTTACAAGATTAACAACAGACGTTACAAACGTTCAGCAATCCTTTATGATGATTATAAGAACTGCCATTCGTTCTCCATTCATGTTTATTTTCTCAATAATCATGGCATTTGTTCGTGGCGGAAGCATGGCGCTTATATTTGCGGTTGTAGTACCGATTTTGATTTTTGGTCTTTTAACCATCGCTAAAAAAGCAATGCCTATTTTCAGAAAGGTATTCAAAAAATACGATGCTTTAAACGGCTCTGTTCAAGAAAACGTTCATGGAATGAGAGTAGTAAAATCATTCGTACGTGAAAAGCACGAAAGCGAAAAATTTGAAAAATCTTCTTCAAACGTAGCCAACGACTTTGTAAAAGCAGATAAAATCCTTGCATTCAATGACCCTCTTATGCTTCTTTGTATGTACACCGTAATGGTATGCGTATGCCTTTTTGGTTCACAAAGTATAGTTACCGGAAAAATCATTATCGGCGAATTCTCTGCTCTTTTAACGTACGGCATGCAAATCTTAATGAGTCTCATGATGATATCAATGATATTTGTTATGCTTACAATGTCAGCAGAATGTGCTAAACGTATTAGTGAAGTATTAAATGAAGAAACAACAATTAATAATCCTGAAAATCCTGTTCTAGAAGTTAAAAGCGGCGATATTGAATTCAAAAACGTTAAATTCAAATACGCTCAAAGAGCAGAAAAGTTTGCTCTTAACGATATAAACTTAATTATAAAATCAGGACAGACAGTTGGTATAATCGGTGGTACAGGAAGCTCCAAATCTTCACTAATCCAGCTTATTCCTCGCCTCTATGACGTTACAGAAGGCTCTGTATTAGTTGGCGGCGTTGATGTGCGTGATTATGATTTGGTGGCTCTTCGCGATTCAGTGAGCGTTGTTTTACAAAAAAACATTCTATTTTCAGGAACTATTAAAGATAACCTTAGATGGGGTAACGAAAATGCTACGGATGAAGAAATGGTTCGTGTATGTAAGCTTGCATGCGCAGATGAATTTATTCAATCATTTCCTGATAAATACGATACCTATATTGAGCAAGGCGGTACAAACGTTTCCGGTGGACAAAAGCAAAGACTTTGTATTGCAAGAGCTTTACTAAAAAAGCCGAAAATTCTTATTATGGATGACTCAACAAGCGCCGTTGACACAAAAACGGATGCTTTTATCAGAAAAGCGATGAGAGAGGAAATTCCTAATACAACTAAGATTATAATTGCTCAAAGAATTTCAAGCGTTGAAGACGCTGACGTTATCATTATTCTTGATGATGGTAAAATCAACGGTATAGGAAATCACGAATCATTACTTAACAATAATGAAATTTATAAAGAAATTTACGAATCACAAACAAAAGGGGGTAAAATGGAATGAGTAAACCAATACACAATCCCCGTCAACCAAACATGGGAAGACCTATGAAAAAAGCAAGAAAGGGTACGTTTGGTCGTTTGTTGAAATATGTCTTTTCTTTCTACAAAAAACAGTTTATTTTAGTTCTTGTTTGTATTTTACTAAGCTCTATGGCTACTGCTCTACCAGGAATTTTTCAAAACTCAGTTTTGACAGACGCTGAAACAGGACTTGAGCTTGTAAAAGGTGGTATGGATAAGCAAGAAGCTTTAAATCAAGTTTTACCTTCTATTAAGAAAGCTGTTTTATTCTTAATAATCATTTATGTAATCGGTCTTATAGCTTCATACACAAAAACAAGAACTATGGCTATCGTATCACAAGGATTTTTACACAAAATGAGAATCTTAATGTTCGGTAAAATGCAAACGTTACCGATTAAATATTTTGATACACACAAGCACGGCGATATTATGTCGCACTATACCAACGATATCGACACTCTACGTCAGCTTGTTTCTCAATCAATTCCTCAGCTTATAACTTCAATAGTTATCATCTGTGTTGTTTCTTCCATTATGCTATACTTTAGCATTTGGTTGACCTTAGTTGTTTTGCTTGGCGTTATTGCTATGCTTCTTGTTACTAAATTTATTGGTGGCAGCGGAGCTAAATACTTCATACGTCAACAACAATCCTTAGGTAAAAGTGAAGGCTACGTAGAAGAAATGATCAATGGTCAAAAGGTTGTAAAGGTATTCAACCATGAGCCAATGACCAAGGATGAATTTGATAAGCTTAACTCTCAGCTTTGTAGCGACTCCACAAAAGCTAACAAATTTGCTAATACACTTATGCCTATCATCAACAATTTAGGACACATTCTCTACGTTCTTCTTGTTTTTGTAGGCTCTATGCTCTACTTTTTTGAAGTTCCTAATCTTTCGCTTTCGGGTAATCCTTTAACTATTGCAACTATCATACCGTTCCTTGGTATGTCAAAGCAATTTACAAATAATATTTCTCAGCTTTCACAACAAGCAAACGCTATTATTATGGGTCTTGCAGGTGCTGACCGTGTATTTGAGCTTCTTGATGAAAAAAGTGAGGGTGATGATGGTTACGTAACTCTTGTAAATGCTAAGTTTGATGAAAACGGCAATATTGTTGAAAGTGATAAGCGTACAGGCATGTGGGCATGGAAGCACCCACACAGCGACGGAACAATTACCTATACAGAGCTAAAGGGCGACGTTCGTTTAAATGAGGTTGATTTTGGATATACTGAAGATAAGATAGTTCTTCATGACATATCAATTTATGCAAAGCCAGGTCAAAAAATTGCTTTTGTTGGTGCAACAGGCGCAGGAAAAACTACTATAACCAACCTTATAAACCGTTTTTACGACATTGCAGACGGAAAAATAAGGTATGACGGCATTAATATTAACAAAATCAAAAAGTCCGATTTAAGAAGCTCTCTTGGCGTTGTATTGCAAGACGTTAATCTGTTTACGGGAACTGTTATGGATAATATTCGCTACGGAAAGCTTGATGCAACGGATGAAGAATGCATTGAAGCGGCTAAACGTGCAAACGCCCATTCATTTATTTCAATGCTTCCTGATGGATATAACACTGTTCTTTCAGGAAACGGCAGCGGATTATCACAGGGACAAAGACAATTGATTTCTATTGCAAGAGCCGCGGTTGCAGATCCACCTGTTATGATTCTTGATGAAGCTACATCATCCATTGACACAAGAACAGAATCAATCGTTTCTGCAGGCATGGATGCTCTTATGCAAGGAAGAACCGTTTTTGTTATCGCTCACAGATTATCAACTATCAAAAATTCAGACGTTATTATGGTTCTTGATCAAGGCAGAATTATTGAACGTGGCTCACATGATGACTTAATCGCTCTAAAGGGTAAATATTATCAGCTTTACACGGGCGCATTTGAGCTTGAATAAAGGAGATTATTATGTTTGATACAAAAGAAATGAAACAGGAACGATTCAAATCCCACGAAAATCTTTCCACAAGTGCTTATAACCTTGTTATCGGAGCTTGCTTGCTTTATGGTTTTATCATAAATGCCATTATGGTTAAATTTTTAAGTCCGTTTTTTATCGGTTTAAATCCTTTGGTATTTATTATAGGTTATTTTGTATTGGCAATTTCTGGTATACTTATTTCCAGATCCAACAAACCAGGATTAAGCTTTTTAGGATATAATTTAGTTGTAATTCCGGTTGGCGCTGTGCTTGCAATATGTTTGCCAGAATATAGCACTGCCAATATATTCTCCGCTATTGTAATAACCGGAGTTGTTGTAGCGGTTATGATGCTTCTATCTACTCTATTCCCAAATCTGTTTTCCAGAATGGGTACTGCATTATTTATCGCTCTTGGTGTTTCTATTCTTGCTGAAATTATCGCAATGCTATTTTCCTTTGACGGCGGTATTTTCAACTGGATTTTCGTTGTTATTTTTTCTCTATACATTGGATACGACTGGTACAGAGCGCAACAATTTCCAAAGAGTCTTGATAATGCAATAGATTGCGTTATTGATTTATATCTTGACATCATAAATCTATTCTTAAGAATTTTAGAAATAATCTCAAGAAGAAACGACTAATAAAAAAACATATGCGATTAAATCGCATATGTTTTTTTATTTATTCTTCTTTTTTGCGCATCGCATTACAATCTGAGCATTTTTCGTAAAGCTCTCCGTCAAATTCCATTTCTTCTACATAGTTATGTAAATCATAGTACGTACTATTATATGTGTTTCCACAATAAATACATTCCATTTTAACAAAACCATGGTTTGTACACGTAGATTCAACAGTTTGACATTCGCTGTAGTTATGCATTAAACAGCCGTTAGTAGCATCCTTATTGCCTGAGAAATAAAGTTTCACCTCAGTGCCGTCAGTTGGCATATCATAAAGATTTACAAATCGTGTGCTTCTACCTAGCTTTTCAACCTTAGTATCATACTCTACACCGTTGATTACGTAGTACGCTGAAGTAGCATATGAAGGCACGTAAACCTTAGCAGACATTGGTATATTGTAAATATCTCTATCAAGGCTTGCATCAGTTGTAATTTTAAACGTCATAGATTCCTTATCGCAAGCGATATACTCTAATTTAGAATTTTCATACTGATATACGTAAAGTGAAACCTCTTCAAAAGATCCAAACCATACTTTTCCGTTATATTTTTTGTAAAGATACTCACAGTGTTGAACAAAGGTTGCCTTGTCAATATCGGTATTGTATCTTGTTCCGTCAATTACGCCGTGCATAAGCTCAATAAGCCAAATGCCATTTTTAACGGCAGCATCTGCTTGACCATTAATATAGTCAAGTGTTTTACCCATATTAAATGAGGAAGCTTGAATTCTGTACATGTTGTAATTCTCGCCATAAATTACCTTGCCACCACCCTGTTCAAGACGGTTAGCAATAACAAGCTCTTTTAATTTCGCCTCGTATGCATCAGTTGTTCTAGCTAAAGGAGTTGCAAAGGTTAAAACCTTTTGTGTTGGGAATAATTCTCTTAAAAGCTCTACCGCTTCAACGGTTTCCCTATTAAGTGTTGCTTCATCAGTAATGCCTGTTGGGTCTACATGATGATATCCGTGAGCGCCAACGTCAAGATAACCATCTGCTAAAATTTCATTCCATTCATTGTATGTATTCTTAACGTTGTTGGCTGTAAACATTAAAGTACCCTTGAAGCCGTATTTAGCAAATAACTCATTGAGAATACGACCTGTTTCAACGTTGTCGCCATCATCAAACGTCATAGAAATAGCAGCTTCATAGTTGTGGTAGTACTTGCCAAGCTCAGGTGCTTGCAAGGTTTCTTTACCGTAGTTGATTTTAGTACCCGCTGCATTATATGTAGCGTTGTACTTAATTCTATCCGGAGTTACAACAGGCTTATAAGTTGGGCTTCCGCCGTTATTTGTGCCAGTATCTGTGGATGTATCAGTTGATGCATTATTATCAGTATCTGTGCTTGTGTCGGTATTTACAGAAGAATTACTACATGACACAGAAGCAATTAAAATAATAACCAATAATAAAAACGCAACTATTCTTTTAAAATTCAACTTCATATTTAATAGCTCCTTTTATGCAAGCTTATTTTCAAGCCTTGTACGGATTTCTTTTATAAATGTGATTGTATTTACTGCTGTTGCTTTTGTCCCCTGCTCAACTAAGCCGACTAAATCCTTGGTCATAATTCCGTCGTTCAAGGTATCTATGCATGCTTCCTCAAGCTTATTTGCAAAATCAACAAGACCTGGAAGATTATCCATCTCGCCTCTTTTACGAAGAGCTCCACTCCAAGCATATATAGTTGCCATTGGGTTAGTTGAAGTATCTTCTCCCTTTAAGTAGCGATAATAGTGTCTTGTAACTGTACCGTGAGCTGCTTCATACTCGTATTGACCGTTTGGAGAAACAAGAACAGACGTCATCATTGCAAGAGAGCCGAATGCGGTTGATACCATATCTGACATTACGTCTCCATCGTAGTTCTTGCACGCCCAGATATATCCACCCTCAGAACGAATTACTCTTGCAACAGCATCATCTATAAGAGTATAAAAATACTCAATTCCAAGCTCTTCAAATTTTGCTTTATAATCCTTCTCATATATTTCCAGGAAAATAAGCTTAAAGGTTTGGTCATACTGCTTTGAAATTGTATCCTTAGTTGCAAACCATAAATCTTGCTTAGTATTTATTGCATAATTAAAGCAAGAATGAGCAAAGGAATGAATTGAGCTATCCTTATTATACTGACCTTGAAGCACTCCTGGGCACTCAAAATCATAAATAGTTTTTCTAAATGATTCATTTCCGTTAGAATCAGTAAAAACAAGCTCTGCTTTGCCTTCAGTTGGCACACGGTACTCCGTTGATTTATAAACGTCCCCATAAGCATGACGTGCTATTGTTATTGGTTTTTTCCAATTACGAACTGCCGGCTTAATTGAATCAATAAGAATTGGAGCTCTAAATACAGTTCCGTCTAATATAGCACGGATTGTTCCATTAGGACTTTTCCACATTTCAGTAAGATTGTATTCCTCTACTCTTTGCTTATTAGGAGTAATTGTTGCACATTTTACAGCTACACCGTATTTTTGAGTTGCATAAGCTGAGTCAAACGTAACCTGGTCCTTTGTTTTCTCTCTTTCAGGCAAACCAAGGTCATAATATTCAGTTTTTAGGTCAATGAACGGATAAAGTAATTCATCCTTGATCATCTTCCAAATAATTCGTGTCATTTCATCTCCATCCATTTCAACTAATGGAGTGGTCATTTTAATTTTTTCCATTTGTATATACCTCTAAAATTTTGTACAGGTATATTATATACTATTAACGACGTTTTTGCAATATTAAAATCCGTAAATTTTCATATGCTGATAAGTAATTTGATATTTACCGCAAAATCTATACCAACCAAGCTCTCCATCCTCAGCAATTTTAGTAAGAGGCTCTTTTTCAAATATGTTATTATCATTTATATATCCAAGAGCATCATAATCCATAATCATATAGCCACCAAATATTTGCTTTTCGTTTTCTTTAATAACAACCATAGACAAGACCCTTCCATGACTTTTGTGAAAGCATAAAAGATTATTCAAATCTACACCGCATAAATAATCTCCAAACGAGAGAAAAAAAGGTGTGTTGTCATCTAATAAATTAGCTATTTTTAAAATTTGACCACCTGTTTTATTTTTTCTTTCCAGCTTAACATCAATGATTTTACAACCGTTTTTTTCATATTCCTCTATCATATCACATGATGAAGTTCTGCATAATATAAAGTCAGTTATTCCGTGTTTCTTATAATTTTTAATTATTTCTTCTACTGTGTCGTGTGAATATTTATCAGCCAAAATTACCGCTTGCATATTTTACCTCACAATTTTTTGTTTAGTTTGAATAATTTTGCTTCAAAATATACTGAAATATAAAAAAATCCGCAAGCTTTTGCGGATTTTTTATTATTTTTGTTTTTTTAGTTTAAAGGCAATAACTGACACACAAATTACCGATGCTATCAAAACGAAAGCAATAATTAAAACAACGATAATTATTTTGTTATTTCCGTCATTTTCATTTCCGCCGCTAACGTCTGTAGAAGAATCCGTGTTGGTATCGGTATTTACATCAACGTTTGTGTCTATAACATTATCAGTAGATGTGTCAGTATTTGGAGTATCAGGATATACAGGCGTAAAGGTAGGAGCAACAGGCATTTGAATACTTTCATCAATTATTCCATCCTTTGAAACACTAGGTGCTTCATCTCCATCGCTATACGTCCATTCGCTTCTTAACCAGTTAGCTCGCCTTACAATAAAATCGTTCAGGTAGCCTATAACCGTAGAGGTATCGTCATCAACTCCGTCTGAATATTCTCCGTCAATAAACTGAAATACCTGTCCTGACTGCCATGTATCAGCATGCACTCCCGGGAAAACATAATCGCTGTACATTGGCCACTTTGAATAGTCATCTCTATCCCATCTCTTTATATCCATAACTATGGATGAGCCAATATCCTCAACCAACTGTGAAATGAATCCATCATCCTCAGTTAATTTAATAAGCTCAGGATAAATTCTTGCAAAGGTTTGTGCTACAACAAAATTAAAATAATCATGCTGTAAAAGTCCTTTCCAAAGTTGGCTATTCACAGACCAATATGATTCAGGATTGCTTTCAGGGTCGCCATTTCTAAGCTTAACCATATTTCCTAAGGTATTATCGCAGTCCCAAAGTGGTCCTTTGACGATCTTAGTAAATTCTCCGTTTGCATCCAAATCCTTATAAAAATATAAGCTTGATGAACCGGAATCCCAGTTTCTTCCGTATTCCTGTAATATATATCCATACGCTAAACTTTCAACGTTAACGTATTGGCTATAATGAATTCCCTTAGAGTTTTTGCCGCTAGGCGAATAAATCGCTTCTTCCATTTCAGCAAACACTCTTGCTATGTATTCAACCTGCTCTTGCGAAGCTAACTCAGGAGATTTAATTACGTAAGCATTACCGTTTGAGGTTTTGAAATAGCACTTTTCTCCCTCATAATAGTTATTGTCAAGCTCTACTAAATATCCACCCGAAATATCTGATGGATTTACCATGTTACGTACATATTGATATTCAGTAATTATTGTTTCATCAATTAAAGCTCCGCTTTTAACCTTGCGTGTAAACCCGTAGTTATTGGGATTTAAAAGCTCATTTTCCTTTTCTAAATCGTAAATATCTACTCTTTCAGGATGCACCTGCACCTTTTCACAAAGAAGATACACTCCATAATATTCGCCATTTACGTACAGATCAACGCTTCTGTTTTCACAAGTTAAAATGCCTAGCATTTCGCCAATTTTGTACATAACGCTATTACGGATTAAGGATTGATCAGTATAGTTTGCAAGTAAAATCCACGTTTTAGCAGCTCCCATCCCAAACAAATCTGTCTTTTCGCTTAATTTAATTTGAAATGGTGGCTTTTTGTTATTAGCAGTTGCATTACCACGCATTTTCATTTCGCTGACAGTATCAGACGTGTCATAATAATAGTTAACTCCATCCTTATCTGTAATAAACATTTTAACGCCTTTATCCCTTACACTCTTGTCCTTTAAAAGATTTTCAAGAGGAATAGAGGTTGTTGTATAAATGCTTGGCAAATTATTAGCAAAATAAAATGTAAAGGTAGCTCCAAATAAATTATATTCGTAAACCTCATTACCTTTAGCATCGGTTGTTTTAGAAGAAGTAAGATTGATAACCTTTATTTCTCCGTTTTGCTCAAACGAAACAGCACTTGGGCTTATATGAGATGGTAAATAAAATACCTTTTCCTCAGTTGGAAGATATTTATTATTATTTTCATCATACACAGATGCTGAAAAAACGTTTATAGTAAGAATAAATAAAAATGTCAAAATAAATGTAATTAAAAATAAAACTTTAGTTTTTGCTTTCATTTTATATTCTCGCTTAAATTATTTTCCGTATCTTTCAGAAAAATAGTCTCTATCTATTGTTAATACTAAATTATAGTGTGAATTGATTTTTTTAACGTCCTGGGAAATTCTTTCACAAAGCTCCTCGTTAGTCAAAGAAAGCTCATTGGAAACATTTACGTCAAACAAAACGTTTGTATGTGTAACTCCTTTTACTATTCTAAAATCATGAATAGAAATAGGAGATGACATCTCTGCTCCAATATGAGAAACAATATCCATACATTTTGCCCTCAAATCATTTGTTTCAGGGTCTGATATTGAAATTGGATCCATATGAACAACAAGATTTATATTTTCCTTTAAGAAATCAGCTTCAATGTTGTCAATTAGATCATGACTTTCCATTATATTTCCATCAGCGTCCACTTCAACGTGTACAGACACAAACGTTTTATTTTCACCGTATGAGTGAATAACTAAATCATGAATTCCTAATACACCGTCATACTTGCGAATTTTTGATATGATATCCTTTAAAAAATCATCATCTGGCGCTTTGCCTAAAAGTGTATTTGAAGATTCAACAACAAGCTTTATGCCCATTACCATAATGTAAATTGCAATGGCAATACCAATTACACCGTCTGTATATGGACCTGTAATAGGAGTTAAAAGCATACCTACTACAACTGCACCTGTTGCAATTACATCACTAATACTGTCAATCATAGTAGCTTTTAACGTATCGGAGTTAATATGCTTACCTAATTTTCTAAAAATTAGCGCGCATGCAATTTTAACCACTATTGTAGATGCAATTATAATTATAGCCACAGTATCATACTTTTCAATAGTTGGCTCACCAGTTAGCTTATCAATGGAGCTAGTAAGCATTTCAAAGCCTAAAAATGCAACGATAATAGAAATAAATAAGCTACACAAATATTCCATCCTTGCATGCCCATAAGGATGATCCTTATCGGCTGGCTTTCCTGTTAACGTGTATCCCACAACAGTAAGCACATTAGCACCTGAATCAGATAAGTTATTTAACGAATCAGCAATAACAGATACGCTTCCCGTTAATAAACCTATCGTAAGTTTTACAGCAAATAATATAACGTTTGCAATTATTCCTATGAAGCCAGCAAATCTGCCTACTCTAATACGTGTAGCAGGTAATTCCGGCTTATCATAATCCTTGATCAATTTATTCAGCATCATCTTTTATAGCAATTAATTCCTTTGCATATGGTAAGGACATTATCCAATCACATAGTATATGCCACTCAGCGAGCTTATGTGTTTTTCTTGCATAATAAATATTGATAAGAGTTTCATAATTCAAGGTACAGGTACGCATTTGATTGTAGCTTAATGGTAATAATTGAATCATATCGTGCCAATATTGCTTGTCTTTTGTTTCAATAAAATTAAGTCTTGCTTCCTCAAGATATTCAATCATGTTATCAAGCACGTTAAGAGCCTTTTCGCTCATTCTATCACAGCTAAAATCATTTCTCTCAAATTTCTTTGAATGAATTTTATGCATAGTTGACGTAGAGTTAGCTACAGTTGCAACCTTATAAGTATCATATTCCTTCCACCAATAAAGTGGTGCTGTAATATCTACTGACACAAAAATTTGACGAAGATATTTTCTGTGATCGCTACCTGCTTTAGCAAGCTTTTTAGCTAAACTTAAATCGTTTTCGCCCAAAATATAATTGCCCTTTTCATCATAATAGCTGTCGCTTTTTGCCCAAGAATTCATTGGATTTCTTGCGCCTCTTATAGCGTTTTCAAAGTTCATAACGCTTGCTCTTTCAATTAGTATCATACGTCCCCCAAAAAACTATATTTTTTATATTAGTTTATCATATTATAAGCTTCTTGTCAACAAAAAATGATTCACGTGAATAAATATAGTTTTTCAGGCAAATAATAGATTTGCAATAAATTGAAAGGATTTTAAACAATGGAAGATAACAAGAAAAACGTACGAATTTTTTATGTAACAATGGCTGTAGTTTTAGCGGTAGTAACTATACTTATTATAGCAACAGTTGCAGCAAGAAGAAACGTGCCAGAACCAGACCAACCGAACAATAACATTGACTCAGATAACTCAAACGTTGATGAGCCAACATTAAATGAAGATGAAAACCTTTTACCAACGTTCATATTACCAGTTGAGGGCAATATTAGCATTGATTTTAGCGATACTGTCCCTGTTTTTTCTCAAACAATGAACGATTACAGAACTCATTTAGGTGTTGATATTAGCGCTTCATTAGGTAGCGACGTAGTTGCAGTTGCCGATGGTACAGTAACAAACGTATGGGATGACCCGTTTATGGGGACGTGCATTTCTATAGAACATTCAGGAAACGCAGTAAGCATATATAAAAACCTTGATCCAACTGTAAAGGACGGCATCGTAATTGGCGCATCTGTAAAAAGTGGCGATGTAATAGGAGCTATCGGCGAAAGCGCAATGAATGAAATTGCAGAAGAACCGCATTTACACTATGAATTAAAGGTTGATAATAAACACGTTGATCCAAAGGGCTTTTTAAAGTTTTTAAAGCCAGATGACACAACAAACGAAGATTCTTCAAATTCTGATAACCAATAAAAAACAATGCACCTTTAAAGTATAAAGGTGCATTTATTTTCTATATTTTTATGCCCAACGCATGCCTGTTGGTTTTGCTTCCTTAATCATAACCTTATCAAGGAATTCAACAGCCTTCTTTAAGCCTTCATCAATTGTCATTAAGCTATCCTCATGTTCAATAGAAAGAACCTTATCATAACCAACAAGACGAAGATTTGAAACGAAATCTCTCCAGAATGTCTCTCCGTTACCATATCCAACTGTACGGAATACCCAAGAACGGTGAATTTCATCGCCGTAGTGCTTAGTATCAAGAACGCCATTTACTGATGTATTAGCATCATCAACCTTTGTATCCTTAGCATGAACGTGATAGATAGCGCCTTGTAACGCTCTAATTGCCATTACAGGATTGATTCCTTGCCAAATTAAGTGGGATGGGTCAAGGTTGGCACCAATCACATCGCCAACTGCATTTCTGAGCTTTAAGAGTGTTTCTGGATTATATACACAGAAGCCAGGATGCATTTCAAGAGCAATCTTTGTTACACCGTGAGATTTTGCAAACTCTGTCGCTTCCTTCCAATAAGGAATAAGAACATCATTCCATTGATAATTTAAAGTATCAAGGAAATCATCTGGCCATGGACATGTAACCCAGCTTGGCACTTTAGCATCTGGATCAGAGCCAGGACAGCCTGAAAAAGTTATAATTGTGTCAATTCCAAGCTTCTCTGCTAAAAGAATTGTATTTCTCATATCAGTGTCAAATTGCTTTGCAATTTCCTTATTAGGATGAACGGGATTACCGTGTGTTGCAAGAGCGCAAATTTCAACATCGTATTTCTTAAATGTAGCCTTAAATTCCTCAAGAGCCTTATCATCAGCTAAAAGCTTAGCAGGATCGCAGTGATCCTTACCAGGATATCCACCTGCACCAATTTCAACAGAATGAACGCCTAATGAAGAAATGATTTTTAATGCCTCATCTAAAGGCTTGCTACCGTAAAGGTTTGCAAGTACGCTTAATTTCATAATAATCTCCTTTTAAAAGCAAGGGCGATAATATCGCCCTTTGCTAATTATTTATATTAGTTAAAGTAGTATGGCTTGCCTGTCTTAGCGGATTCGTAAATACCCTCAAGAATTTGAGTTACGCAGTATGCTTGCTCAGGAAGAACTGTTGGTTGTGTTCCGTTAATAACAGCCTCAATCCATTGCTTAGCCTCTTGTCCGCCTGCACTATATCCGCCCGCATCGTAGAATGCAACGCCTTTACCATCAAGGTTTGGCTTTGTTTCATACATTTGGTTGTGCTTAACACCGTTGATTTCAAGAATACCTTGGTCAATCATCTTGGCACCAGCCTTTGTGCCACAAATTGTTGTACAAGCTTCCTTAGTTTCAGTCATGTTAATAGCCCATGATGACTCAAGAACGATAGTTGCACCATTTTCCATTACAATAAAGCCAAATGCGCTGTCTTCAACAGTAAACTCTTCTGGCTTCCATTGACCGAATACGTTTGCAGATTCCTTTTGATCATTGAGCTTATGGTATGTAGTACCAACACAGTACTTTGGCTTGTAGTTGTTCATAGTCCAAAGTGTTAAGTCAAGTGCATGAGTACCGATATCGATAAGTGGACCGCCGCCTTGCTCATATTCATTGATAAATACACCCCATGTAGGAACAGCTCTTCTACGAAGCGCAGTAGCCTTAGCGTAATAAATATCTCCAAAAACGCCTTCATCCGCTTCTTTCTTTAAGTAGATAGCGTCCTTTCTTTGTCTATTTTGATAACCGATAGTGAGCATCTTGCCTGTTTCCTTAGCAGCGTCAACCATCTTCTTTGCTTCAGTAGCGTTGATAGCCATTGGCTTTTCACACATTACGTGCTTGCCTGCATGAAGAGCATCAACTGTAATGAAGCTATGGCTTCTGTTTGGTGTACAAACATGAACTACGTCAATAGTTTCATCCTTTAAAAGCTCCTTATAATCAGCGTAAACCTTTGCTCCCTCTACACCATACTTTTTAGCAGCCTCTTCAGCTCTTTCAACAATGATGTCGCAGAATGCAACCATTTCTGCTTCTGGTACATTCTTAAGTGAAGGCATGTGCTTACCGTTAGCGATACCGCCACAACCAATGATACCAATTCTTACTTTCTTTCCCATTTAAATTATTCCTCCGAATAAAATTTTTTCATTAACTTTATAATATCATAAATAACTAATAATTGCAACAATAATAACGAATATTTTATGAAATTTTAGCAACATTTGTTACCAAAACTCCCTTTGATGTGTTTACTACTCCATAGGTTGACGTCATCGCCACGCTACCAGGGTTAAAAAGATGAATTTTTTTATCTTCAATATATTCAATTTTATCGCAAGGTACGTGAGTGTGTCCAAATAGTACAGCATCTGCCTCTAACTCATACGCATATCTAATAATAGTATCATAGCCATACTTTACACCATGATTATGACCATGAGTAATTAAAACTCTTATTCCATCTAAATCTAAAACGTTTTCATTTAAAGCATCATTTGATGCAAAATAATCACAATTTCCTTTTACCTTAATAATTGGAATTTCAGGATATTTGCTAGAAATGATATCGAGATCTTTGAGTCCATCGCCTAGAAATATAATAAGATCGCATTTTCCGTTGTGCATATTAACTGCTTTTAAAATTCTATTAGGACATGCGTGCGAGTCTGAAAAAACAAGTATTTTCATCTTATACTGCTCCTTTGTAACAAAATTGACTTTTACCCATAAAATAGTAGTAACGAATTTTATGAGGTGGTTTTATGAAAATTGATAAAAAAACTATTGATATGGTATTAAAGCTTAACGATGATGCACTATGGTCCGTTATTAAAAAGGTTATATCCAAATCAGGAGTTTCCTCACTTAAGAATATGGAAAAACCAAAGGATATGAGTAAAATCCGTCAAACCTTAAGTAATCTTACTGATGAAGATATTGAAAAAGCAACTATGCTTTTAAGAAAGGATAAATAGAATGGATAATTTAGATAGCTTGCTTTCTTCCGTTATAAATGACGAAGGACTGATGAATAAAATTAAGGACACTGTGAAAAATAGTGGCGATTCTGCATCTTCATTAAATAACGTTATATCACTAATTACTCCAAAATTACAACAAAATTATGAAGAAAATGTTTCATCACAAGAAAACAATGAAAATACATCAACTAAAATTAACTTGGATAAACCTAATTCACTATCATTTGTAAATTCATTGAGCCATTCAATTTCAAAAAACTCTGGTCTTTTACTTGCGTTAAAACCATATTTAAGCAAAGAAAGGTGTCAAATGATTGATGGCGTAGTTAAAATATCAAAAATAACAGACACTTTAAATCTTTTATAGGGGGGAGAAATCATATGTTTACACGATACTCAGATATTGATATCCCAAAAAATTATAGTGGCAGCCGTTTTAAAAAAACGTCATTTGAAGACACTACCATGAAAACACATGAAAACGAAATGCAAAGCGCAACAAATACATCTGTTTCACCTACGTTCAAAGAACGATTTAGTCATAGCGACTATCACGCAAATAAATTATATCAATTAGAAGATAACACAGAAGCTATTAGTAAAGAAATAAACCCATCTGTCAATAAACAAAATCCTTTGTTAGTAGAAGAGAGTTTTCTTGAAGAAAAACAAGCAAATTATAGTGCAAACAATGCAAATATAGATTCAAAATTAGGAATAAACTCTATTTTTGACTATCTTAAAGACGTTAAAAGTGATGATTTACTTATAATTTTGTTAATAATCTTATTAGCAAGCGACAAATCCTCTTCAAACAATGACATAATTATACTTCTTGCATTACTTTTAACATCAAAATAAATTTTGATTGTCTTCGTAGCTTGTCTGAATATTCTCTCTTGGTAATAAAATATCGTAAAGCACGCCCAAATCCAAAGAATCCACAGAAACGCTGTGCATGCCTGTGTGTGCAAGTTGCTCTTCCTTGATTTTATATACAAGCTTTAAAGTTTTTTCTGTTACAGTAACGTTATAAGATATTCCGTTGTCCTCACAAATTTTATCAATAAGTGCAATTCTAATTGATGTCCAAGGAAATACTCTTTCTACGCCCTGTGGTGTGAGTAGCTCAAGGTTCTTATCTACTCTTACAGTAATTTTAATTTCAATAAAATTATTCATATCTCTTTTTACATATAAATCAACCGGTCTTTTTGGACTAGTTTCATTCATCATGGTAATGCCGCACATAATAAGAGATTTAATTATTGATTCATTTACACATACAGTTTCGTTTAATTTTATGTAAGTATTTATGTAATGTCCTTTGTTTGTAAACAAATTTTTTATTTTATATGATAGTTCCTCTAATGAAAAACTAGAAATTTTTCTGTTTATACTTATGTTATTCACAACGGATAAAATATTCTTTTCCGATTTTAAAACCTCATCGTTTTTTCCTATGTTGGATTTAAAAACAATCTTAATAATCTTGTTTAATGCATCACCAGAGGAAGAAATTATCGCATAATTAAATTCGTGATGTAATGTGGTTATAATATCAACCTTAGAAGAAAACATTGAAAATTTCTTTATTTCATCAAGATTAAGTAAATCGGAAATATCCTTTTTAATTTTTAACTTAAAAGCTTTTCTTGCACTTTCGTTAAAATACATTAATTCTCCGCTGACGTTAACTAAAATTTGAGGATCAACATCATGTATTTCGTTGCTATTAATTTTCATAAATTTCTCCTAATTTATTGCATTTTTTTATTGTGTATGTTAAAATATCCCTAGATAATTCATTAAACGAGGGATTTATAATGAACAATACAACCGGTAATTCTGTAAAGCTTACTAAAATAATTCAAGAATTTAACCTTGAATCAATATATTTACCTAAAAATATTGACGACGTTTTAATTACAAGATCCGAAGTAAACAGACCAGGTCTTTCACTTACGGGTTTTTTTGACTATTTTGCACCAGAGCGTATTCAACTAATTGGCAGGATGGAAAGCATTTATCTTGAACAGCTTGATGACAAACAGCGCTATGAAAGCCTATACAATCTGTTCGAAAAAAAGCCTGCTTGTATGATTATTGCAAGAAGCATCGAGCCTCCAAAGGAAATGCTCGATGTGGCAAAAATATTTGAAGTTCCACTTCTTAGAACCCCAATGGCAACAACAGATTTTGTTGCTTCTCTAATCGCTTCCTTAAAAATCCACTTAGCACCAACAATTACAAGACATGGTGTTTTGGTTGAGGTTTACGGCGAAGGTATTTTAATTTTAGGCGATAGCGGAATCGGAAAAAGCGAAACTGCTATTGAATTAATCAAAAGGGGACATCGTTTAATTGCTGATGATGCCGTTGAAATAAGCAAGGTGTCAGAAAAAACCCTTGTAGGTAGAGCTCCAAGCATCATTAGACACTATATGGAGCTTCGCGGAATTGGAATAATTGACGTTAAAAGAATTTTCGGTGTCGGCGCCGTTAAAGAGACGGAAAAAATTCAACTTGTTATAAAATTTGAGCCTTGGATAGAAGGCAAGCTTTATGACAGAATGGGTCTTGACAACGAAACAGTTGAAATTCTTGGAATTACCATTCCTGCAATCACTATTCCTGTCCGTCCAGGTAGAAACCTTGCAGTTATTCTTGAAATTGCCGCTATGAATCAACGTCTCAAAAAAATGGGATATAACACCGCTGAGGAATTCAACAAGCAATTAGAGGAAGAATATCTAAACGGTAACAAATAATACTTAATAATCCACACAAAATTGTGTGGATTATTTTTGTTGTATTATCAAACAATTACGCTAACGTTATATGGTATAGTCTTGCTGGATATTCAAAGAAATCATATTCCATTCTTAATCCGTGCTCCATCAAAGCGGCACCTAAATATAATTGCTCTGAGCCATTAATTCTGTATAGCTTATCTTCAATTAGACCTTTTACCTTAACGATTTCGTGAATAAATGCAGCCTCGTTTCTATTGCGAACAGCGGCTACTATCGCTTCGCTACCATCTTCTTTTGCAACTTCCCATACTGTATAGTATTTTGTAGCATCAAATGGTCCTTGCAATCTAAAGTATTCGCCATATTGAATAAGATCATAATACTTTTTAAATTCAACAATTTGACGCTGAATTTCTTTCTTTTCATCTTCGGTCATCTTTGTAATATCAAGCTCAACTCCATATGTACCGAAGTATGCAACAACACCTCTTGTTGTAAGTGGCGTAACTCTAGCGTTACCATGATTTGGAACTGTTGACACATGCGCTCCCATTGTTGAAACCGGATAAGCAAATGACGTACCATATTGAATTTCAAGACGGTCTATTGCATCACTATTATCGCTTGTCCAAACCTGCGGCATATAGTGTAACATGCCCATATCAAAGCGACCACCACCACCAGAGCAGCTTTCGAACAATATGTTAGGGAAATTAGTTGTTATTCTTTCAAGAAGCTCATATAAGCCTAATACGTATCTATGGAACACTTCTCCCTGTCTATCCTTTGGCAAAGCTACGCTATAAAGGTCAGATATATGTCTATTGAAGTCCCACTTTACGTATGAAATGTTAGCGCTGTTTAATACTTTCTCAAGTTGGTTGTAAATATTATCTCTAACTTCTTTTCTTGACATATCGAGAATTAACTGATTACGGCTTTCTGACGGAGTTCTGTTAGGCATTTGAAATGCATAATCAGGATGTGTTCTATAAAGATCGCTATCAACAGAAATACATTCTGGCTCAAACCATATACCGAATTTCATTCCCGTTTTATTAATTCTTTCAGCAAGCTCGCCAACTGTTCCCTGAAGCTTTTTCTCATTTGGAGTCCAATCTCCAAGCCCTGATCTATCATCATCACGTTTGCCAAACCAGCCATCGTCCATTACAAACAATTCAATGCCAATTTTAGAAGCATCGTTCGCCATAGCAACAAGCTTATCAGCGTTAAAATCAAAATACGTGCCTTCCCAGTTGTTGATAAGCACAGGTCTTCTGACCGTTTTAAATTTTCCACGGCAAAGGTTATTTCTAATAGCTTTATGATAGCATCTTGACATTTTGCCAAATCCCTCATTACTATAAACCATTGCAACCTCAGGTGTTACAAAGCTATCCCCTGCTTCAAGAACAAAGTTAAAGTTTTCTGGATTTATACCGATATTAACTCTTGTACTCTTTGATTGTGATTTAGAGGCAGATATTAAAAAGTTTCCGCTATATACTAAGCCAAAGCCATAAACGTTTCCATATTCTTCATTTGCATTTTTGTCACATAAAATAGCAAATGGATTTTGCATATGGCTTGATGCGCCTCTAGTGCTTCCAACGCTTGACGTTCCATAAAAGACTTCATTTCTTTGAAGCATTCTTTCTCTCATATGCTTACCGTGAAATGAAACAAAATCATAGTCGCCATTCATAAAATCAAGGCTAACCATCGCTTTTTCAAGATTGATGGCACTATCAGTCCTATTTTCAACTATATATGCTCTGGTAATTAAATCATATTTTTCAAATACACCATAGTAAAGATGTACGTACACATCGTATATCTTATCCTTTAAGGTAACAACTAACGTTTCAGCATCGTCACCATAAAAAGATGGTAAGCCTTTTAAGGAATATTTTCCTTTTTCAATTTTATATGAATCAAATCTCAACTCAAGTCCCAAGGAGCCGTCTGCTTGACGAACGTTTATTGCGCTTTCTCTAAAATCTCCATTTCCATAAGTAGAAATTTCCTGAGGAAGAATATCCACAGAATGAGGATTCCACGGTTCGCCAATAGCATCATATGGAGAAAAGGATAAATAATACCCGTTTTCAAAATTATATGACATATCTGCTACGGGAATCTTCTTTCCATAATATGTATGTAAAAGCAAGCCGTATGAATCAACCTTCATTTGATAGCTTGTAGAAGCAGTTTGAAGAGTAAATAAGTTTTTTTCTTCATTAATTATAATAGACATAGTATTCTCCTTTAATTTTATAGAAATAGTATATCATTTAAAAGATGTTTTTTCAATAGAATTTAATCAAATAAATAGAAAAACCTATCCCGAAGGATAGGTTTTCATATTAAAGTGAATATTAGTCTTCGTAAATGTTATATGCGTATGACCAGTCACCAAGCATTTTTTCAGCTTGAGTTCTACCTTGGTCAAGAGCATTAGTAAAGTTATTGATATTTCCTTCAATAGCTGCAGCTTGAACTGAAACCGTGATAAGACCGCTTCCGTCTCCGCCGTAACGACCATAGTTATAACCAATATCGTACATAAGGTTAGGGAATATTTGCTTTTCTATAACTTCCATAGCATCGTCAACACGGTCAGTACCTAAACGTTCTCTAATTGCCTCTAAATAAGCAGGTGCAATATATTCGCCAGCTGTTTTAGCGAGAATTTCCACCATGCATTCAGAAAGAACTCTGTCACTTGTAGCTCTTGGGATACAAACGATTGAAGCTTGTTGAGCACCAGGAATATAGTATCTGTCTTGTTCAGTGTTAAGCTTAGGGAATGGAAGAATACCGTAGTTTACACTCTTGTCGATATTAAATGTCTTTTGAAGAACTTCATGATAGAATAAAAGTCTGTCTTCAGCAAAGGCTTGACCCATTTCTGCCCAGCCGCCCCAACTTGTTCTGATTGAGTTAGGATTTTTAGCAGCGTAAAGCATCTTTTCAACAATGGTTTGAACCTTGTCATTTTCGATAGTAAGAGCAAACACCTCGTTACCAGCGTAGTCAGTACCCTTACCTACTTGGTATACACCAAAGTATTGGAAGTAGCTATCAAGCTGTGAAGTACCAAGACCGTACATATCAGCATCGGTGAACTCATCCTTATTATCAAGGTTTGCACTTACTGAACCAGCTAAATTGTATAATGTATCGATTGTCCAAGTACCATCAAGAACTGCTTGGTAAAGATTTGGGAAAGATGTTCCATACTTGTTAGCAACTGCATTATTGAAGAAAAGAACGTAAGCAGTTTGCTCATCAAGGAAGCTGATATCACCACCAGCAAAGAAAGTATTGCCAGCAAGAGTATATTGTTCAACTGATTCTTGGCTAAAGTAATCTGCATCAAAGTTAATGTAGTCACTGCCCATTGCATATACAGCATCATCAACTACAATCTGCATAGCTTCGAATACGTGTGGCATTGCAACGTGAATAATTTCTTCACCTACTTGGCCCTTGTTCATAGCTGCATTTGAGAGCTTGCCGAGCATGCCAGCTCCACCACAGTTGATCCAGTTAAGAGTTACACCGTATGTATTTTCAATGTACTCTTTTCTTTCCATAACGCCGTTATTAATTGTTGTACCATAACCATTAGCGTTAAGATCCCAGTCAGTAACACAAAGCTCAACCTGTGACCAAGGAGCTCCTGCTTCACCGTTACTCCAAGTAGCAGCCATAATATTAATGGTTGAACCTGCGTATTTTTTCATTTCTTCATTGACATCCTTTTTGTTACCAGTAACTGGTGGAACGTCAGTGTCTGTGTCTGTATTACCTGGTTTGCTTGTATCAGTATTAGTGTTCTGTGTTGTGGAGTTTGTATCTGTATTAACAGGATCTTCACCACAAGCCATAATGAAAGGAACTAACATAAGCACTACAAGTAATAATGCGAAAATCTTTTTCATTGTTTACCTCCTATGAATTTTATGCATATTTCGCTATTGTGATTATATCATAAATTTATATAAAAATCAACAGTAAAAATAAATATTTTAGTTAATATTTACTATTCAAATGTGAAATCTTTTACAATAAATAGCCAAAATTCTCAATTTCGAGAATTTTGGCTATAAAATATATGCTTTTTATATAATTATACAACACCTTGTGCAAGCATCGCTTCTGCAACCTTAATGAAGCCCGCGATATTGGCTCCTGCTACTAAGTCGTCTCCAAAGCCGTATTGGTTAGCTGCCTTAATTGAGTTTGTAAAGATGTTCTTCATTATCATCTTAAGCTTTTCGTCAACTTCTTCAGCAGTCCAGCTATATCTCATTGAGTTTTGAGACATTTCAAGACCTGATACTGAAACGCCACCAGCGTTAACAGCCTTAGAAGGAGCAATAATTACACCATTAGCCTTTAAGAATGCAATAGCTTCATTTGTTGTAGGCATGTTTGATACCTCAACGTAATACTTAACGCCGTTAGCAACAATTTGCTCAGCTTCCTTCATACCAACCTCATTTTGAGTAGCGCATGGCATTAAGATATCAGCCTTAACGCCCCATGGCTTTTGACCCGCAAAGAATGGAACACCAAACTTATCAGCATAGTCTTGAACTCTGTTTCGGCATGAAGCACGCATTTCGAGCATAAAGTCAATCTTTTCCTCTGTTGCGATACCATCTTCATCATAGATGTATCCGTCAGGACCGGAAATTACAACAACCTTACCGCCAAGCTCATTGATCTTCTTAACAGTACCCCAAGCAACATTACCAAAGCCGGAAACTACAACCGTCTTACCCTTGATGGAATCATTGAAATAATCAAGCATATTTTCTGTATAGTAAACAGCGCCGTAGCCTGTTGCTTCTGGACGAATAAGAGATCCACCGTATGAAATGCCCTTACCTGTTAAAACGCCTGTAAATTCGTTACGAAGTCTCTTATATTGACCAAACATATATCCAACTTCTCTTGCACCAACGCCGATATCGCCAGCTGGAACGTCAAGATCTGCTCCAATATGTCTTGAAAGCTCAGTCATAAAACTTTGACAGAAGCGCATAACCTCTGCATCGCTCTTGCCTTGTGGATCAAAGTCTGAACCGCCCTTACCGCCGCCCATAGGAAGTGATGTTAAGCTGTTTTTAAACGTTTGTTCAAAACCAAGGAACTTGATAATTCCTTCGTAAACTGATGGATGGAAACGAATACCGCCCTTGTATGGACCGATAGCGCTATTAAACTGAATTCTAAAGCCACGATTTACTTGAACCTTACCGTTATCGTCAACCCATGGAACTCTAAACTTG
This sequence comes from Eubacteriales bacterium, assembly GCA_045632345.1. Lineage (GTDB taxonomy): Bacteria > Bacillota > Clostridia > Oscillospirales > CAG-272 > RGIG2000. The sequence goes on along the minus strand of JAZQWM010000018.1, from coordinate 27,769 downwards.
ATGATTCTCTCAGGCTCAACCATTCTTTCAAGAACGCCGCTTGTAATAAATTCTGGACGTGCTTCCACAACTGGCTCGATTGATTCAAGAACCTCTTTAACAGTTTGATGGAATTCAGGCTCATTAGCATTACGCTTTATTACTCTTTCCATTAATTCATTAAGATATTGATTTTTGAAACTCATTTTCTTTCCCTCCGTGTTTCAATTATTAACAAAATTAATATGCTTTTCCCCAATATACCATTTTATCAGTTGGCTTACCGCAGCAGATACATTTTCCTTCTGTGCCCTGCTCGCCAAATGGCATACAACGGGATGTTACGTCTGCAAGCTCCTTTAATTTAAGCTCGCAAGCTAAATCGCCACACCAATGCGCTCTAATATAACCAGACTTTTCTGATGCTGTCTTAATGAAGCTATCAAGCTCTGTCTCAGTATACGTGCGATTCTTTCTGTTTTCTGATGCTTTGCTATAAAGTGAAGTTGTAATATCGTTAAGCAACTCTGGAATCTTAGTTTCAAGCTCGTCAAGAGAAACAAAAATCTTTTCTCTTGTGTCTCTACGAACTAAAACACATTGATTTGCTTCAATATCTCTAGGTCCAATTTCAAGACGAAGCGGAACACCCTTCATTTCATATTCTGCGTACTTCCATCCAGGTGAATTATCAGAAATATCTATTTTTGCTCGAGCAAAGTTATTAACCTTTTCCATAACCTCAGTAGCCTTTTCAATAACGCCAGGCTTATGCTGAGCACAAGGAATAACTATAACCTGTGTAGGAGCAACTGGTGGTGGCAACACAAGACCATTATCATCACCGTGTGTCATTATGATAGCACCGATTATTCTTGTAGAAACACCCCAAGACGTCTGGTGTCCGTATTTTAACGTATTATCCTTATCAAGATATTGAATACCAAAAGCTTTTGCAAAGCCGTCTCCGAAGTTGTGAGACGTACCACCTTGTAGCGCCTTACCATCATGCATTAAAGCTTCAACAGTATACGTTGCTTCAGCGCCAGCAAACTTTTCTTTATCAGTCTTTCTTCCTTTTAGTACAGGAATACCAAGATCCTTCTCAAAGAAATCTGCATAAACGTTAAGCATTTGAAGTGTTTCAGCCTCTGCTTCCTCTGCAGTTGCGTGAATTGTGTGTCCCTCTTGCCATAAGAATTCGCGGCTACGAAGGAATGGACGTGTTGTCTTTTCCCATCTAACAACGCTACACCATTGATTATACATCTTTGGTAAATCTCTATATGAACGAACAATATTAGCATAGTGCTCACAGAAAAGTGTTTCAGACGTAGGTCTAACACAAAGCTTTTCTGTAAGAGGCTCGCTACCACCGTGAGTAACCCAAGCCACCTCGGGTGCAAAGCCCTCAACGTGATCCTTTTCCTTATTCAAAAGGCTTTCAGGGATAAACATTGGCATGTAAACGTTTTCAACGCCTGTTTTCTTAAATCTTGCGTCTAATAATTTTTGAATATTTTCCCAAATTGCATATCCATATGGGCGAATAATCATACAACCCTTAACGCTTGAATAATCTATAAGATCCGCTTTTTTTACAATATCTGTATACCATTTCGCAAAATCTTCATCCATTGAAGTAATTTGCTCAACCATTTTCTTATCGTTTGCCATTTTAAACCTCTTTTTTCTTTTTCTTAATCAATAAAACCGCCAACGCAGCAGCTACAATTACTACTCCAATACCTATTGAAATCGGAACCGTTGGACTAACTGGCGCTTTCACACAAACGTGATCAGACAATGAATTATCAGACTGAACTGTATCGTTGATTTCAACCGAATTAATGCCAACAAACATAGGTGAAATTTCACTTGAATAAATTTCAAGCTCCTTAACGTTAGGAATTGCACCACGAGCTTCATTTATTACTACTCTTATATCGGTAGTTTCTATTTCATCAAATGTATATTCTGTTTGGTAATCCCCATCATATGACTTGCCGTGTGCAATGGTTACGTATTCATCATTTATGAGAGCTTGAATTTCAAATCTCATAACCTCTTCGCCGTTTATTCTGCTATCTCTAACCGCTACAGCTACTTTGTTTATCTTATGCGGATAATCAAATGTAATTCCACAATATGCCGGTGCATCAATCGTTCCTGTAAACCATGATTTAGAATCTTCATTTTTTAACCCATCGTTTATAAAGCTTTCATCTGAATAAGGTGCGAAGCTCGCGCTTGAATACGGTTTCCCAATCATTGCTATATTATTATGAGATGCAGATGCTAACTGCTCTATTGAAAAGCGATTTTCATACGCATACGTTTTTGCATCATATAAATGCGCTTCAATCGAATAAAGCTTTAATGAATCAGTTGCGCGTTTAAATTTCACCCTTATTCCGCCTACAACAATAGACTCAAATTCATAGTCAAGTCTATAAAAACCAGCTTCAGCATTTTTAAGAGTTGGAGTTGTACCACTCATAATCTGCCAGGAACCATCTAAATAATATTCAAGCGAGGTTGCTTGGATTTTGTTATCGCTTTGAGTTCCCAAAAGCATTTTAATTAAACCAATTTCATAATTTTTATCAAACATAAGCGTGAAGTATTCTCCACCCTCATAATTAGCATATTCCCAATAAGTGTCATCCTTACCATCTATAGCTAGCATAGGATAAGTCCCATTAGATCCTTGACTTGCGCTTGGGTATGAAAGGAGTGCCACGTCAGTTGTGAATGCAGCTCCCTCTGGCAAAATCATGTCAGGCGTATCTCCTTGCTTACCAAAAAGCTCAAGCTCATAAACAAACGGAAATATTAAAACGTCTCCACCCTCATAATTTTTTGCGTAATCAGAAACTGTAACTCTTACGTTATTAGTGGAAATAGGCTCTTCGAGAGTGTAGTAAAGAGTTGCATTAACACGTGTTGAAGCTCCAGGGTCATTCATAACAGCGTTATAATCAGCATATTTCGCTGAATCCGTTGGTATAGCTTGATCATCCTTTAAAACAACAAATTGCTCCCACTTACCTTCTATTAAAGCTTCAAATGTATACGTGGCATTTTGACCACCCGCAAGTGTATGTAAGCCGATATTCATTTTAATCTCATAGATATCATAAAATCTACTTTTAAAATCAATACCAAAATAATCTCCGCTAAAGCCATTTGAAGTATCTTGACCGACACTAACCTCAGGGTAGGCACATTCCCAGCCTTGCCATTCTCCGTCAACGCCACCATATTTACCATTGATTACCGACTCAACTGGAGTCCACAAGCTATTTTTTTCACTTGAAGAATATGCAACACCTTTAGGTGCAAAGTTTATTATTTGATTTTCTACTTCGTCAGCAAAAGCAAAATTTGCCATTAAGGTTAAGAGGAATACTAATGATAGAATTACGGAAAAAAGTTTTTTCATAACTGCTATTTTCGCTCCTTAATAAAATATATTAATATATTATCACACACGCCTAATAATTGCAAGAATTTTTTAATAAAAAAATAAAGAAAAAACGGCAATTTTCCGTTTTTTCTTTATTTTTATGCATATTTATTCGTATATTAACAAAATTATACATTTTTAAATGCAAGTTAACTTTATTTCATCATCAACAATGTCAACTGAAGCACCGGCTAAAGGTCCTTTAACCTCAAAAATCATTGCATTTGCAAGACGATCCTCAATTTCCTTTTGGATATATCTTCGCATATTTCTTGCTCCGAATTTTGTACTAAAGGATTTTTCTGCTACAAAATCACATACTGCATCTGTATAAATAAACTTAACTCCTCTTTCTGCTAAAGCTTCGCTTAGATCATTGAGCATTATGCGTGAAATTCTTGTAAAATCAGCCTTTTCAAGAGAACGGAACGTAATAATTTCATCAATTCTATTTATGAACTCGGGTCTTAAGAATCCTAATAAAGCCTTTTCAGTTTTTTCCTTTGCCACCTCATGTGCACTACTACCGAATCCAGCAGGGGAAGATCCACCGCTTGAACCAGCGTTTGTTGTCATTACTATAACAGTATTTTCAAAATTTACTACTCTTCCCTGTGAATCTGTAATTCTACCATCATCAAGAATTTGAAGTAAGATATTTAAAACGTCAGGATGTGCCTTTTCAATTTCATCAAACAAAATCACAGAATAAGGAGAGCGTCTAATCTTCTCAGTGAGCTGACCTGCTTCATCGTAGCCAACATATCCCGGAGGAGCTCCTATAAGCTTTGATACAGAATGCTTTTCCATATATTCAGTCATGTCAAGACGAATTAGATTTTCAATAGAATTAAACAGTTCTTTAGCAAGTGTCTTAACAAGCTCGGTTTTACCAACACCTGTTGGTCCTGCAAATATAAATGATGCCGGTCTTTTCTTAACACTTACACCAGCTCTGCTTCTTCTAATTGCAGAGCAAAGTGAGTCAACTGCTTCATCTTGTCCAATAATTCTTTCCTTAATATTATTATCAAGCTTTGCAAGCTTTTCAAATTCTTCCTCAGAAATATTACTTGCAGGAATACCAGTCCATATCTCAATGACTTTAGCTAAGTCTTGCTTTGTCATATACGTATTATCGCATTCTCTGTCAAGACGCTCTTTTTCAAGAAGTAATTGTGATTTTTCTGCTTTATATTCAGCTAAAGCCTTATATTCCGCCTCGCTTGGCTCTTTGCCGCTCTCTGCGATTTTTGCGTTTAACTCGTCAGCTTTTTTGTCAACTACTGCGAGTTTATCAATCAAAAGATGTCTTTCGTTAATATGAGGAGAATGTAAAACGATATGAGATGACGCTTCATCGATCAAATCGATGGCCTTATCTGGTAAAAATCTATCGGTAATATAGCGTTCACTCATTAACACAGCACTCTTTGCAATTTCATCAGGTATTATTACGCCATGATAAATTTCGTAATAGTGCTTTATTCCCTTTATCATTTCTATACATTCATCAATGGTGGGCTCATTAACCTTGACTGGCTGAAATCTTCTTTCAAGTGCCTTATCTTTTTCAATGAATTTGCGATATTCATTAAGCGTTGTAGCACCAATCACTTGAATTTCGCCCCTTGACAATGCAGGCTTAAGAATGTTTGCAGCGTTCATACTACCTTCTGAATTTCCTGTGCCTACAATATTATGAACCTCATCAATAACCAAAATTATATTTCCTGCAGCTTTTACTTCATCTAAAAGTCCATGAATTCTAGCTTCAAACTGACCTCTAAATTGTGTTCCAGCAACCAATGAAGTAAGATCTACTAGGAAAACCTCACAATTTTTTAATTTATAAGGTACGTTGCCTTTAACAATTCTCTGAGCAAGAGCCTCTGCAATGGCAGTTTTACCAACACCAGGCTCGCCAATTAAACAAGGGTTGTTTTTTTGACGGCGGCTAAGAATTTGAATTACCCTTTCAAGCTCTCTTTCTCTTCCTATAATTTTATCAAGCTTTCCGTTTAACGCATCAGCGGTTAAATTATGGCAATAGGTATTTAAATGCTTTCTTGAGTCTTTTTTCTTAGCTTTTTTATCTTTTTTATCATTATTTTCTCCGCCTAGACCAGTTTGTCGCATTAGCTTAGCAAAATCAATAGTTGGAGAGTCTTCACTTTCGTCATCATTGTTTTCTGATAACGTAGGTAACATATCAGAAAACATCTTTTCCATATTTTCAAGCTCTTCCTCGCTAATGCCCATCTTACTCATTATATCGTTAACAGGCTTGATTCCAAGCTCTTTAGCGCACACTAAACAAAGTCCTTCTTGCTTTTGTACGCCATTTTCCAGCTTCATAATATAAACTGTAGCTGGTCTTTTTTTGCATCTTGCACACATTTCCATGGTTTAATTTCCTTTTATGCTATTGACCCAGTAATTTGATTTTTAATTCCGTCAAACATATCAAGAAGCCCAGCTTCCCTTAAAATGTTAATTATCATAGAATTTTCTGTCAAGCTACTATTAATAATGTCTGGATACATTGGACCTATTGTTGAAATTGCAATTTGTAATAAAAAGCTAATTCCCCAAACAATAATACTTGCAAGTAAAACACCAAATCCAACGCCCAAAATTCTATTAATTACACCAATAAGCTTTATTTTCGTTATGTTATTTATTAACTTGACAACGAAATACAAGACTATCATAGCCACAGTGAAAATTACAAGTACCGCTATCAAAGTAGATAGCATGTTTGCAAGTGGCTCAGCGATCATTGTTGTTACGTTATCAACGTTTTCTGCGCTTAAATTATTTATCGCTTCTTCAAATTGCTCAAAGTTCAAGTCAAACGACGCAAGCACCTTACTGTAAAATTCAGGAGCATTTTGATAAATTTGAACAAAATCTACCGTTTCACTAATTCCGCCTATTTTGCTGGTCAGTGAATTATATACCCAGTTATGAATAGAACTCGTCATAAAAAGCTTGTTAAGCAAATCGGCAACAACGCCTCTAAACATCACAGCTAAAACTACCGAAAGTGCCAACCTAGCTATATCTAAAATCGTCTTTAAAAAACCTTTTATTGAATACTTTACAATTACAAAAATGCTTATAATTGCAAGGACAATATCAACTATAAGGCTTGGTGATAAAGTCATCTTTCCCTCCAAAATTCACTTACTTATTCGTTATGTATTAATTTCGATTAAACAAACCTTTAATCCACGCTCCAATGTCAAACTTTTCAAAAAAATCAATGACCATTGATTCATTTAAAATATCTTTATTAAACACATCAGGGTAATATTTAGCACCAAAATCTAACAACCACATTATCGCGCTTGAAATAAGCCATACCGTGATGGTCGAGATTGCTACACCGATAAGAATCCCCAAGAGAATGTTTAAGAAATTCAAACCTGGACGCTTTCCAATTTTATTCAACAAAGAGCCTAAAATAGTAAAGAATATTTCTGCCAATAAAAAGACTAATATAAAACCTAAAATAGCAGAAATAAGGTATGAGAGTTCCTCGCCCAAGCTATTTGACATTTGATTAAGCGCCCACATTGGTGCAGGCTCTTCGTTTGCAAAATACTGTTGGATCATCCAGTCCTCAACTCCAGAGCTAACAGTTAAATTAGTGAACCATTCTGGTATTCCATCAAAGAGTTGATAAAGAGCATACTGATCTTCTCCGATTTGTGTTGAACAAAATGCATCATATATCCAGCCTCTTGCACATCCTAAAAATATTTTATTACTTAAAAATCTAGCAACTGGTGCATAGAATAAATAGGCAAGCAAGAATGCTAAAATTGTTTTTGCAAATGTGATAAAGGATTTAATAAATCCACGGACTGCGTTTTTTATGATCAAAAATGCACATAATGCAAAAATGATTATATCAAACACTAAGCTAACTGTCATTTAGTATTCCTCCTTTATAAATATATTATTAGCACATAATATTATAAACGCTTTTTAGACATTTGTCAACTATCATATTGAACTTTTTTTAAATACAATCCATGTGCTTTTGCAGTTGAGCCTGCAAGCGTTCTATTTTTAGCAGATATAATAGCTGAAATCTCATTTGGTAATATCTTCCCTGATTCAACCTTTAGGAGCGTTCCAACCATAATTCTAACCATGTTGTATAAAAAACCATCTGCGCTCACGAAAAATTCAACCAAGTCGCCATTGCGCTTTACACCTGCAGAATATACTGTTCTCGTTGTGTCCTCAATTTTAGAACCAGAGGCCATGAATGAATCAAATTGGTGCGTTCCTAAAAAGCATTTACACGCCTCATTCATTTTTTCAATTCCCTCATCGGTTATTTTTTTACCATATTCAAGAGCGTAATTTCTATAAAAAGGATTAGCAATTTCGCTGTCATGAATTTTATAGACGTACTCTTTTCCTATCACACTATATCTTGGATGAAAATCGCTTGAAACTTCCTTAGCATCCAAAACTACGATATCATCAGGTAGCTTCACATTTAGAGCTATAGGAATTTTAGCCATAGGAACAGTTATTTTATTTTCCGTGTGTTTTGGCTCAATCGTAGCAACAAAACCTAATGCATGCACTCCGCTATCAGTTCTGCTACATCCCGTTACGTTACATTCAAATCCAAACGCTTCATAGGATGCCTTATTTAACATCAATGCTATTGTTGGTTTATCATTTTGAAGCTGATATCCAAAATAATTAGTGCCATCATAAGCAATCGTAATTAAAATTTTGTCCATTATAACGTATAACCACCTGTTGCATAGATATTAATAAGAATTACTCCTGCGACCATAGCGAATGAAACGAATATCATGAAATAATCTCTAAACTTCATTTTAAGAATTTTCATTCTTGTTCTTCCGTTTCCGCCATGATAGCATCTGCATTCCATAGCAGTAGCAAGCTCGTCTGCTCTTCTAAACGCAGACACAAAAAGCGGAATTATGATAGGAATTAGCGCTTTTGCGCGTTTAACTAGTCCGCCGTTTGAAAAATCAGCGCCTCTTGATTTTTGAGCGTTCATGATCTTTCCCGTTTCATCAATTAACGTTGGAATGAAGCGAAGCGCAATTGTCATCATCATTGCGAACTCATGAATTGGAACTTTGATTTTTTTAAGAGGCGCAAGTCCGGTTTCAATGCCGTCTGTTAATTCTATCGGTGTTGTAGTGTAGGAGAAGAATAAACTTGTACCAACAAGCAAAGTGATTATTCTTACTGCTAAAATTCCAGCATTTATTATGCCTTCACGATAAATATCGACGCGCCACACGTTAGGGATAATAACTGTTCCCCAAAGATAATTTTCTCCCTTCGTGAAGAAAATATTTAGAATTGCTGTAAAAAGTATGATCGCAACTAAAGGCTTAAGCCCCTTGAAGATAATTCTAAAAGGAACTCTACTAATGAGTACAAATAAAGTAATCAAAGACACCAGCAATACAAAAGCATAAATATTTTTTGCCACAAAAGTTGCAACTAAAAATAAAACTACAAACAAAAGCTTAGTTCTAGGATCGAGCTTGTGTACGAAGGAATTTGCTTCATAGTATTGTCCTAATGATACATCAAATCCCATTTTTATTACCTCTCAAGTATTCCTTTATGGCATCCATAGCTCCGTTAACCGTGTAAATGCTAGTAGGAATATTAAGCCCTTTTTCCTTTAGCATGTGTACAACAGACGTGATTTCAGGAACATCAAGTCCGGCTTCTGTAAGCATTCGTTTCTTAGAAAAAACTTCCTTACAGCTATCATGCATAATAAGCTTTCCGTGCGACATTACTGCAATTGTATCACAGTACATAGCCATATCTTCCATGCTATGACTTACAATTACAACGCTTTTACCGCTGTTTTCACGATATTCCTTTATTCCGCCTAAAATTTCACGTCTTCCACGAGGGTCAAGACCTGCTGCAGGCTCATCAAGAACTAAAACGTCTGGGTCCATAGCCATAACGCCAGCTAGAGCTACTCTTCGCTTTTGTCCACCAGACAAATCAAATGGTGATTTTTCAAGAGTTTCTTTAGAAATTCCGCAAAAATATGCACTTCTTTCAACTCTTTCATTAATTTCTTCCTCACTAAGCTTCATGTTTCTTGGTCCATAAGCAATATCTTCCCATACGGTATCTGCAAAGAGCTGATATTCGGGGTATTGCATTACCATGCCTACCGTATATCTTATTTTGCTAATTTCCTTGGGCTTTTCCCAAATATCCTTGCCATTTACAAGAACCCTTCCGCTATCAGGCTTAATAAGTCCGTTAAACATTTGCACCAACGTAGATTTTCCTGAGCCAGTATGTCCAATTATGCCCGTTATACAACCTTCTTCAATTTTCAAATTAATATCACTTAGCGCGTGAATCTCATAGGGGGTCTTTTTCCCGTAAATAAAACCAACGTCTACTAATTCAATAATTGACATAATTATTTTCTCTTTTCTATTTCCTTTTTGATAAGCTCGGCGCATTCATCCATATCATACACCATCAAAGGAATATCAAAGCCTAATTCCTTGTTTAACCTATCTAATAATTCGATTGACTGCGGCACTTCAAGTCCTACGCTTATCAAAGCTTCAGGCTGAGTAAACACCTCATTCGGTGTACCTTCCTTGTATATTTCGCCATTTTTCATCACGACTACTCTATCAGCTTGAATCGCCTCATTCATGTAGTGGGTAATTAAAATAATTGTTATGCCCTCTTCTCTATTCAGACGAAGGATAGTGTTCATTACTTCCTTTCGCCCAATAGGGTCAAGCATTGCAGTTGATTCATCAAAAATAATACATTTTGGTTTCATAGCAATAATTCCTGCTATGGCTACTCTTTGCTTTTGTCCACCGGATAACTTGTGTGGCGCATGTCGAGCATATTCCGTCATTCCAACAATTTCAAGCGCCGAATCAACTCTTTTACGAATTTCTTTTGGTTCAACGCCTAAATTTTCCGGTCCAAACGCAACATCCTCTTCAACGATTGTTGCAACTATTTGGTTATCAGGATTTTGGAATACCATTCCTATTTTCTTCCTAACCTCAAAAATATCTTCATCAGTAACATTTTCATCAGTAATATCCTTACCTTCAATGAAAATTTTTCCGCGATTAGGTGTCAACACCATATTTATGAGCTTCGCTGTTGTTGATTTACCAGATCCGTTATGACCCAGTATCGCAACAAATTCGCCTTCGTTTATTTCCAGTGAAAGATCATTAACAGCAAACATATCCCCTTCATTTTCGTATGCGGGATATTTAAAGCTTACGTTTTCAAGCTTAATTAATGGATTACTCATTTTTTCTCGCCTTATTTATTATCTGCCGTCCATCTGGCACTTGCGCCACATGGCAAAAAGCTCTTAGTCTGTGTTACAGGTAAGGCAAGCTCGCCAGTCTCAGCCTTGCCGCCGTGTTTTTTAACAATTTCTACGTCTAAAACATATCCCATTGTCAATGGGCTTAAACCTGTAGTATATGAATTTATAAGCATAAACAAAGGATCATCGGACATAACCTTTTCACATAATGATACAAAATCACAAACTGCATCCTCGAGTTTCCAAATTTCGCCCTTTGGTCCTTTTCCGTATGACGGTGGGTCCATTATGATTCCGTCATATTTATTGCCTCTTCTAATTTCTCTTTCAACAAATTTTCTGCAATCATCTACTATGTAGCGAACAGGTGCATTTTCAAGCCCACTTGATGCAAGATTTTCTTTTGCACACAAAACCATTCCTTTTGATGCATCTACGTGAACAACCTCCGCACCCGCTTTAGCCGCTGCTGCAGTTGCGCCGCCTGTATATGCAAAAAGATTTAGAACCTTAGCTATCTTACCTTGCTTCTTTCTATCTGCAATTAGTTTAGAAAACCAATCCCAGTTAGCTGCTTGCTCAGGGAATAATCCCGTATGCTTAAATCCCATTGGCTTTAGATTGAAAGTTAAATCTCCGTAATTGATAGTCCATTTTTCAGGCACATCGTTTTTAACCCAAGCACCCCCACCTTTATTTGAACGACGATAAACTCCGTCTGCTTTGTTCCAAAGTTTGTGTTCTCTTTTGCCGTTCCAAATAACCTGTGGATCTGGTCTTATCAAAATATATTTTCCCCATCTTTCAAGTCTTTCTCCGTCAGACGTATCTAAAAGCTCATAGTCCTTCCAATTTTCTGCTACGTACATATTTACCTCACATTTTTATGTATTTACTTAAAACATTTGAACCTGCATGGCCATGACATATCGCAAGTGCTAAAGCGTCTGCCGTATCATCAGGCTTTGGTGGTTTAGGAAGATTTAGTAAAGTAGTTACCATGGTAATAACCTGCTTTTTCTCCGCTCTACCATAGCCTACAACAGCTTGCTTTACTTGTAGCGGTGTATATTCAAATATCTTTAACTTCTTTTGGAATGCAGACAAAAGAATAATACCTCTCGCCTCTGCTACACAAATACCTGTTTTCTGGTTAGTATTCCAAAAAAGCTCCTCTATCGCCAAAACCTCAGGCTTGTACTTATCAATTATAGTATTCATGCCATCATATATTTGATTTAGTCTATCCTCAATTGGTGTTTTTGCAGGAGTAGTTATAGAACCATAACCTAGAACACGAAATTTTCCATTAACACATTCAAGCACTCCCCAGCCAACAATTGCAAAGCCAGGGTCAATACCTAAGATTATCATCTTGTCTCCTCCAAAGCAAAATTGTATACATAGTTATTATATCACATTTTCGTCTATATGTCAAATATAATATTATGTAATTTATGTTAAAATAAAATAAATATTTATGTTGATTTTATTGCTTTTGTGTGTTAAAATAGGTATGATGGTTATTTTTGACTATTTACATTCTTTAAACTAGACAACTTAAGTAAGGAGGCGTTTTGTGTCAAATAATATTATGCAACTCCACATTGGTGATATGGTAGAATTAAAAAAGCCACATCCTTGCGGAAACAAAATTTTCAAAATATTGCGTATTGGTGCTGACATGAAAATTGAGTGCTGCGATTGCGGTCGAACTCTTTCTCTTGATAGAGTCAAATTTGAAAAAATGATAAAAAATTTCACTTCAAGCGAGGAAAATAAATGAACAACGAACTAACAAACAAAAAGCCTAAAAGCTTTTTAGAAAAAATAAACACTCCTTTTGTACAAAAGGTTGGTAATAAAATAATTAAAAAAAGCTATTTATATCCTTCTTTTGTCCTGCCTGTTATTATAATGATGCTTGTATATGCATGCCTTGAGATGTTTCCATTAGGCGATAGAACAATTCTTATCCTTGACATGAATGGACAATATATTTACTTCTTCGAGCAATTAAGAGACGTTCTATCAGGAAACGGATCGCTTTTATATACTTTTGAAAGAGCATTAGGTGGCGAATTTTTCGGTATATTTACTTATTATCTCGCTTCTCCACTCTCTTGCTTGGTGGTATTATTTCCTAAGGAATCTATTACAGAAGCAGTAACCGCTATTATGCTTTTAAAGTGCGGCTTTTGCGGCTTATCCTTCTCTTACTATCTAGATAAGACAAGAAAGAAAAATATTCTTGGTTTCATGATGTTTTCAACCATGTACGCTCTTTGCGCATATGCGACTACATTTCAATCTAACACAATGTGGATTGACGCCCTTATTTGGCTTCCACTCATTGCTCTTGGCATCGAAAGAATTATAAAAACCGGACATTTTAAGCTTTTTGTTGTTGCCTTAGCTCTTACAATTTGGAGCAATTACTATATTGGTTACATGTGCTGCATTTTTGTTGCTCTATATTTCTTTTGCTATTTATTATCTCACAGCAGTGATGAAACCAATGAGCTTAATGAAAATTTACATTGGTTAAAGGCGCTTGGCAGAATTATTTTATACTCTGCCGTGGCTATTTTAATTGCTTCACTAATTGTTTTCATTGCTTACTACTCTCTCTCCTTTGGTAAAACAGAATTTCAGGATAGCGACTTTGCGCCAAATCTAAGATTTGATATTATTGATTTAATTGTTAAGCTATTTCCCGGCACATATGACACGGTAAGATTCGAGGGACACCCCAACATTTATTCTGGACTTTTGATGTTAATTATGCTCCCTGTGTATTATTTCACTAATAAAATTTCAGCAAGAGAAAAAATATTCTATTCCTTGCTATGCGCTATTTTCTTAGTAAGCTTTTCAATAAATACCGTAGATCTTGTTTGGCACGGATTCCAAATTCCTATTTGGCTAAATTACAGATACAGCTTTATGTTTTCATTTATAATGCTAACTATGGCATATAAAGGATATGAGCATTTCAAGGAAATGGAAAGCAAGTTTTTCTTTAAGGTGTGCGCTGTACTAATCGCAGCTCTTATTGTAATTCAAAAGGTTGCTACATTCTTTAGGTACGTTGATGGAAATCTCACTGAGGTTATGCCGGATTATGAGGTAATTTGGCTTTCTATCGGTTTTATTGCCATCTACATGATTGTAATTTATTTTTCTAAGCACACAAAACTACCGCAAACGCTTGCTGTTATATTGCTTATTTGTGTAAGTCTTGAATCTTTCTCTGCTTCACTGATAAATTGGGGAGAGCAAATTTCTGACGTTGGTTGGGCTTCAAGGTCAAATTACAGAAGCTTTGTAAGTCGTATTTCAATTGCAACAGATATAATTCAAAAAAACGACGATAGCTTCTACAGAACCGAAAAAACCATCTTTAGAAAACCTAATGATGCTTTTGCACTTGATATGAAAGGAGTTTCAGAATTCAACTCAACTTTTAACCAAGGTGTCGTATCTTTCCTAAAGAAATCAGGCTTTGTCTCAAGATCACAATCCTCTAAGTATTTCTCGGGAAATGAGGTTATTGACTCAATTCTTGGAATCAAATATATAATTGGAGACGGTCACCATGAGGACGGCTCATTAGTTGATAGCGTAAGTGGACTATACGATAAAACGTATATTAAAGAAGGAAACCTCTATATTTATGAAAATCCGTTTGCTCTACCGATTGCATATGCAGTAGATGATAAAATAAAGGAAGCTACTGTTGATAATGATATAATTTCTCCATTTGAATACATGGAACGACTTATGGGAAATATGCTTGGAAAGGATACCGTAAGCCTATTTAAAGCTTGCAAGTATTTTGTTTCTTCTACTACCAATCTCGAAACAGACAAGGATCCTTTAATTTCCGGAGCAACAACCCAATTCATCCGTAAAGACAGTAGTCAAAAGGCGTCCTTCACTTATTCTATTACAGCGGTTGAAGATGGAAGCATTTATATGTTTTTACCTACCCCATATTCCACCACTGCTAAGGTATATGTAAATAGCAACTATATCGGCGAGCTTTTTTCAAACGATTCTTATAGAATCTATAACATTGGAAACTTCAAAGTAGGCGATACAGTTAGAGTTAAATTTGAATTTAACCATTATAGAATGTATTTCTATAACGATTACTCATATTTTGTTCAAGTAAACGGCGAAAGCTTAAAGGCTGTAACTGATGAATTAAAGGCTGGCGGATTTAACGTTACTGAACATAGTGATACAAAGCTTGTTGGTACACTTTTCGCTGAAAGTGATAAAACAGTTCTAACAACTATTCCATACGATAGTGGTTGGAAAGTTTACGTTGATGGAGAAAAAGTTGAAACGTATAAATCAGTTGAAACGTTCGTGGGCTTTGATATAAGTGAAGGAAATCACACTATTGTCATGAAATACAGACCTACTATTCTGTACATCGGTATTCTTACAAGCTTATCTGGTGTTGGTTTGTTTATAATTTTAATAATTCTTGACAAAAAGAAGCGAGCGTTAAATTTATACGCAGCTAAAACAGAATACGTTAATTCAGTAATCAAACAAAACAACGCAAAACAACAGTATTTAATCGGCACTTTAACTATAAGAGAAGGTCAAAAACAGATCATTTTTAGATCGACAAATAAAGAAGAAAATGAGGAATTATAATGATTTATCATGTAAATGGTATTTTGGAGTATTGTGAACCCGCCTTTTGCGTCATAGATTGTTCAGGCGTAGGCTACAAGCTTGCAATAACAGAAAACACCTACGGCTCAGTTGTTGGACACGTAGGCGAAAAAATGAAGTTACTTACCTATTTACAGGTAAGAGAGGATGACGTAGAGCTTTACGGTTTTAAAACTAACGATGAGTTGTCTGCTTTCAAGCTACTTATCACAGTTTCAGGTGTCGGTCCAAAGGCGGCAATCTCTATTCTATCCTTAATGACTCCAGATAGACTTGCAACAGCTATTTGTACCGATGACTTTAAAGCCATCGCTAAAGCTAATAATATAGGCCCTAAAACAGCTCAAAGGGTTGTTTTAGAGCTAAAGGACAAGATGGCTAAGCAGGTATTTGCAGCTAATGTAAGCGCTGTCGGTTCTTCTGTTCCTGTGGCTAATATCACAGCTGGATCTAACTTGAGCGAAGCGCTTGATGCATTGATTGTATTAGGCTACACAAAACAAGACGCTCAAAGAGCACTTGTTGGAATTGATCCTAATTTAAGTGTTGAAAAAATTATTCCGCTTGCACTTAACAAGCTTATGAGGTAAAGTTATGATTGAAGAAACACAATTTGAATATGAAAGTCGCATGATGTCAACCGAAGTAAGCTCTGAGGACGGCGAAACTGAAATCAGTCTAAGACCTAAAACCTTTGACGAGTATTTCGGTCAAGAGAAGGTTAAAGAAATGCTTAAGGTCTATATTGAGGCGGCAAAAGGACGTGGAGACTCACTTGACCATACTCTTTTATATGGTCCTCCAGGTCTTGGTAAAACTACTTTATCTGGAATTATTGCCTCGGAAATGGGTGTTAATTTTAGAGTTACATCTGGCCCCGCTATTGAAAAACAAGGAGATTTAGCTGCAATTCTTACCAATTTAGCACCTGGAGACGTACTCTTCATTGATGAAATACACCGTTTATCACGTTCAATCGAAGAAATTTTATATCCAGCGATGGAGGATTTTGTTCTTGATATTATCATAGGAAAAGGACCTGCAGCACGAAGCATTCGTGTTCCGCTTCCAAAGTTCACTTTGGTCGGTGCTACCACAAGAGCAGGTCAGTTAAGCACACCATTACGTGATAGATTTGGCGTGCTTTTAAGACTGGAGCTATACAATGCTGACGAGCTTGCTACCATTGTTAGAAGAAGCGCTTCTCTACTTGACGTTGGTATTACTGAAGAAGGCTCTTATGAAATTGCTTCACGTTCAAGAGGCACACCACGTATTGCAAATAGACTACTTAAGAGAGTTAGAGACTATGCACAGGTCAAGGGAAATGGTGAAATCACTCTCGAAATTGCAAAAACTGCTCTTTCTGCTCTTGAAATTGATGAGCTTGGCCTTGACAATATTGACAGAAAGATGCTTGAAACTATAATTAAATTCTATGACGGTGGTCCCGTTGGTCTTGAGACCTTAGCAGCTACTATCGGTGAGGAAGCAATTACTATTGAGGACGTTTATGAGCCATATCTTATGCAAATAGGATTTTTAAGCCGTACACCAAGAGGTAGATGCGTAACTCGTCTCGCTTATGAGCATTTAGGCATTGATTTCAAAGGCGCCACAGTCGGTACACAAATAAAATTAGTATAAAATAATAAATCGGCAGAATTCAATCTGCCGATTTTTTATTTTGTACATATTAGTGCTACTGCATAATGCGGTTTAAAGTTTGGTAATGTTATTTTTTCTTTAAAAGTGCCTAAATTTATTTCATTTAAGTGGTCATAAACAGAATATTCTCCGTTTATTAAAATTTCTATGTCTTTCGCATTATCTTCAAAGTTAAAGACATATATAATCATTTTATTTTCGTTAATTTTTGCTCTGCCTACCGTTAATGTTTCATCATCAAAAATCGCGGCTACATTGGATGGCGGTGTTAACTTCCTTAAAATTTCAATATTATTCTCTGTTAGCTCAGATACATCATCTCCTGAAAGCACCATGCCACCACAAGCCATTGTATATACAGCATTAAAGGCAAATTCATCATCGGTAATTTTGTCCTCTCTGTATGAGATGTTTCCGTCTGGACCAACAACCTTAATTCTTTGATTTTGAAGCAATACTGTATCCGGGTCATTTATCCAAAGTCTTTGGTGCTGCCAATTTCGTGGGAAACATTCTTTTGCAATTTGCTTATATTGGTACCAGCTTCTAACGTTATCGTTTGTAACACGCATACCGTTTATCATTCCTATGGAAGGCCACATAGGTGAATTACCGCCCAAAATAAAGCTTTCCTCGCCAACAGAGTCAATAATGGCTTTCATTCCCATTTTGTATGCTTCAACACAGGTTTTTGTATCATCATAGCGATGCCCAAAAGGAAATGATTCCCAAATTATTGCGTCAAGCTTAAAATAATTGATTTTCCATTCATTGTGCATGACTGTAAATACATTTTTAACATAGTTCAGCGCATCAGGATGAGTTGTATCAAGAATGTACCAAGGAGCACAACGCCAACCACCAAAGCTTACATCAGCAGATGATAACGGTGCTCCACTATCATCTTTAACAAACCAATCCGGGTGATTTTTGAACAGATCAGATTCCTTCTCCGCTACAAATGGCGCTACCCAAATAGCAGGCTCAAAGCCCTTTTCCTTAATGTCAAGGCATACTTGCTTAACGCCACCTTCAAATTTATCTGTAAAGTCAAACCAATCTCCCCAATGTGCTTGGTAACCATCGTCTATTTGAATATATTTCAAATCAAGATTGTTGTTTTTTATTGCATCAAGATTGTCATATATATTTTTAGCGGTAATGTTAGCACCGTAAACAAGCCAAGAACACCATCCAGTTGGTACCTCGTGAAATTTTCTTCTTGGATGATTTTTTTCAATTGCTAATGCAAAATCTTCTATAATTTTCTCGTATTTACCTTGTTCTATGTATATTTGCTCAAGTTTTATTGTCTCGTTTGGCTTAACTGTTACATTTTCTCCATTTAAAGCAATTTGTATTGTTTTTTCATTAAAGCGCAGCCATCCGCTAAAACGATAGCAAGAAGCAAATCCTATTAACAAAGGATCTTGTCCCTCAGGAAAGAAAATAAGCATATTATACACTTGATTTAAATCATCGGGTTTATAGAATTTATAGTGGTCATAATCGCTAAATGAGGCAAAAAGCTTAGTTTTTTTGACAGTACCATTATACTGAGATAGCATATTATAGCCTTCCCCATAAATTTTAGTATCAGGCGAAAACATCATATCGGCGGAAAATAAAGTTAGATCTCCTATTGGCAATTCTTTTTCGCTACTATTTGTTATAGTAAGATCGCATAAATTATCAGTCCATTTTGCATTTAGTTGCATTCCGTTACTAAAACTATTTAGATTAAATCTATTTTTCATTTTTACCACCTTAAATATAGTTTCATATTTTATATCATTGTAGCATATTGAAATTTTCATGTCAATAAAATAAGTAAAAACAGCCGGTTTTTAATCGACTGTTTTTGTTTTATTTATCCTTAGAAATTACCTTCTTTTGCCATGATTTTTTATTGCAATTTGGACAACGCATTTTTCTTGTTCTGCCCATATGTTGAGCCATATTTACCGCTTTATATGTTGGTACATATCTGTGTCCACATTCCTTACATTCGTAATATCCTGCAACTTGCTCTATTCTTAAAGCAAATCCGAAGCCCACAAATGATAAAATAGAGCCAAAAATCACCATACACAATCTTAACCAATTATACATCTCGATAAATGCGGCGGCAAAAATAAAACCAAATAAGATAACCACAGAGAATATTCCTATAACCACCTCAAGTGAAAGAAGTTTTCTATCTGCTTCTTCCTTTTCTTTTACCATTTCAATTAATTTGTTTTCTAATTCTTCATTATAATTTTCCACTGTAACTACCTCCCCATGTAGTAAATCATTTACATTAATTTTAAGTTCTTTACAAAGCGATAGCATAATGGATGAATCAGGCATTGATTTGCCGTTTTCCCACTTAGATACCGCTCTGTCTGATATGAATAATTTTTCTGCTAATTCTGCTTGAGTTAAATTATTCTTTTTTCTACACTCTGCAATAAATTTACCAATTTTGATTTGATTCATATTTACCTCCTTTCAATATCATTTTAAGGCATTTTAAGTCAAACATCAACAAACTGTTGGTTGAGTTAGGAAGTTTTTTGTAGAATATATGTGGATTTTTTATTTTTTCTCAATTTCTTTATCGTTTGCAAATAGTCCATTAAACATTTGTGCTCCGCCCGGATATGGTGCGACTAAGGTTAATGCTGGTAAATGGTTAACATAATAGGCATTATCTTCGAGAGTGATAAGAGTACCACCAAATTGACCTGGAATATGGTAGTCGTATTGACCAGTTTTAAGTCCGAATACCCATTTTATGCCTTCGTACTCAATGCAAGTATTATTTTTATGATAATGGCCACAAAATACGCCATCAACATTACATTCTTTAGCAATATTTAAAAAGTCTGTTTTATTTGGAGTTACGTTAAATGGCTCCATTTTACAGCCAAAATCATCTCCAATTTGCTTAACATCAACGCCTATTACGAATACTGCTCTACCATCAGTGCTATATCCCTTTGATATTTCCGCTGTTCTAAATTCCTCTGGTGGAATGTGAAAAGCCATAAAAGCAGGTATATTTTTGCTTTGTGATTTAGTAATCAATCTTGTGTTTTCTCTTACCATTTCCATTTGGTCGGGATATATACCACTTTCACGCACTACACTTTTATCATCGGAGTAGCATCCGTTAGAGTCAAGCATATGTAACACTCTTACAAGCTCATTTTCAATAGCTATGCCAACGGTGTAGTTTCCGTTACCTGTTACATTCCCTCTTTTGAATAAGCAATAGTTACTATTTTCAAATAAATCGCATTGATATTTTACGCCCATTTTTGATTCATTATCGTGATTTCCAAACACAGGTGCCCACGGAATTTCAAATTGGTCCATAAAATTCACAAACCATTTCATAACTGTGCCATTGTCATCAAATGAGCCATATATAATGTCGCCTGTTATGATAATCAAATCCGGCTTAGATTGTACAACAAGGGATTTAATTTGATTTCCGCCTTGAATATCAAAGTTATCTGGATGCCATGCATTTATTTCATCTATTCTTAATCTATCCGGTGTTCTTCTTTGTAAGCTATCTATAAATTGCATATCAGTAATTTGCAAAATTTTTATTTTAGTATTCTTGCGTGATTTATCAAGCTTAACAACAAAATCACAGCCTTTAAATTTTTCGCTGTTTTTAATGATTTCCATATTAGTACCTACCTTTAAATTTATAGTACATTTTCACATTATTAAATCAAAACGCCCTTACAGTGGTCTACTTCATGCTGAATAATCTGTGCCATAAGCGTGTCAAGCAAATCTTGTGCGACCTGCAAATCGTCTTTTGTTGCAACATCCGACTTCCCTGCAAGGAATATTGGATTGTGCATGAGTTCTTTAATCATTATTCTGTTCCTTTTACTCAATCACAATATCGGACAAATCACATTGAATATGCCCTGCGTTCCATTCATCAATAGCCTCTACTGCAATCATTTGTGCATATGTGGAATGCTTGCATTTCTTACAACGAACCACATAGTCGGAAACGAAGTCAAGGAGAAGTTCGCCTTCTTTGTTTTTGCTCGTACTCACAAAACGATGAAGTGTTTCCCCAATGTTCGCGAGCTTCAGTTTCGTAACTTTTCATTTGCACACCTCGCAAATTCTTGCAATTATTTCTTCATCCGCTGGGCAGAACTCGTAATTCGATACCTCGCTCGGCGTAATCCATTGAATATCGTTATGCTCAAGTTTCTGAGGTTCTCCCTCAGCCACCTTGGCGTTGAACAGCGTCAGATGCACCATTAGATCTGAATACTCATGAACGACATCCATAAACACATTACCGACAGAAAGAATAACATTTAATTCTTCTTTACACTCTCGGATAAGTGCCTGCTCTTTTGTTTCGCCTAACTCTACTTTGCCGCCAACAAACTCCCAAAGAAGCCCTCTCGCCTTATGTGCTGGGCGCTGACAGATCATGAACTTATCATTATCCCAAATAAGAGCCGCCACAACTTCAACCATATTACTTAACCTCTTTTACCTATCTGTATTTTTCAAAATCAAAGAGCGAAATACTCATGAATATAATTATACTCCTTTTCTCTTAAATTTTCAATATAAATAAAAATTAAAATTCCTTGAGAAATAAAATCTTACTCTCAAGGAATGTATGATGTTAATAGTTTATTGTTACAGGAATCTATATAATTTCTTATGCGATCGAATCGTATTATTTTTTCTTTACTCTTATAAGCAAGGATTTAAGTTTTTTTGCGTTTAATGGGATTAGAGGGGAGAGGTAGGACTTATCATTTAAGACGGTGGAGTTAGTGGCGATTAGAATGAGCATTATGAGTGTACCAAGAATTAAGCCGTAGAAGTTTAAGAAGGAAATTAGTATTAAGCAAAGGATACGCATAAATTTGAAGGCGTAGCCTAATTCGTAGTTGGATTGTGTAAAGCCTGCTATAGATTCGATTGCCATATAGAATATTACATCAGGAGAAAACCAACCGATTTGCACGGCAAAATCGCCAAGAAGCAGACCGCCTACTACACTAAAGGAATTAGACATAACGCTTGGAGTATTTAAGGATGCTAATTTTAGTCCCGATAGGACTATTTCTATAATTAAAAGCTGAGCAAGTAAGGGAATGTTTCCATAATTATCGGGGACTATAAAGGATATCCAACTTGGCAATATATTTGCGTTTATTACAAGCAAATACCAAACAGGGGTTAAGAAAACCGAGCCTATAAAAACTAACTGTCTTACTAAGCGCAAATATGTGCCTGTGAATGGTGGGAAATAAAAATCATCTGTTTCTTGAAGGAAGTCAAAGATTGATGTCGGCAAAATTAATGCCTCAGGGGAGGTGTCGCAAATTACTATAACGCTTCCCTCTAAAACCGATGCACAGGCGGCGTCAGGTCTTTCAGTACATCTAACCTTCGGGAAAGGATTATACCATTTTTTCTTTATAAGGCACTCAATAAGGCTTTGATGTCCTAAGGGTAAAGCATCTGTTTTTATACTATCAAGCTTTTGTGAAAGCTTTTTAACGTATTCTTGATCAGCTTTACCTTTAATGTAGATAAGAGACACGTCTGTTTTGGACTGCTCTCCGATACAATGATACTCTACTATAAGATTTGGATTTCTAATTCTGCGTCTTACCATAGCGATATTGAAAAGTAGTGTTTCCACAAAGCCATCTCTTGCGCCACGCATAACCTTATCATTTTCAGGCTCCTCTGTTGTTCTTGCAGGATATGTGCGTGCATCAATAATTATACCGCCATTACCTAAGCCGTCTGCTAGCATAAGGGTACAGCCGCTTAATACCATTGTTACTATTTTTTCAAGAGAATAGCAAGCATCCACCTCAACAGCAGGAACACTTGTTTTTATAAATTTTTCAAGATCGCCTTCTTTATTAGAGCCAAAATCCTTTAGCGTGGTAAGGTGCATCATAAGCTTTTGCATGGTGGCAGCAGTTATGAATCCATCAATATAGTATAGCACTACTCTTTTTGAATTTATTTCCATTTCACGCTTTATCATATCAAAGCTCTCTTTGACATTTAGAACATTATCTATCAACGCTATATTTTCATCAAAATTAAATGATAATTCAGCCATAAAAAATCTCCGTAAACACTTTTTGTTAGTATTTACGGAGTTTTCTATTTTAAACTATTTGTTTTTAAAAAACTGGTAGAAATAGCATGGTAACATTCCATTATAAAGCTTTCTGATTTTATCAGGCTTTCTTCCGAATAATTTTGCAAACCCCTCGTGGCTTGTAATTATATATTGCTGCCACTTATCAAGAGTTTTAAAATGGTTACCCATCTTTCTGTAAAGCTCCTCTGTTTCCTTCATAGAAAAGAGTCTTTCGCCGTACGGTGGGTTACATACTATCGTTCCTCTTCTGCCTTCAGTTTGAATTGTCAAGGCATCTCTTTGGAAGATTTTGATATGCTCGCTCACGCCTGCTCTTTTTGCATTTTCTAAGGCTATTTCAACACATTCTGCGCTAATATCAGAAGCGTATGCTTCAAAGCTTGAATTTGTTATAATTTGTGATTTGGCTTCTTCTCTTGCATTTATCCAGACACCTTTATTAAATTGAGGAAATGCTTCAGCAATAAACGTTCTTCCAAGTCCAGGCGCTTTATTCAGCATCATCATTGTTGCTTCGATAGCGATTGTACCTGAACCACAGAATGGATCCCAAAGCAATACGTCCTCACGAGGTCTTGACAGCTTTGCAAGTGCACAAGCCAACGTTTCTCTTATTGGTGCTTCGTTAGAAATAGGTCGGTAGCCTCTTTTATGAAGCGGTGTACCAGACGTATCAATCATAAGAGTTGCTCTGTTTTTGAAAATAAAGAAGTCAATTTGATATTTTACGCCTTTTTCCTCAAACCAAGTAATTCCGTATGATTTTGTCAGTCTTGAAACTACTGCTTTTTTGATTATTTTTTGGCAATCGGGGATTGAAAATAGCGCGCTTTTAATGCTATGTCCTCTTACAGGGAATTCATCACTTTTGCCGATCCATTTTTCCCATTCAAGGGCTTTTGTACCCTCAAATAAATCATCAAAGGTTAATGCTTCAAATTCGCCAACTTTAATATAAAGTCTTTCGGCAAAACGAAGTCCTATATTGCATTTTGCAACTGCGTTTTCATCGCCTATGAAGCTTATTCTACCGTCCATGGTTTCTGTACGCTTATAGCCTAATTTTTCTATTTCCTCGCCTAAAAGGCTTTCAAGACCGAAAAGACAGGTTGCTATATATTCTATTGTCATTTTTATCCTTCCTTACGCTTTCTTTAAGGTAAATGAAAATTCGCAATATTTACCATATTCACTGTTTACCTTAATTTCTTCGTTGTGTGCCTCTATTACTGTTTTTGAAATAAACAAGCCTAAGCCTGCGCCTGTTTTATCAAGTCCTCTGCTCTTATCGCTCTTAAAGAATCGGTCGAATACAAAAGGTATTTCTTCCTTTGTAATTCCTATTCCCTCGTTGTACATTATAAAGCGAATTTTTTCGCCTTCATCCTTGATACTGACCTTATACTTTCCGTTTTTATAGGAAAATTTAATAGCGTTATGGCAGAGGTTATAAACCACTTGATTTATCGCATCCTTGTCGCCTATTACGTCAATATCGAAATCATCAAGGTCGAATTCAACGTCAAGATTTTTCTCTTCAAGCTGATTTTCAAAAGAAATAACAGTTTGCCTTACAAGCTCGCAAATATTGAAAGATTTCATTTCAAACTTGCGCTCTCCTGACTGCAAACGTGAAATGTCAAGGAGTGATGAAACTAAGCGATTAAGACGTTTAATTTCACTCTTGATTATATTCAAATAGTAATCTTGCTTTTCCGGTGGAATAGCACCGTCTAAAATACCGTCAATAAAGCCTGCTATTGTTGTCATTGGTGTTCTTAAGTCGTGAGAAGCGTTACTTAAAAATGTATTTTGCATTTCTTCTCTTGCTTGAACAACCGTAACAAGATTATTAAATGAGGTTGCAAGCTCTGCAATTTCATCATCGCCTTGAACCTTAACGCGAACGTCATATTTGCCGTGTGAGAACGCCTTTGCAGCGTTACTTATATCGCGAAGAGGCTTCATAACAGAATAGCTAAAGCCGTATATTGCAACTAATGCACATAGTGAAATCCAAATTACTGAAATAATAATGGATTGCATCATATCGTCAGCCATATCAGGCTGTCCTTGAGCTCCTGCGAAGGTAATTACTACGCCTTCCTCATCCTTGCCTAATAAATCAATTTCCGGAATTACAGGGGCATCCTCTGTGCTTGAATTTTCCTTGTCGGTTGATTTTTCGTTATCTAATGTATCCTTATCCGTTGTATCTTCAATTACAGGCGCTTGAGAAATTGCGGTTGCATATAAATCCACACTTTTGGTAAAAAAGTCTGCAAGGTCGCTATCACGGTAGATGTTACGGTTTTTGTAAATTTCCTTCATGATTTCTATATCAATCTGCTTTTTATTGATTATTGATGCATTTATTTCATTTCCGTAGAAAATCACAGGCTCTCCACTTTGTGAATCGCGATACGCCAAAAACGATATATATCCCTTGTTATCTGCAATTACAACACCGCAGTCGGACATGGCAAAGAACGCAAATGAAAGGTTTTCTCTAAGCTCACTTTCGTTTGCTTTAAGCTTTTCTTCCAAGGAATCATATTCTCCGTTCATGGCAAGAACGGTTGTTCTAAAAAGTCGGTTAGTTTCTGAAAGCTCGTTCTTCTTTGTTTCCGTCGCATAGTTACCTGCAATGGTTGTAACCAATATACCTAAGATAGCAACTGTAAAAAACATAATCGCCATAAAAATAAGCATATAACGGGTGTAAACGCTTTTTAATTTCAGCTTTTTTAAGCTTAACCTTTTCATTGTCATTCCTCCTGTTCTTTTTAGTATATTATATATGATAAATCAAAAAAAGTCAAACAAAAAATAGCCTTTTGAAAGGCTATTTTAAAATATTATTCAGCTTGTGAGAAAACCTCAAATTTGTAGCCTACGCCCCAAACGGTTTTTAACTCCCACTTGTCGGAAACGCCCTTAAGCTTCTCTCTTAAGCGCTTAACGTGTACGTCAACTGTTCGTGAGTCTCCAAGGTAATCAAAGCTCCATACTTTGTTTAAGAGCTGATCTCTTGTATATACCCTGTTAAAGTTTTTAGCAAGGAAATATAAAAGCATCAATTCCTTGTGAGGAATATCAACGTTTTCGCCTTTGATTTTAAGCTCATGGTTAGCTAAGCTAATTTCGATATTGTCAAAGCGAAGCGTATCCTTGTCAACGTGTGTTTCCATTGTGCTATATCTTCTGAGAACAGCCTTAACTCTGGCTAAAAGCTCCTTCATATCAAAAGGCTTTACAACAAAGTCATCAGCGCCAAGCTCAAGTCCTAAAACCTTATCAAAAATATCGCCTTTCGCCGTAATCATGATCATAGGCTTATTTGAAGTTGCTCTGATTTCACGGCAAACGTCTGTTCCGTCCTTTTTAGGAAGCATTAAATCAAGGAGAACAATGTCGGGATCGTAGCTTTTGAACATGTTCATTCCTTCAATTCCGTCGTTGGCAATGGCTACGTCATATCCTTCGTTTTGGAAATACACCTTGATAAGTTCGCAAATGTTAACATCATCGTCAATAATAAGCATTTTTGTGCCGAGCATATGGAGTCCTCCTATTATGTAAAAGATTTGAATGCTATAATTCATAAATATTTTACCATGATATCACAAATTTGTAAATAGCTTTGAATAAAATATCCCAAATTAAACCTAAGGAATTATACACTATTTATGTGACGGTTTTGTGAACATTTGGTGTTGTAATAGAAAAAATCAGCATATTTTCACGATTTTTTTGTTTTTATCTTGCTAATTTTGAAAAAGTATTGTATAATTGTGCTGTTATTTAAAAATACTATATTTTTATGAGGTGTAAAGATGAAGCTTGGTATTGTTGCAAACCTACCGCGTTTCATTTTCTCAATAAAGATGCATAAAACTCAATAATCCCTTATATCACAAGGCTTTTTCAATATCGAGAAAAAACCATATCTCAATGAATCCCCACGAAAATTGATGTAAGTCAATGAAAAAATGGTAAAGTAAATGGTACAGTAGCCATTCCACAAGGGTATAAATGGTAACGTCAAAATAATATGCGAAAAGCCAATGCAACAAGAAATCAGGGCGTACAAGTCGAAAACGATTTGTATGCCCTTTTATATTTCCGATAGGTTCTAATACCTATCTTTTTTTATTGCAAATATGGTTTTATAACATTTCAGAAACAAATCTCCAACAAAACTCAAAAATCGGTATCGTAAAATATAGCCACAATGAAACGAAAGAACAGGAGTATTATGGAAAACAAACCCTTCACCTACAATTATTCGGCGGTGAGAAATAAGGAAGTAGAAAGCATCAGAAGAAAGTACCTCCCCGAAGAAGAAAGCAAGCTCGAAACGCTAAAACGGCTTGACTACAAGGTGCAAAGCGCAGGTATGATAGAAAGCCTTTGC
>JAZQWM010000017.1:0-4792 GCA_045632345.1 Eubacteriales bacterium | reverse complement strand
TGATCAAAATCAGGGCTTTTATTAAATGGGATTTCTTAGTAAATATTCATTTAAGTTGAATGTTCTTTTGTTTAGTCTTCCAATGCTTGCATATATTGATGCATTGATTCTGCGACGATTTTGCTATGTGCTACTGCTTCAACAACCGTCCTTGCTCCGTTTACAACATCGCCGGATGCAAAAACTCCCTGTCTGCTTGTTTTTCCTTGCTCATCAGCTACAAGCAATCCTCTTTCATTTACATTGAGTCCCGTTGTTGAGGAAACAATTACATTTCTTGGCCCTTGGCTTACCGCTATAATAACCGAATCAGACGGATAAAAGTCTTCACTTCCCTTTATTTGAACATAGTTGCCATTTTCATCCTTTTTAACCTTAGAGAATAATACGCCGTTTTCCGATATTTCTAACGGCTTACGGTTATATTCAAATTGTACGCCCTCTAATTTTGCATACTTATACTCATAGTTACTTGCGGCAACCGTATCATCAATTGAAAAGCAAGTAACCTTTCTGCTTCCGTTACGGATGGCAGTTCTTGCAACGTCAATAGCTGTGTTTCCTGCTCCGATTATAGTAACATTTTCTCCTAATTTATATACGTCGGGATTTGTTAAATAATTTATTGCAAAATGCACATTTCCGAGGGTTTCACCTTTTATATGCAGTGTGTTGGCTTTCCATACACCCGTACCGATAAATACCGCTTTGTATCCATCGCGAAAAAGGTCTTCTATTCCGATAGCATCGCCTATTCTGATATTCGGTCTTATTTTTATGCCCTTTAATTCTATATGTCTGTGTTGTAAATCATCAAGGGTTTTTTTGGGTAGCCGAAATTCGGGTATGCCATACCTCAAAATTCCACCTATTTTATCCTTGCTTTCAAAAATTGTAACCTGATAGCCGTATCTTGCCAGTATAATCGAAATTGTAAGTCCCGCAGGGCCTGAGCCAACGATTGCAACCTTTTTGCCGTTTGACTCAGCAGGTCCCTTTGTCATTTTTGGAGCGTATGCACTTGAAATATAGCTTTCGATAGCGGAAAAATGCACAGGGTTTCCCTTTTTAGCTAAAATGCAATGTCCCTCGCATTGCTTTTCGTGATTGCATATAAGGCTGCAAATTGTTGTCAGAGGATTATTAAAGAATAAAAGTCTTCCTGCCTCGTCCAAGCGGTCGCTTTTTAAAAGCTTAATAACCTCGGGTATGGGTGTGTTTATTGGGCATCCCTTTATGCACGTTGGGTTTTTACATTCAAGGCAACGGTTAGCCTCATCTAAAATGTGTAACGCCATCGCTTTTATACTCCCGAGTATGCGCTAAATCCGCAGTCAATAGGAAGAACTACGCCGGTTATTGCAGATGCGGATTTATCATCGCAAAGGAAAAGCGTTGCGCCAAGAAGCTCGGAAGCATCAACATATCTGTTCATAGGTGTTCCGTTTAGGATTTTTGCGCTTCTCTTGGTTGGAGTTCCGTCCTCGTTAAAGAGAAGCTTATAGTTTTGTGCTGATACTAAAAATCCCGGAGCTATTGCATTACAGCGAATTCCCGTGCCTGCAAAGTGGGTTGCAAGCCATTGTGTAAAGTTTGAAATACCTGCCTTTGCCGCAGAATATGCGGGAATTTTTGTAAGCGGTGTATATGCGTTCATTGATGAAATATTAAGAATACATCCCGCATTTTTCTCTACCAAATCCTCAGCAAAAACCTGTGTTGGAAGAAGCGTACCCTGGAAATTGAGCTTGAACACGAAATCAACGCCATCAGGCTGTAAGTCGAAGAAGGATTTTTTGCCTTCCTCTGCTTCGTGCTGATACTCGTTATCGGTTGTCGCTCTTGGGTTATTTCCTCCTGCTCCGTTTACAAGAATATCACATTTGCCAAGGTCTGATATAATCTGTGTATGTACATTTTCAAGCTCGTTTACATCAAGTACGCTTGCCTTATAGCCCTCACAGATAAAGCCCTCTGCCTTAAGCTCATTTGCAAGAGCCTTAACTGCATCCTCGTTAAGGTCAAGGGCTGCAACCTTAGCGCCCGACTTAGCAAAAGCTCTTGCCATTGCGCCGCAGATAAGTCCGCCTGCGCCTGTTACAACAACTACCTTTCCGCTGTAATCTATATTCAATGGAAGCTCTGTCATATTTTTACTCCTTATCAAATTTTTCAAGTGTGTCCCAAATGCCCAGCATATACATAATGCCGAGAGCTCTGTCGTATAGTCCATAACCCGGACGCACATTTCCCGGACCTTCATCCCACAGGTGTCTGCCGTGGTCGGGACGGATATAGCCATTAAATCCGCAGTCGTGGTACGCCTTAAGTATTTCAAGTATGCCTGTATCTCCGTCGCAATCTCTATGGCTTGCCTCAGAAAAATCTCCGTTTTCAAAGTGCTTTACATTTCTTATATGAGCAAAAGCTATTCTGTCGCAATGCTTACGAACTATGCTTGCTACATTGTTATTTGGGTCTGCATTAAGACTTCCCGAGCAAAGGGTAAGACAGTTATACTCGTCATCAACCATTTTTAAAAAGCGGTCAATGCTTGGCTCGTCAACAAGAAGTCTCGGAAGTCCAAAAATATCCCACGGCGGGTCATCCATATGGATAGCCATTTTAATATCGCACTCGCGACATGTTGGCATAATTGCCTCAAGGAAGTATTTAAGATTACCCCACAGCTTTTCGTGATCCACTCCCTCATATGCCTTAAAAAGCTCATCAAGTCTTGCCATTCTCTCAGGCTCCCAGCCTGGGAATGACATATTATACTTTTCGGTGAAATCAAGAATATATTTTGCCATTGCGTTATAATCATCTTGAATCATATTTTTTTCATAGAAAAGGGCTGTTGAGCCGTCACCTACCGGGTGAAACAGATTGCTCCTTGTCCAGTCAAAAATCGGCATAAAGTTATAGCAAATAACCTTTACTCCGAATTTCGAAAGGTTTCTTATGGTTGTTTTATAATTTTCTATATACTTATCTCTTGTTGGTAGTCCGATTTTAATATCGTCGTGAACATTTACCGACTCCACAACATCCATGCTAAAGCCGTACTCATCAAGTTGTTTTTTTACCTCGGCAATTTCATTTTCGTACCATATTTCGCCGGGCATTTTATGGTGCAGCGCCCACACAATTCCGTCAACTCCTGGTATTTGCTTTATGTCGGAAAGCTTGATTTTGTCATTTCCCTCTCCGTACCACCTAAACGTCATTTTCATTGATATATTACTTTTTCTCCTTTGGCTTTTTTATACGGTTAAGCTTAGAATTTATCTTCAAAAGCTCTTCCTTTGTAAAATATACGTTGCGCATTCCAAGCATACCTGTAAAACGGAGAACGGTGAAATTACCTATCATATTCATAACGCCACTTCCCATTTCAGGATTTTTGGTTTTCTTCTTTTTATCCTTGGACTTGTTCTTTGAACCGCTCATTTTTCTTGCCAGGGTAAGAAAAAGTCCCATCATCCAAAGCTTCCCGCGGAAGGTTTTTGTTATTTCTCCGATTTTATCATTAAGAGAAAATCTTCCCTCAACCTCGGTAATATCGAACCAGTTAAGCACTGCTCCCTGCTCACGAAGAATGTAATCCTGATTCATTTTGTCAACCTTGCAAATCAAGCTTTCATCCTTACATTCTCCTGCAACTGCCGCAAGCTGTGTTTTTCCCGCATTTTCAACATCAAAATAGAAGAAATGGTCCTCCGCGCTCTTTTTACCCACAGATATTCCGTTTGCAAAAAGCTCAACCTCGGGCTGATTGGAATAAACGGTAATCCTTGTTACATCCTCAACTCTGTCAACATAACGCTTACCGCATATATGTACAAAGGGCTCCTTTGAAAGCCATGCCTTGTACGCATAGAAGGCGTCCTTTTTATACTTACGGTCAATTGTAATAAGACCCTTATGATTTTGACCGTTCTCACCGCCCTCGTTTCTTGCGTCTGCACCAAAGTCAAACATATTCCAAACGTGGGTGGACCAGATATATTTTCTTGTAAACAGCTGACGAATCAGAGCCTCGTGGTAGATTGCCTGATATTCCTCTGTATAATCTCCGCTTTCGGGGTTGGAATTATGCCAATTCAATGCTTCGCAGCCGTATTCCGAGCAGCCGATAGGCTTATTCGGATATTTTTCGTGGAATTTATCGTACCAAGTGCCGTACTCATCAAGGCTTCCGCCATACCAACCGAAATAGTGGTTATATGACACAACATCTGAGATATGAACATATTTTTCGTCAATGTCGCACATTGAAATACAAGCGACCGTGGTTGGACGCGTTTTATCCATTTCGTGTACAAGGTCATTTAATTTACGGTGATTTGCAATTAAATCGGGGTCCTTTGCACCGTCCATTGTAATTTCATTGGACAATCCCCATACGCATATTGAAGGGTGATTATAATTTTGAACTATAAGCTCGCGCATTTGAGATAAGCTATTTTCGTTGCCTCCGCTCATATGGCGTGAAATGTACGGGATTTCAGCCCAGACAACCATACCTCTCTCGTCGCATAAGTCATAGAAATATTGGTCATGCTGATAGTGAGCTAAGCGAATGGTATTTGCGCCAACCTCACAAATAAGGTCCATATCCTCAAGGTGATGCTCGGGAAGAAGCGCATTACCGATCTGCCATCTGTCCTGATGACGGCTGACACCGTGGAGAGGATATTCCTTTCCGTTGAGAATAAAACCGTTCTCAGCATCAATACGGAAGGTACGGCAGCCGAAACGCGAGGATATCTGATCGATTTTCTCGCCC
>JAZQWM010000016.1:0-3716 GCA_045632345.1 Eubacteriales bacterium | reverse complement strand
ATATATTGACAGAGGTGTTGGAGATATATGAATTAGATCGCCGCAAATCTATAGGTGATTACTCGGAGGAAGAACAAGTATGGATAAAAGACGGCATAAGACAACTGCATAAGAAATACGGATATGGAGTTAGTTTATGTGAGCCTATTCATATGTTGTTTCATAAAATATATAGCTATGATAATTGCGACAAGTATGATTTCTTAGAGTTTACTAATAGATGTGCGAGTGGTGAGTTTAACGATTATTTAGCACAACATGGATTATCAATCAATATTAATCCTAAAATCTATAATGTGCTATTAAATAATTTGTATTAAAGGAGTGATTGGAGTGCCGAGAGGTAACACAGGAAGTACGAAGAAAACTGCAAATTCTCGCACTTCTAAAACAAAAATAGATAAGAACGTGCAAGTCGGACGCATAATGGCAGAAGAAGAAAGAACAGAGTTTTACTGTACTTGTTGCGGCAAAAAATACACAAAGCAAAAGGGCAACTTTCCTTTTTCAAATAGTCCTCTATTTGCGGGAAATGGCGGTTATACTACAATATGTAAAACTTGCGTAGATAAATATTTTCATACATTAACGGATTTTTATTCAAGCAATGAAGAAAAAGCTGTTGACCGTATGTGTCAAATTTTCGACTGGTATTATGCAGATGATATATTGGCTTCGTGCAGAAAAATATCATCTGACAGATCACGTATAGGAGCATATCCGAGTAAGATGCAACTTCCTCAGTATAAGCTCCGTGGCACAACCTATCTTGATACGGTAAAGGAAAGAGCAAGCGTCAATATAAACGACACCGATGATTTGCTGGACGCTAAAGCTGAACTTGCAGAAGCAAAAGTCAAAAAGAAAACTGTTGCTATGTTTGGAATGGGATATACTGTTGAACAATATCTGTTTCTTCAGCAGGAGTATGAGGATTGGGTATCGCGCTGCGAATGTTCCACGAAAGCCCAAGAACAGCTTTTTGTGCAACTTTGTATAGCGCAGTTAAATGTCAACATAGCACAACAAACTGGTGGTAAGGTTAAAGAAGCAATGGATGCATTTCAGTCCTTACTTGGTTCTGCAAATCTAAAACCAGTTCAAAGAAATGACAACGCTCTTGCGGATAGCCAAAGCTTTGGAACGCTTATCAAAAAGTTTGAGGAAGAAAAGCCTATTCCTGAACCAGACCCAGAATGGAAAGACGTTGACGGAATAGTGAAGTATATTACAGTTTACTTCTTAGGTCATCTTTGCAAGATGATAGGTATAAAAAATAATTATGCTCGTATGTATGATGAAGAAATGGCAAAGTACAAAGTAGAAAAACCACAATACTCTGAGGACGACGAAGCTCTCTTTGACGCGGTGTTCGGGGGTGTCAAAAATGGCAACGAAGAAAACTGACAGAGAGGTTGCAAACGATAAAGTTGAACGCATGATGGCGGGTATTGGTGTATGGTGTAGTTATTATAGAGCAAACCCACATAGATTTTGTGAGGATTATTTGAACATTCATTTAAAACTATTTCAAAAGATTTTGATATTTTTAATGAATTGGTCAAATTATTTTATGTACATCGCTTCGCGCGGACAAGGAAAATCCTACCTTACGGCAATTTTTTGCACCGTAAGATGTATATTGTACCCAGACACTCAAATATGTGTGGCGGCTAAGAATAGGTCGCAAAGTATAAATGTGCTTGAAAAGATTACTACTATACTTATGCCAAACTCTGCAAATCTGCGTAATGAGATTGAAACTGCAAATACGAAAGGTCAAGATGCTTACATATCATTCAAAAACGGTTCACGAATAAAAGTTGTAACGGCAAACGACGGTGCTCGTTCCAACAGAAGTTAATATGGCTTCACCGTGTAGAAATACACGAGATAAATAAGCGAGGAAAATCGGTAAACGCTAAGTCAATTGATATGCCAATACCGAGGTAAAGAACAGATTGCGAAAGGCTGTTGCTCACCGTAACGCATAGAGAGTGAATAAATATAATCTCTCCAAGAGTCCTCGTTGCCTAAACGTAAAGTCGTAGGTAAAAATATATGCTAAACTGGGTTGGAAACCAACCGATGAAAATGGAGGAAACTCCCAGAGCTATGGATAAAAAGCCATAGGTTAATAACAATTGAATATTATAGTCGTGGACGAATTTAGAATGGTTGACCTTGACATTATCAACAAAGTATTGAGAAAATTCAATAAAGCTCCGCGTCAGCCAAAATATTTGAGCAAACCAGAATATGCTCATTTAGCCGAGAGAAATAAAGAGTTGTATCTTTCATCTGCTTGGTACAAACAGCATTGGAGTTTTGAGAAATTAAAGGCTTTTGCTACAAATCTTGTTGATGATACAAAAAGATACTTCTGTTGTGGTTTACCTTATGAGTTAGCCATTAAAGAAAATCTGCTTAGTCGTGAACAGGTCGAAGATGAAATGTCGGAGTCTGACTTCAATGAGCTTTCATTTCAGATGGAAATGGAATGTGAGTGGTTGGGCGACGATGAAAATGCTTTATTTTCTTATGACGATTTGTCGAGAAATAGAAAGCTCAAAGTGCCTGTATATCCACCGCAGATTTCAAACCTAATGGCTGATAAGAATTTGAAGATACCGCCACTTGCTAAAAATGAGGAGCGTGTCTTATCTTTGGACGTTGCTCTTTTGGCTTCTACAAAGCACGATAACGATGCGGCTTCAATCTTTATCAATAGTGCATTGCCAAACAAAGACAATCGCTATGTGGGTAATATAATCTACACTGAGAACCATGAAGGTTTACACTCAGAAGATTTGGCTCTTAGAGTAAGGAGACTGTTTGAACAATATCATTGCACACAACTTGTAATTGATACAAGAGGTGTCGGTGTATCTGTCTACGATCATCTTTGCCGAGATATTTATGACAATGAGTTAGCAACCACTTACAGAGCATTATCGTGTTGCAACGACTCTGTGTTTGCTGACAGATGTTTAGATAAGACAGCTCCGAAGGTTATATGGGCTATCAATGCGACGGCTCAATTGAATAATGATATGGCTCTTGCATTAAGAGAAGCCTTTAGGCAAAATAGAATAAACCTTCTCGTGTCAGAGTTTGACGCAGAGGAAATTCTTGCGGGATTTAGAGGATATAATTCACTCACTTCACAAGAGAAAGTGGAATTACAAATGCCTTATATTCATACAACTCTACTTATAAATGAGCTTATCAATTTGCAGACAGAGACAAAGGGTGTGAATATCAAGGTTAAAGAAAAGACGGGAATGAGAAAAGACCGCTTTTCATCACTTGAATACAACTGGTGGGTTTGCTTACAACTTGAACAATCGTTGCAAAAGCGCATTGTTAGACAAGAAGAAAATAATACATTCTTTTTAGGCAGACCTGCGAAACGATATGAATAAGAAAGGCGGTGACTTATGGACGAAATATACAATCTCAAACGGTTTGCGAAGCTTCGCTCGGACGTACTTCTTGACTTAAAGGCAAACATGGACGAAGTGTCAGTATTCCTGCGCAAATATCCACGCAAGACGATACTCTCAGCTTTGGGTGATCCTACGGTAGCGTCGTCTGCGGAAGTGTTGCGTGAAATCAGCCGCTTTTACTTTGCAATCTCGCCACACTACAGGCGAGCAGTCATCATGCTGGCGACGATACTGACTAACAACTATGTAATACGCCCGTTGGAGAAT
>JAZQWM010000015.1:0-3021 GCA_045632345.1 Eubacteriales bacterium | reverse complement strand
TCGGGGGCGATATCATTTCTGAATGCAACAACATAAATTCTTTCTCTGTTCTGCGGAACACCGAAGTTCTTACTGTTCAGCACATTGAAGAACACCTTGTAACCAAGATCCTCAAAGGTCTTACAAATAATCTTGAAAGTTCTGCCTCTGTCGTGAATAACGAGACCTTTTACGTTCTCACAGAAGATAACCTTCGGCTTGTGGTACTCGCAGATACGAGCTACGTCCATAAAGAGCGTACCGCGGCACATACCTTTATAGTTATCTTCAAATCCCATGCGCTGTCCTGCAAGGCTGAATGCCTGGCAGGGGAATCCTGCGAGACAGATATCAAACTCGGGAACATCCTTCTCGTCAATTTGTGTTATATCGCCTGCGATTGCAAAATCGTCATTAAAGTTCGCTTTATAGGTTTTTTGTGCGTTTTCATCCCACTCGCATACGAATACCGTATCAATGCTGTCACCGAAGGCTCTGTCAAAGCCGAGGCGAATGCCTCCGATGCCTGCGAATAAATCTATAGATTTGAAAGACATACTTTTATCCTCTCATTGCTTCATTAATAACCAATAATCAAAACGCCTTTTAATGGAATTGAAAAACGGTCACTTGCATATATGGCGTTAAAAAAATCACATACTTTTTCATAATCGGCCCGATTACCATATATTTGTCTAATAGCTATACACAAATATTGAGCATCATACATGCAGCAAGCTTCGAAGAAATCCTTTAAAAATTGATAATTTGTCACTGCACGGCCTGCTTCAACTTCAACAACGATACCGGTGTTTTCGTTGAAAGCGTCTACCTCAAAATTCAAATCAACTTTTCCACATTCTCCGTACAATACTGGCATTTTGATTTTGTCAACATCTTTTTTGCTATGCTCAACTTTGTACCCGATGGATTCAAGACCGCTCGCAACTTTTGCCAGCACTTGATCGCTTACTAAATTTTTTGATAAAGAATCAATGTTGTTTTTTTGCGCTTCGAAAACATCTACCACTTGCAATAAATCATCTGTAATTTTTCGGTTTCTCGGAAAGTATGTCCACTTCATTTCACTTTGTTCTCCCGTATTGCTTGTTCAATTATATCTGCGCACTGCGCCGTATTCTTTTTGATTTCATTACCCCAAAAACGAATAACCGTCCACCCCTCGGATTCAAACTTTGCCGTTACTTCGGCATCTCGCTCCATATTCCGTTCAATCTTCGGTATCCAAAATTCTTGGTGCGACTTGAAATCTTTCTTTCGTTCTTCCCAATTGTATCCGTGCCAAAATTCGCTGTCGCAAAAGACGGCAATCTTTTTTCCTATGAATACAATATCAGGCTTTCCATATATGCGATTCACATTCTTTCTGTAACGAATACCACGCGACCATAGTTCTTTACGCAACAAGACTTCAATCTTGGAGTCCTTATTTTTAACTTGTTGCATATTGTAACTGATTTGTTCTTTTGTCTTTTGCATACTCAGTTGTCAGCCAAGCGGTTAGGATCAATATTATTTTTCTCGCAGAGTTCATTGAAAGCTTTCTGCGCTTTATAACTCGGTTCACACTTTCCTTTTTCCCAACGATTCACGGTAGCGAAAGAAACGCCAAGCTCCTTGGCTATAGCTTCTTGGCTAAGAAACAATTGTTTTCTCACTACCTGCATCTTTTCAGCAAATGTCATGTTTGCACCTCACGGTATAATTGATATAACATCATTATAACATATTTATAGCAAATTTTCAATAGTTAATTGTAAAAAGATGATGAAAAGCGGCGAGAATTAGATTTAATCCTCGCCGCCGTATGTCATTCGGTTAAGGCTTCAATTGTAATTTGCATACCAAGCTTGAAAGCATACTCAAAGATTGCCGCCTCGCCAAGACTCATGTACTCACTCCAACAATCGTGAAATTTTCCAAAGACTTCTTTCTGTTCATCGGTGAAGCTTTTCTCCAAGTCCTCGTGATGACGTGACATATAGCTAAGGAGTTCTTTCATTTCCTTTGTGTTATTTCTGCTGTCTTCTTGAGGGATGATATTTCCGTGCCACAGCTCATTGATGATTGATCTCATTTGTAGACAACCTCCTTGAGAACAATTTCTTCGGCGGTAGCCTTAATGTTATTCATCATCTGTACCCAGCGCATTGGATCGGAGGCTTTGTGTTCTTCAGTCACGCCCATTTGCTTCGCCATCTGCGCGATATGTATATCAATCTGTTCGTGTGCCTGCTCGTCGATGCTGTGGAGATGTTCATTCAAGTGATTTTCGGTCAGCAGAGTGGTATACGTTCCGCGCCGGTGTGTCTTAATAAAATCAAGGTAAAGGTGTCCGTATTTGCCGATTTCATAGTTAGTTTGCTCGGAGATTTCAATCATCGGGTAGTATTGTTCGCCGCGAAGCTCGTATTTGATGCCGTTTTTAGTGATGTACTTTTCCATAATCATATTCCTTTCGTGTTTCAAAATTCCTTGTAAACACAAGCATTTTCGTACCTTTTGGAATATGTTTCGTCCACCTCGGCTCTTTGCCTTTGAATAGATCAGGTATGAACAATCCGACCAAACAGTAGAAATCCGAACCCAAAGCCGATAGGCGAAGGGTTCGGATTTCTTTTTGTGTTTGGTGATGAGCCATGATGCGGCACTATTGTCGGCATCCGGCTCGCGCACCGCCCCTGTGAATATCCTTGATAGTTGATGCCAAATTTAAGAAAGGATATTTACAATGAAAAATAAGATTACTTATACCGAACGTAACGGGATTTACTATCCCGATCTGAAATTTCCCGAACAGACCAGTTACCCGCTTGGGAAGTACGCCAACCTGCGTCTTGACTTCATGAAGAAGCACCGACAGGGAACCTACACCACATTGCTTACCGAGGCACGATTGAACGAATATCTTCACGAGATTGACCTGCAAGCGCACGCCATGCTGGATGACATGGTTCCGCGCCTCGCACAAGAACGGGGCGTGGACGAAGATTTGAAGGCTCGTAACGTGCTTCAATGGGT
>JAZQWM010000014.1:0-6180 GCA_045632345.1 Eubacteriales bacterium | reverse complement strand
GCAACAGTAAACGCGTTTAAACCGTCGTTAACTGCGTCTTTGCTGTCCTTATCAACGTCGTTGATTGACTTCCCAAATTTATCTGTTGCGCTTTCAGCGTTGTTTGAACCGCTTTTAAGCTCTTCTAATGCCGTTTCATATTTTCCAAGCTGTGCAGCTGCGTTTTTAACTGCGGTATCCTGATTTAGAATTTTTAAATTTAAATCATCTGCTGCTGCTGCGTTTCGCTCTTGCGCTGCCTGTGCGTCACTAAGCTGCTTTGCATATTTCTTTGCTTCGTCGCTTGCTGCGCCAAACTCTTTGACAGCTTCAGTGTATTTGTCGTTAAGATCGTCAATTGTCTTTTGACCGTCTTTTTGTGATTTATTAAGGCGGTCAAGCTGTTCTTTGAGTAAATCAAGCTTTTTCTTTTCAGCGTCAACAACACTGTTCTGCTGCTTGATCTTTGCAGTTAATCCGTCAGCTGATTTGCTCCAATCATCAAGCCCCGCCGTTGCGTTCTTAAATTCTGCATTTGCAAGCTTGATTTGCTTATTAGCGTCTGAAATGCCTTTCTTTAAGTCCGATATATCAACTTTAAATTTAGTTGTTACATTCTGGTCTGGCATTAGCTCACCACCTTAATAAATTAATACCAACTATCATCTGTTGCGGGTCGTCGGATAGTTCCGTCTTTCATTATTTTACCTTTTGTCTTTTCTTCATTCTTAGCTTTTGTATTTAAACGACTGACTATTAATATTACATCGTGAAAACGCTGCGCCCGCACTCTAAACGGATCTAATGACGGGAACGTTTGACACATATTAAAATTCAAGTCAAATAAAATTTCGTATAATGTTGCGGGGGTTGTCGCCCCCGAATTTAGTTTTTTTCGTCACCTGTTGCTGCTAACAGCTCTTTTGTTGCATAGTCATATAGACCTTTGAAAACTTCTATCAAGTTTGTTATATGTGTTCTTCTTATCTCTTCATCTGTAACACCTGGGAACAAATCACGCAAAAACGGTCTAAGCTGTTTTGAACATTTGATAATCATTGTTCCAAGTTCTGCTTTGCTGCCTGTTTTCATGCTGTCAAGGTCAAGAGCGTCCAATATATCTTCAACAATACCAAAAGAAAAATCAATTGTTTCTGCTGTGTATACCTTTTCAACTTCGTTTCCATTGTAAATTTTAAGTTTAAGCTCCATAATATAAATATCTCCTTTGCTTTTTTAAACTATGGGGCGACTATTGCCGCCCCTGATTTATAATATTATCCAGTTGTAACTGTAACTGCACAACTTGCTGAATATGCACCCGCTGTTGCGGTAATTACTGCTGTACCAGCTCCAACTGCGTTAATAACACCGCCGCTGCTAACAGTTGCAACGCGTGGATTGCTTGTTGCATACGCTACGGGTTTGCCACTCGGTGTTGTTGTCGGTGTGATCGTTGCCGAACCGCCAACAGTAAGACTTGACGTTGTTGGTGAAATGCTAAGAGCTGTAACACTTGATACTGCAAGTGAAGCAACTGTGTCGGGTGTCTGAACGGTTGAAAAGAACGTTGAACAATCACAAAGTCCGTCCCTTTCATCAATTACAACGCCGCGTGAACGTGCTTTTACATTAGCACCGCCGCCGTTTGTAAACTCATAAGCGGTATTTATGCCTGTATATGTAAGCTGCTGATTGTTTGTCGTTGTTCCGTTATCCTCTGTTGCGCTTGTTTCGTCTGGAATAGCAAAAGAACCTTTCATGCGCCATACATATCTGTATGTTCCGTCTGTAAGTTTAAGGCGATAACCAAGTGCATAATATTTTTCAACTGGTGGACAATCAATAAATGCACCTGTTGTTTGATCTACAACCTTGCCTGTTACTGTTGCAAGCTTTGCAAGCGGTAAAGCGGGAACGGTAAGTGTAATTGTGTCAGAACCTTCTGCCTGAATTACTATCATTCCCGTATTATCGTAATAATGTGTTTCGCTGCTGCTTTCAACGGTCTTTGAAACTTCTGCCACCGGTGCAAGAACTTCAACAGCTCCCGTTACATAACCTGTGTTATCATCGTTTGTAATCTCAGCAATAACTAGATTATCACAACCACGAAATTCAACGGTTTTAGCCATTGTTTAAAACCTCGCTTTCTTCATTGTTATAGTTTTCAAACTTATATACTGCAAAAAATGCGCCTGTGTGTGTTGGTCTGTCAACACTTATGTCATTTGGTTTACCGTCCAAGATAAAGCCGTTTTGCTTCAAAAGCTTTCTTGCTTTCTCTGGTTCTGTTTCAACCTTTAGCGGGTCAATCGAATAAAAGTATATCCAAAAGCCCCATACGGCGCGATTTGCGTCATTATCATAATACGCCGCTTCTGGTGTCTCAAAATTCCAAAACGTGAAAAAACTATCAGGAAATGCAGCATTGGCGTTCAATGTACCTTGTAAAAATACAGGATAGCCCAAAGTTTGCAATAAAGCTATCAAATCATTTTTCATACATTCAATTCACCAACCTTTCAAGCACTTTATTAAATGCCTGTTCTTGCATTTCCATGATTTTTTTACGTGTCTGGGATCCATAAACAGCGTTATATAAATTTCTGTCGGGTTCAATATGCGGCTGCCCGTGTAGTTTCGTTCCGTACATAAGGAAAATTGACGGAAGTCCACCGCCGTTAATATCAAATCCGACTGCTATTTGTGCAGCGTCCCCCGTCCATTCTACGGGGCTATTAAATATAATTGATTTCTCAGTATCACCGCTTTCGTAATGCGGTTTTAATGCGGTGCTGACTTGCTGTGCTACTACTTGCTGCGACGCTTTCAAAGCACTTTCAATAGCTCTTTTTGTCGCGTCACCACCGAGCGCGTCAAGTTGCTTTTTAATTATGTCATAACCATTGAAATCAACTGTTATTTTGTTCTTAGCCATTACAAACCACCCTTTACGCGTTCAACCTTAAATTCCAAATATCTGTTATTTAAGTCTGTGTTTTCAGGATCTGATATAATTTCATATATTTTTCCGTCCTCGCGTAATAAGCGGCAATTAATAGTAATATCGCCCCTGTAACGTGTCGTTACGTTAGCTGTATCAATAACTGAATGCAAGCCGTTTACAGTTTGTTCTGTGCCGCCGTATGTTTTCCAGTTGACAAATATAACATCACCGTCAGCGGGGTATGTATGCCGGGTAACGCCGTTTATTTTCGTCGTTCCTGTCGGTATCAATAATTTTACTGCTGTTCGCAGTTCGTTTATTGACTTTGGTTTGTAACTCATACATTAGCCCCCTGACCGCATTACAAGCTGTGTAACTCTTTCGTGGAAGTACGGTGAAAACCTTACGTTTCCACCGTCATTATCCCACAAATCAGAAACGCCGCGGGCAACAACACCTGGCGACGCGGCAATTATAGCCGCTGAAACTCCCGCCCCGCTCATATAATCAACAACTTCGTCAATGTAGACTGATATTGTTGTATCGGTAAATGTTCCCGTAACTCCGAGCGCATTTTTTACAGCCGTTAACATTGCCGCGCTTGCCATGTTATCACCCTACTTTCTTAAAATCCTACTTTTGCAATTGTCAGTGCGTTTGTTGACAGTGTTGCGCTATAAAGTGTTGCGCCGTCTGCGTCAACGTCGCCTGTAACTGTCAATTCTGCACTTGTCTTTGTAAATCCCTTGTAATCGTAAGCGGGGATAAAGTATACAGTTGCCGCTGTTACGCTTGAACCAAAGTTCAAAGACTTAACGGGTTCACTGCAAATTACTGTTGCGCTGTTTGTGTCCTGTGCAAAGTTACCCTCAACGTCAGCTGCGTTAAGAGCTGTTACACTTACGCTTGCAGCTTTTAGCATTGTTCCGTAAAGTGTAAGTAAATCAGTTTTTGTAACTGGTACAATTCTATCCTGATTGATCATCTTTCAAACCTCCTTAATTAGTCGCCTGTATATGAACCTGTAACGCCAAGTATTGTTACGCCGCTTTTTATGTTGCCTGCAACAATGTTTTCGTCAATCGCTGCTGTAACAGCAGCAACTGTAACAGTACCGAGGACTTTTCCGGTATCGGCTTTAATTTCCTGTTTTGAAGTTGTGGGCGTAACGTTTACGTTTTGAACTGTGGGCGGTTCAGGACTAATCGAACCGGCAACAGCTGCAATATTTGCAATGGCTTCTGC
This sequence comes from Eubacteriales bacterium, assembly GCA_045632345.1. Taxonomy (GTDB): domain Bacteria; phylum Bacillota; class Clostridia; order Oscillospirales; family CAG-272; genus RGIG2000. The sequence continues at coordinate 2,006 of JAZQWM010000014.1, read as the reverse complement.
ATTCTGTGTTGCGTCGTCGTCACCGCTGTAAAGCTTTGCGATCTCGTTTAAAACGTCCACGATTGTTAAAGCGTTTGCAACGTTGCCAGCACTGCCGCCAAGTCCAGTATATAAAGCTTTTAAAGCTTCAACATTGTTCATGTTCAAGCCCCCTTTTTAAGCCTTCTTAATAAGCCAAATACCGTTAGGATTAAGCACTTTACCGTCATTTACAACAAGTGCCTTGTCAACCCACTCGTTTGTCTCTTCGTCGAAATAACGGCGCATAGTAAAGCCGAAATTTTCATTTACGGCATACTCTTCGGGCTGCCAATAAATACCGATTACATCATTGCTGTTTGCAGTGTCGAAATCCGGAAGTATGTCGGGTTCAACAAGTGAAATGTTTCTGCCGAAAAATCTTCCGTTCGGGTTCATAGCGTCGCCGTCGTTAACTTCTAGTCCTGTTGCCTGACGGAATACAGGATTATTGTTAGCGTCTGCCATTGTCTCTAAGTAAGCGTCAACGGTTGACATAGCAAATATAAATTCGCCGTCCCTGTAACCAAGAGGAAGTTTTGCAAAGAACTTCTTGCGCCATGCTGTCCAGTTTGAAATCTCTGCTGCTGTCAGTGTAATTGCCTGTGAAGTTGCAAGCACACGTGGGTCATGTAATATTCCTGTCATCATACCGTCACCAGTACCATTAACAATTTCAAAATCCATTGCCTGAACATAAGCAAGTGCAATAACTTCAACAAGTTTGCTTTCAAAAGCTTCAATTGTAAGGAGCTGTGAAAGGAATGTCTGAGCTATGCGGATTTCTCCTGTAAAGTATGAAAAACTTACTTTACCAAGCTTGTCAAGCTTCTGACGGGGTGATACTGTGCTTTCGGTAATTCTCTTAAATGTTGCCTGTAATGCACCAATAGGAAATTCAACGCCGCCTGGTATAGACATCTTTCTAACCTTGCTATAAAGATTGCCGTAACGCTTTCTGACAGTGTTGATAACATCACGCATAATTGTAATCGGGATTGCTGCGCCTGTATCTGCTGTTGTTATCGGAACGCCTGCACGCATATCAAGCGGTAAACTCTCACGGTATGCGTTAATGTCGTTAATAAGGTTCTGCGGAATAGCTGCGCCGCGCTGTACATAGTGCATAAATGCGCGTCTGTATTCCTCTGTTTCGTAAGGATTAACAGAAACGTCCTTTTTGCCCTGTGTCGGGTCTGCCTGCTGTGTGAAAGTTGCTCTAACCTCACCATTTACAAGCTGTGCGCCTGCGGGAACGGCTGCGGGTGCTGCTGCTCTCTTTTCCTCTTCTGCGATTTCTGCAAGCTCTTCGTTAACGTCGTTTATTTCGTCGTTTACTTCTGCAAGCTGTTCGTTGATTGAACGAACTTCGTTTGCGTCCTGTGAAGCAAGTGCGCGGGCTGTAAGTGCGTCACGCTTTGAATTAAGCTTTGCAAGCTTCTTTTCAAGTCTTGTTTTTCTCATTTTCTTAAACCTCCTAAAAGTTTAGTTTTTTCTTTGAGTAATTCCAAAGTTTTTTCATTTCCGTTCTCCAACGGTTTTTCCCTCTGTTCACTTCTTGCATTATCCAATACAAGCTGTGCGTTGTCCAACGCCTTGTCACTTCGGGCGTTTATAGTAGTTGCGTTATATGCGGGGAAAGTCACCGCACTAACTTCAACAACCGAACTAATTGATTTTATACGCCTTGTCGGGTGTTCACTTTCAAGGTTGTCCCACTCTTGATCTCTAACACCGAACAAAAACGACATACCTGATATATCACCGCGTTCAACTGCACTGTATAAAGCCCTTGCTTCGGTGTTGTTCTCCGTGTCAAGGTCAACACGTATTCCCATACCGTCAGCGTCTACTGTAAGCAGCATTGTTGAATTGCCGTTGTTGCGTCTTGAACGTGCAAGCGGTATTCTTGATATATCGTGATTAACTAAAAATCTAACATCTGTCAAATCTGCGTTGTCAAGTGCGCCGCTTTCAATGATTTCGTC
>JAZQWM010000013.1:0-4550 GCA_045632345.1 Eubacteriales bacterium | reverse complement strand
AACAACTGTGCTCTTTGTTTCCGAATATCCTTTTGGATTTTTAGCCTGAGCAATAGCTGTGGCTGATACCTCTGCAAGTTGATTTAATGCTAATTCAATATTAGTCATATTGTCGCGAAGACTTTCTTTGTGTAACCCTTTATATGCCTTGTATTCAGTTACACTTTTACCAGACCATGCCTGAGTCAAAATATTTGTCAATGTCGCGTATTGGCGTGAATCTTCTATCCCAGCACGTTTCCATTCATCTGCAAGAAATTTTCTGACATCAATTGCATGGAGTCTTTGTTCAATCCACTTTTCTGAGTACCCCTTTTGTCGCTATGTACTTATCATACGCTCAAAAGCTAATTCTGGATCTGCAATTTCATCAAGGCGTTCTTTTCCCATCAGAAGCTTTCATTTTCAACTGCTTACAATTTGCAAGCAGTTCATCAGCGCCTTCGTCTTTTAAACGTTTTTTCAACACTGCCCAGTAAGTACTGGCATTCCTTACAGAATCTTGGTCAGTTAATATTCCACACGCATCAACAACAGAAAAATACCACTCTTCTTGTTTATGCCATATTTTTCTTACTTTATCATCAAAAAAGAATTCTAATTCTCTTTCATCGGAGACAGCGGTCAAATCAATATCTATCGAAACTGACTTATCCGTCTCCTCATCAAAGACTAAGATTGTTTCGAATTTTCCCATTATGCTTTCTCCTTTTTTGCATATATTACTGCTATTTATTATACAAAAAAGTTAGCTACAGGTCGAGCATAGCCATAACATTTATAGCTACTCTTTTTCGGGGTTATTCTTTTGCTTATTTATGCCCTATATTGTATTCTAAATGGCAATTTTGAACCCGTTTTTCCACACATTATTTCATTTATCAAAAATTTTGTTGCAGAAAAAGTTGCAAAATAGCTTGCGGATTGGTGCCGTGTGGCTATCATGTGTTGGAGAATTTAATTCTATGCTACAGTTTTTCTTTTACGTTTCCGCAATTATTTATAGTTTGATGCAGAGATGTCAATTCTGCAAGGGTTCTTGCCGTAAGAAAGTTCTTTGGTTGGAACATAGGTAACAGTAATACTATCACCAAGAACATAACCCTCAATCAAAACATCCTTATTGTCAAACTCTGCAAGAGCAATATCAATCATTTCGTCTGTAATAGACGGGTCAAGGATTTTAACTGCTTCTCTAAATACTTCATACATTGTCTGTTTGTCGGTCGCTTCTTGACCGCCGTTAACATCCAAACAGAACGCCTCCGCGCCAGCACCGTTGGCATTTATCATTTCAAGATATCTGCCATTCGCATAACCAAAATACTTTGTTCTAATGTTGCCTTTGGAAATGTCCGTTATCTCATACGCAGTATTGTTATTAAACTCGGTGATAAATCTATTAACGACCTCGTCTTCGGCATAAATAATTGGGGCAACTTCTGTATCAGATGTATCAGTTGTATTGTCTTCACTATTATCAACATTATCAACGGTTTCATTATAAGACGGTGGTGTATCGGTCTGAGGCACATCAGTTTCGCTATTGCCAGACATACCAATCACAAAGAACAGAAGCCAAGCAACGGCAATAATGCCGTATTTAACTGCGGGTTTCATATCTTTCTTTCTCAACAACAATATAGTTAGGGGCAATGGAAAAATACAAATCCAACCAAGAACCCACAACCAGGTCTTTTTACCAGAACCCGTATTTGTTGCATTGGGGTTCCAAGTATATCCGCAGTTTTGGCATACACCAACCGTTCTATATGCAGACTGACTTACAGACTGGCCTTGTCTACCGCTACCAATATAGTTTTTACGGGAACGAGATTGGGTTACAGTACCTACTCGCTCTCTCTTGAATGTAATTTTGGAATTACCACACTTGGGGCATTTGCCGACATTGTTATCAACCTCGGTCTGCTCCTGCAGTGCGGCACCGCCATAATAATTATTTGTGATATTCACGGTAGACTTTTCTTTTGGCATTTCGCTTCCACAATATTCGCAGAACTTACCTTGCGTTTCTGCTCCACAACTTGGGCACTTCATATGTAATACCTCTCTTTGTTTTATTGTTAACATGAAAGTTCATATCAATGTTACATATATATCGCAACTTTACTTTTCATATCGTTCATATCTTTTAGTGTTTCTATTAAACTGAACTCGCAAGCCACCTGCAACTATTTCTTTTCACGCTTTTTACCTTGCGAGTTGCAAAAGTGTTGCAGAAGCATTTTCCTAAATTGTAGAAATGCCCGAAATCCCTGTGTTTCCAAGGGTTTTCGGGCACTTGTAAGCCATTAGGTATTATTCCCACTCGATTGTTCCGATTGGCTTTGGAGTTAAATCCATAAGTACACGGTTGATGCCTGGAACTTCGTGTGTAATTCTGTATGTAATGTGGTGAAGAATTTCGTATGGAATTTCTTCAATTGTTGCTGACATAGCGTCTTTTGTATTGACAGCACGGATGATTGCTGGCCATCCTTCGTAACGGCTTTCATCTTTTACGCCTACACTCTTGATATCTGGTACAGCGATGAAGTATTGCCATACTTTTTCTGCAAGACCGTTTTTGTCAAATTCTTCACGTAAGATAGCATCTGCTTCACGAAGAGCTTCTAAACGATCACGTGTGATAGCGCCTAAGCAACGTACGCCAAGTCCTGGACCTGGGAATGGTTGACGGTATACCATTGAGTGTGGTAAACCAAGAGCTTCACCTACAACACGAACTTCATCTTTGAATAAGAGTTTAAGTGGTTCAACAAGTTCAAATTGAAGATCTTCTGGAAGACCACCTACGTTGTGATGTGATTTAACAGCTTTTTTACCTTCTGCTGCTTTGATTGATTCAAGGATATCTGGGTAGATTGTTCCTTGAGCTAAGAATGTAATATCTTCAAGTTTTCTAGCTTCATCAGCGAAAACTGTGATAAATTCTTTACCAATGATTTTACGTTTTGTTTCTGGATCTGAAACGCCTGCTAATAATCCTAAGAAATGATCTGTAGCATCAACGTAGATTAAGTTAGCATCTAAGCCTTTTTCGAACATTTCGATAACGCTTTCAGATTCGTTTTTACGCATTAAACCGTGGTTAACGTGTACACAAACTAATTGTTTGCCGATAGCTTTGATTAAAAGTGCTGCAACAACTGAGCTATCAACACCGCCTGAGAGTGCTAATAAAACTTTTTTGTCACCTACTTGTTCTCTAACAGCAGCAACTTGTTCAGCAATAAATGCTTCAGCGAGTTCTGGAGTAGTGATACGTTCCATTGTTTCTGGTCTTCTGTTTGGATCCATAATTATTCCTCCTGTTTATCATATGACACAAGTCATGATTTTCATAAATAATCCTCTAACAAAATAATTATAAAAAAAATTTTTTTAGAAATCAATTATTTTTTTTTACAGAATTACATATATTTTGCTTTTAATTCATCAATTGTTTTTCCGTAAAGTTCACCTTGTTTTTGTTGAACCATTGTTTTTCTGATGCTTTCTTTTACTTCTTCAAATGGAGAAACTGCACCTTCGTTTTTCTTTTCAACTTTGATTAAGTGATAACCAAATTGAGTTTTTACTGGTCCAACTACTTGTCCGATTTCTGCTTCGAAAGCTGCTTGTTCAAATTCTGGAACCATTTGACCTTTACCGAATTCACCAAGATCTCCACCTCTTTGACCTGATGGACATGTAGAGTATGCTTGAGCAGCTAACTCGAATGCTTTTCCGCCTTCGATTTCAGCTAAGATTTCTTTACATTTGTCTTCGTCAGCTACTAAGATGTGTTTTGCACTTACTGTTGGTGCTTTTTCATAGTGTGCTTGATTTTCATCATAGAATGTTTTTAATTCTTCTTCAGAAACAGCTACATCTTTTAACACTTCACGCATAGCCATTTGAGCTAAAATATCTCTCTTAGCATTACGCATGATGTTTTCAAATTCTTCTGTTTCTTCTAATTTTAATTCTTCACCTTTTTTAGCATATAAGTATAAAGCAACTAATTGTTCTAAAACTTGAGCTTTGAATTGTGGGTTTGCAAGATATCCTTGTTGTTCTCTTGGTAAGCCTTGTGCGAATAAATCAAATTGTTCTTGTGTAATTTCTTCGCCAGCAACTACTGCTAAAACTTCTTTATTCATATTAAAATTCTCCTTCGTTCTATAAAATACATGGTAAATAATACTACAACTTACTTGTGTTTTTCAACACCATTCTTTGGACAAATGTCATTCAGGCAACATTTATCACAGTATGGATTTGTTCTTGCTGTACATACAGCTCTTCCGTGATACACGAGACGATGACAAAAATCACTGCCTTCCTTTGCAGGAATGATTTTCCACAAAGCCATTTCCACTTTTTTGGGCTCTTTAATTCCGTCCACAAGTCCCATACGATTCACAAGGCGAATGCAATGTGTATCTGTTACGATAGCTGGTTCTCCAAACACATCTCCCATAATAAGGTTTGCACTTTTACGTCCCACCCCTGGAAGGGCGAGAAGTTCATCAAATGTTTTTGGA
>JAZQWM010000012.1:0-23645 GCA_045632345.1 Eubacteriales bacterium | reverse complement strand
CAGACAGCAAAAAATACAAAGATTATGGAATCCCATTATTACAGCAAGGCGGTTGGACTAGAGCTGGTGAAGGCAATAAGTATATCGAGTATGCACCTAGTTATGATCCAAACTATTATTATCGTATCTGCACCCTAGAATATATACCTCAACATCACCCTACTCAAATAACCATTACAGGTATTGCAAGCAAAGAATTGGAAGTATCTGTTCTTGTTTTGAGAAGTGATAATTATATAATATCTGCATTTAGTTGGCAAGAAAACGGATATACATTTGATTTAGGTAGCACATATGATAAACTCGGTGTTATGTTTAAATATACTGATAATAGCAATATAACACCGAACGACGTTGCGATTGATGGTGTAGGGGCATGGCAACACTCTCTCCGCAAGCTCACCACAGCCATAGCCGATATAGAGCCTACAATATACTCAGACGGTACAGCTATCACAAGCTATACACTCAAAGGCAATACAGTGCAGTCAGGCACTCCGTCGCCGCAGAACCCTATCACTATTGACGGAGTTGGGAATAAAACGGCGAATTTATTCAATCTGAAAGAATGGGCGGCAAGTATTATACGTGTGAGCGGAAATGGCACATTTGATGTAACAGGGGATGTAATCTCAGTCACATCTAACGAATTACAAGACGCATATACATACCCTTATACAAATGTTGCTGGTGTATATAAAATCCCTGTAAATCCGAGTACACAATACAGACTACAAGGTAGTATGTCATCAAGTGGAAGTTTTATTATATTTCAAAACGGAACAACAGCAACATGGACAACATTTGGAGCAATTACAACAGCGGCGGATACTACATTTCTTACAATTCGTTTCGGCGTAAAATCAACAGAACCGTTAGGCAGTACAGCAACATTTGAAAATTTTATGATATCAGAGGGAACAAGTCTTAAAGAATATGAACCCTATGGCTATAAAATCCCGATTTCATCGGGACAGACAGCTTTAAATCCAATGTATTTAAGCGGTCAATTAATGAAGATAAACGATACGGTTGATAGTTTGGTTTCCACAGGGACGGCAACATACAACACATACAAGCTTGTATTAACAGGTGACGAAGCGTGGGATATATCTTTAGGCGTTTTCTATTTAGGTACATTGTCAGTTGACTACTTACGCTCATCTGGAAATATAACATATATGTCAACGCATTATGTAGCATATCAACAGCAATCAAGTGCAGGCTCAGTTCCAAATGGTAAATTTGGATTTGGAGACAACGGCTCAGTTCAAAGACTATATGTTCATGATAGTTCATATAGTACGGTTCAGGATTTTAAGGCGTTTTTGGCGCAGGAATATGCAAACGGAACGCCTGTTACAATCTATTATGTACGTGCAACCCCGACAACTGAAACCGTCACAGCTCCGTCAATCCCCACAACCGAGGGAGCAAACTCAATCACCGTTGACACAACAGTACAGCCGTCAGAGTTCTCAGCGACTTGGACGGGGTGGCATGACAGTTCAGTGAAGGAATACACTGAAGGGGCTAATCTAAGTCCTATAACGGCGTTTACCAATACCACAACGGATTCGAGACAGTTTATCAGATTAAGGTGTGTAACAACTCTTACGGGTACTGTGCAGCAAAATATCTCATTAGGTGATATTATCACTAATGGTTCAAAAACGTATACAGTAAATATTACAGAAGAAAATAACAACTTGACTATTCGTCATAGTGGCGAAAATAGTAACATTACTATATTTACTATTAGTGGTGGAGTTCCAATAGGTACATATACATTGTCTTTTGACGTTGAAGGATATGACTGCTCAACAGTCGGTGGTGTTGTATTATCCAACATAGAATTTAAAGACAGTAACGGTGGTCAATGGCAGTAATGCTAAAGCAATGAAATGAGAGTTTATTCGGATTGGAATTTGAAAATCTATCGGATTAGCGAGTGAGGGTGGCGTTGCGACGTTGCCCTCATGTATCACGAAAAGAGGTGATATTCCATGATGAGAAAATATAACGGGAGTGATTGGATCGCTAATTCCTAATTACGCTTTCCCACAAAATTAAAATAAACATTATACTAATAAACACATTACTTAAACACAGAAAGGAAAATAACAATGATTAAAGTAATAAAAGATAACACAAAACAGGAGCTTTACACAATATGTGCTTCATGCCTTAGTGAGCTTACTTACGCCTTTAAAGATGTAAAAATCGAAGATGTAGAATTTAGTTATACTCCAAATCGTTCAATCAAGTGTCCAGCTTGTGGCAAAGAAACTGTGGCAGAAATGCGCACAAAAGATGAGTATACACCAAATTATATAGAGCGACTTAAAATGCCTAATGTCGCAATTAATTCTTGCTGTTGTAGCGATAGCAAGTGATATATAGATAACGACTCTTAAATATACAAAATAAACTACTAATTAAACACACTAAGTAATACAACAGGAGATGTCGTGATATGTATGTAAAATACAACAACAATCCTCATAGAAATCTACGTGCTGGCGATTGCGTAATACGTGCAATCTCAATTGTAACTGGCGATTCATGGAATAAGGTTTATGCTGAATTATGCACAGAAGGTTTTTATATCGGGGATTGGGGAAATAACAATGGAGTCTGGGACGGATATTTACGCAAAAGAGGTTTTAAGCGTCATATTTGCCCTAATGATTGCCCTTACTGTTATTCAATAGCGGATTTTGCAGAAGAACACCCATACGGTTCATATATTGCCGCTACTGGCACTCATGCAGTTGCAGTAGTGAATGGTGATTATATTGATTCATGGGATAGCGGCTCTCAAATTCCTATTTATTATTACAGTAAGGAGTGAAAGTGATGGCTTATCCTAATCCATACTTCCCAACAAATTATAATCCATACCCTGTGCAATATCCACAGGTGATGGGACAGAATATGCAGATGCAACAGACTCAGCCACAAAGCAGTAGTTTTATTCATGTACAGAGTGAAACACAGGCTCGTGAGTGGGCTGTTGCTCCTAATACATCTATAACGTTCATTGACGATACAAAGCCCTATTGTTATACAAAATCAATGGGAGCATCGTTACTTGAACCACCAGTTTTTAAAAGGTTCAAACTCGTTGAAGAAGATATTTCTGACAACACAACAAATCAATCTACTACTACAACACAACAAATAGACTTATCAGAATATCTTACAAAGGCTGAATTTGAGGAATACAGGTCAGTCATTGAAGATATGCAGAAAATCGTAAAGGAGTTGAACGGTAATGAATAATCCGTTAAATGTCAATCAAACTACAAACGCACAAATAGACTACAATAAATTATTTCAGCAGTTTAAACAAGATCCAATGAGATATTTGACGGGCTTAAATATACCTCAAAGTATGAATAGTCCGCAACAAATTGTGCAATTCCTCGCTGACAATAATCGCATACCACCTCAGTTAAAAGGGTATGTGAACTCCTTACTTGGGAGATAAGTGAACAACGTTTATTAAGGCAATACCGCCTTAATATATAAAACCACGTTCACACTCTCCAAAGAAGTAAGGAGAGAATTTCTCCCAATGAGGGTGTGAACATTCACGCCCTATTAGGGCAGAAAGGAGAGTTATTATGGCTCTTACAGAAAATGGCGGAATGGACACAACAATGCTCGTATCACCCACAGGCGGTTACGGCAACGGCAACGGACTTTTCGGAGGCGGCGATAGCTGGCTTGGAATCCTGTTCCTGATTGCACTTTGCAACGGTGGCTTTGGCTTTGGCGGCTTTGGCGGCGGTTACGGTGCAATGATGGGTGCTGACATGATGGGCGGCTTTGGACTTTATCCCTGGCTTAACAACAGTCAGAACATCAATGACGGATTCCGCGATCAGCAACTTGCAACACAGGTAAATGGCATCCAGAACTCTATTACATCTGGCTTTGGCGATGTACAGAATGCTCTTTGCAGCGGTTTTGGTAATGTCCAGACAGCACTTTGCGGCGGATTTGCTGGTACAACAGCCGCAATAACAAACGCACAGAATGCACTTGCACAGCAGATGTATGGCAATGAGATTGCAAGCCTTGAAAGAAGTTTTGCATCTCAGACAGCAAATACCGCTGGTCTGACAAATCTTTCTTCTCAGCTTGCTAACTGTTGCTGTGAGAACAGGTCAGCCACACAGGACGTAAAGTATACTCTTGCAACAGAAGCTTGTGCTACAAGAACAGCAGACGCACAAAATACGAATGCACTTCTCTCCGCACTTAATAGCGGAATCCAGAGCATCAAAGACCAACTTTGTGCTGACAAGATTGAGAGCAAGAACGACATTATCTCACAGCTTCGCTCAGAGCTTCTTTACGCTCGTGGACAGGCTTCACAGGACGTTCAGACAGCGGCTATTCAGCTTGGTCAGAGAAATCTTGCAAATGAGGTTGAACAGTATGTTGCACCTCGCGCTATCCCCGCTTATGTAGTACAGAATCCTAATTGCTGCACTAATGCTTGTGGATGCGGCTCATTTTAATGATGGGCGGTGATAACATGGCAGCAGAGTATAGTGCAAATGCTACACAAGTTATTCAGGCTACCGCGCCTGTTATCTTCACGGAATCCCCTGTACCTTGCAATGAAGGTCTTGTATTTCATCGTGATGAAAGCGGTATCTTCTTACTGGCTAATAACGCACCAACTTTTAGAGGTTGTTATGAGTGCAGACGTGTTTATGAAACACTTTACAATGTAGAGTTTCATGGTAATATCTCATTACCAGAGGACGGAACAGTTGAACCAATAAGTCTTGCAATTGCAATAGGTGGTGAAACTGATCCAAGCTCAATTATGACAGTAACCGTACCTTTAGTTTCAGAGGTATCTGGCGACAATGTTGGAGCTTCTATTATAGTGGCAGTCCCAAGTCTTTGTGGCTGTCAGAGTGTTTCAGTACGCAATATAAGCACACAGGCAATCAATGTAATGAACGCTAATATTATCTTTGAATATATTGGCACACGTAGAGTCAGATAAGAAGGAGGCAATTTATGGATAAAAAACTTAATACGCTGTATGAGCTTTGTGACATGGTATACCATGACATAGACGCAGCAAACGAAAAAATCAAAATGAGTGGCGGTGAACTGTCACAGGGCGATGTGGAGTATTTACAGAAACTTACATCAACCATGAAGAATATCAAGATAACAATAGGCATGATTGAAGCCGAGGAAGAAGGCTATTCAGGTACTTATTGGGACGGAAGATATTACTATGACGGTATGCCGACAATGGAAAGAGATAATCGTTCAAATCGTGGACGTTCTATGGCTCGTGGTCGCTCCATGGGTAAAGGACGCTACACAAGAGATGACGCACATACTGATTTCATGGAAGAAATTGAAGAACTGATTGACAAAGCTCCCGATGAGCATACACGCAAGAAGTTTGAACGTTTCCTTGCTGAAATGAAGTAATAGTATTAGGGCGATGGTTTAAACGCCATCGCCTTTTTTTTAATGAGGTGATGATATGAAAGCCATTTTTCAAAAGATAGCAAAACTTATAGACGTTAAAAGCTTGATATCTTTATTATTTGCAGTTTGTTTATCTGTCGCCTTTTTGAATGGACAGGTTGATGTTAAAGATTATTTAACTGTCTGCACAATGGCATTCACTTTCTTCTTTAGTTATCAGAACAGCAAGAAGAACAATCAAGACAAGGAGGAATGATAATGAAAAATGGAATTGATGTTTCACGTTGGCAAGGTAATATAAATTGGGATCTCGTTAAAAATTCAGGAATGAGTTTTGCAATTATCAAATTAGGTGGCGCTGACCAAGGTTACTATGTGGATTCTTGTTTTGAGCAGAATTATGCCAAGGCAAAAGCGGCAGGAATCCCGGTTGGAGCATATTGGTATAGCAATGCGAAATCAGGAGATGAAGCTCGTAAAGAAGCAAGATTCTTCATTGAGAAACTTAAAGGCAAGCAGTTTGAATATCCTGTATATATGGATGTTGAAGAGAAGGCTATGCTCAATTTGGGCAGAGAAAAACTCAGTGATGTTATAGCATCGTTCCTCAACGAAATGGAAAGCGCAGGGTATTTCGCAGGATTATATATGTCAGCTTCTCCCCTATCATCTCTTACAACAGATGGCATAAAAAAGCGATATGCGATATGGGTTGCTCATTATGGTGTATCTAAGCCTTCATACAATGGACAGTATGGTATGTGGCAGAAATCAAGCACAGGAAAAGTCAATGGAATTTCAGGTAATGTTGATTTGAATGAGTGCTATGTGGACTACCCCAAGCAGATTAAATCTGATGGAAGAAATGGTTTCCCAAAGCCAGAACCAGTTCCAACACAACCAACTTTGAAAACTATAAAGGCAGAATTGACCGTTGATGGCATCAAGTATGGTGGCACACTGACAGAAATTAAGTAATGCTGACTTGACAAAACTGTAAAGATAAGATATAATAAAGATGTAAAGTAATATTCTTTACCATCGTTGATGATGACAAGTGACGGTTCTGACTTGTCGGTAAATAAAAAATTGACCGAGCGTTGATGACGAGTGACGGTACTGACTCGTCGGTAAAATAAAATTAACCGAGCGAAGTTTAGTGAGGTCAGGTTTTTCTGACCTCATATTTTTAAAAGGAGTTTTATGTTTTGCTTGGTTGCTACACATAAATAATTAAAAGAAAAAAATAATATAAATTCATATTGACAAAATTGTAAAGATAAGATATAATAAAAATGAAGAAAGATATTATATATCTTCTAATAGGGGTTGCGAAGCCGTCAAAAATCGTTTTAATAGAGGTTGCAGAGCCTTTCAAAACTGTTTTAATAGAGGTTACGAAGCCTTTAAAAAAATCGTAGTAATAGTTAAAGGGTTGTGAGTATTCTTGCAGCCCTTTAATAATATGAGGTGTTATAATGAATTGGAAAGTAATTAGTGATGATTATTTAAATTATTTAAGATCAAAAGAAAACAGAATACCAAACACTAATTATGGAGAAGGGAAAATGAAACCTTTCTTTGGAGAATTAATGAAAATAGACAACCTTGTATATGTCACTCAAGTTTCATCTCCGAAACCTCGACATATAAAAATGCCCAAAGCAGTAGATTTTTACAAACTTTACAATCAGAACAAACTTTTAGCGGTTGTTAATTTGAATTATATGTTTCCTGTTCCGTTATCAGAAATCAATGATTTGGAATATAAAAACATTGGCAACTTTATAACATTTGAAGATGAAATAAAAAAAGCTAAGTATATTACTTTATTAAAGTTAGAGATGAACGCTATTAAAAAACTGGATTTAGAAAAAGCAGCCCAAAAAGTGTATGGTCTTAAATGTAATAAACCTAATTCTTCTGTTTCTCAACGTTGTTTTGATTTTAAACAATTAGAAGAATACGCAAAACAATTTAAATCAATAGTATAAACTTGAGCCTGTTTATTCAGGCTTTTTTATTTTATGAAAGGGGTGAGGTCATGACAATAGAAGATAAGGAATTTTATGAATTAAAAGGAGAATTTCAATCATGTCTGAAGTCCGTAGACGAATTAGATAAAAGAATATCAGATTTGGAGCGTAAATATGAAGGTCTTTATGAGATAAATAAAAACCTTTCTTTGATTGCTCAATCTCTAAAACACTTAGAGAGTGACTTATCTGAACTTAAAGAAGCTCAAAGAAGCCTCACTGAAAGTCATCGTTCTCTTACAAAAAAGGTTGACGAGTTGGAGAACGCACCGGCGCAGGAAACACTCTCAAATCTCAAGAAAATTAAAATTGCCGCAATCACTGCGGTTGCTACAATGTTGGCAACTGGCATAGCGACTGCGGTTATTGTTTTATTGGCTAAATAAATATAGGGTACAACAGGTCTTTAAAATAGACTTGCTGTACCCTATTTTTTCGTCTACAACTTGAGAGTCTTAAATTGAAGAAATCCCTGTTTATAGGCTAAATCGCTACCATCAGCCGCTTGACTTTGTATGTTTTGCTTCTCCGAAACGTACAAACCTAAACGCGCCATGTCATCTCAACATGGTCATTATATACGGTAATTCGTTGAATAAGTAGATTTACCACCGACCTTTTGTCGTCAAAACTCAGCTCATCCCACTTGCTCATAACATCATGTAATTGCTTATGATTAACGTTTTTATCTTTGTGTTCTCTCTCAGCGTCGGAAATTTGTTGCTCGATGTTTTGCTTTTGAGAGTCAAGTTCTTCTATCTTCTTTTCAATGTAGGATATTGTAAGTTTGTTTGTCGTGGTTGTGAGTGTATTCAGCACGTTTTCAATTTCTTTCTCCACTTTTTCTTTATGGGCGAGCAGTTCTGCAATGTGACTATCAAAGGTGTTGTTATGAGACTTCTTCTGTATGGTCAATGAGTCCAACTTATTCTTTATGCGTTCTACTACTTCTTGCTCAAAATCATCAACTCTCAATGCCGCAACGTTATCAGAACAACAATGATTAGTTTTGCCGGAATCAATAAAATACTTGACATATCGTCCACCGCTACGAGCTGACTTTACAACTGTCATTGCATAACCACAATGTCCGCATTTTATAATACCTGCAAGGAATGAGTTCTTAGGTTTGCAAGTTTTGATTTGGTGATTGCCGAGCAACTTTCTGCGACAAGTGAGCCATGTAGTTGAATCTATAATAGGAGAATGAGGTGCGACAACAAGGTTTTGATTGGATAGATCCCACGATTTGCGGTTAGTGTTTTCACCTTTAAAAAGATAGAGGCTTGTTTCACCAGTAAAGTCAGTAATCGGATTGATTATGTTGCTCTTTTGCTCCTTGAAAAACTCGTAAATGTTACTATCCGCACAAGTGTATACAGGGTTGCGCATGAGTTCCGAGAGCCTTGCTGTATTCCACGACTTACCACGACGGTTGACATTGATGCCTCGCTTCACAAGTTCACGAAGAACATCGCCTAAAGTCGCAGATGGTTTAGAGTAAAGGGAATATATTAGCCGTATGTCGTCGGCTTCATCTTCTACTGGCTCATACATTGAAGTCCTTATACCATTTATCATTATAGGCACTTTGGTATAGCCATATGGAATTTTGCCTCCCATGTAGAATCCTTTTTTGCTTCGGCTCGAATATGCGTCCGCCACACGTTGTTGTATGGTCTCACGTTCAAGTTGCGCGAAAACAATGCAGATGTTGAGCATTGCTCTGCCCATAGGCGAAGATGTGTCAAAGTGTTCAGTTGCCGACACAAACGCCACATTCATTTTTTGAAACAGGTTCATCATGTTTGAAAAATCAAGGATGGATCGGCTGATACGGTCAAGCTTATAAACTATAACCTTGTCAATTTTTTTATCCTTAATGTCCTCAATCATGCGCTGATATTCGGGGCGGTCTGTGTTTTTGCCTGAGAAACCATTATCTGAGTAAACGACACACTCCGCGCCCTTTGCTTCATAACGACACATCTCAATCTGTGATTCAATAGAAATAGAATCTTCTCGAAATACAGATTTTCTTGCATAAATAGCAATCATATATTAACCTCCTAAACTAAAGAGGCTAATGGTAGTCTAGTATTATTATACCATACCATTAGCCTTTCAGTCAACTCACAAAATATTTAGCAAAAATATCGTATAGTTGTTCTTCTATAATCTCTTCGTCAATCTCAAATTCTGTTTGTTCTAAAATATTCATTTGTGTCCCCCTTATTGACTAATTGTGGCTAAACATCTATTGACTTTCTTACCAATTGTTTTACCGCAAGGAACAAACTCACCAATTCTGTCATCGTACCTTGCAAACATTTCATCTCCATATCCAGCACTCATTTCAAATATGGCTAATTCTCTTTCGCTTCTTATCTCTCTATTTGGATATATAAAAGCCTGTATAATCGCGTCTCCCATTGCTAAAATTTTAATTGTGGCGCTGTCCCACTGTCTGGCATAGGAAACTATATTTTCTATTGTTATATTGCAAGCTTTTCTTAAATCTAAATCTTTGCAGTTAATTGCTTTGCTATTCTCATTATACTTTTCAATGCAAATCAATATCTCGTCCCAAACATTTTCAATCCATTCTACTTCGATATTTTCATTGTATCTCTCACCGTCAATGTCAAATGTTATGTCTCTAACTTCGTACTCGATTCTTTCAAAATCTTTCATAATCAATCTCCTTTTATTTGCAGTCTATTATTTACATAGAGGCGTCTATTTGCAATTCTGTCGCCGCACAGGTCAAACTATATGCCCTGACAACTGCGTGGCTTAAAACGCATTTTAAAGTGTGTTAGTTTTATGTCTGTTTTTTATGATCTCGATAGCTTTGTCCCATGTAATCTCACCATTGTTAACACGATTGACAAGTTCTGAAATAAACTTAACTTGCTCAAAGGAAAAATCTTCTCCCTCAAGTTGTACCGATGCCAAAGCGCTTTTTAAATTATTATTCATAAAATTACCCTTTCATTCCCTGCTCATACGAATGTCGGTAATTTCTCGCCACGGTTCACACTCGTCAAACTGGTCTTTGGTATCGGTAAAAGGGCAGAATACATCACATCTACCATTTTTCACCATATAGTCGCACATTGCACCGAATACGCCAATCAAGTATTCCTCGTTACTTGTATTTTCAGCCATTTTCAGTCCTCCTTTATCTTGTACGGTTCGGGTAATGGTCGCCATGCTTTTACGTGCGTAAATTGCACCAATCCAGCCCAATGCCAATCGGTTGTTCCCCCGAATATGCTGCTGTTAGTCCATCTTGCTATCTGTATATCTCCGTATTCATCTGTTATCATATAATCTTCCTTTTCAGATGGTGGATTTTCGTCAGTAAACCACTTATCTCTCATTTTCTCACTCTCCTTAAAACGAAGAAATCCAAATTAAACTTTTATTTGAATGATTTTATTATTACAGATGCAACTTCTTCCGTTGTGTATATACCACATTTGTAATCCTCTAAAAGCAAACAAAGTTGATGATACCGTTTGCCAACACTTCTGCTTGAAACTATTGTCGGCATAGAGTGTCTTTCGGTGTCTCTTACAGGCTCTAATGGAACAGCTCGTTCCCAATCAGGAGTCCAATTATTGCACGTTTCATATCCTGATTTATCACAAAGTCCATAGTGTTTGCACTCTTTACACATCCCATCCATTTATCTCTCCCCTTTTAACAACTTCTCCGCTTCGTCTGCATATCGCCAAATATTACCACACAAACGGCAATGTGGTTCTGAAAGATAAGGTTTTATATCTGCGAAATCCTCAATTGCCAGTTTTAAAAGTCTTTTAGCTTCGTCAAATTTATCAGCATATTCCTTACCAACCTTTGCACTATTATTTAATGCTTGTTCTGTTGTTTTAAAATTGTGTTCTGCTGTTCTTAATATTTCTATTAACTGTTTCTTTGTCAAACTCATAAGATAGCTGTCACTATACACCTTGTATGGCATTGCCACACCTCCTTGTTTTCGCATCCCTACAAAAGTAAAGTTTTATTGCCTTTTCCGTGTCCGTATTCGGCTATATACCGTCATTTCAAAATTGGACTTTATCGTAAATTTTGCCGATTTCATATTCATATTCATCTATAGGAACTTTTTTGTAAAAATCACAGTAGCATTTACCATCATCGTGAATTACATACTCAATACCTTTAGTTAAAACAGAAGTATCAGCCACACCATGCAGAAAAAACACTCTCATTTTGTCATTGCGTCTTAATCTACACCAATGAGAATCGGTAGTCCATTCGTCTGTAATAATTTGAAATTGATCTTCGCGCTTTGTCTTAGCCATATAAGCATCAAACCAACGTGCTTGATTCCAAAATACATCGCACCTAAATCTGACTGCTATAAACCCCATTCTTTTCGCCCAATTAATGAAGTTGTCGCACCATTTACTAAAGTTGGATATGGTATGATAAATGACCGCCGTTGCCGAAACTGTGATGCCTACCGAATTTAGTCGTGAGATTATTCTCTTATAGGCAAGTTCTGGAATATTAATCTGCATTATGTTTTTGCGTACATCTGGTCTATAATCATGTACCGAGATATTCACATAATTAATGGTGTCTCTCATAAGACTGAGTGGTATTTGATACAGATTAGTCCCGTTTGTCGTGAGAGTCACACGTTGCACTTTCTTCTTAATCTGAAACTTTTGTAACTTCATTAAAACCAAAGTCAAAAGGTCAACGTCGAGCGTAGGCTCTCCGCCTGTAATATCAAGAGAGACTGGGTTTTTGTCTCCTATCTCGCTCAAAAGATGTTTTAATGATGGAATAAAGTTATTTAGAAACTCTTGCGTATCATACTGAATCAGTGGCTTGTCCTTGTTGTAACAAAAGGGGCATTTAGCATTGCAACCGCAAGGTATTACTAATTTGACTGAAATTACTTTGTTATATTCATCTCTTTCACGAAAGAATACCATAACTCACCTCCGAATAAAAGAACCGTTTCAACATATTCCTCGCCATTTATTATATTCATCTTCTGAGACATTTCGCCCTTTGACAACATAAAACCTTCGTTTACCCCACTTCACCCAAAAGCAATCGAGGTAGTCTTTGTCAAAATTTGGAACTAACAAAGGCTGATTTCTACGCACTTCGTTTATGGACGATACAAGCCCAAGCTCTTTTAATATTTGGGCGATACTCAGCTTGTTGGTGAAGTGTGTCTTGCTATATTCATTTGTCATATCAGTTATTGTTCCGTCGCTCAATAACTGACCACAGGGATAAATGGGAATACCAATAACTATATTTTCAATATACTTTGCCAAAACAGTCATCACCTCCGATAAAAGACACATTTTAAGTGAATTTCGACACCCACTTTTTGCCTATTTTACGTTGTTTCAAATTTGATAAAATTCGTCTTTCATTCAATTAAATCAAACTTTTAAGGTTTTGTTATTCTCAGCCTTTATAACATCGGCTTCTTTGCGCCATTCTCGATAGCCTGTAACATTAATAATGAAGTATGCCACATACATCAGCACCATCGGCACGTTCATCTGACCGAGGAAGTTGACCGCAATCCACGCACCGTTCCCTACAATCCACCACAGCCAGCCAGAGCGTTTCTCACGGGCGATAAGAATATTACCGCCCAAGCTGAATACGCTGCCGAGAATTGAAAGTATTAAGACTATCATCCGTCATCCGCCACACATTCTACTTTTATCTTGAATTTGTTGTTTATAACTGTCCCGTCCTGTGTTTCTTCCTGTATAGTTAACATTAAATGTGGACTGCCGTTGTCAGTTACAAAATCACAATTCATAAAGTAACTAATACAATCATCCGTACACTCATCTGAGATAACGTAATCATCTAACGAATCTCGGATCATGGCATATACATCGTGAGACTTCCACAAACTCACTTTTCAACCATCTCCTTTGCGAGCTTCTGAGCCTGTTCTTCAAAAGCAATCTCCTTTGCTCTCTTACGGAGAAGATAACGTTCACGCCTTGCCTTCTTGCGCTCAACGTGCCATGCTTCGTGTGCCTGTTTTTCTTCTACTGTGTCAAATACCTGACCGCAGTAGGTACAAGTGCGCTTCTTCTTATCAGCAAACTCATTAGCCTTGACCGCCCTGTTAAATTCTCTGTCAAAGTTGTCATCAAGAAATGCGTTTGCTACTGCCTCTAAGCACCCCTGTCTTTCGTCATAGTCTGCTTTGTCGCAAGTAGCCTTACCGATATGGTATCTACCTATCGTCACGAATGTTGTCATTGTGGGTATGAGCTTGTTACAAGTCTTATCGACTCTCGTACCCTCTGTCACATAAAATGTAAATTTAGTTGCCATTTTCTTTTCCTCCTTGAATCCTATGCCACTATTGGCAAGTCTTTTCTCTATTTCTTCTGCTAATTTCTCTGCTTGTTTTTCATCAAATACAAATTCAGGCAATTCAATTTTATCAATCCACACTGGCTTTAAATTGCCCCTAACTCCATCAGTTGCTTTTGGTAAAGCCTCAATAAATGAACCATTCTCAAATGTAAGTCGCATAAGGTTATACAATTCACTTGTCGGCAGATCGTGAATACTTACGCCCTTTGGCAAACCAAGTTGTTCTTCTATTGGTATTGGCTTTTCAGGCGTTGGTATTTTGCTATAAGGCACGTAGCCTTCGTCTGCGTATGCAGGTTCAAGCATTTCGTCCGACCAACGAAATATATTTTCTTCAACTATATAGTTGTTGCAATCTACTTCTCTAATGGTAAGTATTGTTCCACTCAGTGCAACCATTTGTGGGAGAACTCCAACGCTCCCATAAACCTCATATGCCGAGAGAGTACTTTTGACTCTCACCTTGTCTCCAACTTTAAACTTCATTTATCATTCTCCTTTATTGGTACTGCCAAATCCACCATTCCTTATACCGTCAGCCATATCATCTTCTGTTACAAAATACTGCTGAATAACACCTTGACACATAGCTTCTCCTTGTTTAATGGTGATTGTCTTACCTTCTGGACTATCATTGTAAAACTTGCACCAGATATGCCCTTCATTATCTGAATTTGAATAATCACTATCAATAATACCTGTACCATTGTATAACTGCATCTTATACTTAAATCCCAGTCCAGACCTTGGATAAATTGCAAGGAACTTATCATTATCAAGAATGATTCTAATTCCTGTTGGAACTTTGACTGTTCCTTTGGGCGGTATTACTATGTCATATGGTGCAAAAATATCATAGCCTGCTGAATACATTGTCGCCCTTTGGGGGAGTTTAAGTTGCTCATACATCACATTTATTACAGGCTCACACCAAGCGTCTGTTGCTAAATCTTTTTCAAACTGTTCAAAGCTTATCTTTTTAAATTTGTTCATTTTTATCTCCTTGTTTTATGTTTTTGAACCAACTATATGTTCCGTCGGCTTCTTTGATTACAGTGCCTTTAAAATAATGACATATGTAATCATTATATTCAGGCGACTTGTCCTCTATTATAAATGTATAGTTATTACTAATATTGTCGTAAAAAGTTGTGTTCTCCTCCTTGTCCTCAATTTGTTCATGGATGATATTCACATTGCCATAACGAGTTGAAAGTTGAGGATCAGTAGATTCGGGCAAAAGGTCTGGATTAAACATCATCCGCGGCCACCTCTTTTTCAATTTCTTTTACTTTGTTATATATCTCTTCCCAGTTTTTGCAGTGGAACAAAGATTTTTCAAAGTAGTTTCTGTTCCATGGGTAGTCTAAGCATATGCTGATATACCAGCGCGGCTTTTTAAGCTGCTCAATACAGTCGTCAATCAAGATGTCAATGTCCAACAATTGCTTTCTCTGTATATTAATAGTATGCTTTTCAACATATCCTTCTGGCAAAAAATGCATATTTCTGGATAGGTGATTTATCTTTTTGCGCATATTTTCAGGAAGGCTGCTAGTAACAAAGTAAATTTCGTGTCCGTCATTATAAAGTATTTCGATATATTTAACGGCGTCAGCTATAATTTGAACCTTTTGCCACATAAACTTATCTCTAAAGGCGCTACCCACAATCCATTTGTATTTGTCTGGGAGAGCGCTTTCAATACTATATGTTGTTATATCTTCAAGCGTGATATGCACTGGAAGCCGTTCATTAATGTAATCACATACCGCTTGTGTTGTTGTTACACATACGTTATCAAGATCAATACCAATTTTCATTTCTTCTCCTTAAATCATATATTTATATAAATCACAAGGATTGTTTGATTTTTTGGCTAGCCGCCGCTTGTTTTTATACAGATAATACTCGTTTCTAAACATATCCGATACTACATAATAGAAGTGTCCTTCTTCACTTTTGTATGTCAACCACAAAAGAAGGCTATTGTCAAGCGGAAATATATTGCATACAGTATCGTCAAGCATTGTCATTCCTCTATCTTTTGGTATAACCCGCAATGGCACTCACCCGGTGTTGTCTGTTCTCTGAAGTTTTTACAAGGGCATTTTGTGTCATCATTCCACGCGTCTGGTAAAACACATGGGCAGTTACCGTTTGTCTCTTTGAGTTTTTGCTTGATTTCTGAGACTATTTCCTTATCAGGATTTTTGATTATCTTCAGCATATAACATCTCCTTTGTCTGAAATACGTGTGTAATATCCTCATATTGACCATTGACATTTTTATAAAACCTTTGATTGGTAGTCGGCTTGTCAAGACCACCAAACTTCTTTTTATAAGAACCAATTTTTAAATAATCTACGGGTACAAGATTTGACGGAATATAATTGCAACCTAAATATAAACAAGTTTTAAATCCCTTTTTATTTATATAGGTTAAAACCGCGTTTAATTCTTTTATATTGTAATCTCCACCCATTATACAAATGCAACTAATATATTGACCGCGCTCATCAAGAATACTCTTTATATCGTCTAATAAATATCTTCCTTTGTATTCCCACAAATACTGTGAATGGCAGCCCTCACAACGATGAGGGCAACCACTAACATTTATTATAAGTGAAATTTCGTCAGGGACTTCTTGCAAAGCAACACAAGTACTCACATATTTAAGCCGAGGGTTGTTCATAATACCTCTTTTCTGCTTCTTTTTGTCTTGGCTCTGAAAAAGATGATATTCTCTTTGTGTAGCCAATAATTCTTGTGGTGTAGTCAAGCTCTTTATTACCACAGTGAGGACAAACCTTTAGCGTATGCTTTGAAATAAAACCACACTTATCGCAAACTGTATTCATGACATTTGAAGTGGAATATTTAGAACCAGTCTTAATTGAGAGATCAAGCATTTTGCGATATTGCTCTTTTGTAGGGTATTCTATAAAATTATTATGTTGTGCAGATCCGCCATCAAGATATTTAGTAAGCTTACTACCGTGAAGAATAAACTTGTCAATCACGCTGCAAGTCTCATCTTCAACAACGTAGAAATAACTATTGTAGCAATCACGAGGAACTACATATCCGTCTGCCTTATCCCATTTGGCATTTTTAACTCCTAAATTTTCAGCAGGAACAAATTCAGTATTATACATAATATGCTCTGATTTGGCGGCTTGATTTGCTTCATATATAGGCTTTAAAATAGATTCACCATATTTAAAATATTGCTCATTGGGTGATATTTTAATGTCAAGGAATTCCGCACCTTCAACAAATCCGTTTATGCCGATAGTAAGATATTGCTTATCCAAGTCAATAAACCCAGCATTGTAAACTGAAAGCATATTTGCCCTGAAACTATCCATTATTATTTCATTAAAGGCATTTAAGTATTTGTGTACTTTTTCAACCTGTTTTTTAATAGCATCCTCTATTGGAATGTTATTTTTAACCGCGTTTTGTACAAGTCTATTAATGTTAATTGTAATTACACCTTTAGAACCAGTTGACACACCTCCTGCACCAAGAGTGTAAGAAAACGTATTATCGACAAGCCTATTGGCAAGACGACAACATGAACTAAGGCTGTCTACGCTGTCGCTATGATATACAAAAAACTGAGAACCTTTACTGTACATCTCGGCCGCATAGTCCGCCCAATCCTCGTTGACAAATTTTTTGCCATCCTCAAGAAGATTAACCGTTTCAACTGGAAATGTAATAACCTTCTTGCAACGTTCTTTGTTAATCCATTCCATATACTCTTTTTGTAACCAATTAAATGTCTCCCATATAGGCTCAGTCTCATCAGGAAAAAGGAAGTCGCCAAACATACCATCAAAAAATGATTTGTCGAAATATGCTATATTCCAAAAGCAACTTTGATAGTCTCTTGCGGCTGCGGGTTGATTAATACTGTATGTTACCTGTTCAAAATAATCATGTATTTTCTGTCTTAGCGTCCTTTTGCGTATTATCCAATCTGGTGAAAGAATTTCGTCCAAGTGTTTGAGATAATCGTCTCCATAATCCTTACGAATAAAGTAATCGAAGTAAAGAAGAAATTCCGGTGTTGCTACCGCTCCGGCAAACTGAGCTGCTACAGCAAATACAAGATTTATAAATGAACCAACATAAGAGTCAAGATGTTGTGGTGCAGAACTTATGCCGCCAATTTCGGATAAACCATTAAGTAAAAAGGGGTACATAGTAAGCGCCACGCAATATGGTGAAAGGCTTGTTTCGTCATGTTTATATATTTCGTGCGCTTCAAGTTGTCTGATGTATTCATCGGCAAGATCAGAGTTATATAATTCTGTGATCTTGTCAATCATTAACAGTCTGTTTGTTCCTATCTTAACACCTTTGACCAATTCACCTGCACAAGTGCAGATGTTTTTAAACTCTACATTTGCATTACTATCATATTTAGAGCCTGTGGCCGCATTGCTTGCACCTCTATATGAATGAATGAAGTCAACATTACTTCTGTATTTTTCGTATTTTTCTCTGTACATATTAACCCCCAATTTTAGTGTTGTTTACCCATTTAATAGCCTCTTTAAAATTCATTCTAATTCCATCAACCTCAAGAACAGGCATTAAACTCATACCCTTAGAGCTAATTTCATTTTTATCTTTGCAAAGATCATAACTTATATTAGCTTTATCAAGCTTTTTTTCTAAAACAATGCACTTAGGGCAATCAATACTGTAAAGTTTCACCATATTCTCTCACCTTTTTTCTTATCCATCTAAGCGCCTTAGTGTAATTAAGTTCTTTGTTGTCTATTATAAGTATTGGTAAATCATGGCGTGTTTTATTTTCTTGTGTCTCATATCCTATACCGCTTTCATCAAGCAGTCTTGTTAATTCGCGGACTCTGCTTGAGCCGTCTGTTATAAGTGTTATTTGCATATTAGTCCTCTTTTACTCTTGGTCTGTAATATCTATATAATACGTCAATCCAATCCACTATGTCATTTATATGATTAGGCGCTTCATTCTGAATTACAAAGTCGCACAATTCTTTGGCATTAGCAAATTCAACTGCGTCGTATTGTAGGCGCTGCATTATCTGATCGTCACTGTCGCCGCGGTCATGCATACGTTTTGCGGCAATTGAGCTATCGCAGTCTATAAATATGGCAATAATATCTTTTTTGTGGTAGTTGCAGTAAAGCTGCTTCAAACCCTCTGCATCTACAACATAAAGGTTGCTATTCGCCAGTAATTCGTTGGTTACAAAATATTGATTGCCATTATATTCATTATAGGCAACTATATCGTCCAAATAGTTTCTTACTTCGGCGCTGCTGATAAAAGTATGGGTAAGCTCATCACCTTCGCACTCAGTACGAATTGGACGTGTAGTATAAGATTTGGCAGATATATAACCATATTTGCGTTCAAGGCGCGCTGCTATAGTTGACTTTCCCGATCCTGAAACGCCCAAAATTGCTATAAGAAGTGGCTTACTCATCGCTACCACCTCTATTACACGGGTACATCTCTTTGCACTCGCCCAAATACTGGCACATCGGCACAAGAAATGGCTTAAATTCTGGATTTGTTTTTAGCACTTCGTTGCACATCATACGCACTACTTGCCTTGTCTTTTCAGCCGCTTGAGAGCATAAGCGTTTGTTTGCGACAACCATAAGCTCTTCCGCATTGACATCATAGATCATATTTACAGGCGCGTTCTGCGGCGCTGTCTCTCTGTCATACTCATCTTGTCTATCGTTGCGCTGCGATTTAATGTAGGGTTGAGCGTGTTTGTGTCGTGCTAAGTGCACCGATACCCAGGAAGGAATACCCTCAAACAAAAAAGAAAATCTTAGTCTGCGTATCGGAGAATGTCTTGCCTTTAAGATGTCATGCTTCCATTTATCGTCTGGTGGATTTTTGACTTTCAACCCAACAGTAACCAACGCTCTTGCTTTACAAGCTATCCAATCTTGCTCTGTTGGATATTCAATGCACGTCACCTTCATCAACGTTCACCTCCAATTGTTTTATAAAATTGGGATCTTTGTTAAGCATTTCTAATTCATATTCTGTCATCTGACGAGTGCGCACTGGTTGCTTCTTGTTTAGCCAATTATAATATTCAATGCTGTTTTCAACCTCTTTGCTGTATCTTGCGCCCCAAGTCGCCATTGGATTTATTGCTGTGTTCATATTGCCTCCTTTATGTTAGGTATAATGCCCCTACGAGGGATATAGGGGCAGTTATATTTAATTAATAAAAATGGTTGTAAGTACCATCGCCCCAGAATCCAGTATATGAACCAAATTCGTCGGGATGCTCAAAGTAGTAATCTACTGCGTCGCGCACACTATTTGTTACCGTACTCCATTCGTAATTAGTAGCATAATAGCCACTAAACTGATAAGGTTGTGTCAATACTTCTTCTATTGTGTTTGGATAAGACGGAGAATTAACACGGTTCATTACAGTCGCTACAACTTTGGCTTTCTCTTGCACAGAAACCCAGTCAGAGCCATATTCGTTTGCAACTACGTTTCTAAGCAAGGTGCGTTCATACTCTGTTATAGGCAGTTCACTTGCAACATAATCTGTTGCCGGCGGTACATATTCAATCTGCGTTTCAACATATACAGGCTCAATCGCAACTGTATTCTCCCAAACAATCGTCGTGACGGTCTTTACTGTCATCAATTCCGTCGTTGTCGTACTTGTGGTTGTGGTCGTAGATGATGTTGTCAAGCTGGAACTTGTAGTAGTCGTGGTAGATGTACAAGTTGTACTCACCTCCGTAGTTATAGGCTGCACCTCTTGTTTGTCTGTGTTCTCACCGCCTCGGCAGCCTGTTCCGCATAGCAGTAAGAATGTAAATAGTAATCCACTTGCTCCTCTCACAAGGAGACTTCGATAACGAGATGATAACTTTATCATCGGTTTCACCAATCCTTTCTTTTGTTGCGCACATTGCGACTTGTACAGGATATAGCAATCCCATACTTTGTGTCTATACTAATATTATACAACGCACTTTATGATTTGTCAACTGTTTTTAAAACATTTCTTTAGTTATTTAATCTTAATCTTCAATGCCTTCCATGTCTCTTTCGCATTGACCAAGCTCTATTTCGCTGAGTTTGTAGAAGTTATGATAATCCGCACATTCAGTTGCAGAGTGCGTTTTAAGAAGAATATCGCCATCAGGCAGATTTATAACATCATCAATAATAATATACTCGCATAATGAATCGACATAAACGCTCTGATCTTCAAACATCTGATGCTGCTCGTATGGCGTAAACATTTTCTTTAACTTCCATATACGAAAAACTGTGTTCTCAGGCTGATCTTTTATGTATGCAGTTAAACTCTCATATTCCTTCATGTGTACTCCTTTTCGCAAGAAAATTACCTTTTCATTGCTTTAGTCCAATATTGACAAGCTTCTTTTAACGTCTTTGGGTATTTGAGCCAGTATGATACTATCTGTTTGTAAATATCAATCTTACTCACTATTGTTCACCTTCTTTGATTTTTACGATTTATCGCTTTCTGTATCAAATGCCCTATAATGCAGTACAATGTAAACGATATACCAATAATAGTAAACATAATGATACAAGCTAATAGTTCTTTAAGTATCCATGTCATTTCTGTTCACCGTCCATTATATTATCGCCTGTATCTTTGGCTTCGCTCTCTATCCAACTATCATAGATAGCTGTTTCATCATCTGTAAGATTTCTTGTCTGCTCACCGTCCTTTATTTCAACAGTAACGCAATAGCGTTTATTGCCATAATCAAAATTATATCTCATAGCGTCCTCTTTGCAGTCCTTCTCAGCCATTAGAATTGCAAGTCTTGCAAACGCTTGTAACAATAAATCTTCTTGCATTTTTTGTCACCTCCTAAAGCGTTAAAATACCTTTTTTAACCATTCATTCAAGGTATGGAAGTGTTCCGAAAATGTCATCAGGAACATCATTCTTCCATACATAGTTATTTTTCAAGATATAATTGTTATATGAACTTGCTGTCTTGTTAGCTCTCATTTTTGCCTGTTCAGCCCATGACTGCTTTTCTTCATTATCACTATCCTTGTATTGCTGATATGTCAGCTTATCCGCATTATAAGAAGCTATCATTGAACGACACGTATCTTCAACGTGTTTCTTTGTCTCATACCTTGTATCATCATCGGCTGATTGTAGGCTGTGAGTATAGCCATTACGCCAC
Organism: Eubacteriales bacterium; assembly: GCA_045632345.1. GTDB lineage: Bacteria > Bacillota > Clostridia > Oscillospirales > CAG-272 > RGIG2000. The sequence goes on along the minus strand of JAZQWM010000012.1, from coordinate 1,487 downwards.
CTAACACCTGTTGGTGTACACGAAACAAATATTATAAATCCAAGCAATAAAATGCATAAAAATGCGCCTAATGCAGATAAAAATGTTTTCACTTTCTGTCCTCCTTTACTTTCAAAACAGGTTCGTCAACTTCAAACGGCATATCTGAATATAAATAATCTCCTGTCCATTCTATATACTTTCCGTCAGTAGTGAAAAAGAATATACCACTGTCATTACTGCCGTATGAACCGTCAATATCAGCTAACCAATTATTATGCCATGTAACAGAACTGCCCGAACCGTACTCATAATATTCACTATCAGGCGTTAGATAACTGTTTAATGACGATACCTTACCGTCAACAACAAATTTGCCAAATACAACGCCTTTATCGAAAAGAACTATATACCCAAGCGGTTTTTCTATCTCGCAAGGAAGTGCGTTAGCTTTTTCACGGTTGCCATTTACCCAATAAGCCCTTTTTATAAGATTATAGCGTTCAAGTGAATAATTGATATCTGTTGGCGTTGGCTGATTACTTTGCATAGTATTAGCCGCACTGATTGTCCTTTCTGTGTCCTGTCTTATGTTGCTATCATCTGTGCAACTATCTGTTGTGGTTGCTAATAATGCAGCAACCATTGCTAATGGTATTAATTTTATCATTTTTTAATTCCTCCTTGAAACATTAAAAATTACCTTTTTCAACACTTTGTTTTGTTGTCTGCAATCCAATTATCTATTATTTCGTTTGCCTGTTTTTGGCTAAGATAATGTTTGCAATTCCTACATTCCATTGTGTCTGAACAATGTTTATTCCCACATATTGGAATATGTGCACCCATTTCTTGTCTCTCGTCGTAGTAATAACAGTCTTGTCTATATTTATCATAAGTACCTACACCACAGACTGGTGTCCTATTTTGTAACTCAACCATCCCAGCTTGTATTGACGATAAAGCACATTCATTTATATGCCTTCGGATTTCTTCGTCGTTAGCTTGTATGTTTTTTAATATGCTATCACCCATAACCATCATTAATTTATCTCCAATCTATTGTTCCAATTTAACCATTCTTGCACCACAATGCGGACAGTATGGCGTTTCTTCAAATATGCCTGTACTGTTCCGCATGATCTTGCCGTGACATCTTTCGCAATAAGTATCACATTTGCCTTGTCCCATTAATGGAGGACACCACTTACTTTTTTTCACAGGCTGTACGTCTGCCACTGGCATATTTTGTATTATTTGCAAAATAACATTTACGCTTTCATCAAATAGCTTAATTTGACATTTTTCTGCCGCTTTTACTATTTGACCTTGCATATTTTCTCTGCTTATGTACTCATCCATTTTCAGCCTCCTTTAACAGTTTCTCGGCTTCGTCTGCGTATCGCCACATCTGCCCACAAATGCCCAATTCCCCTCTGTTCAGAGGGCAGGACTTACAATCGGTACAGTCCCAAATATGATTGTGCATGGTGTCAAAATCCTCAACC
>JAZQWM010000011.1:0-2680 GCA_045632345.1 Eubacteriales bacterium | reverse complement strand
CTTTCCTGCTAACCTTGCAGAATTAGGAATACCAGATTACAGCAGTAACGACGACAGCAGTTCTGCACGAATGACAATTACCAAATTGCAAGTGCTTGATTCAGCAGTTACAACACCTAGTCATGTTGTTTATAAATGGAGTATAACAGATTTTCGCGGCGCAAATACTTATTTTCAATTTGCACGTTTGTGCTTGTATGCAAATCAAATTAGATTAGATCAAGAAGCGGGCTGCGTTGCTGCGTGTTGGGTCGATGAAGAAAAGCCCACATATTCAAGCGACAACGAAACCGTTAAAATGTTGACAGGCGATAGAAACGGCAAAATGTGCGCCGAACGAGGTGGAACGCAAGATATTTATTTTTCAGTTCCTTATAGTTCCGACCCTGTTGACGAATATTCGTATATTACAGCGAACGACGAAGCTGACCGCGACCCAGTGAGTTGGAATTTATATAAATCCATTGACGGCGCGGTGACATGGCGACTGATTGACAGTAAAACTGATATAGCTGACCCAGGACGAGGACAAGAAACGGATATTTGGGAGATAGACAACCCAGAACCACCAGACCCAGACCCAGACCAACCAATACCAGGATCTAGCACAAGTAAAAAAACAGGACTTCCACCTATAACTTACCCTAGTGACGGCAGCAATTTACGCGACTGGGAGATAATAGGCAGAGTTGATAGTGAAACAGGTGTTGGCGTTGGAATAGCGCATACTAATTTATTTTTGAACCACGTCTGGGAAACTTGTTTTCGCCAACCATATCCACTGCAAGGAACACCCCTTGACAGGAAACTTACACGAAACTATTTTCTTTCAACTTATGACGTTATACCAGTTTCACCTGAAACAACATATACGCTTTCATTTACTAACGGAAATGTAACTGACTACGGTAATATTTATATTACATATTACGACGATACAGTAACAAATACTGTGGAACCGACGGAACGCGAAGAGGGAGTGGAAAGTGCCTATCTTGCTTATACATGGATCAATATGAGCGGCGGCAAGACTTACGGAACATTTACAACCCCTGCGGGCACGGCGTATATTCGTATTGTAGTAGGCAATGAGCACGACCCAAATATTAATATAACGTATATTGGAAATACAATGCTAAATATAACACGTTATCCGTTCCCATATATAGCGACACCTGGACAAGTTAAATATGCAATACCTGTTGTCAATACTTGCGGAAGCAAAGAATTTTTTCATGTATTTAGTTTGGCGCAGCCATTAGGTATCGGTGAAACGCTTGACAAATCAACAAGCGGGGTTGATTTTCAAACATTCGACGGTACTAATACAATTACGGTTGACTGTCCAACGCTCCCATATATGTCAATTGTTTACAACGAATCTTATACTAATTTATTTAACACGCAGCAATGGCTCAATGTACTTTATACACACATTGTAACAATTGGCGGCGTGGAGTATCATGGATATGTTGGCGGTACAGTTACACCAGTTACAGGCGGTTTTCGGATTGACACTAACGGACTACAGCAAACGACTATGACATTATCAGCGCAATACCCCTCTAGTGCATACGGAATACCTATTGCAGTTGAAAGCGGGAAACAATACACGTTATCATGGCAACAAGACGCGTCACGATCAACGACATTCGTTGCAATTTATAACGGTTCAACAAAAGTAGCAGAAACAAGAGCTATAACTGAACGCTCGTTGACATTTACCGCACCGAGTAATTCGATTTGCATTTTGATAACTCTAGCAAATGCCGATACCGACCGACAAAGTGTGACATACACTAACTGGCAGCTCAAATAACACTCACGAAAAGATTGACAAATGTCAATTTTCATGTTATTATATATATGTCTCCTTTCTTTTGTTCTTAGAGAGTTAGACTTTTAACCCCGTAGCAGCTCCATTTGTTCACAGTGGAGCTGCTATCCTTTTTTTAACGCACGTTTTAACGCACGCGTGTTTTAAATTGTGTTTTAAACGCGCATTAACGTGTTAACAGTTAACGTTGACAATTGTCAATGTTTATGATATAATCATTGTGGGTGTATATTGTTTTTCATTTTATCCTTATATTCTGTTTGTGTATTTGCTTGAACGTCTGATACTAATAATGTCAGGCGTTCAACTTTTTATTTACTTGACAAATGTCAAGGTTTATGTTACACTATACTTACACGTTAATTGATGACATTTGACACAGCAAGCAGACATGGTAAAGGAAAGAGCAGCCGAGTAAAAAACGGCTGCTTTTTTCTGTATTATAATAAGTATGGCTCAACGTGCCAAAATGTTCGTGTCAAATCCGTGTCAAAATTCGTGTCAAATGGTCGTGTCAAAACCGCTATTTACCGTGTCAAAAATGAACCGTGTCAAATCACAAGTGAAACGTGATATAAACGAAAAAAGGTGCTATAAATCGAGAAAACCCGAAATATAGCACCCTGTTGAATTGGCGCGGATTGAGAGATTTGAAAACTCTTGTATTCAGCTTAAAATGCGCAATATACCGTGATTTGAAATTTTTGTGTCAAATTTCGTGTCAAGTGATATTGGCAAGCCTCTATTTTCCGTCTTTATTATCATTGTTTTGCATGAGATTTTTAAAGCGATCAGACAACGCCTGCGAATACTCTTTTTCTTTATCTTCAAACAAATGTTGAT
>JAZQWM010000010.1:0-7885 GCA_045632345.1 Eubacteriales bacterium | reverse complement strand
TACCTTTTCTATCTTCTGCGCTCTGTAAAGATTGAACCACAACCCTTTCGGAAACTCGCCGTATTCTTCATGTACCGCCTTAGAGTAGATATAAAGCTGTTTTGCATACTCAGCTTTCTCACCCTTTTTAAAGGCAGACTTGCTCTTGTGATCCTGTATTATAATCCGCCCATCGCTCTTATCTCTCAGCAACAAGTCTATTATCCCCGTGAACTTGTGACCACCTATCTCGCAGTTGATGCGCTTTTCAACGCCAAGAACCTCGTAGTTGTCGTCCTTTTCAAACGTTTGCAAGTACGCAAGGCTTGTATCATAGTAGGACTTTGCCATGTTGTAGAACGGAAAATGCTCAGTTACTTGCTCTGCATAATGTGCTTCAAATTCATCAGCAAGTTCAAACTCATACAGCTCGCCCTTGTAGCATCTCTCTAAAATGCTGTGGACAAACGAGCCAACCATCTGAAAACAATTTCCTCTTTCTTTTTCGCCTTGAATATAGTGAAGATAGAACGAATACGGACATTGTTCAAACGCTTTGACTGACGAAAAGCTCCATATTTTATCTTTAAGATTCATGCTGCCTCCCTAAACAAAAATAGAGCCAACCCCGACATACATATTCAATTGTATGCGAGATTGGCTCGTTTACCGTGTCGTGTCGCTGTTTATGACATATGTCAGAAAGGAATATCCTCACTTGAAACTTCTTCTGTTGCCGCTGGAGTTGTCTCCGCTGCTTGGGCTTCAGCCTTTGCAGGTGTGGTCTGTGTCTGCTGTCCGCCGTCACCCTTGTTACCGACAAACTCAACCCTGTCAACCCACACTTCCGTTGTATAATGAGTGACATCTTCGTGGTTCTTATCCTTATAGCTGCCAGTTCTAAGACTTCCTTCGACGCCTATCCATGAACCTTTAGTAAAATACCTTGAAACAAATTCCCCGTTCTTACCAAACGCTGTGCAAGAGATGAAATCTGTTGACTTCTCACGATCCTTCCCCATATTACGGTCTACTGCAATAGTAAACCTACAAGATGTCGAACCATTCTGAGATGTTCTTAACTCTGGATTTGATGTCAGTCTGCCAATTGTAATTGTCTTATTCATTACTTACTCTCCTTTTTATCTTCATAGTTGTTTAGCCACGCATACTCTCCAAACAATTCTTTTGCTTTTTTGTCATATGCGTCAGCAGCCTTTTTTAACGTATCAAATACTCCTATTTGGATTCTCTCATGTTGAAACTGAATTTCTACACGATACTTGCTTTCCCCTATTTGAGAAACGCCTTTAACTCCAAGCTTGTTGTTCTTATGAGGCGGTCTGTTACGAGAATTTTCTGCTTCTGTGCATGGGCGTAGATTACAACTTCGGTTATCAAAACGCGATTCTTTACCATGAGCATGGTCTATATCTTTGCCGTCTGGGAACCCCATAACAAGACGATGTAGTTTTATTTTATTGGCGTGGCAAACGACATACCCTTCCGAGTCAATGCTCCATAAATAATTCTTAATATAATCGAATTTATCAATATCTACTAAGAATATTTGATTATCCAAAGTATATCCAATACAAGTATCGGATGTAAAATCATATTCATTTTTTACTATTTGACATCCACATGATGTTTTCTTACCGTTTATTAAATCTTTCCGATTGACAATAATATGTTTGCCACAAACACACTCGCACTCGTAGTAGTTGAAACTCTCTGAAACTTCTGGCAAATCAATAACTTTTAAACATCCAAATGTTTGACCAACTAAACTGCCTACTTTTTTGACGTAATTGGTTCGATTGTTTTGAATGTTCTTTATTTGCTTTTGAGCATTTTCAGATATTAAGCACCCACATGACCTTACTCTGTTTGGCTTAAAATTGCCAATACAAACAACAGAAGTGTTACCGCAATCACATTTGCACTCCCAATGCCATGCACCATTCTTGTCTTTATATAAAGGTTTAACCGCTACGAGTCTGCCGTTTCGTTGCCCAGTTATATCTTTCATTTCTTTTTCTCCGCCTTAAAATCGTCGGGATTAAGGTTGTCAAGGTCTGCCTTTAACTGATTGAGTTTGTCTGCATCCTTAATTGTCTGGGGATTTGAAGTGCCGTAGTTCTGTCGTAAAAACGATGCCAGTTTGTCTCTGTCGTAACCCTCTGCTATCTTTGCCTTAAAGGTTTCAATCGCAGTATTGGCACGTTCAGCGTTCTTCGTATTTTCGGTTGCTGCGGCTTCGGACACTTCTTCTTTGTGCCAGAGTCCAAGACCAAGCCCTGTTGCCATTGCAATGTTCTTTGTTGCACATCTACGCAGAGCCTTGTTGACATCACTCATTGTTATCTTATCGGCTGTTATGCACTGATTCTTAAAGTCCATCACAGGCAGAGTACAATACTCATCAATGCTCTCGGACGGGATCTCAAGTCTCGTTCTTACATAGCAAGTGCGTCCATCTGTAAAATAAGGCATATCAACGCTGGTGATTGTGGTCGCATAATGCTTTGCGCCTTCTGCCTCTGCCTTTAAAGTGCTAACATACTTGTCTGTCGGGAACGTACACTCCGTAGACTTCGCATCTGGATAGCGCAGTTTCAGTAGTTCTATTGCCCTCGACCACGGAAGATAGCTTTGCTTGTTTTTCTCAAATAGATACGGGCTTACGTCTACCGCAGACATCACTTCAAACACAGACTTTTTCTTTGCCTCACTCATTCTCATTCTCCTTTTCTATTATTCCGCGCCACTTCTCAATAAACGCCTTCATCTCGTCGTAGTCGTCAGAAATCTTTAATGCGCTCACATCTTCCAACTTGCCACAACATTCACACCGCTTCTTGCCAGCTACAAATAGCGAAACATTGTCATCTTCATTGTCGTACTCAAACTTCACATAATAGTGGCTTGACTTTGGTATGGCAAAGACCATATCAAGTAACTGTTTGACTTGCTCGTTACTCATTTTGTTCCTCCTTTTCTTTAATTTGTTATCGTGTGAGGATATAAAAATATCCCTCTGTAATTATTATAGCACTAATTTCTTACTTTGTCAAGACAAAATTAAGAAATATTTTGCCATTTTCCCAAAATATTTAAAGCCTTGTTACTCTGATCTTCTGTGCCATACTTCTGTATGGTGTAGAGAACAGCGTCGGCAACCGCCTGATTGGTTATTTTAAGTGGATTTTTCTCACCCATATTCAGCGCAGCAATGATGTCATAGAGGAATATCCGCAGATTCTCCTTGTCTTTAGCGGCAGCAATGCGTTCCTTGCAAAGCTCAACTATCTGTTGTCTGATATCCATATCATTTTCTCCCTATAAGCTCACCAAAGCGACAAGTAGCTCTCTGCTCATCAAACCAGTTGCAAGCGTCCATAAAGCCTGTAAAACTATAAGGGAACAGTTTGTTGACTAACATCTCTCCTTCAACTTCAAACCTTGCGTTCATGTTATATCTGTCGGGGCAGTCAACTTCCATGTAGTAGTCTGGCGTTTGAACCCACAGACACGTTCCATTCGGGTTGTTAGCAATAATTCTATCAATATTCAGTATAGTCTTAGGCTCAAAAAATCCTCTGCCTTGTGTTTTGAATAATTCGTAAGTAGTCATATCAACTCTCCTCGTTGAGCCAGTCTTGGCAGCACTCTTGACATTGATTACAATATTTATTACATCGTTCTACACGTTGCCGAAAGCGTTGCTGACCTGCTATTGCATATATCGGGCATTCATCACAGTATGCCAAGTTATCCTTAACTTTCATCATTAAGTCTAATTCGTTTACTTTCAGAATATATCTATCACGATTTTTCATTTTCATCACCGTCCATATATTGTAACTCCACATACCACACTTTCTTCCGCAGAAACGGGATCTTGCGTGGCACAAGCGTACAATCGACTCTTAGAGGCTTCAACTTGCCGTCATATATCTTCTGCATTGTGTCCAAATCCAACATTGCAAGCGGTACTGTGCTAATGCAACCACCTTTATTCATATCTCACACCTCCTCATAAAACGTAGGTTCTATTACTCTATGCTGCACATTCCTACACATTGGGGAACATCATATTCAACATCTCCAAACCGTCTTGTGCAAACATATCTCGTTTCTCGCCAATCAATTCTTTTGTCTTTACCAAGATTATCACTTATGGATAAATCTTCTTTCGTCAATATCCCGTCCCAGCAATTTGCAACGTATTCAAGCATCTGTTCCTTTGTTTCAAAAATCTGTTCTTCTGCCATAGACTCATCCAAAGTTCTTCTATGTGGTCTATATCTTATCATTTGTCCACCTCCGATAAAATGTAGCTTCTATCGTAAAAATAGGGCTTGTTTTTGCCTATTCTACGTTGTTAATTTACCGATAAAATTATTCTTCTATTGTATCTTCGTCCCCTCATAATGAATAAAAGGGGAGGTCTGTTGCATAAAATACATTCACTATATCAAACAAGCGTTGATAATAGTAGGCGTTAGACACACCGCTGTCCCATAGCCGAAGGCATCTGGGAATACTTTGCGAATAATTTGCAAACTACCATTTACATCTGAATTTATCAAGGTATTGGTAGCTTGGAATAATCCTCTTTTAACCCTTCGTTTCTTATTGTAGTTTTCTTTACACGGAAGTTCACCATCAAGAAAACTTGTTCCGCTTGTGTAGCTTTCTTCGGTTTCAATAAGGCTAATACCATAATCTTCACACTTATATCTAAGTTGTTGTACTAACATTTCATATGGTATTCCAACAAAATTTTGCGAATTAATTTTGTTCATCTTCAAATCTTGTTTCCACTTGTCATTGTGTCCGATAACCAAAGTGTCAATCTCATGTTTTACACACCATTTAACTATATAATGGCTTGCATGATGCATATAATTTTTTATCCTGTTGAAACGTTTGAAAGATATTTGTTCAAGTTGTCTACTCCAAAACTGACCTTTTGGAAGTTTAGATTGCAATTCCGATCTTCGTTTATTATAGAATTGATTTATGCTCTTTAACCCTCTACCGTTAATAATAAATGGTGCTTCGCCAATATTATTTGAAGCTGTAGCAAGATTATTTACTCCTAAATCAATGCCCATAATACGTTTGCTTTCAAATACAACATCGGGAACTTCAATCTGTGAGACAATCTCCATAACATAAACACAACCTCTTGGAACAAATCTAACTTGAATGAGTCTACCAACACACCGACACTTCCATTTGACGGATTGTAATTTACGCACCCTGAACTTTAACTCTCCATTCTCAAAGTAACAACAATTATTCGGTATCATCCAGTTAAATCTTCCATCTTTCTTGAGATACTTAGGAATTTGAGGTCTGCCCAAAAATTTCTTTGGATTTTTCTCATATTCTTTTAAGCTCTTAAAAAATGATTTCCAATTTTTATCAAGCAAACGCAAGACACAATTTGCTGGCTGGCTCATACAATCTTTGTATTGAGAATACGTTTTAAGATTGAAATTCATCTCTTTGTATGGGATATATCTTTTATTATTAATATATTCCTGTCTAATTATGTAATTAGCATAATTGTAAAGATTCTTTGCATTAAAACACATTTCATCAATTACATTCCACAACGGGTGTGTTTTGCGAATAATCTGTTGCTCCACTCTGCTTGTTATCATAACTTCACCTCCTCTCTGTACAATAGAACTCCCCTTTTATTCGTTGTTATCAAAATCTTTGAGAGCGTTCTGTATCTGCTCGCACAGTTTATCCCAACCATCAATCAGGTCAAACGTGTCGCTCACACCTGCTTCATATCCGTACTTGTAGCCACCGTAGCAAGCTGCGGCTAACCCGATTGCTATTATAATGTATGTCATAGTCGCACCTCCAGCATTAGTTTTATTCCGTCGCACTGTCAATGCCTATTAAATACTCTCTTAGCGTTACAGGCTCGTCATGCGTAGAGCTGTATGAGTAATAACTAAGTATCAAACTTGCATCAACTGCATCTGTCACTCCGTCCACGTTGATGTCGCCGTTCAATGTCGCGTCAAACACATCAAAAAAGTATGCCATTGCAAACTCTGCGCTGTCAAGCTGCTCTTGGAGATCGGCGTTCTCAGCCCGAAGTTCTGCTATCTGTGCCTGCAAGCTGTCAATATCCTCGCCAGCACTTGTCTGAATAGACAGTGGGCAAGCACAAAGCATCGCTGCGAGTAATGTTCCAATAACCTTATTTTTCATACATATCACCTCATAAATTATTTATGGTCGGTATCACAAGTATTTACCTCGGTCTACCGTTATGCCCGCCACAATGACGGGCTAAAGGAGGTCACCTATGAAAAACTCATAGTGTAGATGTCTGGAAAGGAGAGCAGTTTTATGACTTACTCAGGTCATCTGAAAGGAGTCATTACAAATGAAAAACTTAGTTGTGGATATAGGATTCGAACCTATGAATGTACGAGTCAAAGTCGTATGCCTTCATCCTAACTTGGCTAATCCACAATATCTAATTTGTTGCCTTGTGAGGGCATAAATATAATTTCTTACTTTGCGATGGTAGCAGTATAGGGATAGACGTTCCTCGTCCATCTCTATACTCATTATATAACTAATTTCTTTTTTTGTCAATACTATTTCCACATATTTTTATCTTTTAACAAATTTCCGAATCTGAGCCTTTATGCCAAGCAGATTCACCTTAATCTTGTCTACCTCGGAAATAGCCACATCAACATACTTCAGGGCTTCAAGCAGACCAGTTACATCGGGCTTCGGCTCTGCAACCTTTTCAAGTTGCTCAAACGCCTTGTCAATCTTCGCCACATACTCAGCGTTGTTCTTTGCTTCGTAAGCCATGCGCTCTGATCTGTATGCCTCATAGTCCTTCTTGTAGGCTGTTATACGAGCACCTTTTAACTCGCTACCTACAATCAGTTCTATTTTCTTCAAGAACCAATCCGCAGGAATAGCCCTATTTGAGAGGTCGACTAATTTTCCAGTGCGCTTTTCTTCAGCGTAAATCTCTGCATATCTACCAAGCTTATAGGCGTTTCTGAATGTGAGCAAACGCTTCAGATACTTGTCTTTGCTCTCACAAGCTCCGTGATTAATGCCGCGGTCAAGTGTATCTTCATTAACCACGCCAGCAGCTCTTATGTATTTGTGACCACTTACCTTCTTGTTATTGGCAAGCTCGTTGAGTCCTTTGTATTCGAGAAGCACATCAATGTCGCTCTGTGTTAAGGGCAAATCATATCCGATGATGCCGTCACGCTGTACATCACTGAGGTCGAGCGCAAGAATCTGCTCCGATGTCAGCCCATAGAAAGACAGTATGCCAGCAACATAGCTTGTGAGGTACTTGTCGCGGCTGAAGAAGTCACCTGTTATTGTCGACTGTCTCTCACAGCTTGTGAAGAATTTTCCCCAATATTCGTGCAATTTTTCCGATGAGTAGATTAAAAACTCAGCAGACTTTACAGGAATAACGATTGAATCTATGTCAGCGGTCACAGCAATGCCGTTCTCGGTTAGCCAATCAAAGTACAGACTGATACTACTCTTTTGATTCATAGCTGTACCTGACGTTGCTGCACCCCATGTTGCAATGATAGCGTTAATCTCGGCGGTTGACATCTCGTGCAGGTTCTTCGCCTCGCCTACAAATTTTTTAAGAGTGGAAACGTTCTTCTTTGGGAACATCGCCACATATTCATCAAACTTATAAACCATTACAATGCCCTCCTATAGCATCATTATACCAAACCTGCGCGAAAATGTCAAGTAATGTCACGCTAATGCGACAGCCTTTTCACACAGATTATAATAATCAGTTAACAATCCGTCTGCCTCAACATCTTTCTTTACCTGTTCTCTCACGTCAAAAAATCTTTCT
>JAZQWM010000009.1:0-71210 GCA_045632345.1 Eubacteriales bacterium | reverse complement strand
AGACAGACAGACAGACAGACAGACAGACAGACAGACAGACAGACAGACAGACAGACAGACAGACAGACAGACAGACAGACAGACAGACAGACAGACAGACAGACAGACAGACAGACAGGGCTAATTAAGCTCTTGCAGTATGTTTATGGCTTCGTGCCTGTTCGTTTAGGCGATATTGCCACAATTATCAGAGGGGTTAGAGTTGTTAAAAACGATTTGAGCAATCAGGGAATATACCCTGTTTATCAAAACAGTTTAACTCCATTAGGTTATTTTGATAAATATAATAGACCTGCAAATAGCACTTTTTTGATTTCGGCAGGAGCGGCTGGAGAAATTGGATATAGTACAGTTAACTTCTGGTCGGCAGATGATTGCTTTTGTTTTGAAAATTTGGAACTAATAAGCAATAGATATTTGTATTTTGTTCTTTTGTCTAAGCAGAATGAAATTAAAGCAAAAGTGCGAAAAGCAAGCATTCCAAGATTAAGCAGAACGGATGTTGAAGGACTGATAATTTCTATTCCAACACTTGAAACTCAGTTAAAAATCGTTTCTATTCTTGACCGTTTTGACAAGCTCTGTAACGATATTGAAGACGGTTTACCCGCTGAAATCGAAGCAAGGCAAAAACAGTATGAATTCTACCGCGACAAGCTTTTAACGTTTAAGGAAAAATAAAACACAAGGAGAAAAAGTATGAGCTATTTTAACATAGTGGTTGAGTCAAGCACAAGCACAGTTGTTACCGAATATAAACCAGCCGTGACTCGCTCTGACGCGTACCAAAGCGAAGCAGACTTAGAGAGGGAGTTTATACGCCTTCTCGGTGAGCAAAGCTATGAATACATTGCAATACACAAAGAGGCGGATTTGATAGCTAATTTGCGTAAAAAGCTCGAAGAATTGAATAGCTATACCTTCTCTGATGAAGAATGGGACAGATTTTTTAAGCAAAATCTTGCCAACAGCAATGAGGGAATTGTTGAAAAGACAAGGAAAATCCAAGAAGACAACGTGCAAATTTTGAAGACGGATTCTGGACTTACCAAAAACATTACTCTCATTGACAAGAAAAACATACACAATAACAAGCTACAAGTAATAAACCAGTACGAAGCGCAAGGCAATTTTGCCAACCGTTACGACGTTACCATACTTGTAAATGGATTACCGCTAATTCACGTTGAGCTTAAACGCCGTGGCGTTGCAATTCGTGAAGCATTTAACCAGATTGAAAGATATCAAAGGGACAGCTTTTGGTCGGCGTCAGGCCTCTTTGAGTACGTGCAGATATTTGTAATTTCCAACGGAACTAACACAAAGTACTATTCCAACACAACAAGATTTAACCACTTGAAAGACTATGCCAAATCGCAAAGCAAGAAAAAGGAAAAGACAAGCAATAGCTTCGAATTTACATCATTCTGGGCTGACGCAAACAACCGCGTTATTCCTGATTTAGTTGACTTTACAAAGACATTCTTTGCTAAGCACACAATTCTTAATATTCTTACTAAGTATTGCGTTTTTACATCTGAAAATATGCTTCTTGTAATGCGTCCGTACCAGATTGTCGCAACTGAAAGAATCTTAAATCGCGTTGAGATAGCACATAACTATAAAAAGTATGGCTCTTTAGCAGGTGGTGGCTACATCTGGCACACCACAGGAAGCGGAAAAACGCTTACATCCTTTAAGACGGCACAGTTAGCTTCCAAAGTTGAATACATAGACAAGGTTTTATTCGTTGTTGACAGAAAAGACCTTGACTACCAGACAATGAAAGAATATGACCGCTTTGAAAAGGGAGCGGCAAACAGCAACAAGTCCACAACTGTACTTAAAAAGCAGTTGGAAGACCCAAATGCGAAAATTATTATTACAACAATCCAAAAGCTCTCTATTTTCATTGAGAAGAACAAAGGACACGAAGTATTCGATAAGCGTGTTGTAATAATCTTTGATGAGTGCCACCGTTCACAATTCGGTGATATGCACGTTTCTATCACGAAGAACTTTAAGAAATACCACTTGTTCGGCTTTACAGGCACGCCTATTTTTGCAGTTAATGCAAGCACAAGCGGAAACGTAAATCTTAGAACAACAGAACAGGCGTTTGGCGACAAGCTCCACACTTACACAATAGTTGACGCTATAAACGACAAGAACGTTTTGCCGTTTAAGGTTGATTATGTAAAGACCTTTGACAACGAGCCAGATATTGACGACGAAAACATATACGATATTGACCGCGAAGCTATTTGGAATAGCCCGCAAAGAATCGAAAATGTTGTAAAGTACATTCTTGACAACTTTAACCGCAAGACTTACAGGGGCGAAAAGACATACGCGTTTAATTCTCTAATCAATATTGCAGACGTTGCAACCGCTAAGGACAAATGCAAGGTAAAAGAGGAAAAGCAAAAGCTACATTTGAGCGGCTTTAACTCTATTTTCTGCGTTTCATCCGTTAAAGCGGCAAAGCTCTACTATCACGAATTTAAGAAGCAAATGGCGCAAAATCCGTTAAAGAAGCTGAAAATTGCAACCATATATAGCTATGGTGCAAACGAAGCCGAGGAAGACGGAATTTTGGACGAGGAAAATCCAGAGGACACAACACAGCTTGACGCAACTGCACGTGATTTCTTAGAGGGTGCAATCAAGGACTATAACGAAGCATTTAAGACCAACTATGATACGTCCAGCGACAAGTTCCAGAACTATTACAAGGATGTTTCCTTGCGTATGAAGAACAAGGAAATCGACCTTTTGATTGTTGTTAATATGTTCTTGACAGGCTTTGACGCTACAACGCTTAACACATTGTGGGTTGACAAGAACCTTAAATCACACGGTCTTATACAGGCATATTCGAGAACAAACAGAATTCTTAACTCTATAAAGACACACGGAAATATTGTTTGTTTTAGAAATCTACAAAAGCGCACGGATGACGCAATAGCTCTCTTTGGCGACAAGGAAGCGGGCGGAATCGTTCTTATGCGTGGCTATAATGACTACTATTATGGCTATGAGGACGAGCTCGGTAACCACAGGCAGGGCTACAAGGATATGGTTGAAGAACTTTTAGAAAAATATCCTATGACAATTCAACTATTCGGAGAAAAAGCGGAAAAAGGATTCATTGGCTTATTCGGTGCTATTCTTCGTATGCGCAACCTTTTGTCTTCCTTTGACGAGTTTATCGGCAACGAGCTTTTGAGCGAAAGACAAATGCAAGACTTTTTAAGCAGATACCTTGACTTGAAAGACAAATACAAGCCAGACCCACACAACAAAACGAATGTAAATGACGATATTGTTTTTGAAATGGAGCTAGTAAAGCAAATCGAAATCAATATTGACTATATTTTGATGCTTGTGAAGAAGTATCACGATTCACATTGCAAAGACAAGGAAATTCTCGTTTCTATCACAAGAGCTATTGAGTCCAGCGACGAGTTGAGAAGCAAGAAAGACCTTATTGAAACCTTCGTTGCAGGAATTAACGATGTTGAGGATGTTTTGGCTGAATGGCGCGAGTACGTTTTAAAAGAGCGTGAAGCTCAGCTAACACAAATCATTGAGGAAGAAAACTTAAAGCCAGAGGAAACACGAAAGTTTATTGAATACTCATTCAGCGACGGCGTGTTGAAAACGACAGGAACAGACATTGACAAAATTTTACCGCCTGTTTCCTTGTTTGGTGGTGGAAAGGCAAAGAAAAAAGCACGTGTAATTGAAAAGCTTATTTCTTTCTTCCAGCGTTTCTTTGGAATTGCAAACTAAATATACAAGAAAAAGAGTTCTGTATTGCGCAGAACTCTTTTTTGCATTATTACTTTGTATTATTTAGATTGGAAATTCAGGGAAAAAGGGCATAAAAGCAAAACACACTCCCTACATACCTAAGAAATCAGGTTTTGGAAGTGTGTTTAGTTGGTGACCCGTACGGGAATCGAACCCATGATTCAGCCTTGAGAGGGCTACGTCTTAGCCGCTTGACCAACGGGCCATTTGTCAAATGCTCACGTATTATATCATATATTTTTTTATTTTGCAAGAGTTTTTTTGAAATTTTTTTAAAAATATAATAATGTGTGTTAGTGTTACCAACAAGTCAAGAAATGATTGATTTTTTAAAACAAAAATGTTAAAATAGATACATCAGTTTGAAAGGCAAAATATTATGTGGAAACAAAAATTAGGTATTTCAGTTTATAACAATTATAAAATTCCAACCACAGAGGTGGTTAAATTAGTTAAGCAAATAGGCTTCGATGCTATCTCCCCCGAATGGGATAATGATGAAAAGCTAAACGCTATCGTTACCGTAGCCAAAGAGCTAAATGTTGAAATTCAATCACTCCACGCACCGTATGGCGGAGCAGCAAGCATGTGGGAAAAATGCCAGGACGTGTCAATAAAAGCACTAAATGAGCTTCTTATTCCTCTTGAAGCATGCAAAAAATATAACATTCCAATTATGGTAGTCCATACGTGGATTGGCTTTGATAATATTCCTGCCCCAACCAAAGAGGGACTTGACAATTATTCTAAGCTCGTAAACAAGGCAACCGAATACGGCGTTAAAATCGCATTTGAAAACACCGAGGGACTTGACCATCTTGAAGCACTAATGGAGCATTTTAAGGATAACGACACCGTAGGCTTTTGCTGGGATAGCGGACATGAAATGTGCTATAATCACTCCAAGGATCTTCTTGCCAAATTTGGAAATAAGCTAATTATGACACACCTAAACGATAATCTCGGTATCAGCCGATATGACGGCTCAATCTATTGGACAGATGACCTACACATTCTCCCATTTGACGGCGTTGCAAACTGGGATTATAACGTAGAAAGACTTAAAAAATCAAACAGACTTGAAATTTTAAACTTTGAATTAAACATTCGCCCAAAGCCAAATAGATACGAAAACGCTCTTTACGAGAAAATGACCTACGCGGAATATTTTACGGAAGCATACAAGCGCGCCTGCAAAATTGCATATAAATTAAATATAATTTAATATTGACAATAAATAATTTATATGTTAAAATAAGTGCGATAAAACACGATGACAAAGAGGAGTACCCATAATTTAGACCTTATAGAGAGCCGTAGGTGGTGGAAAATCGGCAGGATAGTATGGAGAAGGTAGCTTTCGAGTGGCGGTGGCGAAGTAACAGTAGTCATTGACGGCATCTCCCGTTATGAGAAAAGAGTGCATACCCTTCGGTATGAATTCAGGTGGTACCACGCTTATTGCGCCCTGACTTTTTAGTCGGGGCGTTTTTTATTTGTAAATAATCAAAGGAGATATAAAATGAAAGAACTTAACAAAACCTATGCACCAAGTGAATTCGAGGAAAGAATTTACTTAAATTGGTGCGACAAAAAGTATTTTACCCCAGAGGTTGACCATTCAAAGCCTCACTATTCAATAGTTATTCCACCACCAAACATCACAGGTCAGCTCCACATGGGACACGCCCTTGATAACACATTACAAGATATCCTCATTCGCTACAAGAGAATGAACGGCTATTCAACACTTTGGCTCCCAGGCACAGACCACGCTTCAATCGCAACAGAAGCAAAAATCGTTGAAGCTATGCGTAAGGACGGCGTAACAAAGGACGATATCGGCAGAGACGGCTTCCTTGAAAGAGCATGGGCATGGAAGGAGCAATACGGCGGAAGAATTATTTCTCAGCTTAAAAAATTAGGCTCATCATGCGACTGGTCAAGAGAACGCTTCACAATGGACGAGGGCTGCTCCGAGGCAGTTAAAGAGGTATTCGTTCGCCTTTACAATAAGGGACTTATCTACCGTGGCGAAAGAATTATCAACTGGTGTCCACATTGCTTAACCTCAATTTCCGATGCAGAGGTAGAATACGAGGATCAAGCAGGCCACTTCTGGCACATTAAGTATCCATTCAAGGACGGCAGCGGTTACCTTGAATTTGCTACAACCCGTCCTGAAACAATGCTTGGCGATACAGCAGTAGCTGTAAACCCTAACGATGAAAGATACAAAGACATTATCGGCAAAACTCTCATTATTCCACTTGTAAACCGTGAAATTCCGGTAGTTGCTGACGAATACGTTGAAATGGACTTCGGTACAGGCGTAGTTAAAATCACTCCTGCCCACGACCCTAACGACTTTGAGGTTGGTAAGCGTCATAATTTACCAATTATTAACGTTATGACTCCTGATGCAAAAATCACAGAGGACTACCAAGCATACGCGGGTATGGACCGCTTTGAAGCAAGAAAAGCAATCGTTAAGGATCTTGACGAGCAAGGCTTCTTGATCAAGGTTGAGGACTACTCACATAACGTAGGCACCTGCTACCGTTGCGGCACAACCGTTGAGCCAAGAGTATCACTCCAATGGTTCGTTAAAATGGAGCCACTTGCAAAGCCTGCTATTGATGCGGTAAGAAACGGCGACATCAAATTCGTTCCTGAAAGATTTGAAAAGAACTACTTCCACTGGATGGAAAATATCAGAGACTGGTGTATCTCCCGTCAATTATGGTGGGGACACAGAATTCCTGCATTCTACTGCGATGACTGCGATGAAATCGTAGTAACAAAGGAAGGCAAGGCTACTTGTCCAAAGTGCGGCAAGGAAATGCGCCAAGACCCAGATACACTTGATACCTGGTTCTCATCCGCCCTCTGGCCATTCTCAACACTCGGTTGGCCAAACCAAACAGAGGACTTAAAATACTTCTACCCAACAAATACACTTGTTACCGGCTACGATATCATTACCTTCTGGGTATCAAGAATGATTTTCAGCGGTCTTGAGTACATGGGAGAGAAGCCATTTGACACAGTTCTTATCCACGGTCTTGTTCGTGATGCTCAAGGCAGAAAAATGTCAAAATCCTTAGGTAACGGCATTGACCCACTTGTAATTATTGAAAAATACGGCGCAGACGCACTCCGCTTTGCTTTAGCAACAGGCAACTCCCCAGGAAACGATATGCGTTTCAGCGATGAAAAGATTGAAAGCGCAAGAAACTTCGCTAACAAGCTTTGGAATGCTGCCCGCTTCGTAATGATGAACCTTGATATTGAAAAGGTTGAAATGCCATGCGAGTGTAAGCTCGGTATCCAAGATAAATGGATTTTAGGCAAGCTTAACTCACTTATTAAGCGCGTAAGAGACAACCTTGATTCATACGAATTAGGTATTGCTCTTGGCGAAATCTACGACTTTATCTGGGACGTATTCTGCGACTGGTATATTGAGCTTTCAAAGACAACACTTTCCGCTAAGGGAACAGAAGCAAACTTAGTTTCACAAAACGTTATCGTTTACGTTCTTGAAAGCATCTTAAAGCTCCTACATCCATTTATGCCATTTATCACAGAGGAAATCTACCTCTCACTTCCACACTTTGAGGAAAGCGAAAGCATCATGATTTCATCCTACCCTGTGTCTAAAAATGAGTATAATTTTGACACAGAGCTTGAAATTATGGAAAGAGTAATTGAAACAATTAAAGCTATTCGTCAAAGAAGAACAGAAATGAACGTTCCACCTTCAAGAAAGGCAAAGGTTTTCATTTCATCTAAGCATACAGACAGCTTCAACGAGGCAACATTCGAGTTCTTTAAGAAGCTTGCATCTGCTTCCGAGGTTGAATTAACTGAGGACTACCAAGGCGAAAACGCAGTTCAAATTATCACTCACGCGGCTACAATCTACATCCCAATGGCTGAAATGATTGATACCGAAAAGGAAAAAGCACGCTTAAACGGCGAGCTTGACAAGGTAAACGTTGAAATAGACAGACTTGTAAAGAAGCTTTCCAACGCAGAGTTTGTAAACAAAGCGCCTGAAAAGGTAGTTGAGGGCGAAAAAGCAAAGCTTGCAAAATACGAAAGCCAAAAGCAAGGCATCCTTGATGCTTTAGCATCACTCTAAATCAAAACTAAAGGCAAGAGCAACAAAGCTCTTGCTTTTTTGTATAAATAAACCATCTTAGTTTTGTGCAATATTACGAAAAAACCTCTTTTAATCACTCGTTGGTTGACATATTACACAATATGTGATATCATTAATATATATTATATATCTTAAAGGAGAAACCAAAATGAAAAAGAGTTTAATTGCTTTGATTTTCGTTTTAGTTGCTATTTTAGTTCTTGGCGTTGTAGCAATTGCAAACGAAGCAGAAGCAAAGGACATTACCGTTTCATATGTAAAGTCTCAAGATACAACAAGTACTACAACCACTCTTGATACAGTTGCATATGCAGGCGGTAAACAAACAGTAAAGGCAGGAGAAGAATTTACGCTTCCATTAACTGCCGACAACTCATATGTAGGACAAGATGGCTTCCAGCTTGTATTCTACACAGAAGACGGTCGCACATATAAAGCGGGAGAGACCGTATCATTCGATAAGGACACAAAGCTTTTCAGATGCGTAGCTAAGGAATGTTACACAATTACAGAAGTTAACTATGCTATGACAAACGAAAGCATTGCCGCTATCTTAATGGCTGATATCATAACCACCGTTGGTATTGATGTTAGGGACCAGGATATGTCCGCACTTATCTTAAATGGCCACACTATCGATATGACAAGAAACGGTGATATTATCGGTAATCAGCGTTCGGGTAAGCAAATCTTAGGTGAAGGTACATTAAATGTAACAAGCACAGATGGTAAGGTTGGCTCATACTATGTAATCAATAGCCAAGGTCACGGCTATAATGGTACAAAGAACAAATCCGTTGTTGGTCGCGATGTTACAATTAACGCTCCTGACTTCTGGCTCACACAGGACTGGGATGGCACTAACCCACACTATCCTTGGATCAGAATTTACGGTAAGATTGATGTTTACGGTCTTATGGTAACAAGCACAGGCCCAACCAGAACTCAAGTTTTTGAAATTTATGAAAACGCAGTAGTTAAAATTAATGGTCCTGCATTATATCAGTGCTATTACAAATCATCAAATACGCAATACTACTTCAACAGCCACGCTATTCAAATAAGAATTTACGGTGGTACATTCTACTTACCTGCAGAGGCTGAAAACCTTTCATTCTGGTCAGATGAATACCTTGAGGAATTTGTTGTAGGATCTGCAACATACTCACCATATGAGGTTACAGATACAAATAGAGACTCAATCAAGATTTCAGGCGGTTCATTCGTTCTTCCTGACAATAAGGTTCCTGCTATTTCATCATTTTTAACAGAAGATTATGTTAATATGATTCACGATGGCGGTAATGGTCTTGTTACAAACAATAACGACTCAACATACTATGTTCCATACTACAACAAGGCTGCATACAAGCTCGTATTCAGCAAGTACGATGGAACAAATCCTGCAAAGCTCGTTGTAACTGACTTCGCAGGCAACAAAACAGAGTATAGATACACATCAACAAAGAACGCTGATGGCAACGC
Organism: Eubacteriales bacterium; assembly: GCA_045632345.1. GTDB lineage: Bacteria > Bacillota > Clostridia > Oscillospirales > CAG-272 > RGIG2000. The sequence goes on along the minus strand of JAZQWM010000009.1, from coordinate 61,741 downwards.
TATTGAAACATTACTTATTTACGAAGCAACAGTAGTAGATAACGGCGATGGCACAACAACTACAACATACGATAAATTAACAGATGATTTCGTAATGGTTCAAGGTGCTAACTTCTTCTTATTTAAGAACGCTACTACATCAGTTGACTATAAGCTTCAAAATCTTGTAGCAGACAACACAACATTCCAAGTAGTTGTTCCTGCAGCATGTGAGCACACATTCAGTGGCGAACCAACAGATGCTACATGTAGCCACGCTGCATATGCAGACTATAACTGTACAGAGTGCGGTCATAATGTATACTTCACATGGGGCGAAAAGCTTAACCACAACCTTGTTTTAGGTGAGCACATCGAAGCAACACTTACATCCCTTGGTTCAAAATCATACGCGTGCTCAATGTGTGGTATGTCAAAAACATCTCCATACAACCTTGATCCATCTAACCTTGACATTTTAGTTAAGATTAGACTTGATGATGGCACATTTGAGGAAATCACTGTTAAGGCAAGCGAGGTTTTCGACTTTGCTACATCAGGCTCAGATGGAGACTATGTTTATACTCTTTCCGCAGTTAAAGCATTTGGCGACTATAAGATTAGAAACATTTACGGTATTACAATTCCTAAGGGAATTATGTATATCTACATCACAACTCACAACTACGAAAAATATAATAATGTAGAATACGGCGTAGCTGAGCTTAATATCGCAGAAGGCGCAAAGGTTGAGTTTCAAAATATCGGTAACCTAAGAAAGGTTGAAAAGATTACAGTAGGCAAAAATGCTAATGTAGTATTCTGCGCAAGCTGTAGCTACTATAGTCCAAACAACGAAAGACGCGACATGCAAAAGATTGCTACAATCGACTTAAGCGCGGGCAATCATACGGTAACCTTTATGCCAAGTGCATTTAATGGAAGAGGCGCGTTAACAAATCTTATTTTTGGCGAAAATTCAACTTACGATATTAAGTCATATGCATTCTATAACTGTACAATTACAGAATTAAAATTCCCTGCAACAAACACATATACATTCTCAGGCGAACAAAACTTCTACGGAAACGATATGACAGAGCTTGTTTTCCCTGATGGAGTAAGCTTTGATTTAATGTATAGAATGTTTGAAAACTGTAAAACACTTACAAGCGTAAAATTCGGCGAAAATGCAACGTATAGCATAGGATCAAGATGCTTTACATATTGCCCAATTCCAAAGGTTGTGTTAGCGCCAAACAGCAGCTACACAATAGGTCAACAAGCATTTACAAACACAATACTTGAAGAAATTGATATGAGTGCAGGCAATATGACTGTAACTATGAACAATAGTGCCTTTAACTCATGGTTAGACAACAAGCAAACAGGTGCTATCACAACACTTAAATTTGGTGAAAATTCAACATATGTAATTAGCGAAGGCACATTTAATGATGCATTATTTACAGAGTTTGTTTTAGCACCGAATTCATCATACACATTCAAGAGATACTGCATAAACGGTACTCCAAATAAATCATCCTTCAAAGCTCTTGATGCAAGCGCAAGCGGAATTACATTATTGATTGAAGGAGAGGCGTTTAAGGGACATACAGCGTTTGATACCTTAAAGATTAACGGCGAAAACTCCACATATACCTTTAACGGTAGCGCGTTTGTTGATACAAAGATTGCAGAGGTAACACTCGGTAAAGGCTCAACCTACGTATTCAATAACTGCTTTAATGGTTCAACTCCAATAGCTAAGATTGATGCAAGCGCAGACAGCTTAAATGTAACAGTAAATGCGTACGGATTCGGTAAGAACACACTTCAGACGCTTTTAATCAACGGTAAAAACGGCACATATACATTCAATAGCGAAGCGTTCAGAAACTCTATTTTTACTGAATTAACACTTGGAGAAGGCTCAACCTATAACTTTAATAGCAACTGCTACAGCTCAACAAATAATCTTCAAAGGATTGATGCAAGTGCAAATAACTTAACAGTTATAGTTGCTAACCATGTATTTAACGGAAAGAGCGCAATTACATCACTTGATGTAAGCGGCGAAAACTCCACATATACATTCGGTCAAGAGTGCTTTAAGAACGCAAAGCTTACCGAGGTAAAATTCGGTGCAAATTCTACATATGATTTTGGATACTACTGCTTCCGTGATTGTTCAGCAATTAATACGCTTGACTTTACCGCAAATAATGTAACCGCAACATTTGGCTCACAGGCATTTGACGGCAGAAGCACAGTAACATATCTTGCATTTGGTGAAAACTCAACCTACACAATCGGCGACTATGCATTCAGAAGCACATCACCAACAAACGACGTCGTATTCTCAAATACATCCACATTTAAGATTGGTAGAGAAGCATTCCGTTATGCTGACTTCGCTTCAATCACATTTGAAGATAACATAAATGTAGAATTCACAGGCGTTGATGCATTTAAGGAATGTGATAAGGCTGTAACTCTCTATATCGGTAAGAATATTGAGATTAAAAACTATCCATTTAGAAACCTTAAAGCGCTTGAAACACTTTATATCATGGAAGGTGTTACACACACAAGCGAATATGAATTTGAATACGCTGGCTCAAGCAACTACGCAACACCTTTCTATGTTTATAACCACTCACTTGACTTTGTATTCAATAAGGGCTTATTTAAGGAGTGCGACGGTATCTTCGTATATACAATAACAGACAATATCGGCACAAGCGGCGAAGTATTTGCAAACTGTGGCGATACAAACGGCTTTAAGGCTTGGACAGTATATCTCGGTCTTGCTCATCCACTTACAAACCACGTTGTTGACCCTGACTGTGTAAATATCGGCTTAAATACTTGGATTGTAGATATCACAAAGTGTCCATGTGGCTCTGAAACGTACTTTACTGAAACAACAGTAATCAATAAGTATGAAAAGAAGCACAATATCACAGCTGATACAGCAGTTGATGAGGCAGTTACATTCACTGTAACAGAAATCGCTCCTTTAGGACACGATAAGCTTGGCGAAAAGACAAACATCGCATACGTAAGCTATCTTGAAAAGGGCGCAGTATCATACATCTGTACAAGATGTAACGTTGAGCATACAGTAGAAAAGGATGCAGCAGCATTATTCATCTTTAATGGCTACTCAATGCCTGAGGACGGAAGACTCCAAATGAGCATTGGCTATATTGTAAATAAGGAAGCAATCGCAGAATATGAATCAGTGGCAGAAACTTCGATAAGCTACGGCGTTGCTTTTGCATTAGCTAACGCTCTTGATGGCAAGGCTCCATTTGATGAAACGCTTGAGAATGTGGCTGTGGTTAAGACAACTGTACCTAAGGAGTTTTTATCATTTGACTTTGTTGTTTCAGGCTTTACAACTGAGCTTTATGATTTAGAGCTTGTTATGGCTGCATACGTAGCTGAGGGCGATAGCTTGGTATATCTACAAGATACTCAAACAGATTTACCGGCTTCAATTTCAATTAACAAATATCTTGGAAGTGAAGCTCCTGTAAATCCACCTGCGGAAGAACCAAAGGAAGAAGAAACACCGGTAGAATAATTCAAATCTTAATGAAAAAGCAAGAGGGCAACCTCTTGCTTTTTTGTTTGTGCAAATTGAATAAAAACAATTTGAAAATTATGAGATTATTGACAAATAGAACAAAATATGGTAAACTTAAATCGTAACAATATATTATAAGGAGAACTGAAAATGAAAAAGAAAATACTTATATTTATTTCACTAATATTCGTTTTTGCTTTTATTTTCGCAATATCAGTATGCGCTGAAGAATACTTGGTAACCTACCGTGATATATGGGGTTCTGTAAAGGAAACGGCCACAACTGATGCAAACGGACAAATTACCATAAAAAGCACAGGCTATACTAACCAAAGTGGAAAAACACTTTTTGGCTGGTATAATGTAGAGGGTGATGTTTACGATGTTGGCGAAGTAGTTACGTTAACAAGCGACCTTGATTTGTATGAGGCGTACGGATATGACGGAACAAACGAAAGCATTAAGTACCAAGGTGCTACACAGGGTAACAGCCAATGGGACCAAATCTTTGTACGTCTTCAAGAGGATATCGTTTTAGAGTCTAGAATCGCGCCACCTTGGGGCGGTAGAGTAATCTTTGATTTAAACGGCTACTCAATTACCTCATCAGCAAAAAATTTGTTTGAAGAGCAAAGAGCAGGTGTTATACTTGTAGGCGAAGGTTCCGTTATCCACACAGGAACAGGCAATTTCTTTAATGCTTCTTCACACGGCTTCGGCGACGGAAACCAAAGACTTATCGTTGGTAAGGATGTTACTATATCAACAAAAGGAACGTTATTACATTACACTAACGGCAATAATAGCGTAATTCCAATTCATATTTTTGGTAAAGCCTCTTGCGCAAAAATCGCTTATATATCTACTCTTAACCATGAGCTTGACATTAAAATCAACGCTAAAGATTTAACCGTAACAGGAGACGCGCTATTTACGATCGGAACTTATGATGCCGCAGGAAACGGTAAGGTTCGCATAACAGTAACCGACGGATATATTAAATTAGCTGAAAATGCAAGCGGAACAGACTATTGGAATAATAACGATACCGTATCATATGGCGATCGTCAAATTATATCAATATCCGGCGGCACGTTTAACGTGGCTTTTGGAGAAAAAGTTGAAGAATATATCGCTTTAGGATATAAAATTCAACCACTTGAGCTTGGCGGAGCAACCTACTATATCGTTGTAGAAGAGAGCGAATGCGCTCATACTTACGCAGTTACCAGTGAGATTAATGCAACTTGTATTGCGCTTGCAGATAAAACTTATACCTGTTCAAAATGCAATCACACTTATACCGTTGTATATGGGGATTATGCAGACCATGACTGGAAATTAGTAGATGATAAGCAACCTACCTATACGTCAGCGGGCGTAAAGAGCTATGAGTGTAAGGTTTGCTTTGATACAAAAAGCGAAATCTATTATGACGACGTAGCTGAAAAGGAAGTAAAGGTTACCGTAAAAACAGACGAAATTGAAGAAGAAGTATCTGTAAAGGTAAGCGACGTATTCAACTTAGAAAGCATGGGCAATAATCAATATAAGCTAGTTGGCTTAAAGGACTTTGGCGGCTATACAGTAGCAAATATAGTAGCTATCAACGTTCCTGTGGGCATAGCTGATATAAATTTTGCATCAGAAAACACAACGCTTCAAAAGCTCGTAATAATCGACGGAGCAAATGTAACTGTTAGCAGCTTTGCAAATTGTAAAGCGTTAACTCATATTGAAATTGGCGCATCAACTGTAAAATTTGTTAAGGGCTGTACTAATAAAGTAATATTCTCTATTAAATCAGAGGTGCAGGGAGCAGACATAACCTTTGACACACAGGTATTTGACGGTAGATCATCTATTACAGAATTAAAGCTTAGCTCTTACAGTAAGTACGTATTTGGAAGCAATAGCTTTAGAGGAGTAGGTATAACAGAGTTTATAGCCCCTGACTATTCAGATGTAACGTTTAAAATGGATCCTCCGTTCTATAAGTGCACTTCACTCAAATATATCTATTTAGGTAGAGGAATAAAATATCTTGATGGTAAAGCGTTTGACTATTGCCAAAACGTTGAGAAAATCGTTCTTATGGACGTTGTTAAAATAATCCAAGAATATACCTTCTGTGTTGAAAATACTGCAGAAAAGCCTGTTGAGGTTTACATTCACTCAGATTCACTCTCACTTCCAAACAATACGTTCTATCAATGTCATGGCGTTACCATTTACACAAATGCGCCTATTACAAACGGAAGTGCATTCAATGGCTGTACCGAAGTAACTAAAAACGACGTGTACTATCCTGCATATACCATTGTGTACGGTATTCCTCATAAGCTCGTTGAAGCATACGAGGAGCCAACATGTACAGAAAACGGCGTAAACGGATATAAGACTGATTGTCCTTGCGGTGTTCAATTAGACGGAGAAGTAACTGCAAGAACCTTTACAGCAGCTCTTACTAATAGCGAAAACTTTGTAGATAAAGTATATTATTCAACCGTAATTCCTGCAACAGGACACTTTGAGGGTGATATTGTTTACGTTGACTATCTCAATGGCTACATGCTTGAGGGCTTAAAGGATTGTATTTGTCGCGTTTGTAACGAGGAATACACAGAGCTTGTGCCAAGTGCTGCCCCATTATTTGTATTCTTAGGCTACTCAATGCCTGAGGATGGCAGACTTGAAATCACAATGGGCTTTATGATTAACAATAAAGTAATTGATACCTACGAAGAATTATCTGGAAATACCTTCAATTACGGCGTTGTATTAGCCCTTGAAAACAATCTTAACGGTAAAGCTCCTCTCGATAGCGAGGTGGCATCATATACTCAAAAGACAGAGCTTGACAGAAAACTCTGTGGCTTTGACTTAAAGATTTCAGGCTTTAACGATAATATTAAGGATTTAGCAGTCGTTATGGCAATCTACGTAACCGATGGAGATACAACGGTATATCTGCAAGATACTCAAACCAACCTACCAACAGGGGTATCAATAAACTCATTATCCTAAAATAGAAAAGCAAGAGGCTAAGCCTCTTGCTTTTTTGCATAAAAATAAAAATATTGTTTTGTGCATTGTTGCCAAAAACGCATATATATCGCTCGATTTATTGACAATTATAACTAAATATGATAAAATTTTATTGTAATTGTATATATTAAGGAGAAAAGCTATGAAAAAAAGAATATTGCTTATATTAGCGATAATAACAGTTACAATTTGCTCAGCTATGCTTTTGGCATTTAATACCTTTGCAGAGCAGGAGCAAATAACAATTTCCTATATGACGGGAATAAACTCAACTTCCTTGGATAAGACTGTTGGAACAGAGGGAACGCAAGTTGTTGCTAAGGGAGAAAAAATTACACTCCCTACAAAAACAGTAGATACAGGCTACTGCTTAGTATGGGCAACACCTGACGGTAAAGCGTGGAGCGCAGGAGACGTTGTAAGCTTTGATAAGAATACACCTCTTTATCAGTTTAAGGCACTTGAGGTTGATACAATCGAAGCCATGAAAACTGCCGTTGCAAACGGTACAGCAGTAAAGCTTATGAATGACTTAGTATCAGAAAGCGGCACCATTTCAACAAAAAACCAAGGCATTACCAATTTCTTTATGAATGGACATTCCTTGACAATCAAAGGCACAAACCGTGGCTTTGAGCAGGAAAGAGCAGGCAGAAGATTTTACGGAGAGGGCGAAATTATATTTGAGCCAAGCGATACGTCAGGCTTAGGCGCGCACCTTTTTAGAATGCACTCTCATACTTATGCGGGAAATAATAACTATTTACTTATCGGCGCTGATATCGTAGTTGAAGCATCAACCGCTATTCTTGGCTGCGATACAAACACCATTGGTACACAGCTATATCCAACAATGGATATTTACGGTAAGGTTACCGCGTATAGACTGCTACACATGGATAGAGACTTGGAAAGACAACCAAACGTTAACGTTTATGAGGGAGCCGAAATCGTTTTAACAGGACCTTCACTTACAGGCGGAACAACCTACGTAGGTATTATAAACGTTAATATCAGCGGCGGCTCGTTTATCTTTATCGAGGAAAATGCAGCGATTTTCTCAGCTAATACAAATTCATATAATAATGAACAGCTTAACTACTTCAACGTAACAGGTGGCTCATTTGTTTTGAATTTTGCAGAAACGGAAGCTCTTAAGGAGCTATTACTTGATACACACACGACAGTATCCCAAAAGGTCGGTGATACGGTGTTTGTTACAGTAGTACCTATTGACTGTATCCATAATTATGAAAAGTCTGAATATGCAGCAACCTGTATATCATCAGGCAGAACAGAATTTACGTGTTCACTATGTCAGCATTCATACTATATTGAATCAGAGGGAAAAGCACCTCATAGCTTCAGCGTTATAAATGACGTTCCTGCCACTCCAACGGAAGCGGGAGTTAAAACCTATGAATGCTCCTCTTGTGGAAAAATAGAAAACAAAAAGTATTCCTATGACCCATCATTCATAAGCGTTGAAGTTGTTTTCTACACATCAGACGGAGAAGTGAAAATGAGTGTTCCCGTTACCGATATATTCCATCTTGAAGCATCAGGCGAAGAGGGCGCATACTCATATACAATCACAGGCATTAAGTATTACGGAGATTTCTCATCAGATGACGTTGCCGAGGTATCTGTTCCTGCATGTATTTCAGCAATTAGATTTGAATTTGGTGCATATAGATTAAGAACAATAAATATTGAGGACGGTGCAAAAATCAACGTATATAGCTTTGCACAATTATCCTCACTTGAAACCATCAATATTGGCGCTGCCAACGTAACGTTTAAAAAGGGCTGCGCAAACACCGCAATCAAAAATATTCTTTCCGATAAGGAAGGCGCGTTCGTTACCTATGAAGCAGAAGTTTTCAGCATGGTAAAAAGCATTGAGAGGGTAACCTTCTCAACAAACAGCGATTATGTTCTTGCAGGTAAAGCATTTGGTAACTGTACAGGCATTAAAGAAATTATTTTGCCTGACTATTCAAGACCTCAATTTACAGGTAGTGCATTCTGGGAAAACAATATAGAATATATCTACGTAGGCAGAGGAATAACTTCCTTAGATAACGACCCGTTTAATAGAAACTATAAGCTCAAAAAGGCTGTTTTAATGGAAGTAAATAAATTCCCAGCAGGCTGGACGTTCTGCTACTCGTACGAATGGGCAGACGATAACGACCCAACAACAGGACCTGCGGAAATTTATATTCACTCAACAGAGCTTTCACTTAGCAATGATGCATTCCATAAGAGCCACGGTATTACCGTTTATACAAACGCTCCAATTACACACGGAAGCGCATTCAGTAACTGTGAATCTAAAACCGTTGACGGTGTAACCTATCCTGCATATAAAATTGTTTACGGTATTCCGCATCCACTAGTTGAAGCAACCAAGGTTGTTGATACGTGTACAGAGGTGGGCTTTAAGGGTTATAAGGGCGACTGCCCTTGCGGAGAATTCGTTGAGGGCGAGGTAACCGTTAAGGTGTTTACTAACCAAAAAACAAATAGCAATAACTATGAGGAAATTACGTACACCTACGAGCTATTACCAATTACAGGTCATAAGGAAGGCGAAATAATCGGCGTTTCTTACGCAAACGGATTTGTATTTACAGGTACAAAGACCTGTATTTGCAGCGTGTGCGAGAGTGAATATATTGAGGAAGCACCATCTGCCGATCCACTATTCTTATTCCTAGGCTACTCAATGCCAGAGGATGGCAGACTTGAAATTACAATGGGCTTTATGATAAATAAGAGTGCCATTGATGCTTATGAAGCTTTAAATCAAACGTCAGTAAGCTACGGCGTTGTATTATCGCTTGAAGAAAAGCTCAACGGAAAAGCTCCTCTTGATAACGAGATAGTATCCTTTACTCAAAAAGCAGAGCTTGACAGAAAATTCTGTGGCTTTGACTTGAAGGTATCAGGCTTTAACGATGCAAATAAAGACCTAGCAGTTGTTATGGCAATCTACTTAACTGAGGGAGATACAACAGTATATCTACAAGCTACTCAAACAAGCCTACCAACAGGTGTGTCGATAAACTCACTAACAGAATAACAAAAAAGCAAGAGGAAAATCCTCTTGCTTTTTAATATCCTGCTTTTCTAGTCGCTTCCGATATTTCCTTAACCTTTATTAAATATTCCTCGTATCCCTTAACGTCATATTCAAGCTTTTCTACGTACTGTGTAAAATCCTTGCTTTTATACGATGGGGAAGAGTTATATGCATCATTTACAGATTTAATGGTTTTCATATATTTGTCAACGTCTAATCTGAATGACGTTGCGCCAAACCAAAAGCGACCGTCCTTTAATGCGCTTGCAAGATTTCTAACTCTTGTCATTCTTTTGTAGCATTCCTCAAACTTAGCATTATACTGTGAAAGTGTAATCATGTTTTCTCCGTGTTAGCAATCTCTATTTAAAGTGTAATTGCCGCTCTTTAAAATTTCAACAAGCTGAGCCATATCGGTAATTTCTTCCTCTGTGAAAATACCACCGTTTGCAGGGGATGTAATATAGTGGAAATCTGTGCCTGATGTCTTAATTAAATTAAACTTTTCAGCCCACATGTCAGCAATTTCATTTCTTGAATCATGACCGAAATGTCCGTTAAATACCTCAACGCCGTCAACCATTCTTGGGTCAATTACCATCATCCAGTTTCTAAATGGGTGGGCTTGAATAAAGAGCATGTTATTTTCTTTGGCAAGATTGTGGAACTTCTCAGCATGTAAATCAAAAATATCCGGATGCTCATATAAAAATTCCTTAGTCATACCGAAAACTAAATAGTCATTGTTGCTTCCGTTAAATCTTAGCTCCGCACCAAATAAAATATTTAATTTACCCTCAGCGTCCTTTTTTAGTTTCTCGTAAGCCTCATAATACTTGTCAACAAATCCGTTCCAGTCGTTAGGACAAATATTATCAACTGTCCAGCTGTTTAGGTGGTTAGCTAAAACGAGAGAAGAATATCCCGCCTTAACAAACGTATCTATAATTTCCGTAGTGCCAACTCTAGCGCATGCGCTAATATCGTTTGAGTGGCAATGTAATTCCGTTTTAAACATCTTAAATTTACCTCATTTTATATTATCGCTTATATTATATACCTAAAAATTTATAAAATCAATACATGTTTGAAAAACTGCCTACGAAATTTTCGTAGGCAGTAATTTTATAATATATCGTAAATCAGCTTGCTGTCATTTACAGCACGTGTATCATATGAAAAAGCTTCCTCTAGTTTTCCTTCACAGGAATTAAATAAATCTTCATTTGATGAATAAAGCACGCAAAGTGTGTCGCCCTTATTTACGTATTGACCCTGCTTGCATATAAGCTCGATGCCGGCACGATAATCAATAATATCGTCCTTCTTAGCACGGCCTGCACCTAAAAGCATTGATGCAATTCCGACGCGTTCCGCATTGATCTTTGAAATATAGCCGCTTGTAGCAGCTTTATATTCCTTTTTGCATGGAGCGTTAAGAAGTAAGCTTGGCTCGTTTAAAGGAGCAATATCTCCGCCTTGAGCATCTATCCATTCCTTCATTTTCTCAAGTGCCTTACCGCTTGATATAGCATTTTCAACACGCGATTTCGCTTCATCAATATCAATATTCAATGAAAGAGAAACCATATTTGAAGCAAGAGAAATACAAATCTCAGTAAGATTTTTTTCGCCCTTACCGCTTAATACCTGTACTGCCTCATAAACCTCTAACGCGTTACCCACAAAGGAGCCAAGAGGCACGTCCATGTTTGTAATTAAAGCACGAACGTTTCTTCCAAATTTCTTGCCAATATCAATCATAGCCTTAGCCAACGCTTTTGCACTTTCGGGGTCTTTCATAAAAGCTCCGCTGCCACACTTTACGTCAAGAACGATAGTGTTAGCACCTGATGCTAGCTTCTTTGACATAATGCTTGAAGCAATTAAAGGTATGCAGTCAATAGTTGCAGTTACGTCTCTTAACGCGTATAGCTTTTTGTCAGCAGGAGCTAAATTTCCGCTTTGTCCCGTAACGGCAATACCAACGCTTTCAACCTGACCTAAAAATTCCTCTGATGAAAGAGAAGATTTATATCCGTCTAATGACTCCAGCTTATCAACCGTGCCACCTGTATGACCAAGACCGCGACCGGACATTTTAGCAACCTTGCAACCAAGAGAAGCGACAATAGGCGCAACAATTAACGTTGTTTTATCGCCAACCCCGCCTGTACTGTGCTTGTCAACGGATAAATTGCCAAATTGACTTAAATCAACTAAGTCTCCCGAGCGCATCATTACGTCGGTTAAGTAAAAGGTTTCAGCTTCATTCATTGAGTTAAAGCAAATAGCCATAAGATATGCTGAAATTTGATAATCAGCCACGTCTCCGGACATATATCCGTTAATCATAAACTCAATTTCTTCTTTTGAGTTAGCAAGCCCCTGTCTTTTCTTATAAATAATATCGTAAGCTCTCATTTTAATTGTTCCTTATCAAATACGTATGGCAAAAGCTCTCCAAGAGTATGTACTCGAATTTCCTTGCCGTTAAACAATACGATTTCAAAATCCTTATCGCAAAATTCACTCATGAACTGTAAACAAACGCCACAGGGGTAGCAAAAATCTGTAATTTCATTAGTTCCGCCCACAATGCAAATCGCCTTGAATTTTCTGGTTCCAACAGATACCGCCTGCATAAACGCGCCTCTTTCCGCACAAATTGTAGCAGAGTAGGAAGCGTTTTCAATATTACAGCCGTAATAGCATTCATCGTTAGCATCTAAAAGATACGCGCCAACCTTAAAATTTGAATAAGGCGAATAAGCTCTTTGCCTTGAAAAAAGTGCTAGCTGAACAAGCTCCTCGTAATTTATCATTTTATTACCTCACTTAATTAAATTTGCAAGGGAAGTGCCCTTACATTCATAGTCAAGTCCCATTAAATCTCCAATAGTTTTAGCAATGGTGGAGAAGTAATCAATAGTGCCGATATTTTTACTTTCAATATTCTTGCCAAGAATAATAATAGGCACATACTCTCTTGTATGGTCTGTGCTAACATCTCCAGGGTCGCAGCCATGGTCTGCGGTGATAATATAAATATCATCATCGTTAAGTCGCTTCGTAATCTCAGGGATACATAAGTCAAACTCACTTAAAGCAGCTGCATAGCCGTTAGCATCGTTTCTGTGTCCGTAAAGCATATCAAAATCAACTAAATTTGTAAAGCAAAGACCGTTAAAATCACGCTCCATAATTTCAAGCATTTTAGCAATGCCCTCAGTATTGGAATGTGTCAAATGATATTCACTAATTCCGCGATGGGCAAATATATCGTAAATCTTGCCAACTGAAATTACATCAAATTTACTTTCATATAATGCATCAAGCACAGTTTTGCCTGTTGGCTCAAGCGAAAAATCGCGTCTGTTTGCCGTTCTCTTAAAATTAGGATATTCTCCCACAAATGGTCTTGCAATAACTCTGCCAACTCCGTGCTTACCTACAAGCATTTTTCTTGCAATTTCGCACACAGAGTATAGCTTTTCAAGAGGAACAAGCTCCTCGTGAGCCGCAATTTGAAATACGCTGTCAGCAGATGTGTAAATAATCAGCTTTCCTGTTTCAAGATGCTCCTTGCCATAATCATTTATAACCTGAGTTCCCGAATATGGCTTATTACATAATACACCGTAGCCGGTAAGAGCGGTAAACTCCTCTAAAACCTCATTTGGAAATCCGTCTGGATACGTAGGCAACGGGCTGTCTGATACAATACCGCCAATTTCCCAATGTCCAACGGTTGTGTCCTTGCCCATAGATTTTTCTCTTAATCTACCGTATATGCTGGTAGGTGTGTCGCATTTTGAGATAGCGTCAACACCGTCTATGTTTCCAAGACCGCATTTAATAAGGTTAGGTATATTTAAGCTTTCGCTTTTTGCAACGCTCTTTAGCGTGTTAGCTCCCATGTCTCCAAATTTATCTGCGTCGGGCAAATAGCCAACGCCAAAGCTGTCAAGCACAGTTAAAAATATTCTCTTCATATTTATCCCCCTTGTCGTTAGTTTCTTTTCAATTTAATTATATCACATTTTATTGCTAAAATCAATAAAAACTGAGGCATGTGTCGCTATTTTCTTTTAAAAATGTTGACAAGTCATTGAAAAAAACAAAAAAGTACTGTACAAATTGCGAAAAATATGGTAAAATATATCTACCTTAAATTAAACTGAAATTAAACTTAAATGGGTGGACAGCATGAAAAAAGAAAAAAAGGTCAAGGTAAAGCCGCTAAAGAATAAGGTACATAGAGTGCGCGGAATTTCTCCAATGGCACGCTTAATTCCGTTTATTATGGAAAATCGTATCGGCTCACAAAACTTTATTTTTGATAAAATAAATTTAACCCCTATTGATAAATACATAAAGAAGAAGCAGGAGCAGGGCTTAAAAAACTTCAATATGATGCATATCTTAGTTGCAGCATATGCAAGAACTTGCTCACAAAGACCTGCAATCAACCGTTTTATCAGAGGTCAAAAAATATATTCAAGAGAGAACGTTGAAATTTGCCTTGTAATCAAAAAGGAAATGACGCTTGAATCTCCTGATACCGTTATTAAAATTATGGTTAAGCCTGATTGCACAGCCGAGGACGTATATAATCAATTAAACGATAAAATTGAGGAATACAGAGAGGTTAAGAAAAACGGCTTAGATAAGCTCATTAAAATTATTAACTATATCCCAGGCATTTTTCTAAGATGGACGGTAAGATTTTTACGCTTCCTTGATTACTGGGGACTTCTTCCAAAGGCGCTTACAAATCTCAGCCCATTCCACGCATCATTCTTTATTACCTCAATGGGCTCACTTGGTATTCCGCCAATCGTTCATCACCTTTACGATTTCGGTAACGTTCCGACCTTCTGCGCATTTGGCGCAAAGCAAAGAGAGTTTAGAGTAAATCCCGACGGAAGTGTCTATAAATACAACTACGTTGAGGTTACCTATAACCTTGATGAAAGAATTTGCGACGGCTTCTATTACGCCTCTGCCATGAAATATATGCGCACGCTCTTTAAAAAGCCTGAGGTTCTTGATACTCCACCGGAAACGGTTATAAAAGACATAAGATAACGTAAAAAGCAAATGAAACTACAATTTCATTTGCTTTTTTGTTAATAGGCGACAGTAACAAGTGGCTAGCTAGACGCCATACCCCATGACCCTCGCACCTTAAAAAACCACCCTGCAAAAACAGGGTGGTTTTGTTGTATTATAACTCAGGAACGATTAAGCCGTATCCCCCTGCCTTGCGCTTATAAACTACACAGGTTTCATTGTTTTCCGCATCCTTAAATACGTAGAAATCATGTCCTAAAAGATTCATTTGTAAAATTGCTTCATCAAGGGACATTGGCTTAAATGAAAATGTTTTGATTTTTACCTCTTCAAGTAAAATTTCTTCTTCTTCAAGGTATGGATATTCTTCATCTACTATGGCATAGCCCTCGTCCTTAACACGCTTTTGAAGTCTTGTTTTGTTTTTTCTAATTTGTCTTTCAAGGGCCTCACTTGCTCTGTCAATAGCGGTTGCAAACGTTTCAGCAGCTTCCTCAGCACGAAACATCATGCCGCTTGCATAGATGGTAATTTCAACCTTTTCAAGATTTTTAGGCATGGAGAAGGTAACATCCATTTCTGCGCCATCATCAAAGAACTTATCGAACTTGGATAGCTTTTTCTCTGCGGTTAATTTCACAGATTCATAAACCTTCATTTGTCTTGCCGTAAAATTCATCTTCATAAAATCACCTCTTGTGAGTAAATTCAAAGGAACTTCCTTTGTTGATTATATTATATCACAATTTTTGATTAAAATAAATAGAAATTTCAAAATATTTTTAAAATTTTTGTTTATTTTGACTAAAACGTTTAAAAAACGAGTGAATTTTGCGAAAAATGAAAATAATAAATAAAAAAAGAAATATTTTATCTTAATTTGTTTGACTTTTATTTTATAATATGATATACTATTTCTTGTGGTTTGTTAAGGAGAATTTTATTGTTAGTAGGAAACGCAATAATCGGACAGTCAGGCGGACCCACCTCAGCTATCAACGCTACTCTTTCGGGTGTTATCAGAGGAGCAAGCACGTCTAAATCAATTAAAAAATTATTCGGAATGAAAAACGGAATTGAAGGCTTTCTTAATGAAAACCTTATTGATTTATCTTACTTGTTTGATAATGAAGAGCAGCTTTTTTTATTGGAATCAACCCCTGCATCTGCTCTTGGCTCATGCCGTAAAAGAATTCCAAGCGTAAAGGAAGATATTACAATTTATCAGCGGATTTTTGATATTTTTAAAAGAAACGATATTCGTTACTTTTTCTATATCGGCGGTAATGATTCTATGGATACCGTGTCAAAGATTAGCGAATATTCAAAAAGCTGCGATTATAAAATTAACGTAATCGGTATTCCAAAAACTATTGATAATGACCTGGTAATCACAGATCATACTCCTGGCTTTGGCTCAGCTGCTAAATATATATCAACCACCGTTCAGGAAATTGCTCGTGATACTGCGTGCTATCTTTGCAACGCGGTTACAATTATTGAAATTATGGGCAGAGATGCAGGTTGGCTTACAGCCTCTGCAGGCTTACCGAAATATTTCGGCAACAACGGAGCAGACCTTATTTATTTGCCTGAGGTTAGCTTTAGCGGTGAGGAGCTTATTTCTTCAGTAAATAAGCTGTTTACTGAAAAATCAAACGTCGTTATAGCAGTAAGTGAGGGAATTAAATATTCAAACGGAATATACGTGAGCGAAAACACGCAAAGCGGAGCAGTTGATGCATTTGGACATAAATATTTGTCCGGTGCGGGAAAATCTCTTGAAATTATGATAAGAGAGCAGATTGACTGTAAGGTGCGCTCAGTTGAATTGAGCTTGCCTCAAAGATGCTCGTCTCACATTGCATCAGCAACCGATATTTCTGAAAGCGTTGCTATTGGAAGGTATGCAGCAGAATGTGCTGAAAAGGGAATAAACGGCAAAATGGTTGTATTCAAAAGAAAAAGCTCAAGAGACTATCAGATTGAGCTTTCATATGAGGATATAGAAAAAATAGCCAATAAGGTCAAATTTGTTCCCGCTAACTATATAAGCCCTGAGAAAAACAACGTTACAAATGAATGTATGGAGTATATAGCTCCTTTAATCATAGGCGAAAGAAATATAAAATACGAAAACGGGCTTCCCGTTCATTTTAAGATAAGAGGATATTGAACAATGTACAAAATAGGCTTTGATAATGAAATGTATCTTAAAACTCAATCAGAAAAAATCAAGGAAAGAATAAGCCAATTCGGAGATAAGCTATATCTTGAATTCGGCGGAAAGCTCTTTGATGACCATCACGCTTCTAGAGTGTTACCTGGCTTTGCTCCTGACAGTAAAATTAAAATGCTTGCTGAATTAAAGGATCAAGCAGAGGTTATCATCGTTGTAAACGCGCATGATATTGAGAAAAATAAAATAAGAGGCGACCTTGGTATTACCTATGACCTTGAAACCTTCCGTTTAATTGATGCATTCCGTGGCTTCGGCTTATTTGTAGGAAGCGTTGTGCTTGCAAGATATAGCGCAACCTCAGTTGTAGAAAGCTTCAAAAAGACTCTTGAAAGCAAGGGCATTAAGGTATATAAGCATTTTGAAATAGAAAATTATCCATATGACGTTGCTAAGGTAGTAAGCGAGAACGGCTTCGGTAAAAACGAGTACGTTGAAACGGAAAGATCCTTAGTAATCGTTACAGCTCCTGGACCGGGAAGCGGTAAAATGGGAACGTGTCTTTCTCAAATTTATCATGACCATAAGCATGGAGTAAAGGCAGGATACGCAAAGTTTGAAACGTTCCCAATTTGGAACATTCCTCTTTCACACCCTGTAAACGTAGCTTACGAATCTGCAACTGCCGACTTAAACGATATAAACATGATTGACCCATACCATCTAGAAGCATATGGAGAAACTGCAATCAATTATAACCGCGACGTTGAAATTTTCCCTGTTCTTCGTGCAATGTACGAGGGAATTATGGGTAAATGTCCATATAAATCCCCAACAGACATGGGTGTTAATATGGCTGGCAACTGCATCATTGATGATGAAGCAGTAAGAGAAGCTGCTAAAAACGAAATTATAAGAAGATACTATAATGCTCTTTGCATTCAAAGAAAGGGCTGTGATTGCCAAGACGAAATAAACAAAATCAAGCTTCTTATGAATCAAAGTGATATTACAGTTAAGCAAAGAA
Organism: Eubacteriales bacterium; assembly: GCA_045632345.1. Taxonomy (GTDB): domain Bacteria; phylum Bacillota; class Clostridia; order Oscillospirales; family CAG-272; genus RGIG2000. The sequence continues at coordinate 43,749 of JAZQWM010000009.1, read as the reverse complement.
AATGTATTCAAGCTGCTCTTGATAAAGCAGAGGAAACAGGCGCTCCTGCCGTAGCAATCGAGCTTTGCGACGGTAGAGTAGTTACAGGAAAAACAACCTCGCTTTTAGGCTCATCCTCTGCCGCACTTATAAATGCAGTTAAAGCAATAGCCGGCATTGATAAGGATATAGATATTATTTCCCATGACGTATTAGAGCCTGTACAAAAGTTAAAAATCGAAAATTTAGGAAATCACAATCCAAGATTACATACCGACGAGGTGCTTATTGCTCTTGCCATAACAGCGGCAACCGATAAAGAAGCTAAGAAAGCAATGGATGCATTAAAGCTTCTTAAGGGAGCAGAGCTACATTCAACAGTTATCTTAAGTCCTGTTGATACAGCAACCTTTAGAAAGCTAGGTGTTAATCTGACCTGTGAGCCTGTTTACCAAACGAAAAAATTATTCCACGGTTAATTAAAATTTGAAAAGGATTTTGCAGATGCAAAATCCTTTTTTGTTTTATGCCAAACACAAATTTCAATATTAAAGAAAAGTTAACAATTTATGCATTTTGACCATGAAAAAATGAAAAACACAAAATATTATCATAAATGATATTATTCTACAAAAAACAACAGATTTTATTGTCGAAAAGCTGTAAAAATTTATTCATTTTCGGCTATTGTCTTTATTCATTTTTCTAAAAATAATTTGGTGTCCAAATCGCGAAAATATATTAGTTTACTAACTAAATTTGTTAATGTTGCACAATCAAGATAGGCAAATGTATAAAACAGAAAATATCCACGCTTTAGTGTGCGAAAATGCTAAAAACGTGGAAAACTCCGTGGAAACCGTGCAAAACTCAAGCCAAATCACGGCACTTTTCCACTTTTCCACGGAAAGAGACCGTGGAAAAGTGGAAAAGTGGCACCTCATTTTATTCATTTGCCAAAAATCAACGTGTAGAATTTAAAAAATTATCAATTTTCATCTTGACAAAAAAATATTCATTTTCCGGTGTTGGAAATTTTTGAAAAAACTGTCAAATTGGCATTTTGCACAAAACTAAAAATACTTGAAAACCAAAAAGCTAGCTCCACCAAGGATAAAATTTGTTGCAACTAAGCTGTCAAGCATATATGTAGTATCTACTTCAATTCTAAGTATATTACCGCAAAAAACTCCAAGCTCTAACCTTAAAGCTAAAAAACCGAAAAGAATAGCATAAAGCCATAATCCTTTCAGAAGATACAAAAATTTTAATTTATCCTTATCCTTCATAAGTTCCCCCCTTTTACTAAAATCTTAGCATGATAACAAAATTTTTACAACCGGTAATAAGTGGCAATTAAATAAAGGAACTTTATTAAAGATTATCGAAGCTGCTATACTATATAATAAAAACGGGTTTGACGGAACTTAAAAATTTTTGTGGTATAATTTTGGAAGCTATTTAATTTAGCAGTACAATTTAAAACCGAGGTATATCATGAAAAGTAAAATTTGCAAAAGCGAAACCTTAAAGGTAACGAAGAACGTTACAGAAACGTATCAGCTAGTGGAGTTTAATAAAAAGTATTCAATAATTTGCATTGAGAATAATCTGTTAACTAATAAGCAAAGCTGCGAAAAAGTAATGAACCTAACGACCGATAGAAGTGAGGCATTAAGAATATTCAAGTTTTTAGTAAAAAATAAAGCCTGTGAGGGCACAATAAAGTACATAATTTTCGATCAAATGTGTTGAAATTCTGAACAACCGCTGAAAAAAGCGGTTTTTTCTTTTTTTCTCTTGAAATTTTATATTTTTTATAGTATTATATACAAAGCAAATTTTCTTTAAGCATAAATCGTAAAAAATAAATACAGTTTGAGGATTTTAGTTGTGGAAAATAAGATTGAAAAAGCTATCAAGCAATATGAAATGAGTAATATTTATGAAGGCGCTATAATAGGCTTTTCAGGTGGAGCGGATTCAAGCGCAATACTGCATTATTTGTCAAAGAAAACAAAAAAGCTTTTAGCGATTCATATCAATCATATGATAAGAGGCGAGGAAGCGCTAAGAGACGAGTTTTTCTGTAAAAACATGTGCAAAAAGCTCGGCGTAAAGTTTTTATCCTTCCGTATTGACGTTCCATATTTGGCTGAGGAAAGAAAGCAAGGCCTTGAGGAAACGGCAAGAGAAGAAAGATATAAAATCTTTAATAAAATAATTTCACAAAACAGCGACTATAAATGTATTGTAACTGCCCATAATGCAAACGATAATGCTGAAACTGTAATATTTAATTTATCAAGAGGAAGCGGAGCAAAGGGAATTGCTGGAATTAAGCCTGTGGCTAATAACGTTGTAAGACCTCTTATCTATTGCTCCAAGGAAGAAATTCTCGAATATTGCAAGAAAAATTCAATTACCTTCGTAAACGACTCTACTAATCTTGACACAGATTATACTCGAAATTATATAAGACACGAAGTAATTCCAATGCTCGAAAAAATTAATCCATCGTTTATTGATTCATGTCTTAGAATGGGCGAGCTTCTTCGCGATGACGATAAATTTATTCAGGATGCTTGCGACAAAATCATTGAAGAAAACAGAATTAGAACAAGAGTAAGCACAGATCTTCTTAATTCATTGGAAAGACCAATCGCATCAAGATTACTCTTAACGATTTCAAGAGACACTCTTGATAGAAAATCAATAGACGCATGCTTGAAATTAGCAGAAAGTGGCAATGTAGGTCAATATATCAATTTGCCTAATAAAACCTCATTCAAAAAGGAAAGAGGATACGTTAAGTTTGTAAACACAGAAAACTTAATTAAGCTAAAATACAACAAAGCACTAAGAGAAGGTCTTAATTACATTGAGGAAATAAAGACAGCTATTGCCGTTAACACGGAAATGGTTCCTGACTTAAAGAAGTACGAGCACGTTGAAACGGTAATTTTAAAATCCGAGGGTAAGCTGATTGTCAGAAACAAAAAAGACGGCGACAAAATGATTCAAGGCAAAATGACCAAAAAATTAAAAACCATTTTCTGCGATAAGCATATCCCGTCCCATTACAGAGATAAAATTCCGCTAATTTGCGATGAAAATGGAATACTTTATATACCGCTGGTTGCAACACGCGATGAGGCTAAATCAAAAAACGGCGAAACAAATATAAAAGTGTACAGAGTTAAAAAAATATAAATACCACATAAACAGGAGGTGCTTCGGATAAATGAAGAAGAGTAACGTTATAACTTATATTTTTTACTTCATAATAATCACAGCTATCATGATTGCAATTTTTGCAATGTTCAAGCAGAATAACGATGAAAAACCGCTAACGTATGACGATATGGTGGCTAAATTTCAAGAGGTTGTAGCTATACCCGTAGATTCAAACGGAGATGGCGTAATTGATGAAACTGACGTTCCGGAAAAGACAAGACGAGTTTACGGTTACATTAGAAACATCAATAAATACACAGTAACAATCTTTGAATCAAAAGAGGATTGGGATAACTATTTTGACGGAAATAGCAGAAATGATAAAGACCTTGCTAAAAAGGTTAAAACTATAACACTTACCTACGAGGAGTACATTGAGTTCTTTGGCACAAACGTAGGCGTAGCCAATAGCTTACTATACACAATCAAGGATGAGCTTGACGCACAAGGCGTTGACAGCTCATTTAAAACAAGCACAAAGGCATTAAAGCAGCAGTCTGCTTTTATGCAATACCTTCCTACGATTATTTTAGTAATCGTTATTGGCGTGTCAATGTTTTTCTTATTCCGTAGCCAAGGTAACGGAAAAATGGGCGGCTTCGGTAAATCAAAGGCAGTACAGTCAACTGTTAAAAACGTAACCTTTGACGACGTAGCAGGCGCTGAAGAGGAAAAGGAAGAATTAAAGGAGGTAGTTGAATACCTTCGTAACCCTGCAAGATTTACACAGCTTGGCGCGAAAATTCCAAGAGGCGTATTATTAGTAGGCCCTCCGGGTACAGGTAAAACATTGCTTGCCAAGGCAGTTGCAGGCGAAGCAGGCGTACCATTTTTCTCAATGTCAGGCTCAGACTTCGTTGAGCTTTATGTTGGTGTAGGTGCTTCCCGTGTAAGAGATTTATTTGAGCAAGCAAGAAAAACACCTGCCGCAATTATATTCATTGATGAAATTGACGCAGTAGGACGTCAAAGAGGTGCAGGCTTAGGCGGCGGCCATGATGAAAGAGAGCAAACACTTAATCAGCTTTTAGTTGAAATGGATGGCTTCGGTACACAATCGGGCATTATCGTTATGGCGGCAACTAACCGTCCTGACATTCTTGACTCAGCATTATTAAGACCGGGCAGATTTGATAGACAGGTAACAATAGGCTATCCAGACCTAGAGGGCAGAGAAGCGATTTTACATGTTCACTCTAAGGGTAAGCCATTTGAAGAAACTGTTGATATGCACAAAATTGCTCAAACAACTGTTGGCTTCACGGGTGCAGATATTGCAAACCTACTTAACGAGGCAGCTTTACTTGCTGCAAGAAACGGCAAAACTCTTATCGGTATGACCGAAATCGAGGATGCCATGATTAAGGTAACGGTAGGTACACAAAAGAAAGCAAGAAAAATGAGTGAGAGGGAAAAGAGAAACACAGCAGTTCACGAGGCAGGACACGCAATTCTTGCTCACGTTCTTGAAACTCAAGACCCTGTTCGCCAAATTTCAATTATTCCAAGCGGCAGAGCATTAGGCTACACCTTAACTCCACCAACTGAGGATAAATATAGTGAGTCCAAAAAAGAAATGCAGGAAAGAATCGCTATGATGCTTGGCGGTAGAGTTGCTGAGCAAATCGTATTTGATGACTATACAGGCGGAGCATCTAACGATATTATGCGCGCTACCGAAACTGCAAGAAAAATGGTTACGGTTTACGGTATGAGCAGCGAGCTTGGCACAATCCACTTTGGTTCAAATCACGGTAGCGATGAGGTATTCTTAGGCAGAGATTTCAGCTCAACACCAAGCTATTCAGAAAGCACAGCATCTAAAATTGATGCGGAAATCAAAAAAATTGTTGATGATGCTTATAATCTTGCATACTCAACCATTGAAAAATACAGAGAAAAGCTTGACTTTATAACGGAATTCCTTCTTAAATACGAAATCATGGATGACGAGCAGTTTGCTCTTGCTATGACAGAGGGCGCAACAATGGAACAGGTTGAAAACCTAGTTACCGAAAAGAAGCGCAGAAGCGAAGAGGAAAACAAAAGAAGAGCTGAAAAGCTTGAGGAAGAAAAGCGTAAGGCTATCGAAGAAGAAAATCGTAAAAAATTAGAAGAACGCCGCCGTCTTGAAAAAGAGCTTGGCTTGCTTGATGACGAGGATGAGGTTCTTCAAATTGCAGATTCAAATGATACGGATTTTAACGATGAAGAGGATGCAGAGCAAGTAGACGCTGAGATTATTGAAAACGTCGAAAGCGATGATGATAATACTTCCTCAGATAATTAAACTGAATAAAAGCAAGATTGCAATGTTTTGCAGTCTTGTTTTTTTGCAAAAAAAGTCTAATATATAATAATGGTAGAGGCGGTATATAAAAAACAATTTTTTAATAGTCAAAATGCACAAAAGTGTGACATATTTATTGTGCAAATAAACAAAAATCAACAAATCTATTGACTTTAAACTTTTAATATAATATAATACAGTTGTAACAAATTCTCATTAAAAAGGAGTAGGATATGAAAAAAAGAGTATTGTTATTAGTACTTGCTGTACTAGCTCTTACATTTGTTTTAGTTTCATGCGGACATGAGCATGACTTTAAGCAAACAGAGGTTATTACAGAGGCAACATGTGAAGCTGCAGGTAAAGCAATTTTTGCTTGTGAATGTGGCGAATCAGAGGAAAGAGAAGTTGCGGCACTTCCTCACGCGTTTGGCGAAGAAATCGTTAAAGCGCCAACATGCCGTCATAACGGTTACACATACCAAGTATGTTCAGTATGTGGAGCTGAAAGTGAACCAAAAGACGAAATTAAGTCAAGCGCTGAGTTCCATGATTTCAGCGAGAAAAAGATGACAACACCGGTTGATTGCGGTAAGCAACAAAACGGTATTGAGGAGACTGTATGTTCAATCTGCGGCGAAGCGGAAGATGGCACAGGCGAATTAGTTAGATGGGCGCATGATTACGAACAGGTTACAGTAGAAGCTACATGTAAGGCTCCTGGCTCAGTATCACAAGTTTGTAAGACATGTGGTGCTCGTGGTAAGGTTGATGAAATTCCAAAACTCCCACACACAGAAGTTCAAACAGGTTCTTCCCCAGCTACATGCTTAACAGAGGGTACAGACAACTTTAAATGTACAGTATGTGATGAAACATGGACAGTTAAAACTGCTGACGCTCTCGGTCACGATTGGGACGAAGAGAACGTTCAATGGAACCGACCAACGTGTACACTTCCTGGTTACGACTATTATGAGTGCTTAAACGCAGGCTGTACAGAGAAGAACGTTCTTCCTGGTGAACACGATGGGGCTAATGGACACTTAGTTGATTACGAAAACGTTGACTACATCACAAGAGTAGAGCCAACGTGTATCACAGAAGGTACAATTACACCTAAGTGTATGAGACCTGAATGTGGTGAAATTCTTGACGTTGAGATTGACCCTGATACTGGCAATAGCTATGTTAAAGCGATTCCTGCAACAGGCGTTCACTATGTAACAGATGAGCTAATCAGCTCAAAGGCAGCTACATGTCACGAGGCTGCATATGAAGAATTCAAGTGTACAACTGATGCTGCTTGTACAGCAACAGAAAAGAGACACTCAGGCGAAAAGCTTGACCACGTATTTGCAGAAGCTCCAACAGCTGTTATCGATGCAAAGTGCTATGCATATGGTTATGACCTCTATGTGTGTACAATTTGTGAGACAAGTACAACAGCAGAAACCACATGTACTTTAGGCTGTAGAGAAGAAAGAAACGTTAAAACAGTTCCACATAAGGCAACAATTAACAAGACAGTTGATGCAGATGGAAATCCAATCGAATTCGTTCCTACAACATGTATTAAGAATGCGTACACAATTTGGGAATGTGGCGATTGTAACACAGAGTGGAGACAAACATATACTGAAGAAGAAAAACCACTTCTTAAGCACGGTGTAGGCGCTAACGGCGAAGATAAATGGATTTTAACACAAGAGGTTGTAAATCCAACATGTACGTCTGTGGGTTATACATACTACGCATGTACAAACGATGCTGATTGTACAGAAAAGTGCCAAAAGGACTTCACAAGAAGAACAGAGCATCCATTTACTGAGTACATCGACGGTCGTCTTGTATGTTCAGTATGCAACGTTACATACAGAGATATAACAACATACATGGATGAGCCAATCATGGATGGCGACCTCGTTATCGACGAGAACACATCACTCTCATGGGAACTCAAGGGCTACGGAAATCCAGCTGAACCAACAACACTTACAGCTAACGTAGCATACAGCCTTGCTGTAACAGAAGATAGCATTGATATTTCTAAGGGCATTATCAAGCTTTCAAGCGCATCTGCTGATACTACGTACACAATCGTAGTTGAATGTGGCGAAGAAAGCAAGACATACACAGTAAATTCTGCTGAGACATTCTTCGATCTCTACGAGAACGAGGGCGTTACTAACGTAACAATTACAGCTTCTGCAGATGCAACTGTAAGCTTCTATGCATACGAAGGCTAATAACTAATATACAAAAGAATCCGATATTTTCGGATTCTTTTTGTTTTATGTATATGTAATGAATATGTGAATATTTATTCACTTTTTGAGAAAAAGCAGTAGAACTATATACATATTTATACTTGACATTATAATTTTACAGTAGTATAATATTTATTATATTATAACATATTAGTATGCTATTTAGCATTAGGAGACATATATGAATGAACTTGAAGAAGCAAGAAAAATCATAAACGAGGTTGATAAGGAAATGGCACAGCTCTTTGAAAAAAGGATGTGTGCTGCTCAGCTTGTTGCCAAATACAAAAAAGAGCATGGACTTTCAATACTCGACTCCACACGCGAAAAGGAAATAATCAACAATAACTCAAATTATATTGAGGATAACGAAATTAAGGAATACTACGTGAAATTTCTTGAATACAATATGACTCTTTCCCGTAATTATCAATCACGTTTAAATAACGGTATGAAAGTATCTTATTCAGGGGTAGAGGGCGCATTTGCTTACATAGCTGCCAAGAAAATGTTTCCACACGCTAATTTAATCGCATACCCTACGTTTGAGGAAGCGTATAAATCCGTTGAGGACGGAGACTGCGATTCCTGCGTATTGCCTATCGAAAACAGCTTTGCAGGAGACGTAGGAACCGTAATGGACCTTATCTTCTCAGGCAACCTATATATTAATCAAGTAACCGACCTTGCCGTTGAGCATAATCTCCTTGCTAACGAAGGCGCAACTCTTGATACAATTAAGCAGGTGGTTAGCCATCCACAAGCATTGTCCCAGTGCAATAGCTTTATTTCAAAGCATAATTACGAGGAAAAGCCCTATACAAATACAGCTTTATCTGCAAAGATGGTTAAGGAAAGCGGAAGCATTGAAATTGCCGCAATCGCCTCTGACGAAACCGCAAGAATTTTCGGTCTTAAAATCTTGGAAAGTAAAATCAACGAAAGCAGAAACAATACAACACGCTTTGCTGCATTTTCTCGCGTTCGCAATGATAACACAAGTAAAAAGAGAAGAATGGACGACCATTTTATTTTGGTATTCACAGTAAAAAATGAAGCAGGCGCACTTGCTAAAACACTTGATATTATCGGCGCACACGGCTTTAATATGAGAAATTTACGTTCACGTCCGATGAAGGAGCTTATGTGGAGCTATTACTTCTATATTGAAGCAGACGGAAATATAAGCACCCAAGACGGCAAGGACATGCTAAGAGAGCTAAATGCCACCTGCGATAAATTAAAGCTTGCAGGCACTTACAATACTGATAACTAAGAGGCATGCGCCTCTTAAACGAGGTGAAATATGATTATACCGTTAAATTTAGGAGAACAAAGCTACGATATCGTGCTTGAAAGAGGTGCTTTAAATAAAGCCTCAGATTATCTTAATTTGAATAGAAAATGCTTAATAGTAACAGATGACGGCGTGCCATCGACGTACGCTCAATCGGTTAAAAACCAAGCCAAGGAAGGCTATATATGCGTAATCCCACAGGGCGAAAAAAGTAAATCCTTTGACAACTACAAAATGCTTCTTGAAAAAATGGTTGAGTATTCCTTTACTCGTACGGATTGCGTAATTGCAGTAGGCGGCGGTGTAGTAGGAGACCTTAGCGGCTTTGTAGCATCAAGCTATATGCGTGGCGTTGATTTTTATAATATTCCAACTACACTTTTATCCCAGCTTGATTCCTCAATCGGCGGCAAGGCAGCAATAGATTTTAACGGCGTAAAAAATATTATCGGCTCATTTTATCAGCCTAAAAAGGTTTTAATTGACTCTGACACGCTTAAAACCCTTGATATTAGACAAATAAACGCAGGGCTTTGCGAAGCAATCAAAATGTCCTTAACAAGCGACAAAGAGCTTTTTAACCTTATCGAAAATAGCACAGACTTCACACACGATATTGATACAATCATTGAAAAATCACTACTTATAAAGAAAAACGTAGTGGAAATAGACCCAAAGGAAAAAGGACTTCGCAAGGTACTTAACTTCGGTCACACCGTAGGACACGCCATTGAAAGCTATATGGACGGTAAGCTATTGCATGGCGAATGCGTAGCGCTTGGCATGCTTCCATTATGCAGCCAGAGAGTAAAAGAAAAGCTTACTAAGGTTTTAGAAAAATACTTATTAAATAATAGCGTAAATGTAGACACAGATATCCTAATTTCATATATCACACATGACAAAAAGTCAAGCGGAACGAAAATCACCGTAATTTACGTAAAGGAAATCGGCTCCTTTGAAATGCGCGAAATGGAAATAGAAAATATGAGAAAATATATAAACGGAGGTATTTAAAATGAAAAATACGTTCGGACAAAGCGTTAGCGTAACAGTTTTCGGCGAAAGCCACGGACAAGCAATCGGTGCTGTAATAGACGGTCTTGCACCTGGAATTGAGGTTGATAATGACTTTATCGCCTATCAACTATCAAAGCGCAGACCACAGGGAAAAACAGACACTCCTCGCGTTGAAATGGATAATTATCAAATTTTAAGCGGAGTTTTTGAGGGCAAAACAACAGGTACTCCAATTTGTATCGTTATTCCAAACGAAAATACAAAAAGCAAGGATTATGATAAAACAAAAGGTATTGCTCGTCCATCTCACGCCGACTATACCGCATACTGTAAGTATCACGGCTATGAGGACTATCGCGGTGGCGGACACTTCTCAGGGAGAATAACAGCCGCTCTTGTTGCAAGTGGAGCAATAGCATTAAAAGCACTTGAAAAATTAAATATAAAAATCGGCACTCACATTCTAAAATGTGCAGACATTAACGACAGAGAATTTGAAAACGTTGACACAGATATCGATAATTTATCAAAAAAGTCATTCCCAGTCCTTAACGATTGCCAAGAGGAAATGATAAATAAAATTGATGAAGCAAGAAAGCAGCTTGATAGTGTAGGCGGAATAGTTCAAACAGCAATCAGCGGTATTCCTGCAGGCGTTGGAGAGCCTTGGTTTGATAGCGTTGAGAGTATTTTATCTCATGCTCTATTCAGTATTGGTGGAGTAAAGGGCATTGAGTTCGGTCAAGGCTTCAATTTTGTTAATATGAAGGGTAGCCAAGCAAATGACCAATTTGAAATCAAAAACGGCAAAATCACAACTAAAACAAACAATAACGGCGGCATAAACGGCGGCATTACAAACGGAATGCCAATTCTCTTTAACCTATCCGTAAAGCCTACCCCGTCAATAGCAAAAGAGCAACAAACAGTAGATTTTATCTCAATGGAAAATACGTCTTTAAATATCGAGGGCAGACATGACCCTGCAATTATTAGAAGAGTATGCGTTGTAGTTGATAGCGTATGCGCTCTTGCAATTTGCGATATGCTTGCCCAAAGATACGGCACAGACGTATTCACAAAAGGAATAAATTAAGGAACAAACAATGAAATACGGACTAATAGGGGAGCATTTAACACATAGCTTCTCAAAGGTGATACACGAAAAAATAGCCGACTACGTGTACGAAATTAAGGAAATTGAGCCTCAAAACGTTGAAGCGTTTATGAAATTTAAGGATTTTTTAGCCATCAACGTTACAATACCCTATAAGGAAACAGTTATGCCGTATCTTGATTATATTGACGAAAGCGCAAAAAAAATCGGCGCAGTAAATACGGTAGTCAATAAAAATGGCAAGCTATACGGCTATAATACCGACTATTTCGGCATGATGGTACTTATAAACAAAATCGGCATTACTATTAAGGATAAAAAAGTGTTAATTATCGGCACAGGCGGAACAGCTAAAACTGCCACCGCCGTTACCTCTGATATGGAAGCTGAGGAAATTATCTATGCATATAAGTCCAAAACTGATAACGCATACTCCTATGATGAAATATACGAGCATCACACAGACACAGAGATAATTATCAATACGTCCCCGGTGGGAATGTATCCAAATAATGACGGTATTCCAATCAATTTGACAAAATTCCCAAAGCTTGAGGGCGTTTTAGATGTGGTTTACAATCCACTTAAAACAAATTTAGTTATCGAAGCTCAAAGCCTAGGTATCAAAGCCGAAGGGGGCTTATATATGCTGGTTTCACAAGCTATTAACGCCTACGAGCATTTTATGGATACCAAAGCAAGCGACACTCTTTGCAACACAATATTCAACGATATCCTCTCCCAAAAGGATAATATCGTTTTGACAGGAATGCCGTCCTCAGGTAAAACAACAGTTGGTAAAATTTTAGCCGAAAAAACAGGCAAGACGTTTATTGACGCCGATGATGAAATTGTAAAGAAAATAGGAATGGATATCACCACGTACTTTTCTAGATACGGCGAAGCAGAATTTAGAAAAATTGAACGTGAGGTAATTAAGGAAATTTCCTCTAAAAATTCCTTAATTATAGCCACAGGTGGCGGTGTAATCCTAAATTCCGACAACGTAAGACGCTTAAAGCAAAACGGAAGCATCTATTTCCTTGACAGAAGCTTAGATAATCTAATACCAACAAGTGATAGACCATTGTCAAGCGACATTGACGCTCTTAAAAAGAGGTATGACGAAAGATATCCAATTTATCTGTCAACCTGTGATATAAAAATTGACGCTAACGGTACTCCAAGCGAGGTAGCTGACATAATTTACGGAGAATATAAAAAATGAAAATTTTAGTATTAAACGGACCTAATATCAACTTTTTAGGGATTAGAGAGCCAGATATATACGGAAGCCAAACGTATAACGATTTAATTGAAAAAATCAAAGTATATGCAGACAAAAAGTGCGTGGACGTGTCGTTTTTTCAATCAAACCACGAGGGCGAATTAGTAGATGCAATCCAAAGAGCGTACTTTGATAATGTTGATGGTATTGTAATCAACCCTGCCGCATACACTCACACAAGCGTAGCGATTTTAGACGCTTTAAAAGCAGTTTCTATTCCAACTGTTGAGGTACATATATCAAAGGTAGAAGAAAGAGATAGCTTCCGTCAAATCAGCTATGTAAGACAGATAGCAATTAAAACAATAACAGGTAAAGGCTTTGATGGTTATTTAGAAGCCATTGACGCTTTATTGGAGTTAAAATGAAGGTAATTATTAAACCAAGCATAGCAAAGGGCGAAATTACCGCCCCACCCTCAAAAAGCTATGCCCATAGACTTTTAATTTGCTCCGCTTTAGCCAAGGGAATAAGCACCGTCAAGGGAATAATTGACAGTAAGGATATGGAAGCCACCCTTAATTGTATTAAATCGCTCGGCGTTTCCTGTTCCAAGGAAAATGATACAGTAACGGTAAATAGCGTAAATTTCACGAAAAACGAAATTGCCGACTTTCACTGTAACGAAAGCGGCAGTACACTTAGATTTTTTATTCCAATCGCGCTTGTGTTTGGCGGAATGAATAAGTTTTACGGCACCGAAAAGCTTTTATCCCGTGGACTTGATGCCTATTACGATATTTGTAAGAGCCAAGGCATAAAGGTAACAAATGAAGCAGCTTCGGTTACATTTGAGGGCAAGCTTAAGTCGGACACCTTTAATGTAAGAGGAGATATAAGCAGTCAGTTTATTTCAGGACTTTTATTTGCTTTACCGCTGCTTAACGGAGATAGCGTGGTAAACGTAACAACCACCCTTGAAAGCGCAGGATATATTGATATTACCTTAGATACCTTAAAAACGTTCGGTATTGAAATTAACCGCAATGGAAATACCTTTTTTGTAAAGGGAAATCAAAAATATCAGCCTCAAAGCTTAACTGTCGAGGGGGATATGTCAAACACCGCGTTTTTAGATGCTTTTAACATTTTAGGCGGCAACGTGTCTATAATTGGGTGTAAATTTGACTCATATCAAGCTGATAAGTTGTATTTACAGCATATGCTGAGCTTGAAAAACGGCACACCCGAAATTGACTTGTCAAATTGCCCTGATTTAGCGCCTATTTTATTTGCGCTTGCCGCATCCCACAACGGAGCAACCTTTACAGGCACAAAAAGGCTAAAAATCAAGGAAAGCGACAGAGCTGAAGCTATGGCACTTGAGCTTGAAAAATTCGGCATAGATGTCAGCGTGTATGAAAACTCCGTTATAGTTCATAAAGGCGAAATTAAAAAGCCAACTGAAACACTATACGGACACAACGACCACAGAATAGTAATGTCCCTTGCGGTTTTATCCACGATTTACGGTGGCGAAATTGAAGGCTGCGAAGCAGTTTCAAAAAGCTATCCAACGTTCTTTGAGGACATAAAATCACTTGGCATTAAGTGGGAGATAGCAGAATAAAAAATGACGTGAAATTTCTTGATGTGGTTCTATGTATTTAGACCTCAATAGAAAACGATATCAAGGAAAAATAAAGGAAATACTGAGACTTTCGACAAAACGCCGTAGCCTCTTTTATAAAAATAATCGCCGGGTGGCAAGAAAGGAGAAATGAAGCTATGAATATGGACTTCAAAAGAAAACTACCCACGCCAAAGGAAGTTAAAGAAATGTATCCAATTTCCGATGAAATGGCAAGGGTAAAGGAAGAAAATGATAAGGAGATTCAAGCTGTCTTTACAGGCGAAAGCAAAAAGCTCGTTTTAGTTATAGGCCCATGCTCGGCAGACCGTGAGGACGCAGTGCTTGATTACATTTCAAGGCTTCGTACGGTTCAAGAGAAGGTAAAGGATAAAATTGTTATCATCCCAAGAATTTACACCAACAAACCAAGAACAACAGGAGACGGCTATAAGGGCATGCTCCACCAACCAAATCCAAACGAAAACCCAGATATGCTTAAGGGACTTATAGCAATCAGAAAGCTTCATATGAAGGCTGTAGAGGAAACAGGCTTCACGTGTGCTGATGAAATGCTTTACCCTGAAAATCATAGATACATGTCCGACCTTTTATCATACGTTGCAGTAGGTGCGCGTTCATCCGAAAACCAACAGCACAGACTTACCGCAAGCGGACTTGACATTCCGGTAGGCATGAAAAACCCAACAGGCGGCGACATTTCTGTAATGATGAACTCAATTACAGCAGGTCAACACCCTCACGCTTTCATATACAGAGGCTGGGAGGTACAAAGCAAGGGCAATCCTCTAACGCACGCTATTTTACGTGGCTACGTAGATAAATACGGACGTTCATTCCCTAACTATCACTATGAGGATTTAATCAATCTTTGCGAATGTTATGCAAAAACAAATTTGGTAAACCCAGGCGTTATCGTTGACGCTAACCACGCAAACTCAGGCAAAAAGTGGGAAGAGCAGATAAGAATTTGTAAGGAAATTCTCCATAGCACAAGACATAATAACGATGTTTTCAATTTAGTAAAGGGTATTATGATTGAGTCCTACATTGAGGACGGATGTCAAAAGGCTGAGGAAGGCATTTACGGTAAATCAATTACCGACCCATGCTTAGGCTGGGAAAAGACAGAAAGACTTATCCTCGACTTAGCAGATTTAAGATAAAATACACAAAAAGCACCGAGATAATCGGTGCTTTTTTGTTGACAAATACGAAATTATATGATAAACTGTATATGTAATATTATATTTTTTAAGGAGAAAAGCAATGAAAAAGAAAATTTTTATCATAGCACTTATGGTTGCTATGCTCATATGCGTATTTGCAATTTCTGCAAGCGCAGCTATCATTCCACTCGATTCTGACCCAGGTCTTGATTGTGATGCAAGCCTCGTTTCAACACTTGACATAGCGGCATACGGCGAAAGCAACACCGCCACAGACAGAGAGTCAAGAGTTGTATTAACAGACGGAAGCAAGTATTATGTGTTCCCTGCATACTATGTAGTAAATATGAGTGTCTATTACAATCCAAGTGGATTTAATAACACTCTAAAAACCGCAATGGCAGCTGAGGGCGTTACATTTAATAGCATTAAGGAATGCCTTGTGAGAATTCAAATTCCTACATATGTTGAGGAAATTAACCATAACACCGCAAAGTTTGAAAACTTCCCAACAATAGTAGAAGCGCGTTGGGGTACTCATTTGAAGAGAATCCATGCTCAAAATGCATTCTCAAACTGCAAAAATCTTGAGTATATCTCAGATATTTCTCATATGACTCAAATTAACAATGCGGGCTTTAACGGTTGCCCAAAGCTTAATATTCACATTGATTGGCCTGTTGCGGTAACCTCTATTAACACTCAAATGTTTACCGGTACAGGTATTACGTCAATTACAATTCCTGAAGGTGTAACTTCAATTGGTCAAACAGCATTCTATAATTGTGATGAGCTTACAGAGGTTATTTTGCCTAACACAGTTACAACAGTTGGCAAAATGGCATTTTGCGATTGCGCTAAGCTTGAAACAGTAAACTTCGGAGCATCCTTCACAACGTTTACAAGTCCAAATGCTGACTACGAAACGTTTTTAAATACAACAAGCATAAAGTACATATACTTACCATCCACTTTTGCTAATGTGTTAACCGGATCAAAGGGATTCTATAATATTTTCGGTCAAGGCAAGAACGTAACATTCTTCTTTACTGGTACTTATAATGAAGCTAAGGCATCCCAGGATAAATTTATTGCAGCAACGGCAAATGATACAATTGCAAAAGCAGAGCTTATGGCATACGACCCAACAATCAACTATGAGGGCTATGCCGAGTCACTTGGCAAAAACATTATCGTTTATAATTACAGCGAGTGCGATGCATTCTATAAGGGAGTCCATAACTACGTAGCTAACCCATGTGTAGAAAAATGCTCAGTATGTGAGGACGTAAAGCCTCTTGAAAACCCAGTTCACGCTTTAACAACTGAAATTTCATATACTTCATACGTTTTAGTGGGCGAAAAGCACGTATATTGTACAAATGACGGCTGCTCCAAGGATGACGTTCTTGAAGCCGCAGCATTATTTGAATTTGTAGGCTACTCAACAAATAAGGATAATACAGAGCTTTGCGTAGGATATGCATTTAACCTAGTAGCAATTGATGAATACAATAAAGCGAACAACAAAACAATTGCATACGGCGTTGTTGCAACAATTATCGACGAAGGCGAAGCGTTAGCTTTATCATATAACGAGGGTGTAGTAACATCTAATCTTAATAATACTGTAATTGCTGGCGTTGATAGTACATACGCAGGCGTTGACTTTAAGCTCTCAGGCTTTAAGACATATGAAGAAGGCGACAAGATTAACCTTAAAGCATTAAATCTTGTAATGTGCACATACGTATATGACGGCGAATTTTACTACGTAGGAAGTGCTGATGCTAAGGACTATTGCGATAAAGCACCACAAACGCTAACCTTTGCTCAGATTGAAGGGCAAGCAGCATAATTACATTCAACATAAAATAACCGCTTTTTATAAGCGGTTATTTTTTTATGTAATAAATAAAAAACTACCGAATAAATATAATGTAGAAGGGAAGTGATAATATAGAAAAAAGAGGACTAACAAGCGAAGAGGTGCAAGCATCAAGAGAAAAGCACGGCGCAAATATACTTAATGAATATAAAAGAAAATCATTTCTTAAATGCTTTATATTAAATCTCACAGACCCAATAATCAAGGTGCTTATAATAGCGCTTTTTATAAATATAATTTTCATGTTTCCCAACGTAAATTGGTTTGAAAGCGGCGGCATAGCAGCCTCTGTCTTGATAGCCACGCTAGTGTCAACCGTATCGGAATACAGTAGCGAAAATGCGTTTGAAAAGCTAAAGGAAAAAAGCAAAAATACAAAATGTATAGCAGTGCGAAACAACGTGGAAACAGAAATTTTAACCGACGACGTGGTTGTAAACGACGTATTAATTTTAAACGCAGGAGAAATGATTTGTGCAGACGGAATAATATTAGACGGAAAAATAACAGTAGATGAATCTGCATTGACAGGAGAAAGCCAAGAAATATCAAAAAGTGTAAATGACACGGTTTTAAAGGGAAGCATAGTATGCCAAGGAAAATGCACCGTGGGCGTAGCTTCCGTTGGAGAAAACACATATTACGGCAAGGTAGCAAAGGATTTAAGCGTAGATACACGCCCTAGCCCATTAAAGCACCGCTTAACAGAGCTTGCAAAAGCCATAAGTAAAATCGGTTACGTATTTGCAGGTCTAATTGCTCTAGCATATCTTATAAACGTCTTTATAATTGATAGCCATATGATATGGAGCGACGTGCTTCTAAAAATTAAGGACGTACGGTTTTTATTTTCTCATCTTATAAATGCGTTGACTCTTGCAATTTCAATAGTTGTAGTGGCAGTACCCGAGGGACTTCCTATGATGATAACGGTGGTACTTTCCTCTAATATGAAAAAAATGATAAAGGATAACGTGCTGGTACGAAAAATGGTAGGAATTGAAACGGCAGGAAACGTTAACCTGCTATTTACTGATAAAACAGGAACGTTAACCGAGGGAAAGCTTAAGGTAAAGGAAATACATACAATCGATAACAAATACACAGGATTAAATGATTTAAAATCCGTGCCGATTTTAGAAAAATATATAACCCTGTGTGCAAATTACTGTAATGACGCTTCATATAACGGCAAAAAATCAATAGGCTCAGATGCCACCGACAGAGCAATTTTAGATTATTTTATTAAAACAAAAAAGGAAGCTGAAATAAAGGAAAAAATTCATTTTGACAGCACAAAAAAATATAGCGTAGCAGTTATAGAGCATGAAAATAATACATACACGCTCTTTAAGGGTGCGCCTGAGAAAATAATAAATAACGCAACTCAAATAATAAAATCAAACGGTATAGTAACAGAAATAACAGACTTAGATAAAGCAAAGCTTCAATCAAAGCTGAAAGCATTAGCCGGCGAAACCTATCGCGTAGTTGCTCTTGGCATAAAATTAGGAATTAGCGACACCTCATGCGACAAAATAACATTTGTAGGCTTCTTAGCCATAAGAGATAAAATCCGCAAGGACGTACCAAACGCCATTAAACAGGTAACAGGCGCAGGAGTAGGCGTTATTATGATAACAGGAGATAACATAGATACCGCATGCGCAATAGCCACAGAATGCGGCATAATATCAAAGCAAACGGGCAGAAGCATAGCATTAACAGGTACGCAGCTATCTAATATGACCGATGAGGAAATAATGAAGGTTCTTCCAAATGTGGCTGTAATTGCAAGAGCGTTGCCGTCCGATAAGAGCCGACTAGTTAAAATATCACAAAAATACGGATATGTGGTAGGTATGACGGGAGATGGAATAAACGACGCGCCCTCACTTAAAATTGCCGACGTAGGCTTTGCAATGGGCAGCGGAACGGATATTGCAAAAGAGGCTGGCGATATTATAATAAACGATAATAACTTCGTGTCAATAGTAAAATCAATTTTATACGGCAGAACAATTTTTCATTCAATACGAAAATTTATAGTTTTTCAGTTAACAATGAATCTAGGTGCTGTGGGCATATCCCTTATAGGCCCATTTATCGGCGTTGATAACCCTGTAACCATAACCCAAATGCTCTGGGTAAATATAATTATGGATACGTTAGGCGCTTTAGCGTTTGCTAACGAGCCGTCAAGGAACGAATATATGCATGAAGCACCAAAGCCAAGGGACGAAAAAATTCTCTCAAAATCAATGCTTAAATCCGTTGTAACAAGAGGCTTATATATTCTTGTATTATGTATTTGGTTTTTAAAGAGCGACACTCTCCCTATGATTTTAAGACGCGGCGACGATAAATATATTCTAAGCGCATTTTTCGGCGCATTTATATTTATGGGAGTTTTTGTATGCTTTATATCAAGAACGGAAAGAATGAATATATTAAGCGGCATAAGTGAAAACAAATCATTTATCCTGATCATGCTACTAATTTCCCTTATGCAAATTTCCTTTATTTATTTCGGCGGAGACCTATTCAGAGCTACTCCTCTTTATTTTTCCGACCTTTTCAGCATAATTTCCATTTCCTTCACTGTTGTAATATTCGACTTTATAAGAAAGCTACTTATCAAAAGAGCAAAATTCAAAAGCAAACTAAAAAAGTATAACGGAGGCAAAGTAAATGCAAAATAAATATCTTCCCGAGGGCTATCTATACGGCACCATGGAAAACAGGGAATACCTATCCTCTTTAAAGGGATTAGAAAACGCTAAAAGGGAAGGGAAAATTCTTGAGGGCGTGGTTACAATGTGCGATAGTGCAACTCTTGATTTGCACGTTGACCTGTACGGCGTAAAGGGTATAATTCCAAAAAATGAAAGCGTATATTGCGATAAAATAAAGGACATTGCCATCATAACGCGAGTTGGTAAGCCCGTATCCTTTAAGGTAATTGACATCGTTAAAAAAGAAAACGAAAAGCCGATAGCAATCCTATCACGTAGGGAAGCCCAAAGAGAGTGCGTAGCCAACTATTTGATGGATTTAACCTTAGGAGATATTATCCCTGCCAAAATCACTCATTTTGAGCAATTCGGCGCATTTGTTGACGTAGGCTGCGGAGTTGCATCACTTCTCAGCATTGATAGTATTTCAATTTCACGCATATCCAATCCTAGCGAAAGATTTTCCTTACGCGAGGAAATAAAGGTAATCGTCAAGGATATAGATTACGAAAGCGGAAGACTCAGCGTTTCCACCAAGGAGCTTTTCGGTACGTGGGAAGAGAATATATCAAGCTTCAGCGTAGGTCAAACCGTCTCAGGCATAATACGAAGTATTGAGGACTACGGCATATTCGTGGAGCTAACCCCAAACCTTGCAGGCTTAGCCGAGCTTTATGATGGCGCATACGTCGGTCAAAGCTGCGCCGTGTACATCAAAAGCATTATCCCCGATAAAATGAAAATCAAGCTTGTAATCATAGATACCTACGATACCGCCACCAAAAAAATAACCGATGAGGATTACTATATTAACACAAATACCGTAACCCACATGGACTATTGGAAATACTCCCCCGAGCAGTCCTCGAAAATAGTTGAAACCGTATTCTAACAAAAAGGGGATGTTGCAATAAGAACCTGCTGCGCAGAACCTTGTTACTCGCAGGCTCGTAATAAGCACAGACCAAAAACAGACACATATCTCATAAAAAAGCTCTATTTGTATATCAAAATATTTTTTAATGTTGAGAACTTGCATTTTAGCAAGTTCTCTTCATTTTTATGTATGTTTTTTAGACGCGAACACGGCTCTACCGTACGCAAGTACGCCTACGCTCCGTGTTAAAGCGCGTCTTCTGCACTCATTTCACTATCCCCATTCAAAAAAAGGGGCTTTTGCTTAACGCAACTGCCCCTTATATTTTTTATTAAAGCGCGTCTTTTCTTGAAAGATTTGCGCGTCCCTTTTCGTCAATTCCTAAGAACTTAACTGGGAACTCATCGCCTTCCTTGCAAACGTCCTCAACCTTTTCGGTTCTTTCCTTTGCAAGCTTGGAGATGTGAACAAGACCTTCTCTGCCAGGAGCATACTCAACGAATGCGCCGATAGGAATGATTCTTGTTACCTTAGCATTGTAAATTGCGCCAACCTCTGGCTCAAATACGATACCTGCAATAATTTCTCTTGCAGCTTCAATAGCATTCTTATCAACTGCAGAGATGAAGATGCTTCCATCGTCCTCAATGTCAATCTTAGCGCCTGTATCAGCAACAATCTTTTGGATTACCTTTCCGCCGGAGCCGATAACCTCACGAATCTTGTCAGGCTTAATCTTCATTGAAATCATCTTAGGAGCAAAGTCGGAAACCTCGCTTCTTGGAGCTGGAATAGCCTTTAAGATAACCTCATCAATGATTTGATCACGGCCTGCGTGTGTTTGCTCAAATGCCTTCTTAATAATTTCTGGTGTAAGACCGTCAATCTTTAAGTCCATTTGGATAGAAGTAATACCCTTATGTGTACCTGCTACCTTGAAGTCCATATCGCCATAGAAGTCCTCAAGACCTTGAATGTCGATCATTGTATCCCATGAGCCGTCCTCAGCTGTGATAAGACCGCAAGAAATACCTGCAACAGGAGCCTTAATTGGAACACCGGCGTCCATAAGAGCAAGTGTAGAGCCACATACGGAAGCCTGTGATGTAGAACCGTTTGAAGAGATAACCTCAGATACAAGTCTGATTGCATATGGGAATTCCTCAACTGATGGAAGAACAGGAACAAGTGAACGCTCAGCAAGCGCACCATGTCCGATTTCACGTCTGCCAGGAGTACGGGAAGCCTTAGCTTCGCCTGTTGAATAGCCAGGCATGTTGTAGTGGTGCATATATCTCTTTTCAGTTTCTTCGTCAATACCGTCAAGCATTTGGCACTCAGAGATAGGACCAAGTGTTGCAAGAGTCATAACCTGAGTTTGTCCACGTGTGAACATACCGCTACCGTGAACTCTCTTAAACATACCAACCTCAGCAGTTAATGGACGGATATCATTCATACCACGACCGTCAACACGCTTCTTGTCGTTAAGTAACCATCTACGAACAATCTTCTTTTGAATCTTGTAGATAAGCTCTGGAAGAATTGTCTTGATGTCCTCGTACTTTTCTTCAAACGTAGCAACGATGCTTTCCATAATTGGTTGCATCTTAGCATCACGAACAGTCTTATCGTCTGTATCAAGAGCTTCCATAACGTCCTTTTCGCAGAATGCGAAGATTTCGTCAAACATATCGTGGTCAAGCTCACATGATGGATAAGCAAACTTTGGCTTACCGATTTCAGCTACAATCTCATTAATAAACTTAACAAGCTTCTTGATTTCTTCATGAGCAAGCATAATAGCGTTGAACATATCATCATCTGATACTTCCTTAGCGCCTGCCTCAATCATTACTACCTTCTTTTCAGAAGCAGCAACAGTTAATTCAAGAATGCTTTCTTTTCTTTGCTCAAGTGTTGGGTTAAGGATAATCTTACCGTCAACCATACCAACGAATAAGCCACCGATAGGGCCGTTCCATGGAATATCTGAGATAGATAAAGCAATAGAAGCACCAATCATAGCTGTAATTTCAGGTGAGCAATCTGGGTCAACTGAAAGAACTGTTAATGAAAGGTTAACGTCATTTCTTAAATCCTTAGGGAATAAAGGTCTAATTGGACGGTCAATAACACGGGATGTAAGTACAGCCTTTTCAGATGGCTTACCCTCTCTCTTTAAATAACCGCCTGGGATTTTACCAACTGCGTACATTCTTTCCTCGTAGTCAACTGAAAGAGGTAAGAAGTCAATACCGTCTCTTGGTGCTGCTGATGCAGTAGCACAAGCAAGAATAACAGTTTCACCGTAGCGAACTAATACGCTACCGTTTGCAAGACCTGCCATCTTACCGTTTTCAACGATAAGCTTACGGCCTGCAAGCTCATACTCAAAGGTCTTATAGTTGTCAAAAACCTTTTCTGAGAACATTTTTGCCATTTTGTTTTCCTCCGTTTTATAAATCTTAATTTTACTTTCGCGTGAGAGGACATAGCATTTAACCAAAAGTCAAAAGTAGTGGTCAGTGGCTAGTGGTTAGCGGTCAGCAGTTAGCTATCGCCCTATATCCTATCCTCTATATTCTGTACCCTAAGCCAAATGCCTTTGGCGTTTGGTTAACTGCTATCTCATCACGCATTTCTTTTGAACAAAATTTAGCCGATACTTAATAAATTACAGACGGCTAGCTCCGTAATTTATGCTAAGCTACTCATAACAAAACTTTAGCTGTGCAAATATTTGCACAGCTAAGCCTACGCACCAAGGTGCGCACAGTTTTATTACTTTCTAAGACCGAGCTTGTCGATGATAGCACGGTAACGCTCGATGTCTACCTTTGCAAGGTAAGCAAGGAGGTTTCTTCTATGACCAACCATCTTGAGAAGACCTCTACGGCTGTGGTGGTCATTCTTGTTAACCTTAAGATGCTCGTTAAGGTTGTTGATACGGCTTGTAAGAAGTGCGATTTGTACTTCTGGTGAACCTGTATCACCCTCGTGAGTAGCGTAAGTAGCAATGATTTCCTGCTTTGTCATTTTTCTTCACCTCATAAATTTATTTTTGCGCCATGAACTACGCCATCGGTGGGTGAATCCCCAATATTATAGGGCTTATATCCGAAAGCCTAGTCGCAGGCGACTTCGCGTGATATTATAGCACAAACATTCCGTTTTGTAAAGACCTTTTTCAAATTTTTCTAAATATTTCACTCAGTCGTATCCTATCGAAAGCAATATTGGAAAATTATTCGACCTTATCCTTTTTGAATAGGTTACCGTATAATGAGATAGCCCCGCCTATGATCAGCAGTCCGCCAAGAATCTTTTTCGGTATCTCAGGATTTACGTAATTAACCATTCTTGAAAATATCACGCTACCAATAGAACCGATAATTGCCATTACTAAAATTTGCTTAAAATATAGCTTTCTTTTTTGCAAATGAACAAAAATGGATGATGAAATGGCAATAATAAAAAATACGAGATTCGTTCCTTGCGCGTAAATTTGTCCATAATTTAGACACATGGTAAGGAAAATTACAAATAGTCCACCGCCGCCAACGCCCATTCCCATTAGCAAAGCCACTAAAAAGCTTACGATTACGTTTAATATCATCATTACCCCTCAGTTTTATTTAAAAACCATACGAAAGCCTGAATATATAATCAGCAGAGCAAAAATCAAGTTCAACCACTTTATTTTTATCCTGTCAACAAATAGTGCGCCTAACCCACCGCCTATAATGGCAGGAAGCCATACCACGCTTATCATAGAAAAATCGACTTTCCCGTTGATTGTATATGAAATCAAGCCAAAAGCAGAAATTATAACGGTTGCACAAAGTGAGGTAGCATAATTATCCCTTGTCTCATTGTTTGTAAGAAAAGAAAGCATGAATATAAAAATGATACCGCCGCCCGTTCCTAAAAACCCGTTTATCCCGCCAGCTACGAATGAAAGAACAACAAACATTATCAAGCTAAGGTGTTTTATTTTAAAATTCTTTAAATTCATATCCCACCAAAAATATTTTTTGCTTTTGCCAAAAATCTATTGATTTTCCAAAAGGATTCTGTTATTATATTATATATAAGTATGTCTTACTAGCTTTATAATAATGTTAGTATTTCGCCGCTTTAAGGTTTTATACCATACTATTTCAAAGCAAAGGAGTTGTTTAAATTGAAGGAGAGTAAAAAAAGTAAAGCTTCTACCATATCCAACAAAAAGGGTAGAGGAAAAAATAACAATACAACAAACAAAACAAAACCAAAAAATGGCTCGAAGATTTTAAAAATAATCGGCAAAGCCATGCCATATATATTAACTATATCATCTGTTGTGGTTCTATTTTCATTGATAGGACTTCTTGGCGGACTTGGTATGGCGATAAAGAACGTATGCTATGGATTATTTTCCAACTTTGCAACGTATTTTATTCCGCTGTTTATGCTTTATCACGCTATTATGTGGTACTACGATACGAAAAGAAAAATTTGCTTTCGCAGAGTTATCTGCTCATTTTTTGCGCTTTTCGGCATGTCCACGCTCCAGCACATTATAACCACAACTGTTGACTCTGAGCTTGCCGCAGTTAAAAATATGGGCGAGCTATATTCAAACGGAATGAACGGACAGGGTGGAGGCGTATCTGGCGGACTTTTTACACAGGCATTAACAAGCATCGGCGGTAACGTTTTAGCTATAATTATAGTTTTCATCGTTCTAACGCTCATGCTTTTGCAAATGTTTAACATCACACCTGTATATATGGTAAAGGCTTTAACCTCTAAAAACAAAAAGAAGAAGCCAAAACCTGACACTGTTACACCATCATCCGTTAGAAACAAAGGCAAGGTTAAGCACAAAAACGTTGATATATTTGATGATGAAGATGATTTTGATGCCACTATGTCAGATTTTGAGCTTTCTAACACCGAGGAAATTGACGTTAGCAATGACGGGGAAGAAACCACTCACGCAGTAAACGTTACTCGCCAAAACGATCATCGCGATCAGCTTGAGCCATACGACGAAAATAAAGATTATTCTGTATCAAGCAGCAATCGTACCGATAATGCGGAGAATACTGTAAACGATCTTTCAGTTACAAAAACCAAGCTTGGTAGTGATAATAGATTTGATCAAAATTTGGAAGCCGATGACGTATATAGTGTAGAAGCAGAGCATAACGTTGAGACGGAAAATAGCATGGATGGCATCAGTTATATTGATGACGAGGACGAGCTGATAAGCTACGCGGAAAACGAAGAAGTGCCGGTTGAAATTATTGATGAAGAGGATATTATTTCAGAAGCTATCGAGTATAACTCAGAAGCGTCAATAGAAGAGGCTGAAGAGATTTACGAGGAAGAATTGTCAATTGAGGAGCTTCAAGATGATGAAATCGAGAGCGAATCATATTCAAACGATGGCTATATTGAAGAAAACGACACACAATTTGAAGATGAGCAGGAAGACGTATTCTTCATGACACCGAATGCTAGTAGCAACAAGGAACGCTATATGCCAAGCGCGGATACCGATCCGGTTGTTACAGCGAAAGAGAAAAACGAAGCACCAAAGGCCAAGGAAGAGCCAAGGGTAGAAATTAAAGCAGAGCTAAAGGAGGAAAAGAAGATGGAACAGCCAAAGCCAAAGAAGCCACATCAGTTCCCACCTCTTGACTTCTTAAAGAGCAAATCACAGGACGAAAACCAAGAAGAAATCCGTGAGGAGCTTGACGAAAACGCAAATAAAATCGTAAATACCTTAAACGATTTCGGTGTTAGAACACGCGTTGTTGACGTTGCAAGAGGACCAACGGTTACAAGATACGAAATTGCGCCTGAGGCAGGCGTAAGAGTAAAATCAATCGCCAACCTTGCCGATGATATCGCGCTTAACCTAGCTGCAGAGGGCATAAGAATTGAAAGTCCAATCCCGGGTAAGAGTGCAGTTGGTATTGAAGTGCCAAATAAAACAACCTCAATCGTTTATCTTAAAGACCTACTTGCTAAGGAAAAGTTCCAAAATGCCAATGCTGTGCTTACCTGTGCAATCGGTAAAAGCATTTCTGGCGACGATATTTACGTTGACATTGAAAAAACACCTCACTTATTAGTTGCAGGCGCTACCGGTATGGGTAAGTCCGTATGTATCAACTCACTTCTTATCAGCTTACTTTATAAAGCGTCCCCAGACGATTTAAGACTTATCTTAGTTGACCCTAAGCGTGTTGAATTATCTAACTATAACGGAATTCCGCACCTTTTAGTACCTGTTGTATGTGAGCCTAAGAAATCACTTGGCGCATTACAATGGGCAGTTACTGAAATGGATAAGCGCTTTGAGGATATTGAAAAAGCAGGCGTTCGTAACCTTACCGAGTTTAACGAAAAGATTGATGAGGGCTACGAGGCAGAAAAAATGTCCCGTATTGTTATCGTAATTGACGAGCTTGCCGACTTGAAAATGGCTGTTCCGGATATTGAAGGACATATCACACGCTTAACGCAAAAGGCGCGTGCAGCAGGTATTCACATTATTATCGGCACACAGCGTCCGTCTGTTGACGTAATTACAGGTCTTATTAAGAATAATATCCCTTCAAGAATTGCATTCAGAGTTCCATCACAGGTTGACTCAAGAACAATCCTTGATGAGCAGGGTGCAGAAAAGCTTGTCAGCCGTGGCGATATGCTTGTAAAAATCGTAGGCGCGCTTAAGCCAATCCGTGTTCAAGGTGCATTTGTATCTGCATCTGAAATTGAATCAGTTATCAATTTCTTAAAATCAAACGGAGAAGCAAATTACGATGAAAGCGTAATGCAGCAAATCGACTCTAACGCTGCAAAGCTTGCTAAGGCGGAGAAGAAGGACGAGGACACAGAAAGCGGCGGCCCGGATGACGATCTTGACGCAGTATTCTACGATGCATTAAGACTTGCCGCAGAGGAAGGAAAAATTTCGTCCTCTCAATTACAAAGAAAATTAAGACTTGGCTTCCAACGTGCCGCAAGAATCATTGACCAAATGTATGACATGGGCTATATCGGAGAGCCAAACGGCTCTAAGCCAAGAGATGTTTTAATAACTCTTGATGATTATCGCGAGATAATGATGAGAAGAGAAGACGACGAAGAATAAAGATAGAAAAACGGAGAAACTTATGGGAAAGTTTATAGCAATTGACGGCCTTGACGGAAGCGGAAAGGGTACTCAAAGCGAAAAGCTTGTAGATAAATTAATCAGCGAAGGTAAAAAGGTTAAAATCCTATCCTTCCCAATGTACGAAAGTGATAGCTCATTATTTGTAAAAATGTATCTTGAGGGCAAGCTTGGCGACAAGCCCTCAGATACAAACGCTTATACCGCATCAATGTTTTTTGCGTGCGATAGATATATAAGCTACGCAACCGACTGGAAAAAGGATATCGAGGACCCTGATACCTACGTTGTAGCCAACCGTTATACAACAGCCAATGCAGTACATCAATTATCTAAGCTGCCTGAAGAGGAATGGGAAGGCTTTCTTACTTGGTTATGGGATTTTGAATTTACAAAGCTAGGACTCCCTGAGCCTGACTTGGTTCTTTATCTTGAGCTTCCACCATCAATTTCATTGTCCTTAGTAAAGAGCAGAAGCGACTCCACGGGACAAAAAATGGATATTCACGAAAAGGATACCGCTTATATGGCAAAATGCTATGACGCAGCACTCTATTCCTGTGAAAAGCTTGGCTGGGCAAGAATTACGTGCCATAAGGACGGAAAAATCCGTACCCGTGAGGATATTTTTGAAGAAATCTATAATAAGGTAAAGGAATTATAAGATGGTTTACTTATTCTTAGCAGAGGGCTTTGAGGAAATTGAAGCGCTTTGCGTATTAGATTTACTTAGAAGAAACAAGGTTGAAACAAAAACAGTTGGCGTTACAGGCAAGACTGTAAACGGCTCACATAATATTCCTGTAATCTGCGATGTAACAGAAAACGAGCTTGATATAAACGATAGCTTCGATATGATTATTTTACCTGGCGGACTTCCTGGCAGCGATAATCTACATGCAAGCAAGGTGGTTGATGCTTTTATTAAAAAAGCAAACGAAGCTGATAAATTCATTTGCGCCATCTGCGCAGCACCTTACGTGTTAGGCGTGAGAGGGATTTTAAAAAACAAGAAAGCGACTTGCTATCCAGACTTTGAAAACAAGCTAGAAGGAGCAATTTGCCAAAATGCAGGCGTTGTACGCGATGGCAAAATTATCACAGCAAGAGCCATGGGCAGCGCAACCGATTTTGCGCTTGAAATTATTGAAGCGCTTTTAGGCAAGGAAGCAAGAGAAAAAACAAAAGCATCTATCATATACTAATAGACTTAACTTGAAAGGAACGTACTATGACGCCTATAAAAAGAGAAAAGGACGCGATAAGAAAAGAGTTTTCATTAAAGCGTGATAGCATAGATAAATTGGATAAAGAAGCAAGAGACAAAAAAATCTGCGCTCTTGCCACATCATTAGTTAGCTTTCGCCATGCGGAAATTATTCTTCTGTACGCACCGATAAAGTCTGAAATTGACGTAATGCCGATTATGTACGAAGCATTATCCAAAGGCAAAAAGGTTGCATTTCCAAAATGTAATATGGAAGACCGAACAATGAAATTTCACTTTGTTACAAGCGAGGATGACCTTGAAATCTGTGCTTACGGTATAAGAGAGCCAAAGGAAGAATTACCCGTCTATGACCCTGAAACAACCATAGGAAGTGCAGTATGCTACCTTCCGGGACTTGCATTTGACGTTTACGGCTATCGCTTAGGCTATGGTAAAGGCTATTACGACAAATTCCTAAACCAATACAGAGGAAGTGCCATAGGTCTAACCTATACAGAGCTTATAACAAATAGTTTACCAAAGGGCAGATTTGACCGTCCATGCGATATAATGCTAACCGAAAAGGGCATTAAGCAATTAAAAATTGAAAAATAGAAAAATAGCGATGAAAAATCGCTATTTTTTATGCGATTTTTTAAAAATAGTTTTTGAGAAAACAAGAGAAAATGAGAGAATAAACGAGAAAAAATGAGTATTCAATCTAAAACAAAAAATATTTTAAAAAACATATTGACATATCACAAACAAAATGCTATAATATGTGAGCAATAAAAAAAGAGAACAACTCAATTTAATGGAGGAAAACAAAATGTCAACATTTATGGCTAACAACACCATTGAACGTAAATGGTATGTTATCGACGCTGCTAACAAGCCACTTGGTAAGACAGCTGTTGCTGCTGCTAACATTTTAAGAGGTAAGCACCGTCCAGAATTCACACCACACGCTGACTGTGGCGAATTCGTAATCATCGTAAACGCATCAAAGGCTATCTTAACAGGTAAGAAGCTTGAGCAAAAGTACTACCGTCGTCACTCAGGTTACATCGGTGGTCTTAAGGAAGTTCAATACAAGACTCTTATGGCTACACGTCCAGAGCTTGCTATGGAGCTTGCAGTTAAGGGTATGCTCCCACACAACACAATCGGAGCTAAGTCTTTCACAAGACTTAAGGTTTATGCTGGTGCTAACCACAATCAAGCTGCTCAACAACCAATCAACTACGAAGTAAAATAATCAGGAAAGGATAGAAGAATATGTATACAAGTGCTAAACCATATTTCTACGGAACAGGTAGAAGAAAGAAATCAGTAGCTCGCGTTCGTCTTTATCCAGGTACTGGTTCAATCACTATCAACGGAAGAGACGTTGACGACTACTTCGGTCTCGAAACATTAAAGCTTATCATGAACCAACCATTCGACGTAACAAACAACATGGGCAAATTCGATGTTGTTGCTAACGTTGTAGGCGGCGGTATCTCAGGTCAAGCAGGTGCTATTCGTCACGGTATTGCAAGAGCATTACTCACAGCTGACGAAACAACAAGAGGCGCTCTTAAGGCTGCTGGTCTCCTCACACGTGACCCACGTATGAAGGAAAGAAAGAAGTACGGTCTCAAGGCTGCTCGTCGCGCACCACAGTTCTCAAAGAGATAGTCTCGACCTTTGGTCGATACAAAAAATGCTCCGATTTTTTCGGGGCATTTTTTTATTATCTCTTTGAGAACAATGAATCGCCCTATCGGGCATTAATTGGCTTGCGCCATGAATTGAACCTTCGGCTCGTGAATTGCCTACGGCATTGATATGATAGGGCAATTCAATTCATGAAATCAAAGATTTCAAATCATGAAGCCGTAAGGCTTCAATTCATAACATTTTGAGCCGTCCTATTTACATTTTAGATGCTTTATGGTATAATTACTTTGGGTAGTTATCTACTCGATAAACTTGAATTTGAAGGTATATATGATGAATGTAATCGACCATTACGATTTATTGATAGATGAAGATAACGACCCTTTTCGTGACCCTCCTATGTTGCAAGAATATATGTCCCAGTGGGATGGCGAACGATTTATAGAAGCATTGGAGCTTACCAAGAATAAAAAAGTTCTTGAGATCGGTATTGGCACAGGAAGAATCGCTGTTAAGGTTGCACCATTTTGCATGACCCTCACAGGTATAGATATTTCTCCAAAAACCATTGAACGAGCAAAAGAAAACTTAAAAGAGTACAAGAACATTTCTTTTATATGTGATGATTTCAGTTATTATCAATTTACCAGAACATTCGATGTTATATATTCATCCCTTACTATGATGCACTTCAAGAATAAGGCAACTGTCATTACCAAGGTTTATAAATTGTTAAATGATGACGGTATCTTTTGCTTGTCCATAGACAAGAACCAAAGCGAATATATTGATATGGGAAATCGTAAAGTAAAGATCTATCCCGATACTCTCGATAATATAACATCGATTATCGGTGATGTCGCAATGTCAGTTGTAAATGTAATTGAAACTGATAACGCATACATTATTGTAAGCAGAAAACAATAAAACAAATTCCAATTTGTCGAGCTGAATGGGCGTTTAATGTGGTGCGATTTTGGTGCAAATTTGGTGCAACACTTTATCATGCGATGCTCACGACATTCACGACATCGCACGAAATCACACGATATTTAACGATATTCACGATATCAAACGGTACTCTCAAAACTCAAAGAGATAATTTCTTATCTATATTCAAAAAGCTCTGCATTTTGCAGAGCTTTTTATTTTGGAAATCAATATTGTAACAAAAATAAAAAAGTGCTATAATTATTCTAAAGGAAGAGAGGTAACAGTATGGAAATTTGGGACGCATATTTATCGGACGGCACAAAAGCAGGCGTTGACCTTATTCGTGGCAAGGAAATTCCCAAGGGGCTTTACCACCTAGTTTGCGAAATTATCGTAAGACACAAAGACGGCGACTACCTACTTATGCAAAGAGATCCACGTAAACCAAACTATGGCGGCATGTTTGAAGCTACCGCAAGCGGCTCTGCACTAAAGGGAGAAGAGCCATTAACCTGTGCAAAAAGAGAATTACTTGAAGAAACAGGAATTACCGCATTATCCTTAGAAGAAATATCTATTTTTGTGTCTCACAATACAATTTATCATAACTTCCTAGCAATTACTGATTGCGATAAAACGAAAGTCCTTTTACAAGAAGGCGAAACTGTATCTTTTAAATGGCTAAACGAACAGGAATTTATTAAATTCGTAAATTCAAATGAAATGATTGAAGCCCAACGCGTTCGCTATCTACCATACCTTGAAAAAATGGGATATATCCACACATCCCTGTGAAAAATACAAAATGTAAACCGTAGGTTAGCAAGAAGCAACCTACGGTTTACAGCTTTTTTCTTTGCTTTTATTGACAAAGCATTTTATAAGTGATACAATGTAAACATAATATGAAAGGGAATAATACATGGATAAATTTATTGTAAAACATAGTAAGCTTTTAACGTGGATTTTTATTATTATTGCATGTGTTTTTATAACGCTAGCAGAATATTTCAGCACATTAGGGCGAATATATATAATTCTAATTTTTATTAGTGTAAGCTTATTATTTGGTTTAATAATTAATTCAATTCCGTATAGGAAATTAAAAAGTATAATCAAGGAGTATCAAATTACTTGCAAACCGAAAGAGTATATCGAATATACTGAGCTTATGTATAAATACAACCCCAAAAGCTATATCACCCAAATGAATTATGCTTCTGCATTAGCACAAAAAATGGAAACGCAAGAAAAAGCTCTTGAAATCATGCTTTCTGTTGCCCTAAATAAAATTCCACCTAAGCACCCACATGTGTTTTTTGTGTACAATTTAAACTTGTCGGCAATTTATTCAGCATTAAATAATGCAGCAAAAGCGGAGGAGAATTATAACTTAGCATTTGGCTTTAATGATATGATAACAAATCCTAAAATCAAAGAAGAAAACATTAGCCGTTTATCTGGTATCGCAAGTGATATTGCTATCATGAAAAATGACGCTGAACAGGCTAAAGCACACCTTGAAAAATTCAATGCTAATTGTCAGCTTTTAAAAGTAACGTATGCCTATAATCTTGCACGTATATACATACTAGAAAACGAAATTGAAAAAGCTAAGGAACAGCTTGAATTTGTTATTCAAAATGCAAGCGAAATTCAAGAGGGACAGGAATCAATAAAGCTTTTAGAAAAGTTATATTGATTTATCTTATTTTAAGTGATATAATGACAGAGTAATGTCAAATTATTATAAATTTCGCGAAAGGAGACAATAAAATGGAAAATAACGAGTTAAACAACGTAAATTCTGTTGCAAACGAGCTTGAAGATTCAATTGAAGGAAAATCTTCTAAAGAAGAATATACCGATGTTGTGTCAGAGAAATCCAATGAAAATGGCGGAGAAGAAGCGCAAAACGAGACTGCTATAACTCCGGAAAACGTTGCAGAAAAGATAGGCGAGCAAAAATATAAGGTTGCAAGATATTCATTACTTATAGTAACAGTATTATCAATAGTGAACCTTTTCTCATTAATTTTTAATGGAACGTACTTTCTTTTTTCTTCATATATCACTCTTATGATAGGAGCGACAGGCGGATATATCTACGCAGAAGCAGACGGAGATATAGCAATTTTAATTGCAACCGTTATAATAGGTGTTATTAGTGTTATACCGTATATCATTTGTTGGATTTTCTCAAAGAAAAAGGTTGGCTGGCTAATTTGCGCTATGGTGCTATTTGCATTCGATACGCTTTTACTTTTAGTTGACACTATTACAGCTTTAGATGCAACGTACATAATTGACTTAGCGCTTCACGGATATTTCATTTATGAAATGGTGGTGGCTATTAAGTACGGCTTAAAGAAAAAGAGAGAAGCAAACGCAAATATCTAAAATTGGATAAAAATAAAGCGAGGTATCTCGCTTTATTTTACTTTATAAGACAAATAAAAAATCCTCACAAGCTTGTGAGGATTTTAATTTTATAAATTAGCCAATCTTAGCTGAGTTAACCTTGATGCCAGGGCCCATTGTAGAAGCTACTGTGCAGCTCTTAATGTATTGTCCCTTTGCAGCAGCTGGCTTAGCCTTGATAATAGCACCGAGAAGAGTAGCGAAGTTTTCGCCAAGCTTTTCAACGCCGAATGAAGCCTTACCGATTGGACAGTGAATGATGTTTGTCTTGTCAAGACGGTACTCAATCTTACCAGCCTTAGCTTCTGTAACAGCCTTAGCAGTATCCATTGTAACTGTACCAGCCTTTGGGTTAGGCATAAGGCCCTTAGGACCGAGAACCTTACCGAGACGACCGATAACACCCATCATATCAGGAGTTGCGATTACAACGTCGAACTCAAACCAGTTTTCCTTTGTAATCTTTTCAACGTAGTCAACGTCACCAACGTAGTCAGCGCCTGCATCAAGAGCAGCCTTTGCCTTGTCGCCCTTAGCGAATACAAGTGTACGAACTGTCTTACCTGTACCGTGTGGGAGAACAACTGCGCCTCTTACCTGTTGGTCAGCGTGACGTGAGTCAACGCCGAGACGAACGTGAACTTCGATAGTTTCATCAAATTTAGCCTTTGCTGTTTCGCAAACTAATTTCATTGCTTCTGCTGGATCATAGAGCTTTGAAGCTTCAATGAGTTCCGCACTTGCGATATATTTCTTTCCCATTTTCATCTCAAATTACCTCCTAATCCTTATTCCTCAACAGTGATACCCATAGAACGAGCAGTACCAGCGATCATGCTCATAGCAGCCTCTAAAGAACCTGCATTTAAGTCAGGCATCTTTGTTTCAGCGATCTTTTGTACTTGTTCCTTTGTGAGCTTAGCAACCTTTGTCTTGTTAGGAGCAGCTGAAGCAGTTTCAATACCTGCAGCCTTCTTAATAAGAACTGGAGCTGGTGGAGTCTTTGTGATAAATGTGAATGAACGGTCAGCATATACTGTGATTACAACAGGAATGATGTAACCGATATCATTTTTTGTTCTTTCGTTAAATTCCTTTGTGAAGTTAGGAATTGAAACACCGTATTGACCAAGGGCTGGACCGATTGGTGGTTGTGGTGTTGCTTTACCTGCAGGGATTTGAAGTTTAATGTAACCCTGAATTTTCTTAGCCATAATTAAAAACCTCCTAAGTGGTACTCTACGAGAGAATTAGAAAAGATTTTTCTCTCTCCCACTGATTTGTGACTCTCATAGCAGTCACGCGCTATAATTTTATTTCTTTTTGATTGCTTTCGCATCAAGACTTACAGGCATATCACGGCCTATAGATGATACGATAACGGTAACTTCTTGAGCGTCATCAGAAATTTCGCTGATTTTACCGCTGTGGCCAGTTAAGAAACCGTCGATGATTTCTACTTCGTCGCCAACTGTGAACTTATTAAGCTCAACCTTTTCTTCAACTGCGATTGCAAGTGCTTCCTCATCGGTTAATGGAACTGGACGTGATCCAGGACCTACGAAACCTGTAACACCGCTAATATTTCTGATAACGTGCCATGTTTCATCATTCATAACCATTTTAACGAAAACGTAAGCTGGGAAAATCTTTTCTTCAACGATTTTTTCTTTACCCTTTGCATCAACAGTAGTAGTTGTGATTACAGGAATCTTTACGTCAAAAATTGAATCTTGAAGACTTCTGTATTCAACAGCCTTTTCAATAGTTGCTTTAACCTTATTTTCGTAACCTGTGTAGGTATGTACAACATACCATCTTGGTCCGACGTTAAGCTCGTTAAAATCACTCATCGCTGCACCTCTTTATAGAGAGAGAAGCCATCTGAAAAGTGAACCGAGACCTAAGTCAACAATACCGATAGCAACGCCAAATACAATTAAACCAACGAGAACTATACCAAAGCTCTTTGTAGTAGCCTTGAGGTTAGCCCATTTGATTTTATTGAATTCGCTCTTGAGCCCCTTGAATCTTTTGCCGAGTCTGGCGAAGAAACCGGGCTTGTCTGATTTTTGAGTTTTTACGTTTGTCTTGTCTGCCATACTCTCACTCCTTACTTAGATTCCTTGTGCAAGGTGTGCTTACGACAAAAACGACAGAACTTGTTCATTTCAAGTCTATCAGGGTCGTTCTTCTTGTTTTTCTTTGTGTCGTAATTACGTTGTTTGCATTCTGTGCAAACGAAAGTAACCTTGACTCTTGCTTCATTAGCCATTTTTGCGGCACCTCCTAATTATGATTTGGGTAGAACCCATAAATTTGCACTTGCGTGCATTTTGTACCTCCCTCTTACAAGAGGATTTACCTATTTTTTGACATTTTTGCGCGCCAAAAAAAGTACCCCATACAAGAGGTGCAACTATTTTAACACATAAATTCCAACTTGTCAAGGGCTTTTCCAACATTTTTATCGCTTTTTTATAATTATTTATCTTGATATTTATATAATAATATGCTACAATATACTATGGAAATTTATGATCTATTTTAGAAGCTTACTGAATGGAGATAATATGATACACGAATATTTAGAGTGCGGTCAAATAACACGAGCCCACGGCATAAACGGCGCGATGGTGGTTAATCACTTTTGCGACAGCGCAGAGATTTTTATGGAGCTGAAAACCGTATATTTCAAAGAAGGAAATAGCTATAAGGCAGTAAAGGTTAAAAAGTCCTCTCCTTATAAAAACTCTGTAATAGTTTTACTTGACGGATTTACAACTCCCGAGCAAGTAGTCGGCGTTAGAATGAAAACAATTTACGCTAAAAGAGAAGATCTTTTAGTTGATGAAAACGACTTTTTCATAGTTGACCTAATCGGCTTAGAGGTAAGAGACGCTAATACAAACGAGCTATATGGTACCCTTAAGGACGTTATCAACCAAGGCGCGCAGGACATCTACGTAATCCAAAGAGAAGGCAAGAGCGAAGCCTATGTTCCTGCAATAAGCGAATTCGTTAGTGAAATATCCTTAGAAACAGGAATTAAAATCACTCCGATAGAAGGAATGATTGACTAAAACAATATAAGGAAAGCAAAATGAGATTTGACGTAATGACGCTTTTTCCGGAAATGGTTGAAGCGGTTTTAAATGAAAGTGTAATCGGTAGAGCGCAAAAAAACAATCTTATCACGGTTGAGACCCATAATATACGCGATTACACTCTTGATAAGCACAAGAAAACAGATGACGCTCCATATGGAGGCGGCAAGGGAATGCTTATGGCAACTCAGCCAATCTGTGATTGCTTTAAAGCAGTTTGCGAAAAACAGCCTGAATGTAAAAGATACGTAATTTACGCATCTCCCCGAGGCAGAATTTTCAATCATGAAATTGCAAAAGAGCTAACACAGTATGATAACATAGTTATCCTTTGCGGACATTATGAGGGCGTTGACCAAAGAGTAATTGATGAAATAGTTGATGAGGAAATTTCTATAGGAGACTACGTATTAACAGGTGGCGAAATTCCTGCATGTATAATGGTTGATGCAATTTCACGTCTTATTGACGGAGTATTATCCGATAAGGAATGCTACGAAAAGGAAAGCATAGCATCAGGGCTTTTAGAATATCCTCAATATACACGCCCTCCCGTGTTCAACGGCAAAGAAGTTCCAGAGGTTTTACTTTCTGGTCATCATGCCAATATTGATAAATGGCGGCTTGAAAAATCCTTAGAGTTAACAAAGGAACGCCGCCCGGACCTTTACGAAAAATATGTTGAAAAGAACGGCTTGCCTTTTACTAAAAAGCGTAAGTAAACCTACCAAACTGTATAACAAAGATTGGATGTGAGAAATTGGAAAGAAAAAAGAAGAGCAAGATAGACGGTCGCTCAATATTTGATGTTATCAGTGAAAAAATCTTTTTCCTTTTTAAAAACGGAATATTTGGCAGATTCTTTACCTCATATGACGAGGCTAACGAAAAATATCTGCAATCGGCTAAACGCAAAAGAAAAAAAGTAGGACACAGCAGAATTAAAAAGGCTGTTTCCAAATCAATTCAAAAAAACGCTATCATAAAAGCAATCCGTAAGTTCGCTGATTGGCTGCTTCGTGTAACAACGCGCGATTACGGCTTTATACTAATAACAATGGGCGCAACAATAGCGCTATTGTATCCGTTAAACGAATACGTTTTGTTTTTGGAAGTAACGTTTCCTATGTTCGTATCCGGACTAATTGTATGCGGTTTAGGCATTCCCTTTTTAGTGTCGGGAAAACCTATATCAACCAATATTTACAACAGTAAGATAAGTGATTTGATTTTGTTCAGATTTTTTGGCATGAACAAAGAAAGAATGAGACAAATTTCTGAAAAAAAACGTGTATCACTTACTAACGTAGCATTTTTCATTGGAATAGGATTAGGAATTTTATCCTATTTTACTACGCCTCTTGGCTTAGTGGGAATCATGCTCTTGACTATACTAGCATATTGCGTTTTACGCCACCCGGAAATCGGCGCCTTGGCAGTTGTTACAATATTGCCATTCGCACCTGTTAAAATACTTCTATATTGCGTTTTATTCGTGCTCTTTAGCTACACGGTAAAGTGTATTTTAGGCAGAAGAACCTTTAAAATCGAATATTTTGACGTATTTGTTATAATGATATTCGCCCTAACCCTGATACGTGGCTCTATCTCCGTTAACCCTAAGGAGTCAATCACAAACGCATTGTTTTTAGCATGCTTCACCTTGTTCTATTTTGTATTAACAAATCTAATACGCTCAAAGGAATGGTTTAGAAGATGCTTGATTTCACTAGTGTTTTCAGGCTTAGCGGTAGCTATCATTTCAATTATTCAAGTAATATTCGGTAATACGGAAGTAAATATTCCACAGCTTTCATTCTTATTTATTAATGGACAAAACGCGGTAGGAACGTTCAATAGCTCCGACGTTTTAGCTCATTATCTTGCCGCGGTAATCCCATTTTCCATGGTGCATTTTATATCGGAGAGAAACGGCTGGAAGAAATTAAACGGTATTTTAATCGGTATAGTTATGGTGGTTGCCTTATGCCTTACAAATTCACTTTCAGGCATTATCGGCATAGCATGCGCATCATTACTGCTGCTGATGATATTTAATAGGAACTTCGTATATTTAACGCTAGCCATTTTAGTGATGTGTCCGGTTCTTTATTTTACACTTCCAAAAACAGCTCTTGAAAGTATTTTATCCACTAAAATTCTTGAGGGTGTATCGTTAACAGGCTTGATTGATGAAACAATGAACGGATTAAGCCTAGTACTCAAAAAGCCTTTCGGTATCGGTCTTGGCGAAGGGGTTTTCAAATCAACGTTCCAAGCTAACGAGGGATATTTTGATAACGCAATAATTCAAGCACTGTTAGAGTACGGTGTAATAGTATTTATCGGTATATTAGTGTTTGGCGTTATGCTTATCAGACTTACGTTTTCCTATTGTTTGAAGGCGAAAAACCAATATAGAAAAATAAACTGCTGTGCAAGCTTTTGCGCTATTGCAGGTCTAACCTTGGCAGGCGTTGCCAACTATACGTGGTATGACAAAAAAATATTTTTAATGTTCTGGATTTTAATCGCTCTTTCCTTTGCGTATATCCGTATCGAAAGAGAAGAGGAAGCTCCTGAAAGCTTGACCTACGACCATACTATGTCAGTTTTGGATGTCGTGTTAGATGAGGAAGCTAATCAAGAAAAAACTCCAAGCAGAAAATACGTTCGTTTGCCTAAAAACATTGATGCTAAATTTAAAAAGCGTATGGACGACTACGCGGCAAGCGCTAAAGAAAAGCAACAGCAAAAAGAAGAATTTGATAACTCAAGTGAATATCAAATAATAGAAAATACTTTGGAAAATCCGCTTAAAATAGAAAAAGCATCCGTAAGGGTGCAGATGACGGAAGAGGATTTAAACGAAACCGTTGATAATACGGACTCCGAAGAAGATAATATATAGATTTTGATATTGATTAACCTCACTTTATATCATGCAAAAACAAGGAGGTAAAAAATGTTTATAGATAAGGTTAAAATTTATGTAAAAGCAGGAAACGGCGGAAACGGCTGCGTTTCCTTCAGAAGAGAAAAATACGTTGCCAAGGGTGGACCTGACGGCGGCGACGGTGGAAACGGCGGAAACGTTATTTTCACTATTGATAAAGGAACAAATACTCTTTTGTCATTTAGATATAAAAGAAAATTTGTCGCAACAAACGGTGGAGATGGCGCAGGAGCTAAGTTCCACGGCAAAAACGGCGAGGATATTATTATCAAAGTACCTGAGGGAACGCTTATTAAGGACGAAAAATCAGGTAAAATATTAAAGGATATGTCCGACTGTGAAGACTGGATTTGCGCCAAGGGCGGACGTGGCGGCTGGGGTAACAAGCATTTTGCTACACCAACACGCCAAATTCCAATGTTTGCAAAAAGCGGAACAAAGGGTCAGGAATGGGAATTAGTTCTTGAACTTAAAATGCTTGCAGACGTAGGACTTGTTGGCTTGCCAAGCGCAGGAAAGTCATCGCTTCTTGCAGCAGTCAGCGATGCAAGACCTAAAATTGCAGATTATCATTTCACAACTCTTTCACCAAATTTAGGTGTTGTTAGAGTAAGAGAAGGACATGGCTTTGTAATGGCTGATATTCCGGGACTTATTGAGGGAGCATCTGAGGGACAAGGCTTAGGACATGCGTTTTTGCGCCATATCGAAAGATGCAGACTTCTTGTTCAAGTTGTGGATATTTCATGCTTCGAGGGCAGAAATCCAATAGACGATATTAAGGTAATTGACGAAGAGCTTTCCAAGTTTTCTGCAGAGCTATCAACAAGACCTCGTATTATCTGTGCAAACAAAGTGGATTCGCTTGACAGAAGTGTTGTTGACGTTGATGCTTTTGAAGCATATATCAAGGAGCAGGGCTGGGATTTAATTTATATTTCAGCATATACAGGCGAAAATACAGACGAGCTTATTGAAAAAATTGATAATATGCTTACCGAACTACCACCGCTTACAATCTATGAAGCAGATTATGCTCCGGAGGACGCTATTTTAAGTGATGGCGACGACCATGCTATTACAATCACTAAGGATGATAAGGGTACTTATATAGTTGAGGGCGAATGGCTCTTTAACTTGGTTGGTCAGGTTAACTTCTATGACAGAGAATCACTATCCTTCTTCCAAAGAGTTTTACTTAAGAGCGGCGTTATTGAAAAGCTTAAAGAGGCGGGCTGTAAGGACGGAGACGCTGTTTCAATTTATGATTTTGAATTTGATTTCATAATTTAAGAGGAAGCAAAAATGAAAATTAACATAGGATGCCATTTATCCGTATCGGGCGGATATACAAATATGGGCAAAACCGCACTTTCAATCGG
Organism: Eubacteriales bacterium; assembly: GCA_045632345.1. Lineage (GTDB taxonomy): Bacteria > Bacillota > Clostridia > Oscillospirales > CAG-272 > RGIG2000. The sequence goes on along the minus strand of JAZQWM010000009.1, from coordinate 2,146 downwards.
TGCAAATACGTTCCAGTTTTTTACCAGAAACCCACGTGGCGGCGGAATTAAGATTCCCACCGACGAGGATATAAACGGCTTAATTAAAATAATGGAAGAAAACAATTTTGCTCCAATTATTGCCCACGCGCCATATACCTTCAATCCATGCGCGGCTGACGAAGGGATTCGTGATTATACAAAAAGAACAATGGCAGAGGATTTACGCCTTCTTGATAAAATCCCAAATGTTCTTTACAACTTCCACCCGGGCAGCCACGTTTCACAAGGCTCAGACGTTGGAATTGCCAAGACCATTGACACGTTAAACGATATTTTAAAAAATAGCGAAAGAACAATGGTTCTTATTGAAACAATGGCAGGCAAGGGAAGCGAAATTGGCAAAACCTTCGAGGAAGTCAAAGCAATTATTGACGGAGTTGAAAATAAGGATAGAGTTGGCGTGTGCCTTGATACCTGCCACGTTCACGACGGTGGTTATAGAATTGCTGAGGACGTAAACGCAGTAATCGAGGAATTTGACAGAATTATCGGAATTGATAACCTAAAGGCAGTACACCTAAACGATTCCAAAAATCCGTTAGGCGCAAAAAAGGATAGACACGAAACCATCGGTAATGGCTACCTCACATTAGACTCCATTATCAAAATCGTTTCTCATCCTGTAATCTCCAAGCTTCCAATTTGCTTGGAAACACCAAACGAGCTTGACGGCTACGCCAAGGAAATCGCACTTTTAAAGGGTGCAGTTGCAGATTTGTAAAATAAAGCTACCGAACGTTATTGTGTCGGTAGCTTTTATAATATATTTTCAACTCCTATTTTTTCGTGATTGGCAATCAATCTTATATAATTAATAAGAAGAGATTTTTTCTCCTCTAAGCCTAAAAAGTCATTTGACTTGTAAAGAGAACCTATTGCCGCAAGCATATCCTCAATTTTGTCCGTCTCCTTGGTAGAAGAGGACAGGCCAATCCAAAAAAGATTTTTGTCCCATAGCTTCTTTAAGCTTTCATAATTATCGTAATTTTCACTTAAAGCATTAACGCCCTCAATCAATTTGCTAGTTACGTTTTTAGTATATATGGAATTTACAATAACTAAAACTAAAATCAAAGCTATTATACAAACGCATATGATAAACTCCTTCATTTTTCACACCTCGTTTTCATGATTTAACTGTTGTTTTCTTTCATTATTATATAAATATCGTTTTTATCATTTACCGTTAGTAAAAAAACATCGTCTAATTTGCACCCTTTGTTATCTAAAATCTTTTTTACCCATTTTTCATTTTTATGGCAAAGCTTTAAGTTGCTTTCGTTAATTTTACCGTCAATAATAACTGCATGACAAATTCCATCGTTTGCTATATCAATTTTTAAATCTTGTGGAGCGATGGGCTGAAATTCCTTTTTTAAAAAGACAGATAACTGACCGTCCTGCTCGAGTATAGCGTAGTCCACCTGAGAAATATCGCTTATATTTTTCGCTCTCAGCTGACCTAAAAGCTCATTTATGCCGATTCGTGCGTTTTTTAACTCCTTTTGATTTAATTTTCCCTTGCAAATTAAAATGTTAGGGTTTCCCTCAAATATCTTTTTGAAAACGTTGAATTTTAGTATAAAAAAAGAAATTAAAACCTCATAGCATAAAAGTAACACAATAGGTAAAAATGAATATGATAAAGGAACAGATAAGTCTTGTATAGGAATAGTTGCAAGCTCAGAAATCATAAAAGTAATAACAAGCTCGGATATTTGTAAATCGCCAATTTGCCGCTTTCCCGTAATACGAATCATACTAACCAATAAAAAGTAGATAAGAGTAGTTCTTATAAGTACTGTTGCCATAAAGCCTCGCAGGTGTTTTTGTGAATATTATCCTCAAAATAAGTAAAAATATCCTAAAATAAACAAAAAATTTCAAAAAAAGTATTGACAAATAAAAATCTTTAATATATAATAGAGTTCCACGACATTCCCAAAACAATATGTTTTAGAAATTTTTAAAAAAACTTAAAAAAATTTCAAAAAAGGTATTGACAAAGGGGAAATGAAGTGATATAATAGCTGAGCGTTGTGAGGAACAACGGAAAGATCCTTGAAAATTGAACAATGAAAATTAAGAGAAACTTTTAAATTAA
>JAZQWM010000008.1:0-123406 GCA_045632345.1 Eubacteriales bacterium | reverse complement strand
AATGGTAAAGGCTGCAAACGTAGTTCTTATCGGTAGCGAAAAGATCGGTAGCGGTCTTGTAAGCGTTATGGTTCGTGGCGACGTTGGTGCTGTTAAGGCTGCTGTTGAAGCAGGTAGCGCAGCTGCTAACTCACTCGGCGAAGTAATTGCTACACACGTAATTCCAAGACCACACGCAGACGTTGAAAAGCTTCTCCCATCTATTAAATAATAGCTGGAAAGTGATTTTCTTCAGTAACCAAAGGGCAAAACGCCCTTTGGCTACTGCAAAAGTGCTTAACGCACGGTTGAGCATTTCTGCAGTAGAGTAGCCGCCAGCAGCCAGCAGTCAGCCGATAGTAGATTTGCTAAAAGCAAATTAAACGGTATGTAGCGGTCGCTGTCCCCTACAAATTCTATTATAAAAATCAATAATGAAATTTCGCTAACAGCTAGCGGCTAACTGCTAACAGCTGTTACGCGTAGCGAACCTACGAAAGGAAAAACCATGGATATTTCAACAGAAAAAATTGCCGAAATGGTAAAAAAAGTAATTCTTGAAATGGATGTAGTAGCTGCTCCTAAATCAGAAAGCACACAAAAGGGCGGTATTCCAATCGGTGTGTCAAACAGACATATACACCTATCAAAGGACGACCTTGAAACGCTTTTTGGCGAGGGCTATGAGCTAACTCCTATAAAAGAGCTTTCACAGCCGGGTCAATACGCTTGTAAGGAAGTATTAACAATTATCGGTCCATCAATGAGACCTATTGAAAACGTAAGAGTTTTAGGACCTGTACGCAAAGCATCACAGGTAGAAATATCCGTTACAGATTCCTACACTCTTAAGGTAAAGCCGCCTGTTAGAGAGTCAGGCAAAATTGAGGGGTCAGCACCTATTACAATTATAGGTCCTCTTGGAATTGTTGAGCTTAACGAGGGTTGTATTGTAGCTAACAGACATATCCACATGTCTCCATCAGATGCATTAAAGTTCAATGTTAAGGACGGCGATTATGTAGATATAGATGTAAACGGCAAGCGCCGCACAAGATGGTATGACGTACAGGTAAGAGTTCATAAGGACTTCCGCTTAGAAATGCACGTTGACACAGACGATGCAAACGCGGTAGGCATTGGCAACGGATTTATTGTAACAGTTGCAAAGTAACGATTATAAAGAGAGGTATAAATATGTTAAAGGGAATTATCAGAGGAAACATCGTTTCCACAAGAAAGCAAGACTCCTTGGTTGGCAGCAAATTCATGGAGGTTCAGCTTATTAAAAACGGTAAGGAAACAGACGAGTTCATTATCGCAATCGACTCAGTTGGCGCAGGTATAGGAGAGACTGTTCTTATTACAACAGGAAGCTCAGCAAGACTTGCTTTACACAATCAAAACAGCCCTGCAGATGCAGTTATCGTAGGTATTGTTGACTAATTTTAACCCCAGCAAATTAACGAAAGAGTAGAAAAATGCAAAGACTAAAGGATTTAATGCAAAGCTTCGGCATTTTGGGTGCCGGCGGAGCGGGCTTCCCTTCCTATGCCAAGATAGCAGAAGGGGCAAACCTTCTCCTTATAAACGGCGCAGAATGTGAGCCGTTACTATATACTGACTATATACTTTTAAAGGATGAAATGTCCTTGGTTTTATCCGGAATTTCAACGGTGCTTGAAAGCACGGGTATTCAAAGCTCCTTAATAGCAATTAAGGACCACACCGCTAAAAGACTTGGAGTTACCGACGGAGAAAGACTTAGCGATAAAATTTACATAAGAGTTTTACCGGACGTATATCCAATGGGCGATGAAATCAGCCTTATATACCAAGCAACAAACAGACTTATTCAGCCTGGCAAATTACCTATTACCGAGGGCGTTATAGTATATAACGTTGAAACAATGTACAACCTTGGCAGAAGCGTAAGATTTTCTGAGCCTGTAACAAAGAAGTGGCTAACTATTGGCGGAGATATTAAAAACCCAACTGTTATAAAGGTACCTATTGGCACAAAAATTTCAGATATATTTAAAGAGCTTAACATTACGGTTGACGAAAGACACACGGTAATTGACGGCGGTCCTTCCATGGGTAAGGTAATAAACCCAAGCACCTATGCCGTAACTAAAACCACAAAGGGAATTTTAATTCTCCCAAATGACACGCAAGCCATAATGTCAAAAAAGATAAATAAGGATTTAGCCATCACAAGAGCAGAAACTGCTTGCTGTCAATGCACAAGATGTACAGACATGTGTCCAAGAAGCATGCTTGGATACCCACTTGAGCCACACAAAATGGTAAGAACAGCCATGGGTGTTGCTGAAATTATGCCTGAAATGGTGCTTAGCGCAACGCTATGCTGCGGCTGTGGTATTTGTGAGAGCCTTGCATGTAACCAAGGCATTTCTCCAAAGGCGGTAATTGAAAACTACAAGGCTGTGCTTGCTAAAAACAAAATGCGCTTTAGCTCCTCAAATATTTATGAGGTTAGAAGCGAAAGAGATTACAGAATGGTGCCTTCCACAAGATGGATGAGCATGCTTGGAATTACAAAATTCGATAAATTGGCAACCTTTAATGGAGAAATTAACGACTTTAACCGTGTAGAAATTACACTTAACCCACATATAGGCGCGCCAAGCATTCCGTGCGTTAAGGACGGAGACGTTGTTAGCGAGGGCGAAATTATTGCAAACGCAGGGGGCGGTCTTTCATTGCCTCAGCACGCATCAATTTCTGGCAGAGTAACACTTGGAATTAACAAAATAATAATTGATAGGATAAGATAAAAATGTTTAGAGCGATAGGCGTTATTGAATTAAAGAGCATACCTAAGGGCGTTGAAGCAGCAGACGATGCTTTAAAAAGCTCAGGTATTGAGATGGTTTCAGCCCATCCATCATGTCCGGGCAAATATGAAATTGTGCTTACAGGCTCAATTTCCAACGTTACCGTAGCCGTTGAGCATGTGGTAAACAAATTTGACGGATACGTTATAGATTCCTGTGTTATGGGAAGAATTGAGGAGCAGGTAATTAAAGCTCTGTTCGGCACAGGCGAGGGGGTTCGTGAGGGCTCACTTGGAATTATTGAAACGTTTTCAGCCGCTTCTGCAATTAAGGCGGCAGATATAGCAGTAAAAACTGCAAGAGTTGAAATATATGACCTTCGTGTATCAAGAGGTATGGGAGGAAAGGGCGTAGTTATGATTACCGGTGATGTTGGCGACGTTACTGCCGCTGCAGAGGCTGGCGCAAATTACGCTAAGAGCGTATCAACTCTATCATCATATACAGTAATTGCAGCTCCGCATAAGGACCTTTGGAAGCAAATGTAATTTAACGAAAGGAAACGGTTATGGAAAACATTAAATTCATAATTGAAAAAAGCTCAAGAATTGAAAAGCTTGTTGACAACCTCTATGAAAAAATGCCGGAAATTGAATCCGCAAGAGGTAAGCTTGTTACAGAGAGCTATAAATTGACTGAAAATCTTCCTATAATCAAGCGCAGAAGCGCATCATTTGCTCATATTTTAAGAAACATTCCTATTGTCATAAGAGACAATGAGCTTATTGTAGGTAGCGCAACGGTTGCTCCAAGAGGATGTCAGGTTTTCCCTGAATATTCATATGAGTGGCTTCTTTCCGAGCTTGATACAGTATCTACCCGCGCAGCTGACCCGTTTTACATAAGCGAAAAAACAAAAAGCGAGCTTCGTGAGATTTATCCTTGGTGGCACGGTAAGACAACAAGCGACCTTGCAAAAGCAAACATGTCCCCTGAGGCTTACGAGGCATTTACAGAGCATAGCGTATTTACTCCCGGCAACTACTTCTATAACGGCATAGGACACGTGTGCGTAGATTACGGTAAGGTTTTAAAAATTGGCTACCGCGGAATTATTGCGGAAACTGAAAATGCACTTAAAAAGCTTGACGTTTCCGATGCTGACTACGTATCAAAGAGCAACTTCCTTTACGCAGTAATTGAAAGCTGTGAGGCGGTTATTGAATACGCACGCAGATATAGCGCCCTTGCACGCGATATGGCTTCTAAGGAAGCAAATCCTCAAAGAAAGCGTGAGCTTGAAATAATTGCCCGTAACTGCGCAAGAGTGCCTGAGTTTGGAGCAACGTCATTCTATGAAGCGTGTCAGACATTTTGGTTTATTCAGCTTCTTTTACAGGTTGAGTCAAGCGGTCACTCAATTTCCCCGGGTAGATTTGACCAATACATGTATCCATACTTTAAGAAGGACATTGAGGGTGGCTTAATCACTTACGAAAAAGCTCAAGAGCTTCTTGACTGTCTATGGGTAAAATTTAACGATATAAACAAGGTAAGAGATGCGGCATCTGCCGATGGCTTTGCAGGCTACGGAATGTTCCAAAACCTTATTGTAGGCGGACAGGACATTCACGGCATGGATGCAACAAACGACCTTTCATATATGTGTATTGAAGCAGCAATGCATGTGCCACTTCCACAGCCATCAATCTCAATCAGAGTTTGGAACGGCTCTCCAGAGCCACTTTTAATTAAAGCTGCAGCTTTAACACGTCTTGGCACAGGCTTACCTGCTTACTATAATGACGAAATTATTATTCCGTCAATTATGGCAAGAGGACTTACACTTGAGGACGCAAGGGACTATTGCATTATCGGTTGTGTTGAGCCACAAAAGGCTGGCAAGACAGATGGTTGGCACGATGCGGCATTCTTTAATATGTGCCGTCCAATGGAGCTTGCATTCTCAAATGGATATGATAAAGGCAAGAAAATCGGTCCTGATACAGGGGACGTAGCTAATATGAAAACCTTTGAGGAGTTTTATAACGCATATAAGGCTCAGCAAAGCTATATGATTAAATTACTTGTAAACGCAAACAACGCAATAGATATGGCTCACGCCGTAAGATGTCCGCTTCCATTCCAATCCTGTATGGTTGAGGACTGTATCGGCAGAGGAAAATCACTTCAAGAGGGCGGAGCAATCTATAACTTTACAGGTCCACAGGGCTTCGGTATTGCTAATAATACAGACGGTCTTGCGGCAATTAAAAAGCTGGTTTTTGAGGAAAATAGATTTACTCTTAAGGAATTAAGAGAAGCGCTTAAATCTAACTTCGGCTACGGAGTTAAGGGTGCGGCGGCCGAAAGACTTACAACAGAGATTGCAACGGAGCTTGTAAAGCAAGGCGTTGAAATAAACGAAAGCGCTATTCGTGTAATCTATGATGAGGTTACAAATCAAACATCACTTAGCGATAGCGAAAAGTCAAGATATAAGGAAATTAAACGCTTAATTGATGAGGAAGCGCCAAAGTACGGTAACGATATTTACGACGTAGATATGCTTGCCCGCGACGTGGCAAATAGCTATACCAAAGAGGTAGAAAAATATAAAAATCCTCGTGGCGGTATTTTCCAAGCAGGACTTTATCCTGTATCTGCTAACGTTCCACTTGGTGGGGCAACAGGCGCAACACCTGACGGACGCTTAGCGTACACACCGCTTGCAGACGGTATCGGTCCTGCATCAGGCAGAGATATTAAAGGACCAACTGCAACAGCCAACTCAGTTGCAAAGCTAGAGCAGGGGGTTGCATCTAACGGAACGCTTTTAAATCAAAAGTTCCACCCATCTGCATTAAACGGCATGAGCGGTCTTACAAAATTCGTTGCTCTTATTCGCTCATACTTTGACCAAAAGGGTATGCACGTACAATTTAACGTTGTAACTAAGGAAACATTACTTGATGCGCAAAAGAACCCTGAAAAATATAAAACTCTCGTTGTCAGAGTTGCAGGATATAGCGCGCTATTTACAACACTTTCTAAATCCTTACAGGACGATATTATAAATAGAACCGAGCAGGGTTGGTAGGCGATAGGCGAAGCCTTCGCCAGTTATGATTGCCTACGGCAAGTTATGATACGCTACGCGTAGTTATGAGACTGCGTCGTTATGAAGTGCCTACGGCACCGTTTAAGATTACTTAATGGCAATCATTTCATAACGCTTAACGGAGTTAAGCTCATAACATTTGCGAAGCAAATTCATAACTTTTCATTGAAGTGCTTCGCAATGATGTTGTCCTACGGACAAATGAAGTTGAGGCAAAGCCTCAAATGAAGTTGCCTACATCAAATGAAGTGCGACAGGGTCGCAATTAAAAGAAGGAGGGATACAATGCCAAATGAAACAAAGGGCAGAATATTCAATATTCAACGCTTTTCAATTCACGATGGACCTGGAATAAGAACTATCGTCTTTTTCAAGGGCTGTTATATGAGATGCGCTTGGTGTTGTAATCCTGAATCACAAAGATACGAAATTGAAACTCTTATTGAAAAGGACAAAAGAAAAACCGTTGGCTATGACGTAACGGTTAGCGACATTATGCCTGAGATTTTGTCCGACAAGCCATACTACAAAAGAAGCGGCGGCGGCGTTACCCTCTCAGGTGGCGAGGTGCTTTGCCAAGCAGACTTTGCAAGAGAATTATTAAAAGCATGCAAGGAAGAGGGACTACATACTGCTGTTGAGTCGGCTGCTTCATCGGACTTTTCACAGATCGAAAAAATCCTTCCATATCTTGATTTATACCTTATGGATATAAAGCATATGGATAGCGAAAAGCATAAGGAATTTACCGCGCTTGGCAACGAAAGAATTCTTGAAAACGCTAAAAAAATAGCAGAGAGCGGAGTGGAGCTTATTATAAGAACTCCTGTAATTCCCGGCTTTAACGATACAGCCGAGGAAATAAGAGCAATTTCACGCTTTGCTAAATCACTTCCGGGAGTTAAAGAGCATCACTTGCTCCCATATCATAGACTTGGCTCAGATAAATACGTAGGACTTGGCAGAAATTACGCACTTAAGGAAATAGAGCCGCCTACAAAGGAAAAAATGGAATATCTTTTATCAGTTGCCGAGGAATCGGGACTTAAATGTCAAATTGGAGGCTAAAAATGGAGCTTAAAGAAAACATGAGAATAGTGCAGGAGTTAGTACCTGGTAAGCAGATAACTCTTTCACATATAATTGCAAATCCTGATAACGTGCTTTACACAAAGCTTGGTCTTGACCCAAAGACCGACTACACAAAAAGCGCAATCGGTGTTTTAACCGTTTCCCCTGCGGAGAGCGCAGTTATTGCGGCGGATATTTCAATTAAATCATCGGGAGCTGATATCGGCTTCGTTGACAGATTTACAGGAACGCTTATTATTTCAGGTAGCGTTTCAAGCGTTGAGTCAGCATTTACCGCAATCAGAGAATATTTCACACAAAGACTCAAATACGTTTGCTGTGAAATTACAAGAACGTAATGAAAAAAATTATTCTTATAGGCAGAGTTGCGGCAGGTAAAACTACCTTGACTCAGGCGTTAAACGGCGAGGATATTCACTACTATAAAACTCAGTACATAAATTATCTTGATACTGTAATCGACACCCCGGGAGAATATACAGAGCTTAGGCAAACAAGCGGTGCGCTTGCTCTTTATTCCTATGAGGCGGACGTGGTGGGCCTTGTGCTTTCGGCAAATGAGCCATATTCAATCTTCTCTCCATGTATTACAAGCCTAGTAAACCGTGAGGTTGTGGGTATCATTACAGGCATAGACAAGCCTGACGCCAACCCTGAAAGAGTAGAAAGATGGTTAAGACTTGCAGGATGTAAAAAAATATTCCCTGTAAGTGCATACACAGGAGAAGGACTTGACAAGCTTATTGAGTTTTTAGCAGACAGTGAAGAGGAGCTTGAAAATTTAAGAAGGAGAAGAGACAATGAGCAAAACTAAGGTAATTGCATTTGCAAATAACAAGGGCGGCAGCGGTAAAACCACTTCCTGCTCAAATATAGGCTGCGCACTTTCGTTAATGGGCAAAAAGGTGCTTTTAATAGACGGAGACATGCAGCTTAACTTAACTCTTTCCTTTTTTGATGAAGAAAAATCACTTGACTACGCAAGCAACGGAAAGAATATATACACCGCAATAAAGGAAGAAAAGGACCTTTCGGATTTCGTAGTGGCTACGGAGTATGAGGGACTGGATATTATTCCGTCAACCTCACTTATGAGCGCTATTGAGTTTGATTTATTCCCAAAGTGGCAAAGGGAATTCATTCTCAAAAAGTGCTTAGAGCCAATTCGCGCCCGTGGCTACTACGACTATATTTTAATAGATTCCCCACCGACACTTGGCGGCTGGGTAATGAACATCATGTGCGCATCGGACTTCGTTGTAATTCCCGTTGAGGCTAGCCCTTGGGGACTTTTCGGTCTTGCAAACATGTTTGACTTCATAAGTAAGGTAAGCGAAATTTCTCCACGCCTTAACGTTATGGGTATTATGATAACAAAGGCTGACGAAAGAAAGAAATACTTTAAGGAAACGCTTGAAACTCTAAAAGCAACAGAGGACATAAGAGTTTTCAACGCTTACGTTAAGGTTGATAGCGCCGTTGAATGGTCTCAGGACAACAGTAAGCCTGTTGTTGCTTACAAAAAATATTCAAGAAGCGCATTAGAATACAAAAATCTCGCAAAGGAGATAATCGAATATGCCAATAGGTAAGAACTCCATCAAAAGAGTATCAAATAACGGATACTCAAACGTAAAAACTACTGCTCCCGACATGGAAAACAGCGTTAGCGTAGAGGAAATATTAGAAGCCCCCATTGACGTTGAGGTTGTTTTCGAGGCAGAGGAGCAGGCAGAAATTCAAAAAGCGGAAAACAGAGTAAAAGCATCCAACAAAGCAAAAGCTTCCGCGCCTAAAAAGGAAACAAAGACAGCTCCTAAAAAGGAAGAAACGGTTGCTCCTAAAAAGGAAGCAAAATCTGCTCCTAAAAAGAGCCTTGAAAAAGAGCCTGACCTTTCCCCTGTTAAAACAGCAGAGAAAATTACAAAAAAGGACGAAGCCAACGAAAGAGAAGGCAACGGCTACGTAAACCTTGGCGGCAAAATGCCAATACATTTACTATAATTACAGTAAAAATTAAGCTCCGTAAGAAAGATACGGGGCTTTTTTACTTGATTTTTCCTTAAAATAATGATAAAATCAAAATATAGATTGTTTTAAGGAGTACTATATGAAATTTTCAGCAAAATCATTACAAAAATTATATAAGGGCGCATGCTATTTTGAAACGGTAAGAGGGTATCTTGTTGCCTATAAATATTCAAAAGCTCAGCTTGATTTAATGAATCAAGAGGGATACGATGAATTTTGGCGCGACAGAGGAAGCTTTTGTGCAGGAATAAGAATTGAATTAAAGACAAATTCAGACTTTATTTCCTTTGACTATAACGCATATAAGGGTACAAGCCTAAAAGACAGAAGCAATTCCATTGACGTTTGGGTTGACGGCGTTTTATATTCCGTTTTAACCCCTGACAAAAGCAAGGGAAGCATTAAAATTGACTTGCCAAAAGGCGACAAGCTGGTGTGCATTTACCTACCCTGCGACTGTCAATTCTGGGTAAAGAACTTCACTATTGAGGGCAGCTATAAATCTGTAAAGAGCCATAAGCAAAAGGTATTAGTTATCGGCGACTCAATTACACAGGGCTACGGACCTGTATTTTCAAGCGGCTCATACTTTAACGAGCTTCAAAGAATGACAGGCTACGATATGCTTTGCCAAGGCATTGGCGGCTATCGCTGTGAGCCACAGGACCTTATGTATGTTTACGGCTTTACACCTGACAAAATCGTAACCTTCCTTGGCACTAACTGGTATGACGCTCCAAACGAATACGATTACGAGACAGCAACCGTCGGCTTTTATAAAAGACTAACGGAGCTATATCCAAACAAGCAAATTATATCAATTTCTCCTATTTGGCGTGGAAACGATGACCTTGACAAGGAAAGATTTACCTGGTGCCGCAGTATTGTAAAAAGAGAGATTGAAAAATATGAAAACGTTACCTACGTTGATGGCTTTAAATTAGTTCCTAACGTGCTTGAATGCTTCTGCGATAAGGTGCATCCAAACGAATATGGCTGCTACATGCTTGCTTTAAACATCTATAAGGAAATGAAAAAGGTTAAATTTTAAGGAGCTGCTATGGAATTAAGTGTTATAAGCTTTAATATAAGATGCTGTGATGATAAGGATGGCAACTCAATTATAGAGCGCGCCCCAAGACTTGCAGAAATCACTAAAAAATACGATGCTGATATAATCGGCTTTCAGGAGTTTACAGTTCCTTGGGAAAAGGAAATTGAAAAATTCTATCCAGAGTATGAAATGTACAACAAATATCGTTCTGTAAACGAGCTTGAGGGCGCGCCTATCCTTTGGAAAAAGGGAATGTTTGAGCTTCTTGATAAGGGCTATTTCTGGCTTTCCGACACTCCTGAGGTGGAGTCTCGCGGCTGGGATGAGCTTTACAACTGCTGGAGAATGTGTCAGTACGTTATTTTAAAGCACAATGAAAGCGGCAAGGTATTTACCTACATGAACACACATTACGGCTTTGGCGATAACGGTCAGGTTAAAAGCTCTAAGCTTATTTACGAATACTCAAAGAAGATTTCAAATAACCCAACCTTTGTAACAGGCGACTTTAACATGAGGCCCGACAGCCTTGGCTACAAGGAAATTACAAAGTACTTTACAGACGTAAACGGAGCAACCATAAACGATAGAAGAACAACCTACCACGGCTACGGCAGGGTGGATGATGAGCATATTGATTTTTGCTTTATTGACGGTAAAATTAAGCCTGTCAGCTTAAAGATTATTGATGAATTGGTTGACGGTAAATACCCAACCGACCATTACGGACTTTTTATCAAGCTTGACATATAAGCTGAAAAAGGCGCACCCTGTGTGCCTTTTTTAAAATAAATAATAAGGAAAATGCTATGAAATCATTTAATCACGGAGAAATAAACGAATTTATAGATTGGCATGACACCGACGGCAATATAATTAACGCAAGCGATGGCGGTATTATTTTTGCCGATGGCAAATACCATTGGTACGGAATGGCGTTTCGCCCTCTGCCTATGGGTAGCGGTCCTCACGGCGGGCAAATGACGGATATTGGCGTTGTAATGTATCAATCAAGCGATCTGCTTAATTGGGAATACGAGGGCGTTATTTTAGCCGTAAGCAATGACCCGCAAAGCGACCTTTATGCGCCTATGCGATTTGAACGCCCAAAGATTATCTATAACGAAAAAACCAAGCAGTACGTTTTATGGTGCCATTTCGTTAAATATCCGGGCGACCACGGTAACGGAGATGGAGATGCGGATATGGGTCTTGCGGTGTGCGACACCGTAAACGGCAATTACCAATATAAAGGCTTCGTAAAGCCTATTGAAAATGGCTATGTAAGAGATATGACGGTATATAAGGATATTGACGGATATGCATATCTTATATACGATAGACACGTCCCCGATCCAATTTTAGGAGATAAAACCGGCGGGCTTCAAGGTAATAGATGCTTACACGTGGTTAAATTAAGCGACGATTATCTTTCATTTACAGACACGTATAAAAGGATAGATGCTGCAGAGTGGCGTGAGGCTCCTGTCGTTGCGTATAAGAACGGCTACTACTATATTGTAACCTCAGGGCTAACAGGCTGGGCAACCAACCAAGCAAAAGCGTTTAGAACAAAGCATCTGCTTGATAGCTGGGAGGAAATCGGCGACCCCTGTGTAGATGATTTTACTCATACCACCTTTAATACCCAATCCTCAAACGTATTTTCCGTAGAAAACACGGACGTGCAAATTATCATGCTTGAAAGGCATAACGTATCAAACTTTTTAAAAAGCTCATACGTGTGGCTTCCTATTACCTTTAATGAGGACAACACAATATCCTTGCACTATAAAAAAGAATGGAAGCTAGACAATTAGAATTTTTATTGACATTAGAGAAATTTTATCTTATAATTTATATATAAACAAATTTTAGGGAGAATTTTATGAAAGCAATTAAATTATTAGCTTTACTTGCTCTTTCGCTTTTATTGATTTTTACCATGGTTGCGTGTGGGGAAAGCACCGACACAGATACAAACTCAACCGCGGAAAACGACACTCAAATTGATAGCGAAATTAAGGACACAAGCGTAAATAGCGACACAGACAGCGACATTTTAAGCGATACTGACACAGATACAGACCAAATTACAGACACAGATAGCGATATTTCAAGTGATACTGATACCGAAACTAATACGGATAGTGAAATCACAACTGACAGTGAGCCTACCGACAGCGATACCGATAGCGACGTAGCAGACGATGGCTCAGATGACACAAACGAGATATGGCAAAGCAATGCAAGCGCAGACGTTATTTCTCAGGCTGAAGCGTTACTTAAAAGCAAGCACCGTCTTGAATATAACGAGGACGGCTCATTCAGAGTTATGATTATTGCCGATGCACACATGAACGCATTAGGCAACGAGGTTGACGTACAAGAGGTTAAGGACAGAGTTAAAATGATGGTTGATAAAATTCAACCTAACTTAGTTATTTTAACAGGCGATAACACTATTAACGCCAACACCGAATCAAAGCTTCGCGATGATATTTCAGCTATTGTTGGCTACATTGAGGAAAAGCAAATTCCTTGGTGCCACGTGTACGGTAACCATGACCATGAAAACGCGTTAAGCCACGCTAAGCAGCAAGAAATTTATGAGTCATTTGAATACTGCATTTCAAAGGACGTTACAGAATTAAGCGGCACAGGTACGTATGTGCACGGCGTTTACAACAAGGACGGAAGCCTTGGCTCTCTTATTTGGCTAATTGACTCAGGCTCATACGTAGCCTCAGGATACCCGGGCTACTACGACTTTATTAAAGAGGACCAAATTAACTGGTATAAGGAATCATCACTTCTTATTAAGGAATACAATAACGGCGTTACCGTTAAGGGTATGATGGCGTTCCATATTCCGCTAATTGAAAACAGAGATGCACAAAAGAACGTAAACAATTCTGAAATCGTTTTAGATGCGTCCGGCGGTGTTAATGAGGCTATGTGTCCATCCGAGGTTGACACAAATCTTCTTGAAACTATCCTTGAGCTTGGCGACGTTAAGGCAATCGTTACAGGACACGACCACGTAAACGACTATATGTTTAACTATAAGGGCGTTAAGCTTACGTCCTCTCCTAACCTTAGCGACCTTACGTATTATAACGTAACGTTCCAAGGCTCAAGAGTATTTGACTTAAATACGTCAACTCTTAACAATATTCCAACGTACGTTGAATACGTAATTGAAAGAGTAAATCCCGATGATTTCGAGGACCTTGGCAAGGATATTGTTTTAGAGGACTTTGAAGGCGAATTTGCAGATCCTGTTGTTTCAGGCTGGGCTAGTAACCCTATGGCAGGAACTGCTACAATTACCGCCGTTGACGGCAAGGGTACAGGCGGCTCAGTTGGTCTTGAGGTTATTCGTGATAACACAGGAAACTTTGAGTTTGTAATTGATATTTCGAGCGCAGGTAAGGTTGGAAACAACCAGTACGTTATTTTCTGGATGGATTTAACACAGATTGATTTTAGAAAGGCATGTATCGGTCTTACAACAACTGACGGATACGAAAATCCGTTTAGAACAGATGACCTTGATGGCGCTTCCCCTAAATTCTACTATCTTGCAGACGGCACTAAGGAATGGAAGGAGCTTGCCCATGGCTCAGATGGTTGCTTCGGCAGAGAGCAAGAGGGCTCAGTAAACGGCTTAAAGGGATATTTCGCATTTCCTATTGACGATTTACGTCAAGGAAACAATAGAATGAATGAAAATACAGTTATCACAGGCTTATACTTCTACGCTTCACTTTGGTGGGGAGAAGCATACCTTAACAAGCCATTCTATATTGATAACGTAATGCTTGTTGAAAATTATCAAGCAGCATCCCTTCCAACTGAATAAACATTAAAGGGGATAGGTATTCTATCCCTTTAATTTTGTTGACTTTATTATAACATAATGATATACTAAATATGATTACGAATAAAAAGGAATATTTAAGGGAGAAAACATGAAAGCAATTAAATTATTAGTTATCCTTGCTCTTTTAGCTTTGTTGATTTGTTCATTGGTTGCATGTGGCGAAAATACCGACACAGATACCGATTCAAGCATTGAAGGCGACACGTCAAGCGACAGCGAAAACGAGGATAGCAGCGTAAATAGCGACACAGACACCGATATTCCAGAGGAAGAGGACGTTATAATTGAGCCATGGCAAAGTAATGCAAGCGAGGAAATTATTTCTCAGGCTGAAGCGTTACTTGAAAGCAAGCACCGTCTTGAATACAACAAGGACGGCTCATTCAGAGTTATGATTATTGCCGACGCTCACATGAACGTAAATGCAAGCTCTGCCAGCGTTGAAAGAGTAAAGATTAGAATTAAACAGATGGTTGACCAAATTCAACCTAACCTTGTAATTTTAACAGGAGATAACACCATAAATTCAATTTACGAGGTAAGCCTACGCAAAAACTTAAACGCTATTGTAAGCTATATTGAGGAAAAGCAAATTCCTTGGTGCCACGTTTACGGCAACCACGACCACGAAAACGCTCTTGACCATGAAAAACAGCAAGCAATTTATGAGTCCTACGAATATTGCATTTCAAAGGACGTAACGGAATTAAGCGGTACAGGCACCTACGTTCACGGCGTTTATAACAGAGACGGTAGCTTAGGCTCTCTTATCTGGCTTCTTGACTCAGGCGCATACGCAGACCAAACACAATATTCAAGCTACTACGATTTTATTAAGCAGGACCAAATTGATTGGTACAAGGAAACCTCACTTCTTATTAAGGAATACAATAACGGTGAACACGTTAACGGCATTATGGCGTTCCACATTCCTCTTATTGAAAATAGAGATGCATACAAAAACGTAAACAATCCTGAGGTCGTTTATGAATTTACCGGGGGCTTTAACGAAAGCGCGCATCCGTCAGAGGTTGATACAAATCTTTTTGAAACAATTCTTGAACTTGGCAACGTTAAAGCTATCGTTACAGGCCATGACCACATAAATGACTATGCGATAAATTATAAGGGAGTTAAGCTTATAGCATCTCCTAACCTAAGTGATTTAACCTATTACTCAACGTCTATTCAAGGCTCAAGAGTCCTTGACTTAAATGCATCAAAAACAGATAACGTTCCTACCTACGTTGAATACCTTGTTGAAAGACCAAACCCAAATGATTACGATGCTTTCCAAAGCGGTACTGTTCTTGAAGACTTTGAAAGCGGAATTAACGATATTGTAATTTCCGGCTGGGATAACAAGGAGCTTACCGCAAACGTTCTTGCCGAGCCTGCTAAAAAAGTGGGAGTAAACGGCTCAAAGGGACTTTACATTTCCACAAGCCTTGGGGGAAGCGAGGGTGCATTTGAGTTTGCAATAGATCTTGACACCTACGGCAAGGTCGGAAACAACAAATATATTATCGTTTGGATGGACTTTACAGAGGTAGAGATTAGAAAAGCATCTGTGGGCTTCACGTCCACAGCAGGCGCTGAATTTCCATATAGATCTGACGATAATAACGGCTCATACTCAAGCTTCTACTATCTTGCAGACGGCTCAACAGAATGGGAAGCTCTTTCCTTCGGCTATGACGGCTGCTTTGGTAAGGGCGATGGCGGTGCAAGCTCAGTTCAAGGCAAAAAGGGATATTTTGCATTTGCAATAGAAGATATGCTTCAAGATAGAATCTTCCCAAAAGAGGACACTCTTATTACAGGCTTCTACTTCTATGGCTCTGTTCTAAACGCATCGTTCATCAACACAGCGTTTTTCATTGATAACGTAATTATAGCCGAGGACTACAAAACATCTGCACTTCCGAATAACTAACGAAAAGGGATAGAAAGGATGATGTTCTTAGCGGAGAATTTGAAAACCGCCGTTAAGTGCGAGCATCGTATTTGACCAATCAAATTATAAATGGGCTAAGCCCAAACCCTTATTACAAACAGAAAGAGCAGACATGCAAGACTAAATCTTGTATGTCTGCTCTTTTTCTGTTGGTTTTCATTTAGAGTTATGAGGCTCGCTTTGCTCGCCGTTATGAGTTTGCTACGCAAACGTTATGATATGATTGCCCATCCAATCTTAAACTTGGCGAAGCCAATCATAACAATGCGTAGCATTTCATAACTCATAACTTGCCCGCAAGGGCAATCATAACTTAGCGTGATTTGTCCGTTAAGGACATCACGCTAAAATCTATCCCTTTTAATTTTGTTGACAATATTATAATATAGTGCTATACTGAGTATGACTACGGACAAATAAGGACGGTTTATTATGAAAAAAAGAATGCACCTAGTATGTAATGCCCATATTGACCCCATTTGGCAATGGGACTGGCCTGAGGGAGTTAGCGCAACCCTCTCAACCTTCTATACTGCGGCAAATCTTTGTGATGAATTTGACTATATTTTTTGCCATAATGAGGTAACAGTTTATAAATATATTGAGGAGTACGCTCCGGAGCTTTTTGAAAGAATTAAGGAGCTTGTAAAGCTAGGCAAGTGGCACATAATGGGTGGCTGGTATTTACAGCCGGACTGTAATTTACCATGTGGCGAAAGCTTTGTTCGCCAAATAAGAGAGGGACAAAGATACTTTAAGGAAAAGTTTGGCGTTTGTCCTACTACCGCCATAAATCTTGACCCATTCGGACATAGCGTTGGACTTGTTCAGATTATAAAAAAGTGCGGTCAAGACGGCTATTTATTTATGCGACCATACGGAAGCGAAATGGAATTACCAAGCGACCACTTTATTTGGCGCGGACTTGATGGCAGTGAGATAAAGGCTGTAAGAATTACAGGCGGCTACGGCACACCTCTTGGCAAAAGCGCAGAATCCCTTTACCATAAAACAAAGTGGCAGCCATATGACGTGGGCGTGGCTCTTTGGGGTGTTGGTAATCACGGCGGCGGTCCTTCAAAAAAGGATTTAGAGGACATTAAAAATCAGCTTTTATGCAATACCGAAAAGGAATTTATCCACTCTACTCCCGATAAATTTTTCAGCGAAATAGAGCCAAGTGACGTTGTTGATACCTCACTTAAAATTTCAATGCCCGGCTGTTATACGTCTATGTACCGTGTAAAGAAGCTACACGCTCAGCTTGAAAATGAAATTTTAATGGCAGAAAAAATTGCATCTGTGGCTTATCTAAAGGGAGCTATTGATACCTATCCCGAAAAGGAAATAAAAATCGCAACCGAGGATTTATTAAACGCTCAGTTCCACGACGTATTACCCGGCACATCCGTTCAATGCGGAGAGGACGCAGGTCTTAGATACTTAAATCACGGCATGCTTGAAGCTGAAAGAGTTAAAATCAAGTCTTATTTTGCACTTTCTCAGGAGCAGGGAGTTGCAAAGGAAGGGGAATATCCATTCGTAATATTCAACCCTAATCCATATGAGCTATGTGATAACGTGGAGTGTGAATTTACTCTTGCCGACCAAAACTGGAATGAGAATATAAATTCCGTTTTAAGAGTAGTTGACGAAAACTCAAACGCAGTTCCTTACCAAATTATAAAAGAGGATAGCAACCTTAATCTTGACTGGCGTAAGCGCGTTATTTTCGAGGCAAAATTAAAGCCAATGTCCTTGGCGCGTTACAGCGTTTACGTTGATTTTAAGGATAAAGAGGAAAAGTCCCTTGACTCCGTATTTACATACGATAACGGAAGAAAGCACGTTGAAATAGACAAAAACACAGGTCTTTTAAAATCATACAAAATTGACGGCGTTGAATATTTAAAGGACGGCTTCGGCATTTGCTCCTTTGACGATAACGCTGACCCATGGGGAATGGGCAAAAATCAGCTTTTAAGAGTGGGCGAAAATGAAAAACAATTCTCCCTCTCAAAAAATCCTCACGGCGTATTTGATGGCATGAAGTCCGTGCAGATTATCGAAAACGGCGATATTTACCTAGGCATTGAAGCGTTTTTTGAGTGTGATGACACCAAGGCTAGAATTTTATACAAGATTTATAAAAACAACGATAACGTTGATATTGACGTTAATCTGTATTTAGGCGACGTTAATAAGATAATCAAGCTAAAAGTACCATTTAACGCTTCGGGCAACCTTATCGGTCAAACTGCATTCGGCACGCAGGAGCTATTTACTGATGGCAGAGAAAACGTTGCACATCGCTTTATTGCTCTTGATATGGGAGAAAAGTGCGTATCATTTATGAATACAAGCGTTTACGGTAGCCACTTTGAAAATGACACTCTTTATATGTCCCTTGTCCGTGGCGTTACCTACTGCGCACATCCTATTGGGGAAAGAGAGCTTATCCCACATGATAGATTTACAAAGAAAATCGACCAAGGGGAAAATAACTATTCGTTCAGACTAACCGTAACCGATAGGGGGCAGCTTGAAAGAAAAGCAAGTGAGTTTATTTCAAAGCCTTACGCTCTTAACATTTTCCCAATTCCAAATAGCAAGTCGTTATCAAGCCTTGATATACGTGTGGGCGGAGAGGTAATTTCACTTGTAACAATGAAAAAAGCATACGATAAGGATGCAGTTATTTTCCGTTTAATAAACAACACTCCAAGCACCGAAAAATCATATATAAAGGTAAACAATACCCAGCTTGACCTATCCTTTGGCAAATACGAGGTAAAAACAGTAGTTTACGAAAACGGAGCTTTAACCGAAAGCTACGAGCTACTGATATAAGGAGATTTTATGGTAAATAAAAAGCTATTTTTGGCGCTTTGCTTCATTATAGCGTTGATTGTATTATCATCATGCTATAACACTACGCCAAATGACACAGTATCAACCGATACGGAAATTATAGACACTTTACCTGATAAAACAGACACAAGCACAGATACAGATAAAATTACAGACACAGCCCAAGGCTATTTCGTGGCAACTGTATCTAAAAGCGAATATTTTATAGCCACTCCATATACCGATGGTAACGAGGTTGAAAATGAGCTAAAGAACATTTTCTACTCAGCAGACGCTCCTGGCGGCAACCCAAGAAATGACGGAACAGGCAAAATATATCTTACAATAAAGCCGCAAAAAACATACAATGTAACAAAATTAGTAATCGGTGGCGAATATTCATCCGTTGAAAAAATCGGCATGGACCTATGGTGTATTCACGGCGTTAAGTCCGACCTTACGGTAAACGCCAACACAATCACAATGCCGTCAACAAGCAAGGAATACTTTAATGACTACGGCTACGGTATTTCCGATGACGGTAAGCTCAATATTTCTTGGTCTCAAAATGAAGCTGAACCGCTTCGCTACGTTGAAATAACCTACACGGACAAATACGGCGCGCACACCTCTTACGTTGACGCAAAGGACTCTAAAAAAGAGCTTTTTACAATGAACGAAAACGAGGTTTACAATATTTCAATAAGAGCAGTTTCGGAAACGCGCGTGGGCAAGCAAATTGACTTTTCCTGTTGCTACATGGTAGCTCCTAAAAAGGTAAGCTTTCCGCGAATTGAAATCACCACCGAAAATTACGTGTGGCCAAGCTGTGATTTTGTTTCATCTCCCGATGGATGTTGGGGAGCAGGAATTACAAACGCGCTTTATGAAAGATGTGTGGCTGTAATTTACAATGAAAATAACGAAATCGTTTATTCCTCTGCCGATACACAAGACGCCAACAAATATCAAGGCGCAAAGCTAAAAATCAGAGGAAACACAAGCGCAAGATACGCATCCAGCGGTAGATTTCCTTATAAATTAAAGCTTGATAAAAAATCCGACCTTTTAGCACCCCTTATAGGCAGAAGCGACAATAGCGATATTTACGCCGACAAGGACTGGATTTTACTTAACTACGGAAGCGACGGCTACCGTATTTGCGGAGATGCTATTGCCGATGGCGTAAATACAGAGTGGTCTCCCGATTACTGCTACGTTACCTTATACGTAAACGGCGAATATAGAGGAATTTACGTTTTATCCGAGGCTGTTGAAGAGGGCAGCGGACAGGACGTGGAAAAATGGCGTGTAAACGTGGATGAGGACGGATACGTATTTGAATGTGATGCGTATTGGTGGAATGAGGACTACTATTTCAGCACTCCTTTGACTGAAAATACGCCTATGTATTTTACGTTTAAATATCCCGACCCGGACTTAACCCCCGACTATACGTATTTAAGAGATTATCTAATTAGATTTGAGGAAGCATTAATGCAGGATGATGATTCCTACCTTGAATACATAGACCTTGATTCCTTTGTAAAATGGCTTCTTGTGTCCGATTTACTTTGTATTGAGGACGGCGGCGGCTGTAACGTATTCCTTTATAAAAAGGATTCAAGCGACCAAACCAAGCTTTGCATGGGACCTAACTGGGATTTTGACTCCTACATGGGAAGCGTTGACGGTCTATCCACAATCCGCATGAAATGGGACGGCGCGCCATTCTATTATCAATACTTAATAGAAAAGGACTCATTTAGAGAGCGATACACAGAGCTATTTTATCAGGTTAAGGATAATTTAGTTGAGTTCATAAACGAAGCGTTTGACAACGTTGACGTACAAGCCCACACGATTCTTTTAAATTATGACAATATGCGATTTGGCACGTCCAAAACAAATTTAACCACAAGAAAGCAACGCTTTTTAACGTGGCTAGATGAGCATATAGCTTGGATGGAAACACAGTTTAAAAAATAAAGACCCGAGGACGTTATGAAAAAGATTTTAAGTATAATTTTTGTGCTTCTTATGGCTGTTGCGGTAATATCATCATGCACGCCAAATAATCAAATTGATAGCACACCTAACACAGAAAACGATTTTGTAAACACCGACACAGGTGTTGATACTAATACTGATACATCATTACCAAGTGATACGGATAACGATATTATCGACACAGATAGCAACGGCGAGGATAGCGATATTCCAACTGACACAGATACTGACAGTGATAGCGACAGTAATATAGACACAGACAGCGATATTAATACTGACAGCAGCGTTGACTCCGACAGTACCGATAGCGGAAACGACAGCGGAGATAACGAGCCTGAAATTATTGACGTTAGCGTATCAAAAACCGCCACAGAAATGGCAGAGAGTATCGGTAAATATAATAATGGCGACATTGTAAGCGGTAGCCAAATTAAGCTTGATGACAACATTTATGTGTCATTCGGCAAGGAAACTGCAAATACAGAGCCTGCTATTTACAGCGATGCAATCCGTATTTACCAATCAGGCGGCACTCTTACTGTAAGCGCAAAAAACGGCAGAGTAATTAAAACTGTAATTATTACCTTTAGCGACGGCAAAAACGGCAGTAATAAATTATCTGTAACGGGTGGTAATAAGCCAACCCAAAACGGAGATATACTTACCATTAACGCAGCTAGCGGCGCAACTGAAATTAAGGTAACCGTTACAGGCACGTCTAAAACTGATAGACTTTACGTTTCTGCAATAGAGGTTATTTACGCAGGACAAGAGGGAGATATCATACCACCCACACCCGACATACCAAGCACAGACGGCGAGAATAGCGATTTTATATATAGCGACTTTACGCCAAGCGAAAAGAACACGTATTTAGAATACGTTGGCTTAGTTATTCCGTTTTTCCCAAACAACTACTACGAAATTGAAGCCTATGACGAATACGGCTACCGCGGTGTTTATTTCTCTGCAGTATGTGATGACCAATCCAGATTTAATAGCTATCTTAATTTATTCTCAGATTACCAAAGCGACGGCACAGAGCTTGACGATTACGGCGACACGTGGTATTTATTTTCAAAGGGAGATATTTACGTAGATGCTTGCTTCTATGAATATGACGGCATTTACTGCGTTGACGTTGACGCTTACACCGAAACAAGCAGCTCAGGTGGCAATACAGGCGGCAATGATAACGATAATGACGGCGAGCATCTTTATTATGACTTTACCGATGATGAAAAGGATACGTATTATGAGTACGTAGGCTTAGTTATTCCATTCCTGCCAACCGATGATTACTATGTAGAGCCATACAGTGAATACGGCTACACAGGTGTTTATTATTCCGCACTTTGCGACACAGAGACCGCATTTACCTGGTATCTTGCAATGTTTTCCTCCTATGGTAGCGACGGCACAGAGGTTGATGAGTATGGCGATACTTGGTATTTATATTCCAAGGGCGATATTTACATTGATGTTTGCTACTATGAGTATGAAGGCGCGTATTACGTGGACGTTGACGCATACTTTGAGGAAGGTAGCGAGGGTGGCAGCACAGGCGGAGAGGATGACGTTATAACAGAGGAAAACGTTATTACCAACGATGGCGCAGGCTTACCTGATGATGACGGCGACGGCGTATATGACGTTGATTTCAAGGACGCGGAAATAGTTAAGGACGTAACCGACCAAGGCTATTATCTTGACGGTTGCCCAACCGTAGGCTCTCCGGGAGTTTTGGTAATTCCCGTTGAGTTCAGCGACAGAACAGCAAGCGACCTTGGCTACTCCATAGAGAATATCAAAAAGGCGTTTGAGAAAAACGGTCAAACCGACTATTATTCCGTTTATGATTACTACTTTATTTCAAGCTTAGGCCAGCTTACTCTTGATATTACAGTAGTTGACACTTGGTTCAGACCATCAAAGACCAGCACCTATTACGCAAAACAAACAATGAGCTATGACGGAAACAAGGTGCTTATCGGCGACCAAATGATTATGGACGAGGCGCTTGCATACCTTTCAACCATTATGGATCTTTCTGAGTTTGACTCCGATAATAACGGCATAATTGACTCAGTTGTTCTTGTAACAACCCTTGAAATTGACTCCGAAAGCGATTTCTACTGGGCGTACAGATATTGGAATATCTACACAGATAGCTACGATAACTACTACGAATACGATGGCGTAAGCGCAAACGATTACCTTTGGGCTTCATATGAATTTTTACATGAGGACCTAGAGCTAGAGGGCGACTATTCTAATACGGACATTATAAACACGTACACCTTCATTCACGAGTTCGGACACGTGCTTGGCATTGATGACTATTACGATACAGCGTACGTTGGCTCTCCTCTCGGCGGATATGATATGATGGACTCCATGACAGGCGATCATAACCCATATACCAAGTTCAACCTTGGCTGGATTACGTCCTCACGCTTAGTTGTAACAGATAGCACCGTTACCTTATCCCTTGAAGCGTTTGCAAAAAACGGCGACACAATAATTATTGCAAATAATTTTGACCCATCCCTTGGCGTATATCAAGAATACTATGTCTTGATTTACTATACAAACGAAGCACTTAACACAGGTATGGGCGGTTACTTTGAGGAAAGCGGAATTTTAGTTTACCACGTAAATGCATCACTTTTCTATGAGGAATACGATGGCGAGATTTATTATGATGTGTATAACACCAATACCGATGCATCTGACTACTACGGCACAGTAAATAACCTAATCGAGCTTGTTTCAAACGGAAGCGAGTACATTTTCGCATTAGGCGACACATTATCAAATCAAACCGATGACCTTGGCAATACTCTTATTTACACCTTCGTTGTTGACAGTCTAAGCGACACCGAGGCAACAATAACCATTAGCGTTAAATAAACAAAAATGAGCAGAAATGAAGTGAACCCCATTTGGTTCACTTCAAAAATCTGCTCTTTATTTTATTGACAGATATTTATTTGTGTGTTAAAATGCTTATATAATATTATTTAAGGTAGGTAGAATAATGTTTAGAAACGTAACGCCGGAAAGCGTTGGAGTTGACTCAAAAAATCTTTATAAGCTAATTAGTAGATTAAATAATCTACACATGCACAGCTTTTTAGTAGCTAAGGGCAACGATATTTTTTGCGAATGCTATTGGAAGCCCTTTGACAAGGACTTTAACCACAGAATGTATTCTGTAACAAAGAGCTTTGTGTCCGTGGCAATCGGTCTTTGTGTTGAGGACGGACTTATTGATTTGGATACGCCAATTATAGAATATTTTCCTGACAAAATCAAAAAAGAGCCGGATGAGTATCTAAAAAAGCAGACAATTCGTGAAATGCTTACCATGACAACCACAGGCTTTTACCCTAACTGGTTTAGCGAAAAAGCGTACGATAGAACAGAATTTTATTTGAATGACCCAAACAAAAAGCACCCAAGCAACACTCTTTGGGAATACGATAGCGCAGGCTCACAGGTGCTTTCCTCACTTGTTGAAAGAGTAACTAAAAAGCAACTATTTGACTTTTTAAATGAAAGAATTTTCACAAAGCTAGATGGTTTTAAAAACGCTACAATATTAAAGACACCTAACGGCGATAGCTGGGGCGATTCCGCGCTTATTTGCACACCTAGGGATTTACTAACCTTTGCACGCTTCGTTTTAAATTACGGCGTTTATAACGGCGAAAGACTAATGAACGAAAGCTACCTAAGAGAAGCAACCTCAAGACATAAGGACAACGCGCCAAGCGCCCACAGAGACTCACTACACCGTGGCTACGGATATCAATTTTGGCGCGCGCCTCAAAGCGGATTTGGCTTTATAGGAATGGGCGATCAGCTTGCAATTTGTGTGCCTGGCAAGGACTTAATTTTCGTTTGCACGGCAGACAACCAAGGCAGCGGATTTTCAAGAGAGCTGATTATAAACGGCTTCTATGAGTATATTGTTGATGAAATAAGCGACACGCCCCTACCTGAAAATGAAAAAGGGCAGCAAATGCTTAAAGCATTGTGCGATTCCCTTGAGCTTTACTCTGAGCAAGGCTTCTATGACTCCCCATGCCCTGATATTATAAACGGCGTAACCTACGAGTGCGAGGAAAATCAAATGGGAATTAAGAATTTCCGCTTTGATTTCAAAAATGCAAAAGAGGGCAAGCTAACCTACGAAAACAAAAACGGCGTAATGGAGCTTCCATTTAAGATAAACGATAACTATTTTGGCAAGTTTCCTGAGGAAGGCTACTCCAACGAAAATGGCGGAGTACGCACACAGGATGGCTTTAAATACGATTGTGCCACCTCTGCCGCGTGGACGCAGGGCGACAAAATCACGTTATTTTCACAAATTATTGATAGATACTTCGGTAACGTTACGTTCTCATTCTACTTTAAGGATAACCTAGCATTTTTGCGTATCGCAAAATTCGCCGAGGACTTCCTTTGGGAATATGACGGGGATGCTATCGCTAAAGCAAGATGTTAGCAGTTAGCCGCCATCAGTCATTTAAATAGTCATTGGCAAAAAACAAACTAAAGCAATAAAAAGGAGAAACAAAATGTTTAACGCAGAAAAAATTAAAAACGAATGTGTTGAGTGGATAAGAGATTTTTTTGAGCAAAACGGCAAGGGCTGTAACGCTGTTTTAGGTGTTTCAGGCGGAAAGGACAGCTCAGTTGTGGCGGCGCTTTGTGTTGAGGCTCTAGGCAAGGACAGAGTAATAGGCGTTTTAATGCCACAGGGAGAGCAGCACGATATTGACGCGTCATATCAGCTTGTAAATCACTTGGGCATTAAGCACTACGTTGTAAACATCAAGGACGCCGTTGACGGAATTATAAAAAACATGCCCAAGGAGCTTGAAATTACAGCTCAATCTATTCAAAATCTCCCACCGCGTATTCGTATGTCAACAGTTTATGCAATTTCACAAAGCTGCAACGGCAGAGTTGCAAATACCTGCAATCTCTCTGAGGACTGGGTAGGCTACTCAACACGCTACGGCGATTCAGTAGGCGATTTTAGCCCCCTTTCAAGATTAACCGTAACAGAGGTCAAGGAAATCGGCCACCTCTTAAAATTGCCCTATAATCTTGTTGAAAAGACACCTATTGACGGTCTTTGCGGAAAGAGCGATGAGGAAAACCTCGGCTTTACCTATGCAGAGCTTGACAGATACATCCGCACAGGCGAAATTGATGACCTTAATAAAAAGGAAATCATTGATAGAAAGCATAAAAATAACCTATTCAAATTAGAGCTTATGCCTTGCTTTGAGCCAAAGCTTTAAGCAGGGGTCAGAGGACAAGGGACAGGGAACAGGGAATAACTAACCACCCCTGTGAGCGTAGCGAACCCCTATCCCCTATACCCTATCCCCTAAAATACGACTGAAAGGAGTTTATTATGATAGAAACAACTTTAAAAATTCAAGGAATGATGTGCCCACACTGTGAAAGTCAAGTTACAGAGACTATCAAGAGTGGCTTTAACGTAAAAAAGGTGGTTTCCTCACACGAAAACGGCACAACTGTAATTACATCTAAAAATAAAATCGAAAGAACAGCTCTTGAAAAGACAATTACCGCTCTTGGCTTTAAGTTACTTGACGTAACCGAAAAGGAAATAGAGAAAAAGGGAATTTTCTCATTTTTCACAAAAAAATAGGACTATGTGTCGATAAAACGCAATTTTTCAAGTTTTATCGCCGTTATTAGCCGAATTCCTTTTAAAGCCTTCTTATATATTTATATTATATTTTTCTACATTTATATATAATATATATAAAAATATAAAAAATATTATAATAATATATTGCAATTTGGAAATATTTGTGCTACAATGGTCTTAACTGACAGGGGACTGTCAAAAATTCTTAAGGAGGGAATGATTACTATGCCAGAATTCAAGTTTGACATTGTAAAGAGCTTTGGTGTTATTTCTGAGTCTAACAGCGGTTGGATTAAGGAAGTTAACCTTGTTAGCTGGAACGAAAAGGAACCAGTTTACGACATTCGTGTATGGCAAGAAAGCCACGAGAAGCTCGGCAAAGGTATTACTCTTACAGAGGTAGAGATTAAGAACCTCAAGGAACTTTTAAACAGTCTCGATATCTAATTTAAAAACAACAAAATTCTCACACATATCCGTGTGGGAATTTTTTATTTTGCAAAATAGAGCGCTTTATTTTGCATTTTTTGCAAAATAGACACATTTATTTTGCACTTTTTGATATTTATTTTCCAAAAATAGTGTGGTATAATTATTACAGTAGTAAAAAAACAAGTGTTTGTAAACCTACGGTTAGCAAAATGCAACCTCAGGTTGCTTGAAAAACATACTAATATATATTACAATGTACAAAAAGTACAAGGAGATAAAAATGAAAGAAGAAACATCAACATTATTATTAAAAATCCTATTTGCCGTGATTTTAGTAGCGGTGGTGGGATATGCGATTTTCTATTTCGCATTACCTGCATTTAATTTCCGCTCCCCGGGATTTTACCTTTACATTTCAGTCCTTGCCATAGTAGGTGCTTTGCCTTTCTTAGGTCTAAGAGTAAACCACCAAAAGAACAAGGTTAAAAAGGGCAACCGCAATTATTATCAATCCTCATACAACGTTGATTATAATAAATGGACACTTTTAGCGCTTATTCCTCTTACGGTATTGCTTTTAGGTCTTATCTTTTCATCAACATTCTTTAATGCAAGAAGCTATGCGGGAGTGATTGAGGTTAAGGAAGCGGACTTTGCGCAGGATTTACCTGAAACAACTGAAATTACAAACATCGCTCTTATGGACACAGCGTCCGCTACAATTTTAGGCAACCGTACACTTGGCTCACTTTCCGATGTGGTGTCTCAATATACGTTAAATAATTACTACACACAAATTAACTACCAAGGCTCTCCTAAAAAGGTTACAACTCTTGAATATGATGGCTTTTTCAAGTGGGCAATCAATAATCACAAGGGTATTCCGGGTATGGTTATGGTTGACCCTGTAAAGAGCAGTGCAGAATACGTTAAGTTTGATGAGCCTGTTTTCTACACAGAAAGCGGATATTTTAAGGATGATTTAAAGAGAAAGCTCCGTTTTGAATACCCAACCAAGATTTTTCAATCAATCAGCTTTGAGGTTGATGAAAACGGTCAACCGTTCTATATAGTTTCATGCGCAAAGCCAAGAGTTTCACTTTTCGGCGCTATGGATATAAATGAGGTTATTATCTTTAATCCTATAAACGGAGAGAGCGAAATTTACTCACTTGCAGAAACACCGTCCTGGATTGACATTGTTTATACAGGCGACTTAGCTTGTAAAAAGTACGACTGGCAAGGGGAACTATCAGGTGGCTTCTTTAATAGCATTATCGGTAACGTTGGCTGTAAGCACTCAACCGATGATTACGGTTATATTGTTATCGGCGATGACGTGTGGTATTTTACAGGTGTAACGTCTGCCGTTTCAAACGATAAGTCAAATATCGGCTTCTTACTCACAAATGCAAGAACAGGGGAATATAAGTTCTATTCCGTAATTGGCGCTGAGGAGCATTCCGCAATGGCGGCGGCAGAGGGCGAGGTACAGGAAAAGGGTTACGTTGCATCATTCCCATCCCTTGTAAATATTTCAGGTCAAGCAACGTATATCATGGTTTTAAAGGATGATGCAGGACTTGTTAAGCTATACGCTCTTGTAAACGTGGAAAATTACAGTATTGTAGCCACAGGTGCCACCCAAGCAGATGCTATGAGCGCATACAAAAAGCAGTTAAAGCAAAATAATATTGACATTGGCGCAGACACAAGCGTTGACATTACAGTTGAAAACGTTCGTATTGCTCTTGTATCAGGAGTTTCCACAGTTTATATCACATCAACCGATGGCAAAGTATATAAAGGCTATCTTGAAGCAGATGAATCACTTATTTTAGTCCGCCAAGGAGATAAATTAAATATTTCATATACCGAAAGCGACAAAAAGGATATTTATATTATTTCTTCTTGGAAGTTTAATTAAGTTCGCTTCGCTCACAGCGGTCAGCTGTTAGCGGTTAGCGGTTAGCGAGATTTGTTTAACGAATGTAGCTTCACTCTGATTTAATACTAAATTTTTCTATGGCAGAGAAGGGGGAAACCGCCACCTCCTGCGGTCCCCTCTCTCTGTCTTTTTTGCAAAAAGGAGCAGATGATGGAAAACAGAATTTATGCACCAAAGCAATCAAAGAGCATTTTTATAGTTGGAATCGCTTTTTTCATATTTCTTATGATTTTAAGCATATTTATAGTCGCTTTGACATTTTCAAGTGAAGATATTGTTGCTTCTATTGTGTTGTCAATTATCATTTTTTCTTTTTCCCTCTCTATGTTAATAAGCTGTTTATTTGTTATGAATAGAGAATGTGGCAAAATGTGGTATGATACGGAAAGCAAGGAAATATGCAGAGAAGGGTACATAAAAGGCTTTAAGCATACGGTAAAATTAGAAAACATTAAAGACATTATAATAATACCCATATACAGAGCCGGTCTTTATTTTCAGCTTGTGGAAGAAGATAACGAAAATTGTAGCAAAGCATCAAAAAAGCATCCTATTCGCTTACCGATAATGATAAAAGCATTGAATTTATAAAAGTGTTTTGGGATAAACCTATTACTAAAATAATGAGAAGGGACAAATTAGAAAGCCTTACCGACTACGATAAACGACTTTACGGACTATAAAGGAGAAATCATGGACAACTCAAAAATTGAAGAATACAAAAGATATAAAAAGAAAATTGAAACATCAAACATTTTAAGAAGAGCATTTAATGAATTGAGGTAAGTTTATGATTTGGTTTATTTTAATTTTTCCTATTGCGTTAGTTTTAATCGCATTTTTGCTTGAATGGTTGTTTTTTTCATCATCAAAAAAAGAAGAGCAAAGCGACTCACATATTGAAAGAACACACGCACCAAAAAGAAGAACTGTTACATCGCTAATTATTTCAATTGCTTTAATAACGATATTTATTGTTGGTACACTCGCTATAATTTTAACCAAGCAAGAATTGGATATTGGGTTTTTAATTGCTTATCCGTTAAGTTGCACGTTTGTAATTTCAATACCTTTATTGATATTTTTCATTTGCATATCAAATTATGAGGTAATAACAAAGGACGGAATTAAAGTTCATCGAATGTTTAAAAAGGCCTTTGTTAGCTATAACCAAATGTCGAATTATTCTTTTTCATATAACCAATTGAGTGTATATGATAAAACCGACAAATTGTTGTTTTTTGTTGGCGATATGAGAATAGGAGTAACGTCAATTGTAAATGCATTAGAAAATCATGGGGTATATCGTAAGATTTAATCGCGTTATAAATCAATATTGAGTTTTTCTCAAACGAAATTGATTTCGGCAAATTGGCGATAGGTATCCACCCTGTGAGCGTAGCGAACCCCTATCCCCTGTCCCTATCCCCTAACAAAAATAACAGATTGCACGCCGCAATCTGTTTTTTTGTTAAAAAAGTCTTGCAATTTAATTACATTTATTTTATTATATATATAACTATATCTTTTTATAGATATGTGAGGTAGATTATGAAAATTGATGAAAGAAAGCTAACGCTTTTATGCGACTTTTATGAGCTTACAATGGCTCGTGGATATTTCCACTCTGAAATTAAGGACAAGATTGCATACTTTGATGTATTTTTTAGAAAGGTGCCGGACAATGGCGGTTATGCTATTTTCTGCGGTCTTGAACAAATTATTGAGTATATTAAATCAATTAAGTTTGAGAATGATGATATTGAATATCTTCGTTCAAAGGGAATTTTTGATGAGGAGTTTTTAGCCTACCTAAAGGACTTTAAATTTAGAGGCGACATTTGGAGTGTTCCGTCAGGAACTGTAATTTTCCCAAATGAGCCTATTATGACTGTTCGCGGAACTGCTATGGAAGCGCAATTTATTGAAACATTTGTGCTTTTGATTGTAAATCATCAAAGCTTAGTTGCAACTAAATCTTCAAGAATTGTAAGAGCCGCAAAGGGCAGACCCGTTTCCGAATTCGGTGCAAGACGCGCCCACGGTCCTGATGCTGCAATTTATGGCTCACGAGCTGCATATATTGGCGGTTGTGCTTCCACATCATGCGCTATTTCCGATAAGATGTTTGGCGCAAAGGCAGGCGGCACAATGGCGCACTCCTGGATTCAAATGTTTGATACAGAGCTTGAAGCATTTAAAACCTACTGTACTCTTTATCCAAACAACCCAACGCTTTTAATTGATACCTATGATGTATTAAATAGCGGTCTTCCAAATGCTATTAAAGCATTTAAGGAATGTCTAACCGAGGAGCAAAGAGAAAATTGCGCTATCCGTATTGACTCAGGAGATATTACCTATCTTACAAAAAAGATAAGAAAAATACTTGATAACAGTGGACTTCCAAAATGTAAGATTGTAGTTTCCAACTCACTTGATGAATACATTATAAGAGATATTCTTTTACAAGGCGCACAGGTTGATATGTTTGGCGTTGGCGAAAGACTTATAACTGCAAGGAGTGAGCCTGTTTTTGGCGGTGTATATAAGCTATGCGCAGTTGAGGACAAAAACGGAATTAAGCCAAAAATCAAGATAAGCGAAAATGCTGCAAAGATTACAAATCCGGACTTTAAAAAGGTATACCGCTTCTACTCAAAGGACACAGGCAAGGCAGAGGCAGACCTTCTTACAATTCATGATGAGGTAATTGATGAAAACGCTCCATATGAGCTTTTTGACCCTGACCACACATGGAAGCGTAAGGTAATGGAAAATTACACGTTAAGAGAGTTACTTGTTCCTGTATTTGTAAAGGGCGAATGTGTTTACGAAAATCCAACCATTGAAGAAATTCGCGCATACTGTCAAAGCGAGCTTGATTCTATGTGGGATGAGGTGCTTCGTTTTGAAAATCCTCACAACTACTACGTTGACCTTTCACAAAGACTATGGGACGAAAAGCATAAATTACTTCGTCAAGGGCGGAAGTAATTTACGCAACTATGATTGCCTTCGGCAAACTATGAGACTGCGTCGTTATGAAATGATTCGCATTGTTATGATGTGCCTTGGCACAGTTTAAGGTTACTTTATGGCAATCATATCATAACGTTTACGGAGTAAACTCATAACGCTTGCATGCAAGCTCATAACATTCGCAAGGCGAATTCATAACTTGTAGCGAAGTAATTTCGCTAATAGATAGGAGAAAATATATGTCTATTCGTTTACTTGCAATCGGCGATATTGTAGGGCCGAGCGCGGTAGAATATTTAAGAAAAAATTTATGGGCGATAAGAAAAAAATACAGAGTTGATGGCGTTATTGCCAACGGCGAAAATGCATCAGAGCCTAACGGAATTGACAAGCAGACCGCCGAAACGCTTTTTGCAAGCGGTGTTGACGCTATCACAACAGGCAACCACGTATTTAGAAAAACTACTGTTTTTCGTTATCTTGACGATGAAGAAAAAATAGTGCGCCCTCTCAATTTCGTTTCATCCTGTCCAGGACACGGAGACACGATTATTGATATAAACGGCTACAAAATGCTTCTTTTAAACGTTATGGGACAGGTTTATTCCGATAATCCCCCTAACTGCCCATTTGAAGCAGTTGAAAAAGCGTTAAACAGAAACAAAGGCGAATATGATTTTGCAGTTTTAGATATTCACGCTGAGGCAACAGGCGAAAAGAAAGCAATCGCTTACAATTTTGACGACAAAATCGGTGTAATATTCGGCACTCACACTCATATTCAAACAAATGATGCAAGAATACTTGACGGCAAATGCGCATACGTTACTGATATTGGTATGTGTGGTCCTTACGATAGTATTTTAGGCGTTAAAAAGGAAGCGGTTATATTTAAGCTAAAAAACAAACTGCTTTCAAAATTTGATTTTGCAGATGGCGAAATTGAATTTAACGGAGCGATTTTTGAAATAGATACAGACACAGGAAGAGGAATTTCCTGCGAATTAGTAAACCTTAAAGGAGAAATAAAATGAAAACAACAGAGCTTTTAAATTATGTAAAAAATGGAGAATTAAACTCAAAGCTTGCTGATATCTACGGAGAGGAAAACGTAGAGAGCCAAAAAGCAAGATATGAGGAAGCAATTTCCGACTTTTTAAATATTTACGGAGATAGAGAGGTTTCAATCTTCTCAGTTCCGGGCAGAAGCGAAATTTCAGGCAACCACACAGACCATAACCACGGCAAGGTGCTTGCAGGCTCAATCAACCTTGATATTATTGCTATTGCATCAAAGACAGATGACGGTGTAATTAGAATTAAGTCAAAGGGCTTTGATGAAGATAAAATCGACACAAATACATATACAGAGCCAAACGAAGCTGACTTCTTTAAGTCAGGTGCTTTAATTGCAGGTATGGCAAAAGCATTTGCAAATGGTGGCTACAATAAGGGCGGTTATATCGCTTATACAACGTCAAACGTATTTAAGGGCTCAGGTCTTTCTTCCTCTGCGGCATTTGAGGTAATGGTTGGTAATATTCTTAACTATTTCTATAATGACGGCAAGGTTGACAACGTAGAAATCGCTAAAATGGCACAATTTTCAGAAAACGTATTCTTTGGTAAGCCTTGCGGACTTATGGACCAAATGGCGTGTGCAGTTGGCGGATTTGTTTATATTGACTTTGAGGATACAAAAAATCCTAAGATTGAAAAAATCGACTTTAACCTAAGTGGCGCAGGCTATGCTCTTTGTATTGTAAATACAGGTGGCAACCACGCTGACTTAAATGACGATTATGCTTCAGTACCATCTGAAATGAAAGCAGTTGCAAGGGAGCTTGGCTGTGAATATTTAAGACAAACTTGCCTTGGCGAGGTGCTTGCAAACGTTAAAGCCCTTCGCGAAAAGGTAGGCGACAGAGCAATTTTAAGAGCATACCACTTCTTTAACGAAAACGATAGAGTTTCCGCCCAAGCAAGCTACTTAAAGGAAAACGACGTTGAATCCTTCCTTGAATTTGTGTTAAAGTCAGGAAATTCAAGCTTTAAATTCTTACAAAACGTTTACACAACTAAGAACGTAAGTGAGCAAGGCTTATCACTTGCACTTGCAATTACTGAAAATATCCTTTGCGATACAGGTGCCGCTTGGCGTGTACACGGCGGTGGATTTGCAGGTACAATTCAAGCATTTGTACCATTTGAGCAGGTTAAGGCATATAAGGAAGAAATTGACTCTGCTCTTGGTGAGGGCGCTTGTCATATTCTAAGAATTAGACCATACGGCGCTATTCAAGTTTTATAATGATAACCGCATACACACTTTTTTCAGGCTCAGGCGGTAACTGTACCTATGTAGCAAGCGGAAAAACTGAAATACTTATTGATGCAGGCAAGAGCTGTCTTGCCATTGAAAAGGCGCTTACAAAAATCGGCACATCTCTTTCAAATATTTCAAGTATTTTCGTAACTCACGAGCATAGCGACCACATCATAGGGCTTGAGGTAATTTCTAAAAAATATAATATTCCCGTGCATTTTGCTTATCCGTCATATGATAAGGCGATACAAAATACCACCTATTTAAAGCGTAGCGCAGTTCGCCATGAGGTGCTTTTTGAAAAAACGGTGGGGGACGTAACTGTAAAATCCTTTGAGGTGCCTCACGACAGTATGCAAAATCTTGGCTACATAGTAAGCGACGGCGAGGACACCTTCGGCACAGCCACCGATATGGGACACGTTACCGAAGCTCTTGCCAATGAGCTTATAAAATGCAGATGCGCTTTAATTGAAGCAAACCACGATAAAAAGATGCTCAAAGAGGGAAAGTATCCACAGGTTTTAAAGGATAGAATTTTATCCCCATACGGACACTTATCAAACGAAAATTGCGCTCGTCTTGCTTGCTATCTTGCAGACAACGGCGTAAAATGTATCACTCTTGGACATTTAAGCAAGGAAAACAATTTGCCAGAGGTTGCATTTAATACCGTTAGTAGCTTACTTTGTAGTAACGGCTTTTGTGTTGACTTAAAGGTTGCTTCACCTGAGGATGCGGTCTTATTAACAAGGAAATAGGAAGAAAAAATGTCATTTGTAGAAAAACTAATAAGCGTAGCAAACAGAAACGATGCTACTAAAAATTTAATAAATGAAGAAAATGCGGCTAAGCTTGAAGCACTTTCAAGCCACATGCTTGAGGTAAATAAAACATTAAATCTTACCGCTATTAAGGATGAGGACGGTGTTATTTTAAAGCATTTGGTTGACAGTTCTGCCGTTGTGCCGTTCATTCCCGAAAATGCAAGTCTTTGTGATATCGGCTGTGGCGGTGGCTTTCCATCACTTGTAATTGCCATTTTACGCCCTGATGTGTCTGTATTTTCAGTTGATAGCGTATCAAAAAAGGTTGCTTACGTTGAAAGCACCGCACAAAAATTCGGTCTTAAAAACGAAAAAACCTCAAACGAAAGAGCTGAGGTTTTAGGTCAAGGTAACAAAAGAGAATCCTTTGACGTTGTTACCGCAAGAGCAGTTGGCAGACTTAATTTAATTTCGGAGCTTTGTATTCCGTTAGTTAAGGTGGGCGGCGTATTTCTTGCTATGAAATCCCTCTCAACCGATGAGGAGCTTGAGGAAGCTACAAAATCAATAGATTTATTGGGCGGTAAGGTTGAAAGAGTGTTTACCTACACACTTACCGACGGAAATGAGGAAATTGAACGATCAATCGTAGTAATACGAAAGATAAAAAGCACTCCACCTAAGTATCCAAGAAATAATTCGCAGATTTCAAAGAAGCCGCTTTAATAGTGGTCAGTGGTCAGATGGCTAGATTATGAAGGAATGAGCTATGAACGAACAAGAAATTTTAAATTTAAAAAAATGCGTTGTAGCAGAAAACGCTATAAAAAAGACAATAGACGTAAGCGTTTACCATGTTGCAAGAGGATGCTTTAATGATGAAATGCTCATAGAAAGCGCGTCTTTTAACGTTAGCGAAATTAAGGGCAAGGACCTTATTTGGTTTGACTTATATTTAGGCAGAAAAAGCGATAACAAAATCAAAATTGCCATAGCATATATAGAAAAGGAATATATTCATTTTCTCTTTGATGATGGCGAAAGCGTTAAGGTAGTTAAAAACGCATACTCGGTTTTAGCATGTGATGACCTTAACGAAAGCAGCTTAATTGCAACTCATATATGGTAAAATTTTCACATTAAATGCAAGAAAAGAGCGAAATTTAAGCTCTTTTCTATTTTACATACATATAATAATGAATAAAAATGCAAATTTTATTAAAAAAATTCAACAAATTTTCATTTGTTAACACATTGTTCATAATTATGTGATAGAATAGAGTATATTTTTTATAATATAAAGGCATTTGTTACGAATTCGCCATGCGAATGTTATGAGCTTGCAAGCAAGCGTTATGATTTCGCAATGCGAAAGTTATGATATAATTGCCTATTTAATAATAAACGCCGAAGGCTCATAGCTACGAAGTTTCATAACTTGCGTAGCAATCATAGTTTGCTGGCGGCAATTATAACTGTTCTCCTTTTTGTGGAGAACAAAAAGGAGAAACTATGGCAAGAGTAAAGAAAGAATTAACACAGCTCACTCCACAGCTTATGGGCTACGTGGAAAAATGCTCAATTAACACAACTATTGAAGCAGAGCTTTTTGAAAAATATAACGTAAAAAGAGGACTTCGTGAAAAAGACGGTAAGGGTGTAGTTGTAGGTCTTACTGAAATTTCCGAGGTACAGGGCTTTAAGTACGTTGACGGCGTAAGAACTGCTTGCGAGGGCGAGCTTTTCTACCGTGGCATCAACATCTATGAGCTTGTTGACGGATTTTTAAAGGACGGCAGACACGGTTATGAGGAAACGGTTTACCTTCTTCTTTTCGGTGTTCTTCCAAATAAAGAGGAGCTTGATGATTTTATAAAGCTACTTTCAAAATACCGTTCTCTTCCAAAGAATTTCGTTCGTGATATTCTTATGAAGGCATCAGGCAAGGATATGATGAACTCACTTGCACGTAGCGTGCTTACTCTTTATGCTTATGATGACAAGGCAGATGATACGTCAATTCCAAACGTGCTTCGCCAAAGCTTACAGTTAATTTCAGAATTTCCACTTTTAGCGGTTTATGCATATCATGCATATGAATTCTATGAAAAGAAAAATAGCTTAGTTATTCGCCCACCAAAGGCAGGTCTTTCCACAGCGGAAAACTTCCTTTATATGTTAAGAAAGGACGGAAAATATACTCCGCTTGAAGCAAGAATTCTTGACGTTGCATTAGTTTTACATGCAGAGCACGGTGGCGGTAATAACTCCACCTTTACAACTCACGTTGTTTCTTCATCAGGTACAGATACCTACTCAACAATCGCCGCATCCCTTGGCTCACTTAAGGGTCCAAGACACGGTGGCGCTAACATCAAGGTTGTTGAAATGATTGAGGACATTAAGAAAAACGTTAAGGATTGGACAGATGAAAACCAAATTTCCGATTACTTACACAAAATCTTAAACAAGGAAGCATTTGATGGCAAGGGACTTATTTACGGTATGGGACACGCAATTTACTCAAAGAGCGACCCAAGAGCTTGCATTTTAAGAAGATTTGTTGAAAAGCTTTCAGAGGAAAAGGGCAAGGATAAGGACTATAAGCTTTGTCAGTTAATTGAAAGACTTGCTCCACAAATCATTGCAGAGCATAAGTCAATTTTCAAGGGCGTTAGTGCAAACATTGACTTTTATAGTGGATTTATCTATGACATGCTTGATATCCCTCACGAGCTATACACACCACTCTTTGCAATTTCTCGTATTGCAGGCTGGAGCGCACACCGCCTTGAGGAAATCTTAATGAACGGCAAAATCATCCGTCCTGCTTACCAAGAAATCATTCCACGTGGCGAATACGTTCCTATGGAAGAAAGAAAATAAGCTGTCAGCCGCTAGCGGTTAGCACTATTACAATAAAACAAAACGCATACGGATTTCCGTATGCGTTTATTTTTTGTTTATGTAGTCATTGCTGGCGGCTAAATATTTATTGTTTGGTTAGCGTAGATATCAACAACGTTGCCGTTATCTAAAATTAGAGACACAGGAGCGTCAAAAATTTCAGTTGGAAGGTCGGTTTTTAGTGTAACCTGTGTGCCGTTTTCGGTATTTTCAACTACTAACTCGGAGTTATCGCGAATGTAGATGTATTTTACCATATCATTATATGAGCAGAGCCAAATATTGTTTTTGTTAGCTTGCTCAGCTAGATACATACATTCAGGTAAGAATGTTTCGTACTTTTGGGCGTGGTGGGTATCCTGCTCCTTTTTAGAGAGCCAATGGTTCATTTGAACAGTCCAGCCGCCCTCGCTAATTGTCTTGTCAATATTATCAATATATGGCTGTAAATCGTAAACAAAGCGAGTTGTAAATGTGCCAACATCATATAAATTCATATTATATGTGTCGTTAATTCGGTCATTTCCGTTTCTGTTTGAGTAGTAATATTCT
The DNA here is from genome assembly GCA_045632345.1 of Eubacteriales bacterium. Classification (GTDB taxonomy): domain Bacteria; phylum Bacillota; class Clostridia; order Oscillospirales; family CAG-272; genus RGIG2000. Next base: position 85,010 of record JAZQWM010000008.1, on the reverse strand, counting down.
TTAAGAATATCCCAACCCTCCTGTGTGCTACCACCACCTGGGGTTACATATGCAATTACAGGTGTGCCGTAAATTTCTTCAAGTCTTTCCTTGGTTTCCTTAGCGTCCTTATGTAATTTTTCAGGGTCAGTTTCGCCGTTATAGCATAAGCAATGGTCGATACTGTGTCCGCAAATATCAAAATAGCCCTCGTTAATAAGGTCCTTCCACATTTTAATTATCCATTCGTGCAAGAAGCCAACAGTTTGAGCAGAGGTAATTTTGATTTTTTGTCCTGTCTTTTCGTAAACCTCTTTTAAATTTTCATATGCATCAAGAGTTGACTCGCGATAGCATCCGTCATCAAAAACGAATGAGTACGCACTCTTAGCGTTTCCATAGTATGTAGCAAGTTTCATAAAAAGCTCCCTTCGGTTGCTTTAGCCGTCAGCAGTCAGCCACCAGCCATCAGCGAGATTTGTTATACACAGATTTAATAGGTTATCTGTCTATATAATTTTAACATTTTATATAATATATGTCAATAAAATATTGACAAACAGACAAAAAAGTTGTATTATGCATTGGGAAATATTTTGTCAGCTAACCCCTGACCACTGACCACTAGTCACTAAAAAGCGACTGAAAGGAGCACTTACAATGAAGACAGTTTATAAATTTTTCATGGGTCATGCTGTATTGACCGTAGCCATGATTGTGGCGCTAACTACAATGGTTATTGTGCCACCTGACGTAACGTACTTTGAATATATTGACTTTAAGACGCTTTTCTGTCTTTTTGCTACACTTCTTGTGGTGTGCGCTTTAAAGAATATTCGCTTTTTTACCTTGGTTTCAAGAAAGATTGTAAGCTTAGCGCCTAACCTCAGAGCATGTGTTTTGGCTCTACTTTATATAACCTTTATAGGCTCACTTTTTATTGCCAACGATATGGCGTTAATTACGTTTTTGCCCCTTGGCTATTTCGTATTAAGCGACACAGGTAACCACAAATACATGGCTTGGGTGTTCGTTTTACAGAATATTGCGGCAAATTTAGGCGGTATGCTTACCCCCTTCGGCAACCCACAAAACCTATATTTATACACTAAATTTAACATACCAACTCTTGAATTTATGGGTATTATGGTATTTCCGTTTTTGCTTGCGGTTTTAATGCTAACATTATCCGTGCTATTTTTTCCAAAAACAAAAATGGTGCTTTCAGAAAGCGAGGACGCAATAGAATTTCAGCCTAGGCGCACCGCCATCTATATTATGCTTTTTGCGGTATCAATCCTTGCGGTATTCTCAGTTGTTCATTACTTAATCGCCGCAGTTATAATTGCAGTTGGAATTTTTATGCTCGATAAAAAAGCATTTTTAAAGGTTGATTACCCACTTCTTTTAACGTTTTTAATGTTCTTTATTTTTGCGGGAAATATGTCAAGAATTGACGTGATACGCAATTTTATGTCAGGACTTTTAGATAAAAACACCCTTTTAGTGTCTGCTATGTCCTGTCAGTTTATTTCAAATGTGCCTTCTGCCGTGCTTTTATCCCAATTTACCGATAACTATAAATCACTTTTACTTGGCGTTAATATCGGTGGCACAGGTACAATTATCGCATCACTTGCAAGCTTAATCACTTTTTCCGAATTTTCACGCTATCAGCCTGACAAAAAGAAGAAATATTTTGGCGTTTTCACGCTTCTAAATGTAATATTTTTGATGGTTCTCTTAATTTTTTGTGTTTTTCTTGAAAAATTTTTATAAAAACACTTTATTTTTTGAAATTGTTGTGCTATAATATTGCCGCTTTATATTTTTATATATAATTTATCTTTATATAAATAAGAAAACAAGAGCCTCAGAGAGCGAGGAGAAATGTTTCCAGCCTGTGAGGATCGCGAAAGGAAGTACTTATGGTAAGAGAAGACTTAAGAAATGTAGCTATTATTGCTCACGTTGACCACGGCAAAACTACTCTTGTTGACGGTATGCTTCAGCAAGGTGGTGCATATCACGAAAACCAAGCAACTACTGACAGAGTAATGGACTCTAACGCTCTTGAAAAGGAAAGAGGAATTACTATCCTTGCAAAAAATACTGCTATTCACTATGGCGACATTAAAATTAACGTAATTGACACCCCAGGCCACGCGGACTTCGGTGGCGAGGTTGAGCGTATCTTAAAAATGGTAAACGGCGTTATTCTTTTAGTTGACGCGGCTGAGGGACCAATGCCACAAACAAGATTCGTTCTTCGTAAGGCTATGGAGTTAAACCACAGAATTATCGTTGTTGTTAATAAGATTGACCGTCCTGATGCTCGCGTAACTGAGGTTATTGATGAGGTTTTAGAGCTTCTTATTGACTTAAACGCAACTGATGAACAGCTTGACTCTCCAATGCTTTTCTGTTCAGGTAGAGCAGGCACAGCTTCATTCTCTCCAGACGTTGAGGGCGAAAACTTAATTCCGCTTCTTGATACAATCGTAAATTACATTCCTGCTCCAGAGGGAGAAGAGGATGAGAGCCTTCAATTACTTGTTTCCTCTATTGACTACAACGAATACGTTGGTAAAATCGGTGTAGGTAGAATTGAAAGAGGCTCACTTAAGGTTAACCAAGAGGTTACAGTATGTAACTATCACTCAGATGCAGCTCCAAGAAGAGCAAAAATCGTTTCAATTTACCAATTTGACGGTCTTTCCCGTACACAGGTACAAAACGCAACAGTTGGCGATATTGTTTGCTTCTCAGGTGTTGAAGAGCTTTCAATCGGCGATACACTTTGCTCAGTTGGTAATGTTGAGCCACTTGAATTTGTAAAGGTTTCAGAGCCAACTCTTGAAATGACATTCGCAGTTAACGATAGCCCATTTGCAGGCAAAGAGGGTAAATTCGTAACATCCCGTCAAATTAGAGACCGCCTTTATAAGGAAACACTTAAGGATGTATCTCTCCGTGTAAGCGATGGCGACACTACCGACTCATTTAGAGTTGCAGGTAGAGGCGAAATGCACTTATCAATCCTTATTGAAACAATGCGCCGTGAGGGCTTTGAGCTTTGCTGCTCAACCCCAAGAGTTCTTTATAAGACAATCGACGGCATTTTACACGAGCCAATGGAAAGAGTTTCTATTGACGTTCCAAGCGAGAGCGCAGGTGCAGTTATTCAAAAGCTCAGCGCAAGAAAGGGCGAGCTTTTAGAAATGGACCCAACAGGCTCAAGAACAAAGCTTGAATATATCATCCCATCAAGATGCTTACTCGGTTACAGAAACGAGTTTATGACAGATACAAAGGGCGAGGGTATTTTAAATACACTCTTTGACGGCTACCAACCATTCAAGGGCGAGGTTGTAACAAGATTTACAGGCTCACTTATCGCATCCGAAACAGGCGAAGCAACATCCTACGGTCTATTTAAGACACAGGATAGAGGCGCTATGTTTATCGGCGTTCAAACTCCTGTTTATGAGGGAATGATCGTTGGCGAATGTCCAAAGATGGAGGATATCGTATTAAACGTTTGCCAAAAGAAGCATTTAACTGCTATCCGTTCAAAGGGCGCTGATGAAGCTCTTATCCTTGTTCCACCAAAGCAATTATCCCTTGAGCAAGCTATTGAGTACATCGCAGATGATGAGCTTATCGAGGTTACACCTAAGTCAATCAGATTAAGAAAGAAAATTCTTGATACAGCATTAAGACTTAAGGCGCAAGCAAAATTGAAAAAGCAGTGATCAGTGGTCAGTGGTCAGTGATCAGCTGCTAGACTAACGAATAGATTTCAATTAAATACGCGAAGCCACTCTGTGAGTGGCTTTTGTGAAATTTAATGTAAAAAAGCAAACGGTTTTGTTTTACAACCGTTGTCCCATTTCTTTTGCTAAGCTTTTCTTTCTGAAAAGAAAAGCGGGAGGTTACATATGTTTTCAGAAAAGATTTTAAATATAGCATCTGAGGCGGAAAGGGAGCTTGCTCCTATTTTTGCTAAAATTGATGAAATTTCATTTAAAAATACACAAAGAGTCCTTGAAAGCTTTAAGGAATTTAAGGTTGCGGAAAGCATGTTTGCAGGCACTACCGGTTATGGCTATGACGATATTGGCAGAGACACTCTTGACAAAATTTATGCTGACGTTTTCGGTGCTGAAAGTGCATTTGTAAGACACTCAATAGCTAACGGCACAAGCGCTTTGACTATTGGCTTATTTGGACTTTTAAGACCAAACGATGTGCTTTTATCCGTTACAAATCAGCCTTACGATACTCTTTGTGAGGTAATCGGCATTAACGGTGCAAACGGTGATGGCTCACTTGCAGACTTTGGTGTAAAATACGACCAAGTAGATTTTAAAAACGATGAAATCGACTTTGATGGAATTGAAGCAAAGCTCAACCAGTATGGAGACAGCGTTAAGGTTGTTTTCATTCAACGCTCAAAGGGATACTTAAACAGACCAACACTTACAATCGACCAAATTGGCGAAATTTGCGATTTTGTTCACAAAAGAAGCAAGGCGTATGTGGTTGTAGATAACTGCTACGGCGAATTTTGTGAGGATAGAGAGCCTTGCCAAGTGGGAGCAGATATGATGATTGGCTCACTTATTAAAAATCCGGGTGGCGGAATTGCGGAAAGCGGCGGCTATATTGCAGGCACAAAAAGAGCAGTTGAGCTTGCTTCCTACCGTTTAACCTCTGCCGGCACAGGAACAGAGGTTGGCGCGTCCTTAGGTCAAAACAGAAATATGTTCAAGGGCTTTTTCTTAGCTCCTCATATTGTGGCACAGGCTATTAAAACAGCGCATTTTGCCGCATATGTGTTTGAAAAATTAGGCTTTGACGTATCTCCAAAATATAACGAAATGCGCTCCGATATTATTCAAACAATCAAGTTTGGCTATCCTGACGGACTTATTAAATTCTGTCAAGGTATTCAAAGTGCATCTCCCGTTGACTCCTACGTAACTCCTGTGCCATGGGCAATGCCAGGCTATCAAGACGAGGTTATTATGGCAGCAGGTGCATTTACACAAGGCTCATCAATTGAAATTTCAGCTGACGGTCCTATCCGCCCACCATATACCGCATTTTTACAAGGCGGTCTTACGTTTGAAAGTGGAAAGATTGCAATTATGACTGCCGCTGAAAAATTAGGGGATAGAGAATAATGCTTAATATAAAAATCATAGCCACAGGCGACGTAAAAGAAGCATATTGGCAAAACGCCATTAAGGAATACCAAAAAAGACTTGGCGCTTGGTGCAAAATTGAGGAAATTATCTTAAAGGAAGAAAGACTTCCCGATAATCCCACACAATCACAAATTGACAAAGCCCTTGAATGTGAGGAAAAGCGAATTTTAGAAAAGCTTTCCTCAAAATCATACGTAATCGCTATGTGTGTTGAGGGTAAGCAGTTATCCAGCGAGGAGCTTGCCTCAAAGATAACCGAGATAACCAACCTAGGCAAAAGCGAGATAGTTTTTATCATCGGCTCATCCTTTGGTCTTTCCAAAAAGGTCAAGGAAGCGTCTGATTTTAAGCTCTCAATCTCAAAATTAACCTTCCCACATCAGCTATTAAGAGTTATTTTACACGAAACGGTTTATAGGTCATTAAGCATTATTAATGGTACGAAATACCATAAATAACTACATTTTCACACACTGACTAACAACTACAACTCTAAAATGAACACAAGAAGCTCAGAGGGTGAGGGAAAATTTTCGAATACGAAGCGTCGGCGTACTTGTGTACGGTAGAGCCGTATTCGTAAATAGAAAAGCAAAAATGGAATTTCTCCTAAAGGGAAAATTCCTTCCTTGAAAGGTTCGTTATCGTCTTGATAGGCAAAAAACATTATTAAAATTTGCTTTTCGGTTTCACCAGCCTGTGAGTTTCGCATTGGAGGATTTATATGAAAAGTGCACAGATATGCGTAATAGGCGCAGGCCACGCAGGAATAGAAGCAGCACTTGCTTGTGCAAGAATGGGAATGGACACCATTCTATTTACTATGTCCCTTGACGCTATTGCCAATATGCCTTGCAATCCATCAATCGGTGGCACGGCAAAGGGTCATTTAGTATATGAAATTGATGCTCTTGGCGGAGAAATGGGCAGAGGCGCAGACAACGTTACGTTACAGTCAAGAACGTTAAATTTAGGCAAGGGTGCGGCAGTTTACTCAAAGAGAGTACAAGCGGACAGAATGAAGTACCGCGACATTATGAAAGCCACTCTTGAAGCTACGCCTAACCTTCGTGTAATTCAAGCAGAAATTGTTGACATCAAAACTAAAGAGGAAGACGGCATAAAGAAAATTGATAGCGTGATTACCCGTTTAGGCGAGGAATATAAGACACAGTGCGCAATTATTTGCACAGGTACATATCTTAATGCCACAATTCACACAGGTAATATTTGTTATCAAAGCGGTCCTGACTCACTTTCCGGTGCTAATTTCTTAACGGAAGCGTTAAAGCGTGAGGGTATAAATCTTATGCGCTTTAAGACAGGCACACCTGCAAGAATTCACGCTGACAGTATTGATTATTCCAAGCTTGAAATTCAAGAGGGAGAAAGCGATACTCTTCCTTTCTGTTGGGAAACTGATGAAAACGAATACCAAAAGAAGAGCCAAATTCCTTGCTATATCGTTTATACAAACCTAAATACTCACGAAATTATTAAGTCAAATATTAAGCGCAGTGCAATGTATTCAGGCAATATTACAGGCACAGGTCCAAGATATTGCCCATCTATTGAGGATAAAATCGTACGCTTTGCCGACAAGGAAAGACATCAGCTTTTCGTTGAGCCTATGGGCTTAAATACTAAAGAAATTTACTTACAAGGCTTTTCAACAAGTATGCCTATTGATGTACAAGAAAAAATGGTACACTCTCTTACAGGCTTTGAAAATGCAAAAATTATGCGTTATGCATACGCTATTGAATATGATTGCACCGACCCTCAAGAGCTTCTTGCCACCCTTGAATACAAGAAAATCAGCGGTCTTTACGGCGCAGGACAGTTTAACGGCACATCCGGATATGAGGAAGCCGCTGCCCAAGGTCTTGTGGCAGGTATCAATGCGGTATTAAAAATCAAAGGCGAGGAGCCTATGATTTTACCACGCTCATCATCATATATCGGCACGCTTATTGATGACCTTGTAACAAAGGGCACAAATGAGCCATACAGAATGATGACCTCACGAAGCGAATACCGTCTCCTTCTACGCCAAGACAATGCGGACAAGCGTTTAACTCCTATCGGCCGCCGTGTAGGTCTTGTAAGCGACAAGCAATGGGATTACTATCAAAGAAAGCAACAAGCAATCGAAGCGGAAAAGGAAAGACTTAAAACCGTTCACATTAAACCCTCAAAAGAGGTAAATGAGGTTGTTGAAGCATTAGGCACAACTCCGCTTTATGCAGGAATGACTCTTTATGAGCTTATAAAAAGACCTCAAATTGACCTTAACAATATGGCAAAATTCGACACATCCCGCCCTGTTTTGCCTCAAAGTGTAGTTTTTACCGCTCAAACAGACATTAAATATGACGGCTATGTAAAAAAACAGTTAGCTGAGGTTGCAAGAACAGAAAAATTAGAGGAAAAACCTCTTCCTGCCGACCTTGATTATACTGAAATTAAGGGACTTCGCATAGAAGCCTGTCAAAAGCTAAACAAGGTTAAGCCATTAACCTTAGGTCAAGCGTCCCGTATCAGCGGCGTTTCCCCTGCGGACATTTCCGTTCTTTTGATTTACCTACAATCGAAATAACTTACTTTTTTCTTTGGAAAAAGAAAAAAGATAAGCAAAAAAGAAATCAAAAAACACATGCTAAATAAATTAAGCCCTGCTGATTTTGTCAGTAGGGCTATTTACTATATTTTAGTAGCATTGAACTGTAACTTCTTTGTTACAAATTTTACAAACCTGATCTGTCTCCCATGAGCCATCAAGTTTTCCAACACCACTCTCGCCAACAAATATAATATCTCCTGTATTATAATGACAATGTGGGCATTCAAAGCTAATATCTATGATTGCTCCTTGTTCATCTCTTGTTACAATACTCCAACTTGCTGTTGCTGTTTTTGCCATATTCTTTTTCTCCAATTATGTAAAATATTATTTAGTTTAGTTATTCATTGTCTTCATTGTCTTCATCATCTTCGTATTCATCGTAGTATTCGGTGTTTCCAAAAACGCTACTATCATAGCCTATTATTCCGTAGTCATCTTCCTTTCCTTCGATACCACATTCGCTACATTGGTACCAGTCTCCCATTGTTGGAACCATGTAACCTTTTCCACAAACTGGGCATTCTTCAAGAAACTCTTCGTCTCCTTCTTCTAATTCATGATAAGCCATAAAATCCTCCTTTATGCAATTTTGTTATAATTTCTTTCATGTGATTTTCGATATGTATATAATTCTGTATCGTATCCAGGAAAATTCGTTCTAATAATTTCTTGCTTTGCTGGCATTGCCTTTTTTCCGTTTGGTAGTTTCAACGGATGTCCTTTAACTAGTGAAACAGTTTGTATCTTTTCATTAGCTATACTCTCAACGATTTTCTCCATAATTTCTTGTGTTTCTTCTAATTTTGATTGTGTTTGTTGTGAATTTGCAGATGTTGATAATACTTTTGTTTTGTTGTGTTTGTATTCAAATAATTTTGTAATTTTGTTGCCGTTTTTATATAATAATATAACCGACACCGTTACTCCGCATATAACTACCGTTGTTACCACTATCTTTTTCCAATGCTTTTTGAAAAAATTTTTTTCTTTCTTTTCATGTGTGTTTGTTTGTGATTTGCTAGTTTTTTGTTTCATTTTCCCTCCTTGTATTTTCTTCATTTTTCAATAAGTTTTCAAGCACTTGTCCATATTTTATAGCATTTTCCTTGCCGTACTTCTTTTGATTATATTGTGCTATTTTTCCCTCTCCTAAAAAGTGTTCAATTTTTATTTTTATAAATTCTGTTAATGGAATTGCATGTAAATCAAACAAATCCATTTCAACAAGACTTATTGTTTTTGCTGTTAAAAATAACCCCGAAAAATCCTCGCCATCATGGCTTTCAATTATTCTCATAGCAGATTTATAAATATCATCCATACTTTTTATCCGCTTTTTAAAAAATTTATTCATTGATTTTATTTTTCATCCTCAATTTCTTTGTATTGTTTTATCAATTCTTTAATTAAAATTTTAAATTCTTTTTCAGTTAAATGTTTTCTAATATAAATCGCAATATCACCACTACTTAATAAAGTTTCTATTTTATTTTCAAGGAATTTTTTATATGATACATTTGGATATTCTTTCAGTACCATTAAATATTCATCTAAAAGTACCACCTTTAGATAAACTTTAATTTCTTCTCTATCTAAATTTGTTTTCAAAGCCTTTTTTAATTTTAAAATATGTATTAATGAATATAAGCATTTTATTATATCATCTTCGCTTTGAATATTCATATCATCACAGATTATTTTTTTATCTTCTTCTGTCAATGAAAATTTAGTATTCGTAATTTTCTTAATAACAGGTATAGTAGGCTCATTATTTGCGTTCCATTCTTTTACAACTTTTTCTAAAAAATCTTCATATTTCATTTTATCCACATCAGTAATAGCACATAACGGATACTTACCTGTTACTTTTATCATTTCTGTAACACCTAACATCAAACCAATTTTTTCTTTTTCTTTTTCCAACTTTTCAATTTTCTCAACAATTACATCTCTTGAATCTATTTTTTTATCTTCAATTTGTTGAATTTCTTTTAATGAATATCCCATATCAACAAGCATTTTTATTTTCATTATTTTTTGTATATCTCTTTTACTATAATACCGCCTTTCAACAAAACCTTCATTCTTTGTTATCGGTTCAACAAATTTATATTTTTCATATTTAGCACCCCTATAAATTGCCAATGCCTCTCTGCTTATACCAATATTCTGAACAATCCAAGGTTCACTGTAATTTTTTTCATCAATTTTTTCCATATTTTATCTCCTGAAATTATTATAAATCATTGTGTCCGGAAACAGTCAATCCCTTTTTGTGATTTTTTAAAAATTTTATTTTTTATATAAATGCTAATTTTCTCTGAATGCTGTTGATATTTTGCTATTTTTTATCAGTAAAATTATTAAAATACGCTCCCGGGCGGTCATATCAGCACCTCTTATTTCTTTGTATATTTATTATAACATCCTATTTTATAAAAATAAATAGCACCAAGCGCAAAATAAAGGTGGTTATTTTAGCAAAAAGTGTAAAATAAGAGCGTCTATTTTGCAAAAAATAATTTTATGTTGACAAAAGCAATAAAATCTTATATAATTAAATTAGAAGAATAGATTTGTAAGACACTGTTTGTGCAAGACAGCATTTTTATTTGGTTACATAATATAGCATATGAACAGCCGTTTTACTGCTCATATGCTATTTTTGCTATTTTTAAACGGGAGTTGATTAAAGTGGGATATTTTATTTTTCATAATTTTTAATGATTTTATTTAAAGAGGTGATATTATGAAAAAAATTTTATTAGCGCTATTTATGCTAATTTTAGCGTTTTCTCTCATTGCTTGCAGTGTTGACGGTACGGATACCGACACAAACACGGATAGTCAATCAACCGATAGCGACACACAAAAGGAAATTACTGAAAATACGGTTGTTGTAAATAAAATTTACGATAGATATTTTGATAAGGTTACGCCTGCTCCTACATATTTGCTTGATGATATAGAAGAAACAAAAGGCTCATATAAAATCATAAAAACATATGAGGAATATGCGACATGTGTGGATAAAACCGACGGTGTTAATGCGGAATTATTTAACGATAACTGTATTTTAATAATACGAGAATACGGTTCTGCTTTTAACGGAGTTAAATCAGAGAGCTTTTTATCTGAAAACAAAATTGTGCGTGAAGAACCCGGTGTTAGTTATGCGTTTGTTGGCGAACTGCGTTTATCATACTTTTATTTGATTATTCCAAAAAGCTATGTTTTTGAAGGCGCTAATTTATCTGGCACTTTTGCCGTAGAGTTAAACTTAGATCCAACAAATAATTATTATTCCGAGTCGCAAAGCTTACTTGATTTCGATAATGATCTTGAAAGCTTTGAGGAAAAAGAAGCTTTTTTATTTAGCAATGAAAGTAAATTTAAAGATTTTCTATGCCAACTCGGCTGTAGTTCGCTAAGCTATATGATAAATGATAACTCCATAACAATAGTTTTTAGATATGACATTAAAGAAAAAGCATCCACTAAGGTTTTCAAGGATTTTTATATTGATGGCTCAGTTATACATTTAACATATGATATGTTTGGAGCATCTTTAAGCGACACAGAAGAAAACAATTTATTTTTTGTACGAATATCAAAGGAAAAGCTTAACGGAAGTACACTTCCTGAAAATCCAATTTTCCATATTACAATTAATCAATATTATGACTAATAATTTAAAGCCATACTGATTTTGTCAGTATGGCTTTTGATTTAAAATATTGCTAAAATGATTTCTTTGACAAACAAAACAAGAAAAATTGCAACAAACACTATGGCAGGCAAAGAAATTATTCCAATTAAAATTTTTGCAACTAAAGGAATTTTTTTCTTTGGTTTTGTTAATTTTTTATCAGCTTTTTTGTCAAGCTTTTTATTTTTTCTCGGTTGAGGTTCAAGATAAGGTGATGTTGTATCGCCATTTTCATCACAAAAAATCTTGTATTTTTTGCAATAATAATATTGAACAAAATTTATGTGAGCCAATATTGGTATAAAAATCAAAAACAGAAAGCAAACAGCTATTACTATATATTGCACTTCAACACTTGCGTTATCTCTTAATATTTTTGAAGCATATACGCCTAACGCGCTCATATAAGGAATTAGCATAGAAAACAATATGGCAATAGCTACCGCTTTTGGTGTTTTGCTCTTTTCTCTTATATTTTTATATACATCCTTATGCACACCGTAAACAACTAACGCAATATAAATTGCTGAGAAAATCACATAAAATAACAATATCCATAATGAAAAATCAAATCCAACAATTGTTTTATCAGCAACTAAATTTATTGATGTATATAGCAATAAAAACAGTGAAAATAAAAACAAGCCCGAAATACCGTTAACAAGAAATCTTAGCTCAAATGTCTTTTTAGTTTTTTTGCTTTGGATTATGAAAATAAATATCCAATAAAGCAAGCTCCAAATAAAAACAGAAGCAAGAGGGAATATTGATTTCCAATTTACTCCGTTAAGCTTTATGGATACAACTCCCATTACAATCATCATAATTGGCAATATAATGCTTGCCCAATAAAATGTCTTTAAGCTTGATAAGGATATATACCTGTTCGTATCAAGATAAATTAAATTTTTAACCTTTTTATCCATTAAATTACTCCTTTTTCCTTATGTATAAATTATAGCATTTTATTTTTCAAAAGTAAATAACACCAAATACAAAATAAAGCGGTCTATTTTAGCAAAAGTGCAAAATAAAAGGCGGTATTTTGTAAATACCGCGATTTTTTATTTTGTCTGCATTAGCTTTCTATACTTTTTCTCATCAATTTTGCCTTCGGCGATCATTCTTTCGGACCAAATTTGGAGAGCTTCAACTGCCATTGAGATTTGCTCAAGCTCCTTTTGGATTTTCACAAAGTCCTCAAGCTCGGTATCGTCAACCTGACCGTCTCTTGCAATTTGCAAAAATCTTACCTTTTGCTCATCTAAAGAGGCAAGAGAAGCCAGCATTTCAACTGTAATTTCCTTAATGCCCTCAATTTTTACCTCAGGCACATATTTCATACCGATAGGGCAATCATTTGTGCAATAATGATTGCAAATCATAGGCTCCTTATACGCTTCTGCCATTGCCACAACATCGTATGCATCAATTTTATTTATCTTTTCGTTTTCAATTCTTTCTATTCTTGATTGCTCAATACCCGTTAGCTCACTTGCTTTTTCTCGGCTAAGTCCTAACTTTTCTCGTGCAATTTGATACGTAGTCTTGTTATCCTTGGTTGATGTTTTTCCCATTTTGCTTTTTCTCCATTGATAATTTATACTTAAAGTATATCATAATACACTGTTTTTTGCAATATTTGATTGCAAAAGATAATATTTAATGTTATAATATAATAAATATATGCTTAAAAAAGGGGGAAAATCAAATGGCACTTGAAAACAAGCTTGGAATTACAAGCTCAGCAGAGCTTGCAAATTACGAGGAAAAGCTAACTAAAATTAAAGCCATTGAGCTTTTTGAGAGTGGCTTTTTAGACACACTTGACGCAGGCAAATTTGACTCCCTTGCTAAAATACACGAATTTTTATTTGGCGAAATATATGATTTTGCAGGAAAAATCCGCACAGTAAATATAGCGAAAGGCAACTTTAGATTTGCTCCTTTAATGTATCTGCAAGGCGCACTTGACAATATTGACAAGATGCCACAATCCACCTTTGAACAAATCGTAGAGAAGTATGTGGAAATGAACATTGCCCATCCATTTAGAGAAGGCAACGGCAGAAGCACACGAATTTGGCTTGATTTAATTTTCAAAAAAGAGCTTGGCGTGGTTGTAGATTGGTCAAAGGTTGACAAAGAGGACTACCTTTTAGCTATGGAAAGAAGTCCAATTCGCGACATTGAAATTAAGCACATTCTAAAAAACGCTCTAACTGAGGACACTGAAAACGGTCTGATTTATATGAAGGGCATTGATAATAGCTATCACTATGAGGGCTACAATGCATACAAAACTGAAAATTTAAAAAACGATAAATGAGGTAACTTTATGAAATTTGTTAATGTAAGAGATTTTGGTGCTAAGGGAGATGGCTGCACTCTTGATACTGCGGCTATTCAAGCGGCTATTGACGCTTGTGAGGCGGGGGACACACTTGTGCTTGATGGCAAGGGCTTTTTCCTTTGTGGCACGCTTAGACTTAAAGGAGATATGAAGGTTTACATTGAAAAGGGCACAGAAATTGTTGGCTCCCGCAATTTAGACCACTACTATGCTAACGAATTTTACCATAACGAAATGGTAAAGACAATTTCACTTATTTACGCCCTTGATAGCGATAACATTGAAATTTACGGCGGCGGTAAAATCCAAATGAACGGAGACGCCTTTGTAAACTTTGATGCATGGTGCCCAGGCGAAATTAACCGTGAGGAAATGGTTAAGGAGTTTGAGGAGCAAACTGTTGTTGGACCTGAAACAAAGATTACAAGACCATCACAACCAATTTTCTTTAATAACTGTAAGAATTTACATATTCACGACCTTAAGATTTTCAACTCTCCATGCTGGACAGTAACATTTTCTAACTGTGAAAACATCGTGTTTGAGAATATGTACGTTGATAACCACAATAGAATTGCAAACAACGATGGCGTACACTTCTCAGCATCAAAGAATATCATTGTAAGAAACTGCACGTTCCTTTGTGGAGATGACTGCTTTGCGGCAACCTGTATCACAAATACAGAGGGCGTTTGCGAAAATATGGAGGTTTATGACTGCTTAATGTCCTCACGCTCTGCGGCAATCCGTTTTGGACACCTTTACTCAGTTGTAAGAAACGTTAAGGTACACGATATTAAGATTTTACCTTCAAACAGAGGTATTTCAATTTTCTCTGGCGATGATGGACTTGTTGAAAACGTTGAAATTTACAATATTGAATGTGAAACACGCATCCACGCCGGCGGATGGTGGGGAAAGGGCGAGGGCTTTGTAATCTGCTCCGATAACACCACAGGTAATATTAAAAACGTAACAATCAAAGACAGTAAGTTCATTGAGGAAAACCCATCACTTATCGTTGATGCCGAAAACGTAACGCTTGAAAACGTTAGCTTTGAATACAAGAAGGGACACACCCACGATTACTATTACGGTAAAATGGACCTTCAACCAAACCACCCACAGCTTCTTGTTGCACCGTTTAACGTTGGCGATACACTTTATACAGATAAATGCAATCTTATAACTAAATAATTTAAGGAGAAAAATAATGAAAAAATCATTACTTTTAACTGTGTTAATGGCGATTATGCTTGTATGCATATTTGCAATTAGCGTAGGCGCAGCAGGCTCAACAAGCAATGAATTTGCTGAAACGCCTGACACAATAGACGGCGTTACCGTTCCTACAACAATAGGCACAACTGAAAGAGTTGTACTTTTAGGCGCTGACGGAAATTATTATACATATCCTGCATACTACATTGTAAAGGACCAAACATCATTTTCTATCGTTCAAAACAAAGCGTTAAATGTTGCTCTTGGTTACAGTGAAAGTACCGCTTCATTAAAGGACTATGTTGTAAGAATTGAAATACCAAACGGCATTACTTATATAGACACTACCCTTAACTATAAATCAAAACTTGTTTATGTAAAAATGTCCGATACTGTAACAAGCGTTGCAGCAAAAGTATTTCAAGAGTGTAAAAACCTTGAAACACTTATTTTATCAAATAAATTAACTAACATTTCTAACGACTTTTGCAAGGATAATTCAAAGCTTACATCTATTACGATCCCCGCATCAGTAAAGGAAATGAAGGGCTATGCATTTAACGGTTGTTCAAGCTTAAAGACAGTAATAAACTACGCTGAAAATGTAACTTCAATTGATGGTAATTTTTTGTCTGGTTGCCCTATTGAAAATGAATTTAATTTTCCTGATGCTTTAACGTCTATCGGTGCATATGCATTTAACGGAGCTAAATTCACAAACATTGACATTCCAAACTCAGTAACAACTATGGGCAATGGTGTTTTCCAAAACTGCACAAATTTAACGTTTGTTCGTTTTCCGGAAAATCTTACTGAGCTTCCTCACGACTCAATTAAGGGAACAACAAACTCAAACATTACAATAGTAATACCAAAGGGCTGCGCTTCAATTAACTCATTATACTCATTACAAAACACAGGTATTAAAAAAATTATATTTACAGGAAATGAAAGCTCTGCTTTTGTTGCAAGCGTAGCAGCGAAGGCAAGTGGCTACGTATCAAAGATTGAATATGCTAACCACTGTGAGTATTATTACAACAATATTCACAATACAGAATTGAAGTACGTATTTACGTCATTCGTTGAAGAATGCTACACAGAGGGTGTTTGTTCAAGATGTAACGAAACTAAAAAGGACGAAACATTCGACCCTATCTTTAAGTTCCTTGGATACTCCTCAAACGGCGAAAACATGTGCGCAGGCTACATGATTTCAATCCCTTCAATCGATAAGTATAATGAGGTAAACGCTTCCGCTCCATTAAAGTACGGATTTGTGGCTTCTGCGAATAATAATACTCCAATTAACGAAAACGGCGTATTCGCTGAAAACACAATCGGCGTTGACTTATCAAATGAAAAATACGTTGCATTTGACTTTATTTTAAAGGGCGACTTTACAAATCCAAGTAGCGCAGTAGCTAAGATTTCAATGAACCTTTACACCATTACAAAGAATGCTGACGGTGCAAACGTAATAAGCTACATTTACGGCTACAATGAAGGAAACGTAATTGTAAGCGACGTTTATGAAATTGCTGACAGCGTTTCATTTAACGACTTAAATTCTACCGAAGCATAAGAAAAAGCTGACCACTTGGTCAGCTTTTTTATCATTTATATAATATATGTGTTGATTATTTCACAATTTTGTGGTAAAATAATGAGGCAATACACTTATGAAAGGAAATTTTTATGGCAAAGAAAAAGAAAAACAGTAACTACGTTACTGAAAAAAAGACTAAAGCCAGAGAAGAGGCATTAAAGGCTAAGAAGGCATATAAGACAAAGAAAACCATTATTACAACTATCGCATTAGTGCTTGCTCTTACTTGCTTAATTTTTGGAATTATTTTAATCTCTAGATCCTGCAACAGCTTCAAGGTTACACATCACGCATCTATTGAGGTTGAGGGCTACGGCACAATTCACGTAGAGCTTTACGGCGACGAAGCTCCTGAAACAGTAGAAAACTTCGTTAAATTAGCAAATCAAGGCTTCTACAACGGTCTTACGTTCCACAGAATTATGGATAACTTTATGATCCAAGGCGGAGACCCTAAGGGCGATGGCACAGGCGGATATGAGGTTGACGGCAAGGAACAAAACATCAAGGGCGAATTTAGCGCTAACGGCGTAAATAACGATATTAAGCACGTTCGCGGTACAATTTCAATGGCTCGTGAGGGCGGAAACAAGAATAGCGCATCAAGCCAATTCTTTATTGTTCATCAAACGTCCGAAAACAACTCAAAATCTCTTGACGGCAACTATGCAGCGTTCGGTATGGTAACTAGCGGCATGGAAATCGTTGACAAGATTTGTGAGGACGTTAAGGAAGGCGCAAACGGTGCAGTTGAAAAGGATAAGCAACCTGTAATTAAGTCAATCACAATCCACGCTTCACACTAACTTACTTTTTTCTTTAGAAAAAGAAAAAAGCTAAGCAAAAAGAAACCGAAATCTAAATCAATTTTTCTTTTATAATACTTAATAATATTTTTTGATTTAGTGAACAGCTGTCAGCAAGATTTGACAACACATTATAACAAATAAAACCTCTTGATTTTATCAAGAGGTTTTTTAAAATACCAACTAAGGCTTAAAAGGGTTAGTCATTTAACTAACTGCTGATCACTGACCACTAATTACTGTTCAGAAAAGTTATCCTTACCTACACCACAAAGAGGACATTCAAAATCGTCAGGAAGGTCCTCAAATTTTGTGCCTGGGGCAATACCATATTCAGGGGCGCCAAGCTCCTCATCATATTCCCAACCGCATACGTCGCATACATATTTTTTCATAATAATTACTCCTTTAAATATTATTGATTTATTTTAGTATATCTTAATTTTATAATTTTTACAAGTGTTTATAAAATTTTTTGTCTCTGACAAACTAATAGCTACTAAAAAGTCCTCAAATGAGGACTTTTTTTATGTATTAAATACTGCAATATAAGGTAAATTTCTGTAATATTCGCCACAGTCCAGGCCATAGCCGATAACAAACTCGTCCGGAATAGTAAACAGAGCATAATCAGCCTTAAAATCTACCACACGGCGATCAGGCTTATCTAGTAACGTTACAACAGTTAAAGAAATTGGATTTCTTGCCTTTAAAAGCTTAACAACGTCGTTTAAGGTACGACCTGTGTCGATTATATCCTCAACAATAACTAAATGGTAGTCCTTTACGTCTTGGTCTAAATCCATTGTAATATTTACAATTCCGCTTGACTGTGTGCCGTTATAATAGCTTTTTGCACACATAAAGCCGATTTCACAAGGCACACTAACGGCTCTTGCTAAATCTGCCATAAATACAAATGAGCCCTTTAAAATACTTACTAATAAAATCGGTCTGCCATCATAAAGGTTATCAATAAATTTGCCTGCCTTTTTAATTTCCTCAGCAATTTGGTTTTCGTTAATTAAAACCTTTTTAATATTCTTTTCAAAGTCCTGAACTGATTTAATTTCCATTTTTATTACCTCAATTATTGTAGATATCAGCAGCAAGCTTTTCTACCTTTAAGCCTGCTTTATAAGCGTCTAAGAATAAGTTGAACTTTTCCTTTTCTTCCTTGCTTGCAACTACTGTTGTTTTTTCAGTTTTTGCAAACAATTTTTCTAAAAAGTCCTCAAGAGTGTCAATCTTTTTAACTGCATAAAGAGCTAATACGGCAACACCCCAAGCACCGCCCTCGCCTGCATTCTTCATAACGGTAATAGGAGCGTTAAGAGCTGCGCTCATAGCATTTGCACCGACAAATTCAGCCTTAAAGAATCCGCCGTGGCCGCAAATATCGTCAATTTGAACGTTTTCCTCCCCAAGTATTTCCATACCAACAGCCATAGCACCAAGTGCGGAATATATTTGCATTTGCATAAAGTTTGCAAGTGTCATTTTTCCGTCTGGCTTTCTAAATACCATAGGAATACCTGTTTCCATACCTACAATAGGCTCTCCGGATAAGAAGTTATAGCCCATAAGACCGCCAATGTCCTTATCGCTTTCAAGTGAAACGTTATAGAGCATATCAAACAGCTTGCCTTTATTTACGTCAGCTCCTACAAGCTTAATAGCTTCATAGAAAAGATTTGTCCAAGCGTTGATTTCAGAAGTAAAGTTGTTTGCATGTACCATTGCAACAGGATGTCCTGATGGTGTTGCTACAATATCAATAGATTGATTCACCTTTGATAAATTCTTTTCAAGAACAACCATTGCAAAAGCAGACGTACCTGCGGATACGTTACCTGTTTTTTCTCTTACGGCGTTAGTTGCAACCATGCCTGTGCCTGCATCTCCCTCAGGTGGGCAGAATAGTGCGCCTGCTTTTAAGTTGCCGCTTATATCAAGTAATTTTGCGCCTTCCTCTGTAAGAGTGCCTGCGTCCTCGCCTGCTAATAAAATTTTTGGTAAAAGGTCGTAAACGTCAACGTTTAAGCCATGCTGTGCTAATAATTCGTTATATTTTGCGATTTTTTCCTTATCGTAATCGTTATCCTTAATAGGTAACATACCTGCGCCGTCGCCAATACCGATTACCTTTTTACCTGTAAGCTTCCAATGAACGTAGCCTGCAAGAGTTGTTAAAAATGTTACCTTGCTTACATGCTCCTCGCCGTTTAAAACTGCTTGATAGAAGTGTGAGCCGCTCCATCTTTGTGGCATATTAAATTCAAGAGCTTCTGTGAGTTCATCAGCAGCCTTTGCTGTGTTTGTGTTTCTCCAGGTTCTAAATGGTACAAGTAAATTATCATCCTTATCAAATGCTAAATAACCGTGCATCATAGCGGAAATACCAACACCGTCAAGGGATGTTATTTTTTTACCGTAATTTGTAAGCAATGAAGCGTAAGCGTCTTGAAGTCCTGCCCATACGTCGCTAAGTGCATAAGTCCAAAGTCCGTCCTTTAATTGATTTTCCCACTCATGTGAGCCTTGCGCTAAAACGTTTGCATTTTCATCAATTAAAACCGCCTTAATTCTTGTAGAGCCAAACTCTACGCCAAGTATTTTTTTCATATGTATCTCCTTAAAATAGTTTATTAGGATATTATATTTTATATTGTATCACACTTTTTTATATATTTCAATTTATTTTATATAAATAAAGTGGAAAAACAAAAAGCTTGATATAAATTTCTATGCTATAATTAAGAAACTAAAATGAAAAGGAGAATATCTATGACAGAAAAATCCTGCGGTACAATTCCATACACATTAAAGGACGGTAAAATTCAATTTTTACTTATCAAAGCAAAAGACGGTTTTTGCGGTTTTCCTAAGGGTCATATGGAAAATAACGAAACTGAAATTGAAACAGCGCTCCGTGAAACCATGGAAGAAACATCCCTAGACGTATCAATAAATAGCGATTTTCGTTACGAGACATCTTACTTAAAGAAAAACGGAAACACAAAGGTATCTGTTTATTTCTTAGCAAATTACAAAAATCAAGAGCCTAAACATAGTGAAGGCTTTGAGGACTTTGACTTTTTATTACTCCCATACGAAAGCGCATATAATGAGCTAACCTTTGAGGAAGCGAAGGATATGCTAAAATTAGCAAATGATTACTTAACAAAATAAAAAAATACCCGAAAGATATACACTCTTCCGGGTATTTTTATTAAAATTCTATTTTCCATTCCTTAGTCATCTTTATTTTTTCAATATCGCCGTTTTCATCAAAGCTCATATTGTCAATACACAAGAAGCGGGCGTTACCGTCGTTTATTTCGTTATGATGGCGGTGGTAAACCATTAGGTATTTATCCTTTTCTGGAATATAGAAATATCCGTTATGACCGGGACCGTTTGCAAAGTCGCAATCCCCTGTTTCAAGGATAGTTTTGTAGTTACTAAAATCTCCTAAAAGAGAAGTGGAGCGTGCAACGTTTACACGGTACGTACCCTTAGTCCAGTCCCCTGCTGACCACATAAAGTAGTATTCATTGTCCTTTTTAAAGACACAGGGTCCCTCTACGTAGTCAGGTGGAGTGATTTCCTTAAATATTTCGCCGTCAGGAAATGGCACAAAGCCGTTCATTTCATCGTTCATTATAGCAAGATTACAACGACACCAGCCACCGTATAAAAGATAGATAGTTCCGTCATCATCCTTGAATAAGTGTGCATCAATTGGCTGCGCGCCATTGTGAAATTCATTTATTAAAGGCTTATCCATTATAGCCTTAAACGGACCTAACGGACTATCTGACACAGCAATTTCAAGTCCGACCATTTCGCCATTTGAGTGAATATCGCCGGATGCGAAAATATAGTAATATTTTCCGTCCTTATCAATAATAGTAGGCGCCCAAATTGCTCTTTTAGCCCAAGGGAAGCCACTCATATCAATAATATTCTCATGCTTTTCCCAGTTAATTAAATCCTTTGATACAAAGCAAGCGTGATTTTTCTGCTCATCAAAGGGAAGTGAGTTTGTAACGTAAATAACGTACATTCCCTCATAAATTCTCGCCTCAGGGTCCGCATACCAGCCGTTATCAAGAGGATTTTTTAAAATTTTATCCATATAAATCTCCTTAAAATAGTTTACATAATTATTCTCATTTTAATTAAATCATCAATTTTTATATAGCATATCTTTAAATACTTGTCAAATATAATGTGTACTGAAAAATACACTATAAAGAAATAAAAAACGTCATTTTTTGTTATTTTTATTTATTCGTTCTAAATACTTCTTTTTTTGCTCTAATGCTTCAGGATATTTAAATGGAAGGTACGGTTTTATTACATCTTCGTACTTTTCTTCGCCAATTAACTCCCTAAGAGTAGTGCTTTCTTTAGTTTCTTTAAATTCATTATAAATTTTTGCATTATTAAGATATACTTTTCTTGATTGCTCCATTTCTAGTTGAATACACATAAAATCACGATAAAAATAGCTTGAAACCACGTCATTTGGCTCTTTAAAAAAGTTACGTGCTGATTTTGTGCATTTTTCAGCAAGGACGTTAAATTCCTTAAATCGCTCAATTATTTTACCAATATAAGCTATAATATCCTCATTTGAGCCAAAATTTCCGCAGTATATATATCTCCAATAATCCTCTGGGTCGTCTTGAATAATACGTCTTTCTCTAAACATACGCATTTCATCAAAATTTTCAAGAATAAAGTGATAAGCAATAGTGTAATTTTCAAGCTCTTGACCGAATAATTTCCACATTAGCGGATTTATAATAAATTCAAACGGGTAAGCCTTTTCTTCAACCATAACATTCTCCTTTAATCAAAATTTCAATTTTAGTATAGCATAGCGTTAAATATTTGTCAAATAAGAAAGACACTAAATGCAGGAGAGGCTTTTTTTAAAATAAAAACGAGAGGTTTAAAATTTTTTAATATTATAAAACTAAATTATCAGAATGGGAGGGATACATTGCCTGTGGCAATGCGTTTCGCCACGGCTTATGTGAGCGAGCTATCACCGCCGTGGCGCAGGGGGAGGGAGGCTTTTTGTAAACAAAAAGAACTTCGGCAGGTCTTTTGCTAGCGAGCTGACAACGACCTTTGCCTCGTTTACGAACATTATTCATATTTGTGCACAAATATGAAGGAGTGTTTGAATCCTCTCCTCATGGCAAAACAAAAGGACACCGATTTGGTGTCCTTATTGTTTTGGCGAGGCGAAGCCGAGCCACTTGTATATATACAAGCACACGCCACAGTGCCATTACAAATAATTCGTTTGGAACTTGAAACTGAATTCTAAAAACCGATTAAAAACTATGATACGATTTTTAAGAACCCGCATTTGTCAAACAGTAGTCAATGAATTCTGTTAAATTTGTATTTTTATTTCCTGCTATACGAGACTTTAAAATTTTCACTTGACTTATAGTGTCATCGCAAACCGGTTTGGTATTTATCGGGAAAACTTTACTATAATATTCCCCTTTTTCTGTTGATTTTATTCTTTTTGTCATAATATTCGACTGTTGCATGACATCTTCCAAATTTGTTATGTTGTATATGGGAACTATGTAATCATAAAGCCAATGTCCTTTAAATTGCTCTTTTGTAATGAACTTTTTTCGCTCGTCATCTGAACAATCATCAGTATCCATAATTATGAACAATTTAAAGTTGTTAATTTTCCTGCTTTCACCTCTTCCTGTAACGGAAACTTCATATTCTTTTTTAAACTCTGTAAAACTTTTAAATGGTGATGTGTTTAATAGTGACTTTAAAGAATTAATTTGTATGCTATTTGCACCATTCTTTTTAGAGTATGTTTTTATATTCAAATGTAAGTTTGAGCAGACAAATTTCGCCAAAAAAACTTCTGATTTTCCATGGCATATTACAATTCCTTTTAAATAATTTAGTCTTTCCAAGGAGGCCATTAATTGTCCTCCTCGTTTATAGTTTCAGTTATAAAATCGTAATCTATACTTTCCGTATAAGGAACTCCACCAAACACTCCTTTAATGTAGAGATTTCGAATGTTATTAGTGTTTTGAATAGGAAAATTAGATAAGCATTTTACTTCTTTGTTTCCATTATAGTCTACGCTAATTACATAAGAATTATTTGGATTGATAGTTTCCATCAACATTGTATTATGAGTGGTAATTATCAATTGCCCTGTTATATAATCAGATAAAGATGCGATTATATTATTCAAAATCAAATCATGAATACCATTATCTATTTCGTCATAAACCACTGTAACTCCGCAAAAAACACCAAGTAAAATTCGAATTATATTTAGTATTTGTTGTGTTCCAGATGATTCATTTTCGAAACTTATATGTCTAATTTTGCCACAAATCATTTTATCAACATATAACTGATATTTTACAGCACCATTTTTAATCTGTTTTCGATCAAATGTAACCTTTTTAATATCTGCATATGTCTGCGTAAAAAAATCATTTAAAATGCATTCTACTTTATCAAGCAAATATACATCTTTTTTGCGGATTGTTCCTGACATTAAATCGTAGTTTGAAATTTTAGGAAAAGGCGACAATAAGCCCGTATTCTTTCTCACATTTTTTCTAGTCATAACGCTTGTTCGATTAAACAAATTCATTATGTCAAACACACAAGAAGACAAGTTTTGCTCCATATAATCGTTGTTCTTTTCATTAATATGGTGTGCAAGAATAGATAAAAACGAATGCTTCCCCCAAAACTTTTCTATATCAGACTCTAAATCTTTTTTTATTCCAGAATTAGCAAACAATCTGCTGTTAAATTTGGTGTTTATTTTTTTATTCTCTCTACTGATTTCATAAATAGTTCCACGTTGCAAGCCACAAAGACCATATAATTTTTCGTATGATATATTTTTATCAAAAACAACTTTATAATAACCTTCCCAACCATTCAAAATATATCCGTACTCTATCTCGGTAGGCTCTTGGCATTCAAGCATTCGACAGGATAACATTAGTTCGCTGAAATCATATTCCTTCAACATTTTTATTAAATTATCACTGTGTAAACTTTTATCATTTTTAAGTTGTTCGACTAACTTATCAAAATTTATAGATTCATCATAAGAACTCATAAGATGGCATAAAAATTCTATACTTTTAACAAAGTTAGATTTTCCACTTCCATTTTCTCCATAAATAGCAATTAAAGGCTTGGCTTCTCCTGCCTTTTTCTTGAAATCAAACGTAACTTCTCCGAAAGACATAAAATTTTTCAATTTAACATAAGTAAACATATCTTCTTTCCTCCATATCAATATATTATCATATTATGCAAATAAAATCAATAACTTTGCTAAATTTTATGTTTTTTATATGCTTTTTTAGAAAGTTTAATAAAATTATGACCATTTTTACATATAATTATTCAATTTTTAAAACGTGGTAATAAAAATATAACATAAAATAGTTTTATAGTCAACATCGTGCTGTCTTAAAATCGTCCCATTTGTCCTGTTAATTTTATTCATTTAAAATTTTCAAAGCGAAATAAAGCGAGTGCCGAAAAAATCAGCACTCGCCATTTCATTATATAGGTTTGTATCTTTCAAAATCTCTGTTTTCAGAAGCAACCTCTTTTAATTTTGCGTAAAGCCCCTTGAATTTGTCCGTATCACGAATAATGTCAAATTCATTTTGCTTGTCAACATTTTCAACCATGTCAAACGATTCATTATGCGTGTCGCTAAAACCGAATCCGTCATACGCATCATTTCTAAATAACAAAGATGTATGCTTTTTATGTTTATCATATTCGGTGTCAAAAGCTATTGCTTCTCTCACAGTTCTTTCAAAATAACCAAGAGCATTTGCAGTATCACCTTTTTTACAATATAGTCTTGTAATTTGATAATATATTTGAATTACATTTATAATGAACTCACCATAATCTCCATTTTCAAAAAGAACGTCTATCAAAGATAATGCTTTTTTACAAATAGATATTTCTTCATCAATTGTATAAGCCCAGCTCCCGTCATCAAGTTTTGTATTTATTGTGTGAATTTCAGAAATAGCCATACTAATCAAGCTTACAGCGAAATCCTTTCGTTTTTCAAAACGCTTATCCCCTTGCTTATAAACTCTGGAAAGTAAAGCTTGAGAAGTCATAGCAATATGTGGCATTTTTTCTGCAAGCTTTGCCGCTTTTTCTTCAGGGTAACTAAAGCACAAGATTTGAATCGCTGATTGTCTATCCTCCTCATCAGTGCATTCATTAAGTATTTTTTCTCCAAGCGCGATTGCTTCGTCTAAATTGCCCTCAATTTGTCTATTTGACCACAATTCACTTGACAGCAAAGCCATAAGATGATAGCTATTTGGAAATTCCGCTAAACCACGACGAAGAATTTTTATAGCTTCTTCCTTTTTGCCTATAACAATATACTTCATTGCTTCCCTATCAATATCAATAATTTTTTCTTGCTTTTTCAAAATATCTATTCCAAGCAATTCATCAGCAGAAATATCTAAAAGATTGCAAATTGATGGTATGATTGTAATATCAGGTGATGTTTTATCACTTTCCCATTGTGATACTGCACTGATTGATACATTTAAGTATTCAGCTAATTGTTCCTGTGTCATATTAAGTTTTCTACGAGCATTTTTTATAGTTGTTCCGATATTCATAAACAACCTCCTAAAAATCATTCAAAAGCACTTTTGTACCTTCATTATACAACACAATTTTGCCAAATAAAAGAGAGTATTTCTAAAATTTGATTTAAGTATTGCTTAAATTTTTAAGAATTTTGTTGACTTGTAATAAAAATAAAAAAAGAACGCAAACCGTGGTGTTCGGTTTACGTTCCTCTTGGCGCAGGGGGAGGGATTCGAACCCTCGTGGCTTTTGGCCAAACGGTTTTCAAGACCGCCTCGTTATGACCGCTTCGATACCCCTGCGTATTGAATTATAGCTCGCTATGATTTAATACGCAGGCTTCATGAGAAGTGGCTCGCAATTTTTTGCGAATCCGCTGCGTATGCGAGGACAAAGTCATCTGGGAGTTTACTCACAAGGGACTGTCCGAAGCACAAAACACAGTTTTGATACCCCATAGCGAAATTGTTGAAAATTAATGCACTCCGTTGCGTTAATATGCAGGGATTGTATCGAAACGGCTCGCAAATTTATTTGCGAATCCGCTGCGTATGCAAGGACTAAGTCATCGGGGAGCTTGCTCACCAGGGACTGTCCGCAGCACAAAACACAGTTTTGATACCCCTGAAAATGCGTTAGTATTTTCAAGCACAGATATAATATCATACTTTTTTTGAATTGTCAACTGTTTTTTTATTATTTTTTTATTTTTCTATCTTTAATCAATTACTTATCAACTTATTTTGTGGAAAAAATCGACTTATTTAATTGATAAATTATATACTTTTCCACATTTTTCGTTGAAAATTATATAATAATAGTAGAATTTTCTTGACTTTTTCCTATATATATACTATAATAATAGTAAATACAGTATAATAGTATAATTATGCTTAATTACTATTTAAACTTTAATTAGGAGATTAACATGGACTTTAAAGAGCAGGAGCTTCAAGAAATACATTCTTTTTTAATTGAAGCACTTTCAAAAAGACATTCAAGCGTTGTTGTTAAGCTTTGGTTTGTAGAATTAAAGCTTTCTGCGCTTACTAAGGATGAGGCAATTTTCGTTGCTTCAACCGATATGAAAAAGGATATTATTGAGGATAAATTTTCCGATGATTTAAGCGAATGTCTTGCTGAAATTGTTGGTTATTCTCCAAAGGTTATTATTCACTCTAAGGAGCATGGCGAAATTGATTTATCAATCAAGCATAGAGAGCCTGAGAAAAAGGATGTTAGCGACAATACTTCAAGCGTTGCTCCACAAAGAAATGAAAATAAAAGTGAAAATAGACAATATACACTTGAAAACTTCGTTGTTGGTAAATCAAACGATTTAGCATACGCGGCAGCTAAAGCAGTAGCTAATCAAGATTTTTCACAACCTGACGTTTTTAATATGAACAATCCGCTTTTCATTTATGGACCTAGCGGAGTTGGAAAAACTCACTTGCTTTACGCTATTACAAATAGAATTTTAGATAGATACCCTGATAAGAAAATTGTGCTTATAAGCAGTGAGGAATTTACTAATCAATTAGTTGATGCTATTGGAAAGAAAACAACAGCGCAGTTTAGAGATAAGTATAGAAGCGTTGACGTGCTTCTTATTGATGATATTCAATTTGCGGCAGGCAGAATTTCAGTGCAAGAGGAGCTATTTAATACATTTAATGCTATCTATGAGGCAAAAAAGCAGATTATTTTAACATCTGACCGCCCACCACAGGAAATTCAAACACTTGAGGATAGATTAAGAACAAGATTTATGTCAGGTCTTATTGCTGATATTCAGTTACCTGAATTTGACCTTCGCTTTGCTATCTTAAAACAAAAGGTACAGCAGTATAATCTTGATATTCCATCATCAATTTTAAGATTTATTGCAGAAAATATAAAATCCTCAATCAGACAGCTTGACGGCGCTATTAAGAAGCTTAGCGCAATTCAGCTTTTAGAGGGCGTTGATATTACACTTGATAAAGTTGCTTCATCACTTGGAGAATATATTCAAGCTGAGCCATCAGATACAAAGAAGATGGATGAAATCATTCTTACTATTTCAAAGAAGTACGGCGTATCAAGAGAGGATATTTTATCAACAAAGAGAACTAAGGAAATTGTTGAGCCTAGACATTTAATTGTTTACATAGCATTAAAAACAACAAAGCTAAGCAAGGTTCAAATCGGTAACGCAATAAACCGCGATAGAACAACGCTTGTTTCCAGCGAAAAGTTCATTAAGGAAAAAATGGACAAGGATAATGACTTTAATCTAATGGTTAAGGAAATTATCAGGGAAATTAACGGATAACAAGTTATCCGTAGTGGCTAGTGGTCAGTGGTCAGTAAGTTAGATAATTGATTTAATTTATTTTTCGATTCTTTTTTTGCTTATCTTTTTTCTTCGCGTTAAGAAAAAAGTAAGTTATCAACATATTTCAACATGGAAGATGTGGAAAAAATTAGTACACTTTAGTTAAATAAAGGATACAGATAGGACAAGGATTTATTGGTATTTATTTCTTATCGGTTCTTTTACCAAGCTTTTCTTTTCGCTAAGAAAAGCGGAAAAAGTAACTAACAGTTGGTTGTTTGTGGAAAAGAGATAGAAAATGCACGTGGAGATTTTCGTGGAAATTTTTTGATAACTGAATAAGATTATCAACAGAAGTCAACACTAATAGGTTGATAAAAAATCGCCATGGAGCGTTGATTTATAAGGCTTTAAAAAGTTTTCAACGTTATCAACACTCCCTACTACTTCTACTACTATAATTAAATAAATTTAATTAAAAAGAATTAATAAGAAAAAGCGGTGCTTTTTGAGAGATATTTAATTTATATTTTTAATCTTTAATCGGATTTATCAAATATAGAGTGGAAAAACAATTTAGTTTATAAAATTAACATACATAAAAAATTAGGAGAAAACAAAATGATTGCTATTTTTGAAAAGAGCGTATTATTATCAGCACTTATTCCTGCTATGTACACAGTATCAGGAAAGAACACAATGCCATCAATAGAGGGCGTACACTTAACTTGTACAAACGATAATAGATGTATGATTCAATCTTATGACCTTGAAAAGGGTATGAGAACGTACATTGACTGTGAGGTAGAAGAAGCAGGCGTATGTATTATCAACGCACAAAAGCTACTTCAAATTATTAAGGCTATGCCAGAGGGAGCAATCAAGATTTCAGTTGATGCATCCTATAAGACAATAATTGAAAGTGGAATGTCACACTTTGATATTAAGGCGCTTCCTGGAAATGACTTCCCAACTTTACCTGAGCTTACAGGCGAAAGAGGATTTTCAATTCCACAGCACTTATTTAGAAAGTTTGTAAACAGAATTTTATTTGCTATTGGTCAAAACGATGCAAGACCTGTATTTAACGGCGCATACTTTCAAATTAAGGGCAACAAGATTACAATCGTATCCTGCGATGGTAATAGACTTGCATACTGTGAAAAGGAAGCTGATATTGTAAATAAGAACAGAGACGGCTCTGAGGTTAACTTAAAGTTTATTATCCCAGGCAAGACACTTTTAGAGCTTTTAAAGATGGTTAAGGATACAGAGGATGAAATTGAAATTAGAATGCTTTCAAGAAGATATATTATCTTCAAGATTGGCGCGTTTGTATTCTTTACAAAGACTATCGACTCAGATTATATTGACTATAACAGAATTTTACCAACGTCGCATAGCATGAGCATTGAATTAAATGCCGGCGAGCTTCGCTCAGCTCTTGAAAGATCCTCACTTATCGTTGAGGACCGTTTAGCAGGTAGCATTCGTTCATACGTTAAGTTTACTATTGATGAATGCTTGTCAGTTTCAACAACGTCTGCAAACGGAAATGTTTATGATGAAATTTCAATCAATAAGGAATATGGCGACGATCTTGTAATCGGCTTTAACTGTAAGTTCTTACTTGACGTATTTAAGATTTGTGATGACGTTAAAACAAAGATGTCATTTAAAAATCAGCTTACCGGCGTACTTATTGAGCCTGAAATCGTTGATGGCGAAAAATATATGTATTTTGTAATGCCTATTAAAATGAACAATTAGTTCATTTTGAAGTGGTCAGCCGTCAGTGGTCAGATAGTTAGATTTTACGATTTAATTACAAAATAATGTAAAAACTAATAAAATTAAGTGAAAGAAAAAGAAAAAGAAAAAGAATAATATAAACTTTTTGCCTATTACGAGCTTGCGAGTAACAAGGTTCTCGGGAACCAACACGAAGCTTGCTTCGTTATGTTGGTCGAGGTTCTTACTTTTTCTTTTTGCAAAGAAAAAGTATGGTATGTAAAGAAATTGAATTTACTTTCTTTAGAAATATTGAGAGTGAAAAAATAGAGTTTAAGGACGGTATAAACGTTATATACGGCGAAAATGCTCAAGGAAAGACCAATATTTTAGAGGGAATTTACCTTTTTGCCAGAGGAAAGAGCTTTAGAGCCTTTAAGGACAGAGAATTAGTTAATTTTAATTCAAACGTGGGCTATGCAAGAATGATATTTGAGTCTCAAAGGGGAGAATGCGAATTAGGCGTTGAAATTCCTAAAAGCTCAAATAAGAAATTCTATCGTAACAAAAATAAGGTAACAAAGACCTCTGAAATAATTGGCGAGTTCCGTTCTGTGCTGTTTTGCCCATCGCATCTTGGGATTATTAAGGAATCTCCGTCGGTAAGACGTAAGTTTTTAGATATTGCAATTTCTCAGCTAAAGCCTCTTTATATAAGAATGCTTGCAAAGTACAATGCTGTTTTAGAAAATAGAAACGCAATTTTGAAAATGAGCGATGAGGAACGAAAAGCCTATGACGGCATTTTAGAGGTTTATTCTGAGGAGTTAGCTACTCTTAGTACAGATATTGCAAATATGCGTATTGAGTATGTAAAAAAGCTTGATTTCTACGTTAAACGATATTTTAATGAAATGACTGACGGTAAGGAAACGCCAAACATTACTTACGAGACGAATGCGGATGAAGCGGACTTTGATAGTCGCGAGTCTTTAAAGAAAAAATACACAGATTTACTTAAAAATAATATTGACAGAGAAATAAAATACGGCGCAACTCTTTACGGTATCCATAAGGATGACCTTAAAATTGAATTAAACGGAAAAGATGCACGTTTTTATTCCTCACAAGGTCAGCAAAGAAGCTTAGCCCTTGCAATGAAGCTAAGCGAGGGTGAAATTAGCCGTGAGTTTAGTGGCGAATATCCTGTTTTACTTCTTGATGACGTTTTAAGTGAGCTTGATGAAAATAGACGCAAGTATATTCTATCAAACATCAAAAAAAGACAGGTTATTATAACAACCTGCGAAAGCACCGCCTTTGATGAGGTTGATGACGTTAACTTTATCTACATCAAGGACGGACATATAGATACTTTTTCTTTAGAAAAAGAAAAAGTATCACAAAAAGAAATCATAAATAGTACAACTGAAGAAGATATATAGTTAGGTTATAAACTTTTAAAAAGAAAAAGTATCACAAAAAGAAACCAAAATACAGGAATAAAAATATGTATTTACATATAGGCGAAAACAAGGTAGTAAGAAAAAAGGATATTTTAGCTATTTTTGATATGGATAGCTCAACTGTGTCCTCAGTTACTAAAAAATATTTATCTAATGCGCAAAGGGAAGGCAGAGTTAAGCCGCTGGGCTTTGATTTGCCACGAACGTTTATTATTATGAGAGATAATACGGTTTACCTTAGCTCACTTAGGTATGAGAGAATAGTTGAATAAGCAGTTAGATGTCAGCAGTTAGCGGTTAGCTGGTTAGATAAAAAGTAGAATTGAATATTATTCGGTTCTTTTGCTAAGCTTTTCTTTTCGCGAAGAAAAGCGTAATTACATAGGTTAATAAAAAAGTAAATATAAAGAGAGAATTGATATAATTTATCGGTTCTTTTGCCAAGCTTTTCTTTTTTAACGATGAAATGAAAAAAATTAAATTGAATCAGTTGTCGATTCTTTTTGGTTCTTTTTCTAGCGCTCACGAAAAAGAAAGAAGAAAAGCGGGGAGAGAGGAGAAAAAAATGGAAGAAAAGGAAAATGTAGTTGAAAGAGAATATGGCGACGAGCAGATTCAGGTGCTTGAGGGTCTTGAAGCGGTAAGAATGCGTCCCGGTATGTATATCGGTACAACATCTATTCGCGGACTTCACCATCTTGTTTATGAGATTGTTGACAACTCTATTGACGAGGCAATGGCAGGACATTGCGACAAAATTGAGGTAGTATTACATCCGGACGGAAGTGTATCTATACAGGATAACGGCCGTGGTGTGCCTGCCGGAATAAATGCAAAGACAGGTACTCCTACGCTTGAGGTAGTTTTCCTTGTTCTTCACGCAGGCGGTAAGTTTGGCGGTGGCGGATACAAGATTTCAGGCGGTTTACACGGTGTTGGTGCATCAGTAGTTAATGCACTTTCAGAGTGGCTTGAGGTTGAAAACTGCCACGACGGCAAAATGTACACGGAAAGATTTGAAAAGGGACAGGTTGTACGCCCATTTGCATGTGTTGGAGATGCACCAGAGGGCAAGCACGGTCTTTACGTAAGATTTAAGCCTGACGCTACAATTTTTGAAGAGGTAGTGTTTGATTATGAAATATTACTTACAAGACTTAGAGAGCAATCATTCTTAAATGCGGGAATCAAGATTGTATTCCGTGATGAAAGAAATAAGATTGAATTTGAAAATGAGGACGGCACAACATACGAGGACTATCGTGAGGAGAAGCTTATTTTCGAGGGCGGTATTCGTGAGTTTGTATCCTTTATTAACAAGAATAAGGGTTGTGGCTTAATTCACGATGAAGTTATCTATATGAAGGCGGAAAAGGGCGATATTACCGCAGAGGTAGCGCTCCAATATAACGACACATATACTGAAAGCATCGTAACATTTGCTAATAATATGTCAACTGTTGACGGCGGTACACATGAGGTAGGCTTTAAAGAGGGACTTCGTAAGGTAACTAACACTTACGGTAAGAAGCTTGGCTTCTTAAAGGATGGCGATAAATTATCTGGCGAGGACACAAGAGAAGGTATTACCGCGGTTGTATCTGTAAAATTACCTGATGCACAATTTGAGAGCCAAACAAAGGCAAAATTAGGTAATAGCGAAATTAGAACTATCGTTGACCAAATAGTAAGCGAAAAATTAAGCGAATACTATGAGGAAAATCCTGATGTAGCAAAGATTATCATTGATAAATCCTGTGCCGCATCAAGAGCAAGAGAGGCTGCAAGAAAGGCAAGAGAGCTTGCAAGAAGAAAGGGTCTTTTTGAAGGTTCATCACTACCTGGTAAGCTTGCAGACTGCCAAGACAGAAGAAGCGAATTTACCGAAGTATTCTTAGTAGAGGGAGACTCTGCCGGAGGCTCCGCTAAGGATGGACGTGATAGCCGTTTCCAAGCTATTTTACCACTTAGAGGTAAGGTGCTTAACGTAGAAAAGAGCCGTCTTGACAAGGTATATGCAAACGAATCACTTATTCCAATTATCCAAGCATTAGGCTGCGGTATTGGAGAAGAATTTAATATTGAAAAGCTCCGTTACGGCAAGATTATTATTATGGCCGATGCCGACGTTGACGGAAGCCATATTCAGGTGCTTCTTTTAACGTTCTTATATAGACACATGAGAGCTTTAATTGAAAACGGCCACGTTTTCTTAGCAAAGCCACCACTATATAAGATTACAAAGGGCAAAACAATGAAATACGCTTATTCCGACGAGGAAAGGGATAAGATATTCCTTGAACTTGGCGGCGGACAAGCGGAAAGATATAAGGGTCTTGGAGAAATGGATAAGGACCAATTATGGGAAACCACAATGGACCCAACCACAAGAACTCTTATCAAGGTTGAAATTGGCGATGCTATCCGTTGTGATGAGATATTCTCATTACTTATGGGCGATAAGGTAGAGCCAAGAAAAGAATTTATTGAAAAGAATGCAAAATTCGTTAAGAATTTAGATATCTAAGGAGGTGGCACAAATGAGCGAAAAGAATGAACAACATATTGACTATGAAAATATAGAGCAGATGATAGTTGGTAGAACTATCGAATCAAGAGTGCCAGAAGCATTCCTTGAATATTCAATGAGCGTTATCGTAAGCCGTGCGTTACCGGACGTAAGAGACGGTATGAAGCCTGGTCAAAGACGTGTAATGTACGCTATGTTTGAGGACCACTTAACCTCAGATAAGCCATTTAGAAAATCAGCGACCACAGTCGGTAACGTGCTTGGTAGATACCATCCACACGGCGACCAATCAGTTTACGGCACAATGGTAAGAATGGCACAGCCTTTCTCACTTAGATATCCACTTGTTGACGGCCACGGTAACTTCGGTAACGTTGACGGCGACGGCGCTGCTGCTTACCGTTATACTGAGGCAAGAATGTCAAAGCTTGCAAACGAGCTTATGAGCGATATTGACAAGGACGTTGTTGACTTTGTTCCTAACTTTGATAATTCAAGAAAGGAGCCAACAGTTCTTCCATCCCGTTTTCCTAACCTACTTGTAAACGGTAGCGTAGGTATTGCGGTTGGTATGGCTACAAACGTTCCACCACATAACCTTGGAGAGGTAATTGACGGCACAGTTTACTTAATTGACAATCCTGATTGCACAGTTGAGGACTTAATGGTTTACATTCAAGGTCCAGATTTCCCAACCTACGGTACAATTTACGGTAAGAGAGGAATTATTGAAGCTTATACAACAGGTAGAGGCAGAGTAAACGTACGCGCTAAGGCTACTATTGAAGAGGATAAGCGCAGAATTATCGTAACTGAAATTCCATACATGGTAAATAAGTCAATGCTTGTTAAAGCTATGGCTGACCTTGTTAAGGACAAGAGAATTGAGGGCATTACCGACATTCGTGATGAATCAGGACGTGCCGGAATGAGAATTGTAATTGAGTATAAGAAGGACGCAAACGGTCAAATTATACTTAATCAATTATATAAGAATACACAGCTCCAAGACACTTGTGCGGTAAATATGCTTGCACTTGTAAACGGCGAGCCAAAGACACTTGGCTTAAAAGCACTTTTAAATCACTACATTACATTCCAACAGGACGTTATTGTAAGAAGAACTAAGTTTGAAAAGGCTAAGGCTGAGGCTGAAAAGCATATCTATGACGGATATAAGATTGCGCTTGATAATATTGATGAAATTATTTCAATTATCCGTTCATCTGAAAGCACACCGGTGGCTAAGGAAAGATTGATTGAAAGATTCTTACTTTCCGAGGCACAGGCTCAAGCTATTGTTGAAATGACACTTGGTAGATTATCAGGTCTTGAAAGACAAAAGATTGAGGACAGAATTGTAAAATTAAACGAGCTTATTAAGGAGCTTAACGAAATTTTAGCTGACGGAAACAAGGTTAAGGAAATTATCAAGAACGAAATGCTTGAAATTAAGAGAAAGTATGCGGATAACCGCCGTACAGATATAATTGATAGCGAAGAGGAAATTGATATTGAGGACCTTATTGAAAGACATGAATGTGTAATTACACTTACAAATTCAGGCTATATTAAGCGTTTACCTGCTGATACATATGAAAGTCAGCATAGAGGCGGTAAGGGACTTATCGGTATGTCAACTAAGGATGAGGACTTTATTGAAAAGGTGCTTGTTGCAAATAGCCACGATTACCTCTTAATGTTTACTGATAGTGGTAAGATTTTCGTAAGAAAGGCGTATAGAATCCCTGAGGCATCAAGAACTTCAAAGGGCTCTAATATAATTAACCTAATTGAAATTGAAAAGGGCGAAAGAGTAACCGCTATGATTTCAATTAAGGAATTTGAGGAAGGCACATACCTTACAATGGTTACACAAAACGGTGTAATTAAGCGTACTGATATTAAGGAATACGAATATCAGCGTAAGGGCGGTAAGATTGCTATTAACCTTGATGAGGGCGATAAGCTTATCTTCGTAGGTCATACAACAGGCGAGGATCACGTTCTTATCGGTACAAAGAACGGTTATGCAGCACGCTTCCACGAAAATAAGGTAACAGTAGTTGGCAGAACTGCAAGAGGTGTACGCGGTATTGATCTCCGTGAGGGCGATATCGTATGCGGAGCAGTTATTGTTGATAACGAAAAGAAGCTACTTACAATTACAGAAAACGGCTACGGTAAGAAGTCATCATTTGATGAATTTGAGCCAAGAAACCGTGGTATTATGGGTGTTATTATTCATAATATTAACGATAAGACAGGTCTTTTAGCAGGCGTTGCTTGCGTAAGTGATGATGATGACGTAATGATTATTACAAATGAGGGCGTAATTATAAGAACGGATTCTATTGAAATCCCAACATATAAGAGAAGCACAACAGGTGTACGCGTTATGAAGCTTGCCGACGGACAAAGCGTTGCTAATATGACTCTTGTTAAAAAAGAGGAAGAAAGTGCAGAGGAAGTAACAGAAAATACTGAGGAAGTAGCAGAAAATACTGAGGCAACAGCTGAGACAACTGAGGTAAGCGCAGAATCTAACACAGAAGCAACCGAAAATAACGGTGAAAACGCATAATATGAAATTATTTGTAAAAATGATGTCCCTTATACTAATTGCAATTTTTGCAGTTAGTATAGCGGGATGCAAAAGCGTAAGCGATACAGAAGCAAAGGCAATTTTTAATACTCTAGTTAAAGAATCCTACGAATTAAACGTGATTTATTTTGGTGATGGCTTAAAGCCACAGGTACCGGAGAATGAAAGTGATTTATACGCACCTGTGCAGGGAAGTGAAAACTATACTGCAAAGCTACCGCTTGTGGAAAGAACAAGAGAGATTTTCAGCTCCGATTACGCGTCCGATATAATCAAGACAGCATTTGAGGGAGAGGCAGGAGCAGTTGGCACAACTGCCGTATATGCAAGATATATTGAGTATGAAGGTTATTTATCCGTAATGAGAAATATTGAGGGCATAGAGGTGGCAAAGTACGATTATTCCACAACTGAGATTATTAAAAATTCAAAGCGCTTTATAATTGCAAAAATAAAAACAACCAACCTTGAAAAAAATGACTTCGTTGAGATAACACTTATAAACGAGGAAAATGGTTGGAGAATTGATAGCGCGACATATTAAACCACAGAGTGTTTTAGTATGTTAAGCAGTTAGCCGCTAGCAGTTAGCGGTTAGTAAGTAAGCATATAACTTAATTTTAACAAATGAGGTAAAAAAGTCGGTATTATTCGGTGTCAGTGTAATTTGCTGACGGCTAACGGCTAACAGCTGACGGCTTTTTCTACCGAAGGGAGAAAATAAAAAATGGCAAAAAAAGCAGATAAGAAGGAAAAGGTTGTTTTAAACAGCTCAGATGATAAGAAAAAAGCCCTTGAAACTGCGTTAGGTCAGATTAGAAAGGATTTTGGACAGGAATCAATCCGCCGTTTAGGTGATAGCCCAGACTTACAAATTAGCGCTGTTTCAACAGGCTCATTAACACTTGACTTGGCTCTTGGTGTTGGCGGTCTTCCAAAGGGCAGAATTATAGAAATTTACGGTCCTGAATCATCAGGTAAAACAACGGTAGCATTACACGCTATTGCAGAGGTACAAAAGGAAGGCGGCATTGCAGCGTTTATTGATGCTGAGCATGCTCTTGACCCTGTATATGCAAAGGCAATCGGCGTTGATACTGATAATCTTGTAATTTCTCAGCCTGACAACGGAGAGCAAGCTCTTGAAATTACTGAAAAATTAGTAAACTCAGGGGCAGTTGATATTGTAGTAATTGACTCAGTTGCAGCTCTTGTTCCAAGACAGGAAATTGAGGGTAGCATGGGCGATAGCCACATGGGTGTTCAAGCAAGACTTATGTCTCAGGCTTTAAGAAAGCTCTCAGGCTGTATTTCATCATCAAACTGTATCGTAATTTTCATCAACCAGCTTCGTTCAAAGATTGGTGTAATGTACGGTAACCCAGAAACAACAACAGGCGGTAACGCGCTTAAGTACTACGCTTCTGTAAGAATTGATATTCGTAAGAGCGAGGTATTAAAGAACGGCACAGAATCCTACGGTAACCACGTAAAGTGCAAGGTTGTTAAAAACAAGGTTGCGCCACCGTTTAGAACGGCAGAATTCGACATTTTATACGGCACAGGCATTTCTAAATCCTCAGAGATTATGGAGCTTGCAGTAGAGCTTGAAATAATTGAAAAGAGTGGCTCTTGGTTCTCATACAACGGAACAAGAATTGCTCAGGGTAAGGATAATACAAGAAAGTATTTTGAATCAAATCCTGATTTAATGAAGGAATTGGAAAATAAGATAAAGGACAAAATAGCAAGCGGTTCATCAGTTGGCGGCGAGGACGACGACATTGATACCACCGATTTCAACATTGACGACTTAAATTTAGATTAAGGTACTAAAAAAATGGAAGATAAAATTTATTACACGGTAGAGAGAATTAAAAAGTCCCCGGCGGGCAGAACATATTGCATAAGATCATCTATGGATACAACCTTTGAGATGTTAGTTTCAGAGGAGCAATACGCGCGCTTTGATATTAAAGAGGGCGACAAGATTGACGACGCTCACTTCCTTAAAATCAGAGATGAAATGATATTTGACAATGCGCGCCGTCAAGCGTTTACAATTCTTTCATATGGTGAAAATAATAAAAAGACTCTTGTTCAAAAGCTTCGTCAAAAGGGCTTTAACTATGAGGTGTGTGAGAATATCGCACTTTATATGGAGCATAGAGGATATATTGATGAAAAGAAGCAGATAGGACTTTTATGCGAAAATTACTTGCATAAAAAGTTTGGCAAGCTCAAAATTAAAAATGAGCTTATTGCAAAGGGATACATGCGTGAGGACGTTGACGAATACGTTGCAAAAAACCTTAATAACGTAAACTTTGCAGAAAACTGCGCATATATTATTGAGAATAAGTATATGCCGCTTTCAAAGGACCCACAGGAAATTGCTAAAATGATGGGCGCGCTTATGAGATACGGCTATACTATTGGCGATATTAAGGAAGCGGTAGCAATGGTTTCCAAAAGAGGTAATGATGAGTAGAATAGGATTTGTGTCTCTTGGATGTCCTAAAAACCTTCTTGATACTGAGGTTATGTTAGGTCATATAAATAAGGCAGGATATGAAATTACTCCTGAGCAGGAGGAGGCTGATATTATTGTTATCAACACCTGCGCATTTATTGAGGACGCTAAAAAGGAATCAATCGACAATATTTTAGATGTTGCTTGGCTTAAGGAAAACGGCAATTTAAAGGGAATTATCGTAACAGGCTGTCTTGCGGAAAGATACCGTGAGCAGATTATGGAGGAGTTTTCCGAGGTTGACTGTGTTTTAGGTACGGGCAGCGTACATAGTATTGTAAAGGCGATTGAGGAAATTGAAAAGGGAAATAAGTATCAGGAATACGGCGACAAAAACACGGTAGAGCTTGGCGGAGACAGAATTATAACCACAGGGGACGCCTTTGCGTACTTAAAAATAAGTGAGGGATGTAATAACCGTTGTACTTATTGCTCAATTCCAAATATCAGAGGTAAGTTCCGCTCACGTCCTATGGACGATATAATTACTGAGGCTAAGGAGCTTTGTGAAATGGGAATTTCAGAGCTTATAGTTATCGGTCAGGACACTACCGCATACGGTATTGATTTATACGGAAAATATGAACTAGCCACACTCCTTCGCAGATTAAGTGATGAAACCGACGTAAAATGGCTTAGAATTTTATACTGCTATCCGGATAAAATTACGCCTGAGCTTATAAATGAGTTTAAAACAAACGAAAAGCTCATAAAATATATTGATATTCCAATTCAGCATATTAGCGATAGAGTATTAAAGAAAATGAATCGCCGTGGGGACGGGGCTTTAATTCGCAATGTTATGAAGGAGCTTCGCTCTATTGAGGGCATGGCTATTCGCTCAACTGCAATAGTTGGCTTCCCAACTGAAACGGATGAGGAATTTACCGAGCTTTGTGAATTTATTAAGGAAGCTAAGTTTGACCGCTTCGGTGCATTTACCTATTCAAGGGAAGAGGACACTCCTGCATATAATTTTGATGGTCAAATTGACGATCAAGTTAAGCAGGATAGATACGATATTTTGATGCGTGAGCAATACTATATTTCAGAAAATCAAGCAAAGGATGAGCTTGGCAAGGTTTATTCTGTAATATATGAGGGCTACGACCCAATTTTAGGTAAGCACCGCGGCAGAAACTATAAAAACGCTCCAGACATTGACGGTATGATTTTCTTTGATATTAAGAAAAAGCATGAAATCGGCGATTTTGTAAACGTTAAGATTACTGATTTTGATGAAGAATGCTATGATTTAATCGGCAAGGAGATATAATATGAAAATGAATATTCCAAACCAATTAACGATTTTAAGAATGATTTTAATTCCTGTTTTCGTTGGTTGCTACATGTATATTGAAAATCCGCTAATTGCCGGTATTGTGGCGGCGGTAGCTTTTGCAGTAGCTTCACTTACTGATATGCTTGATGGAAAAATTGCAAGAAAATATAACCTTGTAACTAACTTTGGTAAGGTTATGGACCCACTTGCAGATAAAGCACTTGTTTTCTCAGCGTTTTTAGTTCTTGCAGCTAAGGCTGAAGCACTTGATGGTATTATGATTTGGGCATGCGTTATAGTATTTATTCGTGAGCTTGGTGTAACCTCAATTCGCTTAGCATGTGCTAAAAGCGAGGTTAATTTAGCCGCTAACTTCTTTGGTAAGGCAAAAACAGTATCTCAAATGGCATGTATCTTAGTAGTTTTAATTGAAAATGCCTTGATTGTATCAGGCACAATGGACCTTGGTGCATTTAACTATCTTGCATCTTTTGTGCTTATAGTTGTAATGTCATTTATGACAGTAGGCTCAGGTATCAACTACTTAAAGGGATATCTTCCATATCTCAAGACTAACGACTAAAATAACAAAATAGTAAAAGAAGCGACACGTGTCGCTTCTTTTTTCTTGAATTACTTAAATTTATTTGATATAATAAATTTAAGGGAACAGAATGAAAGGAAAATTTCAATTATGTTAGAGCTAAGAAAAATGAATTATGAGGATATAGTGGAGCAATGGAAATACGTTACTGCACTACCGAAGGATGAAAACGGGTTAACAAATAAGTATGAGGGAGTGTCCTTTGAGGAATATAAAAGCTCCGTATTACCTGAATTAATGATGCATGAAAATCCTATCAATATGCCAAATTGGTTTGTGCCTGAAACATATTACTATTTATTGGATGATAACGTTCTCATTGGAGAATATAGAATAAGACACTATTTGACGGACTCGCTAAAATCAGGGGGCGGTCATATTGGATATAGCATTAAAAAGGAATTTAGAGGCAAGGGCTACGGAACAAAGGGACTGGTTTTAACCATAGAGATAGCAAAAAATATTGTTCCGGAGAACGAAATATATTTGCGTGTAATGAAAAGTAATATAGCGTCCGTTAAAGCAATTCAAAAAAACGGAGCATACGTTGCAAGTGAAAATGACACGCATTATTTTATGAGAATAAAAAAGTAATAATAAACGTACAAAATGGCGAAAAATGAAAGATTTGAAAAGGAGCGACATGTGTCGCTCTTTTTTACTTGCAATACGGTATTTTATTTGGTATAATAGTACAGAAAATAGACGTTTAAGAGGTAAAAATATAATGGGAATTTTGCTTTTAGTGCTTATATACGTGTGCTTTATCAGTCTTGGTCTGCCTGACTCCCTTTTAGGCTCAGCTTGGCCTGTGCTTCATAACGAAATCAGCGTGCCTGTTTCGTATGCAGGCATTATATCAGCGACAATAACTGCCGGCACAATTCTTTCAAGCCTGTTTAGCGACAAGCTTTTAAGAAAATTCGGCGCAGGCTTAGTAACTGCCGTAAGCGTAACAACCACGGCTGTTTGCTTATTCGGTTTTTCTATCAGCTCTCAATTTTGGATGCTGATTTTATGGTCAATACCATTTGGTCTTGGTGCAGGTGGCGTTGACGCTATTTTAAATAACTACGTAGCTCTAAATTATAAGGCGCAGCACATGAGCTGGCTTCACTGTATGTGGGGCGTTGGCGCGGCAGTTGGTCCTTACATAATGAGCTTTGCATTAGTAAATCTTGAAAATTGGAGCGGCGGTTATTTAATCGTTTCCATTATTCAAATTGT
This sequence comes from Eubacteriales bacterium, assembly GCA_045632345.1. Taxonomy (GTDB): domain Bacteria; phylum Bacillota; class Clostridia; order Oscillospirales; family CAG-272; genus RGIG2000. Next base: position 42,514 of record JAZQWM010000008.1, on the reverse strand, counting down.
GCTTTCCTTGATTATATTTATAAGCGTACCTATTTGGAAAAAAGGAAGTAACGGTAACGCCGACACACCAAAGCAAGAAGAGTCAAAAGCGTTATCCTTTAAGGAAATATTTTCAATAAATGGCGCGTTTGCTTGCTTTTTAATGTTCTTTTGTTACTGCGCAATGGAAGTAACCGCATCTCTTTGGGCAAGCACTTATCTTGTGGAAAAATGGAGCTTTGCGCCTGAGGTGGCAGCAGGCTATGCAAGCATGTTCTATATAGGCGTAACTCTTGGCAGACTAGTAAACGGCTTCCTTGCCATGAAGCTAAGCGATAAAACGCTTATCCGCATTGGTACATTAGTTATCGCTGTGGGTATAGCTTTATTGTTCATACCGTTCCATTCTGCATTTGTGTTAATCGGCTTTGTTATAATGGGCTTAGGCTGTGCGCCAATTTATCCATGTATTATCCACATGACCCCCGACGTTTTCGGCGCAGATAAGTCTCAAGCAATGATAGGCGTGCAAATAGCATTTGCATATATTGGTATTTTAGCAATGCCACCGCTATTCGGGTTTATAGCAGAAAAAATTTCAATCTCACTTTTACCTGTTTACCTATTTATTTTCTTGTTACTTATTTTCATTATGCATGAGCTTGTACTAATTAAAACAAAAAATAACAAATAGAAATAAAGGGGCTATCGCTTAATGCAATAGCCCCTTTTCAATAGCAACAGACAGTTGCTTGTCATGAGCTTAATACCGTGGTATAATATATTTATAATTAAAAAGGGGCGGTGGTTTTATGGAAGCAAAGGATATAATTTATGAATTGAGAACGAAAAAAGGGCTTTCACAAGAGGAGCTTGCAGAAAAAATATTTGTAACAAGACAGGCAGTTTCCCGTTGGGAAAATGGGGAAACAATGCCAAATATAGACACTCTTAAATTATTATCAAAATTGTTTGATGTGTCGATAAATACGATTCTTGGCTCTCCAAGAGAGCTTATTTGCGGTTGCTGTGGTATGGTGCTTGAGGACTGTAATACAAGTCGTGAAAATGATGGAAATTTCAACGAGGAATACTGTAAATGGTGTTATGTCGATGGCGAATACACCCTTGATATTTGGAAACAATATGCAAAAAATGGAGGAAAAGAAAAGATAGAGGAATTTAAAGCACAGTTAATAAAGGAGCTTAATACCATTTTAGATATTGAGGGACTACCAAATGTAGAAAATTTAAGTGTGCTTTCAGGCGAATTTGTCAATATAGAATATACACTTCCAAATGGAGAAAAAATAAAATTTCTTGATGATAAGAAAGCATATCTTGGAAGTCAGCTTGAAAGTAAATCTGGTGACAGATGCTACGGAATAGTTGCAAGCATGGATTTTCTTTTAGTATGCACATATGAGGAAAACGGCGAAAATCCTCAGCTTTTAATTTATAAAAAAAGATGAAAAACAAAAGAAGCGACACATAGTCGCTTCTTTTTATTTGTTATTGTATTTTTTTAATGCGATTTTGCCATACTCACTTATTACTCCGTCAATTCCGTTTTCAAGGTAACATCTAAATGGCGGGGTGATTTCTGTGAAAAATCTAGTGTCGCCAAAGAGGGGAGCAATACGGTCGGGGGTGTAGAAGGTAAATGATTTTTCCCTGTCGCCATTTAGGACTAAATTACCTAAGAGATTATAAAGACTTCTGTGCATGATATTAAAATACGCGTTTTTATTAGTCATTAAATTTAAGATTTCAAGATGTGAATCTATAAACTCTTTTCTTGTATCCCCTGAGGTATATAACAAATCGTTATTTGTAAATTTATCGGGGAATGTGTCGATAATTAGTACTTTTGCAAGGAAAATAGCGTCATTGTGTCCTTTATCAAGCACGTATGCGCCAAGGAGCATATCTAAGAAATCGCTTAAATATTTGTCCCTTCTGCCTAAATCGTTAAACAAATTAAAGTCTATTGCACCGTTTAAAACGTCATAGTAAAACTTATAAGGTCTTATCGTGTGGCAGATATAAGCCTCATTTAGCTTGAATTTTTTAGCTATTTCTATTTTAATTTTGTAGTCCGAATATTTATCGTACTCATACTCAGCCATAGGGTAGTATGGGTTATAGAAAAATAGCTCTGCAAGGGAGAAATCGTATATAGCAGAGCCTAAGTCCTGCAAAATGGGGAATCGGTCAGCCTCGCTGTTTTTTGCTGATTTTATATCAACCATTGACGCTGCGTAATCGTCATTATACTCTATATTGACACCAAGATTAAAGAAAATATCTTTAAGTAAATTAAAGCTTTCTTTCCTTAATTTTGTATCAAGCTGAATTGAGGTTTCAATTTTAAGCTCGCTGTTAAGGAGCTTTATTACGTTATAGAAGCATTCTAATAATTGATAATTTTCCTCGCCCTGTGTGGCTGATTTAGTTAAATAGTACGATTTTATGTATGCTCTTTTAAGGATTTTATCGTCTGTGAAAAACTCCTTTGATAAAACGAAAAGCGCTTTACGCTCTAAGCCTGTAATAGCGTTTAATAAGGTGGCATCGTTAAATGCGCCAAAAAGGTTGTCAATAGCGTCAAGCTTTAATTTTTTTGCAAGTCTTTCTTTTACTATTTCCTTGCAGTGAGGATATAGGAAGTCAAATAAAAAGCTCTCAAAAATTTCCTTACCCTTATTTATAATTTCATTATCGCAATCAAAAAGAGGGTAGCTTATTTGCTCGTTAAATCCGTCAAAAATCGCGTATTCCTTTAGCTTTTTCTTTAAAATTTCAAGTGAAAAGCCTAATGAAAGACCGTTTTTAATAAGAAGTAGGGTGCATTCGTCATTGGTTAGATTTTTAAAAATATAATCAATTACCGCTTTTGAGTCATTGGTATTATTTTTTTAAAGACCATTTATAAATGACGTAACAGAGAAATTTTTACCGTTCCAAAAGTCCGCATCATTTAATAGCGCAAGCTGTAATCTTTCGTTTACCTTGTCTTTAAAATATTCGGAGTGGTTGTATTCTGTTTGATATGTGGCTTCGTTAAAATTGTAGCCATACGTGTCGATAATATACGTATTTAAGTAAGCTTCAAGGTACGGCTTATGGCTTTCTGCGTCAAGATAACAGCTTTCCTTTGTTGCGCAAAGCGTGTCAATAATATCCTTTAAATGAGCGTATTTGCTTATTGAGCGTTGGTTTTTGATATTTTCCAGCTCTTTATCAATATCTTCTTTCAAAAGCTCAAAAATGCGCTTGCCGTCTAAAAATAGAGGCTTGCCGTCCGCACTTCTTAAGCTACTCCATGCAAGAGTAAAGTATTTAATTAGCGTGTCAAGTATTTCACTATTATACTGACGTAATTCGTAGCTTTCCTTGGCTTTTTCGTATCTTTCAGCGCCTAATACGTCATAAGCAAAGTCGGTTTTGAAAATTAGCCAATTTAAAATTGCACGTTTTGTTGCTTCAAGAGTATCACTGTCGGTATAGTCGTAGCCATGCTTATACGTAGTGTCAAAAGCAAAGGAAGAAAGGTTACCGTTGCCTGTCTTTCCGTCCTTGATTTTTTCTAAAAAGCTATTTTTTCCTCTTGTGTAATAGAAAAAAGAGGACACCAAACAAAACCAATTTCGTAATTTTCCGTTTTGTTATCCTCCTTATATTTATAATTTTCTTAATTTTTCAAGTAATGTTTCAAAATTACTTGGTAAATTGCACTCAAAGTGCATAATTTCCTTAGTTTTTGGGTGCGGGAAGGAAAGCTCCTTTGCATGTAAAATCTGACCGTCAAGAAGTGGAGCGTTGGATTTTTCAAAGGTTGTTTTGCCTCCACCGTAAACGGTGTCGCCAATAATTGGATGACCCTTATAGCTCATATGCACTCTTATTTGGTGTGTTCTGCCTGTTTCAAGGTTTAATTTTATGTAGGAATAGCCTGTGTATTCCTCTATTACCTCATAGTGAGTAATAGCCTCTCTGCCGCCGGCTACAACTGCCATTTTCTTTCTGTCAACAGGGTGTCTTGCAATAGGCGCATCAACCGTGCCGCATTGCTCCTTCATATGACCGATAATTATGGCGTGATAGGTTCTTTTTATACCGTGGTCCTTTAAAAGTGATGATAAAAATACGTGAGATTCGTCATTCTTTGCCACAATTAAAAGACCGCTTGTGTCCTTGTCAATTCTATGAACAATGCCTGGGCGAATTACGCCGTTTATGCCTGAAAGTGTGCTTCCGCAATGGTATAAAAGGGCGTTTACAAGAGTGCCGCTTTCATTACCCGGAGCAGGATGCACCACCATTCCCGATGGCTTATTTATTACTATAATATCGTTATCCTCATAAATAATATCAAGGTCAATATTTTCAGGAGTAACGTCAAGCTCCTTTGGCTCAAGCTCCTCAATTTCAATTTCGTCATTTAAGCGGAGTTTGTAGTTTTTAGCTTCAACTTTGTTGTTTACCGTAACGTTTCCCTCATCAATAAGGTTTTGCGCGCTTGAGCGTGTAATGCCTAAATGTGAGGAAACAAACACATCAAGGCGTGTTTTTACAAATTCCTCACTTATTTTCATTTTTTTGTCCCTCTTTTTTGCTTTCCTTGATTATATCTCTTATCAAGCAAAAAATCACAATGCCTGCGCCAACGCAAACAAAGCTGTCTGCCACGTTGAAAATAGCAAATGACCAGCCGAAAATCGTTTCAATAAAGGTTGCTTCAATCATGTCAACCACGTAGCCAAGAAAAACACGGTCAATCATGTTACCAATACCGCCGCTGATTACAAGAGCAAGTCCAACCTTAAAAAACATAGACTCCGTACAGAAACGGAAAAGATAAACACCCATTCCGATAATAGCAACGGTTGAAACAATCATAAATACCCATCTATGATTTGCAAGCATGCCAAATGCCGCGCCGCGATTTTGAATGTAGGTAATATTTAAGGCTTTTGGAATTACGGAAATTGACTGATAAAGAGCCATATTCTTGCTTACTAAAATCTTTGTAAGCTGGTCAATTCCGATACCGCCTAAAATAACACCTACTAAAATTAAAATGTTAGTTAGTTTCTTTGTTAATTTCATTTATTTTTCCTATGATTAGTAAATTATTGATGCTAAAATCACGTAAAGATACCAAATTGCTCTGTCAGCAAATCTTGTGAGCAATACTAAAATGATAAATGATAGGTCAATAGGACATCTTCTTGCCCAGTCAAAGCGCCACATGAATTTTCTTATAGGGCTAAGAATAGGGTCAATTATTTTGCTTGAATAGATATAAACCTTTGACATTCTCCATTCAGGTACCCATGAGCAAATAGCATGCGCAAGAAGTAATAAATCAAAAGCATAGAGAATAATAGAGATTGTTTTGAAAAAAAGATATAAACCGTCCATATCTACCTCTTATAAGTCTGAAAATACTTCGTTATCGTTGTCGGTATCAAAAATTTCGCCGCTGACGTCAACGTCCTTAGGCGCTACAAAGAAGGAATCCTGTGTCGCCTTTTTAATGCTGGCATCAAGAGCGTACGCCGCACCGCTTATAAAGTCAACCATTCTTCTGCGAAGGTCTGAGTCAACGCCCTCTAAATTTAAAAGCACGGTTGAGCCGTAGCTTAAATAGTCAACGGCAACTAATAATTGCTCAAAGGTTGTTGGGTTGAAGATTTTAAGCTCAAGGTTGCCGCCAAGCGTTACGTTAGCGTTGCTTTTGACCTCATCCTCATCTTCTTCCTCATCATCCTCTTCATCGTCCCAGTCCTCGTATTTGTTTCTTTTGAATATGTTGAATAAACCCATTTTTTCTCCTTTCAGTCGAAAATAGTGGTTAGTGGCTAGTGGTCAGCTGTTAGCTGACTGACATAGCTACAAACCGTTTTTGTATCATTGTTTGGTGGTGGGGGGAGTTATGTACTAATTCGTTTATTTCGTTCTTAAAAGTAACTTGCTGATCACTGACCACTGACCACTAGTTGTATTTTCGCTCTCCAAAAATACAAGAGCCAAGCCTTACCATAGTTGCCCCGGCTTCAATGGCGTATTTATAGCTTTCGCTCATGCCCATTGAGAGAATGGCGTTTTCATCGTCCTTAAATAGCTTATCAAAAATCTCCTTGGTAAGAGAGAAGTATTTTAGGTAGTCCTCACGCGTATTGCAACGGGGAGCCATTGTCATAAGTCCTCTTACGCGGATATTTTTATATTCCTTTGCGATATTGTAAAAGTCGCACACGTCCTCTGGCATAATTCCGCTTTTGTTTTCCTCTTTACCGCTGTTTACCTCTAAAAGTATATCCATTACCTTGTTAATTTTTTCAGCGCGCTTGTTTATTTCCTTTAAAAGTCCAACGGTATCAACGGAGTGAATTAGCGATACCTTGTCAATTATATATTTTACCTTATTAGTTTGTAATGTGCCGATAAAATGTAGCTCAGCGCTTTTGTCGTAATCGTTGTACTTTTCGGTAAGCTCATTTACTCTGTTTTCGCCAATATGAGTGCAGCCTAAGGAAATAAGATAGTTTATATCCTCAGCGCATTGCATTTTCGTGGCGGCAAGCAGCGTTACGTTAGCGTTTAGCTCCTTTATTTCCTTTGAAATTCTTTCGTAATTTTCCTTGATAATTTGCTCTTTCATTTTATGCTTTTCCTATAATTTTCATTGCCTCAGAGAAGGCGTTAACCTCATCAACGTAAATGGTGTGGTAATTTTCCTTTCTTGAAAACCAAGTAAGCTGTCTTTTAGCGTATTGGCGCGTTGATATTTTCAGTCTTTCAATGCAGTTTTCAAGAGTGTCAATATTCTTAAAGAAGGGAAGCAGCTCCTTATAGCCGATTGCTCCAAATGAGGTGTATTCCTCATTTAACATTCCGCGGTTATATAGGTCAAATGCTTCGTCAAAAAGACCGTCGGAGAACATCATTTCAACTCGCATGTCAATTCTTTTCTTTAAAATTTCCCTGTCCTTACAGTTTAAGAAAATAACCGTTGCATCGTATGGTGGCTTTTGTTCCTTTGATTTTTCGTCCCATTCAGTTTTTGTTTTGCCTGTGCAGTGGTAAATTTCAATGGCGCGGATAACTCTCTTTAGGTTGTTTGGATGTATTTCCTCAGCGCTTTTTGGGTCAATTTCTTTAAGCATATTATGTACGTATTCGTTGCCCTTTTCCATAGCTAGCTTTTCAAGCTCCTCACGGTACATTTCATCCTTAAATCCGCTTGAAAAACTGCCAATCTCAATCACGCTGTCAAGATAAAGACCTGTGCCACCGCAAAAAATCGGTGTTTTGCCACGGGACACAATATCCTCAATGCACGATTTTGCCATTACGGCATAATCGGCGCAGGAAAACTCCTCGTTTGGCTCTTTTATATCAATTAAATGGTGTTTAATCTCCGCCATTTCCTCTTTTGTAGGCTTGGCAGTACCAATATTCATTCCCTTATATATCTGCATGGAGTCGCAGGAAATAATCTCTCCGTCAAGCTCCTTTGCAAGCTTTATCGCCAACGCGGTTTTGCCAACTGCAGTCGGTCCTACTATTGCAATTACTTTCATTTTTTCTCCGTAGGACTTTACAGGCTGGTAAAACCGAAAAGCAAATTTTAAATAGTGTCTTTCGCTTATCAATACGATAAAGAAGTATTTAATGTAGGAATTTTCCCTTTGGGAGAAATTCCAGTTTTGCTTTTCTATTCGCGACCGCTACTCTGCAGTACGCCAGTACAGCGACGTGTACGCGTTCGGGAATTTTTCCTCACCCTCTAAAGCCCTGATTTTGTTTTATTTAAGTGGTTAGTGGCTAGTGGTCAGTGGTCGGCGGCTAATGTTTATTCTATAAACATCGCATCTCCAAATGAGAAAAATCTGTATTTTTCGTTTACTGCCACCTTGTATGCTTCCATAATTCTTTCCTTGCCGGCAAGTGCGGAGATAAGCATTAAAAGTGTGCTTTCAGGCAAGTGGAAGTTGGTTATAAGTGTGTCAACGGCTTTAAATTTGTAGCCTGGATAGATAAAAATGCCTGTGTTTCCGCTGATTGCTTGAATTTTGCCATCTTCCGTAGCAACGGATTCAAGGGTACGGCATGAGGTAGTGCCAACGGCTACTATTCTGCCGCCGTTTGCTTTTGCGGTGTTAATAATATCGGCGCTTTCCTTGGATACTGAAATATATTCAGCGTGCATAATATGGTCTGTGATTTTTTCTGCCTTAACAGGACGGAATGTGCCTAAGCCCACATGGAGCATAACGGGAGCGATTTTTATTCCATTTTTCTTAATTTTTTCAAGAAGCTCCTTTGTAAAATGAAGTCCCGCAGTAGGTGCTGCGCTTGAGCCGTTTTCTCTTGCATATACCGTTTGATAACGGTTTTTGTCCTCTAATTTTTCGGTTATGTATGGGGGAAGCGGCATTGAGCCGATAATATCTAAAACCTCATAAATTGAGGAATACTTGTCCTTATCAAAGGAAAACTCTACTATTCTGTTTCCGTCCTCAACAACATCAACTACGGTAGCCTCTAAAATTCCGTTATAGTCGATTTTACCGCCGATTTTTACCTTTTTAGCAGGGCGAAGAAGCACTTCCCAACGATTGTTTTCATGCTGCTTTAAAAGAAGCGTTTCAATTTTAGACGGAGCTGAAACAAACGCACCCTCATCTCTTACCTTATCGCCGTAAATTCTGGCAGGGATAACTCTTGAATCGTTAATTACAAGCACGTCCCCATCGTTTAGGTAGTCGATAACGTCGTAAAAATGCTTATGCTCTATGCTTCCATCACGCTTTAAAACCATCATTCTTGAATGGTCTCTTGGCTCACAGGGTGTTTGAGCAATTAGCTCAGGTGGTAAATCGTAGTAAAAATCCTTAGTCTGTAAATCCGTTTTTGGTAAATTGTTTTTTATCATTGTTTTGTCCTTTGAATATTATAATAGGGGATAGGGTACAGGGGATAGGGGTTCGCTTCGCTCACAGGGAGGATTGCTCTCTACACGAAATTCAAATTCTATCAGTATAAACTAACTCATTATATATTATATAGTATAAAGCTTGAATTTTCAACTGTTTTTTCAAAATTGCAAACAATCTAACTGCTAGCCACTGACCACTGACCACTAAAGCAACCGAAGGGAGCGAAAAATGAACAAACAAACTATATTTATTGGCTCTGCCACCGCTATTGTTACGCCGTTTCGCGATGGTGGTATAGATTATGAAGCATTTGGTAATCTGATTGATTTTCAAATAGAGAATAAAACCGATGCAATAGTTGTCCTTGGCACAACGGGAGAGAGCGCAACGGTTTCGGAAAGTGAAAGATATGAAATTATTGCATTTGCCAAACGGCGAATTGATAAAAGAGTACCACTTATAGTTGGAAGCGGCACAAACAATACGCAGGTTTCAATAAGGTACTCAAAAAGCGCCCAAAGTCAAGGTGCGGATGGACTTTTAATAGTTACACCATATTACAACAAAACAACGGAGAGAGGTCTTATTGAGCATTATAGCGCTATTGCAAAAAGCGTAGATGTGCCTATAATTTTATATAATGTGCCATCACGCACAGGGGTAAATATACCGATAAGTGTCTATAAAGCGCTATCTCAAATAGAAAATATCGTGGGCATAAAGGAAGCAAGCGGAAATATTTCATACGCTTCGGAAATTATACAAGCATGCCACGATAGGTACGATATTTATTCGGGCTGTGATGACCTTACCTTGCCGATTATGTCATTGGGCGGCAAGGGCGTAATTTCCGTTGTTAGTAACATAATTCCCGAAATTATGCACACTCTATGCCACGAATTTCTATCGGGAAACATTAAAAAAGCCACGGAAATTCAGCTTCACATAATGATGCTTATAAAAGAAATGTTCGCCGAGGTCAATCCAATACCTATAAAAACCGCACTTGCACTCATGGGCAAAATCCAAAACGAATTCCGCTTGCCTCTTTGCCAATCCACAAGAGCAGACTCAATCGAAACAGTTTTAAAGCAGTATAATCTAATTTAGGGTACAGGGTACAGGGGTTCTCTTGATTATATTGCGGGAATAACTGACAAAAGATAAGAAAAAACGACACAGAGTGTCGTTTTTTTGTTAGTTTTCTTCTGTTTCGGTATCGTTTGTGTCTTTTTTTACGTTAGGGTTTCCTGTGTCCTTGTAGATATTCATAACACGGCGGAGCTTTTGCTCGTTTGAGCCGGTTTTTAGACACTTAACAAAGTATTTTTCTGCGTTTTCGTAATCGCCAAGAGCATTATAGCAAAGTGCTAACACCTCTAAAGAATCGTTAAAATTGTTCTTTAATTCAAGTGCTTTTTGTGCGCACTCTATTGCTTCCTCAAATTCATCATTGCCTGTTAAAATTTGCGCCAAGTTATTATATGAATGGTAATCGGTTGGGTCAAGGCGAATAGCTTCATAAAAGCACTCCACCGCATCGGATAATTTGTCCTCAAGCTCATATAAAACGCCTAAATTGATATACGGTGTAGGTCGCGTTGTGCCTTGTCTTATGATTTCCTTGTAGATTTCCATAGCCTTATAGCCTGATTTTGTTCCCTCATAGGATAATGCCAAAAATAGCTTAACGCCGTACACATCACCGCTTGTTTGACATTTTTTAAGAAGCTTTTCAAGGCTGACAATGGCTCTATCGTATTGCTTTAGGTTAAATAAATGTATTGCACCTAAAAGCGCTTTTCTTTCTTTTTTGTTACCATCTCCCACAAAGGTGCTTGCAAGCTCCTTGGCGTATGCGGCTTCGTATTTTTGGTATGGAATTTTACCGCCCATGCCGCTAAATACCTTAACTAAACCGATAATACCGCCCGCTATAACTATCAGTGCACGAAGAATGGTATCCTTATCAACTGTTTTAGTGGTTACATATTCGTAAGCAATTAAACCGATAACGGTAAGCATTAAAAGCGCGAATATAACTGCGGCTAATATTTTTCTGTTTCTCATTTGATAACTAAAACCTCATTTAATGGATTTCTCTCAGGCGCGTCCGGAGAGATATCTGCTTTTCCTACGGCGATAACTGTGGCGATTGCCATATTTTCAGGAATGTTAAATACCTCGCGCACCATTTGCTCACGGTAAAGACCCATAATAAGAGTGCCGTAGCCAAGCTCATAAGCCTTCAAGCAAAGATTTTCAACGGCAAGACCGTTATCAAAGCATTCAAAGCCGTTACCAAGATGTGTGATTGCCTCTCCTTCGCCATTGTAGCCGCTAATTCCCTTAACGATTGCGGAAACGATAATGCATGCAGCGTCCTTGCCTCTTTCCTTGTTGAAGCTTGGTAATGCGTCAATCATTTTGTCCTTATATTCCTTTGAGTGAGCAACGAAAAATCTTGCAGTTTGTGAATTTTTCCATGAAGGAGCCATTTGAGCAGCCTTGATAAGCTCCTCTATTTCTTCCTTTGTAATTTCAGCATCCTTGTATTTTCTTATGCTTCTTCTTTCATAAATTGCTTTTGTAAGTTCCATTTTGTTTCCTTCCTTTAAGTGAGATAAATGATACGTAATTATTCTAGCACAATATTTTTAAAAGTTCAATAAGTATTGACAATATTTAATTTATATAGTAAAATATTCAGCGACTATAACTTTTTATTGTGTTTTGCGAGGGATAACAGCTGCTTTCTTTCGCAAAGCGAAAGGAAGCGTATGCGAATTATAACAATAAGCCGTCAATTCGGCTCAGGGGGCAGAGAGCTTGGCAAAAGAGTTGCCGAAATTCTTGGAATTGACTATTACGACAAGGAAATTTTAGAAAAAATAGCAGAAAATAAAAAGCTTGATACGGACTACGTTGAAAAGAGCTTAACATCTGTGGCTCTTAAAAATATTCCTGTGTCCTTTGGGCGTACGATTTTGCCTGCATTTAATTCAGCTTCAACTGATTTAATGGTTGAGGAAAGAAAAATTATTGAAGAGATAGCCGCACAATGCAAGGATTTTTTAATTGTGGGCAGAAATGCTGACGTTATTTTAGAGAGCTACAAGCCGTTTAATATTTTCGTTTGTGCGTCAATGGACGCAAGAATTGACCGTTGCTTATCACATCTGAGAAACGGCGAAAAGAATGATAGATATGCAATGGAAAAAGCAATTAAAAAGGTTGATAAAGCAAGAGTACGCGCCCGTACAATCGTAACGGAAAGAGAATGGGGAGAGCCAACCTCATACCATGCGGTTATTAATACAGAAGGCTACGATATTAAGGAGCTTGCAAGGATTACAGCAAATTTTATTAAGGAATTGAACTAATGAAAATACAGCTATCAGACCATTTTACGTATAAAAAACTGCTTAGATTTACGCTGCCGTCCATTGTAATGATGATTTTCACATCTATTTACGGCATGGTTGACGGATTTTTCGTTTCCAACTTTGCAGGAGAGCTTGAATTTAAGGCAGTAAACTTTATAATGCCTGTTATAATGATACTTGGCGCTATCGGCTTTATGCTTGGAGCAGGCGGAAGCGCGTTGATTTCCAAAACTCTTGGAGAGGGCAAAAAGGAAAGAGCCAACGGAATTTTTTCCTTTACCGTTTACGTTTCAATCGTTTTAGGTGTTATTATTGCAGTATTAGGCATTGCTTTTTTAAAGCCTATTGCCGTTTGGTTAGGCGCAGGAGATATGCTTGAAAATTGCTTAATTTACGGCACAATTATTTTACTTGCATTACCGTTCTTTATGCTTCAAATGGAATTCCAAAGCCTATTTGTAACAGCAGAAAAGCCACAAACAGGACTTTACGTTACTGTTAGCGCAGGTGTAACGAATATGGTGCTTGACGCTTTATTTGTGGGACTTTTCAGATGGGGAATTGAAGGCGCAGCGGCGGCTACCGCCATTAGCCAAGTAGTTGGCGGACTTTTCCCGCTTATCTATTTTTCAAGAAAAAAGAACACAAGCCTTTTAAGACTTTGCAAGCCAATTTGTGATTTTAAGGCGCTTTTAAAAATTGCGGCAAACGGTTCAAGCGAGCTTATGACAAATATTTCCCTTTCGGTAATGGGCGTAATTTTCAATTATCAGCTTCTAAAATACGCAGGAGAAGAGGGCGACGGAATTGCGGCAAACGGCGTAATTATGTACGTTGGATTTATGTTTATTTCAATCTTTATCGGCTACTCAATAGGCGTAGCTCCTATTATTGGCTACCACTACGGAGCTAAAAACCATAAGGAGCTAACGGGACTACTTAAAAAGAGCTTTGTAATCATTTCCGTCATGGCAGTTTCCATGTTCGTTTTAGGAGAGGCGCTTGCAGTACCAATGTCCCAAGCCTACGTGGGATATAGCGAAAGAATTTTGGAAATGACAATTCGCGCGTTTAGACTGTATTCATTCTCATACTTAATCGTAGGATTTTCAATTTTCGGCTCTGCATTCTTTACAGCATTAAATAACGGACTTGTGTCTGCAATTTTATCATTTTTAAGATTATTCTTACTTCAAGCATTAACGGTTATGATTTTACCGCTCTTTATGGGTCTTGACGGCATTTGGCTATCCAGCACCGCAAGTGAGCTAATGGCGATTATAATCACAATTTCATTTATTTTAGCGTTCCGCAAAAAGTATAATTATTAGTATGATAGTTTTAATTTTAGTTGCAGTAATGTTTTCCGTATTATCCGTGCTATTTTTTATGGGCAAAGGCAAAAATTTGATAGCAGGCTATAATACCATGTCCGAAAAAGAAAAGAGCCAATATGATGAAAAGAAGCTATTAAGGTCCATGGGAATTATAGCACTTATTTGCGCAGTAATGACATGCGCCTTGGCAGTATTTGGCTACCTTGTAGAGAGGGGCGTTTTCAAAGAAGGCTATATGATTTACGTATCACTTGTGTATATAGCAGTTATTGTAATTTCAGTAATTTTTACGAGCGTGAACGTTAACAAAAACGCTAAAAAATAATTTAAAAAGACCGAATAGTCGGTCTTTTTTACTTGATTTTGCAAATCAAAGGGTAAAAAAGCGGTATTGCTAACCATTGGTTGACAGATGTAAACCCGATTTTTTAAAATGCTAACCTTAGGTTAGTTGATTTTCTAACCTTGATGTGCTATAATTTAATCAGTTGGTAATTGCCGACCAAAAAATAAAACAAGCTTCGCAAAGGCTCTTTTCTTAATTTGACGTTTTGCGAAGTGAAAGGAATTATTATGAAGCTAAAGCAAATTTTATTGGTTTTAGTGGTTTTATCCACGATTATTATGCTGTTTTCCTGTGGGTCTGAGCAGTACACAGTTACCTTTGATTCGGCAGGCGGAACTCAGGTTGCAACACAGATAATAGAGGAAGGAAGCGTGGCTATAAAGCCGGATACCCCAACCAAGGAAGGATATACCTTTAAGGGCTGGTATCATAACAATATTGAATGGTCATTTCTTGGAGATACCGTTAACGAAAATATTATTCTTGTAGCTAAATGGGAAAAGAATAAATATGCCGTTACCTTTGATGCAAACGGCGGCAGCGGCGGCACAGAAAAAACAGTTGAGCATGGCTCAAAAATTACTGCGCCTATGGCGACAAGACCAAATTATTCTCTTATTGGTTGGTTTTTAGGAGACACTCAATGGAACTTTAAAGAGGACACGGTTACAAGTAATATTACGCTTACCGCAAAATGGGAAGGCTTTACAAAAACAGTAACATTTAATGCAAACGGCGGCACGGTTGACGAAGCAAGCCGTAAGGTAAAATATGGCGAGGAAATCGGCGCTTTACCTACCCCTGTGTACGAAAATTATCAATTTTCAGGCTGGTACGATAGTGATGACGTTAATTTTCAAACAAGAATTACCAAGGAATACGTAGTAACCTCAAATATAAAGCTTGTTGCACGCTGGGAAAAACCGGACGTTCAGCCTGCTGATGAGTGCGAATGGTCAACGTGGGCTCAATACACATCAAAATCTTGCACAGAGCCTGAGATTTTGTACCGTGTTTGTATAGATTGCGCTGAGGTGGAATATAAGAACGGAGAAGCGGCGTCAGGTCATAGCTGGTCAAATTGGGAAACAGAAAAGATAGCAAATTGCTACGATGATGAGGTGTTATCCCGTGCGTGCTCAGCATGTGGAGACGCGGAAGAAAAGAAGGGCGTAAGCGCATTAGGTCATAATTTAACTAACTTTAATTACGAAATGCTTTCACACACCGCATACTGCGATAGATGCAAAACCACGCTTACTTATAACTACGAAAATCTTGCTTCAACCATTAAGAAGACCACAATCAGCGGCAACGTTATTGGGGCAGAAAACGTAAATTGTCTTTATAACGGTAACTGGGACGAAACAAGCGGAACCTTCTGCGCAAGAGGTGGCAGTGTTACTGTTGACATTGAGTTCCCGAAAGCCACCGATGCGGATATTATCTACGTAAAGGGCAAGGGTAATTATACTTACTACGTTTACGCTTTATATGAGGGCGATAGCGAATATACCATGATAGGCGTGGGCGCGTTTGGTAGCGAAGCATGCCGATTTGAGCTTGATGGCAAAATCACAAAAATTAGTATTCAAATGGAAAACGGCGGCAACCTTGACGGCTATTGGCAAGAGGTAGCAATCTTAAAGGTTCCTGAAAACTAAAAACAACTAAAAGAGCAGATTTTTCTGCTCTTTTTTGCTTGAAATATGCGTTTTATATAGCGCCTATCCAACAAAAACCACTTGACATAGCTATATTAAAGTGATATACTTTATTAAATAAATATTATATAATCTATGATTGTTTGCTTAAGTTATGAACTTAACTTCGTTAAGTGTTATGAGCTTGACATAGTCAAGCGTTATAAATTTTGCAAATCAAAATGTTATGATATGATTGCCATAAAGTAATCTTAAGCTGTGCCGTTGGCACATCATAACAATGCGAAGCATTTCATAACTACGAAGTACCATAACTTGCCGCAAGGCAATCATAGTTGTTCTCCTTTCGTAGGAGAACGAAAGGAGAACCAATGAAAGCAGTAGTAACAGTAATAGGTAAGGACAATGTAGGCATTATTGCCTCAATCAGCAACGAATGTGCAAAGCACGGTGTTAATATCGTTGATATTACACAAAGCGTACTTCGTGATTATTTTGCAATGATTATGCTTGTTGAAATTGAAAATATGAAGGCGACTCTTAAGGACTTCCAAGCTGACCTTGATATAATCGGCAAGGAAAAGGGACTTGACATAAGAGTTATGCATGAGGATATATTTAATTCTATGCATCGTATCTAATGCTCCGCATTAGAGCAGTCAGCTGTCAGCGGTTAGCTGTCAGCAAGATTACATTATTGAAATTTATTACGAATAAAAAATTATACCATTTAGAAAATGCTTCACAGGAAGTGTCCTTGGTTGTTCTGCCATCGGTCTAGCCTCGCTAACCGCTGACGGCTAACAGCTAACGGCTTTCCTTTTGCGAAGCGAAAGGAACCAATGCTAAATTTAAACGACATCTTAGAAACAATAAATATGATAAAGCAAGAAAATCTTGATATTCGTACCATTACAATGGGAATTTCATTATTTGATTGCATTTCTGATGACCAGAAAAGACTTGAAACAAAAATTTACGATAAAATCACAAAAAGCGCAGAGAAGCTTGTTGCCACAGCTGATGAGCTTGAAGCAACCTACGGTATTCCAATTATAAATAAGAGAGTTTCCGTAACTCCAATTTCCTTAGTGGGCGCAAATCTTGACAAGGATGGATATATCCGCCTTGCTCATGTGCTTGAAAGAGCGGCAGATCAGCTTGGTATTAACTTTATCGGCGGCTTTGGCGCGCTTGTACAAAAGGGAATGACAAAGGGCGCATCAAATTTAATTGATGCTATCCCTGAAGCGCTTGCTACCACAAACAAGGTATGCTCAAGCGTAAACGTTGCTACCACAAAGGCGGGCATTAATATGGATGCTGTTAAGAGAATGGGACAGGTAATTAAGGAAGCTGCATACTTAACCAAGGATAGAGACTCTATCGGTTGTGCAAAATTAGTTGTATTTTCCAACATTCCTGAGGACAACCCATTTATGGCAGGCGCAATTCACGGTATGGGAGAGCCTGACACGGTAATTAACGTAGGCGTTTCCGGTCCTGGCGTTGTGGCATCTGCAATTAAGAGAGAGGGCTTCTGTGATTTTTCACACCTTGCAGATACTATTAAAAAGACTGCATTTAAGATTACAAGAGTTGGTCAGTTAATTGCTTATGAAGCATCAAAGAAGCTAAATACACCTTATGGTATTATAGATTTATCACTTGCTCCAACTCCCGCAGTTGGCGATTCCGTTGCTCATATTCTTGAAAATATGGGACTTGAAAAGTGTGGCACACATGGTACAACCGCAGCTCTTGCAATGCTTAACGATGCAGTTAAGAAGGGCGGAGTTATGGCATCAAGCCATGTTGGCGGTCTTAGCGGTGCGTTTATTCCTGTTTCCGAGGATGCAGGTATGATAAGCGCAGCAGAATGTGGCGCACTCACTATTGAAAAGCTTGAAGCAATGACAGCAGTATGCTCCGTTGGTCTTGATATGATTGCTATCCCAGGTAGCACAACTGCCGAAACAATCAGCGGTATTATTGCCGATGAAATTGCTATCGGTGTAATCAACAATAAAACAACCGCAGTCCGTGTTATCCCTGTTGAGGGCAAGGGCGTTGGCGAAACAGTTGAATTCGGCGGACTTCTTGGCTACGCCCCAATTATGAAGCTTAACGATTATTCCTGCAAGGAATTTATCGACCGCGGCGGCAGAATTCCTGCGCCGATACACAGTTTACGAAATTAATTTCGAAAACTGTGAGCTAAATTTGCATAGCAAATTTTATTTCGCTATTTTGCGAATAGCAAAATTATCTCGTTACATTGCTTGCAATGTTATCTCGCTACAATGTGTAATATTGTTATTTCGCTAAAAACAAAAAATACAGTTAGACAATATTTCTTGTATTTGTCTGCTTCGCAGAGCGAGATGTGCTATGCACACGATATACGCTTATATACATAAGCGAACGATATAAAATTACTTCGTAATTTCACGAAATGCAATGCTTAGCATTGCGCGTATATAGAAAGGAACAAAACATGAAGTTAGACACAATATGCATCCAAGGAGGCTACAAGCCAAAGAGTGGCGAGCCTCGTGTAGTGCCAATCGCACAAAGCACAACGTTCTATTATGAAAAGGCAGGAGAAATGGCTGACCTTTTCGACCTTAAGGCTGAGGGATATTTCTACACACGTCTTGCAAACCCAACGGTTGACGCTTTTGAAAAGAAGCTTACAGAGCTTGATGGCGGTACAGTTGGTATTGCAACCGCTTCCGGTATGAGCGCAACGTTACTTGCAATTTTAAACGTATGTAATGCAGGAGACAACATTGTTTCCTCAAATGCAGTTTACGGCGGAACTTATAACCTATTTTCCGTAACACTTCCAAAGTACGGTATTGAATGCCGTTTCTTCGACCCAGACGATACAAAGGAAAATATTGAAAAATTAGTTGATGACAAAACAAAGGTAATTTTTGCGGAAACTATCGCAAATCCTACAATCGTTGTTCTTGACTTTGAGAAAATTTCTGACATTGCAAAGAAAAATCAAGTATTATTTATGGTAGATAACACGCTTGTAACACCTGTTCTTTGCCGTCCGCTTGATTTTGGCGCAAACGTTGTTTTATATTCATCATCAAAGTACCTTGACGGTCATGCGGTTGCTCTTGGCGGTTGCATTATTGACGGCGGTAACTTTGACTTTACAAAAACAAATCGTTACGAGGAATTTTTAAAGCCTGACGAAAGCTATCACGGTCTTGTTTACTCATCCCTTGGCAATACCGCATTCGGTGTTAAGTGCAGAGTACAAATGATGAGAGACCTTGGCGCAATTATGAGTCCACAAAACGCATTCTTAACAAACCTTGGTATGGAAACACTTGCTCTTAGAATGGAAAGACACTGCGCTAATGCCGCAAAGGTTGCTAAATTCCTTGAAAATCATCCAAAGGTTGAATGGATTAAGCACGCATCCTTAGAGAGCAACAAATACCATGACCTTGCAATGAAATATATGCCTAACGGTCAAGGCGGTATGATGTCCTTCGGCGTTAAGGGTGGATGCGAGAAGGCTTCACAGTTTATGGAAGCGCTTAATATGATTGCAATCGTAACTCACGTAGCCGATGCAAGAAGCTGTGTTTTACACCCTGCATCAACCACACATAGACAGTTATCAAAAGCAGACCTTGACGCTATCGGTATTGCAGATAATCTTATTAGATTGTCTGTTGGTATTGAAAATGCTGAGGATATAATTAACGATATAGCACAAGCGTTAGAAAAAATATAAGTTATGAGCTTACTTCGTAAGCGTTATGAATTTGGCGTTGCCAAATGTTATGAATTCGCAAAGCGAATGTTATGATATGATTGCCATATCTAATTTTAAACGCCGTCAGGCTCATAACGACGAAGTCTCATAACTATGCGAAGCATTTCATAACTTGCCACAAGGCAATCATAGCTGTTCTCCTTTCGGGGAGAACCGAAAGGAGAACATATGCCAATCATAATCCCAAAAGACATTCCAGCATTTTCTAGGCTTATTAACGAAAATATTTTCGTAATGGATAGCGAAAGGGCTATGCGACAGGACATTCGCCCTATTGAAATTGCTATTGTAAATTTAATGCCTACAAAGATTGAAACTGAAACTCAGCTAATTCGTTTGCTTTCAAACTCTCCGCTTCAAATTAAGGTAACACTTATCGGAACTGAAAGCTACGTAGGCACACACACATCAGTAGGACATTTACAAAAATTCTATAAAACATTTTCCGATATAAAGAACCAGCATTTTGACGGCATGATTATTACAGGTGCGCCTGTTGAAATGATGGATTTTACAGAGGTTAAATATTGGGAGGAGCTTACTCAAATCTTTGAGTATTGCAAAACTAACGTTCAATCCACAATATTTATTTGTTGGGGTGCGCAAGCGGCGCTACATTATTATTATGGTCTTAATAAATACACTCTTGATAAGAAGCTTTTTGGCGTATTTAAGCACCACAAATTTGTACGCTTTGACCCACTTTTAAAGGGTACTGACGAGGAATTTTATATTCCGCACTCACGCCATACGTCAGTTAAGTATGAGGATATTGAAAACGTTCCAGACCTTTCTATCCTTGCAGGAAGCCGAGACGTGGGAGCAAGCGTTGTTCGTTCCGTTGACGGCAGACAAATTTTCTTAATGGGACACATGGAATACGATAGAGATACTCTTAAAAATGAGTACTATCGCGACCTTGATAAGGGACTTGACATTGACCCGCCAAAGAACTACTTCCGCGACAGCGAAAACTCCGTTGTTGTGCCAAATTGGTTCTCAACAGCTAATTTAATTTACTCAAACTGGCTTAACTATTACGTATATCAGGTTACTCCATTTCAACTTGATGAGTTGAAATAGTAGTGAACACTCGTTTTGACTGAAAGGAAAAACAATCATGAACAGACTAACACTAAAAAAGCACGCCACAGACATTCGCCTTGGCATAGTTGAAGCAGTTTTCAACGCTAAGAGCGGACATCCGGGCGGAGCGCTTTCAAGCGCAGATATTCTTGCTTGTCTATATTTTGATGAGCTTAATATTGACCCACAAAATCCTAATATGGAGAATAGAGACCGTTTTGTATTATCTAAGGGACATTCATGCCCAGGTCTTTACTCAGCACTTGCACATAGAGGCTTTTTCTCAACTGACTTGCTTAAAACCTTCCGTCATACTGACTCAACCTTACAGGGACACCCTGACATGAAGTACATTCCTGGCGTTGATATGTCATCAGGCTCTTTAGGTCAAGGCTTTAGCTGTGCTTGCGGTATGGCGCTTAGCGCAAAAATCAGCGGTAAGGACTACCGTACGTACGCATTAGTTGGCGACGGAGAAAGCCAAGAGGGTCAAATTTGGGAGGCTATTATGTTTGCTGCCCACTATAAGCTTGACAATCTTTGCTTAATCATTGATAATAACGGACTCCAAATTGATGGTAACGTTAAGGACGTTATGAACACAATGCCTTACGATACAAAATTAAGAGCTTTTGGCTGGAATGTTATAGAGATTGACGGCCATAATATTGACGAAATTTTAAATGCATTTAAGAGTGCTAAGGAATTTAAGGGCGCGCCAACTGCAATTATTGCAAAGACAGTAAAGGGCAAGTGCGTTTCCTTTATGGAAAACCAAGCCGGCTGGCACGGTAAGGCTCCAAACGAAGCAGAATACAACCAAGCAGTAGCAGAGCTAACTGCGCTTAAAAATTCTTATGAAGGGGGTAACAACTAATGGCAGATAAGATAGCAACAAGAGAAGCCTACGGCGACGCCCTTAAGGAGTTTGGCGCGTTAAATGAAAATATAGTAGTTCTTGATGCAGACCTTGCAGAGGCTACAAAAACCATCAAGTTCAAAAAAGCATTCCCTGAAAGATTTTTTGATTGCGGTATTGCTGAAAACAATATGTTTGGCGTATGTGCAGGTCTTGCAACCACAGGCAAAATTCCATTTGCATCAACGTTTGCAATGTTTGCCGCAGGCAGAAGCTATGAGCAAATCAGAAACTCAATCGGTTATCCACACTTAAATGTTAAAATTTGTGCAACTCACGCGGGAATTTCCGTAGGCGAGGACGGCGCAACACACCAATGCAATGAGGATATTGCTTTAATGCGTTCAATTCCTGGTATGGTAGTTATCAATCCAAGTGATGCTATTGAAGCAAGAGCCGCTATTGAGGCAGCAATTAACTATAACGGTCCAATGTATATGCGCTTTGGCAGACTTGCAATTTCAGTTATCAACGATAATGCAGATTATAAGTTCGAAATTGGCAAGGGCATTAAAATGGCTGAGGGTAACGACGTTACTATCGTTGCAAACGGTATGATGGTAGAGCAAGCGCTTATCGCTAAGGATATGCTTGCAAAGGAAGGCATTTCCGCATCCGTTATCAATATGCACACAGTAAAGCCACTTGATACAGAGCTTCTTATTAGCGAGGCTAAGAAAACAGGCGCAATCGTAACAAGCGAGGAGCATAACGTAATCGGCGGTCTTGGTAGTGCAGTTGCCGAAGCACTTGCAGAGACTTACCCAGTGCCTGTTGTTAAGCACGGCGTAAACGATGAATTTGGCAGAAGCGGTCCTGCAAAGGAGCTTATCGAGTTCTACGGACTTACCGCCGCAGGTATCGTTGAAAAAGCAAAGCTTGCTGTTTCATTAAAGAAATAATTTTGAGCAGTTAGCAAGTAACTTATACGAACGATATTGACAATTTAAGCTAAATAATTGCTTCGCAATAGCTAAATTATTCGCTTTGCTCATAGCTAAATTTCACTTCGTGAAGCTAAATTAAATTTGCTTTTTAGCTGACCGAAGGTCAATTTAGCTCCCGCAGGGAATTTAGCTGACGAAAGTCAATTTAGCTTGCGTTTACGCAAATTTAGCTGTTCTCCTTTCGGAGAACGAAAGGAGAACCCACCATGATTGATGTAACATTATTAGGCTGTGGCGGAGTAATGCCACTCCCGGGACGTGCGCTAACGTCATTGTTTGTTCGCTACAATGGTAGTGCAATCTTAATTGATTGTGGCGAGGGAACACAGATTGAATTACGAAGAAGTAAATCGAAATACAGTCAAATAGATGCAATTTTCTTAACACATCTTCATGGCGACCATATTTTAGGAATTCCCGGACTTCTTTTGTCATTTGGATTAAATGAAAGAACTGCGCCGCTTAAAATTTATGGACCTGCGGGAATTAAGGAAATTGTAAAAACCTATTCCTTGGTTGCTCCCAATTTGCCATTTGAGATAATTTGCGAGGAATTAACGGAAAGTGAAATAGCACTTAACGAAATTGGCTTAAATATTAGTGCATTTAAGGTAAAGCATAGCGTTGATTGCTACGGATACCGCATTGATTTGTTAAGAAATCCAAAATTTGACCCAGAAAAAGCAAAAGCGCTCAATATTCCTATTGAATATTGGAAGGTGCTTCAAAAGGGCGAAACGGTTGGCGAATTTAACCCTAAGGAAATTTTTGGCGAAAATCGCAAGGGAATTTCTATTCTCTATGCAACAGACACACGCCCTGTGTATAATATAGCTAAATTTGGAAAAAATCTTGACCTTATGGTGCTTGAGGGCATGTATAACGAAGCAGAATGTGATGAAAAAGCCGAGGAAAAGAGCCATATGACAATGGCGGAAGCGTTAGATATTGCAAAGGAGTGCAAGCCAAGCGCACTTTGGCTAACTCACTTTAGCCCTTCAATGCTTGAGCCAAATGAGCTGGAAAACGAGGTTAAATCCCAGTTTGAAAACGCAACCATCGGCTTCGACGGTCTTAGTACAACGCTAAATTTCACGGAAAATTAAAAATCCAAATAAAAAGAGTGAACTTGATGTTCACTCTTTTTGTTTTATAAATCGCTAATATCAACCTTTTTAAGCTGTACGCTGTCGATGTACTTACTCTTTATTTCCATTGCGGTTTTCATATGAGGCTGAGTCATATGCACCTTTTGGTGTGCAGGGGATTCCCATTTTTCGTATAGAACAAGTGTTTTTTCGTCCTCATTTGAAAAATAGTAATCGTATGCGAAGCATCCGTCCTCGTTTCTTATTGCGTTTAATACTCCGCTTTCTGTTAATTCCTTAACAAAACTTTCTCTGTCGCCTACGCTTTTCGCTTTATAAATAACTAAAATTGTAAAGTTTTCCATAATTTTCTCCTTGAATTCTTCCTTTATATTATTATATCAATTTTTTGCTTGTATTTCAAGTTTTAAATATTGCAAACATAATAGATATGTGATAAAATAAAAAAGGATAAATTCCAAAATAGATTTTAATGCGCGCAAGGTTGCTTGCTGACGGCTAACTGCTGACGGCTAATGGCTACCTTTATGCGGAGCAGAAAGGTGATATTATGATTTTTGAAAATGGTGACAGAGTAGTATTTGCAGGAGATAGCGTTACAGACTCAGGCAGAAAGCGTCCTTATGGAGAAGGACTTTGGGAGGGTGTAGGAAACGGTTATGTTAGAAATATTGATTCTATTTTAAGCGTTTTATACCCAGAAAAGCTTATTCACATTACAAACGTAGGTTGTAGCGGTGCTACAAGCACAAATATGCTTAACGATTGGGAAAACAATGTTGAAAAATGCAATCCTGACTACGTATTCTTTATGATTGGCGCAAACGACGTATGGCGTCAATTTGACGAGCCTGCTATGTACGCCGAAAACTACGCACCTGAAGTATATAGAAAAAATATTGAAGCAGTTTGCGAAAGAACGGTTGGTAAGGTTAAGAAGCTTTTTGCTATTAGTCCATTCTATATGGAAGCAAACGATAATGACCCAATGAAAAAGAGAATGGTAGAATACGCAAACATCTGTAAAGAAGTAGTTGAAAGCTATGGCGCAACGTATATTGACGTTCAAGCAGAATTTGACAAGCATTTAGTACATAGATACCCTGCGTATATCTCATGGGATAGAGTTCATCCAAACTGGGTTGGCTCAATGATTATCGCAAAAGAGGTATTAAAGGCAATCGGAGCGGATCCACTTTATTAATCAGTTAGCCAAATTAAATAAAAACACAAAAAGCACTCAATTTTGAGTGCTTTTTCATTTTATAAATGTTATTTAGTAGCTTTCCTACATCCTACACCCTACACCCTAAAATCACTTATGTGATTTTTTCTTAACCGAAAAACCGAATTTGCCGATACGCTCGCCTAATTTGTAGTATTCGCCGTGGGCGAATGCGCATAGGTGGGCGCGGTTAATGCAAAGCTTATCGTCCATAAGGAGCTTTTCATCCACATTTACCGCCACAATGTCCGCAAGGAACATATCGTGAGAGCCAAGAGGAATAATGTCGGTAACCTTACATTCAATGGAAATAGGACACTCTGCAATCATAGGGGCGTTTACTTGGGTTGCTTTTTCCTTGGTAAAGCCGCATTTTTCAAACTTATCAACCTTTTTGCCTGTATAAATGCCACAGTAGTCCGCTTTTTTAGCAAGAGTAGCGGGAACAAGGTTAATAACAAATTCCTTTGTTTCCTTTAAAATGCCGTATGAATGACGGCTTGGTCTTATTGAAACATATGTTTTTGGGGGCTGAGTGTTTGTAATTCCGCACCAAGCTACCGTTATAATATTTGATTTTTCCATATCCCCAAGGGATACCATAACTGCAGGAATTGGAGCTACTAACGCTCCGCCTTGCCAGCTTACTTTACTCATGATTTATTCTCCTAATGGACTTTACAGGCTGGTAAAACCGAAAAGCAAATTTAAAATAGTATCTTTTGCTTGTCGATACGATAAAGAAGAAGCTAAGGAAGGAATTTTCCCTTTGGGAGAAATTCCGTTTTTGCTTTTCTATTTGCGACCGCTCGCACTGTCGTACCAAGTACGCCGACGGCTTCGCGTTCACAAATTTTTCCTCACCCTCTAAAGCCCTTATTTGCTTATGTTTTTTGTTTAGTATCAATTTAGTTTGTTTGTATCGTTCGTATAAGTTACTTGCTGACCACTGACCACTGACCGCTGACCGCTGACCGCTAACTTCTCAATCTGCAAGATTGATAATTTCAAGTCCTTGGCGCTTAGCGTAGCGGAAGGTTTGACCTGTACCTGATGGGCGAAACTCGTTTTCGTGGAAATAGCATATACAGTATAAGCTATTATCCACCATTTTATAGTTACGCTCCTTCATACAGCCGTCATAGTACGGACGGTCAACCATGTCAACGTAGTCCGCCTTTTCTAATATTTCATTATATTTATTTTTCTGATTTATGTTCCATTTTGCGCTTTGATTATTGCAGGGCGCGTAAACGTGAAGCTCAATATTTTCATGTCTTTCCTTGGCTCTTAATACCGCTTCCTCAGCGTAGGTATCAAAGCCGACAGCTCCGCCGCAAATAAAAATTGTAACGCCCTTGTTTATCATATACTCAATGGCGTTATCAAGGGCGGAAACGGTAAAATCCTTACCTAATATTCTATGCCCTGTAAAGCAACAAGATACTTCTTTTTTTATAATAATCACATCCTTTTATCAAATGATACCATAAAATGTAACGATTTTCAATAAAAACGCGTAACAATATACAAAATCTTTTCTTTTCCGCATACATGCTGCGACAAAATCTGCTTTTTTAGTGATTTATAATGGTCTCAAATCTTGTTTACAGTTAAAACGACTTTGATGTTGGCAAATTTGAAAGGGGCAGTTATGACTAAAAATTTTAAAGAAAAATTTAGGCTATCAAGGGAAGTAAAAATGATACTTACGGAAATTACGGTATTTCTTCTTGGCTTTGTGCTTATGGGAACGAAATTTATTTTTGGGGTGTATCCCTTTGGCATAGCGTATTTATGCTCGCTGAGAAGATACACGCCCTTTGGCTTTCTTGGGTGCTTGTTATCGGTAATTATAACGCTTAATTGTAATATTGTTTACTTGGTAGCGCTGCTTTTTGTGCTGGGGTTGAGAATAGCAGGCGGCTTTATAGGAAAAAGAGATATTCGCATAGTCAATTTGGGCGAGAGGGTAAAAAACGCAACGCTTGAGGACCTTTTTTGCGAAAACGTTGAGGTGCGCGTGTCAATTTCAGCTCTTTCAGCTTTGGGAATAGGCCTTTATAGCGTTATAGCGTCCGATTACGCATATTATGAAATTTTTGCGTTGATTTTCTTTGTGATAACGTCAGGGCTTTTGACCTACGCTCTTTCCGTAAGCAAAAGGGACAAGCTTTTAATTGGCTACGGAGTGATTGCGTTTGCGCTTATATATAACGTAAAGGATATTAGCATTTTCTCCCTTGACGTGTCGATAATTTTAGCATACGGATTGGTTTTATATATATCAAAGCACCTAGGAGCGACAAAATCCGGGGCGTACGGTATGCTTTTAGGTCTTTGCGTGTCTCCTGAGCTATCATTGATTTTCGCCATAGGCGCACTTATTTCAGGGCTTTTATGGAGCGTGTCGTATTACCTTGCTATTTTGTGCGCAGCGGTACTGACGGTGGGGTATAGCGTTTTTGTAGGTGGATATTCTGCGCTGATTACCGTAACACCGTCTGTTATTTTCGTTTCGCTTTTGATTTATCCCTTGCTAAAATTTAAAATGATTCCCGTTCCGGACTTTATAAAAAGCAGTGCAACGTCTATAAAAAGCATAGACACCGTGATTTTAGAGCGAAACGCAGAGAAAAGCAAAAAACAGCTAAACAGCATAACGTCAGCCTTTAGCCAAATAGCAGATATTATTTCAAAAACCCAAGAAAACGAAAAAATGCCCTCCCGTGAGAGCTTGCATATTCTTTGCTTAAACGAATGCGAAAATTATTGCTATAACTGTCCTAAGCATTTTATATGCTGGCAAAACGATATAAGAGAAACCGAGGAAAATTTAAACAGGCTTTCAATGGAGCTGTTTGCAAGCGGAGTTGTGGGAAAAAACACCGTTACGGAAAGATTTTTGCACCGATGCCCCAACATTGATTTAATAATAGAAAAAATCAACGCAACCAGCAAGAAAAAAACGGAAAACTCCGTTAAAAACAACAAATTAGAGGTTGCGTCCTACGATTACCGACAAATTGCAAATCTTCTTAAGGGAATCAATCAATATAAAGAAGGCGAGGAGAGCATAAATAATCCGTTAAATAAGGAGCTAGGCTATCAGCTTGCAAAAATAGGATTGATATTTGATGAGGCGCGGGTAATAGGCAAGGAAAGCCGTGAGGTTGTTATTACAGGCATAAATATTGAAAGGTCAAAATGTACCAAGGAGCAGTTAAAAAAGGAGTTGGAAAGAATTTTGTCTGCACAGGTGGGAGAGCTTGAATTTTACGAGGACGGAGATAATTGGAACGCATACGTGTCTGTAAAGCCCATATTTAAAGCAGACGATTACAGCTACTCCATAGCAAAAAGCGGAGAAACGGAGAATGGCGATTCCTTTGGATTTTTTGAGGGCATAGGCGCGAAAAAATACGCTATTTTATGCGATGGCATGGGAAGCGGAGAAAACGCAAATGACGTCTCCCGTACCTGTATCAGCTTTTTAAAGGAAATAATATCGGTAAGCGCGGATATTGAGTCTGCCTTGATAATGCTAAGCAGTCTGCTTCGTGCAAGGGGACTTGAATATAGCTCCACCGTTGACATTTTAGAAATAGACTTAAACACAGGCAAGGGAAGCGTAATTAAATGCGGAGCGTCTCCAACTTATATTAAAAGAGGGGACAGGGTATTTAAGCTTCAGTCTAAAACCATGCCTCTTGGAATTTTAAAGGAGCTTGATGCTGAGGAAAGTGCCTTTGAAATCACTCACGGCGATATTTGCGTAATGATATCCGACGGAGTGGCTGATTCTAAAAATGACGATAGAATAATAAGGCTATTAAGCGAATTTAAGGGAAATATCGACACGTTAGCCCAAAAAATCGTGGAAAAATCAAAAAAGCATATGGGTCAAAACGATGATATGACCGTGCTTGTAACGGAAATAACTGCTATTTAGATTTGACTTTGTCTTGCGTTTGTGATATACTACACTATATCAAAGCGCAGGGGGGAAGAAATGAAAAAGCGACTGTTTAACGTGCTTAAAAGATACGGCGCAATACTTATTGTGCTTCTTTGCTATTTAGCGTGGGTGCTTATAACCGATATAAAAATCCCCTGCTTAATTTATCAAATAACATCCTTTCAATGCCCAAGCTGTGGAATAACCAGAATGTGTCTTGCGCTTTCGCGTTTAGATTTTAAAAGCGCGTTTTACTATAATCCGTATCTATTCGTAACGCTGCCGATTGTGCTTTTGTGCGTTATCTTTGGAGAGGTAGAGTATATACGCAAGGGCAAATTTAGCTTAGGCAAGCTTAAATATTTAATGACGTTAGAGATTGTTGGCTTTGTGATTTTCGGAATTTTGCGAAATTTTATTTAACTACGCGCAGAATGCATCAAAACTGTTGAATTGATTATAAATTTGTGGTAAAATAAACTGTGTTTATTACAAATTTAAAGGGAAATATCAGCTATTTTCCTTTAAGAAAGGAAGCATGTTGAAAAGCCATAACAGCATTTTAAGACTTATTATATCTGCGCTTTGCTTAGCGCTTGCATATACACTTCCGTTTTTAACGGGGCAAATACCTGAAATAGGCAGTATGCTTTTACCTATGCACGTGCCTGTTTTGCTTTGCGGATTCCTTTGCGGCTGGAAATGGGGGCTTAGCGTTGGTTTTATATCTCCCCTTTTACGCTCGTTGATTTTAGGCAAGCCTATTCTTTTTCCAATGGCGTGCTGCATGGCTATTGAGCTTGCCGCCTACGGTCTTGTTTGCGGAATTACGTACAGGCTTTTCCCAAAAAAGAAGAAGTATATCTATTTATCTCTCGTTATTGCCATGATAGTGGGCAGAGTGCTTTGGGGAATCGCTATGGCTATTTGTATGGGCATTAAGGGTGGAGCGTTTACTTTTAGCGCGTTTCTTTCCGGCGCGGTTATTGAGGCAATACCCGGAATAATCATACAAATTGTGCTAATACCTATTTTAGTTATGGTTCTTGACAATAAAAGAGTGTTGAATTTGAATGATTGACAATATAAAAGAAATAAACGAAAAATTTTTACCGTTAATAGAGAAAATTGATAAGCTTTTAAAAAACGGCAGAGCTATCATTGGAATTGACGGCGGCAGCGGAAGCGGAAAAACAACTCTTGCCTCATTGCTTTGTGAGGTGTATGATGCTACGGTTTTTCATATGGACGACTTCTTTTTAACTCCAAGCATGCGCACGCCTGAGCGTTTAAGCCAACCGGGCGGAAACGTAGATAGGGAGCGCTTTGAAAAAGAGGTGCTTATTCCAATGAAGCAGGGAATAGACGTAAATTACGTGCGTTTTGATTGTAAAACCTCAAATTTCCTTGCACCTGTGTCCATAAAGCCTAAAAATCTGGTTGTTGTTGAGGGATCATATTCCTTACACCCTGAGCTAATAAAATACTATGATTTTTCGGTTTTCCTTGATATAGATAAGGAAAAGCAAAAAAGCCGTATAGAAAGACGTAATACTCCAAGTCAAGCAAAAGCGTTTTTTGAAAGGTGGATACCATTGGAAAACGTCTATTTTGAAAGGACTAACGTTAAAGATAGATGCGACATGATAATTAAAATATAAAAAGCGACGCTTTTAAAATTAAGCGTCGCTTTTATTGTTGGCTTGCGTATTAGTTTGCAACAAAAGTGCCATCAATGATTTTGCCGTAGGATTTTTTTCCGTTTGCAGCAGTTTTTACTACGTTTACAGCGTTTTTAGCATCCTGCCAATCTGCTTCAAAGGTTGAGCCACCGTTTACGATTTCAATACCATGGCCGTGCCAGGTTTTATTTGCCCATTCGCCCTCATATGAGCCCCATGAGTAAACTTGCTCGCCACATGTCTTGTTATCATCCTTCCATTCGCCCTCATAACGGCTGCCGTTTGCGGAATAGTATAAGCCGTAGCCGTTTCTTTTATCGTTTTTCCATTGTCCGTCATATATATGGCCGTTTGCAAAGTACATAGTACCCTTGCCGCTCTTTTTATCGTCAACCCAGTTGCCTACGTATTTATTACCGTCAGCATAGTAGTACGTGCCTTGACCGTTAAAAAGTCTATTTTTAAAATATCCTACGTATTTTTCGCCGTTGTTCCATACGAACGTACCGTAGCCATGCTCCTCGTTTTTTGAGTTTACCTCGCCATCGTAGTAGCCATTATTATAATTTAATCTCATAACATTTCTCTCCCGTTAATATCATTCTAAGGCTATGGTATCACACGTAATATTAAAAATTAATATAAATCTTTTAGATATTAGTCAAAATCATTGACAAATATTTCAAACTGTGCTAACATAGAATTATCAAATACATAAGGAGAAAAATCAAATGATTACATGTAAAGAATTAAGAGAAAGAGCAAGAAATTCTCTTGAAAACAATATTTTTGGCGGCACTTGGCTTTTTGCTGTACTTGCTTGCTTTATAGTTAGCGGTGTTACAAGCGTTTTAGCAGGTTCAACCGTTCTTGCAATCCTAGTTCCTATTTTTAATGGATGCTTCCAATTCGGTCTTGTTTCATTCTTCCTTAACACAGTAAGAAGAACAGCTGACAAAAATGAATTAAAGCCACTTATTTCAGGCTTTACTGACGATATTACGAGAAATATCGCATCAGGACTTCTTGTTTACCTTTTCGTATTCCTATGGGCGCTTCTTTTAATTATTCCCGGTATCGTAATGGGCTACGCTTATTCATTAACGTTCTATATTTTAAAGGATGAGCCAAATCTTACAGCGCTTCAAGCAATGAATAAGAGCAAGGAAATGATGAAGGGCTACAAAATGAAAGCGTTCTTACTTGACCTTTCATTTATCGGCTGGTGGATTGTAGGTATCTTAACCTGCGGTATCGGTACACTTTGGGTTGCTCCATACGCACAAGCTGCAAAAACAGAGCTTTACGAATATATTCGCTCAGAAAATCAAGGTCAATACACAATCTAAGCTAAAAAACGCACGCTTCGCGTACCATTAATAACTAAAAAAACCGACACAACTGTGTCGGTTTTTTCTTATGCATATATAATATTTGCGCTTGTGCTTACTAAGTGCATTACCTTTGAGGAAATAAGGTTGCCCTCTAGGTGGAAGCGTGGAAGCTGCTTCTTTGCTTCCTCTACTGTAATACCGCGGTCCTTTGCCATAGCGTTATAGTAGTATTCAATTTCCTCATCGGTTACTGTGATGTTTTCTACCCTTACAATCTTATCAAGGATAAGCTGCATTGAAAGATTCTTTTTAGCCTCGCTTCTTAATTTTTCCTTAAGCTCGTCAGCGCTGCCCATACCCATAATTGAAAGCATCATATCCATTTCCATGCCAAATTGCTTAGCTTGGTTTTCGTATGCTTCTAATTGGTAGTTAACCTCATCGTTGAGGATTTTTTCAGGAATATCAATCTTTGTGTTAGCAACTAATGCATCAGCAAGCTTTGTTGTGATTTCTTCAGTTACCTGTCTCTCTTTTTCTCTGTAAATTTCCTCGCGAACTATTTTGTTAAGGTCATCAAGTGTTGAAATAGGGAGCTTTTTGCTCTCGCCATACTTCTTTGCAAGGTCATCGTTAATTTCAGGTGTCTTTCTTTCCTTAATATCGTGTAAAGTTACCTTAAAGTCTGCATCCTTACCTGCAAGTTCAGGTGTGTATTCGTCAGGGAACTTAACCTTAACGATACGAACTTCGCCTTTTTCCATACCAACCATTTGGTCCTCAAAGCCGGGAATAAACATACCTGAGCCGATAACAAGCTCAAAATTTTGTGCGCTTCCGCCATCAAATAATACGCCGTCAACGCTGCCCTCAAAGTCAATAATTGAGGTTTGACCGTTTTGAAGTGTGCCTTCAACGGAAACAAGAGTTGACATTTGGTTAGCAATAGAAGCAACTCTATGTGCAATTTCATCAACTGTAACTGATGGAGTTTTGCTGTCTAATTTAATTTCAAGTCCCTTGTACTGACCAAGCTCAAATTCAGGGGCTTTATCAATGGTAATAGAGAAGGTAGTGTCGCTCATAACACCAACCTCGCCAACTTGTACCATTGGCTGACTGATAACAACAGATTTTGTTTCCTCGATGGCTTTTTTGTAGCCCTCGCCCATAGCGAGATTAAGAGCCTTAAAGTTTAATTCTTCCTTGCCGTACTTTACAATAAAGTCATTTAAGGACATATTTTCCTCATTCTTTTCCTTTAAAAGACCATCAAGCGCTGTGCCAAGATAAATGCTGAATTCATCATATGGCACTGTAAAGTCAAATTTAATTACGTTTTCAAGTTCTGTTACCTTGTAATTCATTTTTTATTCCTCATCTACGTGATATCCTAAAATAATATCAACGTCCTTTCTGTTTTTGTATTCGCCCTTTGTAAAGTCAGGAATTTCCACAGGCTTACCGCCGCCCGCGATTGATTCCTCGCTTAAACAGGAAATACACATCCATGCAGCCGCGTCATATACGTCAAGTGCCATTGGAATACCGCCCTTTAATCTGTCAACAAAATCACGAAGCTCAATGTAGTCCATACCGCCATGACCTGCGTCAAGCTGCTCCTTTGTGATGTTCTTCCAGCAATCAGGAAGAAGCTCACTATATCTGTCAGCGTTATTTAAGTTGTTTTCAATAAATTCCTTGCCTGTCCAGTATTCACGGTCGCCATCAAGGAATACGCTGTTTGTAAATTGCTCGTACATACCCTTTGTGCCTCTTACTGTAAATGCTCTGTTATATGAGCGTGGGAGAGAGGTATCAAGAGTTAAAAGCATTGTTTCGCCGTTTTCGCATGTGATAATAGTTTGAACAACGTCGCCCTGCGCAAAGTCAACGCCCTGTAATGCAGGGTCAACCTTGTCCTTATGGTCAATAACGTATTGCTCCATACCGAATGACTTTGAAGCAACGGAAACAAGGGAAGTCATTCTGTTACCGCGATTGATACCAAGCACCTTAGCCATAGGGCCAAGCTCGTGAGTTGGGTAGTTTTCGCAGTTTCTGTTTAGATAGTTTCTTAAACGGTAATGTCTGTTTTCCTTGCCGAAAATAACCTCTGTACGAAGGTCATGAGCGTATGCGCCTGAGCAATGAACGATTTTACCGAAAATGCCCTTCTTAGCAATAGCAGAGGCAAGTAATTCTTCTCTGTTATAGCAACAGTTTTCAAGAAACATAAATGGCACTCTTGTTCTTTCCCAAGTTTCAACAAGGTCGTAGCATTCTTGTAAGCTGTAAGCACCGCCAACTTCCATAGCAACAGCCTTG
The DNA here is from genome assembly GCA_045632345.1 of Eubacteriales bacterium. Classification (GTDB taxonomy): domain Bacteria; phylum Bacillota; class Clostridia; order Oscillospirales; family CAG-272; genus RGIG2000. The sequence continues at coordinate 8,458 of JAZQWM010000008.1, read as the reverse complement.
CCAGCGTTCATAGCGTCAATGGCGATAGGAATATGTAGCTCCCAGTCAGTAGCAATAAATACCGCGTCAATATCGTCTCTTTCTAAAATTTCATGATAGTTAGTTGTGCCAAATGGCGTGTGGCCTCTCTTTTCAATAACCTTGTTAATGGCGTTTTGAACTCTGTCCTCATATTTGTCGCATACTGCAACAACTGTTACGTCGTCAAATCCTAAAAATATTTCTGTCATTCCGTAGCTACGGCAGCCGAAGCCGATGACACCAAGTCTAATGTTTTCCATTTTATTACTCCTTTCAGTCGTAGGGGATAGGGGATAGGGGTCAGGTGTCAGGGGTTCGCTTCGCTCACAGGGAAAGTTAGTTATTCCCTGCGAATGCAATGAGCCCCTGCGACAAGGTCGCCCCTATTCTCTGCACGCGCAGTGTGCCCCTGTCTCCTAATCGCTACCACAGGTTATTCTACCACAATAATATACTAAAGTCAATATTGACATATATAAAAATAAATGATAAAATAAATGTGAGCCATCAGCGGTTAGCAGTGAGCTAATAGCTGATTAGTTAACGATTGTTTATATTTTGTGGGAGAGGTTGACGTATGAAAAGATTAGTATTTTTGTTAATACCGCTAATTTGCGTATTGCTTTTAGTGTCATGCGATATGGCGAGTATTCAAGATAAAATGGAGCAGATGTCCGAAAATTTAAAGGACAAAATTATTGATGTGGCAGGACCGTACATTGAAAAGGACACTGGAACGGACGCGGTTACTGATGAGGTGCTTGATAACGATTCGGGAAATAAGCCAAGTGATACTCCTTCCGATACTGTAACAGATATACCAAGTGATATCCCAACGGATACGGAAAACGGTAGTACACCTGACCCAGAGCCTGATACTCCTGTAATTCCGGAAATTCCTGAGTACGTTGTGCTTGAGAGGGAAAAATATCCTCTTAATCAATATATCGGTCTTGATATATGCAAGAGCGGAGCGCAGCTTAAGGATAATGATTATAAATTCCGTACAGCCTACGGCTACGGCAGATATGAAACAGCTCTTGATGACCTAATGGGCGCAAATCCTATTACCTACTGTACAATCAGCGGTATGCTAACGTCCGTTTCAGTTGAATTTGATTTATCAAAAGCAAAGCTTGAAGCGCTTGAGGGCGAGGTTGCATTTAGCGATATTGCCACAAAAATTCACGAGTTTGCAAAATCATACTGCAACAACTCACTTATTTCAAATCTTACCAGAATTGAAATCGGCGTAAATCCCGATACAACGATTTCAGCAAGCGATTACGCATTGCTTCTTAACTTAATTTACGATAACAACTGCAAGCAAAACGGTTCTGACGTAAAAAACAACGGCACAACGTTTATAAATAACAAAATCCGCCTTATTACAGGTAAAATGTCAAGCTATAATCTTCCTTATATTAAGGAGCTAATGGAGCAGGTTGATTTACTTCGTGATGATGAATACTTGCCAATCGGCGGTTGGGCGTTCTCTGTAAATACCGAGGGCAAAACACCTGAGGAAATATTTGCAAACAACCAAGAGCTTAAGGACTTGATTGCATACAGAAACGAATATTATAACTCAGTTGAAATTTACATAAGCGACTTCGGCTGGGATACTGTCAATACTGAAAGCGAAATTTACGCTCAGCCAACTGACAAATATACCTCTGAGGAAATTCAAGCAATGTACATTCTCCGTTCATTCCTTATTTTACAGGGCATGGACGTTGACAAAGCATCATATGACCTTTTAAACGATACGGAAAATAAGGGACACGGTCTTATTGATAAGGACGGAAACAAGAAATTATCATTTGCGCTTCTTGAATACTTTAAGTCTAAGCTTGACGGCATGTATTTAGCGCAGGTAGTATCAAGCGGCGAAAAGAACCTATACTGCTATAAGTTCGTTGACGGAGAGGGCAAAACAGTATATGCGTACTGGTCAGCGGATAGAGCATCCGTTAACTTATTTAATATGCCTGAAAGCGTAAAGGTATCATATTACGATGCTAATGAAAAATCATACGTTGATATGGAAAAATCAATTACAGGCGGCTTATATTCAACAGTAGCAGACGGCTGCGTTACGTTTGTTGAGTATTAAGGCGATTAGCTGTTAGCGGATAGCGGTCAGCACGCACCGAAGGAGCATATCGCTCCGCCTTAGGCGGAATATCGCGCTTAAACATAGTTTAAGCATATCGCTACCGAATTTATTCGGTTATATCGCTCCGCGAAGCAGATATGTTAGCTGTTAGCGAAATTTGATTAAAAACAAAAATAAAATTATGATTTACTGTTAGCAAGGGACACAAGTTATGAACTTGCTTCGCAAGTGTTATGAGTTTGCTTCGCAAACGTTATGATACGATTGCCTTGTAATTTCAAAACGATGAAGTCTCATGACTTGCCGACAGGCAATCATAGTTGCGACTATGTCGCGAAAGGAGAAAATTATGGGAATTATTAAGGCGTTTTTTGATTCAGTAGGCGGCAACCTTGCAGACCAATGGTTAGAGGTAGTTGAAGCTGACGAAATGAGCGATACAACTGTTTTTACAAGCGGTGTAGCAGTAAGAACAGGTAAAAGAAACAGCAATAAAAAGGGTAGTGAGGATTACGTTAGCGACGGCAGTATTATCCACGTTTACGATAATCAGTTTATGATTTTAGTTGACGGCGGTAAGGTTGTTGACTATACGGCAGACCCAGGCTATTATAAGGTTGACTCAGGCAGCGCGCCATCACTTTTTAGCGGACACTTTGGCGATTCATTAAAGGAAATGTTTTCAAGAGTTAAGTTCGGCGGCGTTCCATCAGGTAAGCAAAAGGTATTCTTTATCAACCTTCAAGAAATTAAGGGAATTAAGTTCGGCACAAAGATTCCAATCAACTACTTTGATAGCTTCTATAATGCAGAATTGTTCTTAAGAGCATTCGGTACTTACTCAATCAAGATTACAAACCCACTTAAGTTCTATGCAGAGGTAATCGCAAGAAATGCGGAAAGAGTTGATATTAACGATATCAATCAGCAATATCTTGATGAATTCCTAGAGGCTTTAACAGCAGCAATTAACAAGATGTCCGTTGACGGCATCAGAATTTCATACGTTGCATCAAAATCAACAGAGCTTTCAAGATATATGGCTGAGGAGCTTGACGAAAACTGGGAAAATCTCCGTGGCTTTGAGGTTCTTTCCGTTGGTGTTGCAAGCGTAAGCTATGACGAGGAGTCAAAGAAGCTTATCAACATGCGTAACCAAGGCGCAATGCTTGGCGACCCATCTGTAAGAGAGGGCTATATCCAAGGCGCTATCGCAAGAGGACTTGAAAATGCAGGCTCTAACCCAGGTGGTGCAGCAGCTGCATTTATGGGTATGGGCGTTGGAATGAATGCAGGCGGCGGATTTATGCAAAGCGCAAGCGCAGCTAACCAAAACCAAATCGCACAGCAACAGGCTCAAGCTCAAGCACAGGCGCAAGCTCAGGCAAACGGTTGGACATGCTCATGTGGAGCAACAAATACAGGCAACTTCTGTCAAAACTGTGGCTCAAAGAAGCCCGCCCCACAAGGCGGCTGGACTTGCTCATGTGGAGCTAACAATACAGGCAACTTCTGCCAAAACTGTGGCTCAAAGAAGCCGGATGCATCAGCCGAAAAGTTCTGCCAAAACTGCGGAACTAAAAATACAGGCGCATTCTGCTCAAACTGCGGAACGAAGCTCTAAGCTATAACGCTGAAAACAATTAGCGATAAGTCATCCCCCCTGTGAGCGAAGCGAACCCCTGTCCCCTATATCCTATCCCCTTGAGGAGCGAAGCGACGATGACACTTACATACCAATGCCCCTGCTGTGGCGCAGGACTAAAATTTGATCCCGATACTCAGTTATTCAAATGCGAATTCTGTTTAAGTGAGCATACGGAAATGGACCTTGCCAACACCGACGCTCATAAAAAGGCTGAGGAAGCAATGAAGCAAAATGAAGAATTTTGCGAGCAAATGAACGAATATTTATGTAATCAATGCGGCGCAGAGATTACGGCTGATGAAAATACCGTTGCGGATTTTTGTCCCTATTGCCATAGCCCTGTTGTTTTAAGCGGTAAGCTATCGGGACAGAAAATGCCAACAAAGGTAGTTCCCTTTAAGTATTCAAGGGACGAGGCAATCAATCATTTTCTTGATTTTGCCAAGAAAAAGAAGTTCGTTCCAAAGGATTTTACAGAGAAAAAGCAAATAGAGAAAATCACAGGCATTTATTATCCATTCTGGGTAACTGATGCGGATACGGACTCCCAAATTAACGTTAGCGCAACTAAGGTGCGTACGTGGACCTCTGGGGATTATCGTTATAAGGAAACGTCCTATTATAAGGTTTACAGACGTGGAGATATTCATTTTGAGGATATTGTGCAAAGCGCGTATTCCGAAGCGGATAAAAACATGCTTGAGGGCATATTGCCTTTCCCTTCAACTGCACAAATGGACTTTAATATGTCCTATTTAAGCGGATTTTTAGCTAAAAAACGCGATATTGAAAGAGAAGCCCTTGAGGAATCCTTTAAGAGCAAGCTTTCCTCTTATAGTAACTCACTTTTAAGAGGCACGATAGGCGGCTATTCCTCTGTAAATATCACAAATAGCAGGGTGCGTATAAAAGCATGCCATTGGGACTATTCCTTAATGCCAATTTGGTTGCTTACATACAAAAGCAAAAAAGGCAAATCCTACACCTACGCTATGAACGGACACACGGGCAAAATCTACGGAGAATTACCTATTGACGGAAAAAAGGTGTCGCTTTGGAGCATTTTGACAGGCCTTGGCGTTGGGATTTTAATATTATTAGGAGGGCTTCTGTTATTATGAAAAGACTTCCTTTGATATTGATATTTTCACTTTTAATAGCTGTCTCAATGGCGTTAATCGTTGGAGCAGAGAGCTATGATGACAAAGCGTTTTATTTTAACGTGGTAATTGTTGCCGTTATTGTAGCGGTGGTAATTGCAGGAATTTTTGCCATAGCCGTTGTCGTTTCCTATAAAAAGAAGCTACGCGGCACAATTTATCCCTTTGATAAATTTACTAATCTTGAGCTAACTGACTATTACGACACGTATAGCCATAGCCACACAACCAGATATAAGTATAAAGATAGCAGCAAGAAATAACAGTTCTTGCTGTTTATACATTGGAGAGAGCATGAAATCTAAAATTTGTCTTATCCACGCCGGCGGTACAATAGGCATGATACCGTCAGATAACGGCTATAAGCCTCAAGCGGGCTATATTGAAACGCTATTCAATGAAATTAAGGACCTTAAAAACGAAAGCATGCCTGACTATGATTTTTATGAAATGTCGCCCCTTCTTGATTCCTCAGATATGACGGTTAGCGAATGGAACAGAATCGGTAAGATAATAAGCGACAGATACAAGGATTATGACGGCTTCGTTGTGCTTCACGGCACAGACACAATGGCATATACTGCTTCGGCATTGTCATTTATGCTTGAAAATCTTGACAAGCCTGTAATTTTGACAGGCTCACAAATTCCCCTTTGCGAAATACGAAGCGATGGGCTTGATAACCTTATTACCTCAATGATAATAGCCTCACAGGGAATTATCCGTGAGGTGTGTCTGTATTTTGGCGGTAAGCTAATGCGTGGAAACCGCGCAACAAAGATGTCTGCCGACGGCATGAGAGCGTTTTCTTCCCCCAACTGCCCACTACTTGCTGAGGCAGGAATTTCAATTACCTATATGCCATACCCACATTTGCCAAAGCATGACGGAGAGTTCAATTTCTGTCCGTTTATAGACGTGCCTATTGGCGTATTAAAGATTTTCCCGGGCATACGCTTCCCGCTTTTTGAGGGGGTAATGACGGAAAAATTAAAGGGTATCGTTCTTGAAACCTTCGGCGCAGGCAATATCCCATCGGATAACGGCACGCTTTTACCTATTATTAAAAAGGCGTTTGAAAGCGGCAGCGTTGTTGCAGTTTGCTCACAATGCCCACAGGGTACAGTTTCCCTTGGCATTTATGAAACAAGCTCAGCACTTAAAAAAGCAGGCGCAGTAAGCGGCTATGATATGACAACGGAATCAGCCGTTGCAAAGCTGTATTATCTTTTCAGTAAGGGTTATACTAAGGAAGAAATTAAAGCGAAAATGGAAGTTAATTTGAGAGGGGAACTCTCAAATTAGTGGTCAGTGGTCAGTGGTCAGTGGTCAGCAGTTAGCAGTTTGCAAGGTTACAAATGCCACTTGCGACAGAAAATGACCGCTTGCGACAAAGCTATTGAAAAATTTTCTTAAATATTTTAGAATATGTTTACAACAAAGAATATAAAAGGAGAAATACTATGGTACATTTAAGTATAGATAATTTTGAACAAATTACAAAAGAAAACAAAAACGTTTTAATCGACTTTTACGCAGATTGGTGCGGTCCTTGCCAAATGATAGCTCCAATTCTTGAGGAAATTGACAAGGAAAATACAGACATTGCAGTTTGCAAGGTAAACGTTGACGAAAACGGCGAGCTTGCAGGAGCATTCGGCGTTCAATATATCCCATACCTTGTAGTTATCAAGGACGGCGTTATTACTCATCAATCAAGCGGAGTTAAGTCTAAGGAGCAAATTTTGGACCTTTTTAAGTAAAAGGTCAGCGGTCAGCGGAAGAACAATCCTTCCACCACTTTCGTGGTCCCCCTCCCTTTACACAAGGGAGGCCGTGTTAGCGGTCAGCTGGCTAGATTTTCGAAGGAAGGGACAAAAAACATGAAAAAAATCACAGCAATTTTACTGATTTTAGCTACATTGTGTCTGTTTTTAGTTTCTTGTAACGGAAATAACGATACAGATACAGACAAAATCACTGACACAAGCAGTGATGTGATTACCGACACAAGCAGTAATACAGAAAGCGATATAGATACAAATAGCGACGTAGTTACTGACACCGATACAAGCGCTGATACAGAAATAGATACAAGCATTGACACAGACACGGATACAAATACCGATACAAATACTGACACTAATACCGACATCGACACGGACACCGACACGGACACCGATACAGATACCGACACCGAAACAGAAACAGATACAGATACCGACACCGACGATACAGACAAGGTTTATGCACCTAATATAAGATTGCTTGACTACAACGGCAATCAAGTAACCCTTGAAAGCTTTCGCGGAAAGGTAGTTGTGCTTAACTTCTGGGCAAGCTGGTGTCCGCCTTGCAAGGCAGAAATGCCTGATTTTGAGACAGCATATCAAAAGTACGGAAATGACGTTGAGTTCGTAATGGTTAGCCATCTTGCATGGGGCAGCGACACAATGGAAAGCGCAAAATCTTTCTATGAACAAAGCGGATACACGTTCCCAATCTATTTTGACTATCAATTTGAGGGCTACTACGCTTATGAACTTCAGTCAATTCCGCGAACGGTAATTATCAACTCCGACGGTACGGTTTGCGCATACTATACAGGTATGATAAGCGAGCAAATATTAGAAAACGCAATCAATTCAGCAAAATAAAAAAACACACCTTAGCATTGGCATGATACTCTTAACGGAGAAATACAGAACCCGCAGATTGATTTTCTGCGGTTTTTGTGCTATAATAAGGGTGTGGGCATAGCCCGATGCATTTGTAAAACAAATGCGAAACTGGCGATAAAACAGAACGATAAATAAGAATTTGTAGGAGGTTATGTATGCTTGAAAAAATGAGCGATTTCTTTGAAGCACGACTTGACGGATATGATGAGCATATGATGACCAACATTGAATCCGCAAACGAGTTCTATCCCTTTACAGCAAAACAACTGCCGACTTCCGAAAGCTGCCAAATACTTGATTTGGGATGTGGTACGGGATTGGAACTGCAAGAATATTATACGTTTAACCCAACAGCAAGGGTAACAGGAATAGATCTTTCGCAAGGAATGTTATCCGAACTCAAACGAAAATTTGTTGGCAAGGATATAACCTTGATACATGGATCATATTTTGATGTGCCTCTCGGCAAGAATGTGTTTGATGCCGCCGTATCAGTGGAAAGTCTGCATCATTTCAAAAAAGAAGAAAAGGTTAAGCTATACGCTAAGCTACATACGGCATTAAAGAATGACGGTTACTTTATCCTTACGGATTATTTTTCGCTATCCGACGAGGAAGAACAAATGCACAGACGGAATCTAATGTCTTTGAAAGAAGAACAAGGGATCGCGGATAATGAATTTTATCATTACGACACTCCACTTACTGTAAAACATGAAACAGAAGCACTTGCCCAAGCAGGCTTTTCATCAATTGAAGTGTTAAATAATTGGGGTGCAACTTATACCATAAAAGCAGTTAAATGAACCGTCAAATTCCAATTTATCGA
>JAZQWM010000007.1:0-10864 GCA_045632345.1 Eubacteriales bacterium | reverse complement strand
CTTATTTACGTCATAATGTGCAACCCATATTGCATATCTATCTTTGATATACTGTGTTGTATAGTTCGTAAGGAATGATGCGGACATATAAAGCCCTGCAAAATATCCAGCTTTTTCCATTTCGTCAAGGAAAGCTATAATGATTTCGCTCACTTTATCTCTTCCAAGATCAAGTGTGGCTTTCTCTTCAACGTCAAAGTATACAGGATACTCAAATTGCTTGTATTTAAGCACGTCTATGAATACTTTAGCCTCTTGTCTTGCCTCTTCCGCTGATTTAGCGTAACTGTACCAATAAGCACCGACAGGGATATCAGCTGCCTTTGCATTAAGATAGTTTCTTTCAAACTTAGTATCAACCTGTGAAGCAATTCTTCCGTATCCTGCTCGGAGGATAGCAAAATCAGTCTTTACCTCACTCCAGTTGATATCTCCCTGCCACTGTGAAACATCAATACCATATTTAGCCATTATATCACTCCTTTTTGTTGTTTTTTTCTGCTTGTGTACCGAAATAGAAGCCTATTACGGTTGAATATACTGTTAAGAAGACTTGCGGCTCTATCTTGCCGAGAATGGCAAGATAGACAAACGTCGCAGTCAGGGCAAAGGTTACAATTGTCTTTACGTCAATAAGTTTTGCTAGTTTTTCACGAATTTTCACGCTCAACCGCCTCCAACCGCCTGTTAAAGTCCTTTATTTGTTCCTCTACAACAGGCAGGCGCTCTGCAAAGTTATTGTGTTTATCAACTTTCTTTTCAAGCTGTTCAAGGCGATAGTTAGTCATTTTTGAACTGACAATTATACCGCCCAGACTACCGACTAAAGTACCTGTCAAAGAGAGAATTGATATAATTGTTGTGCCGTCCATAGGTAATTCCTCCTATTGATTTAAAGAGTTTTTAGCCATGATTCAATGATTGGTGAAATATAGTCGTAACCATTAGAAGTAAGATGCTGACCATCGACATACATATAATCCTCGTTTTCTGTGTAGTGTGCTGGAATCATAGGATTAAGCATACAATTATCCCACAAATTCAGATATGGAATACCCCACTTCTCGCAGAGTGTCATGAGCGTTTCAAAGTAGAAACGCCTGTTATTATGTTCCTTAGTGTAATCGGGATATGTCGCATTGACACCACCCATTTTCTGCGCTATAATGCAACCTATCTTCTTTCCCTTGTAATCGGTTGTTAGCCTCTTAAATAGTGATTCAATAGCGCCGCAGTATGTTGTATTATCGAAGTTCGATGTATAATCTCCCATTGAATAAGTTCCAAAATCCTGTGGCTCTTCTGTAAGAGCATCTCCAATTAAGTCAGCATCATTCGTTCCGCCCTCGATTATAAGATAATCCGCATCGAAGAAGTTAGTGTCTGCGATAACGCCTGCCGAGCCTGTAAGTCCTGTTGTGAATGTCGCTCCGCTTATGCCTGCATTTGTCCATGTCATTTGATTGTTACGTCCGATACGTCCTGCCCAACCGTTGAGGTTATCTCTTGCCGAAGAACCATTGCATATACTATCACCTGTGAAAACAATTTTCTTTCGGAATAGCGGATTCAGTTTTTGTTGGTCTGTCATGCTAAAGAATATATTATCAGGCATGAAACCTTGATTTCCGTAAGGAATATATGTGGAAGGGTATGGAGCTTTCGTAAACATCATGTTCTCAGGATTAAGCTTTGGATCCGTCTTAGTAACATAAGAGTTTATTATTCCAAAATTAATTCTGGTATAGTAAGCATTTGCATTTGTAAATGTCACGCTTAAAAGTTTGGTATCAGAATCGTATGTTCCTGTTACAAAACTCCAGTATGTTTTTTCGGCATTGTAATATGGAATTCGAGCTGCGTTTTCCGAACCAAAGTAATTAGCATATACAGGAAATTTATATTCAACATTTTGCTCAATCGGTATGTAGTCAGAAACGTTCATTACATCTGATTCAGTAAGCTGATTAGATTGATTTATATAATGCCCTATTGTAACACCAGCTGCGTTAATGTCAAGAAGATTAATAGTTGTATCATAAGAAGCTATGCAGTTCTTGACTTCATTAACAAGCGCATTTCTATCAACTGAACCATTGCCAAGCGTTTTGGTATCAAATTTTTGCAAAACATAATGACTTCTATCCTCAGCCGAAGATTGAAGAATAAGTTTTGTTTCGGTTACTCCAATACTAACCACAATATTTTCAACAACTGTATGAGCTGCGGTATTAAATACCTTTTGTATAACGTCGCCGTTTACATTTTCTGTAACAAACACACATTTACCGTAGTCATAAGTTCCTGTGACTAAGTATTTTTCACCTGGCTGTACGGCAAATTCCGACTGATAATAATAATTTGCAGATGTTTCAGCGCCTGTATTATTGACATATTTATCTGTACGTGTCCAGGTAATAGCTTGTGGATTGTAATGATCTGTAAACGGAAAACTGTTAACTGCTATTTCAAGTTCTGATTCTTTAGAACTATGTTTTACATCATCAGAATCACAACGTGCTTTCAAAGATGTAAAAGTTGTACCAACGGCATCAACTCTTGCATTTTCAACCTCTGCATCTTGCGTTACTGGCGTTACAATCAAATCAATCTGTGATTGCAGATTATTTGTTGCGGTTGTTAAGTCACTTGAATCAGCCTTAAGAGCCATTTGCCCTTGCAATGTTGTAACGTCTTCTGCATCAGCTTTAGTCGCTATATCTGTTGTATTTGTACCAATTTGTGTGACTAATACAGAAGTAATACCTGAATTACAAGCTGCAAGTTGTGATTCTGTGAGCGCTGCCTGTTTGCCTGCAACAGCTGCATTAGTTTCTGCAAGAGCTGACTTGTCAGCTTTATCAGCAACTGTATTACTAAGAGCAGTAAGATCAGCCTGTGAGGCTTTACCTGATACAGTATTGCTTAAAGCTGTCAAATCAGATTGATTTGCTTTCCCTGAAACAGTTTCACTAAGCGCTGTTACATCTGCCTGACTTGCTTTTTCGCCAAGCGCCGTATCAAGCCTCTTATCATTATTATCAACCTTAACATCTTTCGCCTCAACAACTGGAAATGTGCCTTGATTTTTGGGCTTAATTGTGTCTATTACTACTACTGCCATTAATTATCCCTCCTTAATCTCAACCGTCGTTTCGCCGAGATTAGCATTTGTTGACCTGTATATCTTGTAAGTTTCAGTATATCCGCTTGCATTTGTTATGCTTTGCTCAACGGCTGGTTCAAAGCCGCCTTCCCAGCTATCAACGTAAAAAGTTACATTGCCGAGCCTGGAAGGATATGCATAAATGATATACTGTCCCTGTCCTGCATTAACGGTGATAGTCCGCTTTTTGTTGTCCGAAAGGACTTTTGTAAGCGATGTGATCGTTGAGAAGTCCGCCGCAGCTCCATAATAGATCTGATTCGCTGCCGTGACTGTAGCGGTCTTTGTTGCCTGTGTTTCGCCGTCTGATACTTCAAGCCTATAGGACGTTGTTTCGGATACATTTGTAACTTGCATTGAAGTTCCCTGAACAGCCGTGCCGTTGATAGTTTGTGTGGTTGCGGCTTTATTCAAGCTCCATGTTAAGTTAATGGTTGCATTTGAACCACGCTCAATAGTTGCTGGACTTGCGGCAAAGGTCTGAATAGTAATTGCCTTATATTCAAGCGCATCAAGTCTCTGCAATATATCGGCGATTTGTACTTGAATTTCAGCAACTGTGGCAGCATCTGCCTTTGTTGCAACTATTTCTGAAAGAGCTGCAACGGTCTCTTCAAGAGACTTAGCGGCATATCTTGCATCTGATTCCTCTTTTGTATAGCAGGCGAATGGATAACGCTTGCCGTCTTCTATATCGCCGATAAACCTGTTGTCAGGGTTAAAGCGATTTCTTGTTTCGTCATAATGAGACATTAAATAGCCTCCTTTACGTAAAACTCTGTCGGACGGATAACAACAAGGTCATTCATGTATGCAGTAAGTGTGCCACGCCCTAAGCTCATTTCAGCTGTTTCTTGTGGGCTGAGTATAACAGTAATGTACTTATCAATGCTATCACATGCCGAACTGTCAAAAACTTTTGTAATAGCCTTCATATCATTATCTATTATTTTTACTGTACATGTATCCTCTGCTGTCATGCCGTACCGCCATGCATGATCTATAGTAAGCAGTACACCAAATACCGCTTCTTTTCCTCTGTAAATTATCATAAAATCACTCCTTGCATATTGTAAGACGTTTAACAAATATGCATTACTGATTTTCAAGGTCTAATACACGCTGTTCCAGGTTTGAAACACGCTGCTCTAAATCTGTAAGGGATATCCATTGAAGATTGCTAAATATTCTGAGGTCACCCCAAAAGTTAAATTTCGCCGCATCTGATGGGACTGCTGGATCCGATAAATCAGAATAATAAACAAAATCATCGCTTTTGTTTCCATTGTATTCATAACCTATTGTAACAGCTTTTCCCCTTTGCGCACGGATTGAAATTGAATCAATATCGTCAGCAGCTGCACGTGGTTCAAATCTTATAGCGCCTATAAGACTTATTGTTCCATCAGGTTCTGCCGCAACTCTTTTAAATTCAATTGAGCCTTGCTCCATTGTTATCTTTGAGCGTGTTCCTGTACCGCTTGCAAGATTTTCAATTCCGACACCGATTATCATTGTTCCTGCGATGCGCTCTGCGACAACAGTGCCGTATGAAGTCAAAGCAACATTAACAGGGCTGAAAGGATCAGCTGTGCTTGCTCTTTGCATATGACCTAATCCGTTCTGATTAAACACCCAAACATTAAGGGATTGTTCATAAGAAGGTTGATCCATAACAAGCAGTTCAGCTGTATTGCCATTTCCACCAAAGTTTATTTTGATGTATCCACCATTAGCACCTGTAATATGAGCTGTTGCTGTTTCGATTTCTTCTTTTACTCGGTAAGCCGCCCTCTTGCTGTCTAAGACAGATAGAACCCTCTGTGCCGATACAGAGCGTTCAGCGTTGTTTGCATTGCCCTGATAGTCTGAAACACCGTATGACGTGACAGAAGACGATAAACCGCCGTCATAATCGTATGAATTAGACATAATCGGGATATTAAGATTAGATCCTGTTGTGCTAACTGTAATTATATCGCCTGCTTGTAAGCAGAAATTACCATAAGGAATGTCAACTTCCGCCTTGCGATATGTAAGAGATTGATATTGTGCTAAGGCATCAAGCCTTGTTTGTGTCATGAAAGGGCAAATGAAGTAAATACCTTGACCACTGCCCGAAGTTATAACGCCGTCCTGTGTTTGGCATATCCAGCGGCTGACAGTGCAGTCCTGTTCGCCAATATAAGGTATGTTTGCCCTTGTGCCGTCCGCAGTATAAGCCACAGATGCAAACCAGCGCAAATCAAGCTGACCGCTCGGCGATAAGTAAGCATTTTTCCCGCAATAACCAGCTATAAAGCCCAAAACGTCCCTTAATGTGTAACCGTCAAGCATATTTTCATTAATTGTCGGATTTACAGGAAGTGTGGCAGACGTTATGCCAATCAATCCGCAAACCTCATTACAAATCGCTTGCAGTGTTGTAGGGAATGTCAAGCTTGATTGATAAGTGTTGTTTGAGTAATACAACTTGTCATATGCTGAGAAAGATGTATACCCCTGTTTTGTTCTTATGCTGTTTTCTTCAATGCGGAAAGAGCCAATATTTACCCATTCAACAGGATCACCGATTCCCATGCTGTGTGAGACGTTAGCACCAGCAATGCTGTAATTTGGTGTTGGAAGGGTAACATTGATGTATGACGAAACGACCTGCCCAACTGTAATATTGCCTGTGAAGTCAGATGCGTATGTCAAGCGTTTTACATCAGTGATAGTATTGCCGCCTATAACAAGCTTACAGCTGACCTTTCGGGGCATAGCGTTCAAATCGCCTGTAATTGGGAGCATATAACATCACCTTTCTATAATTGATACTTTTGCATCTATGGCAAGTTTAATGCCATTTTTCCATGAATAAGCTTTGACGGTAACATCACCAAAATAACATGTAAGAACAACGTCCGTGCCGTCAAGATCAGTGATTGTAACCTGTGCAAATTCATCATTAAATGCTGTTTTTACTGTTGATAGTTGTGTTGGAGTAAGAGGCGGAAATGTAACTTCAAACTTTCGCTTTATTGCCACCAATTCACCAACAAAAAAGCCGCTGTCAAGTCTTCCAGTATTTTGTGACCAAAGCTTGTTATCGCTATATATAACATCTTTAGGCGCTGGAAGGACTGTGCTATTTATTTTAAGCATTCAAAACGATACCCCTTTCTATTATGGGATTATCGGGCTGTTTCCGCTTGAACGTGCCTTCTGATTTTGAAGATCCGTAACAACAGATGCAATTTTCCTGCCGTCAAGCAACAGCGTTACATCAATAGGATTCGGCGATGTACTGTTTATAGTATTATTTGTAACAGTGCTGATATTTGAAGAGGCGGCATTTGCGCTTGCGTTGAGATAAGCAGCTGATAATGTACCGTCATTGTTATATTTCAGACCTTGTACGACCTTTCCTGTTTTGCTGTTCGTATAGGAGAAAGTTTCTCTCAAATCCTTATCAGCATCAGGGTGCAATGCATCATAGATATCAGCACCGAGCTGCATAAATGTTGCATGCCACTTCGGGAAGTGTTCTGCAAGCCATTCATCTATTGATTCAAGTCCTGTTTTCCAGTTGCTCCAAAAATCAGTTGTGCCGATAGTATCAATGAATCCTAACACAAGTTCTTTCTTCTCTTCCCACCATTCAGGATCAAATATAGTTCCCTCACTGTAATCAGGAATTTCAAGAGAATTTAAAGAGTTCTGCAAGTCTCCTATTCCTGTAGCCGCACCGAGTATATTTGCAAGGTCTTCTGCTGTCACAAGGTTTGACATGAGTGAAGAGTTTCCACCCACTTTATTGACTTCATCAAAAGAGGCTAAGAATGTTTCAAGTCCCTTTGTGCTGTCTGACAGATTGTCCATACTATCCGCAAGCGTATTAACTGCGCCTGAGCTAGCTGCCGCAGAATCCCCGATATTGTCAATTTGCTTGTTAAGCTTCATATCAACAACTGATTTTGTCAAATCGTTAATAGCAAGTAATGCAAACAACACGCCTGCAATTAGTAAAATGGCTTTTAAAGCACCGCCTAAGCCCACTATCTGCATAGTTAACAGCTTAACCGCAGCGCTTGTAATTGCTATAATTCGGGGCGCTAAGAGCATTACAGCAAAAGCCGTTATGGATATCTTAACAAACGCCTTTGTTGTTTCAGATGCATTTTTCCACGCCATATTGTAATAATGAATAGTCTGAGCAATGCCTATAAGGAAAGGTGATGCCGCTTTCAGTATGTTTGTAACAGTAATTAAGCCCTCATTTACAACAGGAATAAGCTCTCTTCCTACCTCAACTTTAAGATTTTCAAGGTTGAGTTTTAGGCTCTTTGTGGAATTGGACAGCTTATCAGAGTTCCTTGCAAAATCGCCCTGCACGTATGCAAGCTTTTCCATTACATACTGATATCTGACAAGTACCTTTTCTTGATCCGACATATCCTTGAAAGGCTTTGCAATACCCTTAGCCAGTGCATAAGCGCTCAATTGCGCCTCTGTCAGTATAATACCATAGTCCTTTAAGCCGTTTGCCTCTCCTGTAAATATCGAATTAAGCTTATTTGCCGCTACTTTGTCTTCCTGGTTATAAAAGCTTGCAACATCGCCCGAAAGCTTTGTTAATTCAATACCCATTTTTGCCGCCTGCTCTTCCGTGAAATGGAATTGCCGAGCCATGAGACCAAAAGTGCCAATATAGTTTTTGGCAGCTTTGTCAGAAAGTCCAAAATCTGCCGCCTGCTTTTTTACCCATTGATTGATTGTGTCAGTTGTTGTGCTAAATGTGGTTGATATTACGCCTTCGGCTTTCTGCATATCAGATGCCGCCTGCAAACAATCCTTTCCAAATTTAACAATCATTCCAGCGCTGACAAGCTTTGCAAGAGACGAAATGAGGCTGTTAATTGATTTATTATAATTGTTTGTAACATTTGTGACCTGGTTCATTGTTGTTGTATACTGAGCCGAGCCGTTGATGCGGAGAAGTATTCGCATTTCATCTGTTACTATCATTTATTGCACCCCCTTTGCATTTCTTGAACTGCTTTTAGGTAATTATATGAGTTTATCCAGTTTCCTTCCCGATTCTTATTTCTGTCAAAAGCTTCATCTGCTGACTTCGGGAAAGGCGCTTCACTAGAGAAAACAGAAAGCACGGCAACCCTGACCATACTTGACAGGGCGTAAATATCATTTTGCCGCTGTATTAATCGTGAGTTTACCGTGTCTTTTATTTCCGCAAGGGACATACTCCAAAACTCATAAGGAGACAAGCCCACTTGAAGAGCATCGTTATACCTCATATCAATGAGTTCTTTAACGCTTCTAACTGTTTCTCCGCCGCTTTTTTTGATGCATCATAGATTTCTCTGCTCATAATACCTGACGTTATGAGCGCTTCAATTACAAGCTGCTGTAAGTTGTTATACGTGCCGCCCTCGGTGATATAATCATCAAAGACCTGGTACACGTCTTCAAGCTTGTTTATATTGTCATTAAGGGATACTGTCGCAGCAAAGAAATAGTTTGCAAGTATCCTTATCTCGGCAAGCTTTTCTGAACCTGTCAATAAGTCCATATTGAGAGTATCTTCAAGCTTTACCGCATTGGCGGTTGTGAACTTTAGGTGATATTCACAACCGCTTACAATTAATGTCTCATAAGGCTTTGTTGTATTCATGCGGTATTCTCCTTATCAAAGATCTGTAAGCTCTGTGTCAAGTCCAACCGAGAGTGTAAACTTGATAGCGGCATTAACGCCTGCCGCCTGCCTGCGGACAGAGCATGTGCCTTTCCACGAAAAGCCTTCACCGTCAGGATACACTAATTTCCAATTCATTATTGTTCCTGCGGTCTGATAACCTCTGAGAATATTCCATGTGTCACGAATCTGCTCTGTAGTGTCCGTTTCGTCTTCGGTTGCATAAAATTCAAAGTCAAGCGAACCAACATCGCCGATTCCGAGTATACTTCTCTTGTGTCCGTCTTCCAGGTTTGTAACATCGATCCTTTCAGGCGTTCCACCCATTTCAGGGACGTTAAACAGTCCATACAGCTTCTTATATGTTACTTCTGTTGCTGGAGAAACAGGATCAGCACCAACATAAAGGATAGTACCCTTGCTGTTAAACTCTGCCATGTTATCACTCCTTATACGTGTTATATTGTTCGCTTACTAATGCCCTGAAAGTCAGAACATAACGCTGCCGCCCCATAGGAATACTATTTGAGCGATTCCAGCCGTTTGCCTGCATTATATCATTAACAGCCTGTGCCATTTCAGCACACTTTTTCGGCGTTTCTGCGTAAATATCAATTTGATAGGTGAACCCTGTCAAAAAGTCTTTACAGTCAAATGTCACGTCAGCAGAATTTGCCACTTGTTCAATGTATATACAGGGCATTTCAAGCGGTTTCTCAGAGCCTGCTAATTCAACAGGCGCTAATTCTTCCAGTAGATTTGCTATTTTCTTTGTTACATCAAGCATTTTTTATAAGCTCCTCTACTTCGTTTTGTACGATTTTAAAGACCGTTACATGCATTTGTGAAAAGCCTTTAGCAAACATATGTACAGGCTTTTGACCATGTGTCGTTATAAACCGATTTACAAAGTCGTTATAATACGTCCAATGGTCTTTTGCTGTATGTGGGACGGAAGGATCTCCAAGCTTTCCTGTGCCGTATTCAACAAATGGAGCGTATTCCACATTGGAAACAATGCCCCATTCATTAAATTTAGGATTATCAAGAAAAATCTTGTTTCTCAGATTTCCAGTGCCGCCCCATGCAGCATCACCGACAGGAGTTAGCATTTTTACAGCTCCTTGCATTCGGGCAGCTCCACGCCCTAGCGCTTTATTGATTCGGGGATCTTTTTCAATATCCCTCAGCGCATCAAGCTTTTCAAGCCACTCTTTAAAGCCGTTTATCTGAAATTTTATTTCCATGAAATGCACTCACAAATACAGTGATTTGTGTATTTCGATACAGAAACAATTTTCATATCGGGCTGTATATTGCTGTCAAAGGAACACATAAAGCCTTCCTTGAAATGATATCCTGTTGGTACAGTAAGTTTGCATATTACTTCTTTTTCGGTCTTTGAATCATCGCTTTTGCTTTTCTTTACTGTTTCGCAAATGCAGTTGAATTGCCCCACTAAGTCTATTTTAGGCTCTGTCCCCACATAATCCTTGACAGGAACATTGACCATTTTAAATATCCATACAGGGCGCATTTTATTCCTCGATAGTCTCATTTCTGATTACACCGACCTTTCGGGGATAATTTCGCAGCTGTCTCAGAATATCCGCTGGAATATCGTTGTTAAAACTTTGAGATATGCCGCCCTCACTTCTGCTGGATTCGCCTTCGTTACCGAGCCTGTTATAAAAGATAATAGCAAGCTGAATAACTATGCTTTCAGCGCCTTTTGGAAGGCTGTCCCTGCCTATTACATCAAGCACTTTATCTTGTGCCATGTCTAAGCAAGTCTCTATTGTTTCACGTTCGCTTTCGGGCGGATTTCCAAGCAGAATGAGCAGCTTATTCAGCATAATTATTTACTCCTTATGCTCCGACAACAGCAGCAACAGAGCCGCCGCTTACAACCTTATTGTCAACGGAAACAGCAACAGCAATATACTTGCCGCTTGCAGTTGTAACTATGCCTGTGGAAGGAACTTCTGTCCAGCCACTAG
>JAZQWM010000006.1:0-1046 GCA_045632345.1 Eubacteriales bacterium | reverse complement strand
ATTGAAAAAGCGGTGTCAATAGCCTGTGAAGCTATGCCTTTGACAAACTGTGCGTGCTGTTGCTTCTCCTCATATCCTGTCCTTACCGCTATTGTGTTTATAATAGGATTTGCTATCTTGTTTGCTACACTCTTTACAACTCCGTAAGCCGTGCCGACAATAGCGGCGGTCTTTATCTTATCTTTTGGCTTCTGCGCCTTGCCGTCACTATCTTGCGTGGGTGCGGTTGTCTGTTGGCTTTCATCGTCCGTCTCATTGCGAAAGACTATTAAATATTCGCTTTTTGCCATACTCTCACCTTCTCTTTGCGCCTGTTACATCATTTGCGGTTGTCATAGCAACGGACATTCCTGCGTTAAGTGCGTTTTGTCCGTTAATTTGAACGGAATTAAAGCACATATTGTAGGTTTTTGTTAATACCCCTGTACTTGTGGGAATTGACACGGTAATGGGGTAAAATTCGCCTGTGTCACCCTCTATAATATACCTTGTGCAAATATCGTCAAATGCGCCAATCTGTAAAGGCTTATCAAAGGAGAGTGTAAACACGGTTGATTGTGTTACACTCATTTGCTCATTAGTGTTTTGAGATAGGTCAACATCGCCCTTTTGCGATGCTACCCTTGACATAGCTTTTACTGTGGTATAGATAGCCGTATCAAGATAGCGAATAATCATTTGCGTGGAGTTCACACCGCCCTCAACGAATGCATATTCAAGGGTGCATCTAAGGGTTATAAAGTCGCCTATGCCCTTTATGCTCATTCGCTCACCTGTTCTGCCAAGAGCATAAACAACACTCATATTATAGCCTGCAAATTCGCCATAAAAGTTTAAACTCATAGCCTTGTCAACTATTTCACGAA
Source organism: Eubacteriales bacterium (assembly GCA_045632345.1). Lineage (GTDB taxonomy): Bacteria > Bacillota > Clostridia > Oscillospirales > CAG-272 > RGIG2000. Next base: position 180 of record JAZQWM010000006.1, on the reverse strand, counting down.
TAGATGTGACAAGCTCGTTGTCCTCTGTGTCATTAAGCATAGGAATAAACAAGGTCAATGTAGCCGTAAAAGCAAGATTTTTAGGGATGTTCTGCTCTGCGGTAAAGCCACCCTCTACGTTTGAGCCTGTAATGGCTATAATGCCGTTAATAAGGCGCACAAACTTTCCTGTGGGTATTT
>JAZQWM010000005.1:0-3653 GCA_045632345.1 Eubacteriales bacterium | reverse complement strand
AACCTTCGGCTTATCTTCTGTATCAATAATAGCAATAGCTTTTACGTTCTGATATCTGTCTCTCAATATAATTTGAGTGACATCTCCTTGCTCTATAAAGTCATTGTCATCATATATGGTCTTTTGAATTTCACCATAACGATACATTTGATTAAAATGCTTTTTGCAATAATATTCACCTTTAAGGCTTGAAACCGTTTCTGTTTTACCACATACACAGCATTGGTGCTTCTGTAGTTTTATTGGCAAATTATGAGACATGCAGTATTCTTCGTATAAGTCGTTATCGAGAAGAAAATGTCTCATAAAATCTTTACCACAGTTAAATTTCTCACACAATTCTTTATAATTCTTACAGTCATTCATAACAGCTTTGACTTCATTAGGGTCTAACTTTATCCTTGTGTAATCTTTGCGCATATTCTCTCCTTTCAACAAATTTGAGTTGCCTTTTGGTTGTCACTGGCAAGGTAAACACCTAACACTTCGTCATAATGTGGCTGCTGGTTGGGTATAAACCTGCCCGTCTTTAGGATTATGTTTTTAAAGTTTAACTTTAACCGATTTATAAAATCCTGTATCTCGTGCTCATAATATCCAGTATAGATAACAATGTCATCGTCACAGCCGTTATCTCTAAAATACTTAATAACACTATAAACATCTTCTTCCTGCTTTAGAGGCTCAAGTCCCGCGAAACATAATGCATGAGTGAAAGGATTTTGAGAGTATCTGCGAAATATTTCATCCGCAGATACCTCTATCTCAGGAGTTTGTGCAAGCTTGCAGTTTTGACAAGTGCTGATAGGTAAATTATTTTCTATGCAACACTTCCAATCACAGTAGCAAGTTCCTATAAGCATACAAGTCTTTTTATAATCGGTAAAGTCCTCAAATAAAATATTTTTAACTTTCATTTAAGTCATACCATTTACGAGAATAATATTCGTCATAGCGTTCTGGTGTATAATTTGAGGTCGCTACAAGATAGCCGACAATCCTGCTTGCCTCATCAACTTTAGCTCCGCCACATATAGGGCAAGTCTCGCCAAAGAATGTGTGATGATGTTCGCAAAGAGAAAGCTTTGGATTAAAGGCAAAGTAAATTACACCACTATTAGCAATCTTATTAAGCATATCCCACGACTGTTCTTCAGAAAGTCTTTCACCTTCCAGAGAAATATGAAGTATCTGACCGCCGCCAGCTTTCTTGTCGAGGATAGACGATAACTTAACACGCTGTTCAATCGTGCTGTTTGCCATTAATGAAGTCCACTGATTAGAGTAAATAAAGTCCTCATCTCTACCATAGATAATATTGTCCTTTTTGCAAAGCTTAATATTGCAGCTCTCAGCAGGGATTATCTCAAGCGATATGTTATAACCATAGTCTGCTTCGTCCTGTAATTTATTAACTGTGTCCATAATCTCGCAAGCAAAGTCAAGACCTTCCTGAGAATAACTAACATTGCCAAACTCATCTGTTTTGGTAAGTCCCATATACTTTATTGCTTCATACATGGCGGTTAAGCCGTTTGTGGTAGTCTGCTTATCAAGGTTAATGACACCTGCACTGTAATTAGGGAGAAATCCCTTTTCAATATTACGCTTAATAATTGACCTGATTCTATCGAGAGCAAGCATATTTAACTTAGTTCTGTCGGTCAATATCTTTATAAAGGCTTTCTTATCACCCTTACTCTCAAGGGCTATTCTCATAAGATTTATTGTGCTTACCTTTACAGAGCCAATCTCTACAAGGCTACCACCGATACTTGACTGGAATGCCTTTTGTTTGCTCAGATCATTGAGCATACGACAACAGCTCGCCAAATTTGTTACACTATCGCCTATATAGAAGTTGCTATCATACCAATTGAGATTAGCCTTATTACACCATCTCGCAAATTCTTCATCAACAAACTTGCCGTTCTGGAAAAGAAGTGCGTATGTATAAACAGGGAAAGTGTGGAACACCTGACTTCTTATCTCTATCTCTGTCTGCATAAAGGCTTTTTCGTGCTCAATAATCTCATCTACGTAATCAATTACATAGCTACCATCGGGGAACTGTCTGTCTCCGAAAAGTTCTGTAATGTAATTTCTATCCATGATAATGAGGTTAGTGTACGCACTCTGAGTTATTCTTGTATGTATCTGGTTTACTTCAAATATAAACTGCTGAAAAGCCTGTTTACGATAGTATTCAGGATTAAGCAAGTAATATCCTTTCTCAACATCTTTCTTCCAGAAATAGAAAGTATATAAGAAGAATGATGGTAATGCACAAGCCCCAGACGTTCTATTTGAAACCCATACAATAAACTCTCTAAGATGAGCCATAAATGTTGTGAGGTGATTTGCTGGAAGGGTGTTGGATTTGGGCAAGAAATAAAGTCCACGCTCTGCAAGATTCTGTAATTCGTAAGCATAGCAATAACTGTAGAGACTTGATGACGGAGCATCATGAGTGTATATTGCTCCCGAAAATTCTGATTCAAGCCATTCATCAGCTTTTTTCTTGTTGTATTTCTTCTTGATTTCGTAATATATCTTATTAAAGGCAAGGAGTTTAAGATGAGGTTTGTTCATTTCCTCCATAAGATTTCTAACATCTTTATTGTTCGGTACGTTAGCAGACGGATCAATTGTAGGTCTGTTGTCCTCTGTGAAGTTATCAATAAAGTCGGTATAATCAAGCTGATCGTCGGCAAATCCATTAATTCTTGTGATTTCCTCGCCATACTTAGCCTTTAACTTATTAAGCTTCTTCTCAAAATCATTGTCTAAATTGATGTCTATCTTCATTGTTTAGCTCCTTTCATTAACCCACTTGACTGCTTCACCAAAGCCCATTATCTGACCGTCCACGTCTAATACAGGCATTAAATCAAACCCCTTGCTTGCAATTGTCTCTCTGTCCTTGCAAACTTCGTACTCGACATTCGCCTGTGTCAACTTCTTTTCGAGTATCTTGCACTTCGGGCAATCAATCGTATATAGTGTTATCATTCCATATCACCCTTTCTTTTGCGTATCTCTTAGCTTTTTTATAGGTCAAAACTTGCTCGTCAACAATCAGTATCGGCAAGCTTTTATATCCGTTTCTTCTTGCTTCGCACTCGCTGCGAATTTCATAATCAACGTCCGTTTGGTCAAGTAGATCTATAAGTTCACTACTCTCATACCTATCGTCCACATATAATATATTCATTATTTACCTCTCACCCTGTAATACCTATACAACCCGTCAATCCAATCGACTATATCATTCACGCCGTTCTGCACCTCATTTGGAATAACGAAATCGCAGAGTTCTTGACAGTTGGCAAATGCTTTTTCATCATACTGCAACCGCTTCATTATTTGCTCATCAGTATCGCCGCGTTCCGCCATTCTACGGCTTGCTATCGAACTATCGCAGTCAATGTAGATTGAGAGAATATCTTTATCGTGGTAATTCTTGTAGAGTTGAATAAGACCTTCTCTATCTACCACGTAAATCTGGCAACCTTCAAGCATCTTGCGGGTGACAAAGTAGGCGTTACCATTGTATTCATTATAGGCTACAATATCGTCCTCAAAGTCTGCAATCTGCTCTCTCGTGATAAATGTGTGAGTATTAATGTCATTCTCATCGTCCTCACGGACTG
>JAZQWM010000004.1:0-102060 GCA_045632345.1 Eubacteriales bacterium | reverse complement strand
AACCTGTTCTCCAATGCCTTCAAGTTTACCGACGAATGCGGCAAGGTCATGCTGACTCTCACGGCAGACGAGGAATACGCAACCGTCAAAATTACCGACACGGGATGCGGAATGAGCGCGGAGGTCGGCGCACACATTTTTGAAAAATTCTATCAAGGTGACACCTCTCACGCAACCCAAGGCAACGGACTCGGCTTGGCACTCGTCAAGCGCGTGGTTGACATTATGCAAGGCGAGATCGGCGTGGAAAGTGCCGTAGGCGTTGGCACGACCTTTACTGTCAGAATCAGGAGGGCTACAAATGGATTGGAAGAAACTCGGTAAAGCCTTACTGTTTCCGCATATCGCAATTATGATATTGCTCGTTCCGGTAGCCACAGTTTTGCTCGTAGGCTCAATGGTATTTATCGGAACGGAGTCACCAATAGCGTATATATCCTACGTTCTTGCTGCCTATACCTTAACGGTCTGGTGCTTCAAAATACCGAGAATCATCAAATATTTTAAGACCTTTAAGGACGAAAACAAGTATGCAAGAAGATGGCAGGACGATGTTCGTCTGCGCGTGAACGTATCGCTTTACGGTTCGCTTGCGTGGAATGCCTTGTACGGACTTTTCCAACTGTGGCTCGGCTTTTACCACCACACCTTTTGGTTCTATTCGCTTGGTGCATATTATATTTGCCTCGGCGTGATGCGCTTCTTTTTGGCTCGTCATACAACGAGGTACGCTCCCGGAGAAAGGATGCGCGACGAGCTTATCAAATACCGTGCTTGCGGCATCGTATTTCTTTTGATGAACCTTGCCCTTGCGCTCATCGTATTCTTTATGGTCTATTGGAACAGAACCTTCGAGCATCATATGATAACGGCGATTGCATTGGCGGCTTACGCCTTTACTTCTATGGCGGTAGCCATCATCAATTTTGTAAAATACCGCAAGTATAACAGTCCCGTATTTTCGGCAGCCAAAGCCATCAGCTTGGCGGCGGCTCTCGTGTCAATGCTCACGCTTGAATCCACGATGCTTACCACCTTCAGCGACGGAACGATGACGGCAGTAGAGCAAAAATGGATGCTTGGAGCAACGGGCGGTGCAATTTCCGTACTCATCATTGCGACGGCAGTTTATATGATCGTCGTAGGAACAAAGAAACTCAAACTATTAGAATCAGAGGTTGAAAATGGAAAACAATAACGAAAACAAAGGATTTCAGTACACCTACTCCGCGCGTGAGCAGGCAGAGCTGAAGCGTATCCGTGAGAAATATACACCCCCGACCGAAGCCGAGGACAAGATGGAACGCCTACGCCGACTTGATGCAAGTGTAACGCAAAAGGCGCAGGGGGTTGCGCTGATCTTCGGTATCATCGGTGCGTTGATACTCGGCATAGGAATGAGCCTTTGTATGTCTGATTTTGCAGAGATACTCGGCGCATATAAGGATATGGCATTGGTGATCGGTATTCCTATCGGACTCGTTGGCGGTGTTCTCGCAGCTCTCGCTTATCCGATGTATAACCTTATCGTTAAGCGCGAGAGAAAGAAGATCGCGCCCGAAATTATTCGTCTGACCGACGAGCTTATGAAGTGAGGAACGAATATGAAACCCGAAATCAAGAAGATAATTACAGAAATGCTCTCGGATGCAGGCATCAATTCTTGCGCCACCACCGATGACTTCATGTGGCTTTTTAACACCGTGAAGGACAATGCCGAGCAGCTCCGCGCATACTTCCAAACAGCAACCTATAACACGACCGGCGACTACAAAACAACCTTCTTCGTCAACGGACTCCGCGCCATCATCACCACTTGGCTCGATAACGATTGTGCCGACTCCGTGGAGCAGATGAACGAGCTTGCGATGAGGGAGTATAGGAAGCTGTTTGGTGTTAATTAAATCAATCTAAATTTATAAATCAACATAGTTGTTCATTAAGCCGCTATCAAAGCGTGATCGTCACGCCGCGATAGCGGCTTTTTCTTTTGATTTCACCAAGGCAAAAATTTTTTGAGAAATTTTCAAAAACAAGATGAGGTTTTGCGTTAGGATTTCCACTTTGTTATTGAAAGCACTTGAAAAGCTCTTCTGGAAAATCCGAGACATCGGGATAAAAAATTTCAACTTTTTTGAAAAATGGTATAAAAATCAAGAAATTCAAGTGTGATTACAGTTGAAAGACACGAAAAAGGCTCAAAAACGCCCCCGCTTTTTACAGAAATAAATTTTTTCAAATTTCTTGTGGAAAAATGGCATCCTTGGAGATGTTTATATAGCGAAGGGCAATAGAAGAACTTTTTAGTCTTTCACCAGTCCGGGTAATCGAATATTCAAAAGCGTTGGCATCATTAGCAACAGAAATTGCCGTTTCTACAAGGTGTGAAAAAATATTTTTTAAATTCTTGCAGAAAAACGGCACCATGATTTGTCTTTAATGGGTAGAAAGGTAAAAAAGCATTTTCCCCTCCAAGCAATCGAAGCAGACTATTTGTAGAGCAATAATTTTTTTGAAAGCTTTGCAGAAAACTGGCATCAAGCTTCGTCTTTAATGGGCAGAGAGGAAAGAAAAGGTTTTCTTAGCCTTTCACAAGTCCGTGCAATCGAATATTCGAAAGCTCGGCATTACAGGATGAACGAAGCGCGCCGTTCATCTGAGTACGTAGAAAGGAGGTACAAGGTATGTTGAACATCAGAGATCTTAGGATCGATCCCGCCTCGCTCGGTGAGAAGATGCTCCTTGTGGAGATCATCCCCTCTTACGAGTATAAGGACGGAGCAAAAACCAACAACATCAGCGGCTACCGTTACGTCGTTGCGCTTCCCAAGCATAATCTTGAGAAGATCAGCGTTAAAATCGACGGTGAGCAGTTGATGGACAAGCCCGAAGGCTTTGTAGAGGTTGAGTTTGAGAATCTTGAGGTGCTTGCGTATGAGATGAGAGGAAACGTTCAGATCAGCGCAAGGGCAACAGGTATCAGCTTGGCGTAAGATAAGCTTTTGAGGCTCGAGGTGTCTGCGCGCTGACGGGGAGTTAAAATTTTTCCCTAAAGAAAAATTCCCCCCGGCGGCTGCGCAGCGCCGCCCTACCATAAGAGGTTAGTATTACACCTCTTATGGTAGCAAGTATCATGTAGCACAATTTGAAAGGAGGTTACTATTATGGCTACCAACGAGCAATCACGCAAATGGAATATCACAATCAATAATCCACAAGTCTGCGAATTGAACAGAGACCGCATCTGCGAGATTTTAGCACGGTTTTGTCCGGATTATTACTGTATGGCAGACGAGATCGCCACAACAGGCACCTACCACACTCATATATTCCTATATTCCGCGTCTCCCATGCGTTTTGAAACAGTAAAAAAGCGTTTTCCTACTGCGCACATCGAAAAAGCATACGGCACAACACGGGAAAACCGCGATTACATTCAAAAAACCGGAAAATGGGAGGATACAGACAAAGCAGAAACATCAGTGGAAGGTACATTTTATGAGTTTGGATCAATTCCAAGTGAGTCTGAGGAAAGAGATCCCAGGATGCACAAATTGATTCAAAACGTAAAAGATGGGATGTCCACAACCGAGATCATTGAATCTAATCCGTCATTTGCACTCAGAACGAGAGAGATTGACACGCTCAGAGATACATTGATGTCCGAGCCATATAAAGGCAAGTACAGAAACGTTGAGGTTATATATTTGTTCGGTGCATCGGGAACGGGTAAGACCAGTGGTATTTACAAAAAGCATCCCACCTCTGAGATATGCCGTATCACCGACTATGGTAGACGGGACGGAACGAGGTTTGATGCTTATCACGGTCAAGATGTGCTTGTATTTGAGGAATTCAATTCTCAAATATCTATCGAAACGATGCTCAATTATCTCGATATTTATCCGTTGCATCTCCCCGCGAGGTATAGTGACAGAGTGGCGTGTTATACGAAGGTGTATATCACCTCGAATATGCCACTCAACGAGCAATACAAAGCGGAGCAACAAAGCAGACCGGAAACGTGGAAGGCATTTCTACGTCGTATTCACAAGGTTTACGCCTACCACGCTGATGGTACGGTAGACGAGATCGATTTCAAGTAAGGAGGTATAAGAATATGAGAAACGAGGACAAGGAACGGCTGAATCAACAAACGCAAAAGAAATACCTTTTTCACCGTCTGGCAAACGGATGTAAGGCTGTTTATAAGAATACCGTACATAAAATCATCTTGATCGCCTTTTATCCTACTGCCATACTCATTTGGTATTTGTTCAAATTCAATCTCGGTCTGGAGGATATACCTCTGGTTTCTCCCGTTCTTTTTGTCCTCGTGGATCTGATGCTCCCGGCATTACTCATCGGCGGCACTCTCGTCATACTCATTCTGTTTGGAACACCTTACGGGTTCAACCAGACCTCAAACGAGTTTCAACGAATCGGTATGACGAACTCTGCCGGTGAGGTGCCGATGCTTCTGACACGGACGCAGGATAAAAGACATAGCAACATGGAGATATTAGAGTTTGATGCCGTTGGCATACCACTGACAGAGTGGGAGAAAGAACGAGGATACATTGAAGCTGCACTAAATGTCAACATCGTCAAGATAATCGAGGGCAGAAATAAGCGTAGGATTTTGCTCCACGTTGTTCCGGCTGATTCGGGATTGCCCGATTTCATCGAATGGAACGACGGTTATCTGATCGACGATGACTCAACACTCATTCTCGGAAAAAGCCAACTCGGTTTGGAGAGCGTGGATCTATCCAAGATACCGCACATTCTACTCGGCGGCTCAACCGGAAGCGGCAAAAGCATATTGCTTAAGGTCTTGCTCGTGCAGTCCTTAAAGAAAAACTCGCTTGTCAGCATAGCCGATTTTAAGGGCGGTGTTGACTATCCGAGAGTGTGGCATGATAAATGCAAAATGTGCTTTGATGAGGATACGTTGCTGAAAATCCTGACAGAGCAGACGGATGAGTTGCAAAGGCGAAAATCGCTGTTTAGAGAAACTGGATGCGCAAACATAAGCGATTATAATAAGCGTAGCGCAGTCCCACTGCAACGCCATATTTTCGCCTGTGACGAGGTTGCTGAGGTGCTTGACAAAACCGGTTTGACGAAAGAGCAAAAAGAAAGAATCGGTCTGATAGAAAACCGACTATCGATCATCGCCCGTCAAGGACGAGCCTTTGGCATCCACCTCATACTCGCCACGCAACGTCCCGATGCGAATATTCTTTCGGGACAGATTCGCAACAACATCGACTGTCGTGTGTGCGGCAGAGCCGACACCATACTATCTCAAATTATCCTGGATAACACCACCGCCGCCGAGCAAATCCCAAAACACAAGGCAGGTAGATTCATTCTCCACGACGGTACGGTGTTTCAAGGATTTTGGGTGGATGAAACCAACATTTTCAAGGAAGGAGGCACACTATAGAGAACGCAAAAGTACCGATTCACCTTAAGGTAACGCTAACGATCAGAGAAGCTGCCGAGTACAGTAATATTGGCATAAACAAGATAGATAAGCTGTTACGCACTCCGAACTGTCCGTTTGTTCTGTACGTGGGGACGAAGAAGCTTGTCAAACGTAAGGAATTCGAGGAATTTCTCGGAAAAGAGCTAATAATTTAGGCAAGAACTATTGAAAAATCTATGCCAATGTGATATAATATAAGATGTTGCATTGGCTCTTTTTTCAACAGAGAAAGGAGTTAATATGGGTAAAAACCTGAAAGGCAAAGAAATCGGCAAAGGAATTTGCCAAAGAAAAGACGGTTTATACGTCGCAAGATTTGTAAACCGATACGGCAACCGAACCACTAAATGCTTTCCCTCGATTCCGGAAGCAAAGAATTGGCTTAGCGAAGCGAAATATGCAGACAGTCACGAGGAGGTTTTCGTCCCCTCGGAAATGACCGTTGACGATTGGTTTGATTTTTGGATTGAGAATATCGTAGGCGATTTAGCTCCGAATACTCGGCGCAACTACCGCGAACGGTACAACCGAAATATGAAAGCGATCCTCGGACGGCTCAAACTGAGTGACGTAAGACCGATGCACTGCAAGGCAGTCTTAACCCGAATGGATAAAGACTACGCAGGCTCTACGATTCGTCAAGCCTATATTGCGATGGGAACTATGTTCCGTTCGGCTTTGATGAACGGTATGATCGCCAAGCATCCGATGGACGGTGTCAGATACACCAAGCCCGTCCGTGCTGTCAGCGACATAAAGTTTCTCACGATTGAAGAACAGGAAAAGTTTTTAGAGGTCGCAAAGCGTTCGCACAACTATTTTCAATACGCTCTGATGTTGGAAACGGGATTGCGCACCGGTGAAATGATTGGTCTTACTTGGGATGCGATTGACTGGAAGAGGAGAACTCTGACCGTCAACAAAACCTTAGAGTACAGACACAAGCAGGGATATTGGCGTGCAGGTCCTCCCAAAACACAACAAAGCTATCGAACCATTCCACTCACCTCAAAGGCTTATGCCATTCTTGAAATGGTCGCGGCAACCGTCGGTGAGAGAAAGGAGTCCGAGACGCTATCTCAAACGTTGGAGTACATTGACCGCTGTACCGGACAAACATCAACTCTTGTGATGCGTGATCTCGTGTTCATCAATTTCAGAACAGGAGAACCGGCAAAGAACAGTTCCTACGATACACACCTCTACAAGCTCTGCGACGAGGCGGGGATCAAGCGTTTTTCGATGCACGTTCTCCGTCATACATACGCAACAAGAGCAATCGAGAGAGGCGTTCAGCCGAAGGTTCTGCAAAAGCTGCTCGGTCACGCGAGTATCCAAACCACAATGGACAGATACGTTCACGTAACGGACGAATCCTTGTCCATAGCAATCAAGCAATTTGAGGGGACTACTTCACGGGAAATGGTACAGTAATGGTACAGCAGATGGTACCCCTCAAAATGAAGTTACAAAAAATCGTATCCTAAAACCTCTCGAAAATGGTTAAAAAATGGTACAGTAATGGTACAGTAACGCATTTTCGAGGAGAAAAACCTTGTAAAATAAAGGAGAATAGATAAAAATGAAACTTGGTATCGTTGGCTTACCTAACGTAGGCAAAAGTACACTTTTTAACGCATTAACTAACGCAGGAGCGCAAAGCGCTAACTATCCATTCTGCACCATTGAACCTAACGTGGGCGTTGTTGCAGTTCCAGATAGCCGTCTTGACGAGCTTGCAAAAATGTATAATCCTGAGCTTTACACTCCTGCTGTAATTGAATTTGTTGACATTGCAGGTCTTGTAAAGGGTGCTTCTAAGGGTGAAGGTCTTGGTAACAAGTTCTTATCACACATTAGAGAGGTTGACGCTATCATTCATGTGGTTAGATGCTTTGAAAATGACGATATCATTCACGTTGATGGAAATATCAATCCTGCAAGAGACCTTGAAACTATCAATCTTGAGCTTATTTTCTCTGATATTGAAATTCTTGAAAGAAAGATTGACAACGTAAAGAAGGCTATGAAGGGCGATAAGACTCTTGCGCCAAAGGTTGAGCTTTACGAAAGAGTTATGAAAGCGCTTGAGGAAGGCAAAACTGCACGAAGCCTTGACTACACCGAGGATGAGCTTGTTTATCTTAGCGAGGTTGCATTACTTACTACAAAGCCTGTAATATATGCGGCTAACATTAGTGAGGATGATGTTGCATCTGACCTTAGCGGTAATGAATTTTATAAAGCGGTTTGCGAAATTGCAAAATCTGAAAAGAGTGAGGTTATTCCTGTTTGCGCAGGCATTGAAGCTGAAATTGCTGAGCTTGACGCTGAAGAAAAGGAAATGTTCTTAGAGGAGCTTGGAATTAAGGAAAGCGGTCTTGACAGACTTATTAAGGCAAGCTATTCTCTACTTGGTCTTATCAGCTATTTAACAGCAGGTCCTAAAGAGGTTAGAGCTTGGACTATTACAAGAGGCACTAAGGCTCCCCAAGCTGCGGGTAAGATTCACTCCGACTTTGAAAGAGGCTTTATCCGCGCTGAAATCGTATCATATGATGATTTGATGTCCTGTGGCTCAATGAACGTAGCTAAGGAAAAGGGACTTGTTCGTTCTGAGGGTAAGGAATACGTAATTCAAGACGGAGATATTGTTCTTTTCAGATTTAATGTTTAATTTTTGGAGTTAATCAATGTTCGAAAAGGAATATGCAAAAAAGGTTTTAGAGGAATTTCTTTCGTTGCCTCTTGAAAATTCAAGCGATGTTCTTGAAAAATTTGCTACTTTGCCAAATGCAATTTATCATAACGACGGCGGAAAGTTAAGTTTTGTTTATGTTCCAGGTAATCGTGGTGATAGAGTTGTTTTGGCTGCTCACGCCGATACTGTGTGGGATAAATATTATAACGTTTATCCGTATGCAGAGCAAAAGCTACAATATAAAAATGGTATTTACAACGGTACAAACGATATTTGCGGAATTGGTGCAGATGATAGAGCCGGTTGTGCGATTTTATGGTTGCTTAAGGATGTTGGTCATTCTCTGCTTGTTACAGACGGAGAAGAGTCCGGAAGGATCGGTTCTTTTCATATAAAGGATAATTTTCCCGAGCTTTACGATGAACTAAATGAGCATTCCTATATGGTACAGTTTGACAGGCGTAATGCTATGGACTATAAGTGTTACAAACTTCCTGTAACTAAGGAATTTAAGCAATTTATCGAAAACGAAACCGATTATAAGGACGCCGGCGTAACTACCTACACAGATATAGTTACACTATGCTCTAAAATTTGCGGAGTTAATTTAAGTGTAGGTTATTATAATGAGCATTCCTCGGATGAAATTCTTGTTTTTGATGAATGGTATAATACCCTTACAGTAGCATACGATATGCTTAGTAAGGAGCAAAGAAAATTCCCGTTGGATATATAATTTAAAACAGATGCGATAAAGTCGCATCTGTTTTTTGTTGCTATTTGAATTCCTCTAAATTTTCTTGAACATGCTCTATTTTATCGGAAGCATTAACGTTTGCTGACTCTTCATATCTTATATAGAGGTATTCAATTTTGTATTGTAAATAGCTCTTTGGAATAACTATAAAATCAACAACATACTTACTCCATTCATCAATTATAAAATCGTAGCTTGTATCAATCATAAAGGTTATTGACGCTACGCCGTTTGGGGTTGTTTTAAAATTAATAAAATTTCCCGGGTAATATTCGTAATATTCCATTTTAATTGCTAAAAGAATATTATTTTCAAAATCTATGGTTTGAAGCATTTCATATTGCTCATACCCCTCAAAGAACGCTTCAAGCTCTTTTTCCGAATTTAAAATAAGATGCTTTTCGTCTAACGTTACTTGTTCATTTCGACTGGTAATACTTATATGTTCAAACGGACCGTTATAGGTAATTTCATTAGTGTTTTGTATATTTACTCTTTTTATTTCGCTTTTAATTTCATCTTTTGGAATTATTATGAAATAAAGCATTTCACATAACACATCGTTTCCGGAATGGCTGTTTTGAAAGGCGTACAAATGTAACGTGTTATCTCCGCTCATTCTTGCATTGTAGAATGTGTTTTTTATAGCGCCCGTATGTCCTTCCGTCAGATGCAATGCAAGAATATAGTTATTATCAAAAACTGTACTTACAAAAATATCGCTTGCAGTAATTTTTTCTTCCTTTTCGTACTTTCCGTAGGTATAAAAAACGTTTTCAAGAACGCCGAAGCTGGAAATAAGCTTAAAATTCCAGTTTGGAAGATTACCGCTTGACAAATCCATCTCATAAAAATCATAGGTTACAATGCTTTCATCGTTAGGAATTACGCTTGCTGATGTGTATTCAAGCTTTGTATATTCTATTGATGCATTGACCTCTTTAAGAGTTGCATTCTTTTTTATTATTATGAAATTGCCATAGCTTTCTTCGTAATCCTTATTTTGCTCTTCCATTTCCTTTACAAGATAACATAGCTTTAAATTATTTCCGTTTTCAACTATTGACCACTGAAGAATATTACTCCTTAAATAATTTTCAAGATATATCACAATATACTCATCGTTTTTTGAAATATAATCGTAATTACTTAAATTCAAGCCGTATCTATCAATAAAATCAAGAAGCTGCAGATTTGTTTTTATACGCCACGTATCTCCCGATTTAAGATCGCTTCCGCTGCCCTTATCATACGATACCGAATAAAGCTCATATTCGCTTCCTTCAATGATATCATAAGCGTTTCCGTTGTAGTTATTGAAGGTTAAATCGGTTTCAACAGTTAACGTGCCTGTTTTCTGTATTTTGTTTAGTAGTGATTTTGGAGCAAGAATATATTCATATTCCACTCTATTAGTCGGTTGATCTAATTCTTCCATCTTGTCCACTAATTCGTCAAATCCCTTTTGTATCTGCTCATAGAATGGAGAAACATGCAACGTGATTTTCATTCCGTTTTCGGTTGGGACTATATTACTAAAGCCTACACGGTTATTCTTTTCGCCAACTAATCTTAAAACGATAACGATATTGTTCTCTAAATCAGCTTCGCTAATTCTGAACTCTGTTTTTTCTTTAAGATCTTTTATGTTGTCGATTATGGTATATGATGATTTTTCAAAATTCGTAAGCTCTAAGCCGTAATATACACCGCCGTTAAATGATGTATATAGCTTTATATTATTATAAAACTCTTCCGTTTCTTTGTTTATTTGATATTCCTTAATTGACAGTGATCCTGCTTGAATTTTACGGAGTAATATTGTTACTTTATTAACTTCGTTTATATCAGATACAAGATTGTTGTTAAGAGGAATAATGCTTAAATATGCTTTTTCCGATTTATGATAGGATATTGAATAATCCAATGTAATTTTAATTTCGCCATTTTCATAGGTTGGCTTCATAATTGACGGCTTATAGTCAAAGCGTCCCTTTGAAATATGAATGATATAGTTTTCGGTATTTCCGATAGCTCCCATACGGATAGGAATATTGTTTTTGCTTATATAGCTTTCAAGCTCGCTCCTGGTCAGAAGCTGAGTATATCCGTTTATATCCTCATAGGTGTAATCTAACTCAATACAGTTTGCGCCTATATAGTCAATAAAATTCTTTCTTATTTCTATTTCGCCTTCATCGTTCCAGTCTTCAAGCTCTGAAATTGGCATAGCGATATAGTAATAGTAGTATTCATTTTCGTCTAAATTACCGTTTGCGCTATACACCGCATTGGCAATTATGCGCGCTTCTCCCTTTGCAAAGCTCTTTATGCCAACAAGTCCTAAATTATCTGGGCTGTATAAAAATCTGAGAGCTAGTATATAGTGATCTTCAAATAACGCTTCGTCAACGTCTGCGCCATACGTTGTGCTTTCGGCTGTTTCTTCGTAATCCTGCATAATTTCATACTGAGCAAACCCCTCAAAGCCACACGTTATTTCCTTTTTAAAGCCATTACCGAAATATTCTCCTAGCTTATAGGACGGGTATATATCAAGATTTTCTGCTTCATAGGATATTTTCAAGCCTACGTCATCAATTTGAGAGTTATCGCCAATTTCGCTATTTGTATCAATGCTTGAATCTATTGGCTGATTATCGCATGATACAATAGTTAATATCAAAAATAACGATATCAAAATAAGAATATAATTTCTAATCCTTGTCATTTTATTTCTCCCCTCTCTACAGTTTACGTGTCAAATATATTATCATGCTGTTACTCTGTTACATGCAGTATATCGCTATTCTTTGCATAGCTAACATAGAAATAAGTTATATCATGCTTCATAAGCTCTCTTGGAATGACTACAAAATCAAGTACATAGTATTTTGTGCTATCAGAAAGCCATTCCTCTTCATATGCAACAAAGGTTATCGAGGCAGTTCCGTGAACAGACGTTTTGAAATCCACAAAATCGCCGTAATCATACTCTATTGTTGTGTATGCTTTTCTGTTAAACGCTAATACGAAGTAATTTTCAAAATCAATATTTTGTAGCTTTTCGTATCTGTCATAGCGATCAAAGACTTCTATTAACTCATCCAAGGAATCTATAACGACATGCGTTTTATCTAATTTTACCGTTTCTTGGTTTGTAGATGAAATTGTAACGCTTTCAAACGGTCCGTTATATACAACACTCTTTGTATATTGCAGCATTACATTTGATATTTCTGTGAAAATTTCATTTTTCGGTATTGCAACAAAATAAAGATCATAGTAATACCATAAATCTGTCAGTTTGTCATCTTCCTTAGTTGCATACAAATAAAGAGTTTTATTTCCACCTACTCTTGCATTGTAAATAATCTCTAAGTCTTCATTACTCATGCTATATTCACTGAACACGATTACATAATTATCTTCAAATACTGACGGATTAAATACCGTGTCAGCAGTTATATTTTCATATTCATCATGTTTATACTTATTGAAAATTTCCTCAAATTGACTGTACTCTGTCAAAATAATCTTGTCAAGTACAGGCTCTTTTGAATATTCAAGCTTCATTTGATAAAAATCATAGCTATTTACGCTTTGGTCAACATAGTAAGAATTATAGGTGTTTTTTGTTAAAGCACAAATATAATCAATATACAATCTATCAAAATCTTCAACCGATGCTTTTTCTATTTTGAGAAAATATCCGTCATATTTACTGTTTACTACTGCGTTTTCATCTATCAGATATGAAAGATATACGTTGCTTCCATTTTCGCTTAATGCTGACTGGAATATCTTATGTTCCTTTGTCAAATACACGATAATATATTCTTTGTTGTACTTAAAGCCTAAGTTTGATGTAGTGAAGCTTGTGCCGTACTTATTATTGAAGTCTTCCATTTCAGCCTTTGTTTGAATACGCCACACTTCTCCAGTCTTTACGTTATAGCCGTCGCTGTTAAAGTATTCTTTTGTTATCTTCGGCTGAGTATAGCTTGCAAACGTATCAATTATTTCAATATTCAAGTCTCCTGTTTTTCTAACGTTTCTTAAATGAACCTTTGGCACTACGATATATTCATATTCTACCCTGCCGTTTATACTCTCTGGTATTTCATCTTTTAATTTTTCTTGCAGATCAGCAGAGCCGTCATTTAAAATTTCGTTAAAAATAGGAGTTACGTAAAGTTGTATATTTATGCTACAAATTCCTTCTCCGTCAGTTGTATCTATCCAGTAAGGAGTTGCTTTTCTAAATCCTAAGCGTTTGTCGCTTTCTCCCACCAGCTTTAAAACCAATACGTAATTATCTTCAAATATTTCACGGTCAATATAGAATTCAGCCTTATCTAAAAGCTCACTGTAATTTTCTATAATTGTGTAGGATGAGCGTTGTTTATTAGCCAACTCTATGCCGTAATACACACCGCCGTTAAAGTTTTTGTAAAAGTCGCCACATTTATACGTTACAATAGCGGAGTTATCAAGCTTGTAATCAAGCTTAAAAAATTCGCTATCCTTTAGATATTCAGAGGAAATTTCTATATTCTCTATTGTTGATATATCCTCTACCATAAGTGGGATAATATCTATGCATGAGGTTACTGTTTTCAAATCGGAAATGCTGTAATCTCTTACTAGCTTAATTGAATTTTCACTTACAATAGGCTTAATAAATGATGGCGCAGCAGTAAATTGATTAGTTGAAAAGAACACGATATAGTAAGGAACTGTTGGATTTTGAAAATTAATCGGCAAATTCTTATCGGCTATATATTCAATTAATTCTCCACCTGTAAGGATTAACATATCTGTGTCATGTTCCATAAAATCCCGTGGTACATCTACGTGTATAGGACTGATATAATCAAAGGATTCCTTTCTTAATTCAATTATACCTGAGTTTTCCCAGTCAATAATTTCATTTTTTGGTATTTGATAATAGAAATAATCAAGGGAAGAAACAGTCAAACCGCTGGTTACTTGGGTAGCAAAGCAGCCTGCTGTGCCTATTCTTAGGTCTTTAAATCCAAGCAATCCCTTTTTATCTGCAGTATGTGGAAATTTAACTACCAGAATAACGTGGCTATCAAATAAAGCTTCATCTACTTGAGTGCCGTATTCGGTGTCTCTTTTTAATTCCGCATAAGTTTGAATGATTTCATATTCTACTTTACCAAGAGGAGTAGGGTCTTCAAACTTAAAGCCACTACCATAATATTCGCCTAAGTTGTATGATATGTAAATGTCTTTATTCACAGTTACACGGCTTATTTTCGGTGTGTTTTTTGTTGTATCTTCTGCTATATTGTTCGTTATACAGTCGGTATCTGTCTGTGTGTTATTTGAACTGTCTGTATTTTGATTGTCAGGCAAATAAATTTTAATACAGGATGATAAGGTTAGTGATAGAATTATGAGTAATAAAATTGGTATATGCTTTTTCATTTTGGTTATCTCCTTTCCCTTTTCTAATTTCATACTATCAAATATAATTGATTTTATCAACTATTTTTAATGAATTTTCAAGTTTTGTTCACACAATTTTCATTTTTTCACAAAATCGTCACATTTCAATAAATTTTTTCAATATTATTCTGTATTTTTGTGCAAAAGTAATAATTATTTTGGCAATATTATGCTTGACATGAGTGTATATTTAATGTTATAATCGATATATAATATAATTTAAGGAGAACAAAATATGAAGAAAAAATTATTGTTAATGCTTATGATGTTTGCAATAGCAGTTTGCTTATTTGCTATATCCATCAGCGCTACGCCTCGAAACTATCAATCTTATGAGGTTGAACTTGTTAACGGCAGCAAAATAACTGTATATGAAACTGAATGTTGGGACCAACATCAAGGACACATTCATTTCTCAAATAATACATATACAGAACCTCCAGTTGATACTGACGGTACATATGCTTTACTTGATTGGTCTACTGTTAAGGTTGTAGACTTTACAAATGCATGGGGTAACGTTTATAACACAACAACAGAGCAATGGGACTTAAAGGTTGGTACAAACAACGGGTATTCACTACATATATCCAGTAAAAACTTCACTCCACAAAATGCTACTAGTCTTGAAAAGGTTATATTGGGAAAAGCTACCGTAGCAGTTGGTCCTGCTTGCTCAGGATTACCAGCTCTTAAAGAGGTCGTTTTTGGCGAAACACTATCAGAAATTGGATATAACTGTTTTGACTCATGCTCTCTTCTCTCCAAGATCGTATTTGCGGAAAACGGCAACTTTACAAAAATAGGTAATCAAGCTTTCAAAAAATGCACTTCACTTACTACATTCGACGTGCCTGCATCATTAACCAGTATTGGAGAATCTACTTTTGACGGTTGCACAAGTTTAAAAACTGTTACTTGGTCATCAAAATTGACTAAAATCCCAAACGGAATATTCTCCGGATGCACCTCATTGATTTTTGAAATTCCTTCTTACATTACGTCTATTGGTGGAAGCGCATTTAAAAACTGCGATTCGCTCGTTTCAGTTACGATTCCTGATGGAGTAACAAATCTTGGCGGAGCTTTTGGTTATTGCGATAACCTTGAAAAAATTAATATTTCTGATAATTCTTTAGTTTCAAATAAGCTTATCGCTCTTGCTGAATATTGCCCTAAGCTTACAAGCATTCGCATTCCTCCACTTGTTACTGAGCTTGGATATGATAATTTCCGCGGCTGCACATCTCTTACTGAAGTAATTTGGCCAAATAACTTAACAGCAATTACAGGTAACCAGAACTTTACTAACTGTGCATTTACATCATTTACATTCCCTAACTCACTTACTACATTAGGCGGTGGAAACTTAACCGGTAATGCGATTGAAGAGCTTCATTTAGGCAACAGCTTAACTAATTTAGACAATAGTATATTTTTGTTTAAGACATTAAAGAGAGTGTATATTCCTGCTTCTATTACAACTGTTGGCAAGCAGCTTCTTGGATGGAGTAATCCAGCTGACTCATCTTATAACATTACATTCATTTTCACCGGAACAATGGAGCAAGCTATTAGCATGCGAAACACATTAGAGTCAACTCAGGATACAAATCATGCTCCAAACAACTCTAAGTTTTATGATGCTATTCTTGTTTCTGCCAGCGAGTATGACGTTACACAAGAGCCTAGCGGATATCATTTTGTTTATGGTTATAGCACATGTGATGCTTTCTATAATGGCAATCACATTATGTCAAATGATTATGTTTTAGATTTCGTTGACTATACAACGTCATTCAACGAAATAAGTGTATGTACTGTTTGCAATATTGAGGAAAAGGTAAACGACATTGATTTTGCACCTATCTTCATATTTGTAGGCTACTCCGTTAAGGAAAACGACCCTACTGCTCTTTGCGCAGGATATACTGTAAATCATGATTCAATGGCGGTTTACAAAAAGTATAATGCTAGCATAACTTTAAGCTACGGTATTGTTGCTTCAACGCCTAACGCAGACGGTTCTGCCCTTCTTAAGATTGAGAACGGAAACGTTTTAGCTATTAAATCTACAACTGTTGTCGCAAACGTAGATGCAAGCTATGCAGGATATGATTTTGTACTTCGTGGATTTAATGATAGTATCAAGGATACTGCCCTTGTTATTTGCTCATACGTTTTTGACGGAACTAGCATTACGTATATGACCGATGCATGTACATCTACTGTGCCTACCGCTATTACATATAGCGAGGTTTTAACTAAGCAAGGCAAAGAAAACTAAACAATATAAATAAATGCCGATTTTAGTCGGCATTTATTTTTTCTTATTTAATAGTATTCAGCTTGTTATTGACATTTTTTGTAATATATGATAATATAAAATTATAAGATTAAATATGGGAGACATTATATGAGAAATAAGCTTTTACTATCAATTTTAATTATTATGTTTTTTATTTGCACATTAGCAATTTCAGTTGGCGCGGTAAGTGGAGCTACAACTGATGAATTTGGTGCAGTAACGACAGTTGACGGACTTACATCGGTATCAACCGATACTGATGCATTAGTAGTGCTAAAAAATGCTGATGGAACATTTTCCACATATTACACATATTACATTTATCCTAAATTCAACTGGAGAGGTGGTATGAGTGCTCCTGATTTTACTGGATTAAACAGTGCTCTTGGCGCATCATACAATAATAGCTCTATTATTCGTATTCAGCTTCTTAGTGATTGCAAGTATATTGAGCTACCAAGTGAATGTAATGCTAATTTAAAGGAGCTATACATTCCTGAGGATATCAACACAACAACCTTTTACAGAACGTATTTTACTGCTCTTGAAAAAGTAAATATTCCTTCATGTATAACCTCAATTTCAGCTAATACATTTGATGGCACGTCAACACTAAAATACGTTACGTTTGGCGAAAACTTTTCAATGACGTCATTGCCAAACGCAATGTTTTCAGGCTGTGCTTCTATTGAGGAAATAAGATTACCAAACTCTGTAACAAGCATTGGAATATCATTTTTCAGCGGTTGCACATCGCTTAAAACAATTTATCTTAGTGAGAATTTAGTTACGTCCGACAAAAGCATGCTAGTTAATGTTACAAATGCAAAAATTTATGCATCAAGCAAATGGTTTTCAACAAGCGAACCGAACGCAGCTTCATTCTCTTACGTTGGTCACGCTCCTAGCGATATAACTCTTTTCTATGTAGGAACTAAGGCAGAGGCAGAGGCGCTTAAAGCAAAATCCACTCACAACGGAATTAAAAATGCAACTCTTGTTGAGTACGATCCTACAAAGTCTGACGACTACTATGTAATTCCTAATCAAACAGCTTGGACTATTGTTTATGGTTATAGCAAGTGCTTAGCATTTTACGGCGGTCATAATATTACCGATGACACAACTCTTAGCTTTACAGATTACACAAGCGAAATTTTTGAAATGAGCGGTTGTACAAGAAATTGCGGTGTTAACAACGTTGTTAACCGATATGATCCTATTTTTAAATTTGTAGGCTACTCTGTTAAGGAAAATGACACCACTGCTCTTTGCGCGGGATACACTGTAAATCACAATTCTATGGCGGTTTATAAGAAGTATAATTCTAACGTTACTTTAAGCTATGGTATTGTGGCTTCAACACCTAATGCGGACGGCTCAGCTCTTCTTAAGAGTGAAAATGGAAATGTTTTAGCTATTAAATCTACTACTGTTGTTGCAAACGTAGGTGCAAGCTATGCAGGATATGATTTTGTACTTCGTGGATTTAATGATAACAACAAGGACACAGCTCTTGTTATTTGCTCATACGTTTTTGACGGAACCAGCATTACGTATATGACTGACGTGTGCTCGACTACTGTACCTAATGCTATTACTTACGATATGGCTTTAAATAAGAACGGCAAGGAAAACTAAATATAAAAAATCAACTACCTTAAATGAGGTAGTTGATTTTGTTTTAACGTTTAATTTCTGTAAAGCCGATTTTACGCTTAACCTTGGACATTGTACGGCGAGCGTTTTTAAAGGCGTTTTCAGCGCCTTGTGCCATAACCTGTTCAAGATATGCTTTATCCTTCATAAGGCGGTCAAATTCAGCTCTAACGGGCGCTAAAGCGTCAGCACACGCTTCACCTACTGCAAGCTTGAAGTCGCCATAGCCCTTACCTGCAAATTCTCTCTCCGCTTCCTCAACTGTTTTACCTGTAAAGCATGAGTAGATTGTAAGAAGGTTTGAAATACCTTCCTTGCCCTCTCCGTGAATGATTTCACAGCCAGAGTCAGTTACTGCTCTTTTGAACTTTCTTATGATATCGTCCTTTGAGTCTAAAATTCTTACAACAGCATTTTCGTTTACGTCAGACTTACTCATTTTTTTGAGTGGGTCTTGAAGGGACATAATCTTTGCGCCTTCCTTGGCAATATAGCCGTCAGGAACTACAAAAGTTTCGCCGTAAATTTGGTTAAAGCGGTTTGCAATATCTCTTGCAAGCTCTAGGTGCTGCTTTTGGTCAACGCCAACAGGAACGAGCTCAGTTTGATAAAGCAAGATATCGGCAGCCATAAGTGAAGGATAGGTAAATAAGCCAGCGTTAATATTATCGGCATTTTTAGCACTCTTATCCTTAAACTGTGTCATACGGGAAAGCTCGCCAAACATTGTGTAGCAGTCTAAAATCCAACCAAGCTCTGCGTGTTGTGGCACATGGCTTTGAACGAATAAAGTATTTTTTTCCGGATCAAGACCGCAAGCCATATAAAGAGCTAACGTTTCATAGGTTCTGCGGCGAAGCTCTGCAGGATTTTGGCGTACTGTGATAGCGTGCATATCAACAACGCAGTAATAGCAATGATATTCATCAGAAAATGCGCCGAAATTCTTAATTGCGCCGAGGTAGTTTCCTATTGTAAGGTTTCCTGAAGGCTGCACGCCTGAGAAAACGACCTTTTTATCGTTAAACATAAATAATACTCCTGTGATTTAATAAAAAGTAAATATATTGTATATATTATCACAGTTTCTTTCGGTTTTCAACATTTTTTTCTTTTTTAAGTGAATTAAATACTGATTTTATTAAAAATGCGATAAAAGGCGCTATTATAAGTCCGCCTATTCCTAAAATTTTAAAACCGGCATACATTGAAAAAATTGTAATTAGAGGGTGGATATTCATTTGCTTGCTTAAAAGCTTTGGCTCTGCTATTTGACGTACAATATAGACTATTGAAAACAGAACTAAAAGTCCTATACCTAAAAAGGTGTTGCCTTGCAATAAAGCAACTACTGACCAAGGAATTAAAACCGTGCCTACTCCTAAAATTGGAAGCATATCAACAAAGGAAATAATAATTGCTAAAAGAAAGCTGTTTTTTACTCCTAAAATTAAAAATCCCGAAAGAAGCTGAACAAAGGAAATAAGCATAAGAAGTGAATATGCTTTTATATATTTCGATACCATTGACATAGCTTCTCTTTTTACGGTAGGAAGCTTACTTGCGATATTTTCAGGAAAGGATTTTTCTAATTTTTCAGCAATTAAATCGTAGTCCTTGGAAAAGTAAAAGAGTGATAAAATTATCACAATCAGCATTATGATAAATGACGGAAGCGATGAAATAAAGCTTGCCATAAATGACGTTAGCTTAGCGCTTAACGCTTTTAAGGTATTGGCTACCGTATCTAAAAGCATTGAATAAACGCTTTCGTCAAAGCCCGGCAAAATGCTATTTAAAAATGGGAATTTATTTTTTAGGCTTTCTACCCTATCGAATGCGTTTGATATAAAGTTATTTTCGTTTGAGAGATTATCAAGGATACTATTTGTAATAGAGCCTATTTGTTTTATGCCATAGGATATACAAACCGTTGTAAGATATATAATAACGAAAAGCAGAATTGATATAACTAAAATACTTGCAAATTGCTTTGGTATTTTTCTGTTTTTGCACATTTTATTTATTATAGGTCGCGCAAGTGCCACTATTAAAAATGAAAATGCAAAGGGTAATATTATGTTAAGAGCGTATTTTAAAAACACGTATGACAAAAGCAAAATTGCTACTGCTGATACGCTTATATATGCGATTTTTTTATATTTTTCCATTTTAACACCGTAAAAAATAATTTCTTTTAAAAATATTATATTTGTATTTGATTTTTTTATGCTTATGTGATAAAATAAGAAAAAACATTTTTGTGAGGTATATATTATGGTTAGAATTGAAATGGAAACAGGCGGAATTATTGATATTGAGCTTTATGAGGACAAGGCTCCTATCACTTGCGCTAATTTTAAGAAGCTAGTTAGCGAAGGATTTTATGACGGTCTTATTTTTCATAGAGTAATTGCAGGATTTATGATTCAAGGCGGCGACCCAACGGGCACAGGCTGTGGCGGATCAAAGGAAAATATTAAGGGAGAATTTTTAGCAAACGGCGTTAAGAACGACATTTCACACGTAAGAGGTGTTATTTCTATGGCAAGAAGCCAAATGTTCAACTCTGCTTCATCACAGTTCTTTATCTGCCATGCAGACGCTAAGTTCCTTGACGGTCAATACGCTTCATTCGGTAAGGTTGTTTCCGGTATGGAGGTTGTTGATGAAATCGCTTCTGTAAAGACTGACGGCAGAGACAGACCTTATATTGATATGAGAATGAAGAAGGTAACTCTTATTTAATGGAAAAAGGCGTTATCCGATATTTAATCATATTTCCTATGCTTGGCACCATTATGTTTATATCCAAGGTGATAATGGAGTTTTTGCCAAACATACACGCTATTGCTATGTTTATTGCGGTGTTTACTCTTGTATATAGGTGGCGCGCGCTTATTCCCATATACGTGTACGTGTTTTTGACAGGACTGTATAACGGATTTGGCACTTGGTGGGTTCCTTACATATACATTTGGGCAATATTGTGGGCGCTAATTATGCTTATACCGAAAAGACTTTCCATAGAAAAGAATGTTATTATTTCAACGGTTTTCTGTGCCTTACACGGTATTTTATACGGTATTCTCTATGCTCCGTTTCAAGCACTTGCCTTTGGACTTAGCTTTGAGGGAATGATTGCTTGGATTGCGGCAGGGCTACCGTTTGACGTTATACATATGTGCGGAAACATTGCTATGTCATTCTTGATTTTGCCGCTATATAAGGTAATTGTTAAGCTTGAAAATCAAAGATTTTTAAAATAAAAAAATACTGTTGCGACTGCAACAGTATTTTTGTTTTAGAATTTTTTCCAAGGGGATAGATTTTCGCCCTTTACAATAAATGCTTTATCAGCAAGGCGGGCAAGAGGGGTGTCGCAATAGAGGTCAGAATAAAACTGGTCTATTTTAGCGTCTGGGAATTTTTCGTACAGTCTTGTTACTTTTTCCTGTCCGTGGCAGTTTTCGCCGTCAAAAAGACCTGTTTTAGTGTCAACCTTGGTTGCCATCATAGTTACGCCTAATTTATCGCAAATTGGCTTTAAAAGGAACTCTGGGGACGCCGAAATGATAATATCGGTTGGCTTTTTCATATCAAGATAGAATTTTTTGATATTTTTTTCGTAAGATAGCCAGAAATTCTCTACCGCTTCGTCAAGGTTATCTATTTTTGAAACGAAGCTGAATAGCTTTTGCTTAAAGGTTTTCTTTTTGACAATTTTAAGTCCAAAGCCGATGCCGTACCATAGCGTACGTGGAATTAATCTTCTTGTTTTAGGATAATTTTTCAGGCAATAGAAATAGAAATGTGATGAGCTATCGCCGTCATATATTGTTCCGTCAAAATCGAATACGTTCATTTATTACTCCTTATATAATCGGTATTTAACAATCCTTCCACCGCAAGCGGTCCCCCTCCCTTTACACAAAGGAGGCTGAGCAACATCAAAGTCAAATACGTTCATTTTTGCTCCTTTCAATCGCTGAGACAGAGTTAGTAATTAAAGCCACCTTGCAAGGTGGCTTTATTTATTCTTCTTCAGTTTCTTCCTCATTTTTGATAACGGAAACTTGGACTTCCTCTACTCTTTTTGAGCTGATTTTTTTAATATCAATTTTAAGTGTTTGATAGTCGAAGCTATCGCCTACTTGTGGGAACGTGCCAAGCTCCTTCATAATGAAGCCGTTTACTGTTTGAGGTAGGTCCTCATCATCGTTTACAGAGATTTCAAACTTAGCAAGGAAGTCATCAAGGTCAGCTGAGCATTTAACGATAAAGCTTCCGTCAGGCAGCTCCTTATAATCGTTTGTTACTTCGTCGTGTTCATCAAATACATCGCCGATAAGCTCTTCAATAATGTCTTCCATTGTAACAATACCCATTGTTCCGCCAAACTCGTCAACTACGATTGCCATATGGCATTTTTTGGCTTTAAGTGTCTTTAAAAGGTCATCAATCTTGATATGCTCAGACACGTGAACAGGCTTTTGTATGTATTTTGTAACTGTTTTGTTATTGTTATGATATGCAAGGAAAAAGTCCTTTTCATGTAAAACGCCTACGATATCATCAATATCCTCGCCATATACGGGTAAGCGTGAATATGCGTTTTCAATAAAGGTTTTTGCAATTTCCTCAACGGTTGCATCCTTTGAAATTGCACAAATATCGACACGTGGTGTCAAAATATCGCCTGCGCTAACGTCACTAAACTCAATAGCTGAGCGGATAAGGTCGCCCTCTGCACTTTCAAGTGCGCCACCCTCCTCGGCTTCATCAACGATAGTAATAAGCTCTTCTTCTGTCATAGTATTTTGCTCCTTTGAGTGGAACATTTTAACCATTAAAGCACTCCAAGCACCGAAAACAAACGTAAGCGGTGTTAAAACAACCATAACTGCGTGTATGATTGGTGCAAAAAGCATTGCAGTTTTATCGGGATTTTGTCTTGCTATTACCTTTGGCGCGATTTCGCCAAAAAGTAAAACTGCTACGGTTACTACGGCAGTAGATACAGTTGAACCGATTGAAGAAGGATTATTTACAGCGTTAGTAAATAATTTGATAAAGTAAAGTGTTGCGATTGATGATAATGCGATATTAACTATGTTATTGCCAATTAAAATGCCGGTAATAAGCTTTTCGTACTTTTCCTCAAGCTTTAGGACAAGCGCTGCCTTTTTGTTGCCGTCTTGGGCGGTGTTCTTCATTCTGATTTTGTTAAATGAAGTAAATGCAGTTTCCGTGGCAGAAAAGAAGCCTGAGCAGATTAAGCACACAAGCATTGCGATAAGTGAGCCGATATTTTCAATAAAAAAGTTTGCAGTATTAGGATCCGGGTCCATAGTTTTGTCGTTACCTCCAAATAATAATTATGAATATTATATCACATTTATTTTATAAAGTCAAGTGCTATATTATAATAGCTCCTTTGCGAGCTTTTCAATTTCATAAAGGTATTCCTTTTCCTTGATTAAGTGCTTATATTTTTCGATATAGCGTTTTAGTGCTTCCTTGTTGATTTTTTTAGGCTCCGTGCCTACTCTTCTTTCAAAGTTTCTAAATATGATATTTTCCTTATGCTCTTTTGGTAAATTTATGCCTTTAATTGGTAAATCATAAAAGCTTTTTACTGTATCATCAGTAGCTAAATAGCGATACACCCTGTCGCATAACCATTTCATATCATCTGAAGGATATGGAAATGTACTGTCAGTACCAAGAAGCACTCTTTGACTATATTTTCTAAAAAATTCTCCATAATACTCAGGGTTTTCTGAGAAGGAAACGTACATTTCCCAGCCAGGGGTTAAGTCAACACAGGTATTTGGATATTTTGCAAATAGCTCCTCAAGCTTTTTAGGGTTCTTAGAATAGAAAAAGAAATGTGCAAAAGTTACACACAGGTTGGGGTGTTTTTCTAAAAACGCGTAGATTTGGCGGTAAACCTCTTCATTTGATGCATAGTCTCCGTCGCCGTAAAACCAGCCCCTACTTCTTAGGTCATCTGTGGCAAATGCAGGGTCCCAAAATTCCTCAGGATCATTTACGTGGAACAGTAAATGTGTGCCGTCCTTTTCTATTGCGCTAAAAAATTCATCGAAATAATCATCACATAGAGGTAAGCCCACAAGCTTATGTAATTGAGGCTTCCCCTCAAGCATTTTAATTCCATCAAAGCCAATTTCCATAAGCTCATTATACTGTTCAAGTGGTGTCATGCCTTCTTTTGCAGGTTTTTTAGCAGGATATTCAGTGTAAACTAATCCACCGTGAATAAAATCGTCGGGATTTACAAGCTTATAAAAAGCGCACATTATATTGTTCGCAACGTCTCTTTTGCCTGATGGAAGCGCTGCCACATTTAATGATTTTATGCCTTTTGTTTGCTTATATTCGTCAAAGCCGTGTAAAAAGTGTATTCCGTTTTCGTTATATATACCCTCTATATGTAAATGGCTATCTATTATTTTTTCATTAATTTTTGTATCAAAATCCTTCATTTGCTTTCCTCGCTTCTCTTTTTTATTATAGTATCATAAATTTATTGATTTTTGAATAGTTTTATGTAAAATTGCTTGATTTTTAATACAATAAATGCTATTATTTATGTATAAACTACTTAACGTTTGAGGGGGATTGTTATGGACGAAAACAACAACGTTTATTATGATTTAGATAATGACGGCAAAAAAGATGATTTTTTAAATCAAGAAAGACAAAATGAGCAAAATGAAAGAGGCGCTTCCAATGAGATTGTAATTCCTCACTATGAAGCACCGCAGGAACAGCCTAAGCAAGAAAATAGCGGTTATGCTATCGCTTCTCTTATTTGCGGTATTATTGGTTTATTATGCTGCACCTTTATTCCTGCTATTCTTGCTATTGTATTTTATTTTGTTGATAAAAATAATACAGGAAAACCGAACCAGCTTGCTAAAATCGGTATGATTCTTGGTATTATTTCCATTGCTTTATCTGTTATATTTGTAATTGCTTACATTGGAATTATTGTTTTTGCTGCAATCAGCGGAGCGGCGTATTAAAAATTTAAAGCACATCCTTTTTGGATGTGCTTTTGTCATACATTTTTGTTTTTTTGCATATTTATTGATTGAAATATGTTAAAGGATGGAAATTTGCATGAACATTTATGAGGACATTGCTAAAAGAACAAACGGGGAAATATATTTAGGTGTGGTTGGTCCTGTAAGAAGCGGGAAATCTACCTTTGTTAAAAAGTTTATGGATAACGTAGTACTACCTAACATTGAGTCGGAATACGACCGTGAAAGAGCAAAGGATGAAACACCTCAAAGCGCTTCAGGTAAGACTATAATGACAACTGAGCCTAAGTTTATACCCGATGAAGCTGTTTCAGTAAACGTTGGCTCATCAAAAATGAAGGTAAGGCTTATTGACTGTGTTGGTTATATGGTTGACGGAGCTATTGGAGCGACTGAAAATGGCGAAAGCAGAATGGTTATGACGCCTTGGGACAGTGAGCCTATGGAGTTTGAAAAGGCAGGAGAAATCGGAACTAAAAAGGTTATTAAGGATCACTCAACAATTGGTGTTGTTATCACAACAGATGGCACAATTGGGGAAATTGAACGAAGCGCTTACGTGCCAAGTGAGGAAAGAGTTATAAGTGAATTAAAGTCAATAAACAAGCCATTTGTTATTGTTTTAAATTCAAGCATACCGGAGTCAAAGCAGGCACAGGAGCTTGCTTATGAGCTTGAGAAAAAATACGCTTCTCCCGTTGCATTAGTAAACGCGTTAGAGCTTGACAATCAAGATTTTGAGGGAATATTCAAGCTGCTTTTAGGTCAATTTGGTATTAATGAATTAAGATTTAATTTACCAAAATATTTTGCTTCACTTGATAGTAATCATTGGTTAAAGGAAAGTATATTATCATCAATTAAATCGGCAATATTGAACGCTTCAAAAATTGACGATATAAGCGAAATCGCTTCTTCTCTTTTTGAAAATGAAAACGTATGGAAAATGCCTGAGGTTGTTTGTGATTTGGGTAACGGAACGGTTGATATTAACATTACGCTAGAGCCTGAATTATATTACAAAATTATCAGTGAGCTTAGCGGAATTGAAATTAATGACGATGAAGATTTATTTACCACAATTAAATCATTAAGTGAAATAAAATCAGAGTTTAATAAATTTGCGCAAGCTATTGATGACGTAAACAACACAGGCTACGGAATTGTATTGCCTGATTATGAGGATATGACTCTTGAAGAGCCAGAAATTGTTAAGCAGGCAGGATCTTACGGAGTTAAATTAAAGGCGTCTGCTCCGTCAATTCATATGATAAGAGCTTCTATTGATACTGAAATCAATCCTATTGTAGGTACTGAGGAAAGATCGCAGGAAATGGTTAAATATATGCTTGAGGAATTTGAGGATGATCCAAAGAGAATTTGGCAATCAAACATGTTTGGAAAAACGTTATATGAATTAGTAAACGATGGTTTACATGCTAAGCTAGAGCATATTTCACAGGATTCAAGAGCTAAGCTTTCTGATACTCTTTCAAGAGTGATAAATGAAGGCTCAAACGGCTTAATTTGCATAATTCTTTAATAAATTTATCCCATAAGGTTTTTATCTTATGGGATTTTTATTGACAATAATGTAATTTAATGGTAAAATAAACGTATAATTCAAGTAAAGGAGCGAGAGAGTATGTATTGTAAGCATTGCGGAGTTAGGCTTAATGGAAAAAGAATTTATTGTCCTGAATGTGGCAAGCGAATTGAAATTGAAGACCAAAACATCTCTTACTTCTATCACAAGCCTAAGCATAGGATTGTAGCCGGACTTCTTGCTATTTTGTTTGGATTTGGTATTTACAGCTTATACCTAAAAAACATTAGAAAAGGAATGATACAGTTTTTAGTGCCTACTGTTTCATTATTGCTTCTTGGAATAATGACTCTTATCTGTTATAACATTTCAAATATTAAAATTATTATCTTTGGATTTTTCATTCCTTTATTTCTCACGTCGGTTTTAGTGGTTGTAATGCATTTATGGTGCATAATTGAGGGATTTTTGATTTTGATGGGGCTTATTGATGAGGATGCGCACGGAAATAAGCTTTTATAACAAAAAATTCAGTTAAAAATACAGAAAAAGAGTGCTTTTTGAAAAAAACGCACTCTTTTTAATTATTGTATATATGTTTATATGTTCATATTTTATTACTATAAATCAATTTTTGATACAAAATCTTTGGCTAAAAGTGTACTTCCCTCTTCGTTCGGATGTCCGCCGTATATTGCTACATGTTCATTTGGTGCTTTATCTCCCCAAACTGATACGGTATCGTAAATTTCAACTAATTTAGAAAGCTCTGTTGTAATGTAATTGTTTATGATTTTCCAAATTTGCTTTCTTACGGAATTATAATCAAAGGGTGGTACTGTAAAGAGGATAACTCTAACACCTGCATTTTTAAGCTCGGTAACTATTGTATATAGACAATTTTTGATTGAATCTTCGTTAAAGCCTTGGCAAATATCATTTACGCCAAAGCATACGGTTACTGTGTCAAGTGATTTTGCTTTTTCAAGCCATGAACCTTTTGATGCAGCATCATGCGCTCTGCCAAACCCAATACCGATATCCCAGTAGGAATATTTTTCGCCAACTAACTCGGCAATTTGTGAGCACCACCATTTATAGGAGTTGTTTGCTACGCCGATGCCCTCTGTAATGCTATCTCCAAAAAATCCGATTTTCTTCTCTATCGGTCTATCACAAAGAATTGATGCACAAAGCGGTGTGTGTTTTCCCCCTATCCATTTTCCATTTTCATAAACGTAGGAAGGAATCATCATTTCTTCCATATATGGAATTTTACCATTGCCTGAAAATTCCACTTCAAGACAGATATAATCGTTTTTTTCGCAGGTTAATTTTACAGGGTCTATATAAAATATTTCCTTGGGAATAACTGTTTTGGATTTTTCGCCGTTTACGGTAAGTGAGATTTTATCGTTTAAGTCATTTGTTAAATTCTTTGTTATGTAAATTCCTAAGGAATGAATTTTATATTCATCAAGTGGGATGTTGGCGTATGAATGGCTTCCGTTTGAATATGTGCTATCTATGGCGTTTACAAACATAAATGAATAGTTATATGTGCCAGACGCGAAAATTTTGTAGAAAATTCTGCCCTTATGTATTTTGCCATCGCCTTGAAACCAAGATTGATTGCTTGACGGTGCTAATGTGTTAGATGTGAAGCTTTGCATATTTGTTTCTCTTTTCTTTTTAGTGTTATTTAATGTATTTAAGTACATTGTATCACAAAAAGGTAACAAATGCAAATATTTATATGCAATTATCTTTTTAAATTTAGTATTGACAAAGCATAAAATATATGATATAATATCGCCGTTGTATGCGGGTGTGGCGGAATTGGCAGACGCGCTAGACTTAGGATCTAGTGCCAAAAGCATGCAGGTTCGACCCCTGTCACCCGCATAAAAAAATAACGCAGAATGTTTCCATTCTGCGTTATTTTTTTATGCTATAGTATAGAAATTACGATACCGCAGATTATTAATAATGCACACAGGGTGCGGTAAAGTATGTTTTTCTCTTTATAGATTAGTCTGCCTAAAATAATTGACACTATAACTGAGGATTGCTTTAGCGGCGTCATTACGATGACAGAGCTATTTGGGCTTGAGTTTGCTATAAATAAGGCTCTATCGGCTATAATGAAAATTGTGCTTAAAACATAAATCCACGGACACTTGAGGCACTTTTTTACATCAATTTTCTCTTTTTTAACTAATATGTAAATAAAGTAGAATGATACTAAATAAAGCATATACCAAAACTGTAATTGGGATGCGGTTAAAACCTCGGTGCCGTATATAAATCTATCTGGGCTTGGGGTTAGAAGGAATTTGTCAAGTGTGCCTGAGAGTGCATTTAAAATACAGGATACAAGCACAAGCGGAATAACCTTGTAGGTATAGTTTCCGCCTGCTTTTTTCTCTTTTTTAAGGTTTACAAGAGTGATGCCCGTTGTTACTAAAGCAATTCCGACAATTTGTAAAAAGCGGAGATTTTCATTTAAGAAAATAACGCCTAAAAGAATTGAAAACACCATTCTGCCCATATCCATTACGCTATATACGCTAAGTGGTAGTCTTTTAATGGAATTTAAAGCACATAGCCAGGCTATAAAAATTGCAAAAGATTTTATGATAATTGCAGCATGGTATTTAAGGCTTACGGAAAATACGTCTTTAGAAAACGGGATTGTCAATAAAAAAGCAAAGAAGGTATAGAAAAATAGCACCTCAATGACACTATTTGTTTCCATAGCCTTCTTTTTAAGCGCTTCTCTTAGTCCCTTGAAAATTCCGTAAAGTAAAATAAGAAATATCCAAAGGTGTTCCATAATTTAGAGTAGGTGAACTCCTTTTTTTAGACACTCCTCGAGGGTTTCCTTGCCCCAATGAGCAGATTGAACCTCGCCGATATGTGCTTTTCTTAAGAAATACATACACATTCTTGACTGACCGATACCGCCACCTACTGTGTATGGAAGCTCGCCGTTAAGTAATGCTTTATGATATTCTAATTCTTTTCTATCCTCACAGTTTCTAATTTTCAGCTGACGGTTCAATGCTTCCTCATCAACTCTTATACCCATTGAGGATAATTCTAATGCAATATCAAGTACAGGATAGTAAACGATAATATCGCCGTTTAATGACCAGTCGTCATAGTCGGGGGCTCTGCCGTCGTGGATTTTGCCTGATTTTAATGCTCCGCCAATCTGCATTATAAACACAGCCCCGTGTTTTTTTGCAATTTCGTGCTCTCTCTCCTTTGCAGTTAGGTCAGGAAACATATCCTCAAGCTCTTGTGTTGTAACAAAGGTAATGCTTTCAGGAAGCATATTGCCGATAAACTCATATTCGTATGCGATATAGTTTTCTGTATGCTTTAAGGAGTTATAAATAATCTTTACCGTTTTCTTTAAAACGTCGATTGTTCTTTGCTCCTTAGAAATGATTTTTTCCCAGTCCCATTGGTCAACGTACATTGAGTGGATATTGTCTGTATCCTCATCACGGCGGATAGCAATCATATCGGTATAAAGTCCCTCTCCAACTCTAAAGCCGTAGTTTTTTAAAGCTACTCTTTTCCATTTTGCAAGAGAGTGTACAATTTCAAGCTCGTCTCCATTTAAAATATCAAATGAAACAGGTCTTTCTGTGCCGTTTAGGTTATCATTAAGTCCACTTTCAGGAGAAACGAAAAGTGGAGCTGAAACTCTTGTTAAATTTAAGCCGATTGCTAAATCTCTTTCAAAAAAGTCCTTTACCTTTTTAATAGCAACCTCTGTTTGTCTGATATCCAAAAGTGATTTATATCCCTCAGGTATTACAAGTGCCATAATAATTACCTCGCTTAAGTCAAGTAAATAATGTAGTTAGTATATCACATAGGAGTGTGTTTTTCAAGTAGAATTTTTACATTTTTTAATATCTGTTAATATATATTTAATTATTATAAGTATTGACAGTTAAGGGACTTTATGATAAAATAGTTGTATGAAAATGTACTGTGCTATAAAGGAGTATTGTATGAAAAGATTTTTATACATTTTTATTTGTGTATTTGTCTTAGCTGTTATGCTTTGCTTATCAGCTTCTGCGGCAACTACAACATATACTGATGAGGATGGCGTTGTTTGGAATGCTAGCATTGATGAAACCAACAGTAAGGCAACAATTACCGGTGCAACAATAAGCAAGCGTACCAATAAAATGGATATACCTGACACCATTAAATATAATGACGTTGATTATCCGGTAACTGCCATTGCCAATAACGCTTTTAAAGATAAGACTCTTGCTTTTGGTAAGCTTTCCTTCCCAGAAACACTTGAATCTATTGGCGAATATGCGTTCTACAAAACTAATATTTATTCAAATATCGTTATTCCCGATTCTGTAAAAACTATTGGAAGATACGCTTTTGCTGAATGTAAAGGTATCTTATCCGTAAAGTTACCTTCAACAATGGTTAAAATACCTGACTATTTATTTTCTAACTGCTTTTCATTAACTTCTATTTATAGCGACAGAACTATAGAAGAGGTTGGCGTAGGTGCGTTTAACTGTTGTTATGCTTTACATAGCATAAAGATCGGCGAGGGAACAAAGACAATCGGCTCAAAAGCATTCTACAACGGCAGAGGCTTAGATGGCACGCTTGATTTATCCACAGTTACGTCAT
The DNA here is from genome assembly GCA_045632345.1 of Eubacteriales bacterium. Classification (GTDB taxonomy): domain Bacteria; phylum Bacillota; class Clostridia; order Oscillospirales; family CAG-272; genus RGIG2000. The sequence continues at coordinate 70,358 of JAZQWM010000004.1, read as the reverse complement.
GTGCTTCAGATGCTTTCCAAGGCTGCTTTAACATCATAGGCGTTAAGCTTTCAGCATACAAATTTGAGCTTTCCACATTTACAGGCTGCTCAAAAATTGCAAGCTATGAGGTTGTTTCAGAAAGCTCACACTATACAACCATTGACGGCGTTTTATACAACAAGTCTGTAACTGTTCTTTACCGTTATCCTATTGAAAGAGCGGGTGAAATTTTCACAATTCCTGACTCTGTTGTTGAAATTTACGCTGATGCATTTTCCGGTGCTTATCATCTTGGTAGAATTAATTTAAGCAAGGGACTTACAAAAATTGGCGCTAACGCTTTTAAAAGCACAGGTATTGACTATATGTACATTCCCGACTCTGTTACATCAATCGGTTCAAATGTTCTGTCTGATTGTCCATACATTGAGTGGGTTGTAATAAGTAAGCAATTAAGCTCCGCTTCCAGCTTAGTTGCTAACTGTCCAAATATCAAATTAGTAATTGGAAGACATCCTAACTTTTCTACCTCTTCTGTAGGTAATAGCGCAATTTGTAAAAAAGCAAGCGAGTACACTTGTACAAACCACATTTACGGTTTCCTTGATGATACTGCTTCATGTACTGAAAGCGGAGTTAACACATGTATAATTTGCGACCGTTCAAGCTACGTTAAGCCAACCGGTCATGAAGGAGCTATTGTTGAAACATCAACTCTTGATTGCACTACTGACTATTACATAGTAGTTGATTGTATTAAATGCGGTGATCACAGAGCTAAAACAATTTACGAAAAGGCTACCGGACATACTTCAACACCTAAAACAATAAAGCCTACCGCTACAACTCCTGGATTTACTGTTGAAACATGCTCAGTTTGTAATGAAACAATCATTTCAAATTACGTTGCTTCATTCTACTTAATCGGCGATATAAACAATGACGGAAGCATTAACAACGCGGACTCCAAGCTACTTGCGAACTACATTGGTGGTAAGACTTTTGACATTAACGAGCTTTCCTGTGATATTAACGGCGACAGAATCATTGACGTTTACGATTTAATTCTATTAAGAAGATTTGTTGCTAAGATTGACAGCGAAATCACAACAAAATCCGAAGGTTGCCCAAAACACCTACACGTGGCTACTCTTGAGGCTTCCGTAGTATCGTGTGTTGATGATGGAATCAACATGCTATACTGTCTTGATTGCGGTGTAATAGTTCATACTGAGGTTGCTGAAAAATTAGGACACACATGGCAAATCAATTCAAAAATTAATGCAACCTGCTCAAATACAGGATATAGCTCAGTATCCTGTTCCGTGTGCAAAATTTCAACGGTATTAACCGAGGAAATGCTTCCACATACACAAAATTGGTGGACAATGCCAGGTAAAAAAGGCTACGAATACAGTGAATGCGCAGTATGCGGTTCATTTGAAAATCGTATTGTTAACTATACTGAATTTGACACATTAATAAAGCAATTACCTAAGCACTACGAAACATACTACAATAGTGCTTCATTATCATTAATTAAGCCTATTTTAGAGAGCTATGCTCTCGCTTTAACGCAGGAAGAGGTTGATAGAAACGTTGAAGAATTTAAAAACGTAATGCCTCGTATTCAATATGCTATTACAGACGTTCCTGTTATCTATATCAACTCCTTAAGCGGAATTGGTATGAATTATTCAGCAGCGCAAATTGCTGTAGCTTATTATGATGATAATGGCGAATATACCTTCTATTATGAAGATAATGGCGAAGCAAAAATCAGAGGTAACTCAACTGCCGGAGCTAATAAAAAGCCATACAACATTAAATTCAGCACAAACGTAGATTTATTTGGTCTAGGTAAGGACAACAAATATTGTCTTCTTGCAAATGCCTTTGAATCTACTCTTATGAGAAATGCTCTTGTAAGAAAATTCAATCAAATTTGCGGATTAGATTATGCATGCAAATGGGAATTCGTTGACGTTTACGTTGACGGAGCATATCAAGGCAACTATTTAGTATCTACTCCTGTTGACCCTGAAGAAACAAGAGTTGACATTAATAAAAAGACAGATGCTATTTTGGAAGTAGAGGCTGCTCACAATACAGAAAACATTTTCTATTTTAACAGAAGCGGCTCAATCACTACTCCATTCTTCAATATTAAGTTCTTAGTTGCAGACGGAAACGATTTAAGTGGCGAAGGATACTCAAAGGTATTCTCCACTATTTATCAGGTTGAATACGCTATTGTAAGCGGAGATATCGAAGAAATCAAAAAGTACGCTGACATTGATTCATTAGTAAGATTCTATGTTCTTGCTGACTATTTCAAGGATCAAGACTTCTTATACGACTCAACACGTTTCTACATTGAGGACGGTAAGCTCCATGGCGGTCCTGCTTGGGACTATGACCGTGCAGCAGGCCACGTTCAATTCTCAACGTACAGAGCTAACTACAACAACTTCCCAGACTTTACAGATGGTGTTTATGGCGACTCTACAACTGGAGAATGGGCTAATGCAAGATTCCAAGGATATCCTGGAGAAAACTGGACTAATACATTATCAAAGAACGACTGGGTATCAACATCCAACGGAAGTAACCAAGATAACTACACTTGGTTAACATACATTTATCAGCTTTCCCCTGAGTTTAGAGAAACAGTTTCTCAATACGTGTTCGACTTAAAGGACGAAATGACTTTAATGTATGCGGATATTGTTGATGAATTAGGTGCTGTAACTCAAAATGAGCTTGATAAGATTTACAAAGATGAACAGATCTACGCTTCTATTGCACGCGACGTTCTAAAGTGGGGTGTTCCTGCAAAGGGCGATGAGCTTCCTATGAAGTTTAATTCATATAAAGAAGCTGTTGACCATTTACGTAACTGGTTAAAGGGCAGACACCAATGGATGTTAAATCACTATTCTGCTGAGCTTCTTGCTGAATACTGCGCATCTCTTGCAGATAAGAAAATGTTAGATCCTTATACAAACGCTTATGCGAAGGATACTTCCACTTCACTTACAGTTGATGAAGAGGGTAATTACATTTACACAGTTAACATCAACATTAAGTCAGACGGCCTTATAGGTTACCTTGAGGAAATGACTTATAACCAAGTTCATGAAATATTCACTGATAATCTTTCATATGCTTATGTAGTTGTAAATCTCTGCAAGGACAATGAGGTTGTTTCAACATACTCATACGTTGATAATATTTTAGCTTTACAGGAAACTGTAAACGCTGAGCTTGCTAAAACCTCCAACAACGCTAACGCAGCAAGAACTACAACCGAGTATTCTCTTGAGGATGGCATAATTAACGTTAAAGTGAAGATCACCAACGGAGATACTTCTATAGCTGAAACAAACCAAGCTGCAATTTTTAATTTAGTTAAAAAGCACTTTAATAATGCTGGATTCTACGTATCTGTTGACGTTGAATTCTATTCTAATACTACATTAAGCTTGCGTTATACAAATAACTTTAAGAGATAATCAAAAAAATAAACCGCAAATGCGGTTTATTTTTTTATAATGCATTAGTAATTTTTAAACGTATGCTGGCTAAATAATAAAAGCTCCTGATTCAAAATCAGGAGCTTTATATTTTAATTAAGCGTTTTTGTCAACCTTTTTTACGCCGACTTCATTATACTTTGCAAGACCTGTTCCCGCAGGAATAAGCTTACCGATAATAACGTTTTCTTTAAGTCCGAGTAAGTGGTCAACCTTACCGCGAATAGCAGCCTCTGTAAGAGCCTTTGTTGTTTCCTGGAAGGAAGCAGCAGATAAGAAGGATTCTGTTGAAGAAGCAGCCTTAGTGATACCGAGAAGGATAGGATCGAAGGTTGCAAGACGAAGTGAAACATCGCCAGCATCAATCTTAGCCTGTACCTTTTCGTTTTCTTCAATAAGCTCTGTAATATCAATAGTCATGCCTTCGATAAGCTCTGTATCTCCAGGATCCTTAATTCTTACCTTACGAGTCATTTGACGAGTGATAACCTCAACGTGCTTATCGTCAACGTCAACGTTTTGTGAACGGTAAACCTTTTGTACTTCACGTACAATATAGTCGTAAACCGCTTCAATGCCGTTAATCTTAAGGATATCTAATGGAGCCATATAGCCCTCTGTAAGCGCTTGACCCTTAACTACGTGGTCGCCATCATGAACAACCATTGTTCTACCAAATGGAACTTCATAGCTGTATTCTACGCCTGTTTCTTCATCGGTAACGTAAATCTTATTGATACGTCCTTCAAGCTTGATTGTAACGTCTCCTGTAGCCTCACATGCGATTGCAGGGCTCTTTGGTCTTCTTGCTTCAAACAACTCTTCAACTCTTGGAAGACCTTGAGTGATATTAGCAGAAGCAACACCACCAGTATGGAACGTTCTCATTGTAAGCTGTGTACCTGGTTCACCGATTGACTGAGCAGCAATTACGCCGACAGCTTCGCCGATGTTAACAGCCTTAGAGCTTGCAAGGTCCATACCGTAACAGTGAGCACATACGCCGCCCTTTGTCTTACAACGAAGAACTGAACGTACCTTAACCTCTTTGATGCCTGCCTTAATAATCTTATCAACGTCCTTAGAAAGGATCATTTCATTTTCTTTAACGATAACCTCGCCTGTTGTTGGATTTACAATATCCTCAACAGTGTATCTACCAAGAATTCTATCCTTAATTGGCTCAACGATTGTGCCAGCATCAACGATATCGCTCATTACCATGTGGTCGCGTGTACCACAGTCGGTTTCACGAATGATTACCTCATGTGATACGTCAACAAGTCTTCTTGTTAAGTAACCAGAGTCAGCTGTCTTAAGAGCTGTATCGGAAAGTGATTTACGAGCAGAACGAGCTGCAACGAAATATTCAAGTATTGTAAGTCCTTCACGGAAGTTGGACTTAATTGGAATTTCCATAGTCTTACCTGTTGCTGAGAACATAAGACCACGCATACCAGCAAGCTGACGCATCTGAGTCATGCTACCACGGGCACCAGAGTCAGACATCATCTTAATTGGGTTATATCTGTTGAAGCTACCCTTGATTTCATCAACGACGTCGTCTGTTGCTGTATTCCAAATATCGATTACACAGTTATATCTTTCTTCCTCAGAAAGCTCACCGTCTCTGAAGTGTTGGAAGATTTCCTCAACCTTTCCTTCTGCTTCCTTAACGATTTCATATTTCTTTTCAGGAATTGTCATATCGGCAACTGAAATTGAAAGTGATGCTCTTGTTGAGTACTTATAGCCCATCGCCTTGATGTTATCAAGAACCTCAGCAGCCTTTGTAAAGCCGTGAATCTTGATTGTACGGTCAACGATTTGTGAAAGCTGCTTGCTTCCTGCTACAAAGTCAATTTCAAGTCCGAATGGATCAACCTCTCTATCTACATAGCCAAGGTCTTGTGGGATTGAATTATTGAATATTAATCTACCGAGTGTTGCATCAATAATCTTTGATTGCATTTCACCGTTGATTTCCTTTTGTACTCTAATCTTGATTGGAGCGTGAATTTCAAGGTCCTTATTTTCATAAGCCATCATCGCTTCATCAAAGTTACGATATACGTTGCCCTCGCCCTTTTCGCCAGCTCTGTCGAGTGTTAAGTAGTATGAACCGAGGACCATATCCTGTGATGGTACTGCAATAGCCTTACCGTCAACAGGCTTTAAGAGGTTGTTAGCTGAGAGCATTAAGAATCTTGCCTCTGCTTGAGCTTCACACGAAAGTGGAACGTGTACAGGCATCTGGTCGCCATCGAAGTCAGCGTTAAACGCTTTACATACGAGTGGGTGAAGTCTTATTGCTCTACCATCAACAAGTACAGGCTCGAACGCCTGAATTGATAGACGGTGAAGTGTTGGAGCACGGTTAAGAAGAACTGGATGCTCCTTAATTACGTTTTCGAGTGCATCCCAAACCTCATCGTTGTTATGCTCTACGTTTCTCTTTGCTTCCTTGATGTTTGAAGCCTTGCCTGTTTCAACAAGACGCTTCATAACGAATGGCTTGAATAATTCAAGAGCCATTTCTCTTGGAAGACCACATTGATAAATCTTAAGGTTAGGACCTACAACGATAACTGAACGTCCGGAGTAGTCAACACGCTTACCAAGAAGGTTTTGTCTGAAACGACCTTGCTTACCTCTAAGCATTTCTGATAATGACTTAAGAGGTCTTGAGCTTGGGCCTGTTACAGGCTTGCCGTGCTTACCGTTATCGATAAGTGCGTCAACTGCGTCTTGAAGCATTCTCTTTTCGTTCTTAATGATCATTTCAGGAGTGTGAAGCTCAATAAGCTTCTTAAGACGGTTATTTCTATTAATAACTCTTCTGTAAAGATCATTTAAGTCTGATGCAGCGTATCTACCGCCATCAAGTGGAACCATTGGTCTGATATCCGGTGGGATAACAGGAAGAACGTCTAAGATCATCCATTCAGGTCTGTTGCCTGATTTTCTGAATGCTTCTACGATTTCAAGTCTCTTAATAATACGTGTTTTCTTTTGACCGGTAGATTTGAGAAGTTCTTCCTTAAGCTCCTTAGAAAGTGCTTCAACGTCGATTTCGCAAAGAAGCTCTTTGATAGCCTCGGCACCCATACCAGCCTTAAATCTATCGCCGTATTTTTCGTAATATGTGTTATATTCGTTTTCGGTAAGAAGCTGATACTTCATAAGTGGAGTATCGCCTGGATCAATTACAATTCTCTGTACAAAGTAAAGAACATTTTCAAGAGACTTTGGAGAAATATCAAGGATAAGACCCATTCTTGATGGGATTGCCTTGAAATACCAAATGTGAGATACAGGACAAGCTAAGCTAATGTGTCCCATTCTTACACGTCTTACCTTTTTAGTTGTAACCTCAACACCACACTTTTCGCATCTGTGTCCCTTATGGCGAGCACGCTTGTACTTGCCACAGGAGCATTCCCAGTCCTTTGTAGGACCAAAGATTTTTTCACAGAAAAGTCCGTCCTTTTCAGGCTTTTGTGTACGGTAGTTGATGGTTTCTGGCTTTGTTACCTCGCCTGATGACCAGCTAAGAATCTTTTCAGGGGAAGCTAAGCCTATTTTAATAGAATCAAATGTATGTTCCATCAGCATTTTCCTTTTTTTAATATTTTTAAAGTTTTATAACTTAGTATCAGTCTTCAAAATCGTCGAATTTGTTTTCATCTTCAACGTCTTCGCTAGAAGCATTACCGAAAAGCTCTGCAAAGAAAGCATCTGCTTCTAATTCATCGTCCTCGCTGAAGTCCTCATCCTCATAATCCTCTGCAGGTTCTTCATTATGAGTATCTTCCTCTTCAACTGGAGCTACAATGTTCATTGGCTCAATATCATCCTCGCCAAGTGAAGCAAGCTCAATTTCGTTGCCGTCAGCATCAAGAACCTTGATGTCAAGAGCAAGTGCTTGAAGCTCCTTAACAAGAACTCTGAATGATTCAGGAACACCTGGAGTTGGGATATTTTGTCCCTTAACGATTGCTTCAAATGCCTTTGTTCTACCGATTACGTCGTCACTCTTTACAGTGAGGATTTCTTGAAGTGTATAAGCCGCGCCATATGCTTCAAGAGCCCAAACTTCCATTTCACCGAAACGCTGACCACCAAATTGAGCTTTACCGCCAAGAGGTTGTTGTGTTACGAGTGAGTATGGACCTGTTGAACGAGCGTGAATCTTATCGTCAACAAGGTGGTGGAGCTTTAAGTAGTACATAATACCTACTGTTACAGGGTTATCAAATGGTTCGCCCGTACGTCCATCGTAAAGGATAGTCTTGCCGTCGCAAACCTTAAGTCTACCCTCTTCGCGAAGCTTCTTAATTGCTTCAGGATTGTTCTTTGTTTCTTCATCGAGTCTTTGAACGTCCTTCTTGCCGTCTTCGCGTGTTACTTCCTCAAGAAGCTCCTTGCCGTCTGTATTTTCATTTGGAAGAACGTCTCTCCAAAGTCCAGCCATCTTTAAGCACTCAAAGATGTCCTTTTCCTTAGCGCCGTCAAATACAGGGGTCATAATCTTCCAGCCAAGCTTTCTAGCAGCGATACCTAAGTGCACCTCGAGAACCTGACCGATGTTCATACGTGAAGGAACGCCGAGTGGGTTAAGAACGATATCAAGAGGTGTGCCGTCCTTTAAGAATGGCATATCTTCCGGTGGGAGAATTCTTGAAACTACACCCTTATTACCGTGACGACCAGCCATCTTATCGCCAACAGAGATCTTTCTCTTTTGAGCAACGTAAACCTTAACTACCTTGTTTACGCCAGGAGCTAATTCGTCGCCGTTTTCGCGGGAGAACACCTTTACGTCAACTACAACGCCGTTTTCGCCGTTTTTGAGTCTTCTTGATGTATCTCTTACGTCTCTTGACTTTTCGCCGAAAATAGCGCGGAGTAATCTCTCTTCAGCGGTTAATTCAGTTTCGCCCTTTGGTGTTACCTTACCAACGATAATGTCGTAAGCCTTAACCTCAGTACCGATTCTAATAATACCGTTTTCATCAAGATTCTTCTTAGCATCGTCGCCTACGTTAGGAATATCTCTTGTGATTTCTTCTGGACCGAGCTTTGTGTCTCTTGCTTCGTGTGAATATTCTTCAATATGGATAGACGTATAAACGTCATCTCTTACTAATTTTTCATTAAGAAGTACAGCATCCTCGTAGTTGTAGCCTTCCCATGTCATAAAGCCGATAAGAGCATTCTTACCAAGTGAAATTTCACCATTTGAGGTAGCAGGACCGTCAGCTAATACCTGTCCCTTTTCTACTCTTTCGCCAACTACAACGATTGGCTTTTGGTTTACGCACGTGGATTGGTTGGAGCGCTTGAACTTAATAAATTCGTATCTATCCTTTAAGCCGTTGTCATTTCTTACTACAACGTGCTTAGAGTCAACCTCTTCAACGATACCGTCGTTCTTACATACAACAACTACGCCTGAGTCAACAGCTGCCTTATATTCCATACCGGTACCAACGATTGGAGAGTCTGTTGTAAGAAGCGGAACTGCCTGCTTCTGCATGTTTGAACCCATGAGCGCACGGGCGTTGTCATCGTTTTCAATAAATGGAATCATTGCTGTTGCAACAGATACAACCATCTTTGGAGAAACGTCCATGTAATCAGCTCTTGAAGCGTCTGTTTCGATGATTTCGTTCTTATCACGAACGATAATCTTCTTCTTAACGAAGCGGTTGTTTTCATCAAGCTCTTCATAAGCTTGAGCAACTACGTGATCGTCTTCTTCATCAGCAGTCATGTAGATAACTTCATCGGTTACTACGCCGTCAACGATTTTTCTGTATGGAGCTTGGATGAAGCCATACTTGTCAATCTTTGCGTAGGTTGAAAGGTATGAGATAAGACCGATGTTCGGACCTTCAGGAGTTTCAACAGGACACATTCTTCCGTAGTGTGTATAGTGAACGTCACGAACCTCGAATGCTGCTCTGTCTCTTGAAAGACCACCAGGACCGAGAGCTGAAATACGACGCTTGTGTGTAAGCTCTGCAAGTGGGTTGTTTTGGTCCATAAATTGAGAGAGTGGTGATGAACCAAAGAACTCTCTGATTGCAGTTGCTACAGGTCTAATGTTAATTAACGTCTTTGGAGTTAATTCCTCAACGTCTTGTGTGTTAATTCTTTCTCTGATGCTCTTTTCCATACGGGACATACCGATGCGGAGTTGGTTTTGTAATAATTCGCCAACGCAACGGAGACGACGGTTGCCAAGGTGGTCAATATCGTCCTTTTTGCCAATTCCGTAATCTAAGCAGATAAGGTAAGAAATGGAAGCTAAGATATCCTCGCGTGTAATATGCTTTGGACAAAGAGCTTCTGTGTTAAGCTTTAATTGTTCTCTGATAGCTTCAAAGTCGCCAGCACACTCATTAATGATTTCCATGAGCTTTTCAAAGTTAAGCTTTTCGCTAACACCGAAGTCCTCAAGACCGTCTCTCCAGTTTTCGCCAAGTAAGTACTTAGGATCAACTGAGCCGTTACCGAATACCTTGATTTCAACAGGGTTGCCTGTTTCCTTATCAATAACTGTTGCATAAATTTCGTTTACGCAGTTTTCTTCAATAAGAGTGATATCCTCTTTTGTGATAACCTTACCCATTTCACAGATGATTTCGCCTGTTGTAAGGCTAACTACGTCTCTTGAAAGTGTAAGACCGAGAATTCTCTTTGAAATTGAAAGCTTTTCATTGAACTTATAACGGCCAACAGGATATAAATCGTATCTCTTGCCGTCAAAGAATAAATTGTGAATTAATTGCTCAGCACTCTCTACAATAGCAGGCTCGCCCGGACGGTGTCTCTTATAGATTTCCTTAAGAGCTTCCTCTCTGATTGTAGTTCCTTCCTCTAAAGCGAGCTTTTCGCTATCGTCCTTTTCGAGGGTAGGAGTCATAAACTTTGTGCCGAACATTTCCTTAATGTCCTCTTCGGTTTCTACACCGAGAGCACGGATAAGTACTGTGATAGGTAATTTTCTGTTTTTGTCAATATGAACGTAGAATGCGTTTGAAGCATCTGTTTCATACTCAAGCCAAGCTCCGCGATATGGGATAACTTGAGCTGTGTAGTTATGCATACCTGTTTTGTCTATGGAAAAGTCATAGTACATACCAGGTGAACGCACGATCTGTGATACAACAACTCTCTCTGCGCCGTTGATTACAAACGTACCGTTGTCTGTCATAAGTGGGAAGTCACCCATGAACACCTCGTGTTCCTTAACTTCTCCTGTCATTTTGTTAGAGAGGCGAACATTTACTCTGAATGGTGCAGCGTAGTTTACATCTCTGATTTTGCACTCCTCAACCGGATACTTTGGCTTTGTAACGTCAAGTGTGAATGAAACAAACTCGATTTCAACATCGCCTGTGTGGTCGGTAATAGGAGATACGTCATGAAGAACTTCTGTAATTCCCTTTTCCAAGAACCACTCGAAAGATTCCTTCTGAACGTCGATGAGGTTTGGCATTTCACATAGCTCGTTAATTTTAGCGAAGCTTTTACGTGTGTTCTTGCCAAGCTTTTGATCTTTGACCATAGACTTAATCACTCCAATTCTCTTTTTATTATATAATAAAAAGTAATTATAATATAATATTTTTGCAATGACAGATTATATCACTAAATTAGGCATCTGTCAAGCATTTTTTAGAAAAATGTGTAAAAAATTTGTAAATCCTCAAAAAGTTTACATTTTGTCTCTTGAAAGTTTACAAAGATTTCATATGTAAATTTTTTATGAACGATATTTGCTGTTTTATAAAGAAAGCGCAAGTAGATTTTAAATTTTAGCATTAAATTTTTTTGATTTTTTTGTAAAAAAGACTTGATTTTTTAAATATATGTGTTATAATATGTAACTGTACGAACAGGCCATATTCGGAGCACCCTCTCAGGCAACGGATTGTGCATCTGTCGGATTAGTTATTATTAAAGGAGGATTTTACAATGCCTAATATCAAATCTGCAAAGAAGCGTGTAAAGGTTATCGAAACCAAGACACTTCGTAATAAGATGCTCAAATCTCAGCTTAACACAGCTATCAAGAAGTTCAAGGCTGCTGTTGAGAGTGGCGACAAGGAAGCTGCACAAGTTGCTTATGTAGCTGCTGTAAAGAGAGTTGACAAGGCTGTAGCTCAAGGTATTCTTCACAAGAATAACGCAGCTCACAAGAAGAGCCAATTTACTCTTATGTATAACAAAATGGCTTAATTGCTAAATAAAAACAACGAACTATGTTTAACCCGCATAGTTCGTTTTTATTTTTGCTATTCTCTTTTTAAATAAAAATTTAACATCAAGAATTATTAAAAAGCGCGATATAAAGCGGTTATAAATCATTTTAACTAATATAAATACAAAAGAAATCAATATAAAAATCACTCAATTAAAATTGAGTGATTTTTGATTAAATATCATATTTTACTAAGATTTCAGACGGTGTCTTTCTTAATAAAGCGATTATTGGCAGTAGTCCAAATACTATATTTACTAAGTATAACGCTACTATGCCAAGCAACGGAACTCCTAAGCCTTTGTTGAATAGCTCAGTTCCATAGTAATCATTAATTGAATCAATTGCTGTGAGATAGCAGAACATTATTACGGCATAAGATATTAATGCAGTGAATGTAACCATAACTACTGTATCGCTAAAATACTTTAAATATATTTTTAATTTACTGGATCCTAAGCTGCGATATACACCAATATTATAAATATCGCTAATCATTTTACTTCTCATTAAGAAAAATACCATAATAGATGCGGCAACTAAGCAAATCCCGCCCAATAAACCATATACTGCCATTTGCGTATCGTTATTTTCTTTAATGTTATCATACTTATGTTGATACATAGGCTTTAGTTCAAGTGTTGAATCACCAAGAGAATTTAAAACGCCTTCTAAATTCTCTACAACAAATGCTTTTTCCAAGTAGTCTTGTATGCTTATTACAGATGTAGAAAGCATTGTGCCTGCTCTTACTACTTGCATATCTGCATTATATCTACCAACAACAGTATAGCCATCGAAGTCTTCTCCGACTTGCTTGCTGCAATAAATAGATATTAAGCATTCATTTTCTTTTTCAGGCTTTCTACCTTCAACTATAACATAATCCTCTACATTATAACTATACTTATATGATGCATATATGTTTTCCACATACGGAACATTTGAAATAACTTCCTGACTTGTATATTCAACATCCTTCATACGGTAAACGCCCACAACATAACCCACACCCGGTAAATCGGTATCAACCAGTTGTTCATAACCTACAAATTTGTCAGAAATTAATATTTTGTCAGAATTGAGATCGCCTTCGTTCAAATCTCGTCCCATTACAATTTCATAGGTGTCATATCTCTTCTCTACTTCATAATGTCTAGTATTATCATAAGGAATATAAATATGCATGGTGATATCTTCAATATATGCCTCTTCACTTATATAAGACATCTTTTTATCGCCTTCTACAATGCCAACAAGTTTAGTACTTAAATTACTAATTGATAAGTTAAACAAGTCTTCATATGTATTGCAGCAGCTACTAAACTTTTCTAATAAGATATCCGCAACCGCTTTGCTTACTGCAATTTCGTGCTCTTTAGGTGCTCTTCCATATAAAATTTTATTTACTTTTTCATTAAAGTACAGTCTACTAAATGACTCGCTATAAGTAATACTTTCAACATAATTGATTTTATAAGAAAAATCTAAATATTTTTCGGTTACAACTTGAAGTGATGATATATTACCGTTTCTTATATTTGGTTTCATTATTTCACTATCTTCAGTAGACCAACGATAGCCTATTGTACTTAATGTAAAATAATGTTCATCAGCATTTATGCTTGAAGTATCTACTTTAATTGCATTGGAAATTGAAATTGAGCATATTGAAAATAATATACCTATTAAAACCAATGATATATAAACTACCTTGACTTTCTTTGTTGGCTTTATAAATGCCAAGAACGAACGCTTTATATTTGATAGTAAATCTTGAAATACATTTCTTTTCTTTACTGAATTGTTAAAGAAAGAATCATCGTAATTGTATTCAGTAATTGTTGTTTTTTCAACCGGTTTGTAATGCTCATCAACTAATTTTATATTACTATTTTCCAATAACTTAATATTCTTATTGCTTCTGATATAAAAAGTATTATTTCTTTCAACTATTTCTAATTCAATATTCTTTAGTTCATTGCAATAGAACTTAACACCAACAGATTCCACATTACCTGCAGACAAATTCATATCTTTTAGATAAATTACATTATCATTGGTGGTTTCTAATGCATCATTACTACTGTTTTCGTACTTGCTGATTATTTTACCGTCTTCAATTCTATAAATATAATCAGAATAGAAATTTGCCAAGGATTCATTATGAGTAACTAATAAAACTAAGGTTTTCTTTGAAATACTCTTTAATATATTCATTACTTCAACCGCATTAGCACTATCTAAATTTCCCGTTGGTTCATCAGCAATTATGACCTTGCAATGCTTAACCAAAGCACGGGCAATGGCTACTCTTTGTTGTTGACCACCTGATAATTGACTTGCTTTCTTCTTACGGTATTTGTACATGCCTACGCTTTTTAAAGCATATTCAATACGGCAAGAAGCTTCTTTTTCATCATATATATCAATGAGTTCCAATGCTATTTTTAGGTTATCATACACTGTTTCATTCAATAACAAATTATATGATTGAAAAACATAGCCGAAATTCTCGTTTCTATATTTATCTATTTTGCTCATTTCGTATTTGTTCATTTCAAATGAATCATATGAAATGGTTCCTTGCGCTTTATCCAAACCGCCAATAACATTTAATAATGTTGTTTTTCCGCTGCCGGAAGCTCCTAAAAATGATATCAAGCCTTGATTAGGTAATTCTAACGCAACATCATTGATTACATGTATTTCATTAGATTTATTCTTGTTATAATACTTATTCAAGTTATCTACTTTAATCATTTTTATTCACTCCCTTCCTTTATTGCTTGATATACGCTATGTTTAAATATTTTTTTATTTAATCTGTTAGCGGTTAGTGCGCCAAATATTAACATAGCACCTATATAAAAGATCATTAAACCCACACTTGCATACTTATATAAATCTGTTTTAGTAACAATAATTATTACATTAGTAAATATCGCTCCTAATATTGTAGATAATAAAGTAATTGCAACTACCTCTATGTTCAATATCTTTTTTAGGTCTTTACTAACTAAGCCTAATGTTCTAAAAATTGAATAGTCTTTAGTTTTAGTTAAATAAATTCTTTGACTAATAGCAAATGAAATATAGAACATTATAATTAGTGCAACTATTACTAATCCCATTGCCATATACAATACAATAAGGCTTGCCCCTGCTTGATTTTCCACCATACTCGGAATGCTAACATCATAACCTAAATTATTAATTTGTTTAGATACCTGCTTAATGTTACCAGTATATACCGTGATTTCTTTTATACCCTCAAACTTAGGCGAGATTTCACCTTTTAAATACTCTTGGTTTACAATTAATGTTGGTTTTGCTACTTCATCAGTATAAACAGTATCAATATCATATGTAACATTATAAATATCTGCAACGCTAAAATTAAATTGAATATTGTCTTTCAATTCCGTAGGAATAGCAAAATATGTTTTTTCTGCATCCTTATTATAAACTTTAGTTATAATAGTTCTATCACTTTTAGAACTAATAAAGTTTAAATAAACATCATTGTTAACAATCATATTAACCAAGCTCGAATCATATTCGCTACTAACAAGACAATGTCTGTTAATTTCATTTGAAACACCAATACCAACCAATTTTCCTATTGGTACTAAATAATCATAATCTGCAGATACTGTAATGTTAATTTCGTATCCTATGTGTATTTCATGAATTTGAGTATAAAAGTCTGATTTTGGAATAACTAAAACAAATTCGCCATCTTTTGTTTCGCTTGTGCCATATAATAATTCATATTCTATATCATTAAAAGTAAGGCAAGCATCTGTAACACCACTGCCACCCTCACAATCTATTCTAAAACGATTAGTTCTTTCTTCATAAAACGCATTAGTGTAATATTCATAACCTTTGATTATTGGCTCTAATATACCCATATCTAACGATTCATGGTTATCAGAATATATAATCATACGATCTTCAGAGATAATGTTATATTCATCACTGTAAGTATAATTTTCATTATATGATAGTTGAACCATAAATAATGAAAGAAGCAATAACGCCAAAGAAACAAATGTAAATACTAAAGAAGAAAATACTGTTTTCTTTGGTGTAGATAATACATTTAAAAATGCTAATTTGAATAGTGTTTTAGTTTTTGGCTTTGTATCTATTAATACTAAGTCTTTCTTCTCTTCCCCAACGCTGCTTTCAAAAGTAATATCTTCTACTATTTCGCCATCAGACAATTTAATCTTTCTTGTACAAATATCTTTTATACTTTCATAATCATGAGTAACTATTAATACTAATCTATTTTTTGATACTTCTTTGATTAAATTAATAATTTCCTCACTTGTTTTCTTATCTAAATTACCGGTTGGCTCATCGCATGCTAATATTGGGGCATCTGTAGCAAGTGCACGAGCAATAACACAGCGTTGTTTTTCACCGCCTGACAATTTAGTTCCTTTGTTGTTTACTCTATGCTCTAATCCAACACGCTTAATAATTTTAAGCGCCTCTGCCCTTGATTCTTCTTCAGATTTGCCTTTAATTAATAGTGGTAGCATAACGTTTTGAAGTACGGTATATGAATCAACAATATTATATTTTTGGAAAATAAACGAAACATTATTTTTTCTGAAAATATCACTGTCATCTTGATTGAAATAGAATGTTTCGTTCCCATAGTAAAGTATTTCACCTTCATCATATGTATCTATTGAAGAAATCACATTCAATAAAGTTGACTTGCCGCTACCAGAATCACCTGTGATAGCAACAAATTCGCCCTTATCAAGTTTAATACTTACATTTCTCAAGCCAACAGTAACTATACTATTATCATTGTAAAACTTGCTGACATTTTTTAGTTCGATCATATTAATCACCTCACGCATCATTTAACAAAAACGATGAAGTTATATTTAAATTAACCATATTAAATTTATCTTATCTATAATATTTTACCACAAAACGCTGTTGTTTTCAAGTCAAATACACTTGGGTGCATAAAAATATTATGAAGTTCAAATAAAATAAAAAAACGCATATAAATAACAAAAATCCGAAGCGATTGCTTCGGATTTTGATTTATTAGTCGTCGATGTAAGGCATAAGAGCCATGAATCTTGCTCTCTTGATAGCCTTTGTGAGCTCGCCTTGGTGATGAGCGCATGTGCCTGTAATTCTTCTTGGAAGAATCTTTGCACGCTCAGTAACGTACTTTCTTAAACGAGCTGTATCTTTATAATCAATGTGACCAATTTTGTCAGCACAGAAAGCGCAAACCTTCTTCTTTTTACGCATCATCTGTCTTGCTGGACGTTGAACCTGTTCTTTTTCAACTACATTGTTATCCATTTTAGTTATCCTCCTATGTTAATAAGTCATCATTCTAATAATTAGAATGGTAAATCGTCATCGCTTGCAATCTCTTCGAATTTTGGTGTTTGTTGAGTTTGGAATGCAGGAGCATCGCCGTAGCTGCTTGAACCAGCAGGAGCGTCTGCCTTTGAATCAACAAAGTTAGCTTCGTCAACAATTACCTCAGTAGCAATTCTCTTGTTGTTTTGTTGGTCAGTCCAGCTTCTTGTTTGAATTGAACCGATTACACAAATAGAGCTGCCCTTCTTGAAAAACTTACAGATAAATTCTGCAGTTTGTCTCCAAGCTTGACAATTAATAAAATCCGTTTGAGCTTCCTTGCCTCTGCGGTTTACCGCGATTGAAAAGGTAGTTACGGACACACCTTGTGGAGTTTGCTTAAGCTCTGGATCAGCAGTTAATCTACCGCCCAAAATTACTTTATTAAGGTTAAAGTTTGCCATTTTGCCTCTCCCTTTGTTGCTTACGCTTCTTTCTTTGTTTTCTTGTCTTCGATTTGACGGATTACGATAGAACGAAGAATACCTTCAGTAATACCGAATACACGCTCAAGCTCAGCAGTAAAGCTGCCTTCGCTCTTGAAGTTAACAAGAACATAGTAACCGTCGTTCTTATCGTTGATTGGGTATGCAAGTCTACGTTTGCCCCATTCATCAACGCTATCAATAGCACCGTTATCGGCGATAAGAGTTGTGAACTTGTTGATGAGTTCCTTCACTGTGTCTTCACCAAGTGAGCAGTCAACAACGAACAAGGTTTCATAAGAGTTCATTACTTTTTCCATGTTTTTACACCTCCCTATGGACTTTAGGCCGTCTAATTAAGAATTTTAAACGGCAGGAAGCAAATGCATCGCGCATTTGTTCGGCAGTATTTTATCATACAATTTGCTGTATGTCAACATATTTTTTGAAAAAATTAAAAAAATATTGAATTATATATAATAATATGGTAGAATTGTTTCAAACTTAATTTCTTTGAGGTAATTATGAAGCATATTGACATATATACTGACGGCTCTTGCAAATGCAATCCCGGTCCAGGCGGCTGGGGGGCTATTCTCGTTTACAAGGGAATAGAAAAAGAGCTATGCGGTGGCGAAGCAAACACTACAAACAACAGAATGGAGCTTATGGCTGTTATTAAAGCGTTACAAGCATTAAAGGAAGCCCCATGTGAAATAACACTGACGTCGGACTCTAAATACGTATTAGACGGTCTTAGCAAGGGTTGGGCATCATCTTGGCGCGAAAATAATTGGAAAAAGTCCGATAAATCTCCCGCTTTAAATCCTGACCTTTGGGAAATACTTCTTAATGAGATTGACAAGCACAATATAACCTATAATTGGGTAAAGGGTCATGCAGGACACCCATACAATGAAAGATGCGACCAAATGGCGCAAAGCGAGGCTGATAAGCACGCTATTTAGTATAGATCTATTTTCAGGAGAAATGTTTTGAACTATATTCTCCTACTCTATTTCCTAATATATAATAATGAAGAAAAAATTGCCAACACCTTTCGGTGCTGGCAATTTTTATTTATATTATTCTGCAATAATTTCTTCTAAAAGCGCCTTTACATCAGCCTTAATTGTTGATGCCTTAATAGCGTCCTTAGCAACTTCCTTAACGGTTGTTGTTGTCTTGCCGTTTGTGTAGCCAGGAACAGTTACTGTCTTAATCTCTGTACCTCTCATGTTAACAAGCTTGATTTCATAGCTGAACTCGTATTCAACATCACATCCAGCTACCTTAGCTACTGCAGAAAATTCATTATTCTCATTAAACTTTTGAGTTTGTGAATAGTAAACTTCCTTGCCGTATGCTTGAGCAGATACAACATCGCCTGTTTCCATGTTCTTAGCATAGATTGTTATAGTTACATCACACGTTTCCTGTAATTCCTTAAGAATATCTTCATCAAACTTGAAGCTTGCGCGGAGACCTACATAACCTGTAAATCTAACGCTATAGCCTTGGAAAGTAACAAAGTTTTCAGGAATTGCAAGTTTATCAGCAATAATGTCTTCCTTATCGCCTTGGAGCTGGCAGTATTGACATGCATAAACGTCTCTACCTACTGCTGTGTAGTTCGCTTCTGATTTTGTTGTGTACTTGTATATATGCTCGCCTGTTGGCTTAATAGCGTAGCTATAATCTACGTCACCGCATGTTGCGCATACCTTTTGACCGATACCTGTATGGATACAGTCAGGCTCGATATAAACATTGTCGCTTGCATATTCGTGTTCGCCTGTTGGAGCAATATCAACTGTTGCTACATAGCTACATTCGCTACAAATTTTTGTACCCTTGCCTGCTTCTGCACATGTTGGGTCATCAATTACAGAAATTTCGCCATAGCTATGAGCGTATGTTGCTGAGTCAAGAATTACTGTTGATACTGATGTACATACAGGGCACGTTGCCTTACAGCTACCAGCCTTTGAGCATGTTGGCATCTTCCAATTTTCTCTTGGCTCGTAATCCTCAGGTTGAAGATCGCATTTATGAGCTTCAAGCTCAATTTCGTGGAATTGGAGACCTGAGCCAGGATATTGAGGAATATCCCAACGTGTTTTTGAACTTACAGATTCAATAACAATCTTAGAAGCTCTTGCACCTTGGTTAAGGCTTGTTGTCATATCAATGCCTGTAACCTCGTTAGCTTGAATTCTGTCATGTACGAATGTCGCAGATGTCTGCCATTCGCCATTTTCGTCTTGATACATAAAGTGTACTTCCATCCAGTTATAGTTGGAGTAAACGTAAATTGTACCCTTTGTAAAATAGTATTCCTTGTCAAGGATTAATTCAACTGTGCCAGAGTTTCTTGTTTTAGTTCCATCTTCGTGGTATTTAACCTCACCAGGTGCGCACCAATAGTTGCCGTCATCAATTTTGCCGTCAAATACAAATTGAGCTAATTCTTGGTGGTGTGATGCATTTATAGATTGTACGATAGAGCTATCAACCTTGAACGTACTATCGATGTACTTTGCTTCTCTTAATTCTTTAACTTCTTTATAGCCACAGCCTTCTCTTTGGCATGCAAACGTAAGCTCGCCCTTTTCTTCGGTTGTTGCACGCTTTGTGATAACGCCGTCGCTATACTTATGACCTATACCGTCAACAAAGTTATCTTTATAGGATAATGAGCAGCCAGCGTCTGTACACTTATACTCTGTATAGCCCTCATCACAGTCAGGTTCTACAACTGTACCGTTATCCCAGCTATGTCCAAGTGCTGCTACGTCTCTCTTAAGAGCTGCGCCACAGTCAATACACGTGTATGTCTTTGTACCGTTTGCTGTTTCTGTTGGGTCGTTTGTTACAACGCCTTCGTTCCACGTATGGAATCCTGTTGCAGGAATTGTTTCAACCTTTTGCATAGCACAAGTTATGTCTTGACATTGATATTGTCTATAACCAACCTGTCCACAACCAGGAACAATTCTGTTGTATTCTTCATACATATGTGAGCCTGTTTCTTCGAAAATTTCAACGTCCCAAATGTAAACGCCACCGCCTTGGCCTGCGCCACCAGCGTTTGAAATTTTAAGCTCAACTGTTGCTGCATTTACGCCTGCTTGAGCTGCAAATTCTGTTAAACCAGATACGTCAACAACCTCAGATTCATATACAACCTCATCGTTAAAGTCGTAAAGAACAACTGTTAACTGATAAGCTGTAAAGTAGTCAACGCCCTCGCCGAGAGGTTGGTCTTGTGAATCCTTGAAATCCTTTGTATGTAAACCGGTTGTAGGAGATAATGCACCGTTACCGTTTGTATGAACAACGATTTCTGACATTAACTTTTCAGTTCCGAAATAGAACCAAAGTGAGAACGCAGAGCTCTTTACTGTGTGAGTACCTGTATGGATATCGCCGTCGATAAGACGTGTAAGGTCCATAGCCCACCAGCTGCTTGGTACGTTCTTTTGCTCTTGTGTGCTAAATACTGTTGAGTTAAGAAGCGCATCCTTAGCGATATTTGTTTGCTCAGCATCACAGTCAGCAGGAGCTATCTTTGTATAAGCTTCAACTTCCCAAAGTGAGCAGTATGAATCGTTTTCAGGAATTACGATTACTTCAATATCAACTACGTTTTTGCCAACTGTAAACTTAGCTTCCTCAACGTTTGTTGTATCGTAAAGCTCTGATGTATATACAAGCTCGCCTTTTTTATCGTAGCCCTTAATTTGAACGCCAGTTGTATCATAAACAACTTCATCTTCAACGCCATCTGTGTGCTCGCCCATACCATTTGCCACAACAACTACTTCGCTGATGTAGTAAGTCTTATCAAAGGTAAGCTTGAATGATGGTTCATGTCCCTTTGGAGAAAGTGTTCCGTATTCCTTGTCGCCATCAACGAGGGCAGATGGATCCCAGTTACCCCAGCCTAAGCCACTTGTTACTGAAATTTCGCTTAAATCAGCGATGTTCTTTGGTTCGTCTGTTATTTCAACATCGCCAGTTGAAACTGCAAATACCATTGATGCGATCATTGGAAGAAGCATCAAAATTGCAAGAATCATTGATATAATTCTTTTCATAATATTTCCTTTCCTTTTATGAAATCGGTTTATAATCCATCAAAAATAAGCAAATCATTTCATCTCGTAGTCAGATGAAACATCTTCAGCAGGTGGTGCTGGAAGCTTATGTGTGTGATTAGGATCTTGTTGATCTGTGTCTGTGTCGCTTGTGCCCGGATTAACAGTTGTGTCTGTATCAGTATCGTCGCCGTTACCGCCACATCCAATTAAAGCTACTGACATTGTAGCTACTATTAAAACGAGAAGAAGCATAGCAATGATTTTTTTCATTTGTTCCTCCTTGAATAAAGCAAAATTATTGCCTTTCATTTTTCTACATAATAAATAATACCACATA
This sequence comes from Eubacteriales bacterium, assembly GCA_045632345.1. Lineage (GTDB taxonomy): Bacteria > Bacillota > Clostridia > Oscillospirales > CAG-272 > RGIG2000. The sequence goes on along the minus strand of JAZQWM010000004.1, from coordinate 48,291 downwards.
TATCCTTTTTTGTCAAGTTATATAATAAAGAAATATATATAATTTAAAATTTATTTATATTTTACAAAAGTCAAAGGCAAGCCATTTATATTTCCTGCGACTTTTTGGTGTTTAGACAAAAAAAAATAACACAGAATGATTCCATTCTGTGTTATTTATGGTGCTCTTGCGGAGATTCGAACTCCGGACACCTTGATTAAAAGTCAAGTGCTCTACCGTCTGAGCTACAAGGGCATATACGCACTCTTTTTTGGTGCCTATATATAATATCATACAAAAATGCTTTTGTCAATAGCTATTTTTCAAAATTTGAAATTTATTTTTTTATTTTATTCTAACTATTGACTAAGCTTTTTTGGCGTGTTAAAATTTATACAACAATTAAATGATTTGAGGTAAAATTATGGAAAAGAAAAAAATTATGCTTTGGGAAAAAGCCCCTTACGTAAGCTACACTACAAACGGATTTGAGCCTTCAATTACCGAATATAAGGTAAATGACAAGAAAACCGCTGTTATCGTATGTCCAGGCGGTGGATACGGCTGTAAGGCTGACCACGAAAAGGGTCCTATTGCTGAAATGTTAAACGCAGGAGGTATCAATGCATATACTCTTGATTACAACGTAAACAAATGTCATAAATTTGCGCCATTAAGCGACGCGCAAAGAGCAATTAGAGTTCTTCGCTCAATGGGATATGAAAAGATCGGCATTTTAGGCTTCTCTGCCGGCGGACACTTAACGTGTACAGCAGGCACAATGTATGATTTTAAGGCTTATGAGCCTACCGACGACATCGATAAGCTTTCAGCACGTCCAGATGCATTTGTTCCTTGCTATCCTGTTGTGTCTTTCTATGAGCCATATTCACATTTCGGTTCAAGACAAAACTTATTCGGAGAGGATAACGACAATGAGGAGCTTGCTATTAGATTTAGCTGTGAAAAGAACGTAACCCCTAACACTCCACCTTGCTTTATCTGGCATACGGCTAATGACGCTGTTGTTCCTGTAAAGAACTCTCTTGAATTAGCTGCTGCTCTTTCTGAAAACGGAATTTATTTTGAAATGCATATTTATCCTGACGGTTGCCACGGTCTTGGACTTGCCGGCGGTAGAAACGACATTTCAAGATGGAGCGACAACTGCGTAATTTTCTTAAAGAACTTAGGATTTTAATTTATGAAGAATATTGCTATTATCACAGGCGCATCAAGCGGTCTTGGCGTAGAGCTATACAAGGAAATTCAAAAGGAAGCTCTTGATGAAATTTGGGTTATCGCAAGACGTGAGGACAGATTAAATAAATTAAGAGATGATTTTGGCAAAGTTGAAACTAAGGTTGTACCAATGGACGTAACAACTGACGAAAGCATGACTATGCTTGAAAATATGCTAAAATCGGACGAATATAACGTTAGATTTCTTTTTAATAATGCAGGATTTGGCGTTATCGGCGACGTAATTGACGCAAGTTATCAAGCACAAGGTAGTATGGTTACTCTTAACGATAAATCTCTTGTTGAAATTACCACTATTGTATTAAAGCATATGACAAAAGGCGCGTGTATTATTAATACATGCTCTATTGCTTCCTTTGTGCCTAATGCCAGAATGAGCGTTTACTCCGCCACAAAGGCATTCGTTATGAGCTACTCGCGTTCATTAAGATATGAGCTGAAAAAGAAAAAAATCAACGTTACCGCTATTTGTCCGGGACCTATGAATACTGAATTTTTAGCAGTTGCAGGAATTGACAAGGGCGTTTCAAAAACCTTTGATACTCTACCAAGATGTAACGTTGTAAAAACAGCTAAGGGTGGGATTAAGGCATCAAAAAAAGGCAGAGGAGTTTATACTCCACACCCATTCTACAAATTTTATAGAGTTCTTGCAAAAATCGTGCCGCACGCTTGGCTGATGGGCGCGTCTAAAACTTAATATATAAACGGCTATCATATGGTAGCCGTCTTTTATTAAAAAGCCTCAAATTCGCTTGGAATTTGAGGCTTTGTTTTATTTTTCTGTTTTTAAAGTTATTGTTTCGCCGTCGGTTGAGGCTACGATTGAGCCTTGAAGGTCGGTGCGGTAAATTTGTGCTTTATAATATTCAAGTACGTCTAACGCTTCCTTATGAGGATGGTTATAGTCATTATTTACACCACAGGAAATTACTGCGTATTCAGGCTTAACGTATTTAATGAAGGCGTTTGTACTTGATGAGCTGGAGCCGTGGTGTCCTACCTTTAAAATGTCGCAATCAAGCTTTTCATAGTATTCCATTCTGAGTCTTTCCTCGGCTTCCTTTTCAGCATCGCCTGTTAAAAGCACCTTGGTATTTCCCCATCTTGCCATTATTACTACGCTTGGGTTGTTGTTATCGTCCTTATTATATTCTCCGATAGGTCCAAGTATTTTAAGCTCAAGCTCTCCTACCATAATATTTTCGCCAAGCATATCTTGAGGATTGATTACGTTAATTGCAGGTCTTTCCTCAATAGCTGTAATGAAGTTTTCATACGTTTTGCTTGTGTGGGTTTTTGGAGAGAGAATTATATTTTTTACATCATAATTCTCTACCACATATGCGGCAGAGCCTATATGATCAGAATCGGGATGAGTTGCTACAAAGTAATCAATCGTAGTTATTTTCTTATCGCTTAAATAGTTAACTAGTTTTGCTCTGTCCTCTTCTGCTCTATCGCCGGTATCAACTAAAACCGTTTTTCCGTCTGCCAATATTAAGGTTGCATCGCCTTGACCTATATCTATAAAGTGAAATTCAGCCGTTCCTTCCGGAATATCGTAAACCTCATTATCAGGCTGATAGCATTTATAGATAAAAAATGCTAAGATTACAAGTATTACAGATAAGACGGTTTTAATTAATTTTTGTGTTTGCTTTTTAGTTCTCTTTTTTGATTTAGTAGCCATTTCTATCCCTCCGTTATTATAGTTATATTGTACCATAGGTTTTGAATAAATTCAACTAAAAAACGGACAAAAGCTCGTTTTATTTAAAAATATTTTTGTGTTTATTAAGCGCTGAAAACAGAACGATGCCAAACACGTATGCGGATATTATTTCGCCCACAAAAACGCCGATTAAGCCAAATAGATACGTTGGTACTGTCCATGCGGATTTATCGGTATAGCAGAATAAAACTATAAACGGCACAATGACTGTATTGGCTATTACTGTTGGGATTGGCATAAGATATTTATTTTTTAGCTTTGATGCAAAATATGCGCCAATTAGCGTTGCAAGTGAGCCAAAAAGTATATCCCATACAACCGCACCTGTTGTTAGATTAGCGATTATGCAGCCTACAAAAAGCCCAGGAATAGCAGATGGCATAAAAAATGGCAATACACAAAGAGCCTCGCTGAAGCGAACCTGAATAGCTCCGCTTGCTAAGCCTAAGATATTGCTTAAATGAGTGAGTGCTACATAGAGAGCAGCAACTAAAGCAGCTCTTGCTATGTACTTGATTTTTTGATTTTTCATTTTAATTTCTCCTAGTTTTATTTTAAGTGAGGATGGTTACGAACTCACTACGTGGTATTATACAGTTTAAAATATGGTTTGTCAAGTAACAATTTTACTCTTTTATCATACTATATCTATAACGGAGGTATGAATATGGAAAATTTAACTGATGATATTGGTTTTCTTGCCGTAACGGTAAGAACGTCAAACGGCGCAATACCTATTGAAAATGCTAAGGTAAGCATTTATGAAAATTACGAAAACGGTGGCGCGAACTCTAACGGTCATTTGATTTATTCATTAAGGACAAATAATTTCGGACAAACGGAAAAGGTCGCTTTACCTACAAAAAGCACGTCTCTATCCTTAGCGCCCGGCAATTTACGTCCGTTTACTAGCTACAATGTATTTGTTTCAAGTGAAGGGTATTTTGATAGCGACGTAATTAACGTGCCTATATTTCAAGGTATAACCTCACTGCAGCCTATCAACCTAATACCTGTTTCGGAGTTTGCAAGTCCTGCCGATGACGTACCCTTTTACGATAGCAGATTTGTTGAAATTCCCGACACTAAATTATAAGGAGATTTTATGCCCAACAATTTACCTTACATACCGGAGTACATAACTGTGCATTTGGGAGCGCCTGACAGTAACGCTCCTAACGTTACCGTGCCCTTTGCCGATTATATAAAGAACGTTGCTTCAAGTGAAATATATCCTACCTGGCCCGAAAATGCCATACGCGCAAACGTATATGCTCAGGTTTCATATACTCTGAACAGAATTTATACAGACTATTACAGGTCAAGAGGCTATGATTTTGACATTACAAATTCAATAGCAAATGATCAATCATACGTAAACGGCAGAGATATATTTGAAAACGTATCAAGAATAGTTGATGAGCTATTTAACGATTATATCGTTGTAGGGGACAGCGTTGAGCCGTTATTTGCCGCATACTGTGACGGGCGCGAGTTAAGGTGCAACGGTCTTGAGCAATGGGGGACTGTGCCGCTTGCTGAAAGTGGTCTTACTCCCTTTGAAATTCTGCAAAACTTTTATGGCGATGATATAAGGCTCGTAAGAAACGCACCCGTTGGAGACAGGCGTGAGACTTGGGATGGCCGTACACTTGGTGTTGGAGATATTGGTAATTCCGTAAGGCAGGTGCAAATAAGACTAAACAGAATTTCAAAAAACTACTCGGGAATACCTAAAATCCCTATTGCAAACGGCATTTTTGATGATGCTACCGAAAAAGCGGTTATTGCATTTCAAAAGGCGTTCAACCTAGAGCCTGACGGTTTGGTAGGAAAAAGCACGTGGTATTCTATACAGAGAATATACAGCGCGGTTAAGAGATTAAACGATTTAGCATCAGAGGGAATTACCATAAGCGAAGCTTCTAACCTATTTAACTCATTTTTAAGTGAGGGGGACTCCGGAAGTGAGGTTTATGAACTACAATATTTACTTAATTTAGTAGCTGAATTTAATAATGAAATTCCACCTATCGTTATTGACGGCAGCTTTGGAAGCAGCACTAAAGCATCATTGGAAGCGTTTCAGCGCGCATACGGCTTAAACGTTACGGGAGAAACGGACATAGGCACTTGGGATAGGTTGTATAGAGAGTACGTGGGGATATTGACTTCTCTTCCCGTTGGTTATTTTGGCAGCACTACTATTCCATATCAAGGCAGAGTTTTACGATTTGGTCTTGAGGGGGATGACGTAAGGGCGTTACAGGAATATTTGAATTTTATAGGCAACACTTATACGGAAATACCGAAAATTACCGTTGACGGCGTATTTGGCAATCAAACACAGGCGGCGGTTACTGTTTTTAAAGAGATTTTCGGTCTTGATCCTACTCCTATTGTATCTGCATCGGTTTGGAATGAAATAACATCAGTTTACCGCGATTTATACGATGGGCAATTAGCATCAAGGGGACAAAATCCCGGTTTTAATATAGGGTAAGGTATTTATATGGCTTTATTTAACGCTTTAGAGGAAAAGAACTTTATTGTTCAAATACAAAGAATTTTAAGAGACTTAAGCTTTATGAATTTTAATAACGGAATGATTGGTATTGATGGAATTTATGATGATGCCACAAGAAACGCTGTTCGTGAATTTCAAAAAAGATACGGCATTAAGGAGACCGGAATAGTTGACAGCGAAACGTGGACGTTGCTCCACACTATATGGGAAATACGCCAAGAAGGAAACGCTCTTGCAAGGGCAGTTTACGTTTTGCCACGCTTTGAGGGCTATGAAATAATGCCGGGGGCTAAAGATAACGTATTATACATAATACAGCATATGCTTGAAACGATTTCAAGAGATTATACGGAGCTTGAGGGGATTGTTTTAAACGGTATTTATGATGAAAATACACAAAACGCCATGAAAATTTTTCAACGAAAGAACATGCTTGATGACACAGGAATAATTGATGCAACGACCTTTAACCGTTTAGCAGATGCTTATGAGGAAATAAATTCAAGAAGTCAGTGAAAATAAAGGATTTTTCGGGCAATACTCTATTTATAAAATTCAAGGGGGATAGAGATGGTAAACCGATTTACAAAAAAAGCGCAGGACGCGTTGCAGAGCGCAAAAAAGTGCGCGGAAAAGCTTGGGCATACCTACATAGGCTCTGAGCATTTGCTTTTGGGTATTTTAAACACCGATTGTGTAGGTTGCAAAATTCTTGAGGAAAAGAACGTTATTTACAGTGATACGCATGAGAGGGTTGTTGAAATTTCCGGTTCCGGAAGCTTTTCCAATCTTTCCGGCGATGAGTTAACGCCTAAATGCAAAAGAATAATTGAGTCTTCATCATTATGCGCGAAAAAGTATAAAAGCAAATTTATTGGTAGTGAGCATATGCTATATGCAATTTGCGATGATACGGAGTCGGTAGCTTCAAGAATTCTTATATCCTTTGGCATAAACTTATCGGTATTAAAGAATGAAATAGCAACCTTTTTAGATAGTGCTTCTGCTTCAAGCAAAAACGATAAGCGTGAAATTCCCTCGTGTCCTGTTTTATCTCAGTATGGTAAAAACTTAAATTTATTGGCTATGGAAAATAAGATAGACCCTCTTTTTTGCCGTGATGATGAGGTGCTTAGGCTTGTTCAGATTTTATCGAGGCGTACAAAAAATAACCCTTGCTTAATTGGTGAGCCCGGTGTTGGAAAAACATCTATCGTTGAGGGCCTTGCAAAAAGAATCGTTGAAAAGGACGTTCCATCCTGTTTGCTTAATAAGACTGTGGTTTGCCTTGATTTATCCTCTATGGTTGCCGGAGCGAAATATCGCGGAGAGTTTGAGGAAAGAATGAAAAGCGTTTTGAATGAGTTGAAAAACAGTGAGGATTTAATTTTATTTATTGATGAAATTCACACTATTGTAGGCGCAGGAAGTGCTGAGGGAGCTCTTGATGCTTCAAATATAATTAAGCCATCACTTGCGAGAGGGCATATACAGGTAATAGGCGCAACTACAACTAAGGAATATAGACGGTATATTGAAAAGGACAGCGCCCTTGAAAGACGCTTTCAGCCTGTACTGGTAAATGAGCCGACTGTTGATGAAACTGAAAAAATTCTTTTCGGGCTACAGGACAGATACGAAAAGCATCACGGTGTGAAAATCAGCGATGAAGCTATACGCGGGGCGGTAAATTTATCGGTTAGGTATATAAACGATAGATTTTTACCGGATAAGGCTATTGATTTAATAGATGAAGCCTCATCATACGTAAAAATAAAAAATATGAGGTCCTCTGCGAGGTTAAAGGAGCTTGATAAAAGACTAACTGAGCTTTTCAATGAAAAGGAAAAAGCTATTTTAGATGAGGACTTCTCTCTTGCTTCCGATATTCGCGATAGGGAAATAAGATGTAAGCTTGAATACAACAAGGAAAAATCTAAGGTTGACAAAAAATCTAACGACAGCTTGCCGATTGTTACTTATGAGGACGTGGCTTATACAGTTACGAAATGGACTAACGTTCCCGTTAGCAAAATGACACAGGGAGAGGAAGAATGCTTAAAGAATTTAGAGGTTCTTCTCAAAAAAAGAGTTGTAGGTCAGGATAATGCAATTAAGGTTATTTCCGATGCCATTAAGCGTGGCAGAATAGGATTAAAAAATCCTAAAAGGCCTGTTGGCGCGTTTTTGTTTTTAGGTCCTACGGGAGTTGGTAAAACCGAGCTTTGCCGCGCAATAAGTGAGATTGTATTCGGGTCGGAAAATAATATAATAAAGCTTGATATGTCAGAATACATGGAAAAGCATTCAGTATCAAGACTTATAGGCTCTCCACCCGGTTACGTTGGATATGAGGACGGCGGTCAACTAAGTGAGGCAGTTAAATGCAAGCCCTATTCGCTGGTGCTTTTTGATGAAATCGAAAAGGCGCACAAGGATATATACAATATACTTTTGCAGATTATGGATGAGGGGGCTCTTACCGATTCTCAGGGACGGAAAATTGATTTTAAAAATACTATTTTAATAATGACGTCAAACATCGGCGCAAAATCAATTATTGAACCTAAAAAATTAGGTTTTAGCGATAGTCTTGAAAACAGTAATGACAGAATAAAATCTCAAATTAACGATGCGCTAAAAAATGAATTCAACCCTGAATTCTTAAACAGGCTTGATGAAATAGTTATCTTTAATAACCTCACTAAAAACGATATAATTGAAATTTCAAAAATTATGCTTGATGAGGTTAAAGCACTTGCTCTCGGTATTGGTGTTCAGCTTGAGTTTGACGGTAGCATTTACGAGCATATTGCGACGGTGGGATACGACAAGCAATATGGAGCAAGACCGATTAGGAGATTAATTACAAATGAAATTGAAAATTTATTATCTGATAAAATAATAAACGGACAGATTGAGCGTGGGGATTCGGTTAATATTCTATATGATAATGAAATAAAGATCATAAAAAAATAAGGGACTTTTAAAAGTCCCTTAAAATTTTATAAGCCTGCAATTTGGTCAACCGTTTGTCCTTCAGTCCACGTAATTTGGTAGGTAATTTCGCCAACTGATAAAAATTCCTTTGCCTTGCCTGCTCTGTGAAGCTGCGCAAGCTGCCATGGAGAAATTACGCCAAATACCTTGTTCCCATCTGCCTCATCCCAGTTATAGAAGTCAATAACAGTATATTTTACAGTAGCAGAGTAAGTTTTTACACCGTTTACGTCGTTAACTGTTAAATTACTCATATTTACACGTGAGAAATATGAGCCAACTGAATACTTCCAGTCACCTGTTAAGCCATGATTTACTTGCTCCATGCATTGGTTCATATTAAGGCTCATTCCCTCAATAGCAAGCTGCTCCGCCGCTCTTAACGCTCTGTTAATATCATTATTTCTAACATTCAATGCATAATAATTGCTATCCGCATCGTTAAGAAAACTACTCATATTAATAGTGTACTGAGTGCCTTTGTTATCAAGATAGTGGCTTAAAAAGTCCTTTGCGTTTGTATAACCTGCTACAGATCCGCCAATAACTATACCGGATGCTGCCAACTTATATTTTGTCAAATCCCAACTAGATGCCGAGGTTCCCTTGTTATACTTTGAAGCAGAGTTGTTCATTTGTTTTATTCTATCCGGCGCATCTTCAGTTTCTTTCACCAAAGAGAACGTATATCCGTTAGCGATCGTTACCTCGGTATTACCTGTTGCTTCAACGCACGTAACTGCGCTTGGTGTTTCGCTTTGGCTATTACCAATAACATACTTAACGCTATTTCCATCAAAAACATAAGCTCCAAGATAAAGCTGAGCATATATGTTTGCGCCACCAAAGCCTTCCAGCTTCATATCTGCAGAAGAAAAACTAAAATCATCCAAAACAGCCTTGATAACCGATGCGTTATAGCTACTAAGGTCATATGGCTCAGCTGTTTTGCTATTAAGGGGCATATTATCGCCTAATAATGCTTTTGAAGCGGCTACAAGCCCAACCTCTATATTAGCACCTGTTGCCTTAATAATTTCAAGAGCCTTATTGTTTAAGGTATATCCAACGCACATTCCTGTTGCGTCATTTGATGTGGAATATCCTTTAAAGATAACTAACGGATCTACAGTCTCACTTGTTGCAGAGCAAGATGGGCAATAAAATTCAGCTGTTCCATTTTGCGTGTAATCCGTATATTCTATATTTGTATAGATTTTTTCGTTATGGGCGCACTCGTCGCTTGCGCTTGCGGATATTGTGAGTATAAACAATGATGTCAAAAGCGCAAAAAGAACTAAAATAATTTTCTTTTTCATAATATACTCCATAAATATTATTTCTTGTCTTTAGTATAATATCACACAAAGCTGATTTTGTCAATATTTACTAAGACATTATTATATCAATAAAAAATCTGCTACTTTTTTGTAGCAGATTTTTATTATTTTGCAATGTGAACGTCAAGCTGCGGAAATGGAATTTCAACTCCGAATTGGTCAAATGAGCGTTTAACCTGTTCAATAATAGCGAAGTTGACGTCCCAATAGTCATCTCTCTTAACCCAAACTCTAAGTCTTATACCTATTGAGCTATCGTTATGAGAGGTAATCATAACCTGCGCTGCAGGGTCTGTTAGTATTCTCTCTTCCGCTTGCGCACAAGCGTATAGCACCTTTTTAGCTACGTCGATGTCAGCAGTATATGCAATAGTAAAATCGAAGTCAATTCTTCTGGTTTCGTTGGTTGAATAGTTAGTTACTATCGCATTTGAAACGGTACCGTTTGGAACTACAACCTTTTTGTTATCAGGAGTTGTGAGTGTGGTGTAGAAAATACCGATATCGGTAACAGTTCCGCCGACTCCTGAGGTTTCAACATAGTCGCCTACCTCAAAAGGCTTAAATGCAACTACTAAAACTCCACCTGCGATATTGGAAAGTCCGCCCTGTAATGCAAGACCAATAGCAAGACCGACAGATGCTATTGCTGCAGAAAATGCAGAAAGCTCAAGTCCTAAAATCATAATTGTAATAATTGCTACTAAGATATACAGTAATATTGCAATTACATGACCCAAGAACGTACGAATTGTTTTATTTAAACGCATCATGGATCTTGATTTAATGATTTTTTTGGATATAATTTTTGCTAATTTAATACCGATAAGTAAAAATGCTATCGCTATTAAAAAACGGGTTAAAAAGCTAACCATTTCTTTGCCCGCAAAGAACTCTTTAATACTCTCTAAAAACATTTAAAACTCCTTTATTTTACACCTACAAATATTTTACTCTGAATCTGTTTCAGAATCTTCAACGATTTCTACTTCTACTTCTTCATCTAAATCGCTTGATTTATCAAAAACAACTATTTTTTGGCCGCACGCCTGGCAATAAGCTGCATCTATGTCAAGCAATGAAAGACAATGCTCACAGACACGCATGTTTTGCGCTTCTGCAATTTTTGTCTTAAGATCAACAATTTCCTTAGAAAGAGATTTTGCTTCTGTTAGCAACATCTCAATTTTATCATTATTTGTTCCTTTATTTACGTTTACGTAATATGCTCTGCCAAGCTTTTCAAAGCAGTGATCAAGATCCGCTTCCTTACTTCTTAAGCTGAGCTTTAACACGGTAACGTCATAGGTATCCTTAGCCTTGGTTTTTACGTTAGATGCTACTTTCGTAACCTTTTTAGAAAACTTTTCAAAAAATTCCACCATAAGCACCTCCAATGTTTTATATTATTATATTACTACAAAATAAATTGTTTGTCAATAAATTTGCATAAAATACATAAATTTACACACACTTGGTTTAGAAAAAAGCAAAGCGAGGTGTTTATATGAACAAAGAGGAATATAAAAGGTACGTTGAAAAAAGAGCCAGAAAATCGCCTATTTTGAAAAACACAATTACAGCGTTTACAGTTGGCGGCTTTATTTGCGTGCTTGGACAGGTGTTTATGGACCTTTATTTAAGATTGGGAGCAGAAAAAAAGGACGCTTCTACGTTTGCTTCTATTACTATAATTTTTCTAGCAATTACGCTTACAGGCATCGGTGTTTTTGATAATTTAGCCAAGCACGCAGGGGCGGGAATGGCTGTTCCAATTAGTGGCTTTGCCAATTCCGTATCAGCCGAGGCCATTGATGCAAAAAGCGAGGGGTACGTATTAGGAGTTGGCGCAAAAATTTTTACTATTGCAGGGCCTGTGATTTTATATGGAACGTTAAGCGGCGTGGCTTACGGCTTAATTTATTACTTGGTGGGGGTTTTAAATTAAAATGCAGAGAGAGCTTATAAAATTAAAGCGTACGCCTTACATTATTTCCTCTTACTGTGTGGCAGGAAAAAAGGAATATGACGGTCCTCTTGGAAAGCAATACGATGAATGTAGCTTGGATAACAAATTTGGCAAGGATACTTGGGAAAAATCAGAAGGCGAAATGCAACGCAGAGCTGTGAGCGGAGCTATGAAAAAAGCTAAATTAAGCGACACGGATATAGACATTTTATTTTCTGGAGACCTTTTAAATCAATGCATTGGCTCTAACTACGGTCTTGTTGATTTTGATATTCCGTATATAGGTCTTTACGGCGCTTGCTCCACGTGTATTGAAGGGCTTGCTATTGCTTCCTGCTTATATTCAGGTGGAATTTTCACTATTTGCGGTACTGTTACGTCCTCTCATTTTTGCGCAAGTGAAAGACAGTTTCGTTTTCCCCTTGAGTATGGAGGTCAAAGAACTCCAACTGCTCAATGGACTGTTACAGGCTCGGGAGCTTATATTTTAGGAGATAGCGGAAATGTAAAGATTACTGAGGTTATGTTTGGAAAATCTCTTGACATGGGCATAAATGATATAAACAATATGGGTGCGGCAATGGCTCCGTCGTGCTATGAAACCATAAAGAGATATTTTAAATACAGCTCTGCTTCTCCGTCTGATTTTGATTTAATTGCAACGGGAGATTTAGGATATGAGGGTAGTGAAATTTTAAAGGATTTACTTTTAAGAGACGGAATTGACATAAGAAAAAATCACAACGATTGCGGTCTTATGGTTTTTGACAGAAAGAAACAGGACGTGCATGCCGGTGGGTCAGGCTGCGGATGCTCTGCTATTGTTCTTTCCTGCGAAATATTAAGAAAATTAGAAAGTGGTATTTACAAAAACGTTCTCATAATCGGCACAGGCGCGCTTATGAGTCCTATGACCATGTTCCAAGGCTCTTCAATTCCTGCTGTTTCACACTTAATAAGGCTTGAAAGGAGCGAATCGTAATGAATTATTTTTATGCCTTTTTGGTTGGCGGTATTCTTTGCGCCATTGCTCAAATTTTAATAGATAAAACGAGATTAACTCCTGCAAGAATTTTAGTTTTATACGTCTGCTCAGGCGTTTTACTGACTGCGCTTGGAATATACAAAAGATTGGTGGATTTTGCCGGATGTGGTGCTACTGTTCCGCTAACAGGCTTTGGATATGCAATAGCTCAAGGCGTTGAAAAGGCTGTTGACGAAAACGGCTTTTTTGGTATATTCACAGGCGGTTTAACAGCCACGTCGGCAGGGATAACTGCTACATTAGTTCTTGCAATATTGGCTTCGCTTATATTCAGTAGCAAGCCAAAGAAATAGGGTTGTGTCTTTCTCAAGCTCACTTTCCTCTCCCGTACTGTCAACATCATAGGAACGCTTAACCGATTTTCGCTCATCTGAAACATTTTTTGAAATATTTTCATCAAAAGTATTGTTATTTTCGCCATTTTCGGTTATACTATTATTGGTAGCAGTGCTGTCAGACACCATTTTGGATGTAGGTTGCGGGGATGTATTTTCATCCATGTTCAACACCTGACCGCTGCTATCTTTTTTATACGCACTTGTTATGTATATCCTTCTATACTTACTATCTGGCACACATTCCGACACACACATGATGTTTTCACCAATCTTTTTATAAAATTTTAGTTGTGGTGATTTTTTGCCATTACTATCGAAAAATCTTGTCGAATACTCAATCTTACTATCCGCTGACTGCTGACCGCTATCGGCTGTTTCTTCTTTCTCATCATCCTCATTACCGATTTGAGAAATTTTAACACCGCCTTGTGCGTTGTCAAGTGCCTTTTCAAACTTATTTACAAGCTTCTTTAAATACTTTATGGATTCGCTATCAACGGTAGCGGATTTTTTATTGTATTTTTAAAGCCATTTATAAGCTTCTTAACAAGTGGTGTGTTGTATTCAGCAAGTTTATAAAAGATAAAGCCTCTCGTTTGAGAGGCTTTGTGTTTTATATTAAAGTCTTGTTGCTTTCTTTTTGATAAGGTCAACGAGCTCTACGCTTTGAGCTGAGCTTTCAGGAGTTACATACTCAATATTCTTGTTGTTGTTTACGCAATCAACAAAGTATTGAATTTCTGCAAGGTAACCGTTATCGTTGCCAACGTTGATACCAAGGTCTGCTTCCTTAGCCTCTGTCTTTTCAATAACAACCTCCTTGCCGTTTTTGTAAAGCTTATCGGAAAGCTCTACATAGCCATTTTGGAATACTGCAAGGTATGTTGCCTTGAAGCCGATTGGGGCGTTATACCAAGTACCCTCGCAGGTTACTAAAGCATCGCCGTACGTAAGATTGCTTACTACATAGTCATTGTTATTTTTAATGCCTGTTGTATATGATACAACCTTGTCAGGCATACCGAGAACGCTTTGAACGAAGTCGATATCGTGGATAGATAAGTCTGTTGCTACTCCGCCGCTTCTCTTTTCGTCTCTCATCCAGTCCTCCCAGCTCCACGTTGGGATACCTGAAATTCTCTTCATATCAAGACGGATAAGCTTACCAAGCTCGCCGCTTTCAATAACGTTTCTTAAGTACATATATGGCGCCATAAATCTTACAACGTGAGCAACCATAAACTTTTTATCGGTTTCCTTTGCTACTGCAAGTACCTTTTTAGCATCCTTTGCATTTAATGTCATTGGCTTTTCACAAAGAACGTGGTAGCCTTTCTTTAAAAGCTTAATTGCCATATCCTTGTGCATATAGCTTGGTGTGCAGATATCAATCATATCAAGCTCTGCATTGTTGAGCATGCCTGATAAGGATTTGTAAACCTTAATGCCTCTGCCCTTTAATTTTTCCTTTGCCATATCGGTTCTAACATCGCATACTGCAACGATTTCAGCGCCCTCTACGTTGTCATAGTTGAAGAAGTGGCAGCCGCCCATTCCACCAATACCTACAAGTCCTACTCTTAACTTAGCCATTTAAAATATCCTCCAAGAATTTTTTTGCATAAATTACGTCTTCAATTTGCTTATCGCCATCAATTTCTCTTTCAATGGTAATAGAGCCATCGTAGCCGTGTTCGATAAGCTTTTTAATGAGAACCGGGAAGTTAACTCTTCCGTCGCCAATTCTCTTTTCTTGACCTAACCATTTTGGGTCAGTTGGGTATTCGCCGTCCTTAGCGTGAACGCCTCTTACGTAGTCGCCGAAAATATCAACTGCATCACATGGATTGGACTTACCGTATAAAAGTAAGTTAGCTGGGTCAAGATTGATACCTAGGTTGCCTGTTCCAACTGTTTCAATTGTTCTTTTAAGTGTAATAGCTGTTTCTTGTCCTGTTTCAAAAAGTAAATACTGGTTATTTGCTTTGCAATACTCTGCAATTTCCTTAATTGCAGCTACTACGCCTTGATATTCGTCTGTAATTGGGTTTTCAGGAATAAAGCCCATATGTGTAATCACGTCAGTTACGCCAAGCATTTTAGCAAAATCGGAGCCTTTTTTAAGATTTTCAAGTCTCTTTGCTCTGTAAAATACAGGAACGATACCAAGTGTGATTGGTCCTCTTACGAAGTCCCAAGCTGCCTCGCCTTCCCATCCGCACCATACAGCGCTGATTTCAATACCTGTTTCCTTAACTGCATCGAGAACGATTTTTGCGTATTCCTCGTTCATTTTGCTCATATCCCAGCAGCAGAGCTGACAGGATTCAAGCCCATATTTTTTGACATCTCTCATTTTATCGGCTACGTTATCGCCAAGATGTACCATTGTACCAAGCTTCATTGTTTGCACCTCGCATAAATTTTGTTGCTTTAATTTTATCATATATTTCCTTTGGTTGCAATAGCCAATTAATAAAAAAAGACCCTAAAACGGGTCTTTTTTGAATTTTTTGTTGATTTTTAGCCTTAATCGTCAATTTTGTCCAAATTGAGTGAAGCGGCATCTGCTCCCTTAGCCCACTTGATTTGGTATTCCTCTTCGCCGTAGGTTAAAAATTCCTGAGCCTCGCCGTTAACGTGTAATTGGTGTAGATCGGCAGGAGAAACAGACGTAATTGAAACGTTGTTTGTGTCGTTTTCGTCCCAATTATAAAAGTCTTGCACCACGTATTTGAATTTTGCGGTATAGCAAGCGACGCCTAAAAACGTTGTTTCCTTTACATCATAAAGCTCAACGCTTGTAAAATATGAGCCTACTGAATACTTCCAGTCGCCTGTTAGGTTATGATAAAGGCTTTCTTCATTTTGATATATAGTAATCTTTTCGCCGTCAACAGCCATGTTTTCTGCTGCGCGAAGTGCATTATTCAGATCCTTTAGCATGTTTTCTTTTGCAGTTTCATCCTCAAGGAATTCATTAACGTCAAGCTTGTAGTTTTCCCCCTTTCCATTTAAGTAATGGTCCATAAAGTCGGATGCATTTGGGAAAAAGATCTTTGCTGACGAAATAATTAATGCTTGAAGCTTAGTGTTTTTAAGCTCATCAGGCGTATATTTAGAGCCTGTGTTAAACACCGCCTTGGAATTACGCATTTGCTTCATTCTATCATTTGACGGTATTGTTTTATGTAGCGTAGTAAAGTTGCCGTACTCTGTTACCGCTTCCTTTATATCGTCAGTTGACGTGTCGGTATTAAGGTCATCGGTTGAGGTGCTGCCTACATCGCTATTATCTTCGTTATCTGTATTTGTATCGATTATTGTATCTGTAATTAAGTTATTGTTATCGGAAATTTGGTCGGTATCGTTATTGGAATTGTCGCATGCTGAAAATGAGCATATCATTATCACAAGTAAAGTAAAAATAAGTATTCTTTTGATAAACATCCCTCCCCTTTTCTCATGAATTATACCATAATTTAATTTTTTTGTCAAGTTTAATATTGATTGACGGGCGTGTGTGTGCTATAATATCACATGATAGATAATACGCATGAAGGGAATATTTATGATAAACAGAATTAACAAATTAAGAGAAAGCTTTGACAGATTAGGCGTTGATGGTGTGCTTATTACATCACAGACTAATCACAGATATTTTACAAAATTCGACAACGGCGACGGATGCCTACTCATTACTAAGAAGAACGCATACGCCTTTGAGGATTTCAGATACACGGAAATTGCTAACAAGCTTTTAAGTGGCGTTTATACGGTTATACAATTAAAAGGAAAAAGAAGCGATTGGCTAGGAGACGTTGTAAGACAGGAAAATATCGGTTGTATTGGTATAGAGGACTACTCTGTGAGCATATATGAGCTATCAAGATTAAAGAGTGATTTACCAAATATTGAGTTTAAGAATATTGGCGATACTGTAAGTCTTCTCCGCCAGGTTAAGGATGAATGGGAAATTGAGCAAATTCGCAAGGCACAAGAAATTACCGATATGGCGTTTGACCATATCTTAGGAATTATTTCCACGGAAATGACTGAAACTGACGTTGCTGCCGAGCTTGAATACTTTATGAGAAAGCATGGCGCTGAGGACAAGAGCTTTGAGACAATTTCAATCAGCGCAGAAAAGACGTCTCTTCCGCACGGTGTGCCAGAAAACAGAAAAATCAAAAAGGGATTTTTCACAATGGATTTTGGTGCAACTGTAAACGGATATCACGCTGATATGACAAGAACTATTTCAATCGGCAAGGCTGATGACGAAATGAAGAAGCTTTATAATACTGTTTTAGAGGCACAGCTTGCAGGTCTTGAGTATTTGAAGGCGGGTGTTGTTTGCCGTGATGCCGATAAGGTTGCAAGAGATATAATCGACAAGGAATATGCAGGACTTTTCGGTCATTCACTTGGTCATAGCGTTGGGCTTGAAATTCACGAGGTGCCTTGTCTTGCTCCTACATTCGACAAAATTCTCGTCCCGGGCAACGTTGTTACCGTTGAGCCCGGAATTTACGCAGCAGGAAAATACGGTTGCAGAATTGAGGATTTGGTTGTAATTAAGGAAAACGGCATTGAAAATTTAACAAAATCTACTAAAAAGCTAATAGAAATTTAAATTTTTTTAATATTTTTAGAGAAAATTTGATTTTACTATTGAAAAATTATTTAATTTATTGTAAAATACTTGTGTATATTTAGGTGCTATGCACTTTGACTGTGGCGGGTCAGACTCAAAAAAATACTTTAACGCCAAGAAAGAGAAACATTTATGATTACAGCGGGCGATTTTAGAAACGGTGTTACCTTTGAAATGGAAGGCAAGGTTTACACAGTTATTGAATTCCAACACGTTAAGCCAGGTAAGGGCGCAGCTTTCGTAAGAACAAAGTACAGAGACGTTGTTACAGGCGCTATCCGTGAAGCTTCATTCAACCCAACAGCTAAGTTTGAAACAGTTCAAGTTGAACGTAGAGAGCTTCAATACTTATACGCTGACGGCGAGCTTTACTACTTTATGGATATGGAATCCTATGAGCAAATCCCAGTTGATGCTAAGAATCTTGGCGACAACTTTAAGTTTGTTAAGGAAAACGAAATGTGCAAGATTTCTTCTATCAAGGGCGAAGTATTTGCAGTTGATCCACCAACATTCGTTGAGCTTGTAGTTACTGAAACAGAGCCAGGCGTACGTGGCGATACAGCTACTAACGTAACAAAGGCTGCTACTCTTGAAACAGGCGCAGTTGTTAGAGTTCCTATCTTTATCAACGAAGGCGAAGTTATCAGAATTGATACAAGAACAGGCGAATACCTTGAAAGAGTAAACAAATAATTTTGCTATTTAAGGACCGTCTATGCGCGGTCCTTTAAATATACTTGAATTTTATTATATGAAAGGAAATATTAAAATGAACGAAATGGATATTCTTGAAAAATGTGCTTACATTAAGGGCTTAGCTGAAGGTCTTAACCTTGACGCTACAAAGCCAGAGGGTAAGGTTTTAAATGCTATTATCGATTTACTCAGCGATATTGTTAACGATTTTGCTGATTTAGACGAAGAGGTTGCTACTCTTGGTGATTACATCGAGGAGCTTGACCACGACCTTGGCGACGTTGAAACATATCTTTACGACTGTGAAGATGATGACTGCGACTGCTGCGATTGTGATGATTGCGAAGACGACTGCGACTGCTGCGATTGCTACGACGAAGAAATTTGCGATTGCTGTGATGATGAGGATTTCTGTGATTGTGATGATTGCGAGGATTGTGAATACATGGAAGCTATGTGCCCACACTGCTCTGAGACAATCTGCTTTGACAATGAGCTTGATCCTGAAGATCTTATCTGCCCTGCTTGCGGAAAAGCATTTGCTGACAAGAAATAATTAAAAAATTAAAGCCCTCATTTCAAGATATGAGGGCTTATTTTTTGTAAGAAAACGCCATCCGTTGGGATGGCGTTTTGCTTTAGTTATTTTTTTGCTTGTGCAAGTGTTACTGTTTTAGGGACTGTGCCATAGGTATTGGACATATAGAATATTTCTGTGCCGTTACCGATATATGCGGAGATAACTAGCTCGATATTATCCTGTGATCCGTCCGAATTAAAGCCACGGAGAATAAAATCAAAGCCTGCATATTCATCATCAATTGGAACTAAAACTGTGTTTTGTTTATTTGATACAACGCTTCCCTCTTTGTATTCAAGCACTGCATTATTATCGCTTGACTTAAATGCAACAATGCCGTATTCTAATGTTTCATTCTCGTTATGCTCTTTATATAAAGCGAGAGACTCGTGGTTTACAGTAAAGCCTGCACAGATTGACGTTGGGGCACTTTCCTTTACGGAATAGCCTGCAAAATCAAAGATTTTTGCAACTGCTGTATCATTTGTGTATTCGCAATATTCGTTTGAGCAATACTCGTGGAGATTGCCGTTTGCATTAAAGCCATCTGCATATGTGCATTCGTAAGCAAGCTTATGTGCTGGATTTTCACTTGGAGTAAGCTCGTTACATCTTGTGCATTTGCTTATGCAATCATTTACCTTTTGAACATCGTGAACGCCCTTATAGAACGCATCGCACTTGTTGTATCCATATATTAGGTAGTTGCCTGTTTGTGAGCCTACGCCTACCTCTAAGCCTGTTAATACTGTGTACTCCTCTACTGAGCAAAGTGTTGCCTCTGATAATCTTTGTAAGCCGTCAACCTTACCGAATCTTGTTTGGAGTGCTTCGGCCTG
The DNA here is from genome assembly GCA_045632345.1 of Eubacteriales bacterium. Lineage (GTDB taxonomy): Bacteria > Bacillota > Clostridia > Oscillospirales > CAG-272 > RGIG2000. Next base: position 28,320 of record JAZQWM010000004.1, on the reverse strand, counting down.
TGCTTTTGTGCCTGTATAAACAAATGTTAAGTATTTTGGGTTATTGTTTTGTCCATTTGCGCCTGCCCAGTGGAACATATTAGCGCCTGGCTCAGTTGTTACGCTTGGAGCATAGAATTTTTCTGAGAAGTAAATTACTGTACCCTTGGAATTTATATCAGACATAGCGCCTGGTAATGTTTCCATATTTGCACCTAATACGATTTTTACTAATTTGGATGCAACACCAACAGGTGAATTACCGATTTTAACAAGAGAGTTAGGGAAAACGATTTCCTCTAATGCTTTACATTCGTAGAATACCTTTTCGCCGCTAATTTCTGTTATTGTGGAATCCTCAGCGAATGATATGTACTTTAATGATGAGCATTTACAAAACGCGTTATTATTAATGTTTTGAAGTGATTTTGGGAAGTTGATTTTTTCAAGGCCAGTATTTTGCTCAAATGCGCCCCATGCTATTTCCTTAAGATTTGAATCCTCTGGGAAATATACTTCCTTTAGGTTATTGTTTTTGCCGTAGTTAAAATCGCCTGAGTCAATCTTTAATACATGTCTTGGCACCTCAAGTCTAATAACGCTATTTAACGCGTAGCTTGTGCCGAATGCATCATTGATTTTTGTGAAATTTAATGTAATATCAGTTGCACTTGTGATGATATACTGTGATGGATATGTATGATACTCAGCGCCATCAAATAATACAACTCTTACATCTGTGTCAGTTGCCATACCGGTTAAGTCAATTTTGTCACTTGTTTCAACTGTGCCAAATTCGTTTGTAGTAGCGGCACTTATTGATATTGCAAGTAAACAAACGAGCATTGCAAAAATTGTTGCAATAGTTAAAAGCTTTCTTGCCATTTTGATTTCTCCTTAAAAAATAGATTTTTATATATTCAGTTTAACATTATTTTCCTAATTTGTCAACTATTAAAAATCCGCAGAATTTTCTGCGGATTTTATATTATTTTTTATCTTCGCTTTTGCTATGGCAAATACCGTTCATGGAGCAATTTGAGCATCCGCAACCGCAATTTGATTTGCCTTTTTTCTTGTCCTTTATGCTACTGATGATTATAAATGTTACAAGTGAAATTAGTGCTAAGCCAACGATAATCGAGCCTATGTTTTCTATAAACCACATATATTTTGCTCCTTTCTTGAAATTATTTTAGATTTTTGATTTTTCTGTCTGGGCGAATAATTGCAAATAGGAAAAATGCTATTATTACTGTTGCAAGAATAAGTCCAACTATTCCCCAAGCGGTATTTACTGTGCCGTTCCAGATAGCGCCTGTAAAGAGGTTTCCAAAATGGTAGCAGATAAATGAAACAAGGTATGCAAAAATGCATTGATATGAGATTGCAAAGGCTGTCCATTTGCCGTTATTCATTTCTCTTTTGATTGCTCCCATTGCGGCAAAGCAAGGCGCGCAAAGGAGATTGAACACAAGGAAGCTAAAGCCCTCAGGCTTTGTAAATGCTAATGCTAAGGATTGGTACGTATTTAAGCCTTCCTTAGTAAATAGGCTTGCAAGTGTTGCTACGATGTTTTCCTTGGCAACAAGTCCCGTTACGCACGCAACGGCACTTTGCCAGTTACCAAAGCCGATTGGGGCAAATATCCAAGCAAAGCCTTTGCCAAGGTATGCAAGGAGGCTATCATTCATTTCAACATATCCAAATTTGCCGTTTGAAATTCCATAGCTTGACATAAACCAAATTACCGCTGATGAAAGGAGAATTACTGTTCCTGCCTTTTTGATAAATGACCAGCCTCTATCCCATGTGTTTCTTAAAAGATTTTTAAGTGTTGGCATATGATATAGTGGTAATTCAAGCACAAATGGTGTTGCTTCGCTTTTTAGGATTTTTGTTTGCTTTAAAATTATACCGGAAATAAGTACAGATGCCATACCGATAAAGTAAGCAACGGGGGCAACCCACCATTTTCCACCGAAGATTGCGCCTGCAATAAGTGCGATAAATGGGAGCTTTGCTCCGCAAGGGATGAATGATGTTGTTATAATTGTGATTTTTCTGTCACTTTCGTTCTCAATTGTTCTTGATGCCATAATACCCGGCACACTACATCCTACTCCAACAAGCATTGGGATAAAGGATTTGCCTGATAACCCGAAGTAACGGAATATTTTATCAAGCACGAATGCTATTCTTGACATATAGCCACATGCTTCAAGGAATGATAAGAATAGGAATAAAACTAAAATTTGTGGTACAAAGCCTAAAACTGCGCCTACTCCTGCAACTATTCCGTTTACAATAAGGTCTGTAAGCCACTCCCAACAATTTATAGCTATAAGTCCATTTTCGATAAGTGTAGGAATACCGTCTATATGTGTGCCGAATAAATTAAAGCCTTCGCCAAATAGACAATCGTTTGTCCAGTCGGTTAGCCAAGTGCCTATTGTTGTTACTGACACAAAGTAAACTAAGAACATAATAGCGGCAAAGATTGGTAATGCTAAAATTCTATGGGTTACTATTCTATCAATTTTATCTGTTACTGAAATTCTTGTGGAGCTTTTCTTTTTATAGCAGGTTTTAAGAATTTCAGATACATAGTTATATCTTTCATTTGTGATAATGGATTCGGAGTCATCATCAAGGTCCTTCTCTACTGATTTTATATCAGTTTCGATGTGTTCAAGCTTTTCCTTAGATATGCCAAGCTGAGCAAGGACCTTTTCATCACGCTCGAACATTTTAATGGCGTACCATCTTTGCTTTCTTTCATCGTTAAGCTCGTGAATTACACATTCCTCGATATGAGCAAGGGCGTGCTCTACGATACCGCTAAAGAAGTGCTTTGGAACTAAATTGCCTGTTTTTGTAGCTTCTATTGCAATTTCTGCGACCTCGTCAACGCCCTCTTCCTTTAATGCGGAAATTTCAACCACGGGGCAATTTAATTGCTTGGAAAGCTCTTCTTTGTTGATTTTGTCGCCCATTTTTCTTACAACGTCCATCATATTAAGAGCAATTACCATTGGAATACCAAGCTCTGAAAGCTGAGTTGTAAGGTATAGGTTTCTTTCAATATTTGTAGCATCAACGATGTTTAAAATAACGTCAGGCTTTTCATCTAATAGGTAATTTCTTGCTACTACCTCTTCAAGCGTGTATGGGGACAAGGAATAAACGCCTGGAAGGTCAGTTACGATTACTCCATCATACTTTTTAAGCTTGCCCTCTTTTTTCTCAACAGTTACGCCAGGCCAGTTGCCTACAAACTGATTTGAGCCTGTTAAAGCATTAAACAGTGTTGTTTTTCCACTATTTGGGTTGCCCGCTAATGCGATTTTTATCATTTATTTTTCTCCTTGGTTAGCGTATACTAACTTCTTAATAAAATTAAAATAATTTACTCGATTTCAACCATTTGAGCATCTGCCTTACGGATAGAAAGCTCATAGCCTCTTACAGTTAATTCAAATGGGTCACCAAGAGGTGCGACCTTACGAACCTTCACTACTGTTCCTCGGGTTATTCCCATATCCATTATCCTGCGTCTTACTGCGCCTTGACCGTGTAGTCTTACGACCTTGGCACTTTCTCCGACCTTTAGGTCCTTTAATGTTTTCATTGTTAATCTCCTTCGAGTTAGCATATGCTAACTTCTTTACAAAACAATCAGTTAGCCTTTGCTAACCGTGGATATTATACATGATGTTTTGGATTTTGTCAAGTGCTTTTTAGAATTTTTTTGAAAAATTTTTTCTATAAATTCCCATTATAAAAATTGCTCTTGAAAATCAAATATATATATGTTAAAATATATTGTAAGAAAAGCAAAGGAAGTGACATTTAATGAGCATACAGGAATCGGGAGAAATGTATCTTGAATCCATATTGGTTTTATCCTCTAAGGGTACGGTAAGATCTATTGATATATGTGAATATATGAATTATTCAAAGCCTAGTGTATCAAGAGCAGTTGGTATTTTGAAAAATAACGGATATATTACTGTTGACAAAAGCGGTTATATTGAGCTTACACAAAGTGGCTACGAAATTGCTAAAAAGATTTATGACAGGCATAAATTGATTACAGATTTTCTTGAAATGCTTGGTGTTGACAAGGAAACCGCATCTGAGGATGCTTGTAAAATTGAGCACCATTTGAGTGATATATCATTTGAGGCTATTAAAAATCATATGGAGAAATATAATAAATAGTACAAAAGCAACCGAAAAATCGGTTGCTTTCTTTTATTTAATTAAGTCCTTTATTACCTCTGAGGCGATTATAAGTCCTGCTACGGACGGAGTGAAGGCACAGGATGCGGGGATGCGCTTGCCGTTATCGGCATTTTCTGTAAATGCTGATACAGGCGCTTCCTCGGAATATACTACCTTTAGCTTTTTAACGCCTCGTTTTTTAAGCTCGGTGCGCATTACTCTTGCAAGTGGGCAAACTGTGGTTTTATAAATGTCGGCTACCTTAAAGCCACAAGGGTTTAATTTGTTGCCTGTTCCCATTGAGGCAATAATAGGTGTCCCGCACTTCTCTGCTTGTAAAACAAGCTCTATTTTGCCTGATACGGTATCTATTGCATCTACTATATAATCGTAATTTGAAAAGTCAAACTCACTTGAAGATTCAGGAGTGTAAAAGCAATTATATACGTTTATTTCGATATTTGGGTTGATGTCTAAAAGACGCTCCCTCATAACCTCAGTTTTATATCTGCCTACTGTTGAGTGTAGCGCTATAATTTGGCGGTTTATATTGCTTTCTGACACGGTATCGTTATCAACTAAGTCTATTTTGCCGATGCCTGTGCGGGCGAGTGCTTCGCAAACGTATCCGCCTACTCCACCGATTCCGAAAACTATTACTTTTTTATTATTAAGCTTTTCTACATTTTCTTTGCCGAAAAGCATTTCAGTTCTTGAAAAAATCTCCATAAAATCTCCTTGCTATTGTAATAACACCTCATCCGTCAGCCTTGCTGACACCTTCTCCTCAAGAAGAAGGCTATAAATAGCTATAAATATAGTAACATATTTAAATGAAAAAATCAAATATTATTGCAATTTTATATAAAATATGGTAAAATTTTAAAAGAATAAATTTTGGGGGATTAGTATGAAGCTACTAAATGAATCAATAAGAAATTTAAAAGCGATTCTTTGGCATATTGAAAGAAGCGTTGAAATTGAAAAATTTCCAATTACGGGAATTACATACAAGGAATGTGATTACAAGGTTGGTACTGTTTTGCCTGACACAAGCGACTTTAAACCTTTCACACCTGATATGACATGGGGTGTTGAAAGAGATGCGCACATTTGGTTCCACTTTACTGTAAACGTTCCTGAAAAGTACAGAGGACAAGAAATTAAGGTTGTTTTAAGAACTCAAATCAATGACTGGGATGCGGTAAATCCACAGTTTATTGCTTACGTTGATGGCAGAATTAAGCAAGGTCTTGACACTAACCACACATATATTATGCTTGACGGCGCTAAGGATTCTTACGACGTTATGCTTTACGGATATTCAGGAATGAATTCTTATAGACCTGAATTAAAGCTAATTGCTGACGTTGTAATTGAAAACAAGGACGTTAAGGATTTATACTACAATATTAAGGTGCCTTTTGATGCTATTGAGTTTTTACCTGAAAACACGTATGAATATCAATGCTTAATTGATATTTTAGAGCAAGGCGCTCAGATTGTAAACATGATGAAGATTCCTTCAGAGGAGTTTAATGCATCAGTTAAGCGTGCAAATGAATTTTTACAGAAGGAATTTTACGGCAAATTCTGTAAGAATCAAGATATTAAGACACTTTGTATCGGTCATACACATATTGATATTGCTTGGCTTTGGACTATTGACCAAACAAGAGAAAAGGCACAACGCTCTTTTGCTACTGTAATTGAGCTTATGAAGAGATATCCTGAGTACAAGTTTATGTCCTCACAAGCTATTCTTTATAAGATGGTTAAGGAAGAATGCCCTGAGCTTTATGAAGAAATTAAAGCTATGATTAAGGCAGGCAGATGGGAAGTTGAAGGCGCTATGTGGGTTGAGGCAGACTGCAACCTTTCAAGCGGCGAAAGCCTTGTAAGACAGGTACAATACGGTAAGAACTTCTTCCGTGATGAATTTGGCATTGAATCCAAGGTGCTTTGGTTACCTGACGTATTCGGTTATGCGGCTGCTCTTCCACAGATTTTAAGAAAGAGCGACGTTAACTGGTTTGTAACGTCAAAGATTGGTTGGAATGACGTAAACACAATGCCATATGACACATTTAAGTGGTACGGTATTGACGGCACAGGCATTAACACACACTTTATTACTGCGCAGCAGGAAAAGAAGGGTCGCGTGCCTGAAAGAGAGTGCATGTACATTCCTGATGCTACTGTTGCTTTCGTTGACGGTGCCTGGAACAGATATCAGCAAAAGTCCCTTTCTAAGGAAGCTCTTTTAACATACGGTTGGGGTGATGGCGGTGGCGGACCTACTGACCATATGCTTGAAATGCTTCGCCGTTCAAGCCACGGTATTCCAAGTCTTGCTCAATCATATATGGGCACTGCTACTGAATTCTTAGCTAACAAGGAAAAGGATATTAAGAAAAATCCACATTTACTTCCATCATGGAATGGCGAATTGTATCTTGAATTCCACAGAGGTACATATACATCTGTTGCTAAGAACAAGAAAAACAACAGAAACTGTGAATTTTTAATGCTTGATACAGAAGCTCTTTGTATAATGCTTGATAAGATTAAGGGCGAAAAGTTCCCTAAGGAAGATTTACATGGTGCTTGGGAAACACTTTTAACAAATCAGTTCCACGATATTATTCCCGGCTCTTCAATTAAAGAGGTTTACGATAGAAGCGATAAGGATTATGCTGAAATTCGTGAGCTTACCAAGAAATACAGAGATAACGCATTTAATTACATTGCTGAAAACACAGATAAGAGCGGCTACGTGGTATTTAACCCACATTCATTTGTAAACTCATCCTGTGTTGAGATTGACGGTAAATCTTACTTTGTAAAGGACATTCCAGCAAAGGGATATAAGGTTGTTGATACACTTGACTCTAATAACTCTATTGAGGTTAAGGGCCGCACAGTATTTACAAAGTTCTTTACGGTTAAGTTTGATAAGGATTACAATATTGTTTCTATTTACGACAAGAAAAACCACCGTGAGGTTATTAAGAGTGGCGAAAAGGCTAACCGCTTATTCGTTTTAGAGGACTATCCATATAACTATGACGCGTGGGAATTACAGCGTTCTGCAAGCGACAAGGAGTATAACGTATCTGCAGCTTACGACGTTAAGGTAATTGTTGACGGAGCAAGGACAGGTATTTCATATAAGAAGTCTCATATGGACAGCGAAATTGAGCAAACAGTTTGGTTCTATGAAAACATGCCAAAGATTGACTTTGCTACAAAGGTAAATTGGCAAAATAAGCGCCAAATTCTTAAGGTTTCATTCCCTGTTGATATTAATACCGATATGGCAACATATGAAATTCAATTCGGTACAACAAAGCGTCCTACGCACTATAACACATCCTGGGATCACGCAAAATATGAGGTTTGCGGTCAAAAGTATGCAGATTTATCTGAAGGTAACTATGGTGTTGCGCTTCTTAACGATTGCAAGTACGGACACGATATTCACAACGGCGATATGCGTTTAACGTTAGTTAAGTGCGCTTGGAATCCTGGTAATATGGGCGACTTTAACGATATGGGTATGCACGAATTTACATATTCAATTTATCCACACAAGGGCGACGTTGCTTCCTGCGACGTTGTTAAGTATGCTTACGATCTTAACTTACCTATGACTGCTATTAAGAGCGAGGGCAAGGGTAAATTACCATCTGAATATTCACTTGTAAGCGTTAATACTGACAACCTTGTAATTGAAACGGTAAAAGAGGCTGAATATACCGATGAAACTGTTGTTCGTATGTATGAAACAAAGAATACACGTGGAAAGGCTACTGTTAAATTCGGCTTTGACGTAAGTGAGGCATATATTGCTAACCTTTCCGAAAAGAAGGAAAAGAAGCTTACTGTTAAGAATAACACAGTTACGTTTGATTATAAGCCATTTGAGATTATCACACTTATTCTTAAATAATAATTTATGCACCGATTTTTGTCGGTGCATATTTTTTGCTTATTTAGTATATATTTTACTGAATGAGTGGTGATAAAAATTAGTAGATTAAAAAAATATTTTTTTAACGGCTTGCTGCTATCGTGTGCGGCGTTAGTTATGAGAACTGTAACAGTCAGCTTTAACGTGTACGTATCATCTAAAATCGGTAGTGAGGCAATGGGAATTTTAACATTAACAGGCGGAATATACGCTTTTGCAATAACCTTTGCCACGTCGGGAATTAATACGCCAGTAGTAAATTTAGTCTCTGCCGCTCTGCCTGAAAATTATGATTTGGTAGATATAAAATCATGTAAATTAATAAAAAAAATAATGAAGAATGCGCTTTTTTACTGCTTGACCTTTAGTATCAGCGCGTCAATTATTTTATTTATCAGCAGCGAAAATATAGGTAGATATTTACTTGGAGACGAAAGAACGGTTTCTTCGCTAAAATTAATGTCATTTAGTTTAGTACCCATTTCAGTTTCAAGTATGCTTAACGGATATTTTTGCGCAGTCAGACGAGTTTATAAAAACGTGATTGTACAGTTTTGTGAGCAGGGCGCAAAAATTTTTATTGTCAGCTATTTGCTTATAACCATTGCTCCGACCGGGCTTGAATATGCATGCATTGCAGTAGTTGCAGGTGGCGCTTTAAGCGAGGGTGTATGTGTAATTTTATCTGGCATTTTGTATTTAAACGATAGAAAAAATCACTTGATTCAAAAAGATGAAGAAGCTGTTCCTGTATATAAAAAGGGGTGCTATATAGCAAAAAAGCCTAATAATATAAATATTGATTTTAACAAAAAAGACATTAACGTTTTTCCAATCGCTTTACCTATTGGCATAAGCGCATACGTCAGAAGCGCGCTATCCACAATCGAGCATTTATCTATACCGAGGGGATTAAAAAAGTTTGGTCTTGATAGTGCAAGCTCTCTTTCATCTTACGGTATTTTGCACGGAATGGTGTTTCCGATTTTACTTTTTCCATCGAGTATTCTTTTTGCATTCTCTTCTCTTTTAGTGCCTGAATTATCTTCATGCCTATCTAAAAGCAATCACGCGCGAATCAAACGAATTGTATCAAGAGTTTTTGGTTTAACTTTGCTTTTTTCTGTGGGAGTCAGCGGAATTTTTATTTGCTATTCCTATGAGATCGGCGTGTTTTTATATGGAAACGCAGAAGCCGGTCAATACATACGCTTGCTTGCTCCGCTTATTCCTTTAATGTACCTTGACGGAAGCGTTGACGCTATGCTAAAAGGGCTTGGCGAACAGCTTTATTCAATGAAAATAAACATTTTGGATTCCGTGCTAAGTGTTATTTTAATTACTGTTTTACTTCCGTTATACGGAATTTACGGATACGTAGCTGTAATTTTTATAACGGAATTATTTAATGCTTCCTTTAGCATTTTAAGGCTAATGAACGTTACAAAGGTTAAAGCGCCCGTTTTGAGGTGGGTAGGAATACCTTTAATTTGCGTTGTAATTTCAACTCTGTTATCTCGCGGCATTTTTGGTTTTTATCTAAACGGCAAGATTTTTACTCTAATAGAAATTGCAATTACTGCTCTTTTATATATTTTTCTTTACTGTATAATTATAAATAGGCGAGTTAAATCTCGCTTATTTTCATTTTCATAAGGGTATGTGTCTGTAATTACCAAATATTGTTCCTTGAATTATATCAATGGAAATGCTAGAATAATAATGTAATTCTTGCAAGATTACGAAAATGACATAAGAAAGGATGGTTATTTGAAGAAAAGAATTATATCATTTATGTTTATATTTGTTCTGCTTGTTTCTTGCTTTTCGATGATGTCCTTCGCATCGGCAAGCGGCTTTAGACCTGGTGTAAACATAAACGGAAGTGCCTTTACGGGCGAGGTTGAGGTAAAGAATAATACTACCTTTGTTGGTATTAGAAAATTCTCAACTGCAATGAAATGGGATGCTAATGTAAGCTATAATTCTGCTACAAGAACCTTAACTGTTAAGACAGATAAGCTCACCTTAACTGCTAAGGATGGCGCAAGCTACATAGTTGCAAATGGCAGATACTTATTTACAAGCACACCTATTTATATGAAAAATGGTAGAATGTACGCTCCTATACTTCTTATGGCTAAGGCCTTTGACGCTAAAGCTAGCTGGAGTGATGCTACATCCTCATTTAATATAACAAGAGGAAGCGGCGGTATTTTATCGGGAGATAAGTACTACCGTGAGGATGAGGTTTATTGGCTATCTAAAATAATTAATGCGGAAGCCGGCGGCGAAATTATGATTGGTAAAATCGCAGTTGGTAACGTAGTTTTAAATAGAACAAGATCCTCTTACTTCCCTAACACTATTTACGGTGTAATTTTTGACACAAAAAACGGCGTGCAGTTTAGTCCTGTTGCAAACGGAACTATTTATAAAACTCCAAATAGCGACAGTATAATTGCGGCTAAGATTTGTCTTGAAGGATATACGATAAGCTATGATATTCTCTACTTTGTAAATCCTAAGATTGCACCTAATAGCTGGGCTTCTAAAAACAGACCTTATTTTGATACGATTGGTAATCACGTATTTTATAAGTAAGGTATAAATTGAGCCACTCGACTTTTGTCGGGTGGCTTTTCATATTGACAACAATTAAAAAGTGTGTTAGTATATTTAAGGTATAAAAAACTTAAAGGAGTGTATGATAGTGAAATTTGGCGGTTTTATCATTCATCATAAGGATTGTATATTAAGATTTATTGACAGAGCTACTTTCCTATCTCAAAAATACGACTTAAAATTTAATATAGAGGAAACAGAGGATTACAGTTGGAAAATTGAAAATTTTCAAAAATTGCATATAAATTTTTCATTTTCTAATAAAATTGGCTATTCTTTGTTGTTAAATTTTTTAAATGACTTAATGCTTAAAGAACCAACTGAAATAGAAATAATTGCTGAAACCGTAGATTTTGATTACTATACAACCGCAGAACAATTCGGTTCAACTAATGATTGTGATGGATTTGGCGTTTTTGTGATAGATAAAGAAAGAGTTGTTTTTGATGATGAAAATTAAATATATATGCCACTCGACTTTTGTCGGGTGGCTTTTGTTTATACGTTTGTAGATTGTACGTAATCATTGTAGATTGTGTTACAGAAGAGGGAGAGGAGCTTTTGGTCCTTTCCGCCGATAGATTTACCGTCGATATGGGAGACACCTCGTGCCATTTTTGAGGAGCTGCTGATTATAATTTCATCGGCAGAAAGAAGCTCTTTTATGGAATAGCGGCGCTCTTCTACGGGGATATTATTTTGTTGTGCAATTTTAAGAAGATGGGCGCGTGTTACCCCAGGGAGAATGTAGTTATCGCTTGGGGCGGTTATAAAGGTGCCGTTTTTTAGAATTGACACGTTGCTATGAGAGCCTTCGGTTATGAAATTCTCGCTTCTATACATTATGGCTTCATCGGCGCTATTGTTTTTTGATTGTTGGGCAGTTAGGACGCTTGGAAGTAAGTTAAGCGTTTTTATATTGCACATTTCGTAGCGGATATCTTTTACAAGAGTGCATTTCATTTTCTCGTTATGGTCAGCGGTTGCTCTTTCGGTTATTGAAATAAAGAGATTGCCGATAAGCGAGCCATAGGCGTGGTCGCGAAGCATTGTGCCGCGGGAAATATGAAAATAGACAAATTTCTCCTTTGCATCTACATTTTTGACAAGGTCGCAAATTAGGTTTTTTAGTTCTTTTTTGTCTTTTGGTGGGTTTATGTCCAGTAGCGCACAATTTTTATAGAGGCGATCAATATGTAAGTCTAAAAGATAAGGGATATTATTACGGCACATTACTGCATCATATACCCCGTCTCCAAAGTAAAATGCTCTGTCGTTTGCTGAAACTGTAAGATTTTCAAGCTCACTGACTGTACCGTTATAATATCCCAAGTTTTTCATATAAACCTCCGATTAAACAACTGTATAGATTTGGTTTGGCTTAAGCTCTACTGTCTTATCTACTCCATCTATATTTATTATAGCAGTTTGCTTAAAAGGTGTTACTAATTTTACGCTTGATGCTTTATTATTTTTCCATTCAATATCTACTGTGATGTTACCCTTTGCAAGAAGTCCCTTAATGCTTCCCTCTTTCATTTCAGTTGGGAGAGCAGGTAAGATTTTCACTTTTCCGTCCTCACATTGTAGGAACATTTGGGCAATTCCTGCGCACACGCCATAGTTACCGTCAATTTGGAATGGTGGATGCGCATCAAACATATTTGCATACGTTCCTCCTGCGTGCCACATATCGTGTCCCTTTTCAGGCTTTGCAGGCATATATCTTAATTGGTTTTTAACTAATTTAAGGGCGTGGTCGCCGTCCTTTAATTTTGCCCATAAGCATACCTTCCAGCCCATACTCCATCCTGTACCCTCGTCTCCTCTTCTTTCAAGAGTGCGCTTAACCATTTGAGAAACCTCTGGGTTGTTTTCTGTTGTGATTATATCCGCAGGATAGAATGCATAGAGGTGTGAAACGTGGCGGTGGTAAATATCTGTTTCCTCATAGTCGCCATCGTATTCAAGAAGCTGACCGTAGCTTCCCTTTTCGTAAATGCCTATATGGTCCTTTCTTTCGTTGATTACCTTTGTGAAGTCATCGTCAATGCCAAGAATTTTTGCAGCCTTGGAAAGATTTTTAAATAGATCCTCGGCGATTGATTGGCTCATTGCGGTGTACTTTGTTAAGTAAATCCAATGTCCGTCTGCATTATAGCTATTTTCAGGGGACGTGGAAGGGGTAATGATCCACTTGCCGTTATAGTTTTCCATAACAGAAAGGTAGAATTTTGCACATTCCTTCATTATTGGGTATGCGGTTTGTGCTAAGTAGTCCTTATCAAGTGTATATTCGTAATGCTCGTAAAGATGGCGGCAGAGCCATCCGCCTGACATATTCCAATATGCATATTGGGTGGAATTTACTACCTTGTTACCAACAGGTGTTGTATGTGCCCAAATATCGCTATTATGGTGGGAAACGAAGCCCTCTGCGTGGTAAAGGCGCTTTGCGGTTTCTTTTCCGTTTATGCTGATATTTTTTGTTTGCTCGATAATTGGCATATTACAGCTTACTAAATTATTCATAAGCACAGGCCAATAGTTCATTTCGGCATTGATATTTAAGGTATAGTTTGAGGACCAAGGCGCGTAAAAGCTATCGTTCCAAATGCCTTGAAGGTTGGTTGCTTGGCTTCCCTCACGGGACGCGGAGATGACTAGGTATCTGCCGAAGTTATAAAGAAGCTCGCAAAGTCCTAAGTCCTTGTTTTCGCTCTTTAATCTTTCAACGGTGTCAAGGTCGCTTGCTTCTCCGCCGAAGTCGGTTTTTACGCGGTTAAAAAGCTCGCTTGCATCGGCGATATGGGCGTTTTTGATTTCGTCATAGGATTTTTTTGCAAGGTCTTGCATTTTTGCTTCGCAAGCATAGTAGGTTTCCTTATTTGGAAGCTTATCAAAGGAAATAAAGCTTGTTTCTGCACAGAAATAAAGTGTGATTTCCGTTGCGTTTTCTATTGTTAACGTGCTTTCAACTGTATTATCGGTTGTTTCAGGCTTGAATGTGCCGTTTGTTACTGCCTTTAAAATTGCGCTAACCTTTACGCCGTTGCCGTCATACGTAATTGGGCAGGCGTCCTTGTGGTAGCTTGGTGCTAACGTGGTTGGGCATTCGCCTGTTAGGTATAGGCTGTCTCTACATCTTGTAACGGCGCTTTTGCCTACGCAATCTGCTAAAAGCTCGTAAGCTGTTGGCTTGCTTGAGGTAAACTTTACCATAATGCAATCATCCGGATATGATACAAAATACTCTCTTGTAAAGTCGATGCCGTCCTCAGTGTAGTTAACCTTTGAAATTGAATTTTCAAGGTCTAACGTACGGATATAGCCTTCAACGTTGCCTGAGGTATTTAGTCTTTTAATATAAACGTTGCCAAGGAGCATATAGGAGTTAAGCCATTTGCCTGTGAAGTTTTCTTCAATTTCTCTTTGAGCCTCGTATTTTTTGCCTTCGTTTACTAATTTTTTTGCTTTTTCGTTGGATTCGTATGCGCCTTCAACATAGGTGTCTCCCGGCTTACCTGACCATAACGTATCGTGGTTGATTGAAATTCTTTCAAGGTCTGTTTTGCCGTAAACCATAGCGCCGAGATGACCGTTACCTAAAGGTAACGCTTCTTCAAAATACTTGGCAGGCTTTGAATATTTAAGTAAAGCTTCCATAATTTCTCCGTTCTAATTTTGAAAAAATCTAATAAATTTATAAAGGAAGCCAATATTAAAAAATATTGGCTTGGTCTTATACTATTTTGCTTTTTATTTTGTAGCGTTAAGCTTTTCAATGCACTTTCTGCAAACTCTTTTGTTGTTAAGTAAAACGTTATTTTCGGTGCTACCACAGAAAATACAGCAAGGCTCGTACTTTCTTAATACGATAGTGTCGCCTTCTAACGTAATTTCAATTGGATCTTTTTCTTCAATACCAAGAGTTTTGCGCATTTCCATTGGCAATACTACTCTGCCAAGTGCATCAAGATTTCTTACTATTCCTGTTGATTTCATTTCTTTTCCTTTCCGTAAGGGGTATTCGACACAAATCTATGTCTTTTTCAATTTTAGCACAATTTTTTTGAATAGTCAATATTTTTACAGTAAATAAATATTTTTTAGGTTAAGGTATTATGCTTGGTAAATGCTTTTCTGTTTTATGTATTATTGCTTTAGTTTTTGGCTTGCTTTTTGGGAATATAGATGGGGTTTCAAAAAGCATTTTAGAGGGCGCTGACAAAAGCGTTAAGGCTTGTATTTCTCTTGTCGGAATTATGGCACTTTGGAATGGGATAATGGAAGTACTCAAGGAAAGCGGAATTATTAGGGGAGCGTCAAGGATTTTAAAGCCTATTTTAAGGCTGATATTCCCTTCATCATTTAAAAGCGGCGAGGGTAGCGAGGAAATAACTGCTTGTATAAGTGCAGGGGTTTTGGGTGTTTCAAATGCGGTAACGCCACTTGCAATAAATGCGGTGTCAAAAATGAAACGCGGAAAAAGGAAGGAATATGCAACGAACGATATGATAATGCTTTCAATGATTGGGTGCGCTTGCTTTAACATTGTGCCTACAACTATTATTGCTATAAGGCAAGGAATGGGCGCTACATATACAGATGAAATTAGCGTGCCTGTGTGGATATGCTCGGGCGTTTGTATGGTTATTGGTATTATACTTTGCAGGGTGTTTGGTAAGATAAATGGGGATAGCTAATTATATTTTGCCTTGCATAGTAGGAATAGTTGCTATAATTATTCTTTTTTCAAAAAAGGAGCTTTTTGCTTGCTTTTTAAAGGGGGCGTTAGGTGGGGCAAAATCTGCCTTTGCGCTTCTTCCATCAATGTGCGCGTTGATTGTATGTGTGAATATGCTTTTTGCATCTGGTGCGACGGAATATTTCAGTTCTTTGTTTGCGCCGTTTTTTGATAAAATCGGTGTGCCTAGTGAGCTTTTGCAATTAATAATCGTAAAGCCACTTTCATATGGGGCGTCTTTGGCTACGTTTAGGGATATTGCATCAAGATGTGGGGCGGATTCATTTCCTGCTCTGTGCGCTTCTATTATTTTAGCGTCAACAGATACGGTGTTTTACGTGTCCTGCATTTATTTTTCTGGAACGGAAATAAAGAAAACACGGTACTTTTTACCTGTGGCTCTTTTTGTAACGTCTGTTTCTGTATTTTTGTCATGCATACTTGCAAGGCTGTTCTTTTGAATAACTGCGAAAATTTTGGTAAATACTATTAAAAACCATATTTACTATGAGGTATTTTGCGCATGATAAAGGGTTGTCAAAAGAAAATTGTTTTTTTAAAGGATACGGGTTGCGATATTTTTGAGGAAGCGTATTTTGTTATTAAAAACGAATATGAGGGAATGAATAACGGGGATATTGTTAGTGAGGCTACTAAAATAGCAAGCGGGATATATCAAGGAAAGGAAGCTAAAAAGGATAAAAGGTCGGCAATTTATTCTCTGCTTTTATCTATCGGTATGCTAATTGGGGCTATTATTACGGTGGGTTGTTTTTTTCTGTTCGGGTAAATACGGAAAAAAGCTTATGCTTGACTTATTTGATATATTATGATATAATTAAATTAAAAAAAAATTCGTTTAAGGTTGTCAGATACGCTATAAGGGGCCGTTTTACTTATAGTGCTACGACAACAGCTACATAATTATTTCCATCACTGAGTGATGGCGCTTTTTGCGTGGTTTACGGAATTATTAAGAAAGGAAAATTTATGGCAGAAAAGACCGAAAAGCAAACAAAAAAGAAAAGTAATTGGAATAAGGGCGCAAAGACCTCTAATTCAAATAAATCCAAGTCAAATAAGAGCGCAGCAAAGGGTGCGCAGGGTAAGAGCTCCAAGACAGTTAAAGCTAAGGGTAATACAAAAAAGACTACTAAGAATACTAACACACAAAAAAAGTCAGTTAAAAAAGAGGTTAAAAAGGTATATCCTCACAAGCTAAAGATTTTTGCACTTGGTGGACTTAATGAAATCGGTAAGAATATGACCGTGCTTGAGTGCGGAGAGGACATTATCATTGTGGACTGTGGAATTGGCTTCCCTGATGATGATATGCTTGGTGTTGACCTTGTAATTCCTGATTTTACTTATATTCAAAACAACATTCATAAGGTAAGAGGTGTATTTTTAACTCACGGTCATGAGGACCATATTGGCTCTCTTCCCTACTTTTTAAGAAATTGCAACGTGCCTGTTTACGGTACAAAATTGACTCTTGGCATTTTGGAAAACAAGCTTATTGAACACAAGCTACTCAATACTGTTAAGTTAAATACGGTAAATGCAGGGGATAAAGTAAGTGTTGGCTGCTTTAAGATTGAGTTTATAAGAGTTAACCACTCTATTGCGGATGCGTGTGCTTTGGCGATTACTACGCCTTGGGGTGTGGTGCTTCATACAGGTGACTTTAAGCTTGATATTACGCCTATTGAAAGCGAAATGATGGATATTACAAGACTTGGTCAGCTTGGTAATGAGGGAGTTTTAATGCTTCTTTGCGAGTCAACTAATGCGGAGCGTCCCGGATATACTCCGTCGGAAAGAAAGGTTGGCTTCTCTCTTGAAAAAATTCTTTCTTCATATGAGGATAAAAGAATTATAATTGCGACATTTGCTTCAAACGTGCATAGAGTTCAGCAGATTATAAATGCGAGTGTAAATCACGGCAGGCGTGTGGCGGTTACCGGTCGCAGTATGATAAGCGTTGTAAATGCGGCGGTTAAGCTTGGTTATATGAACGTGCCAAATGGGGTGCTTATTGATATTGATGATATTAAGAAGTATCCACCTGAAAAGATTACTATCGTTACAACAGGTAGCCAGGGTGAGCCTATGTCGGCTTTATACAGAATGGCGTTTTCTGACCACGATAAGGTACAGTTAACTGACAAGGATTTAGTGGTGCTTTCTTCAAGTGCTATTCCGGGTAATGAAAAGTTAGTTGGTAAGATTGTAAATGAGATGTATCGCCGTGGGGTTAACGTATATCACGATACAAGCGTTGAGGTGCATGTATCAGGACACGCGTGTCAAGAGGAGCTAAAGCTAATGCACGCACTTACAAAGCCTAAGTATTTTATGCCTGTGCATGGTGAATACAGACATTTAATTCATCACAAGGAGCTTGCTGAGGGAATGGGAATGAGTGCAAGTAATATTTTCGTTTCCGATATTGGCAAAATTGTTGAAATTGATGAAAAGGGTGCAAGATTTGGCGAAACAGTGCAAGCGGGCAAGGTGCTTATTGATGGAAGTGGCATTGGAGACGTTGGTAACATTGTGCTTCGCGACAGAAAAAATCTTGCAGAGGGCGGCTTAATTATTGCGGTTGCTACTATTTCTCAGCAGGAAGGAATTTTGATGTCGGGTCCTGAAATTATTTCCCGTGGATTTGTTTACGTAAGGGAAAATGAGGAGCTTATAAACGGAGCTAAGGACGTTGCTACAAGGGCGCTTATTGATGCGCTTGATGATGGCATTACTGAATGGGCGGAGCTTAAAAATATACTTAAGGCTTCAATTTCTAAGTATATTTTCAATAAGACAAAGAAAAAGCCTGTTGTGTTGCCGATACTTATGAATATTTAGTTATGAAAATCACGGTTCGTTGAGCCGTGATTTTTTGTTGAAATTGAAAAAATTGTATGGTATAATCAAATTAGATTAAAGAGGGAGGATATTTATGGATAAGTATACTAAATCGTTAATGATGGTTATTAAAATTCCGGTGGGAGTTTTTTGTGTTTTGGCAGGGCTTGGTTTTATTGGAGTATCATTTTGGGTTTCAACTTTTTCTGATATTGCAAGTATGCTACTTATAATGGCTTTATTAGGTGGCGGTGCTATAATAAATTTTGGAATCGATTATGCGTTTTTAGGGGATGAATACAAGGCGACAAATATAGTCCGTGACGGTAATACTTCTTTTGCTCCTGTTGAGTCAACTAAATTTTTAAAAAGAAGAAAAATCGTAACCTTTATAGGATTTATTTCTTATGTGCTACTTGCGATATATTACATAGTTAGAGCGATTTTTGCTAATGCTTTTGCAGAGCGCTTTGATTATGATGCAAACATTGTGGCTTTGATTATTTTTGCGGTTGTTGCTTTAGTTTTAGCGTTTTGTTTATTTATGCTGTATAAGAGAACGAAGCATATTGATTTGGGAGAACAGTAAAATTTAGATTATACGTTTTTGGATATGAATAGCTAAATCACGGCTTGAATGAGCCGTGATTTTTTGGGGTGGTAGAGGCCGCAAGTTCAAGTCTTGTCACTCAGACCAAAAATCGGGATTCGTAAGAGTCCCGATTTTTCTTTATTTATCTCGCGAAATCTCTTGAAATCTCGCGTTTTCTAGATAAATATAATAGGCTTGTTCTTCCCTACTTCGAGGGTCGAACAAGCCCGTTTTTCGCATTTGACCACATGTTTGACCACTTACGGAGATTTTTATGATTTCAAGTTCGAAAAATAACTTGACTATATATCCTCTTCTCCGTTCTTACAGCGTTCTTCATATGCTTCCATCATTTGCCTATTATACTGAATGTTGAAATCCATCTCCCAATACACAGAAGTAAAATGTTTGAATCTAACTCTTATTTCTAAAGGTAAATCTTCTTTATCAATAAGTCCAAACGCCTCTTCAAGCAATTTGTTTTCTGGCATACTGTCTACTAATTGATTCAACTGCTTCCAATAAGCAGCTGTCGGTTTTTCAATCTTAAAAGCTTCAAGCAATGCATCTTTTATTTCCTGCGCGCTTGTCATTTGCATGATATCATAATATGGCATAAGCGACCTTGCCTGATCATATCGTTTTTTATTATTCTCATTAACTTGTGCAATCAATTTTACTGTTAAACTATCGCAAGGTATTTCTTCGCCCCAAGGATAGTAGTCAACCCACTCTTCTTCATCATAGTACTTTAGTCGTCCTTGATTAGTCACTTCGTAATCTAACAAGGAACATATTTCCGAAAATTTTTTAACACCTTTAGAAATTATTTTGTGAAAACGCAAAGCTTCAAATACACTAATAACTTTAGTCTGTGAGTAAAAATACGATTGATCTTTTGACTCCACCTTTTTCTTGATTTTTTCTATTAATGCCGTTATTTCTTCCTTGCTCAACTCATAAAGTCGATATAATTTTCTAATATCTCGCGTAATTTCCAATCCAGCAGTACTATCCTTTTGATGTTCCTGTTGTTTTACAAACCTAATTTTGGGTTGTTCTCCGTATAAAAAATTAACCAACTTATCCTTACCGATAATTTCTATCAAATTAGCCACTATCTGTTTGTACGCACTCTTATCATAATAAAAAATCGTTATTGACGACTTTTCGTGCATGACCATATCTTTAATTACATCACCATCGGTGGCATCTAAAGAATGTCCAAAGAAAGTTATTTCAATTTTTTCTTTTTTTCCCCAGGCTAGCTTCCAACCATTTTTTATAGTTGCTCCTTGTCTGCTTTGTGATTCTTTGAAAATATTTTTCAAATTCAACATACTCGCTCGAAATCTCACTATCAGAAGTCACACCCAAAATTATATTTGAATCATCTTCTGTATTATCCTTGGCACTTCCATGTATATGATCAACTTCCTCATTCCAATGAATTCCACCATATACCCGTTCATAAGTATCGGAATAATTAAATGTAAGTACTCTATTAGCATCAAAACCAATTATGTCTGGAGATACTCCTGTTACATTTGTTTGATTAATAAAATTATAGATATACATCTCTAAAGCTTTAGAAAATCTATCTAAGCAAACACACAAATCATGATGTATAGCCGCTAATTTTATTGCATTCAGTTCCTTTCCACCAAGTCCATTAAGACCCAATTCGCGCAATAAAGCTTGGATTTTGTGTTCTCTGTTCAAAGCATAAGTACTTTGATTTGATTTTTTTAATTCCGCCTCAACAATTCTAAATTCACTTATTATGCTCTTTATTTCTCGCTCCAAGTCAATCCAATTCTTGCCGGTCTTTTTTTTCTGAATATTAAAATAATTCAGCAAGTGGTTGTTTTTTAATAAATCGGTAAATCTGCGTTTCAAATCAGGATTGCCTTCTAATTCGCAGATATACAAAATTTGTGATTCCTTTAATTTTCTCTTTTCAGCAGCATATTTAGTTGTATCCATACTGAGAACACAATTACAAAAATCCAAAAAGTCAGAGTAGCTTGTTGGAAGATCATGGTCCAAATCAAAACCATTGCCAAGAATCAATATTTTCATATATATCTCCTTTCACAATTCAACACTCCACCGCGACCTTAATAACTCCGTCGCGTTTATTTTCAAACAGCTCATACGCCTCGTCGATCTTTGAGAGCGGATAGGCATGCGTGATCAGCGGCTCGGTATCGAGCTTGCCTTCGGCAATCAGCTTCAGCGTTTCCTCGCAATCACAACCGTCAACGCCGCCGGTCTTGAAGGTCAGATTCTTGCCGTACATATCGGGCAGAGGCAAGGCTTGCGCCTTGTCGTAAAGTGCCACCACTGTGACGATCGCATTCGGACGCGCACACTGCCACGCAAGTTCAAAAGTGTTCTCCGCACCTGCGACCTCAAGCACCACATCCGCACCGCCGTGATCGCTGTTCTCGCGAACGAAATTGAGGCATTTTTCTGGCGTAACCGTCAGTACATCGGGATAGTGCTCGTTCACAAACTTAATGCGGTTCTCGTCCTTTTCGCACACAATGATGCGCTTGGGATTCTTCAGCATCACGCAAAGGAGCGTGCAAATTCCCGTAGGACCTGCTCCGATGATGAGAACGGTATCGTCCTCGGTAATCTCGGAGATCTTCGCTGCCCAATATCCAGTGGCAAGAACGTCGCCCACAAGCAGAGCTTGTCTGTCGGTTACGGAGTCGGGAATCTTATTCAGCCCCTGATCCGCAAACGGCACGCGAACGTACTCTGCCTGACCGCCGTCGATTCGGCAGCCGAGTGCCCAACCTCCGTTCTTGTCGGTGCAGTTGTTCACGAATCCCTTCTTGCAGAAGAAACACTCACCGCAGAAGGTTTCCACGTTTACCGTGACTCTGTCACCAGGCTTTACGTGTGTAACTGCAGAGCCGACTTTGTCCACGATACCGACCATCTCATGACCGACCGTGATTCCTTCCACCGCTCTCGGAACGCTGCCGTGCTTAATATGCAAATCACTCGAGCAGATGCTCGCCAGTGTAACCTTGACAATTGCATCCCTCTCGTGCTGTATCGTAGGCTTTGGTTTCTCAACCAATCCGAGTTTTCCTTTTGATATGTATGTGTAGGTAAGCATCAAATTCTTCTTTCGTAACTATTGCAGATTTCCTCTATCGAATCTACGGTGTGACCACAATCCCTGCGATAATCAATGTGAAGTTTGGTTGCCTGTATAGCCTTTCTCAATCCTTTACTTCCATACTCGTTCGAAATACGATCGAAAAAGTATTTCAAGGCCTTAGAGCTAATGGCTCTTTTATATATTTCACCATTTAACATTCCGCTTACCGCATACAAGTACATAAGTGCCGAATTGCGATTCATACCTGTTGCATCAACAATATCGTCGGCAAGGTCAGGGGCACTATCTCCCATGCTTACCTTTTTACCGCAAAGATAGCACATCTCTATCATCTCATCTGTCATTTTTTTATAAACAACAGAGGAATCCTGTTTGGACATAACCGACACCTCCATATCGTCATTTTTTTCGGAAGAGTTATGATCATAAGCACTTTGAGATTTTTTCAGCATTTCAACATCATCCTCAAGCTTTTTGATTCGAGATAATAACTCCAAAATAATAGTTTCGTACTGCATAGAATACTCCTTTCAAATACTCTTTTTAGTTTCTAATGAAATTCTAACACATTTCTACGGCTTTGTCAATGGATTTTCTAAAATTTCTATTACGAATTTCACAATAGAAACCATTTCTAACAAACTGCAAGTTTTCAAATCGCCTTTTTCTTTGTTTATTGCTCCCCATTTCTTTGGGAGCGGTACTAACTTTATTCCACCGACAAAAAGAGAAAAATCGCATGTTTCCACACGATTCTTCTCTGATATTTATTGCAATGTTTCGAGCATCAACCGTCCACCGAGTTTAAAGGCATACACGAATATCGCCTTTTCAGCAAGGCTCATGTATTCACTCCAACAATCGTGAAATTTCTCGAAGATTTCTTTCTGCTCGTCCGTGAAGCTTTTCTCCAAGTCCTCATGATGCCTTGCCATGTAGCTTAGTAGCTCCTTCATTTCCGGCGAGTTAGTTCGGCTATCCTCTTGCGGTATGATGTTGCCGTGCCACAGTTCTTCAATTGTTTCTTTCATCGCCCACCTCCGTAATAGCAAAGGACGATTCATCCCCGACTTGACTCGGCTTTGAATCGTCCTCTGTTATTCTTAATGCTTCTTCAATGGTATGCGCTGTCACGAGCTTTCCTATCCAATCCGCGAGCTCCTCAGTGCTCATGTTCTTTCCACGGCACTTTTCGAGATCCTTCATAACCGCTCGGAGCACCTTCTCGCTCGCTTTCGGATACATGTTTTTTAACGCTTGCAATATCATTTTGTTACCTCCTGTTCTTTGGTAACACCAACAATACCACATAATTGAGAGAAAGTCCAGCGTTTAATCGATTTTTTTAGTCAAATTATTAAACAGCAAATAATAGGAGAAGATCTGTTTCCTTAACTCTTCACATTTCTCTATGCTATACTTGCTCTTGCAATCATTACAATTCTTATCACATTCTAATGTTTGCTTTCTCTTCGCAATATGTATTCTTTTTTGGCACGCCCCATAATACAACTTGTTATGTGCCAAATCGTTTCTAGGACTAATCAAAGCATCCTTATACTTTTCCGAAAAACTGTCATCCCAAACCGGATCATCCTCAAACTCTCGAACAACTAGAGACATAATTGCATATCTGTCTTTATTGCTCATAACATATTCGACAGATTCCATTGCTTCCTTCAAGAATTTAAAATCTTTTTTAGATTCTAAATCTTCGAAATTGTCCTCAGAATTTGCCTTCGCAGATCCGACATATTCTCTAGCTTTCTCGATGACTATAGCTTGTTTCTCAGGCGACAGCTTCTTAAACAAAGCCAATGTTGTAGTTCTACATATATAGTCAAACTCAGAAGTACTATCCATAATTAATCCCCTGATATTAGAAATGCTATATTCTCTTTTCAGATTTTTCTTTATAACATTACTAATAACGCTTGTCAAGTCCTCACGTCTAGAGAAGAAAACACCATCCAATTGATCTCCGGATTTGAGTTCGGTTGTCATAGTTTCATAATTACTTGAGTAAAAAACAATATCTGTAAATATATTACGAGATCTTAAATCCCTAATTATTTTATCCCCGGTAGTACCTGACAAAGCATAATCAATTATAATTTGATCATAAAGGTTAAAAACATCTATATCAAATTGCTCAAGTTCCTCTTTTTGATACACATCAAACCTACTATAAGGTTTGATGTGTGGAATCATATTATGCTCCTTTACCGCGTCTTCTATTAATTCAATAGTAGAGTCGATAAAATCATCATCATCGTCTATCCATAAAATTTTATACGTCGTATTCATTTTTTCTCCTTTGTCATCTAAAATTTATGACAAATTTCGCACCACAGGGTTCATTTTTGCTAGCTACTATATGTCCTCCCATTTTCTCAACAACGGTCTTGACATTATACAAGCCTATACCAGTTCCACCCGTGTTACTAAATCCGAATTCAAAAACTTTGTTAAGATCTAATTCTCCAAAACCATCACCATTATCATATACCACTATATTGGGTGTGCTTTCATTTGACATTTCAAAACAAAAATCTGTTGCATGGCTCTTTTGAGAATTAGAAATAAGATTATCAAGTAACAAAGAAATATATTGAGGCTTAAATCTAACTTGATATTGCCCCTTTATATTAACATGAATTGCAATTTTGAAATATTGTTTAGCAAGCACATTTTCCAAGTACTCCTTACAGAAAACAAATAAATCCTCAACTATATATTCATCCTCTATATTAAACTTAGCCAATGCACTATATCTAATAGCACTCAAAATTTTATCAGAAGCAATCGATATCGCACCTAGTTCTTTGTATTTTTCAATACCTATTTTTTTAGCCAAAGTCTTTACGCTATTACGAATTGTTAGCGCATTAGTTTTCACAAGGTGTGTTTTGGCGGTAAAACTCTTTTGATCTTCCGTTACAGCGCTAAAAATAGTTTCGCTTTGTGCATGATATTTATCCGCTTCTTCTTGAGCCTTTTTTGCCTTTACTTCTGCTGCCAAACGCGCTTGTTCCGCTGCTAATGCTTC
The DNA here is from genome assembly GCA_045632345.1 of Eubacteriales bacterium. GTDB lineage: Bacteria > Bacillota > Clostridia > Oscillospirales > CAG-272 > RGIG2000. Next base: position 3,118 of record JAZQWM010000004.1, on the reverse strand, counting down.
GGCCTCAGCCTTTTTTCGTGCTTCTTCTTCAGCTTTACGTTTTTCCTCCTCTTGTCTCCTTTTTTCTCTCTCAACTTCTTTTAGATATTCCGTATAATCATTATTTTCTTTTGATATATCATTACCCACTTTGTTTCTCACCTTATATAATGAGGACAAAATAGGATCTACGATAGACTTTAATAATTCAATACGTTCGTCATCCAAAAAATCTTGACGGCTAGATGTGGCTATATCGGGTAATTCATCATCATCCAAAATATCAAAAGATATTTCTCCCTCGATATAATTAGCCATCGCCTGAGTGCTAGGACTTATGTCATAATAGTTTGCAACCGCTAATTTTTTTCTTACATACAATCGTAATCTATTAGGTTGATACACCGAATTACGAATAAACCTATCATCTACTGCATTTTTCTCATCGATTGTGCTATGAATAGCAATCCATCCAGATAAGCAATACGCTCTCTCAACAACAGTTCCATCTTCCAAATGAAAGGCCTTTTTTCCTGATAAACGGAGTTCGTCGGTATTGATAACCAAAGTAGGACGCGGCTTATTTTTTATATGATCATAAGGTGATGCCCAAACAAATGAAATGCTTTCCGCCATCTCTGAGGCAATGTTTAAACCACTGTTATCAAAAAGTGCGTAGAAATTTTTATACGCAATGCTTTTCTCTACTGGTTTGAATTTCACCTCATCTTTTTTACTTGTTTTTACCGCAACCCATATGGTAGATCCCAATGCATCCACCAAATAAAAATCTGCAAATGCACGTCTCAACCCTTCGATTTTCTTTTCTCCGTTTCTTCTAAGATCGACATTTTCAAGTTTAATCGCTGTGCCATGATTAAATCTTTCCCATATGTCTGAATTAACAAGAGCAATAGGTTCCGTTACTCTATCGAGTTTTGGGAAATCAGAATCATCATATGCAGACAAATTCACTTGCCATTGTGCTTCATCCACATTCCCGTTCTTTTTGGTTAAAATATAGTATCGATTTGAAAGATACAAAGCCGCCAACTTACCTATACCTTTACGTCCCATTACACTTTGGCGTTCTTCCTCTGTCAAATCAGAATCATTTCTTTTGTTTCTGCCTATCCAAACATACTTATCAGCAAGATCGGTGTAGCTCATACCGCTACCGCTATCGATAATTTCAATTACAGAGTGTGCTTTATCTGACATGTCAATATAAACATATACCTCAGGTGCTTTTGCATCTAACGCGTTGGCTACAAGCTCAGAAATTGCATTTGCTGCATTACTGTAGAGATTTTTTCCCAAAAGTTTTAGCGCAGAATACGAAAAATTGAAATAGATTTCATTTTCATTATTTCTAGACTTTATTGAAGACTCATCTACTTTATAAGTGTTATTGGTAGAAATATTATCCATAAAAACTATCCTTTCAATGCTGAATCTATTTTTTGGGCCAATGCCATAGCCAAAAGCGGTGGAACTGCATTACCAACTTGTGTTGTTATATTGGCTTTTTCGCCGCTAAAAACAAACCAATCCGGGAATGATTGAATGCGAGCACCTTCACGTGGAGTTAACGCACGATTTTGATCATAATGAATGCATCTTAAGCCCGAAGGCGTTGATAGATTGTTAGTTATAGTAGTACACGGCTGACTCTCTATCAATCGTCCGTATGTATTTGCATACCCAGAAGTTAATTTGTATTTTTTATCAATCTTTCCTTCCGCAATCAATTTGTTAAAATCGTCTTTCCCTTGACCTTGTTTAACATTTTCGATTACTGTTCTTATTTTATCACCATATTCTCCGCAAAAATGACAGGTAATTTCATTTGAACCATTACGCATCAATGCTTGATATTCATTTTGTGGTAATATGGTATATGTTTTTTTCTCTTCACCTTCTCCTACAGGCGGAAGATCAGAAATAGCGTCTTTGATACTTATATATGGCGCTTTTTGAGGAATAGGAAACTCCCAGTTGATATTCAAGTCGTTTCTTATGCCAACAATAAATACTCTTTCCCTACTTTCCGGAACACCAAAATCCACAGCATTCAGAACCTGTTTAGTAATATTATAGCCTAGTCCATTATTAATGTTTGCAAATTTTTCCGTTATTATGTCCATAACCTTTCTGCCATATCCTATAATAACAGGCTTCTTACGTTCTCTTCCTGTTTCGGCATTTTTGGTTATTGTATATACTATGTTTCCATCTTCATCTTTTTGATAAAAAGTTTCTCTCATAGACAGAATGCCTTTAACATTTTCAAACAGGAACATTTTAGGACGCGCTATACTCAAAATTCTCAAATATTGCTCGTACATAGTTGCTTTGTCATCATATACGCGCTGACCTACTGTGCTAAATGATTGACATGGGGGACCACCAATAATCAAATCTACCGGTTGATCTCCAATTAAATTTCTAATTGTTTCCTCTGTCAATGTCTTAATATCTTGATTTAACATAACTATATCAGGATAGTTAGCTCTAAAAGCTTCTGCAGCATGAGGATCAAACTCGTTTGCAAACACAAAAGAGTTTTGTCTGTTCCGCACAAAACCGTTTTTTCTTTTTTTATAGTAAAAGCCAAATGTTAAACCTCCGGCTCCGGAGAACAAATCAATAATTCTCATAGTATGCTTTCCTTCTATGTTCGTCTCTTATTATATCAAAATCCCGTTACAATGATCCACCTCATGCTGAATGATCTGCGCTGTCCAGCCGGTGTAGGTTTTCACGCGTGTTTGCATTTCCAAGGTTTGATACTGCACCTTGATGGTTTTATAGCGCTTACAGGGGCGAGGGCCGCCGAGAAGCGACAGACAGCCTTCCTCGGTGTCATATGCGCCATCTTTCTTGATAATCTCAGGATTGAGCATCACCGTATAAGTAGGAGCTCGTCCACTCTCATCAAGAAATGCGATAATGCGCTTGCGCACCCCGATCATATTTGCCGCCATGCCGACACAACTTTCTCTGTGCGCCATCAGCGTATCAAGCAGATCCTTGGCGACCTGCAAATCTTCTTTGGTTGCGACCTCCGACTTTCTCGCGAGAAAAATCGGATCGTGCATTAGTTCCTTAACCATAGGTTACCTCTAATTATTTCACA
>JAZQWM010000003.1:0-1754 GCA_045632345.1 Eubacteriales bacterium | reverse complement strand
TTTTGAGATGTTGCTTTTCGTAATACAGTGTGCGCTCCCTATCAGTAGTGCCACGTTGATTAACTCTTGCCTGATACTCACCAAATGTTGCCATCTTATCCCTCCTCTCTAAAAAATTTATTACTTATACTTTCTATAAGGCGTATTGCTTTAAAGACTTCACGTTTGCAAACTACCACATCGTAATCTTCTATAGCCAGATATTTAACGATATTTATGACAGCTAAAAACTGTGGCTCATTTTCGAGAGTGTCCCATAGTTTATAGCAACCTATAAGCTCGTTCTCCAAACTCAAAAGATAAGATGTTAGTGTGCCACAGCGTTCCTCTTTCATTGGCAGTATTTTGTACACCTTATTTACGAGATTTTGCAAATAGCTTTTTAATGCTTTGTCTGGCAGTCTGCTCATTTTAAATCTCCTATGTTGTTCATGCGGAATGAATACTCGTTAATCATAGACCTTGCTCTTTTGTGAGCGAGTTCATACGATTCACGATTTTCCTTCTGCAAATTGGCGGGAGAGAATGTTGTAAAATCCTTTGTGCTGAGTTTGTTACGCAACAGGTCTGTGTAGTTAATGTGTGGCTTATACCACGCCTCTACCATAAGCTCTGACAATATGTCAATCTCATAGTCGTCAAGGTCACTCACAAAACCCGTTGTCGTAACATCACTCAAATCCTTTTTACAGGACTCGCTAAATTTCACTGTCGCCTGTTTGAGCAAATCAGACATAACGCTATTTGCATTTTGCTCAGTCATATCCGATAAATCCGTATCGGTTACTTTGCTGAGAAAACTGCCATATACTACGCTAAAATCCGTTGCCATATTACACCTCGTCGAAATCTACGTTAAGCACCTTTTCGATAGCTTCTTTCTTAGACTTGCTGTCCATGCGCGAGTCGTTATTCTCATAAAGCCCCTTTGCATACGCAGCAACCGATTCACGATAATTCTCGCTTGCACCCTGTAAATATTTAGCCATAGCCGCTGGCTTCATTGAAACAACTTCGTCAAGCGATTTAAACTTGTCAGCGTCGGGGTAATATTGGCTTACACCAAGAGCATTATACATTTCAGCGGCAGAATACTCTGCGGTAGGAACAAGGATAATCCAATTAAGCTCAAAGAAACCTCTCGCTCTTTTACGAATCTCCTTAATTTCTTCCCATGTGAGTTCCTGTTCTTCGCCTATTTCGTACCAAACTTCATTGTAGCCACCCAACTCAAATCTAAGTCTGCCGTCAAAATTTGACTTTACAGATACAAGGTAGTTATCGTCAATAGATAATCTTTTCATCTAAAAATCTCCTTTTATTCAAAATAGATTAAGCGATTGTATAAATGCCAACCTTAGAAGCCATTACAACCTCAACGCCGTATGTCTTTTCAACAAGAAGCTCCTGTGTCATATCGGCTGTCTCTGTGAAGTTGTGAGCAATTGTAATTGTGTCACCCTCATCGTACATCTTAACAAACTTGTCATCTGCACCAACAACAAACAGCTTGTTAGTAGGAAGGTTCTTGCCAGAGATGCGGAAACAATCATATCCGTTAAACTTACCCATATAGCCCATGTTGTAGTAATCGTCCTTAATTGTCTCGCCAGTCTGAGCCATGCTGAGATTACGGAGTGCCTGAAGTGAACCAAATATCTTAGGCTTGTTACCATCGTTCTCAACTGTTGTAAGAAGGTCAATCATGTCACTCTCGTTGAATGAAGCACCGCCCTTTGCATATGCGCCAACAG
>JAZQWM010000002.1:0-3974 GCA_045632345.1 Eubacteriales bacterium | reverse complement strand
GCCTTAAAAGTCAGATTTTATGTTTCTCGATTTTGAACGGAATTACAGTTCCATCTAAAGGCAAATCGACAGCCTTCTTAGCATCATACTCAATAAAGTATGTTGTCTCTGCAAATGCTTCTGGCTTTGTGTAGATTACAGGATCAAGAATAATTTCGCCGCCTTTGAGCACTGTAATCATCATCAAGCCGCCACGTTCTTCGACAATCTCAATGTCAGCATCAAAGTTGTCAAAGCACTCAGGCACAACTGTGAGGCTGTTGCCATTCAGCACTTTCTGATTAAGTGACTGCACAACACCCGCTGTGTCCTTGTAGTCAACTATCATAGTTGCTGTTCCATCAGCAAGTACAACAAATAGGAAGTCAGTTATAAAGTCGGGGTAATTTGGATAACTCTTAAAAGAAGCCCCTACCATAAATCATTCTCCTCCAATCAATTTTATTTCTGTGCTTGGGTCATCAAGCACGAAGTCACTTGGTAAATACTCTCCGATTGCAATAACGTCAATCAGATACAGACCTGCGCCGCATCCAATGCCACCGTCCTCACGTACTGAGGGTTCACAGTATAAGCCACCGTCTGCGCAAAGGCTTACTGTATATGGGTCTGCATAACCCTTCCATAATGCGTCGCCTATCTCAACATCTATTATGTATGTATCGGGCATTGCAAGTGCGTACTTGATTATCTCTTTAGCGTTCTCGTAGTCCGTGACTACTGACACGTCCACGCCCTTTGCCTTTGCTTTAAGCATACGGGCAAATACCTTTTCATTGTTCATAAAAATCAATCTCCTTTTAGCTCAAAATTTTCAATTCATCTAATGTGAGAAACTTAAATATCATTCCATATGTTTGCTTTGATTTATGTTTGCAAACATTGCCTATCCCACTTTCTGAGATACCATAAAACCTTGCTGCTTCAGCGATAGAATTAAACGTTTTTATTAAAATTCCATCTTCCGAAATTCTTGCAATTGGCTTAGAATTTTGCACACCAATAAAAACATCGCTATTTTTAATACTATTAATAGGGCTTGTTTCTTGGTCACCATCTGCAAATTTCCATATGTACCCACCACAAGTTTTTCTTTTGCCTCTGCAAACAGAAGAAATATGCTTATAGCTACATCCCGTTTTTTGCTCGGCATCTCTTGCACTTATATATGTGTCAATATAGTTTCCATAAATATCATATTGATTTATGGCTTTCCCTCTAATACCTTTAACACGACTTTTATAAGGGTGAGGAAACTCAATTCCATCTGTCAGACTATTCCACGTATTATGTGCTCTTATGTCATGAATTGTGGCATAATTAACATTATAGTCATTAGCTATATCTATACTAAATTCCCCATTTAACATTCTTTGGATAATTTCTTCAACCTCCAATTTGGTTAATTTTGAACAAGGAGCTTCTTCTCCCTTTAACGATGTTTCTTGATGTATCTTACGTTTCTTTTCCTTGTATTTTTGCAATTCTTCCTCAGTATATCCAACAATAGTATTACCACCATCGCCACCAAGAGTAAGATTAAAGCCATTATTAAAAGAATCATAATATTCAATCCAATATTTTTCTCTTTCATTTAAGCTTTCTGGAACACATATTTCTACAACATAAAAACTAAAACTATCTTCTCCATACTTATTCCAAGCGCGTTGAAGATAGTTATTTACGTGTTTGTCGGTTCTAAGGTTTATTTTGTGCGTTTCCCATCTCTTTTCAATATTGATACTTTGACCAATATATTTCTTACCATTTACTTTGTTTTCAATACAATAAATTCCACAAGACATATTATCTCCTTTCCTTTAAAATAGAAAGGCGTAGATAGGGAATAACCCTGTAATTCTACTTATCTTTCACACAGAAAGACCAATCTTGCTTAATTCAGTGCAACCAACTCTGTTTTCTCGCGAATAGTTTTGCCGTTTATATCTTGACACAGATACACAAAACCTTCTTTCTGAGAATTGTAAAGCTGACCATTGTTATAATTATTCTTGGCTACGTCACTAAACGCACCCTGTTCAATAATTCTTGTATTACCTATATAATACTCGCCAACTCGATGAGTGTGAGCCATTACAAGCTCTAAGAACTGCAATCCCTCATTGCGGAAGAAATACATCGCCTTTTCCGCAGTTTTGAGAACACCCGATGAGAAAGCAGACGGGTGAGCAAATATCGTATCTCCAATCTGTGTCCACCAATTATCGGTGTAATCAATATCAACATAAGGAAATAGTTGTTTTAAAGGTGCATACCATGACTTTGTTCCTTCTCGCTTATCATAGTGATAAAAACCGTCTACGAAGATGAGTTCAAGACTTGTCTTTGGCATAAGTTCTGCCATCTCATTGTCAAGATTCTTCGCAATGTAGTTTTGAAAACGAAGATCGTGGTTTCCATAAGTCACAACTACTTTCTTAGGCTGCAAATACTCAATCATATCAATCATGTATTTACGAGCTTTAATAATTTCTTCCATAGGTGAAACTCTGTAAACCTTGTTGAACTTAGATATAGCTTGACAATCACAGATATCCCCGTTGAGTTGAAGAATATCAACGCGACCTTGATACGCCGCAAGCTTCTCAATAGGCAGTTCAAAAGGAACGTGTGTGTCTGATACACTGAGTATGCGAGTTGCAACAGTAGTGTCACCTTTTGCTTTAAGCGCATTGTCCATTAAAGTGTAGTATTGGTAACATTTTCTGTAAGCACTTGAACTTACGTCCGTTCCAAATTCAGCGTTAAGCTGTTCTGCAACTTCGTCCCAAGTTTTATCTTTGGGCTTGCTGTTGCAGATTTCGTATATGCGGCAGTATTGAGCCGCGCTAAAATGCTTCACTCGTTTTATTCCTCCTTGTCATTTCTTTCGGATTGAAATATCGGAATCCGTCGGATTGATTATGTGGGTTCTTCACACGAAACCACAATAGTAACATCCTTACCGTTTAATCTCTCTATGCTATCTGCTAATATCACAGGCTCATCATCGCCACGCTCAATGGCAATAATGCCGTCGTCAAGATTGAGAACGCCTGAGATTGTGAATTTATTATTCCATCCATCTTTTGTTGCCATATTATCTCCTTTTACACAAATCAAGATTTACTAAGTCGTGATTTGAACACAAATCGCATATTTTGGGAACGTCATTTTCCACGAAATCGCATATTTCTAAAGGTGAGTAGGGAAGTACCCTATAATCTCTGCGCCCACAGGCTACCTTATAGACTAATTGCCGTTCCGCCATTAACACAAACTACCTTTGTGCTTTTATTCTTCTTTGAGTATTCATCCTGCAATTCCTTGCAGAACTTTTCCTTATCATTAAAGTTTGAATGAACAATCGCAATCTTGTTGCAATCTATATCTGAGTAATATTCCAACATCTGATTATGCTGAATGTGACTTGAAAAGCTATTCAAAGTTGTGACATATGCCTTATTTGGTACAACTTTGCCGTCAATTGTAATAGTCTTTTGCATACTATTTCTAATCTTATCGGCAAGACTACCCTCGGCACTGTAACCACAGAATACAAAATGGTTTTTGGTACTGCCTAAGAGTTTCTGTGCCCACGAAACCGATCTGCCCGCAGACATCATTCCGCTACTTGCCAGTATGATACAAGATTCATTTGTTTCCTGCAACGCCTTGCTGTCTGCATATTCACTAATAAAGTGAACATTCTTCCAAGTCATAACCTTTTCCCAAACGTGCATTTGTTTCTCGTTGACTATGTGACACATCAGTTTGCATATTTGTACTGACATCGGACTGTCAACATAGATTTGGGTATTAAAATTCTCATCGTTGCCATATATCTCATATAGAACTGTAAGAATAGTTTGACATCTGTGATTTGCAAAAACGGGGAATAGAACTTTACCGCCCTTTTCAACGGTTTGCTCCACTACCGTTTTAATCTTATCAATATCACATTGCCTATCTTT
>JAZQWM010000001.1:0-4103 GCA_045632345.1 Eubacteriales bacterium | reverse complement strand
TCGCAGCTATTAGCTTCTTATGATATTTTTTTGCAAGACGAGCCAATAAGAGATTGTAATTTTTTTGCTCTTGACAGTCGTGATATTGTATTTCAAAATAGTCATAAGTTTTGGCTAACCTTTCATACAATGGGTGGTCGAGAGGCAATTGATTTAAAGGCGAAGCCAGACAAGCACTAATCTTAATTACATTATTTGACAAGTTAAAGAACTCATCAAATGATACTCGGTTTGTATAGTAAAAATGCTTATCGTCTGTTGACTGTGAAATGAGGGCGTTGATTTCTTTTACGCCATCTAAGTTTCTTGCCAGTAGAACGGTATGAAAATTGTCTCTTACCTTGTTTTCAAGGCTCTCGGTCAAATAGCACTCAACACCGTGAATATATTTGATGCCCTTTTCATCGCAATACTGCTTCTTTTTTACCCAACCAAGAGGCTTGCCGTGTTCTGTAAAGGCAGTTGCTTTATGCCCCAACTCTACTTCATAATCTATATACGATTTGTAATCGGTGCAACTGTCTAACAGACTATAATCCGTGTGTTTGTGATAACAAAAATAGATATCAGACATTCTCGATCACCTCACCAAACACTTCTTCTTCTGATGACTGATTCTCTATCATTCTTTCAAGAGCTTCAGACGGTGGCAACTTATCAACCGTAGTTTCACCATGTGTCCAAGCGTAGCACTTGTTTAATTCTTCTTCTGTAGTAAAGAATCTGCGTGACGGAAAATCAAATCTTGTAGGAAACTCATAGTTGTTCTTGCCATTAAATCTATCTTTCTGTACTTTCAGCATTACGTCATACGCCGTCTGCGACTTGTCGTTGTTGCGCTCTAATGTCATCATAATGCCTGAGTAGTTTGCTATCTTCATAGTGCCACTGGCATCTTCCATTGTAAGAGCTTCTTTAACCTTTTTAGCGTGACAAACAAGAATTACAACAACGTTATGGTCTTTTGCAAGCTGTTGAACTTTCTTTAAGATAGCCTTCTGTTCTTCAAGTTCTCCGCCTTTTTCATCGCAGTCAAGAGTCATAAGGTTGTCAAGAACCACAACGCTTACACCTTGCCTCCTTATCATGTCAACACAGGTTGAAATAATCTTGTCGATGTGAGGACTTTTATCGTCGCGGTATACATACAACTGATCTTTACAAAGCTTATTAATTTCTACCAACGCTTTAGGAGATACTTTGTAATACTTGTAACCACTATTTGACTCAAACTCCGCTATATTCTGTCTGCCAGCGAGTGTGAAATTAAACCACGACTTCCATAAAGGCTCACTTAATTCGCCTGTATACAAGAAAACTTTGCGTCCGTCCGAGATTGCCTGCGCCATTATTTGGTTGACGTAGCTGGACTTTCCTGCTGACGGTTTCGCATAAAATACATTAACGCTGCCGCGGTACATCTTGTGAAGAACCTTATCCACTTCCTCTAATCCAAAACTGATTCCGTCAACCTGCGACCAGTCCACGTCCTCAATTTCAGTAAAATCAATTACATTTGGATTAGGGGCGTTAATAATGTCATCAAAAAGCTTCTTCAACTTTTCTTTACCGAGCCTATAAAGGCACTCGTTAATATCATTTATTTGTTTGAGTTGTCCGTTTACCTTATATGTCGGGTGCTGAAAGAATCTACATCTATCAACGCCTAAACGAGAAGAAGCTTCAATATTCATCTTTTTGCCTGCTTCATCAGCATCGCCACAAAGAATTATGTCCTGAAACTGGTCAAGCCAGTCTAAGTTCTGCGCTATCCACGCAAGGTTTTGAGAGCCAAGAGGCACTGAAACCACGTTGAAGTAACCACATTCCATAACAGCGAGCGCATCTATACACCCTTCTGTTATGATTAAAGGCAACTCGGTATTGATTCGATTTGCATTGAACAGAAGTGGAGATGAGCCTGTGCCTTTCTGCACCCAACATTTTGCACCTTCGCCCTTGTTTACTTTACGGGCTGGGCGACATTTAACCATTGTCAGAACATCACCAAAGGAATAGAACGGGAAGTGCATTATCCCCTTATCATCACACTTAATGCCAACATAATCTACAACAGCCTTGCTAATACCACGCTTTGCGAGATATTCATAGGCAGGTGTCATATCACCGTCTGGCAATGTAGGATAAACATAATCCATTCCCTCGTCGCGTAAACCCACTTCTGGCATAGGTACTGCCATATTAGCTTCTTGAAAAACTCTTTCGGCGGCTTGATTAAATGTCATTCCTTTGCCCTCGATAAAGGAACTTATAACATCAAAAGACGCACCACAACCAAAGCATTTAAATCTAAAACGCTTCTTGTCATATATCATAGAAGGCGTTTTTTCACTGTGGATAACACACTTGCATTTCATATTGCGACTATCATAATCCGTTATATCCAAAGCCTCAACCATTAAATCAGCATTTCTATCACCAAGTTTTTCTTTTGCTGCTTGGATTAACTCCTTATCCACCATTTAAATTGCCTCCTCTTGATAATTATTTAAATGTGCAAATTTGCCATGAAGTTCTATAGCGGCTTTGTCATACGCATCGGCAGCTTCTTTCAAAGTATCAAAAGTCCCCAAACAATAAGCTTTTTTATGTGATCTTATTGTCACACTGTATTTGCCACTTTGTGTTAATTGCACGCCCTTTACACCATTATATTTATTTTTCTTATATGCCTTTCTATTTAAATTGTTTTCTTGAGTTGTGCAAACAATTAAATTTTGTAATCTATTGTCATTGCGAAAATGATTATCATGATCTACAGTCAACCCCTTTGGACAATCGGTTAAAAACCTATGTAACCTTATTGTTTCACCATTTACGCAAGCTTCAACATAGCCATCGCTATTAAAATACCAGTAATAAGGGTATATTTTATCATAATCTGTAATGTCTACTACAAATTTTTCACCAGTTTTAGTTGTTGCAACACAAGAATCTACGGTAAATTCATATTCATTATGTTCCTTTTTTCTTTCCATGTAACACTTGTGACAACAATCTTTTCCGTCTACTGTCAATTCGGTTGTAGTGCAGAAAACTTGATTACCACAATCGCATACACAATTCCATATAATATCTCTACGCCCACAGTTTTCTTTCCTGTCTACCACTGTTAGACTGCCAAATTTTTCACCTATTAATTTTGTTCTTCGAGCACAACCGCACGATTGAGAAGCTCCGTTTTTAAGACTACGAGCCAACACTATCCTTTCTGTTTTGGCTTGACAATTGCATTGGCAGAGATATTGAGCACTATGATTTTTTCCATCCTCTACTTGTTTTATGACAAACCATTTACCAAATGTTCTACCTGTTAAATCTTCCTTAACTTTAACCATCTATCTCACCCCAAATCTCTGCTGTTGTATGGGCAATCTGTAAACCCGCAAAGATTCGCACAATACCACGAGTCTGGCTTGCACTCCCACTCTTGTTCCTGTAATATCGTATCAACCGCCACCTTAAACCAGTCAAGCGCAGCCGTGTAATCCCCCTCTTTGAACTCGACCTTTTCTATCTTCTGCGCCCTGTAAAGATTAAACCACAACTCTTTCGGAAACTCGCCGTATTCTTCGTAGACCGCCTTAGAGTAGATATAAAGCTGTTTGGCATATTCGGCTTTCTCACCTTTTTTAAAGGCAGATTTACTCTTGTGATCCTGTATTATAATCCGTCCATCGCTTTTATCTCTCAGCAACAAGTCTATTATTCCCGTGAACTTGTGACCGCCTATCTCACAGTTAATGCGCTTCTCGACGCCAAGAACTTCGTAGTTGTCGTCCTTTTCAAACGTCTGCAAGTATGCAAGGCTCGTATCGTAGTATGACTTCGCCATGTTGAAAAATGGAAAATGTTCTGTTACTTCTTCGGCGTAATGCGCTTCAAATTCATCTGCAAGTTCAAACTCATACAGCTCACCCTTGTAACATTTCTCTAAAATGTTGTGGACAAACGATCCGCTTTGTGCAAAAGAATTACGCAACTCTTGTTCTCCCTCTACATAGCGCAGATAGAATGAATACGGGCATTGCTCAAACGCTTTGACTGACGAGAACGACCAAACTTTTTTCTTTAAATCCATG